>MKSW01000010.1 GCA_001897425.1 Actinobacteria bacterium 69-20 | reverse complement strand
GCGCCCACAGCGCGCTCTTCGCCGCGCTGCTGGGCGTCTGCCTGCTGCTCGCCGCCCTCGGGACGGGGCTCGTCGGCTACCTCGGCGCCCAGGCGCGCCAGGCCGTGTCCGCGGGCATCGCGGCCCTCGAAGGGTCGTCGGCGGAGCTGCGCTACGACGCCCCCACGGCGGACGACGCCGGGCGGCAGGATGCGCGGGCGCGCGCGATCATCGACCGCGAGCTGGTGCGGGCGGGCGGGCCCGGCATGCCGGTCCGGGTGACCGCCGCGCCGGCGGCGAACGGCGACGACACGGTCTGGACCATCACCCCGATCGCGCGTCAGGTGACGCCCGCCGACCTGCCCGCTCTCGCCACGGTCGGCGACCGCATCCTCAAGGCCCTGCTCGCCGACGCCGTCGTGGGGTCGCAGGGTATCGAGAAGTCCGGCACGCTCGACGAGCACGCGGCCGCGCTCCAGGTCGCGATCGCGCCGCTGGCGGCCGTCGAGCCGGTTCCGCTGCTGCTCGTCGCGGCGATCGGCCTGGTGACGCTCGCCGAGCTCGGCCGGCTCCTCGACGGCGTGCGCACCCGCGAGACGTCCCTGCTGCGTTCGCGCGGGGCGTCGGCGGCCCGCGTGGGGTGGACGACCGCGGCCGAGACCGCGGTCGTCGCCGGGCTCGGCGCGGCGGCCGGCACCGGCGTCGCGCTCGGTGTGCTAACCGCCATCGGCTCGCCGTCCACGGACCCCGTGCCCGCGGCATCCGTCGCCGTGGCCGTCGTGGCGGTGGCCGTCGCCCTCGTCACGGGGGTCGCACTCGCCTCGGCCCGTCGCACGTTCCGTCGCGGCGCGGCCGACGAGACCGGGCGGGTGCGCCGTCTGGCTGCGCCCGCGCTCGTGCTGCTCCTCGTCGCCGCGGCCGCCCTGTCGCTGTGGCGGTTCCTGCAGTTCGGCTCGCCCCTCTCTCCCACGGCCGCGGGGGCGGAGGTGGATCCGCTGGCGGTGCTGGCGCCCGCGCTGTGCCTCGCGGTGGTGGCGGTGGCGGGGCTCGCGCTCGTCCCGGTCGTCGCGGCCGGCGTCGAGCGCATCGCCGCACGGGGCGACGGCATCCGGGCGACCACGGTCGCGCGCGAGGTCTCCCGGCGCGTCCGCATGATCGCGTCCCCCTTCGTGGTGATCGCGCTGGCCGGCGGGGGTATCGTGCTGGCCGCGACGTATCAGCCGACATGGGAGACGGCGTCCACCCGGACCGCCGGGCTGCACGCGGGGGCCGACCTCGTCGTGACCGGCACGACCGACGTCGCGAAGGTCGCCGCGGTGCCCGGAGTGGGTGCGGCCGCACCGGTTGCGTCGCTCAGCGGGGCGCTCCAGGACGAGTCGACCGTGCACGTGACCGCGGTCCCGGCGGCGGGTCTCGTCGCCTCCGGAACCACGGCCCTCGGCGCCGTCGACACCGCACGGCTCGCGAAGGACCTCGCCGCGGAGCCGGCCGTCGTGCCGCTGCCCGCGACGGCGACCGCGCTCACGGCCACCGTGGCATGGACGGGCGCCGTCCCCGTCCTCACGGCGCAGCTCGTCGACGCCTCCGGGCTCGTGGCCGAGGCCGCGTTCTCGGTCCCGTCGTCCTCACCGGCGGTCGTCAGTGCCCGCCTTCCGGGCGACGGCGTCGCGCGGGCGCTGGTCGCCCTCGACGCGCAGCTGCAGCCCGTCGGGGCGCCGGGCGAGCTCGTCGAGGTGTCGGGCGTCGTGAGCGCGTTCTCGGTGGTGGCCGGCGGCGAGGCGGACGACCTCCTCCCCACCGCGCCGTGGACGCTCTCGCCCGGCACGACCATCAACGGACAGGCGACGGCGTCCGGCCCCCTCGGCTACGCCGGGCAGCTCTTCTCCGCGACGGGACTGCGGCTCCAGCCCGCGGACGCGACCGCCGTCCCCGTCGTCCTGTCCCGTGCGTTCGCGCGCACGATCTCGGCCCACGTCGGCGAGACGCCGAACCTCGACATCGGCGTCGTCCCCGGTTCGTTCCCCGCCAAGGTCACCGCGATCGTCGACCAGGTGCCCGGATCGCCGGGGAACCGGGGGCTGCTCGTCGACCTCCGCGCCCTCCAGGTGGCGACGCTGCGTGCGGGCGGCGCGGCGGTGGCGCCGACCGGGATCTGGGCGTCGAGCGCGGACCCCGTGGCGACGGCGTCCCGCATCCGCGCCGCCGTCCCCGGCAGCACGGTCGCCGGGCCGCGCCTCGGCACGTCGGTGGAGGTGCTCGCCTCGGTGCCGAGGGCGCTGTGGGCCGGCATGATCGGGGGCGCCGTGCTCGCGCTCGTCGCGCTGGGCGCGGTGGCCGGGGAGCTGCTGCGGATGCGCGCCGACGAGGTCGTCGTCCTCCGAGCGCTCGGCATG
>MKSW01000009.1 GCA_001897425.1 Actinobacteria bacterium 69-20 | reverse complement strand
GAACTACACCCTGACACCCAAATAACGTTCATGTAATTTACGCGCAGGCCCTAAGGACTCGCGAAAGTCGGCGGCGATGGCCGCGGCCCGGGCGAAGACGGTGCGAACACGGTCGGCTGTCATGGCCCCGACGCTACCGTCCGGAACCGAAGGCATCTCGGGACGGCCCGGCCACGGAACAGCGTCATACCCGATCGGTCGATCCGGGCAGGGCGCACGTTGCCCGAATGCCGGTGCCCAGGCGATCCGGCATATGCGACTGTGCTCGTGCGGCAGCGCCCCTGCGATTACGCCTGTGCAGCAGCGTCCGTGCGAGAATGCCCGCGTGACAACCGGAACGCCCGCGCAGTGAGCGACACGCGCTGGGTGGCGCACCCGCCGCCAGGGCTCGGTCCGCAGCCGCGCGTGCGGCGCCTGCGCTGGCCGTACAGCGGACCGCCGTCCTACGGGCGTGCGCACCCGACCTGGGGTTTCCCGCCCGTGGCACGTCTGCGCGGCGGTCGGCCGGACGGGGAGTCCATCGTTGCGCCTCGGGCCACGGGTTTGGCCGCCGCCGCGGTCTTGTGCTGCGGTACGGCGTTCGCTGCGTGCGCGGCGGCGGTCGCGGAAACGTGGCGTTACGCCCTGCTGCTGCGCGGGCGAACCCTGGTGCTGGGGGCAGCGGAGGTCCGGGCCAGCGACCTCGCGGTGCAGTTCGGCGGGGCGCTGGCACTGCTGCTCGGCCTGGCGGCCGCCGTCGCCGTCACGGGCGCGGTCGGATCCCTCGCGCGCGCGGCCGCCTATCGCGGCGGCAGGCTCCCGCCTCGCTCGGCGGAGCAGATTGCGGCCCGGCTGCTGGTCCCGGGGTGGAACCTGTACGGCGCGGGGCAGGTGCTCGTCGAGACCTTCCGGCTGGTCCACGGATCCGGTAGTCCGGGGGCCGCAGACGACGGCCGCGTCCCACCCCCGGCCCGCCGGTTGCTCATCGCGTGGTGGGCGGCGTGGTGGGCCAACGGTGTGATTGCCGTTGCCGCGTTGGCGATCTCGTTCGGCACCAGCAATCAGCTCAGGGCGGATGCGGTGCAATGGCACATCGCCGTCGACGTGGCGGCGGCCGTGGTCGCGGCGTTGTCCACAGCCGTTCTGCTGTCGTTGCGCCGCGCGTGGCGGGGGCGTTCCGTGCGGCGTTACCGCGATTGGAACGTCGCGCCGCCGCGGTCGACCGCCGAGAATCGCACGGCTCGCACGGATCGGATAACGTCGCGCGCCTTCGTCGACGATGCTGCACACGACCATGACGCTGTTCTCGCCGAAACACCTTCGACCGGACCGGCCCCGGCGGGCGGGCCAGGCGAGCTACGCAAGCCAAGTGAACCAGGCACGCCGGCTCCGGCGGGCGAGCGCGATTCGTTGCTAGCCGATGCGGGAACTCACACCGGAAAGCACCGGCGTCGATAGCAGCGCCTCGACCACATCCGCCACCTGTGCGAGAGCGAAGTCCCGCGACCCGCCCGCGCCCGTGGTGACGACGCTGACGCCGATCCCGTGCGGCCCGAGTTCCCGCGCCAGATCCGTGCCGAGGCTGCTGATCGCCGCCCTGATCGCCGAAGCGGGCATGGCGCCCGTCGAGGCGCCGTCCCGGCCGTCGGCGACCAGCACGATGCGGCCCGCGCGACGCCGCGCCAAGAACGACCGGGCCGCGATGTGGGCGGCGCACGCGGCCGCCAGCACCTCGGTCGTCAGCGCCGCGGACCAGGTGTCGGCCCAGGCTGTGGCGTCTGCCTCGAGGGTGGTCGACGGGCGGTGCCGCGCCGGCAGCACGACGATCGCGTCGAGCCCGCCGAGGGTGACCTCCGCGCGCGCCACTGTATGCACGACCTCGTCGGTGTCGGACCGGTCGCCCGGCAGGGATATGGGCGATACGGACGGTATGACGGCAGCGGCCGGAGCCGCTGTCCGGTCCACGGAGCGCGCGGTTGCCGCACCTCCGAGGTCCGGATCGCCCGCGGGGAGCCGCACGTCGTGCACGGCCAACCGGTGACCGGCCGCGATCAGTCGCTGCGCGACCATGCTGCCGAGCGGCTCCGCTCCACCGATCATCACCACGCGCAGACGTGGTGGCGCCGCGTCCGAACCTGCGGGGTCCGCGACCGAATGGCGACCGACCAGCGCCCCGCCGACACCGCCCTCGTACACCGTGCCGTGAGCCAAACCTTCGCCTGCACCGATCAGCGTCGTCGGCGCCACGTCGGATGGTTCGCTCGTTGCGAGAACGTCCGGAACTGTTGGGTTTTCGATCACTTGCGGCGTGGAGCCGGTCGCCTCGATCGGCTCAGCCAACGGCTCTACGAACGGTGCGCCCAGCGCGGCGGTCGACCGAACGTCCCACGAGACGGGCCACGCAGCGGAAGCCTGTGGCGACGGCTGCACCGTAGGAAGCGGCGACGGTTGCAGGGGTGGCGGCGGTGACAGGGCCAACTGGGGTGACCGTGGCGATCCTTCGCGGTCCGTCGACGCCGCAGGCGGCGCGAACGTCGTCATGGGCGGTGAATCCGGTGGCTCCTGCCGTGCGGTGCGCGGATCGTCGATCGCGTCCCGTCGCTCGGGCCCCGCTGCCGGATGCCCGGCGGGCGGGGGAGGCGCGGGTCTCGTGGCGGCCGCGGCTGGCGTGGCGTCGGCATCGAGCTCCCATGGCGGCCGGGGCATCGGCGGCATCGGCCGGAGTGTGGGCAGCGGCTCCAATGTCGGCAACGGCGGCAGGTCCAGATCCGCGTCTGCGGCCCGTACGTAGTCGGCCAGACGCGGCTTCGCCGGCGGTGGAACCGGCCGTCCAATGGGATCTGAGAACGTCACATCGTCCCTGCTCTTGTCACGGCGCGTCGTGTGTGAACACTCGGCATCGAACCTGATTGTTACATGTAGTTCTGCCATGGCGAGACCCCGTGCTCGGCGCCTGCGGTCCGCCGTCGCCTACATCGTAGGGTCATCGGGCAGGTCTGCGGATCGGTCCCGCAGGAGCGGTCCCGAAGGCCGCCGGCCGAACCGTCCTCAGAACCGTCCACAGAACCGACGGCCGGACCGACGGCCGACAACTCGGCCAGAAGCTCGGCCAGGCCACCCCAGCCGCGCGGCACCGCGACCCCTCCGCGTCGGATACCGTGTCAGCCGTGGTGAAGAAGACCCGGCGCGTGCCCGCGCCCATCCAAGACGGCGCTCCCTCGACGGCCGTCGGGCCCCGGCAACCGTGCCCGTGCGGGTCTGGCCGCCGTTACAAGGCCTGCCACGGCGCCGCCGACGCCGCCGACATGATCGTCGCGCGCCCGTTCGCCGGGCTGGCGGGCGAGACCGAATTGATCGCCCTGCGCGAGTTCGTGCCGTCCGCGACCGCGACCCTGCACCTGCGCGCGGCGACCGCGGACACCCCGTCGATCACCCTGGGCAGCGTGCTTCCCGGCGCCGCCGCGGCGCTCACCCGGGCGGACGGCGCGATCCTCGTCGGCACCCAGGTGCAGACCCACTCCGGCGACCTCTCCCGCGACATCGCCTCGGCCATCGAATGGGCGCTCGCCGCGGAGCCGTCATCGGTCCTGGCGACCTACGCGCGGGCCAGTGTCGGCGCCCGTATGCAGGATCTGCTCGCACCGGAACCGTTCGAGGTCACGGTGCACAGCGATTTCGGCTGGTGGCTCGAGGAGGAACCGGAGGCCGGCAGCACGCTTGCCACGACGCTCGAACGGGCGAACGCGGCGATCATGCCGACCGCACGGCTGGCCGACCTCCCCGGTGCGTATTGGGTCGACACCGGCGAGAAGGCCCACCTGCGGTGGGTTCGCGGCGAGGAGGAGCCCGTGCTGATGGCCGCCCTCGCCCGGCTCGCGGCCGCCGATGGGCTGAGCCTCGGGGACGGGTCCCGATACGTCGGATCGTTCCGCGCGCACGGCTGCCTGGTGCCGGTGTGGGACCTCGACCGCGACGCCCACTCGTCCGAATGGGAGGCGCCGGCCGCTGCCTTCGCGGCCCGCCTGGACGAATCTCTCGCGGTGCAGGGGCCGCTGACATCGGCCGAAAGACGTGCCCGCGACGGCATTCTCGGGCGGCAGTTCACGCTGCGGTGATCCAGGCCCCCGTGATCCAGGCCCCCGTGAAAAGTGCTGCGACTCCCGGGCTGGTGTCCGCGCGTTCTGCGACGTGGCTGGCTGTCATCGCGCGGCTTGAGGTGGCGCCGGGCGACGTGAAACGGATATGACGATGTTCCCGCCCGCGCGCGTTCTGGCGGCGCCGGACAAGTTCCGGGGCACGCTCACCGCGCCCGCGGCCGCCGCCGCGATCGCGGCCGGGGTGAGGCTCGCATCGGCTGAAATGATCGGAAAGGCTGCGGTAGCCGGATCGGATGCGGTGCCGGTGGGCCCGTGCCATGAGGTACCGCTCGCCGACGGTGGTGAGGGGACCCTCGACGCACTGGGTGGCGCCAACCGCACCACCACGGTGACAGGCCCTCTCGGGCAACCGGCCTCGGCGCCGTGGCGAATCGACGGCCGGCGCGCGGTGATCGAGATGGCGCTCGCGTCCGGGCTGGAGCTGGCCGGCGGTGCGCAGGGCAACGATCCCATGGCCGCGACCACGCGTGGCACGGGCGAGCTGATCCTGGCGGCGATCCGCGCCGGTGCCCGGGACATCCTCGTCGGTGTGGGGGGTTCCGCGACCACGGACGGCGGCGCCGGGGCGCTGGAGGTTTTGGCGCCGGAAGGTTCGCCCTCGGTCGTGTCCGCCGACGTGACCATCGCGGTGTGCGCGGACGTGCGAACCTTGTTCCTGGATGCCGCAACGGTTTTCGGGCCGCAGAAGGGCGCGAGCCGGGAACAGGTCGGCGTGCTCACGGCCCGGCTGGAGCGGCTGCGCGGCGCCTATCGCGATCGATTCGGGATCGACGTGCAGACGGCGGTGGGCTCCGGTGCGGCCGGCGGATTGGCCGGTGGATTGGTGGCGCTCGGCGCGCGCATCGTCGGCGGGTTCGACGCGGTGGCCGAGGCGGTGGGGCTCGACGATGCCGTCGCGGAGGCCGATCTGGTCGTCACCGGTGAGGGCCGGTTCGATGCCGCATCACTGCACGGCAAGGTGGTCGGCGGCGTGATCCAACGAGCGCGCGCTCGGCGGCTCCCGGTCCTCGTGGTCTGCGGCGCCGCGGACCCGGCCGTTGCCGTCCCGAACGGCGTCGAGATCGTCCCGCTGGTGGACCGTTTCGGCCGCGATGCTGCGATATCGCGCACGGCGCACTGTGTCTCGGACGCGGTCCGCGACTGGCTCATCGCCCGCTACTAGGAGCGGCAGCGCGTTGCTCGCGGTTCTCTCCGCTGGCAGCGCCGCACGACGTGCCGTCCAGCGTTCGTAGGCGCGATGCGGGGCGGTGCTGTGTCCCTGTGCACCCAACCTCCGCGTGCTTCGAGATCCTGTGAGCTTTGAGATCCCGTGAGCGTGCCCATCGCGACGAACTCGATCCGGCGACCCCGGCACCGTCTGGGACCATGGTCGAGTGGCGACATCCTTTGCAGCGAAGGTTCTGGTGGTCGGCATCGACGGTGTGCGGTGGGACACCCTGCATCGCGCCCAGACCCCCGCCCTAGACGCGATCACCGCACGCGGCTTCCGCGCCCCCGTCCAGGTGCACACGGCCGGTCCCACCATCTCCGGCCCGTGCTGGGCGACGATCGCCACCGGCACCCTTGCCAGCACCCACGGCGTCCTCGACAACGAGAACCCGCCCGACGCCATGCCCGCCGACTTCCTCACCGCCGCCCGCGGCGCCGGATTCCGGACCTACGCCGGGGCCAGTTGGCCGGCGATGCTCAGCCCGGTGGACTGCGGCCCGATCTTCGCCCCGGACGCGCGCATGACGGTTGCTGCGGACCCGGGCCACCGCCTCGACGCATGGGATACCGCGGACCAACTCGTCGTGAACGAGGCGTGCGAAGCGCTGGCCGACGGCGAGATCGGTGCCGCGTTCCTCTATTTCGGCGTCGCCGACGAGGTCGCCCACGCACTCGGCGTCGGACCGGAGTATCTCGCCGCTATCGAGGCATGCGATCGGCGGCTCGGGGCCGTCATAGACGGGATCGGCGCGCTGAACGGGCAGGGCGAATGGACCGTGATCGCGGTCACCGATCACGGTCACGTCGATGCCGGCGGTCACGGTGGCGACACGCCCGAGGAACGCACGGCGTGGATCACCGCCTGCGGGCCGCGGATGCCGCGGGAATCGCCCGCGCGGCTGGAGCAGGCGGACGTCTACGCCCAGGCGCTGTCCGTGCTCGGGCTGCCCGTGGAGCCCGATCGGTTCGCGCGGCCCTTCGGCGCCCGCTGATCGACCCGCGCCCCACCCCTGCGCCCCACCCCCACGTCGCGCCACTTTCTCGTCTGTGCGCCACATGCTGGAGGCGCGGAGCGGAGAAAGTGGCGCGCGGTGTGGGGCAGGATGGGTCTATGCCCGAGACCGATACCGATGCAGATCTGACCACCGCCGCGCCCGCGGACCGACTCGCCGGGCCTGCCACGCCTTTCCACGATCTCGACGCGTATGTGGCGCTGCGGCGGCAGGGCGCGATCGCCCTCTCGCCGGACGGGTCTCGCCTGGTCGCCGTCGCCACCGAGCTAAACGCCGACAAGACCAAGTACGTGACCGCGCTCTGGGACTTGGACCCGTCCGGCGACCGGCAGGCCCACCGCCTGACGCGCTCCGCGCCGGGAGAGGGCGCGCCAAGGATCCTGCCGGATAACTCGGTGCTGTTCGTGTCGAAGCGGCCGGACCCCGCTGCCGCGAAACCGGCCGACGACGAGAAGCCGGCGCTGTGGCTGCTGCCGGCCGGCACGGGCGAACCGCGTCAGGTCGCGGCGAAGCCCGGCGGCGTCGGCGCCGTGCATGTCGCCCGGGGCACCGGCCGGATCGTCCTCACCGCAACGGTTTTCGAGCGCACCACCGGACCGGAGCAGGATGCCGACAAACGCACCGCGCGCAAGGACGCCAAGGTCTCGGCCATCCTGCACGACCGCTACCCGGTGCGCTACTGGGACCACGACCTCGGCCCCGAGCAGCCACGACTGTTCGCGTGCTCCTGGCGGCGCAGCGAGACCCCCGCGTCGTCAACAGGTTTCGAGTATGACGATGTTCTCGAGCTGAGCGACGTGACGCCGGATGCCGGGCGCGCGCTGGCCGATGCCCAACTGGACGTCAGCCCGGACGGGAGCTTCGTGGTCACCACCTGGAGCCGCGTGGACGGGCACACGGGCCTCGCCGACGGGCTGGTGCGCATCGACCTCGATACCGGGCAGCGAACGGAGCTCGCCGCGGCGCCCCGGGTGCACTTCGGCCTGCCCGCGATATCGCCCGATGGCAGCCGAATCGCCTTTATTCGCATGGACTATGGCACCGCCGACGAGCCGCATCGCGAGTCGCTGTGGGTGATGCCATCCGCCGGCGGCGACGCCCGGCGGCTCCCGCTGGACGGCGACCTCCGGCCCACCGAACTCGCGTGGTCGCCAGACGGTGCCGTGCTGTACGTCGCCGCGGACGAGAGCGGCCGCTCCCCGGTCTTCGCGCTCGACATGGCTACCGGGCAGCGGCGCAGGCTCGCCGCCGACGGCGCCTATACCTCCCTCCAGGTGCATCCCGACGGGCAGCGGCTCTTCGCGGTGCGGAGCAGCTATACTGATCCGGGAACCATTGTGGCGCTGGATGTGTTGCTCCAGGATCAGCAGTCGCGCGAGCTGTGTGGCCCCGCGCCCCGCCCGGACCTGCCGGGCACCCTCACCGAGGTGACGGCGACCGCCGCGGACGGCACCACCATCCGCTCGTTCCTGGCGTTGCCCGACGGCGCCGACGCCGCGCGCCCCGCCCCGCTGCTGCTGTGGGTGCATGGCGGGCCGGTGAATTCGTGGAACGCGTGGTCCTGGCGCTGGTGCCCCTGGCTGCTGGTCGCGCAGGGATATGCCGTGCTGCTCCCGGATCCGGCCCTCTCCACCGGCTACGGGGACGTCATGATCGAACGCGGTTGGGGCCGCTGGGGCGAGACGCCGTTCACCGACGTCATCGCCGCGACCGACGCCGTGCTCGCCGAGCGGGACGATCTCGACCCGACGCGCACCGCGATGATGGGCGGCTCCTTCGGCGGCTACATGGCGAATTGGATTGCGGGACATACGGATCGGTTCAAGGCCATCGTGTCGCACGCGAGCCTGTGGGACCTGCCCGCCTTCGGCGGCACCACCGACGAGCCGAGCTTCTGGCGCGACGAGATGAGCCCGGCCATGCGTGCCGGCCACACTCCGTCCGCGGCCGCCGCGGCCATCACGACGCCGATGCTGGTGATCCACGGGGACAAGGACTATCGGGTGCCGATCGGCGAGGGCCTGCGTCTGTGGTGGGACCTTCTCGACCACGCGGACCCGACATTGCCGCTGCCGCACCGCTTCCTGTACTTCCCGGACGAGAACCACTGGGTGCTCACCCCGAATCACGCCAAGGTGTGGTACCAGACGGTGCGCGCATTCCTTGCCTGGCATGTGCTCGGCGAGGAGTTCGTCATACCCGATCTTTTGTAGTCCGGTCCGTCCGCGTATGGCCGGCCGCTACGGCAGCCAGGAGACGTGCCCGTGCAGCAGCGGGTAGCCGACGAGCGCGACCGTGTCGATCAAGCCGTGCGCGATGACGAGTGGCCACAGCCGCCGCCAGCGCAGGAACACGAAGGCGAAAACCACGCCCATGACGACGTTCCCGGCGAAGCCGCCGTACCCCTGGTAGAGGTGGTACGAGCCGCGCAGGACGGCGGAGATCGCGAGCGCGAGCCAGGGGCGCACGTCGATCTGCCGCAGCCGCAGTACCAGGTAGCCGACGACCAGAGCCTCTTCCAGGAAACCGTTCTGGAAGGCAATCAGGATGGAAACCGGTGCGCGCCACCACACGTCGGTCATGGTGGACGCTGCCACCGTCAGCGAGATGCCGAGCGCGTGTGCGACGAGATACAGGCCCAGGCCGGGGATCCCGATGAGCGCCGCCAGCCCGACCGCCGCCGCGAGATCCCGGCCGGGGCGCGTCAGGTCGAGGCCCAGATGCCGCTTCAGGCTCGCACCCGCACGCCACAGCAGGTAGAGGCCGAGCCCGCCCCAGGCCAGCCCCTGGGCGATCGACAGGAGCTGCAGAATCAGGTCGATGGTGCCCACGGACGATCGTGGCGCCGCGACCGATACTTGCAGTTTGCCGAGCGAGATCTGTTGCTGGTGCGCGAGAATCTGCGATTGCACCAGCGACACCAGCGACCGCAACCCGCTCATGCCCAGCGTGATCGCGAAGACCACCACGATCTCGACGACGACCGACCGTCGCGTTTCCCGCCGGGCGTCCGCGCCGAGGGGCGGCAACGGATCGTCCTGCCAACGAAGCGTGAAGAGGGTTCCCATGATGCCTGGAAGCCTACGGCCGTTCGGTAGCGAAATCGTGACAAAGGTCCTGCAACCGGGCCCCGGGACGCGCGTCTACACCGGCATGAGGGTGTCGTCCGGCATCCGAGTGGCTCCAGATGGCAGGGGAACGACGATGAAGGTGCGCCGACCGGCGGCAGCGGCCATCGCGGCGATGGCGGCCGTGGCCGTGGCTGCGACAGGCTGTACGACGCCGCTCGGCCAGGCCGCGCTGGGCACGTCGTCCGGCGGATCTGCGTCTACCTCTTCGTCGGCCTCGTCAGGGCTCCTTTCTTCCAGCACGACCGGTGTGTCCGCCCCGCCACTGACGTCACCACAGACCTCGCAGCCGAGCGGGGTGGTGTCGCCGACCGTGCCGCCGAGCACGGCCGGGACCACGATGTCTCCGGTCACGACGGCCCCCACCACGATTCCACCGTCATCGACGGTCCCGTCGTCATCGGCCTCCGCGTCGACCCACCCGACGGCGCCCGCCTCGAATCTCGCCGCAGGCTACGTGGAACCCGACGGTTTCGTGCTGACCAAGCTGCAGCCCGGCGAGAAGGCGCCGCAGTTCGTCGCCGTCAGCTTCGACGGCGCCGGATGGCACGAGAAATGGGACTATTTCCGGGGTATCGCCGCCACAGTGCCGTTCCACTTCACGGCGAACCTCACCGGTCTGTACCTGATGGACGGGCAGCACCGGACCTATTACCACGGCCCGCATCACAAGCCCGGCGCCACCTCGCTGGGCTCCTGGAACACCCCGGCCGAGGTGAGCCAGCAGATCTCCGACCTGAACCGCGCATACGCGGACGGTAACGAGATCGCGACGCACTTCATGGGCCATTTCTGCGACGACAATCCGCCCGGCGCGGGAACCTGGACCACCGCCGACTGGAACTCGGACCTGGACCAGTTCTTCGACGTCTGGAAGAACTATCGGACCATCGACCAGAACGCCGGCCTGCCGACGCTCGCCGTGCCCGCCTCTTCCGTGAAGGGAGCGCGCACCCCGTGTCTGCAGGGGTCGAAGGAACAGCTCTTCCCGGCCCTCGCCGCGCACGGATTCACCTATGACCAGTCCTTCACCCGGCGCGGGATCAGCTGGCCGACCAAGTCCCCGCAGTACGGCATCTGGAACATGGGTATGGCCGAGTTCCCCATGCACGGAACGGTTCCCGGCTTCGGGGCGGGCCACGTCGTGATCACCATGGACTACAACTTCTGGTACACGCAGGAGGCCGATCCGAGGACCGGCCAGATGCGCACGGTGTCGCCGGAGAAGTCCGCGGCCGATTCGCGGCAGGTCCAGGCCACCTACCAGGACATGCTGGACGGGGCACTCGCCGGCAGCCACGCGCCGCTGCTGCTGGGCAACCATTTCGAAGAGTGGAACAACAATGCCTACACCGACGCGCTCGGCAACTTCCTGATCGCCAACTGCGGGCGCCCGGAGGTCCACTGCGTGCCGTTCCGCGACATCGTCGATTGGATGAGCATCCAGGATCCGGCTACCTTGGCCCGCTTGCAAGCCGCACCACCGGTTCTCGGGCCGCCGAACTCCGGATTCACGCAACCGTAACGGATATGACGCTGTTCCCATCCCTTCCAGTTCGGGATAGATCGAGCACATCGGGCGGTGCCACGCCGCACTTAGATGCCGAAAAGCGTTGGTAAGCAGCGGTTGTCGACTCTAACGAACCGCCGCGGCGAGTAGCGCCTCCAACTGGTCCACGCGGGAGGGGTCGACCACCCCGGCCGCGTCCTGCTCGACCGATGCGCTGCCCGCCGCGAGGCCGCGGCGTACCGCGTCCGGCCAATCGCGGCCGGCCGCGCGCGCCGTGGCCACTCCTGCCAGAAAGGAATCCCCGGCGCCGATCGGATTGCGCACCGCGACCCGTGGCGCCGGGAACCACATCGAGACTCCCGGCCCGGCCAGCGCCGCGCCGGCCGAGCCGGCCGTCACGACCGCCCAACGGGCCCCGCGCCCGAGCAGCGCGGCGGCGCTGGAGCGGGCGCGGTCCGGGACGTCGGCACCGCCGTCATCGACGAGTTCGCGTCCGCCCGGATGCGCGCGCTCCGCGGCGGGGCCGGCATCGCCGGGTTCCGCGCGGAGGATGCCCTCGGCCTCGGACACGTTGGGGCACACCAGATCCGCGCCCGCCTCGATGGCGCGGGCCAGCGGTGCGCCGGACGCGTCGACCAGAACCTCGCACCCAGCGGCCCGCCCGACGCGCACGATGTCTGCGTACCCGTCCTCGGGTGCGCCGGGCGGCAGCGATCCCGAGCACAGGACGATTCCGGGCCCGGTCGCGCCGCCAGGACCGGTTGCACCGCCATCGGGAGCACCGTCGCGCGCGGCGGTGTGACCCCGCAGATGCTGATCCACTGCCGACATGAGCCGGGCCCAGTCTGCCGATGCGACAACGGCTCCCGGCTCGTTGACGAGGGTGACCTCGCCGCTGTCCGCGATGAGCGCCGTGCAGGTGCGGACGCGCCCCGGCACCGGGATGCCGACCAGTCGGAAGCCCTCCGCCGCGTAGAGCGCGCGCAGGTGCTCGCTGCCGATATCGGGCACGAACGCCAGCACCGTCGGGTCCGCGCCGAGCAGCCGCGCGGCCCGGGCCACGTTCCCGCCCTTGCCCCCCGCCACGCTGACGCCGGAGCGGGCGCGCATCACCTCGCCCGGCCGCAGGTCGGCGAGGCGAACCGTGTGGTCGACGGCCGGGTTCGGGGTCACGATCAGCATGCGGCCATTGTCCACGGCCCGATCGGCGCACTCCCGCGCCCGGTGCCGGGCGTGCCACGGTTGGGATCCTCGCTCTCAGGTTCGGCCGGATAAGGTTTCGAGTGTGACGACCACTCCGCCGCGCTGGGCGTACCTCGGGCCTGCCGGCACCTTCACCGAGCAGGCGACCATCGACCTCGCCGCGCGCGGATCAGCGCCGATGCCGGAACTCGTTGCGGCAGCGTCGGTATCGGCGGCCCTCGCCGCGGTGCGCTGCGACGACGTGGACGCGGCGTGTGTCCCCCTGGAGAACTCGGTCGAGGGTGCCGTCCCGCTCACCCAGGACGAGTTGACGCACGGTGAGCCGCTGCTGATCACCGCCGAGGCGTATGTGCCGATCACGTTCAAGTTGCTGGCCAGACCGGGTATGACGATGTCCTCGGTCCGGGCCGTCGGCTCGCATCCGCACGGTCTGGCGCAGGTCCGGGACTGGGTCGCGCGGGAGCTGCCGCAGGCACGGACGGTGGTCACCGATTCGACCGCTGCCGCCGCCGAGGCGGTGGCAGCCGGCAGCCTGGACGCAGCCGCCGCCGCGCCGGTGGCCGGCACCCGGTACGGCCTTCAGGCGCTGGCCGACGATATCGGCCTGATGCGCGACGCCATCACGCGTTTCGTCCTGCTGCGCCGGCCCGCGCCGGCGCCCGAGCCCACCGGCAACGACCGCACATCGTTGGTCCTCTGGGTGGCGAACGAGCCGGGGACGCTACTGGGCCTGCTCACCGAGTTCGCTTCCCGCGGCATCAATCTCACGCGGCTCGAGTCACGGCCCACCCGTACCAGGCCGGGCGAGTACGTGTTCCTGGTCGACGCGGACGGGCACATCGCCGACCCGGCCATGGCCGATGTGCTCGCTGCTCTCACCCGCCGCGGCGCACTCCTGCGCTATCTCGGCTCGTATCCGCGGATGAGCGGACGATCCGTGCTGCCGCCTGACTTCGCCAGTGCCGCACGCTATCGGGAGGCCGACGAGGTGGTCACGGCGTTGCGCAGCGGACACTCGCCGACCGAGCCCGGGGGGTTGACGACCGACGAGGCCGTGGCGCGCGGTGCCGGGTCGCGCGGTGGCTGGGGCGTGCCGTGAAGCTGATCCTGGTGCGGCACGGCCAGACCCCGTCCAATGTGGCAGGGCTGCTCGATACCGCGCCGCCCGGCCCCGGTCTCACGGATCTGGGCCTTCGTCAGGCAGCGGCGCTCCCGGGCGCGCTAGGCAGGAAGCAGATCGACGCGATCTTCGCGTCGAACCAGCTGCGCGCGCAGCAGACCGCGGCGCCGCTGGCGACGGCGCGTGGTCTCGACGTCGGCGTGTTGGCGGGCCTGCGCGAGATCGCCGCCGGCGACCTGGAGATGGCCGCCGACGCCGACTCGATCCATCGCTACATCGGCACGCTATGGTCCTGGCTGGATGGTCACCTCGAGCGGCGAATCCCCGGGGGCCCCAATGGATTCCAGATGCTGGAGCGGTTCGATGCCGCCATCGACGAGATCGTCGCTGCGGTCGGCGGCAATGGTGCGGCGGTCGCGATGAGCCATGGTGCGGCGATCCGGGTCTGGGCGGCGAGCAGGGCTAGGAGCGCCGACTCAGACGTGCCGGACGGCCAACGGCTGGGTCGGCATCTTGACAACACGGGTGCCGTCGAATTGCGGCGCGGCGCGCGGGGCGCCTGGACGATCGTCTCCTGGCGCAGCGAAGCGATCGGCGGAAAGGCGCTCGACGCCGCGACCGATTCCGGCCCCACCACCTGACGCCGGCCGGGCGCTCAGTTTTCGCCACGGCGCATGGACGTCCGCACCGTGAGCGACGTCATAGGCGTTGCCGCATGCGGCCCGCCGTCAGCTCATGTTCCAGCCGAAGTACCTGTCGATCTGCACGATCATGCTCACGCGTTCTTTGTCGCGCACGGCGTAGGGCTTGCCGGTGTAGTGCTCGGAGATGGCGTCGATCACGGACAGGTCGGCATCGGTGTGCATATCGGTGACGCGGCCTTGGATCGAGACATGTTGGTACCACGTCTCTCCCAGTACGGTCAGCGCGATCCGTGGGTCTGCGGACACGTGCCGGATGCGCGCGCGGCCGGCCTGGATGTTGAGCAGAATCGTGTCGTCGTCCTGCAGCCGGAACCACGTCGCCGCGGTCACCGGCTGGCCGTGCTGCCCGAGCGTGCCGACCACGCAGGGGGCCGGTCGGCGCAGGAATTCACGGACGGCATCGGTCAACGGAGGGTTCGTCATGATCCGATACTGCCACCGCGGCCCCGTTGACCGCCGCATGGTCAGCCCCTAGCGTGGAACGGCACGATCAGAAGGAGGGGTAGGCGGATGAGTGACACCGGCGGGCTCGGCGCGATGCTGGAGGGCCTGTATCCCTATCGGGGGACGTACGAGAGTCACCACGAGGTTCCGGCGAGCCCCGTCGATCGGGCCGCTGTGCTGGACGAGATCACTCGGATGGCGAAGGAGGAGGACGCGCAGGGAGACCGCGGCACGGTGTCCGGCAGCCTCTACTGCGGCGACCACGAGCACTACGCGTTCCTCGGCGAGGTGTTCTCGGTGTTCTCGCACGCGAACGTCCTGCAACGCGACATGTATCCCAGCGCCACGAAGTTCGAGGGCGAGATCATCGCGATGACGTCGAACCTGTTGCACGGCACCGGAATCGGGGTGGTGACGAGCGGCGGGTCGGAGAGCCTGATCACCGCGCTGTATTCCTACCGCGAGCAGGCCGCGGCCGAAAGGGGTGTGACGCGGCCGAATGTCGTGCTGCCGACCACGGCGCACGTGGCCCTGCAGAAGGGCGCGCACTGGATGGGCATCGAGGTCCGCCGTGCCCCGCTCACCGAGGACTACACCGCCGACGTCGACGCGATGGCGGGCTTGATCGACGACCAGACGATCGCGCTCGTCGGCAGCGCCGGGGACTACGGCCACGGCCTGATCGACCCGATCGAACGCATCGCGGCCCTGGCGCAGGAGCGCGGCATCGGCATGCATGTGGACGGCTGCCTGGGCGGGTGGCTGCTGCCATGGGTCGAGCGGCTCGGGTATGACGTGCCGTCGTGGGACTTCAGAGTGCCTGGTGTCACAAGCATCTCGGCGGACACGCACAAATACGGCTACGCGCTGAAGGGTTCGTCGGTGCTGCTGTACCGCGACGCGGAACTCCGCCGGCGCCAGTACTTCACGGCGCCGGACTGGCCCGGCGGGCTCTACCTGTCGCCGGGCTTCGCCGGATCGCGCAGCAACGGCATCCTGGCGTCGACCTGGGCCGCCATGCTCGTGACCGGCGAGTCCGGCTACCTCGCCGCGGCCGAGAAGATCATGCGCACCGCGCGCGCCATTCGGGACGGGATTCGCGCGATCCCGGAGCTGGCGGTGATCGGCGACCCGACCTTCCTGGTGGCCTTCCAGGCGGCGGCCGACCTGGACATCTACCTGGTCAACGACTCGCTGGTGGCGCAGGGCTGGCGGATGAACTCGCTGCAACTGCCGCCGGCGCTGCACTTCTGCGTCACCCGCCCGAATACCGCGGACGGCGTGGCGGAGCGCTTCCTGGAGGCCCTGCGCGCGGCGGTCGACTACGCGACGCAGCACCGCGGGGAGCCGGCCGGCACCGGCGCGATGTACGGGTTCGGTGGCACGCCGCAGGGTGACGCGACCATCAACATGTTGATGTCCACCGTGCTCGATGCCATGCACGGCCTGGCGCCGGGCGCCGGCACCGACTGACCGGCGGGACCTAAGGGCGGCGTAGGCAGCATGGGCGGCACAGGCGGCGTGCGCGAGAAGTGGATCCTGGCAGTCGATCTGGGAAACGGCGGGCCCAAGGTGGCCAGGGTCGCGCTGGACGGAACGATCCTGGGTACGGCCTTTCGCCCGGTCGACGTGCACATCGGGCTCGACGGCTCGGCGACCCAGGACGCTGGCCAATGGTGGGACCGCCTGATCGAGGCGGCCCGCGAGGTGATCGACGGCGCGGATGCCGGCGCGCTGCACGCCGTCGCGATCACCGGCCAATGGGGCTCGACCGTGCCTGTCGGGTTCGATTCCGAGCCCGTCGGCCCGGCGTTGCTCTGGGCCGATACGCGCGCCCGCGACCTGGTGCAGCCGCTCATCGGCGGGCCGATCAACGTCGGCGGATACGCCCCGCACAAGGCGCTGCCCTTCATCCGGCTCGCGGCCGGCGCCCCGAATACCGACGGCGCGGACCCGACCGGGCACGCGCTGCTGCTGAAGACCCGATTTGCCGAGATCTACTCGCGCACCGCGACTTTACTGGAGCCGGTCGACTATCTCGGGCTTCGCTTCACGGGTCGGGTCGCCGCGACGCCGGCGTCCATGACGCTGTCCTGGCTCACCAACCACCGGCCCGGAGCCGAGCCCGGATATGTCGATGCGCTCATCGCCCGCACCCGCCGCGACCGCGCCAAGCTGCCGGAGCTGCTGCCCACCGGCTCTGTGCTCGGCCCGCTGTTGCCGTCGGTGGCTGAAGGGCTCGGCCTCGCGCCGGGCGCGCCGGTGGTGTGCGGACTCCCGGATCTGCACGCCGCCGTGCTCGGCTCCGGGGCCGTGGCGCCCTACGCGACCCACGTGGCCATCTCCACCACCGCGTGGATCGGTGCCCGCGTGCCGTTCAAACGTACCGACCTCTTCCACTCGATCGCCACGGTGCCGGGGCTCGACCCGACGCTTCCGATCGTCGCCAACAACCACGAGACGGGCGGGGCCGCCCTGCAGTGGTTGCGGGACCGGATCTTGAGGGCGCCGCCGGCCGAGCAGACCCCTGGCGCCGCAACGGGTTCCGGCACAACGGGTCCCGACATCGCGATGGCGTCGAACGGCGTCACACCCGGTCCGTCGTTCGAGGAGATGACCGCCTGGGCCGCGGGCGCCCCGGCCGGCAGCGAGGGGCTGCTGTTCACGCCCTGGCTCAGCGGCGAGCGCAGCCCGGTCGACGACAAACACCTGCGCGGCGGCTGGCTGAACCTCTCGCTCCGCACCGATCGCGCCGCCCTGGTCCGCTCCGTGATGGAGGGCGTCGCGTACAACATGCGCTGGCTGTTCGACCCGTACCAACGGTTCCTGCGGCGCCGGGTCGAGTCGGTGCGCATCCTCGGCGGCGGTGCCGTGAGCGACCTCTGGTGCCAGCTGCACGCGGACATCATGGGTTGCCACGTCGAGCGGGTTGCGGATCCGCAGCAGGCGCAGCTTCGCGGCGTGGCGCTGTGGGCGCGAATCTGCCTGGGGGAGTTGACGATCGACGACGCCCGGCGCCTGGTGCCGGTCGCCGACCGGTTCGATCCGCAGCCGGAGAATCGGGCCGTCTACGCGGCGGGCTACGCCGAGTTCCGAAGGCTGGCCGGCACTCTCAAGGGCTTCTACCATCGGACCAACGGACGATCACCCCACGGGTAGGGTCAGCGCAGTGCGGTGGCGTCGAGGGCGTCTCGCCGCAGGTCGTCCGGGAGTTCGTCGGCCCACGGGGAATCGGCACCCGGCCGGGAACAGGTGATCGCGGCGACGTGAGCTGCGAATATGACGGCGTCCCGGGCTGTTTCCGGTCCGAGGTCCGACAGTCGTCCGCCCAGCGCCCCGCGGGCGCCGAGTCGATGCAACAGGCCGGCGGCGAACGAGTCTCCCGCCCCGACGGTGTCCACCACGGTCGTCGCGACGGCCGGCACCTCGAACCGGCAGGGTCCGCTGGCGCACCGCAGCGAGACGGCCGCGCCGGCCGCACCCCTGGTGATGACGACGAGCCCGACGCCCCGATCATGGAGATGCGCTGCCGCGCCGTCGATGTCGAGATCCGGCCACAGTTCCGCGAGGTCGTCGTCGGACAGCTTCACGATGTCCGCGAGCGAGGCCCACCGGTCGATCGCACGGCGGTACGTGGCCAGCGGGACCAGCCCGGCGCGCACGTTCGGGTCGATGCTGACCGTGCATGTCGCGCGTGCCCGCCCCAGGAAAGACTCGATCGCAGCCCCCGACGGCTGCAGCACCAACGCGAGCGAACCGACGTGCACGGCAACGGGTGTCGGCCCGAGCGCGCGATCCAGCAACCGGTCGAGTTCGGCGTCGCGCCAGCCCCAATCGGCGGTTCCGTCGGTGTAGAACTCGTACCGCGCCGCGCCGCCGTGCTCGAGCGTCGCGATCGCCAGCGTCGCTGGCTGTGGAACGTCCAGCGAGGCCGCGAGGTCGACGCCAGAGGCTTCCAGCCGCGCCCGGCACAGCCGCCCCAGCGTGCCGGTGGACAGCCGCCCCGCGAACCGCGCCATCGAGCCGAGCCGGGCGAGCGCGACGGCGGCATTCGCCGGACCGCCGCCCGGATGCACAGTCAGCGACAGTGTTTCCGGCGACTGTGTTCCCGGCGACAATCGTTCCGCTGACAATGATCCCGGCGACAAGGTTTCCGCCGCGGATGCGGCGCGAGAAGCGTCATACTCGGTTCGGCGCGCGACGACCGCGTCGGCCACCACCTCCCCGATGACGGCCATCACCGGTGCGGTGCCATCAGATGCGGAGCCATCGGGCACGGCGCTGTCCGCTGCGGTCACCCCCACCCCCACTCGTCCAAATGGTCGTCATCGATGCCGAAATAGTGCGCGATCTCGTGGATCACCGTCACCGAAACCTGTTGGCGCACATCATCAACCGAATGGGCGTGCGCGAGGATCGGCTCCCGGTAGATGGTGATCGTATCGGGCAGGTGGCCCGCGTAGGAGGTGGTGCGGTTGGTGAGCGCGACGCCGTGGTACAGCCCGTAGAGGCTTTCCGTCGGGTGGCGCGGCTCGACCAGCACCACGATATTGTCCAGCGCTTCGAGGAACTGCGCCGGGATCGTGTCCAGCGCGTCCGCGACGAGTTCCTCGAACTCTTCGTCGGACATGGAAACCGCCATGCGTCCATCATGCCCAACGCCGGTGCTGGGCACGCGCTGCCGGCAGCGGGACGATACCCTCGGTGGGTGATCGACCTGCGTTTCGTCCGTGACGATCCGGACACCGTCCGTGCCTCTCAGCGTGCCCGTGGCGCCGACCCGGCGGCGGTGGATCGGCTGCTCAACGCCGATGCCCAGCGTCGCGCCGCGGTCTCGGCGGGCGACGAGTTGCGCGCCGAGCAGAAGGCGCTGGGCCGTGCGGTGGGCCAGGCGTCGCCCGAGGACCGGCCCGCGCTGCTGGCTCGCGCGAAGGATCTCGCCGCGCGCGTCAAGGGAGCGGAGGCGGCCGAGACCCGGGCGAACGAGGCGCTCGCGGCGGCGCACAAGGCGATCGACAACGTGATCGAGGCGGCGACACCCCCTGGTGGAGAAGCCGATTTCGTCGTGCGCAAGACCGTGGGTGAGATCCCGTCCCCAGATGGCCCGGTGCGTGATCACCTGGAGCTCGGCGAGGGTCTTGGAGCGATCGATACCGAGCGTGGGGCAAAGGTTTCCGGCGCGCGGTTCTACTTCCTCCGCGGCGTCGGCGCGCAGCTGCAGTGGGCGCTGCTGAACCTGGCTGTGACGAAAGCCGCTGCGGCAGGGTTCATTCCGATGGTTCCGCCGGTGCTGGTGAAGCCGGAGTCCATGGAGGGCACCGGTTTTCTCGGCGAGCACGCCGACGAGGTGTACCGGTTGGAGGCCGACGACCTCTATCTAGTGGGCACCGCGGAGGTCCCGCTGGCTGCCTACCACTCCGACGAGATCCTTGACCTGTCAGGCGATCCCGTGCGCTACGTGGGCTGGTCCTCCTGCTTCCGCCGCGAGGCCGGCTCCTACGGGAAGGACACCCGCGGCATCATCCGGGTGCACCAGTTCGACAAGGTCGAGATGTTCGCGTATTGCCGGCCCGAGCAGGCGGCGGACGAGCACCTGCGGCTGCTCGCATTCGAAGAGCAGATGCTCGCCGCGATCGAGGTGCCGTACCGCGTGATCGATGTGGCCGCCGGGGATCTCGGCAGCTCGGCCGCCCGGAAGTACGACTGCGAGGCGTGGGTGCCCAGCCAGCAGGCCTACCGGGAGCTCACCTCGACGTCGAACTGCACCACCTTCCAGGCGCGCAGGCTGTCCATCCGGTACCGCGACGCCGACGGCAAGCCGCAGATCGCCGCCACCCTCAACGGCACGCTCGCCACCACCCGCTGGATCGTCGCGATCCTGGAGAACCACCAGTTGCCGGACGGCTCGGTGCGGGTGCCGGCGGCGCTGCGCCCCGGCCTTGGCGGTCGCGAGGTGCTCGAACCCGCACGCTGACCCGGCGGTTCCGTCCGGCCGGATAGGCTGCGAGTATGACCCCGGCTATCACCACGTCCCCGCCGATGCACGCTCCGGCGATGGTGGTCTGTGACATGGACGGCACGCTGCTGGGCGCCGACGGCAGGGTGAGCGCCCGGAACGCGCAGGCATTGGCGCGGGCCGCCGAGGCCGGTGCCCGGGTCGTGATCGCCACGGGACGCCCGGTCTACAACCTCGCTCCGGTGGTCGACATCGGATTCACCGGGCTGGCCGTGTGCATGAACGGGGCCGTGATCTACGACATCGCCGCCGGGCAGGTGCGTTCGGCGACGATGCTGCAGCCGCCGGTGATGCAGTCGTTCGTCGGCGACATCGCCGGACTGGGATGGACTTTCGCGCTAGCCGTGGAACGCGCGATCGACACGGAGCGGGACTTCTGGGCGGAGAACGCCTACGCCCATCCGTGGGAAGACGTGGAACTGCAATGGGCGACGCGAGCCGAACTCATGACGGGGCCGGCGGTCAAGATGTACGTCCGTTACGGCGAGCGGTCCACGGATGTGCTGGGCACGGTCCGCGAGGTCGCCGCCGAGCGCGTCACGGTCACCGATTCATCAGGCGACGGGCTGATCGAGGTCGCCGCTGCCGGCGTCACGAAGGGAGCCGTGCTGGCGACGCTCGCCGCCGACTGGGGCGTCGACGCGGCCGACGTGGTGGCGTTCGGCGACATGCCGAACGACATCGAGATGCTCGCCTGGGCGGGCAGATCCGTGGCCATGTGCAACGCGCACCCCGACGTGCTCGCCGTGGCGAGCGAGGTCGGCGGGCATCACGCGGCGGACGGTGTCGCCGAGGTGCTGGAGCGCTGGTTCTAGCCGCACTCCGGGCATCATTCGCCGAGCAGTCGCCCGGCGACCGCGGCGACACGCGACGGCCGTCCGGTCTTGGCCTCGATCCAGTCGGCGGCCGTCATCACCCTGAGTCCGGCGTTCACCCCGAGCCACCGCAGCGGCTCCGGCTCCCACTTCCGTGATGTGTGACCGACCCACGGCAACGTGGTGAGCGCCGTCTTGTCGCCCATGACGAGGTTCGCGAGTGTGCGCCCGGCGAGGTTGGTGGTCGACACGCCGTCGCCCACGTAGCCCCCGGCCGACCCCATGCGCGTGGCCGGGTCGAAGAGTACGGAGGCGTGCCAGTCGCGGGGAGCGGCGACCGCCCCGCCCCACGCGTGCGTGAAGGCGACGCCGTGCAGCGACGGGAACATGTCCACGAGCTGGCGGCGCAGCCGGGCGAAGACGCGGAGGTCGCGGTCGTGGGCCGCGCCGAGGCTCGACCCGAAGTGGTACGGGGCGCCGCGGCCGCCGAACACGATCCGGCCGGAGGCCGTGCGCTGGCCGTAACAGATCACGTTGCCGTGGTCGGCGAAGGTGGGGCGGTCGGCCAGGCCCAGGTCCGCCAGCCGCTTGTCGCCGAGCGGCTCGGTCGCGACGATCAGCGAGTATATCGGCGCGAGATCCCTGCGGCGGCCAGGCAATTCGACCGTGAACGCCTCCGTCGCACGGATCACCGAATCGGCCGTCACCACCCCGCCGGCGGTCACCACCTGGTGCGGGGCTATCGACAGGGCCGGTGTCCGTTCGTACAGCGTCACCCCCCGTGAGACCACGAGGTCTGCCAGGCCGCGCACCAATTTCGCCGGGTCGATGGCCGCGCAATGCGGCGTGAACGTGGCGCCGAGCATGCCCGGGGCCCGCACGGCCTCGGCCAGCCGGGCGGAGTCCAGGAAACGAACGTCGTCATCTCCGCTGTCCAGGGACTCGGCCACCTCGGCGCGCGCCCGCGTCAATTGCGCCCTGTTCCGTACGAACGTGAGCGTGCCGCCGCGGTGGTAGTCGCAGTCGATGCCCTCGGTGCGGGCGACGTCGCCGACCTCGGCCACCGCGCCCCGCATCGCATCGCGCATGGCCATCGCCGCGGGCTTGCTGTGTTCGCGAGCGATGCGTTGCCAGGACGTCGGGAACAGCGCGGAGCACCAACCGCCGTTGCGGCCCGAGGCGCCGAATCCGGCGATCTCCTTCTCCAGCACCACGATCGTCAGCGACGGATCGGCCCGCTGCAGGTAGTACGCCGTCCACAGACCGGTGAAACCCGCTCCGACAATGGCGATGTCGGCGCGGATGTCACCGGCCAGGGCGGCACGCGGCGTCAGTGGTTCGGCGAGTTGGTCGAGCCAGAGGCTGACGGACCGATAGTCGGACATTGCCCGCTACAGGCTCTTCCAGGCCAGGGTGAGCGCGTCTCTCAGGACCTGCTCCATGAAGTCGAACTCGGCCTGGCCGGAGACGAGCGGTGGGGCCACCTGCACGACGGGGTCGCCGCGGTCGTCGGCCCGGCAGTACAACCCGTTCTCGAACAGCGTGGGGGACATGATGCCGCGCAGGATCCGTTCGGACTCCTCGCCGGTGAAGGTCTCCTTGGTGGCCTTGTCCTTGACCAGTTCGATGCCGTAGAAGTAGCCATCGCCGCGCACGTCACCGACGATGGGCAGGTCGAGGAGCTTCTCCAGCGTGCGCCGGAACGCGTTCTCGTTGCGCAGCACGTTGCCGAGCAGGTCCTCCTTCTCGAACACGTCCAGATTCGCCAGCGCCGCGGCGCAGCCGACCGGGTGTCCGCCCCAGGTGTAGCCGTGCCCGAACACGCTCTCCCCGGTCGCGAACGGCTCGTACAGCTTGTCGGAGATGATGGCCGCGCCGAGCGGCGAGTAGCCGGAGGTGAGCCCCTTCGCGGAGGTGATGATGTCCGGCTCGTAGCCGAACTTCGCCGAGCCGAACATGGTGCCGAGCCGCCCATAGGCGCAGATCACCTCGTCGGAGACGAGCAGAACGTCGTAGGTGTCGCAGATCTCGCGCAACCGGTCGAAGTAACCGGGCGGCGGCGGGAAGCATCCGCCGGAGTTCTGCACCGGTTCGACGAACACGGCGGCCACCGTGTCCGGGCCTTCGGCGAGGATGGCCTCCTCCACCCGGTTCGCGGCCCACTGCCCGAACGCTTTTTCGTCATCGGCGACGAAGGCGGGGGCCCGGTAGAAGTTGGTGTTGGGCACTCGGATGCTGCCCGGCACGAGCGGCTCGAAGTCCTGCTTGTAGCCGGGCAGACCCGTGATCGACAGCGCGCCCTGGGTCACCCCGTGGTAGGCGATGTTGCGCGAGATCACCTTGGTCTTCATGGGTTTGCCGGTGAGCTTGAAGTACTGCTTGGCAAGTTTCCACGCCGTCTCGACGGACTCGGCGCCGCCGGAGGAGAAGAACACCTTGTTCAGCCGGCCGGGCGCCAGCGCCGCGAGCCGGTCGGCCAGTTCGATCGCACCCGGGTGCGCGTAGCCCCAGATCGGGAAGTACTCCAGCTTCTCGGCCTGTTTCCGCATGGCCTCGGCGATCTCTCGCCGGCCGTGGCCGGCCTGGACCACGAACAGGCCGGACAATGCATCGAGGTAACGCTTTCCGTTGCTGTCCCAGATGTAGGCGCCTTCGCCCCGCTCGATGATCGCCGGCGGCTTGTCCGCGTAGGTCGACATGCGGGTGAAGTGCAACCACAGATGGTCGGTCGCGCTGCTCATGGTATTCGCTTTCCTTCGGTGACGTCAGCGATCTCGCTGACGTGCTAGGGGTTCTCGGGGGTTCTGGGGGCGGGCACCGTCAGCGGGTGCCCCAGGTATACGTCTGCTTGGCGAGCTTCAGATACACAAAACTTTCGGTGCTACGCACCCCCTCGATCGTGCGGATGCGCTCGTTGAGTAGGTGCAACAGCTCTTCGTCATCCCCGCACACCACCTCGGCCAGGATGTCGAGGGACCCGGCGGTGACCACCACGTAGTCCACCTCGTCCATGTCGCACAACTGCTTGACGATCGGGTCCAGGTTCCCCTCGGCGCGCACGCCGATCATCGCCTGCCGAGAGAAGCCGACCTGGACGGGATCGGTCACCGCGACGATCTGCACCATGCCCGACCCGATCAACCGCTGCACCCGCTGGCGGACCGCCGCCTCCGACAGGCCGACCGCGGCGCCGATCGCGGCGTACGGCCGTCGCCCGTCCTCCTGCAACTGCTCGATGATCGCCTTGGATACATCGTCCATGGCCGGAGCGCCGAGGCGAGTCCGCGCCCGGCTGGGCCGCAGTCGCGTGCCCGCAGTCGGTGTAGCCATGCGCCCATCATGACGGGCCTGCAGTCACAAAAGCAAGCGATATCGTGCCTCTGAGCGGAAAGAACCTGCGTAATCAGTCGTCGCGAGCCTGGTAAGCAACGGATTAGGTAGCAACGTTCCCGACGCGCTCGCGCACCGTCTGGACTGCCCGGGATTCGGTCCTGATCACCCGTCCGGCCTGGGCAGATGTGGCTCGGCCGCGCGGTGGCCGCACCATACACCTGATCACCGTCACATGTCATTTTCGTTGCGAATTTGCGGGTTGACGACGAAATCCCTTGCCATCAGGCCCCTGATGGTGTCAGGATCGCCGCTGATCCCAGTTATCACCCGCGGAGGTCATACGTGAACGAGCAGAACCCCACCATCCCACCCGCCCTCGCCGGCCGCGCGGGGCTGACACGCCGGAACCTCCTCCGCGGAGCGGGCCTGGCCAGCACGGCAGCATTCCTCGCAGCGTGCGGCATCAAGGGGACGAACGCCGGCGGACCTAGCGGATCGCCGTCCGGATCGTCGAGCTCCTCGTCTTCCGGGTCTTCGGAATCCTCCGGAGCGCCGAGCTCGAGTTCGTCATCGTCGGCCGAGGTCGCGGACCTGTCGGACACCGACAAGACGGTGACCTGGTCGAGCTGGCCGGAGTACCTCGACGTCGATCCGAAGGACGCCAACAAACACCCGTCCATCGATCAGTTCGAGAAGGCCACCGGTATCAAGGTCACGTACGTCGAGGACGTGAACGACAACAACCAGTACTTCGCGAAGATCCAGCCCGTGCTCGCGGCCGGCCAGAGCATCGCTGCGGACGTCTTCGTGGTGACGGACTGGATGGTGGCGAAGCTGATGCGGCTGGGCTACCTGCAGGACATCGACCACTCGCTGATCCCGAACTTCAAGAACCTGAATCCGGATTTGCTCAACGTCAGCTTCGATCCGGGACGCAAGCAGTCCATCACCTGGCAGTCCGGGTTCGCGGGCATCGCCTACAACCCGAAGGTCACCAAGCCGGTCGAGAGCATGGATCAGCTGCTGACCGATCCGGCGCTCAAGGGCAAGGTCACGCTGCTCACCGAGATGCGCGACACCATGGGCCTGGTGCTCCTCGACCTGGGCTACGACTGCAGCAACTTCACAGATGCCCAGTTCGACGAGGCGGTCGCCAAGGTGCAGAAGGCCGTCAGCGCCGGCCAGATCCGGCAGTTCACCGGGAACGACTACGCGCAAGGCCTGGTGTCCGGCGACATCGCGGCCTGTGCCGCGTGGACCGGCGATGTGGTTCAGCTCCAGGCCGACAACCCGTTCCTGAAGTACGTGCTGCCGGCGAAGGGCTGCACGCTGTGGAGCGATAACTTCGTCATCCCGAAGGGCTCGAAGCACAAGAAGAACGCGGAATTGCTGATCAACTTCTACTACCAGCCGGATACCGCCGCCGAGGTCGCGGACTACGTCAACTACATCTCGCCGGTGGTCGGGGCCAAGGAGGCCCTGCTGAAGAGCGATCCCAGCGTTGCGAACAACCCGCTGATCTTCCCGTCGGAAGACGTCATGAAGCGGGCGCACGTCTTCATGGCGTTGACCGAGGATCAGGAGAATCGGTACAACGCCGCGTTCTCCAAGCTGATGGGCTCATGACGACCGCTATGGCACCGGGGCGGGAGGCCCCGGTCACAGTCACCGGAACCGGCTTACAGGTCCGCGGTCTGGTCAAGCAGTACGGCACGTTCACCGCCGTCGACGGTATCGACCTGGATGTCCCGGAGGGCTCGTTCTTCGCGCTGCTCGGCCCGTCCGGCTGCGGCAAGACGACGACGCTGCGGATGGTCGCAGGCCTGGAGGATCCGACCGCCGGCGCGATCTACATCGACGGTGACGACGTGTCGCGGCGACGCGCCTACCAGCGGCCGGTGAACACCGTCTTCCAGAACTACGCGCTGTTCCCGCACCTGTCGATCTTCGAGAACGTGGCCTTCGGGCTGCGACGTCGCCGGCAGCAGAACATCAAGAAGAGCGTCATGGAGATGCTCGAGCTCGTCGAGCTCGCACACCTCGCCGAGCGCAAGCCGACGCAGCTGTCGGGCGGCCAGCAGCAGCGGGTCGCCGTGGTGCGTGCCCTGGTGAACAAGCCGCAGGTGCTGCTCCTCGACGAACCGCTCGGCGCGCTGGACCTGAAATTGCGACGGCAGATGCAACTGGAGCTGAAGAAGATCCAGACCGAGGTCGGCATCACCTTCATCCACGTCACCCACGATCAGGAAGAGGCCATGACCATGGCCGACACGATCGCGGTGATGAACGCAGGGCACGTGGAGCAACTGGGGCAGCCCGCGCAACTGTACGAGAACCCGGTGTCGGTGTTCGTGGCGAACTTCCTCGGTCAGTCGAACCTCTTGCGCGGCACCATCTCTGGACGGGACGGCGACTGGGTTACGGCGGCGACGTCTGCCGGGACTATCCGCATCCCGGCCGCGCGGTGCAGCGCGAACGGGGCCGACTGTCTGGTCGGGGTGCGGCCGGAGAAGATTCAGGTCGAAGAGATCGGCACGGCGGCGGCGACGGTGCCGAGCGGCCACAACTCGGTGACCGGGCGGGTGAGCGACGCTTCCTTCATCGGCGTGTCGACGCAGTACCAGGTGACGGTTGCCGGCGGCCAGGAGCTCACGGTGTTCAGCCAGAACACCGGCACCGCGCTGGTCCGGCCGGGCACGGACGTCGTGCTGCATTGGGACGCGCTGCACACCTTCGCCCTGGACGGCTCACAGGACGTCCGGTCGGGCATGGACGACCCGGAGGCTCAGTAGCCATGGGCACCGCAGCGATCTCTGGCGCGGCGATCCGTCTCGCGGCGACGGGTATGACGCGAGGCGACGTCCGATGAGCATCGCCGCAGCACTTCCGGCCGGCGGTCACCACGCGCCGAGCGCCGGGCCCGCACCGTCCAGCCGCAGCAAGTTCACCCCCTACTTCCTGCTCCTGCCGGCGGGGCTGGCGCTCATCGTCTTCTACGTCCTGCCGACGCTCACCCTGGCCACTACGTCATTGCAGACGGGTTCGCTGGAGCAGGGCTATACGCTGACCTGGCACTGGCCCACCTACGGCGAGGTGCTCTCGCAGTACTGGCCGCAGTTCGCGCGTTCCTTCGGATATGCCGCCGGCGCAACGATTCTCGCCCTCCTCATCGCCTACCCGCTGGCCTACACGATCGCGTTCAAGGCCGGTCGCTTCCGGACGCTGATGCTCACGCTGGTCGTCGCGCCGTTCTTCACCTCGTTCCTGATCCGCACCCTCGCCTGGCGGCAGATCCTCGCCGACGAAGGCCCCGTGGTCTCCTTCATGAAGGCCACCGGCCTGATGCACCTGACGGATGCCCTCGGCATGACGCAGGGCCGCGTGTTGGCAACGGGCCTGGCCGTCGTCATCGGTCTCGCCTACAACTTCCTGCCGTTTATGACGCTGCCGCTGTACAACTCGCTGGAGAAGATCGACCGGGGGCTGTTGAAGGCGTCCGAGGACCTGTACGCGAATTCCTGGACGACGTTCTGGAAGGTGACCTGGCCGCTGTCGCTGCCCGGCGTGGTCGGCGGCACACTGCTCACGTTCATCCCGGCGGCCGGCGACTATGTCAACCAGCAGTTCCTCGGCACCATCTCCAACACGATGACGGGCAACGCCATCGACAGCCTGTTCCTGCAGCAGCGTCAATACCCGCAGGCGGCGGCGCTTTCGCTGGTGCTGATGGTGGCCATCATCGTGCTGGTCTCGGTCTACGTGAAGCGGGCCGGCACCGAGGAGCTGGTCTAGATGACGACGACGGTGACGGCCGGCGCCCGCCGGCCGACGGCCCCACGGCAGCGCGGCGGCGCCGGGCGGTGGATTCGCGAACATCTCGTGACCATGTTCGGGATCCTCGCCCTGATCTACCTATTCGTGCCGATCTTCGTGGTCGTCATGTTCTCGTTCAACGATCCCACCGGGCGGTTCAACTACACCTGGGTGCGGTTCTCGTTCAGCGCCTGGGCCGATCCGTGCGGCATATCGGGCATGTGCGATGCGCTGCTCGTCAGCCTCAAGATCGGCGTCCTCGCCACGATCGTCGCCACGATCCTCGGCACGCTGGCCGCATTCGCCATGGCACGGCATCGTTTTCGCGGCCGGGCGGTCGCCAATCTGCTGGTGTTCCTGCCGATGGCAACGCCCGAGGTGGTCGCCGGCTCCAGCCTGCTGACCCTGTTCATCAACCTGGGCATGCCGCTCGGGCAGACCACGATCTTCATCGCGCACGTCATGTTCTGCGTGAGTTTCGTGATCGTCACCGTGAAGGCGCGCCTCGCGGGCATGGACCCGCGGCTCGAACAGGCCGCCATGGACCTCTACGCGAACCGGGTCCAGACCTTCACCAAAGTCACCTGGCCGCTGGTGCTGCCGGGCATCGTGTCGGGTGCGATGCTGTCGTTCTCGCTGAGCTTCGACGATTTCATCATCACCAACTTCAACGCCGGCCAGACCGTCACGTTCCCGATGTTCGTGTGGGGCGCCTATCAGCGTGCGCTCCCGGTGCAGATCAATGTCGTCGGCACGGCCATGCTGCTGGTCGCCCTCATCCTGGTGGTGCTGGGGCGGCTGATCAGCAAACTTCGGGCGAGGTGAGACGCTGATCCATGCTGACCCGGCGGGTGACGTGCCAGCCGCCGACCGGATCTGCCTCTGGCACACCTCTGACTCGAAGGAGCATCATGGCACCGCACCCGGCCCGGGATTCCCGGGCCGCAGCGGCATTGGCTGACGCCGAACCCACCTGCTGGTGGCTGGACGACACCGACCGGCCCGAAGCATCCGCGCCGCTCACCGGCACCATCCGAACCGACCTCGCCGTGGTGGGAGGTGGATACTCCGGGCTGTGGACGGCGCTTCTCGCCAAGCAGCGCGACCCCTCCCGTCACGTCGTCCTGCTGGAAGGCCGCACCATCGGCTGGGCGGCATCCGGGCGGAACGGCGGATTCTGCTCCGCTTCACTGACACACGGTCAGGCCAACGGGATGGACTGGTACCCGCGCGACGTCCCGCGGCTCGAACGACTGGGCCGCGAGAACCTCGCCGGCATCATCGAGACGGTCGAGAAGTTCGGCATCGACTGCAAACTCGAGAAGACCGGGGAACTTCTTGTCGCGACGCAGCCGTATCAGGTGGAGGACATCGAAGCGGACTACGAGCGCCAACTCGACTTCGGCGACGATGTGGTCCTGCTCGATCGTGACGGCATTCGCGCCGAACTCAACTCGCCGACCTACCTCGGCGGCACCTGGCGCAAGGACGGCACGGTGCTGGTGGACCCGGCGCGGCTGGCGTGGGGGCTTGCGGACGCCTGCCGGTCGCTCGGGGTCGAGATCTACGAGCATTCGCACGTCGACGCGCTGTACGCGGACGGCAACCAGATGGTGCTCACCACCTCCGCGGGCACGGTCCGGGCGGACCGAGTCGCGCTCGGCACCAACGCGTTTCCCTCGTTGCTCAAACGGGTGCGGCCGTACATCATCCCGGTCTACGACTACGTCATGGCGACTGAGCCGCTATCGCCGGCGCAGCTCGAATCGATCGGCTGGCAGCATCGGCAGGGGGTCGGCGACGCCGGAAACCAGTTCCACTACTACCGGCTCACCGACGACAACTGCATCATCTGGGGCGGCTACGACGCGATCTACCACTTCGCCGGCCGGATCGATTCGGCCCTCACCCAACGCCCGGCGACGTTCCAACGGCTGGCCGAGCACTTCTTCGACACCTTCCCGCAACTCGACGGGATCCGCTTCACCAATACCTGGGGCGGTGTGATCGACACGTGCTCACGGTTCTTCCCGTTCTTCGGATCGGCCTACGGCGGCCGGGTCGCCCACGCCACCGGGTACACAGGTCTCGGCGTCGGCGCGACGCGCTTCGGCGCGCAGGTGATGCTGGACCTGCTCTCCGGCCAGGAGACCGAGCTCACCAGCTTAAAAACCGTTCGGTCCAAACCGATCCCGTTCCCGCCGGAACCGTTGCGGTCCGCCGTCGTGCAGCTGACGCGATGGTCCATCGCGCGTGCCGACGCGAACGAGGGGAAGCGCAACCTGTGGCTGCGCACCCTCGATCGCTTCGGCCTCGGCTTCGATTCCTAACTGGAGGTTCACGTCATGTCCGACCGAATCATGTTCGGACCGGATTTCACCTTCCTCGGCGTGCCGCGCTGCGACCTCGGCGACCCCGGGACGCTACCCGCCGGGGGTGCCGTGGTGCTCGGTGCACCGTTCGACTCCGGGGTGTCCTACCGTTCCGGCGCGCGTTTCGGCCCGGGCGCGATCCGCGCGGCGTGCTATCTGCCGCACGACGGCGCCCGCCCGCATCTGGCGCTGCGCGTCGATCCGCTGACCGATCTCCCGGTGTGCGATGCCGGCGACGTCACCATGCCGCCCGGCGAGATCCACCGCGCGCTGGCCGCCTTGCGCGGCGCTGTGACGACCGTCCTCGGTGCGGGCGCCATCCCGGTCGTGCTCGGCGGCGATCACACCACCGCGATGGCCGATGTGCAGGCGCTCGCGGAACACTATGGGGCCGGCCGGATCTCGGTGATCCACTTCGACGCCCACGCCGACACCGGCGATGTGGAGTTCGGCTCGCTGTACGGGCATGGGCAGCCGTTCCGGCGGCTCATCGAATCGGGTGCGCTGGCCGGCGAGCGCTTCGTGCAGGTGGGCTTGCGCGGGTACTGGCCGGAGCCGCAGACGCTGGCATGGATGGCGCGGCAAGGCATTCGCTCCTTCGAGATGGCCGAGATCGGGGCTCGAGGGCTGGACGATGTGCTGGCCGAGGCACTCGAGGTCGCCGGTCGCGACTCCGACGGCGTGTTCCTGTCGGTCGACATCGATGTCGTCGATCCCGGCACCGCGCCCGGAACCGGCACGCCGGAGCCCGGCGGGCTGACCTCCCGGCAGTTGCTCGACGCGGTCCGCCGCATCGGGCGCGATTCGAACCTGGTCGGCATGGAGATCGTCGAGGTCGCCCCGTCCTACGACCACTCCGATGTCACCGCGCTGTTGGCGAACCGGGTCGTCGTCGAGGCGCTGTCCGGAGTCGCCCGCCGCCGGGCCGACGCCGTGAGCGGAACACGCTGGGACGAAACGGTTCCCGTGCTCTCGGGCCGATCCGGTATGGGGTCGGGTATGACCTCGGGGATGACGCAGCCCGCGGCCGGCAAGCCGGCCGGAAAGCTCCGCGTGCTGCTGGTCGGGGCCGGGGGAGTCGGTTCGGCGATCGCGGTCACGGCGGCGCGCCGGGACTACCTCGATGCCATGGTCGTCGCGGACTACGACCTCGGCCGCGCCCAGCACTGCGTGGACCGCGTGGCCGACGGCCGGTTCGTCGCGGCGCAGGTCGACGCGACCGATACCGACGCCGTCGCAGGGCTTCTCAAGCGGTACGAGTGCGATGTGCTGCTCAACGCCACGGACCCGCGGTTCGTCATGCCGCTCTTCGCGGCGGCCCTCGACTGCGGTGTGCACTACCTGGATATGGCGATGTCGCTGTCCCAGCCGCATCCCACCGATCCCTACCACGTTCCCGGCGTGAAGCTCGGCGACGAGCAGTTCGCGATGGCCGACGCCTGGCAGAAGTCCGGCCGGCTCGCCCTGGTCGGAATGGGGGTCGAGCCGGGCCTGTCGGACGTCTTCGCGAGATATGCCGCCGATCACCTGTTCTCGCGCATCGACGAGATCGGCGTGCGCGACGGCGGCAACCTGGAGGTGGAGGGCTATACCTTCGCCCCGACGTTCTCCATCTGGACGACGATCGAGGAATGCCTGAACCCGCCGGTGATCTTCGAGAAGGGCCGTGGGCATTTCACCACGGCGCCGTTCAGCGAGCCGGAGGTGTTCGACTTCCCCGAGGGCATCGGCGAAGTCGAGTGCGTCAACGTGGAACACGAAGAGGTGCTGCTGATCCCGCGTTGGGTCGACGCGGGCCGGGTGACGTTCAAGTACGGGCTCGGCCGCGAATTCATCGAGATGCTCAAGATGCAGCACACCCTCGGCATCGACAAGGTCGAGAAGGTTCAGGTTGGCGACGTGGCCGTGTCCCCGCGCGACGTCATCGCCGCCCTGCTACCGGACCCCGCGACCCTCGGCGACAAGATGCACGGCAAGACCTGCGCCGGCACCTGGGTGCGCGGCCTCGGCACCGACGGCGAGCCCCGCGAGATCTACCTCTACCACGTGGTGGACAACGACTGGTCCATGCGCGAATACGGCTCGCAGGCGGTGGTGTGGCAGACGGCGGTGTGCCCGGTGATCGCACTCGAGCTCATCGCGAACGGGACCTGGTCCGGCGCAGGCGTTCTCGGGCCGGAGGCCTTCCCGGCCCAGCCGTTCCTCGACCTGCTCGCCGAGCACGGCGCCCCCTGGGGCCTGCGTGAGGAATCCCCTCGCCCCGCGGTGTGAATGCTGCAGGAGAGTGTGAGTAAAACCGGGCCATTTCGGACAGAATGCTGCTGGATGCACACCGTTCGTCTTTCGGGTGTGAATCCTGCAGAAGAGTGTGAGTAAAACCGGGCCGTTCCGGACAGAATGCTGCAGGATTCACACCCTATCGCGCCATTCACGGCGCCGATGCCGCACCGGCATGAGAACCGGTGCGGCATCGGACGATCCGTCAGCGAACGGTGATCGTGGCGCTGATCACCTGATTACTCGTGGACAGGAACCACAGCCGGTGTTGCCCGCGCGAGACGGTCTTCGGCAACTGGACCTTCACCGTGGCCTTGCCGTCGAAGCCGGTCAGCGCGAGACCGATCAGGTACGGCTTGCTGTCCAGCGCGATCACGATGGGCGACAGCGGCCGGAACTTGGACAGCTTCACCGTGATCGTGCCACCCGGTGCGGCCACCGGATTGTCGATCGTGCAGGTGGCCGGCGTCCCCGTATCGGTGCACGTCACCGCCGACGATTCCACAGTGATTCCCACCGATGTCACGGTCCCGGTGTTGTTCCCCGCGACCGTGAGCGTCGCCGGACCGGCCGGTGTCCCGACCGGCACCGTCACCGTCACATGGGCGGTGCCGTACTCGTCGGTTGGCGCGCTGCCGTTGGCGTTGTCGACCGGGAACGTGCCCAGCGTCGTGCCGCCCAGCCTGACCGTGACGGTCGTGTCCTGCACGGTGCCGGTCGTCATCGCCAGCGACGATAGATCGAACTGCACCGACTGACCGTCCTTCACGGTGCTCCCGGCCGGGAAGCGCACGCCGACCGATCGTTGCGAATTGTCCACCGGCAGCGCCGCGGACGTCGTCATCGCCGCCATGTAGTCGACCATGCCCTGCAGGTCGGTCTGGCCGGTGTCCTTCTTGCTCGCGCCGTTCGCGAGTTCCAAAAAGTTGTCTCCGCCCGCGGCGAGGAACGAGTTCACCGTCACCGAGTATGACGCGGTCGGGCTGATCGGGGTGCCGCTCAGCCACATGTGCGTGACGTGGTCCCCGGCAGCCGCCCCCGGATCGTAGGTGTAGGTGAAGCCCTTCGAGATGCCCAGTTTCAGGAACGGCCGGGAGGCGCCGGCCGGCTGCCACTGCTGTTCCAGCACGGTCTTGATCTGCGCCCCGGTGAGTTTCATGTTCACCAGCGTGTTCGCGAAGGGCTGTACCGTAGCGGCCTGCTTATAGGTCAGCACGGCCGGATACCCGCTCGCGTTGTTGCCGACCATGTCGGCGCGCAACCCGCCCGGGTTCATGAACGCGATCTGCGCCCCGCCGGTGGTCGTGTCCCGGGTCGCCCAGCGCTGCGCCTCGGCCACCAGATTGCCCAAAGTGGATTCGCCGCCGCGATTCTCGGTACCGTCCGCCAGCTTCGCACGGTTGAACGGCCCCGCGATCTGGCCCAGTGGCTGCGCACCGAGTACTGCCGCGTCGGCGACGGCCTTCGACACGATCTGCCCGACGGTGCCGTCGGCCGCGTACTGAGCCGTCCACGTGCCGCCCACCTGCTTGGTCAGCGCGATGGTGTTGGACTCGATCTTCGTCACCTGGTGGGTGGCGGAGACCGTGAAGAGCAACTGGTCGAGGTTGTAGCCGTACTGGCCTGCCGACACCACCGGCCGTTGGGTAATCGGACGGTTCTCGGTCTGCCACTGCGGCACGTCGACCATGCAGTTGTACGTCAGATGCGTGTGACCGGAGATGACGGCATCGACGTTCTCGTCCAATGCGTTGACGATCTTTCCGAAGTCGTTCGAACCGTCGGTCACCGACGAGCAACTCGTATTCGGCGCCCCCTCGTGCACCAACAGGACGACAATGCTTGCGCCCTCGGCCTTCAGCGCGTCGGCCTCCTTGTTCGCGGCCGCCGCGATGTCCGTCACCGTGATGTCCGCGATACCGGCCGGCGAGACCAACTCGTCCAGATGCTCGGTCACCGCACCGACGAAACCGACGGTGACGCCGTTCATCTTCTTGGTCCACACGGCGGGCAATGCCGGATTTCCGGTTGCCTTGAACTTCACGTTCGCGCCGAGGTACGCCCACTCCGCGCCGCCGTACGGGTTGGTGGTCGCGTTGTACGGGGCCATTACTCGATTCACGAGATCGTTGTAGCCCTGGTCGAACTCGTGATTGCCCACGGCGGAGACCTCCAGGCCCGCCGCGTTGAGCGCGTCGATGGTCGGCTTGTCGTGGGCGATGAACGACTCGAACGTCGAGGCGCCGATCAGGTCGCCCGCCGCCGAGAACACCGTGTTGGGATTCTCCGCGCGCAATGAATTCACCGCACCTGCGAGGACGGCGGCGCCGGCTTCCTGCCCGTTCGCTTGGATGCGACCGTGGAAGTCGTTGATTCCCAGGATCTGCACGGTGGTCGCCGGTGCATTTGCTTTCAGGCCCACGACGACCGGGTCGTGATCGGACGAGGCGTACGGGTCGGGTTGGTAGAAGATCGTGCCGGAATAGTTGTACCGGCTGTACTCCAGGGCGACGGACTCCGGGGAGTTGATGTTCCAGATGTCCGCGCCGGTGGCCCGCGCCAGCGCCGCCGAGTTCAACAGCGCGTGATCGAGCGATCCGGAAAGCCCCGAGTACGAGTAGGAGTACTTGCCCAGTTCGAAGTGCTTCTCGGCGTCGACGTAGCCGGCCTGGTACAGCACCTGCATCGGGTCTTCCTGCCCATAGGAGTTGTAGTCGCCGACGGAGACCACCGCCTGCACACCGGTTGTCGTCTTGAGAGAGTCGAGCCAGGTGACGAGGGCCTTGGCCTGCGCGATGCGATCCGCGTTCGACGCGCCCTGCCCGTCGCCGGTGTCGGTGTTGCCCGGCCCGCTGCCGGAACCCTTCGACTTGAAGTGGTTGACCGCGAAGATGAAGGGGTCACCGCCGGCCGTCGGCGTGAAGACCTGGGCGATCGGCTCCCTCGCGTTGTCGAACGCCTGCCCGGCGGCGCTCTGGTCGGACAGCATCATGGCGGCGCCGTCGGGTGTGACGACCGCGGGCTGATAGATGATGGCGCAGTTGATCACGTCCATGTCGCCGAGCGCCGGCAGCGCCGATTGCGGCGGGGACGTGTAGGCCCAGACGGTCGACCCGGCCGCGGCGTTGAGCTGGTCCACCAGGAACTTCACCGTGGTGTCCTTCGCCTCGCCGAGCACCGCCGAGTTCTCCACCTCCATCAGGCCGACCACGTTCGCGCCGGAGGCGCTGATCGCGGCGACGGTCTTGTCGTACTGTCGCTTGAAGTTCGCGTCGTCCCAGGCGCCGCGCGGGCCCTGCCCGGGGCAGGTGTTGACGGTGATCGGGTTGCCAGCGCGATCGTTGTAGGACGTGCAGGTCACGGAGTTCTTCGTCTGATAGGCGGCGCCCGTCATGGTGAAGAAGTTGAGCACGTTGAACGACGCAACCTTGATGTCCGGGGCGCCGTTCTTCGCGATGGAGACCGCATCGGGCGTTGTGGTGCGAGTATTCGTCCAGGTGGCCGGGTATGCGTTGGCGTCCGCTGGGGTGACCTGGCTGGTCGGCTGCAGCTTCCACGTGTTGTTCCGGAAGTCGACGATGACCGGGCTGGTGAAGGTGACCGCCTCGCCGACGCGGACCGGCTTGCTCTGGGAGACGTATGGCGGCGTCAGGCTCTGATTCGCGGTCGACAGGAAGTTGGTGCTGGCGCCGTCGTCGAGAGTGACTGCGCGGGCGGCATTGTCGGCCTGAATGGCCGCGGCTTCGGGGGTGCCTGGCACGGCCTCATCGGTCCACTGGATCAACGGCTTGTTGCCGAACGCGAGACCGACCTCCCCGTATTGGTTCGTGGAGTAGGTGTTTGTGATCGTGTAGTTGCCGGATCCGGCGAACAGCATCGATTCGACGGATTCACGCTGCGCGTCGGTGCGCGGCCAGGCGGTGGTGATCGGCTTCGGCTCGGTGACGGCCTCGGTGAGCCTGGTCAGCTTGCCGGCGGCGACGGTCAGTTCCGTCAGGCCCTGATACTCGGACACGCTCCCGGTGACCTCTACGTAGTCGCCGATCGACACGGAGCCTACGGTGCCGGGGGAGAACACAAAGATTCCGTCGGACGCCGTGTGCGTGGCGAAGTCGACGTCGCCGCCCGTGCCCGGGGTTTGGATCACGTACCCGTTGAAGCCGCCGGTCGGGTAGGTCGCGGTCACGACGCCCCTCGTGGTGACCGTGTCACCGGCGATCGGCGAGGTGTCGCCCGTACCCTGGATCTCCGCGATGGTCTTGCTGCCCTGATCCACCGGCGGCGGTGCCGCGCAGGCGGCGCCACAGGCCGTCGGCGTGGGCGCGCCGGCGGTGAAGTCCGCCGCGTTGTCGGCGGTGTTGGTGTGAGAAGCGTTGCGGGACACCGAGGCCGTATTGCTCGCCCCAGGCGCCGGCTTGGTGCCCGCGAAGCTGGAGGCGGTGGGCCCGTAGCCCACCAGGTCGACGACGGCGTCGAGGGCCGCGCAGCCAGTGGCGCAGGTGAGCGGCGCGGTGCTGTTGACCAGCGCAACCTTGCCCGTGGAAGCGGACAGGTTCACGGTGCCGCCGGCAATGTCCGGGGTCGGCAGATCCGCGCCCGTGGTGCCACCCGCCTCGGCGATGAGGAATGTCGAATGCGGGGCGACCTGTCCGCTCAGGACTGTCAGGTTGGCCCACGAACTCCCCGTCGCCGAGGCATATTGGACCGACCAGCCGTCCAGGGACACGGCGGCGTCCCCCGGGTTGTACAGCTCGATGAAGTCGTTCTTGTACGGTGCGTTGGCGTTTCCGCCCCCGCCGAACACCTCGTTGATCACTACTGGCGCGTCGGTGGCCACCGCGGCATTGGCTGCCATCGGCGCCGTGAGGACCATCCCGGCCGTCAGCGCCACAGCGCCGACGACGGTCGTCGCCTTTCGAATGGAGTGTTTCACCATGATCCGTCCTTTTTTGGTTATTCGACCGCTCTGAGCCCGACGCACATCTCGCCGCGCGTTGCAGGGGGAGTCGGCGTGGAAAACGGAAATGCCGAGAACCTTATGTGAGGAACATTTGAAAGACAAATGTGAGGTAAATCACATCATTTGAAATCGGAATTGCGAACCTAATTCGGCGCAGTGAGAGGCGGGCTGCCGTGCTCAGCTGTTGAATTCCGACAGCATGACGCAATATGTATGTCAGCAGATGCCGATGCGCTCTTCAGAGAGTGAATGCGCAGGTGAGAGCGCTGTGCGCATCGAATGTATTGTCAGGATTACGCCAAATGTAGTGCGCGTCCGAATGCGCCTTCGGAGGCGAAAGGTGGCATCACGCTGTGCAACAATAGACGGCAAATGGGTGGCCCGCATATTGCGCGATAGTGCTTATTCCTGAATTCCCGTCGCGGAGGGTAATGGGTCCGGCGTGAGTCGCCCGCGCATAGTGTTCCCGTCGGCGCGGCTTCTGGGTGTGATTAAAACTGGGACATTCCGGGCAGAATGCTGCAGGATTCACACACTTCGAGAACGGGGTGTGCATCCTGCGGAAGAGTGTGCATGTAACTGGGACAAATGCGACACTTTCCTGCAGGATTCACACCCTGAGGTTCGCGGGGCTCGGGTCGGCGATTACCCCGCGAGCTCCGCGAGGCAGGCGTCGAACATGGCCGTGTGCGCGTCGACGTCGGCCTCCGTGGTCGCCGGGCTCATCAGCGCCATGTTATGGAACGGGGTGAGCAGGATCCCGCGATTGAGCGCGTAGAGGTGCAGGAACTGCTGCAGCTCGAAGTCGTCCGCGGCGGCCGCCTCGGCGCCGTCGTGCGGCAGCTCCGGCGAGAATGCATACTCCGCGCGGCATCCCAGTCGTGTCACACGCCAGGGCAAGCCGTGCCGCTCGATCCCGGCCGCGACCCCGTCCGCCCAGCGTTCACCGAGCGGGATCATGCGCTCGAACGCCGCCGGGGTGAGCACCGAGCCCAGCGTCGCCGCCATCGCCGTCATCGACAGTGTGTTGCCGGCGAGCGTGCCGCCGATGCCGCCGACGTCGATATCCTCCAGTGCCACGACCTTCTCGACGCGGGCGGCCACCTCCGCGGACATACCGAAGGTGCCACACGGGATTCCGCCGCCGATCGCTTTGCCGATCACCAGCAGATCGGGCGAAAGTGCGTGCGCCGCAGTGTATCCGCCCGGTCCGGTGCAGATCGTGTGCGTTTCGTCGATGATGAGCAGCGTGCCGAAGCGGGTGCACAGCTCACGAACGGCGTCATGGTAGCCGGCATCCGGCAGCACGATGCCGATGTTGGTGAGCGCGGGCTCGATGAGGACGGCCGCCACGTCGCCGGTCGCCAAAGCCGTTCGTAGCGCGTCGATGTCGTTGAACGGGACCACGATCGTGGTCTCCGCGGTGTCGACCGGCGGGCCGATGTTCGAGCGACGGTTGATAGTGCGCCCGCTCTCGTCGCGCGTGGCGAACGCCTCGTCGACGGACCCGTGGTAGCAGAAGTCGTGCACCACGATCTTGCCCCGGCCGGTGAGCGCCCGCGCGTAGCGGATCGCGTGCCGGTTCGCGTCCGTCGCGCTCAGCGTGAACTGCCAGAACGGCAGCCCGAATCGCGCGGACAGCTCGCCGGAGACCTCGATGGCCGGCGAGCCGGGCAGCATGGTCGTGATGCCGTGTGGCAGCGACTTCGTCACCGCCGCAACGGTTTCCGCGGGTGAATGGCCAGCCATCGCGCCGGTATCGCCGAGGCAGAGATCGATGTAATTGATGCCGTCCGCGTCGGTGAAATGCGCACCCGAGGCGCTCTCGACGAATACCGGGAAATCGCCGGGCCATTTCGCCATCCAGCTCATCGGCACGCCGTGTGGCATGTGCTCGGCGGCCCGGGCGAAGAGCTCCGCGGACCGCGGATGGTTGGTGACGAACTGCTCGCGCTCACGAGCGTGCAAACGGCGGAGGCGTTCCCGATCGACCATTCGCTCATCCTGCCAGACGGGCGGGCGCGCGATCGGAAGGGCATGGCCGGAGGCTGCGCCGGTTCCTACAGGTCAGCATGGCTACTGCCGCTACAGATATTGCCCGGTTCCGCGAGTGGGCTGGCCCTCCGTGGGCACGCCCATCCCGGGCGGGAGTTGCCCGCGCCGCATCTGCTCCAGCTGGACCCGGGCGGCCATCTGCTGGGCGAACAACGCCGTCTGCAGGCCGTGGAAGACTCCCTCCAACCAGCCGACCAGCTGCGCCTGGGCGATCCGAAGCTCGCCCTCGGACGGAACCGAATCGTCGGTGAACGGAAGGGAGAGCCGCTCCAGTTCGTCGCGCAGCTCCGGCGACAACCCGGATTCGAGCTCCGCGATCGACTTCGCGTGGATCTCCCTGAGCCGCACCCGGCTCGCCTCGTCCAGCGGTGCCGCGCGAACCTCCTCGAGCAGCTGTTTGATCATGGTCCCGATGCGCATGACCTTGGCGGGCTCGCCAATAGCTGCTGCGGCCTCATCATCCGTGTCGCCTGAGGGGATCGGCGCGACGGCCACCGGTTGCCCGTCCGGACCGATGACGACCACCTGCCGCGGGCCCTGCTCAGCCTCCGCTCGTCCGTTGTCGTCCATGCCTTCGCTCATCGCACCCATCCCCGATCTACCCGAAAACCGTTGCCGTCTTGCCGCTATTCTTCCGCATCGGTATCAGGCCGGTCGGGTGAGGACGACCTTCCCCACCACGTGACCCGACTCGAGCAAGCGATGCGCCGCACCCGCGCGGTCCATCGGGAAACGCGCTCCGATCACCGGTCGCACCGCGCCCGACGCGATGAGCGGCCACACGTGATCGCCCACGGCCGCCACCACTTCGGCCTTCGAGCCGGGTCCGGTCGCGGGGCGCGTACGCAACTGTGTCCCGATGACGCCGGCTCGGCGCGCCATGAGCGCGGAAAGGTTCAGTTCGCCGGTGGCGCCGCCCAACAGGCCGATGATGACGAGCCGGCCGCCGTCGGCCAGCGCCCGCACGTTGCGCGCCAGGTAGGGGCCGCCGACCACGTCGAGGATCACATCCGCGCCGCGCCCACTCGTCGCCTGCAGCGTCCGCTCGACGAAATCCTCCGTGCGGTAGTCGATCAACACGTCGGCGCCGAGTTCGCGGCAAGCGTCGAGCTTGTCGGTGCTCGACGCCGTTACGCCGACCCGGGCGCCGATGGCGCGCGCGATCTGCACGGCCGCGGTGCCGACGCCCGAACTGCCGCCGTGCACGAGGACGAAGTGCCCGGGTGAGAGGCCGGCAGTGAGCACGAGATTCGACCACACCGTGCAGACCGCCTCCGGCAAGGCGGCGGCATCCGCGAGCGAAACCCCTTGCGGCAGAGGCAGAACCTGCGTCGCGGGGACGGCGACCTGCTCCGCGTACCCGCCGCCGGCGAGCAAGGCGCACACGTGCTGCCCGACGGCGACGCCGCGAACGTCGTCATGGGCGGCGACGATCGTTCCGGAACACTCCAGACCGAGGATGTCGGACTCGCCGGGCGGCGGGTCGTAACGGCCGAGCCGCTGCAGGAGGTCGGCCCGGTTCACGCCGGCGGCGGCGACGTCGATCAGGACCTCGCCGGGCCGAAGCCGTGGTTCCGGGACCTCCCCCCAGCCCAGCACCTCCGGGCCGCCGGGCGCAGAGATCCGGGCCGCATACATGGTCCTACCGTAGCGCCCGGCGTCGTCCGCCTCGCCTTGCGCCGTCTGGCGAATCGCTACCTCGTGTTGGTGCGCCAGCGACATGGCGCCCAGGTGCTCAGTATCCGTTCGCGTCGCCAGCGGCCCGGCTGCCGCCCGTGACGATGCCCACCCCGGAACTGGTGCCGAGCAGAACGGCTCCCGCGTCCAGCAGCGAGACGGCCTGTGCCAGGCTGGTGATCTTCCCGGATGCCTTGACGTGCACGCCCTCTCGCGCGCGGCCGACGAGGTAGCGGATCGAGTCGGGGTTCGCGACCTCGACCGCGCCGCTTGACGCGTTCTTCAGGTAGGCGGCGCCGGCATCCATCGCCAGATCCACCGCGCGGTCGCGCTCGGCCGGCGTCAGCAGCGGAAGCTCCAGCATCACCTTGACGGGTATGCCGGCGGCCACCACGCCCGCGATGTCGCCGGCGAACTCGTCGTCCATACCGCTTTTGAGCCAACCGATCTGCACGCCCATGTCGAGCTGATCCGCCCCGGCGTCGGCGATCGCCCGGGCCTCGGCGGCCTTGCCGGCGGACGTCATCACGCCGACCGTCGGGAAGTCGAGCGCGGACGCGACCTTGACACCGGTGCCACCTAGCACGTCCACCGCGAGCGGCACCCAGCTGGCGGGCACCATGGCGGCGTTGAACCCGAACTCGGCGGCTTCATGGCAATGCGCGATGAGGTCAACGCGGGTCATCCCCGCCGAAATCCGAGTGTGCTGGATATAGGGTGCGAGCGATCTCGGATCTGTTGCACTGTAAGACATATCGTTTTCCTATGGGGTTGGGGCGGGCGGGTGCCATGCGCATGAAAAGGATCACCTGCCGGTGGCTGCTACCGGTCGTATCTGTCCTTGGGGATGAGTCCGGCGATCTCCTCGGGGCGGCCGAGCCCCGGGATCACCTCATGGTGGCTTACAGCGAACGCTCCGGCGGCCGCTGCGAGGCCGGCTGCGGCGACGGGCGACGCCCCCTGGCACAGCGCGACGGCGAGAGCCGCATTGAACGCGTCACCGGCGCCGGTCGTGTCTACGACGCGCGGTGGCGTGATCGCTGGAATGTGTGTGCGCGCGCCGGCCCGCGGGTCGTCGACGTAGGCGCCGTCACGGCCGGCGGTGAGCACGATGGTGGCGCTGAACAGCTGTCGCAAGCGATCGAGAATCTCGTCCACACCGGCAGTCTCGTCCAAGCCGGCGAGCACGCGGGCTTCGCCGAAGTTCGGTGTGAGGTAGTCGACCAGGCTGCGCGCGTCGGGCGGGATGTCTCGCGCCGGTGCCGGGTTGAACAGGGTTCGGACCCCGTGGTGGCGCGCGGTGCGCAGTGCCGCCACAACGGTTGCGGCCGGGATCTCGTTGCACACCATCATGAGATCTGCTCGGGCGATCGCGTCGGCGAACGCGTCCACGTGGCGCGGTGAGAGCACGTCGAGTGCGCCGGGTGCGATGACGATGCGGTTCTCGCCGTCCGGTTCGACGAGGATCACGCCCACCATGGTGGCGGCGTCGACGGTGACGACGCCGGAGTCGTCGACGCCCTCCGTCTGCCAGAGCCGGTGCGCCGCGGCGGCGAACTCATCGTCGCCGACCGCGGTCAAGAGGCTCGTGCGGGCACCGAGCCGGGCCGTACCGATGGCCTGGTTCGATCCCTTGCCACCGGCGCCGGCGGAGAACGAGGCTTCGGCGAGCGTCTCGCCTCGCTCCGGGACGCGCGCAAGGCGCATCGTCATGCCGACGCCGTAGCTGCCGACGACCGCGATCCGAGGTGCGACGGGCGCCGCACCTCCGGACGACGTCATAAAGTAACCCGCCGCGCACTAGACATGAACTCAACATATACGGGGCAAGGGTGGTCCGCAAGGCGGAGTAATGCGGCGATACGGCTAGAGTGTAGGGGAGGCCGGTCCCGTAGGAGCGGGATGATGCCTCGATGAATGTGCGAACATACAGTAGACATGACGCGTGCACCTCGCCTCGAGGACACCGTCATACCCGTTCGTGGAGGCCCACATGCCTGTCTCGCTGGTGATAGACACCGACACCGCGCAGGACGACTGCGTCGCCATCCTGACAGGCCTGCTCGACCCGGCCGCGGACCTCAAGGCGATCACCATGGTCGCCGGCAACGTCGGATTCGACCAGCAGGTGCGTAACGCTTTCCTCACCATGTCAGTGGCCGGCAAGCTCGGCACCGTGCCCGTGTACCTCGGCGCTCGGCAGCCGATCCTGCGCCCGTGGGTGAGCGCCGAGAATGTACATGGAGACGGTGTCGGGGGTCTTGCGATCGACATGTCCGGCCTGGCGCCGGAGACGGAGCATGCGGTCGATGCGCTTATCCGTATCGCGGCCGAGAATGCCGGCGAGCTCTGCATTGTCGCGATCGGCCCGCTCACCAACATCGCGTTGGCGGCCGCGAAGGATCGCGAATTCGTCCACAACGTCAAGGCCCTGTACATCATGGGCGGGTCGAACAACGGCCGCGGGAACATTACGGCAGCCGCCGAATTCAACTTCTATGTCGATCCGGAGGCCGCGAAAGCCGTGCTGGCAGCCGGTTTCACCACCGTCATCGTTCCGTGGGACCGACTCACCTTGCGGGACGCCGTGTTCGACCAAGCCCATCTCGATGAGATCGCTGCCATAGGCACGCCGATCGCGGACTTCTTCACCACGATCGTTGCCGCCACCCTCGATTTCGACCGGAGCGTCGGGATCGACGGATCGACGCACCCGGACTCACTCACCGCTGCCGTGCTGTTGCATCCCGAACTGATCACGGCGAGCGCGCCGTATCACGTGGACGTCGAGACAGGCTCGGACCTCACCCGCGGTTACTCCGCGATGTCCTGGGGGGTCCACGGACTCGCGCCGAACGCGACGGTGATCGAAGCTGTCGACGCGGACGCGTTCTTCCGGCACATCAAGGCCCTCGTTGCGCACTCGACCGCGCCCTCTCGCCCCATCCGACGCCCTACAGCCTGATATGTAACATTGCACCGGCGGGAGTAGCCGCGCGATCCCGCGGGCATGTTCGGAGGTGAGGATGGCGCGTGTCCTCGTGGTCGGAGCCGGCGTGGTAGGGGCCGCGTGTGCCTATTTCCTCGCGCGGGACGGGCATGAGGTGACGGTCGTCGACCGCGGCCCGGTCGGTGCGGGAACGACCAGCCGTGGTGAGGGCAACATCCTCGTCTCGGACAAATCGGCCGGCCCCGAACTCGCACTCGCGCTCCGTTCCGCCGAACTCTGGCGCCGGATCGCCGAGCGTCTCGGCGCGGATGCGCTCGAATGGGAGTCGAAGGGCGGGCTCGTCGTCGCGGCGACGGACGAAACGCTGGGCGCGCTGCGCGAGTTCGCCACGCTGCAGGCCGCGGCAGGCGTCTGGTGCGAACCGGTTGAACCCGGCAACTTATCAGGCTATGAACCGAATCTCGCGCCAGGCTTGCCCGGCGGCGTGTTCTATCCGGGCGATCAGCAGGTGCAGCCGGTCCGCGCTGCCGCGGCGCTGTTGTACGCGGCCCGCGTCGACGGCGCGACCGTGCGCCACGGCGTGGAGGTGCTCGGCGTGCGGAGGCGTTCCGACGGACCGGTACGGAGCGTCGAATGCCGCGTCGATGGCGCCGTGGTCGAGATCGATGCCGACGCGGTGGTCAACGCGACCGGCACGTGGGGAGGCGACGTGTCGGCCCGGATCGGCGCCCCGGTCCCCGTTCTGCCGCGCCGGGGGTTCATCCTGGTGACGGAACCGTTGCCCCACGTCGTTCGTCACAAGGTGTACACCGCCGACTACGTATCAAACGTCGCATCTGGAGCGGCCGGCTTGGAGACATCCGTCGTGGTCGAGGGCACGCGCGGCGGAACGGTGCTGATCGGCGCGAGCCGCGAGCGGGTCGGATTCGATACGGCCATCTCCTATCCGGTGCTGAGAACCATGGCGGCACAGGCTGTTCGGATCTTCCCGTTCCTGGATCGGGTGTCGCTGCTGCGGGTCTACACGGGGTTCCGCCCGTACTGCCCGGATCACCTTCCGGTGATCGGCGCGGACCCCCGGATCGCCGGCATCTACCACGCCTGTGGCCACGAGGGTGCGGGTATCGGTCTGGCGCCCGCCACCGGCGAGATGATCGCGGACCTGCTCTCCGATCGATCGACATTCGTTCCGGCCGAACCGTTCTCGCCGGCCCGCTTCGTCTCCGAGGCGGCATGACGATGGCCACGTTCACCTTCGATGGCAGGACGATCCCGTTCCGGCCGGGGCAGAGCGTGGGTGCCGCGTTGATCGCGGCGGGCATCTACTCCTGGCGCGTCACCCGCGTGGGCGCCCGACCGCGCGGCCTTTTTTGCGGCATCGGGGTCTGTTTCGACTGCCTCGTCACGATCGACGGCGCACCGAACCAGCGGGCATGTCGCGCTCCGGCCGCCGATGGCATCTCGGTGACGACACAACGAGGCACTGGCCATGACGATCTCGCCGTCTGAGCGCGGCCCGGTATGGGACGTGGCCATTGTCGGTGCGGGGCCGGCCGGACTGGCCGCCGCCGTCGCCGCGGCGGACCAGGGTGCGCGCGTCGCGGTGGTCGATGCCGAACCCGCGGTCGGCGGGCAGTTCTGGCGGCATCCGGCGCCGCGACACGAACCGAACCGGGTCCGCGACGCCGAGGTCGCGCCATTCCACCATGGCCTTGACCACTACTGGCGTCTGCGCGACCGGCTCGCCCAGCACGTGGCGGCCGGACGCGCGGAGCACCTGAGCCGGCACGAGGTGTGGGCGGTGCAGCGGGTCGACCCGACCGTTGCCGGATCCGTGCCAGATCCTGCGGGGCCTGCACGGAGTGCGGTCGGCTCGGAACGGGGTGCGGCGGGTGCATCGTCATCGACGTTTTTCGACGTCCTGGCGATCGACGCCGCCACACCGCTGCGGCAGGAGTCGACGGTGCGGGCGCGCACGCTGGTGCTCGCGCCGGGCGCGTTCGATCTGCAGGTCCCGTTCCCCGGATGGGACCTCCCGGGCGTGCTGACCGCCGGGGGCGTCCAGTCGTTGATCAAGGGCCATGGCGTGCTCGCGGGCAGGCGGGTCGTCGTTGCCGGGACCGGGCCGTTCCTGCTGTCCGTCGGCGCGGGGCTGGTGCGCCGCGGTGCCACCGTTCCCGCGATCGTGGAGGCAGCGTCGCTCACGCCCTGGCTGCGCCGTCCGGGCGGGCTGCTGAGTGCCGGAAGCAAACTCGCGGAGGGCGCCGCATACGCGAATACGCTGACGCGCCACGGTGTCTCGATCCTCACCAGGTGGAGTGTGCTTCGTGCGGACGGGCGGGGGAAGGTCGACAGCGTGACCGTGGCACCGATCGGCAGCGCCGGAGAACTCGATCCGGGTCGGGCTCGCCGGATCCCGGTGGACGTGCTGGCCGTCGGGTGGGGATTCTTGCCGCAATTGGAGCTGCCGCTGGCTCTCGGCTGCGCGGTCCGCACGGACGCGTCTAGCCTGCCGGTGGCCGTGGTCGACGCCGATCAGCGTTCCACCGTGCCGGGGGTGTACCTGGCCGGGGAGGTGTGCGGTGTGGGCGGCGCCGCCCTCGCGCTGGTGGAGGGCGAGATCGCCGGCCTCGCGGCGGCGCGGGCTGTGGGCGCCGCCGCGGCCGCCCGGGCCGTGGGCCGCGCAGGCAGGCCCGAGACGGCTTATATGCACGGCGATCTCGCGATGACGCGGCAGCGCATCCGGCTCGCGCGGCGCCGCGAGACGCTACGCACGTTCGCCGATGCCCTCGCCGAGGTCTATCCGATCCCCGGCTGCTGGCTCGGTGCGCTCACCGACGACACCGTCGTGTGTCGATGCGAGGAGGTCACGGCCGGGGCGATTCGCGAGGTCGCCCGCGACCACCGCGCCACCGACGCCCGCACCGTCAAACTCCTCGCGAGGCCCGGCATGGGCCATTGCCAGGGGCGAATTTGCGGCTACGCCGCGGAATGTGTTGCGGCGCACGAACTCGGCACGCCCGCCGCGCATCGGCCGGTGACGCGCCCGGTCGCCGCGCCGCTGTCGCTCGGCACGCTGGCCGCCGGTGCGTCGGCCATAATCCCGCCGACCGCGATCGCGCCGTACGAAGATTTGTCGCCGCAAGAGTAATGTGTAACATTGTACTGCCTGCTGGCGTTGCGACCGGATGAGGAAACAGGATGAGTGAGAACAAGCCCTGGCGGGGAGTGATCGTGGCGACGGCGCTGCCGCTGCACGACGACCTGTCCATCGACTATGACGGCTACGCCGAGCATGTCGCGTGGTTGGCGTCGCAGGGCGTGGACGGCGTCGCGCCGAATGGCTCCCTCGGCGAGTACCAGAACCTCACGCCGGAGGAACGTGCCAAGGTCGTCGAGATCGCCGTGCAGGCCTCGCCGAAGGGCTTCGTCGTGATGCCCGGCACCGGCGCGTACGGCGCCATGGAAGCCCGGCGGTGCGCGGAGCAGGCCGCCGAGGCCGGGGCGCAGGTGTTGATGTCGTTGCCGCCCAACACGTATCCGGCGGACGAACGGGCCGTTCTGGAGCACTACCGGGAAATCGCCAAGGCCGGGCTCCCGGTGTCGGCGTACAACAACCCGTTCGACACGAAGGTCGACCTCAAACCGGCACTGCTGGCCAAACTGTACGACGAGGGCTTGATCGTCGCCGTCAAGGAATTCTCCGGCGATGTGCGCCGAATCTACGAGATCGCTGAACTGGCACCTGGTCTGGATCCGATGATCGGCACCGACGACACCGTGCTCGAGGTCGCACTCGCCGGCGGCAAGGGCTGGATCGCCGGCTACACGAACGTATTCCCGGTATCTTCCATGGAACTGTTCCGGGCCTGCATGGCGCGCGACCTGGACACGGCGCTGCCGCTCTACCGGCTAATGCATCCGCTGCTGCGGTGGGATTCCAAGCCGGAGTTCATCCAGGCCATCAAGCTGTCGATGGACATGATCGGCCGCAAGGGCGGCCGGTGCCGCCCGCCTCGGCAGGTGCTCACCCCGGAGCAGGAGAAGGTCGTGCGCACCGCGACCGAAGCGGCTATCGCCGCCGGTCTGCACTGACATCGCCTGGAGTACGGTCGGTCTCATGCGGACGAGCAAGGTATTTCACGCGGTCGATTCGCACACCGAGGGCATGCCGACGAGGGTGATCACAGGTGGCGTCGGGGTGCTACCCGGCGCGACCATGGCCGAGCGCCGTCGGTGGTTCCTCGCGAACTCCGACAGCCTGCGGACGCTTCTCATGTACGAACCGCGCGGGCATGCCTCCATGTCCGGCGCCATCCTGCAACCGCCGACCCGTCCCGACGCGGACTACGGCGTGCTCTACATCGAGGTGTCCGGTTGCCTGCCGATGTGCGGGCACGGAACCATCGGCGTCGCAACGGTTCTCGTCGAGACCAGAATGGTACCGGTCGCCGAGCCGGTGACGACGATTCGGCTGGACACGCCCGCCGGGCTGGTCGTTGCCGAGGTGCAGGTCGCCGACGGCCACGCGGACGCCGTCACCATCCGCAACGTGCCGTCGTTCTCCGTGGGCCTGGACCGGCACGTCGACGTGCCGGGTCTCGGCGACGTGCGCTACGACATCGCATACGGCGGAAACTTCTACGCCATGGTCGAACTCGCCGAGATCGGGCTACCGTTCGATCGTTCCGCGAAGGGCGAGCTCCTCGACGCCGGCCTGAAGATCATGGACGCGATCAACGCGTCAGGCGAGCCCGTGCATCCGCGAGACCCGAGCATCCGCGGCTGCCATCACGTCGCGCTGATCGCGCCGGGCTCCGACGCCAGGCACTCCCGCCACGCGATGGCGATCTACCCCGGCTGGTTCGACCGCTCGCCGTGCGGCACCGGCACCAGCGCCCGGATGGCGCAACTCCATGCGCGCGACCAACTTTCGCTGGATACCGACTTCGTTAACGAGTCGTTCATCGGCACGCACTTCGTCGGCCGGCTGATCGGCACCGATCGCGTCGGCCCCTATGACGCCGTCGTGCCGACGATCACCGGTCGCGCCTGGATCACCGGCACCGCACAGTACATGCTCGATCCGTCCGATCCGTTCCCCGCCGGCTTCTTGTTGTAGCGAGCCTGTTGTAGCGAATATGACGCTGTTCGCCGGCTACAGGTCCGCCCGCGAGCCGATTGCCCGATCGGGCCGGCGGTCCAGCAGAGAGGTGATCTTCAGGTGGTTGCTGTTGATCCACACCTCGGAGTACTCCACCGCGTGGCCGCCCTGTGTATAGGACACCTGCTCCAGGTAGAGCACCGGGGCTTCCGGGGGAACGTTCAGCGCGTTCGCGCAGTCGCCCCGAGCGGGTTCCGCGCTGAAGGTCCTTCTTCCCTGGGCGATGGAGATTCCGTACTGCTTCTCCAGGGCCTGGAACAGCGAGGTGGTCGCGAAGTCGACGTCCTCGATTCCGGGGCACTCCTCGGCAAGCACGTAGTTGGTCAGGTACGCCAAGGGACCTTCGTCGCCGTGGAAGACACGGACTAGACGCAGCCCGGGAGAACTGGGCCGGGCATGGAGGATTGCCTGCACCGCCATGGGCAGCCGTTCCAGATGGGCCGAAAGCACCTCCACCCGGAATCGGTATCCCTGATCGCGTAGGTCTTCGGACAGCGAGCTCATCCGCTGGGCGATCGCGGGTTCGATGGCACCGGCGGTGACGAACGTCCCGCGGCCCCTGGTCTGGATCAGCAGACCTTCGTCGGCGAGTATGGCGAGAGCCTTTCGCAGAGTGCCGCGGTTGACGCCCATGCGGGCGGCCAGATCGGGCTCTGGCGGCAGCTTCAGGTGTGACGGCCAGCGGCCGCTGGCGATGTTCTCCCGGAAGGCGGCCGCTATCTGGACGAACACCGGATCGGATGACGAGCGGGAAATCTCCATGCCGACGAAGTCGTCGCTGGTCTCGCCGTCCGATGACGCCCGGTGCCGCGGGTCGGCCCGGTCGGAGGCCTGATCGGTCTGTCGCGATCGGCTGGCCGTCCCGCGGTTCATCGGTCCACCGCCGTCCCGGTCTGAGCACCGGCCGCGACGGCTATTCCGGCGCCGACATCCATGGCAAGGTGCACCGCCCGATCGCGTTCACTCGGTGTCAACAGAGACCGCTCGAGCATAACCTTGATCAACATTCCGGTGCCGGCACCATCGACTACGGCTACTCGCACGATCGAAGCCTCCTTCCGCTGCCGCGATGTGATCATCTCGGCGGCCATGCTGTCAATACATGTCTAGTAAACATGAACCATACAATCCTGGGTCGATCTTCGGTTTCGGGCGGGATGACCACACGATCAGGGTAAGTGCTTTTCATGCTGCCGCAAGGGGTCACAGCACAGTGATCTCGTGGTCGGGTCGGACGCGGGGGCGGATCGTCCGGAGAAAGTAGTAGACATTGATCTAGGCATGGGATATACATACGACATTCATTCCCGGTGTGACGCCGGGCGTGGACGCCCGAGCCCGGCCGAGCCATATCCCGGCCAGTGGCGCCCTAGACAGATTGGAGAATGCCTGTGCAGACATCGAGAGTCGGCCGTATCGCCGCGTGCGCTGTGCGGATCAGCCTTGCGGCCGCCGGGTGCAGCAGCAGTGGCACCGGCGGTTCGTCCTCGAGCGGAGCGTCGACGCCCTCCTCGACAGCGTCGTCGGACACCGGCTCCGGGAGCTCGTCCTCCCAGGCGCCAGACACATCGTCATCCGGCGGCGGCGATCAGACAACGACCGACGGCATTACCGACACGACGATTCTGTTCGGAAATTCCAGCCCGCAGTCGGGGGTCTTCGCTTCGGCAGGACAAGCCGACCGGTCGCTCAAGGCCTGCTTCGACGACCTCAACGCCACCAAGGGTGGTGCCGCGATGGCCGACGGCAAGACCCGCAAGCTCGAACTGAAGATCTATGACGACGCCTATGATCCCGCCAAGACATTGGAGAACGTCAAGAAGCTGGTCGAGCAGGATCATGTGTTCGCGGTGACCGGTGTGGTCGGGACGCCGACCAATACCTCGATCGCGCCCTACCTCAACGACCAGAAGGTGCCGCAGCTTTTTGCCCTGTCCGGGGCGTCGAAGTTCGGCGCCAGCCAGGCCACGTGGCCGTGGACCATCGGATGGAGCCCGTCCTACGCGACGGAGGCCGCGATCTACGCGAAATGGTTGTCGGACACCAAGAAGAACGCCACGGTCGCCATCTTGGCCCAGAACGACGGCTACGGAAACGACTACCTCAACTCCTTCACCAAGAGCATCGAGGGCACCGGGATCTCGGTGGTGGCCAAGGCCACGTACGAGCCGACCGACCCGACGGTTGATTCGCAGGTACTGCAGCTCTCCCGGAGCAACGCCGATGTTTTCTTCGTCATCACCCTGCCCAAGCAGGCAGCCCAGGCGTTGAAGAAGTTGCAGACCTTGAATTGGAAGCCGCTGCGTATCCTGGCCAATCCGGCCGCGTCCGTGCCCTCCACCATCGACCCGGTCGGGCGTGACTACTCGAAGGGGATCATCTCCACGAACTATCAGAAGGATCCGAGCGACCCGAAGTGGGCCGATGATCCCGCGATGCAGGAATACCTGCAGAAGATCAAGAAAGCGGAGAACGTGACTCCGCAGGAGCCGACGGCCGTGCAAGGTTTCGCCTATTGCCAGGCCATCGTCGAAACCCTCAAGAACGCGCAGCCGACCCGGCAGGGACTCATGGACGCGGCGCGGAATCTGTCCAAGGTTCGGATCGACCTGTTGCTGTCGGGGATCGTGATGAATACGTCGCAGACCGATCCCTTCCCGATCGAATCGACCTACATCACCGAGTTCGACGGGACCCGATTCGCGCCCCAGGGCGACGCGTGGGACTTGGAAGGCAAAACGCCGATCAGCACGAGCTGACTGCGCCGCTCCGGTCCGCTCCGCCGCGACGATCGGCGGAGCGGACCGGGGCCCGATGCTGGCCGCGATGCTTGAGCGGGTATGCCGCGTGGGTTTTCTAGTTGTTGACGATGTGGTCGTCACATTTGGTGGAGTGCGTGCTCTCGACGGTGCGTCGTTCGCCGTGGAGGTCTCCCAGATCTGCGGCCTGATCGGGCCGAACGGGGCCGGTAAGACCTCGCTGTTCAACGTGATCAGCGGTCTGTATCGACCGGACGCCGGCCGAGTGAGCCTGGCCGGACAGGACATCCTCGCGTTACCGGCGAATGGGGTTGCCCGAGCCGGGATCGCCCGCACCTTCCAGAACCTCGGTCTGTTCGCATCCCAGAGTGTGCTGGAGAACGTCATGCTCGGCGCGTATCACCGGACCCGGGCCGGGTTTCTGGGCGGAATGCTTCGGCTGCCCGCGGCGACCCGGGAGGGACGGCGCATCCGAGACGAGGCGCTGGCCATCCTGGATCTGCTCGGCCTCGGCAGGTATGCCGACCATCCGGCTCAGGGATTGCCTTTCGGGACGCTCAAGCGGGTGGAACTGGGACGCGCACTGGCGGCCCATCCTCGCTTGTTGATGCTCGACGAACCGGCCAACGGTCTCACCCACGGCGAGGTCGCCGAGTTCGGCGAGTTGATCCTGCAATTACGCGAGGAGTTGAGGCTCACCGTGCTGCTGGTGGAGCACCACATGGGCCTGGTGATGGGGGTGTCCGACACGGTGGTGGCCTTGAACTTCGGGAGAAAGATCGCCGAAGGAACGCCGGACGAGGTACGGCAGAACGATGACCTCATTGCCGCATACCTGGGAACCGCCGCATGAGCGAACCTCACGAAGCCACTGACCGCGCCGACGCTTCCGCGGGAGTCCCGACATGAGCTTGCTGGAAGTCACCGACCTGATGGCCGGCTACGGTCCGGCAAAGGTGCTGCACGGCATGACGTTCGCCGTCGACGAGGGCGAGATCGCGACCATTCTGGGCGCGAACGGAGCGGGCAAGACCACCACCCTCCGGGCGATCTGTGGCATGGTCGCGACCAGCGGCGGCATCCGGTTCGATGGCAGGTCGGTCCGCGGGCTCGCGCCCGCCCGGATGGCCCGGCTCGGGGTGGCCCACGTGCCCCAGGGCAGGGGCACCTTCGCCGGGCTGACGGTGCGCGAGAACCTGCTGGCCGGCGCCTATACCCGCCGGGACCGCGCAGGTGTGGCCGCCGACATCGATCGGATCTCGCAGTGGTTTCCGCGACTGGCCGAGCGACGGGATCAGCCGGCAGGCAGCCTGTCCGGCGGCGAGCAACAGATGCTGGCGGTCTCCCGGGCGCTCCTGCTGCGACCCAGGCTGCTGCTGCTCGACGAGCCGTCTCTGGGGTTGGCCCCGCTCGTCACCCAATCGCTGTTCGGCACGCTGACCGACATTCACAACCAGATGGGAACCACCATGCTCATCGTCGAGCAGAACGCCGGTCTTGCTCTGCGCATCGCCCATCGCGCGTTCGTCCTGGAAGCGGGGCGGATCGTCCGGGCCGGAGATGCGGCGAGCGTTGCTGCCGACGACTCCGTCCGGCGTGCCTACCTGGGCCTGGGGGACAGTCGATGACCTATTTCCTGCAACAGGTGGTCGACGGCGTTTCCACCGGCGTGATCTACGCCCTGCTCGGATTGGCCATGGTGCTGATCTTCCGCGCCACCGGGATCATCAATTTCGCCCAGGGCGAGCTCGCCACGATCGCCGCATTCTTCGCCTGGCAACTCAACCTGTGGGGGCTGCCGATCTGGCTGGCGATCGCGGCGACGGCGGTCATCGGCTTCGGCGCGGGTGCAGCGATCGAGCGTGTGGTGATCCGGCCCGTGGCGAACAAGGATCACTTCACCTTGATCATGGTGACCCTCGGCCTGTTCATGATCACCAACGCAGTCACCGGTCTCGTCTGGGGGTACACCATCCAGGCATTCCCCGACCCATTCCCGGTCGCTGCCTGGACCGTGCACGGAGTCTCGCTCTCGTTGGCCTCCGTCGGCACGATCGTCATCGTCTGTGTCGTCGGGTTCCTGCTGTACCAGTTGTTCCACCGCACGAGGCTCGGACTCGGGATGCGCGCCGCGATCTCCAACCCCGAGTCGGCGCGGCTCTCCGGTATCGACGTCGGGCGAATGCAGATGATCGGCTGGGGACTCGCGGCGATGGTGGGCACACTGGCCGGAGCCCTCGCCGCCCCCAAGCTCTTTCTGGAACCGAACATGATGCTGGGGGTGCTGACCTACGCCTTCGCCGCGGTGATCGTCGGGGGCTTGGACAGCCCGTTGGGCGCAGTCGTCGGTGGCCTGGCAATCGGCGTCACCGAGAACCTGGCCGGCGCCTATCTGTACGACTTCGTGGGGAACGATCTCAAGATCGCTGTCCCGCTCGCGTTGGTGTTCGGCATCCTCCTGGTGCGGCCGCAAGGTCTCTTCGGCAGGCGGGCGGTGGCACGGGCATGAGAATCAGTCTGCGCGAACGCGGGACATCCGTTTCCCCGTTCGCTACCTCCCCCCTGCGCACGGCGATGATGGGTGTGCTCGCTCTCGCCGCGGTGGTCCTACCGTTCGTGCTGTCCTCGTTCGTCACCTTCCAGCTCTCGATGGCGCTGATCTACGCGATCGCGGCGCTGAGCATCGTGCTGCTCACCGGAATGAACGGACAGATCGCCCTCGGCCACGGTGCCTTTTTCGGCCTCGGCGCCTACACCACCGCGATCCTGGTGCAGAACCATGGGTGGCACTTCCTGCTCACCATGCCGGTGGGCGCGCTGTTGTGCTTCGTCCTGGGGGTGTTGATCGGTATTCCGGCTCTCCGGTTGCGCGGCGCCTACCTGGCGGTCCTCACGCTGTCCGTGGCCTTCCTGTTCCCGTTGGTGATCAAGCGATTCAATGACTTCACCGGGGGATCATCGGGCATGACGATCTCCCAGGACCTGCTGGATGCCCCGGAGTGGTCGGGTCTGTCCAGGGATCGATTCCACTACTTCCTCGCGCTGCTGGTCCTGATGGTGCTGCTCGTGCTCACCCGTAATCTCCTGCGCGGTCGCACGGGCCGAGCGATCGTCGGCATCCGTGACAACGAGATCGCCGCGATCACCGTCGGCATCCACCTGCCCACCGTCAAGACGATCACCTTCGGGATCAGCGCGGCCTTCGCGGGCGTCGCAGGATGCCTCTACACCGTGACGATCGCATTCGTCTCATCCGACGCCTTTCCGGTACAGATGTCGATCAACTTCCTGATCGGCGCGGTGGTCGGCGGGCTGTACAACATCTACGGCTCGATCATCGGCGGGCTGGTGCTGGAGTTCCTGCCGCAGTACTCACAGTCGCTCAGCCCCTCCCTGACGGCGTTCGTGTATGGAGCGGCACTGATCGTCATCCTCTTGGTCATGCCGGGCGGCGCCGCTGCCCTGATAGGCAAGGCGCTCGACGGGGTCGGCCGGCTGGTTTCCGGGCGACGGCCGGGCTCGGGTGAGTCGACGGTCGCCGTCCCCGTCTCGTCCGAGCCGATCAGTTCCGAGTCGATCAGATCCGGCGATGACGATCCCGTTGCACCGGCCGGCAGTAGCCCACCGTGAACCGGACCCCGTTGATCCTGGTGCCCGGGCTGATCAGCGATGACGATGTGTGGGGCGGCCAGCTGGCAGCGCTCGGAACCGGTCGCGAGGTGCGAGTGTTCCGTTGCGGTCGTCAGGCCAGCATCGCGAGTATGGCCGAGGATCTGCTGCGCGGCGCCCCCGACCACTTCGCCGTGGCCGGCAGTTCGATGGGCGGATACGTCGCGCTCGCAGCGACATTGCAGGCGCCGCAACGCATCCTGGGTCTCGCGCTGGTGGCCACCTCGGCCCGCGCGGACGACGAGATCCAGCACACTGCCAGGGACGAGGGCATTTCTCGTGCCCGATCGGGCCAGTTCGCTCAGCTGATCCAGGACATGGCCATCGCCGCCGCCCACCCGCTGCCGCCGGACCATCCCCTGGTGGCGCACATCGTAACGATGCTGGGAAGGTGTAGCCCGCTGGATTACATTTCCCAGCAGCGCGCGATCGCCTCCCGACCCGACCAGTGGGCCCGGCTGCCCGAGATCCACTGCCCGACGGTGATCGTCTCCGGCGCTGCCGATTGTGTGGTTCCGTGCGCACGAAGCCAGGAGCTGCATGATCGATTGCCCGGCTCCACGTTGCACGTCATTCCGGACGTGGGCCACGCCGTCACTCAGGCCGCCCCGGAGATCGTCACCGAGGTCCTGCTCCGTTGGGTTGCCCACACAGACCCGCAGACCTGACCATCTGCTGTCTCGCCTCTTTCGGCGGCGGAGTCCACGACCGGAACTGCCATGGGGTGGACGGTGGGATCGGCGGGCTTGCAGCTCCGGCGGCGCGGTTGATCCGCTGCTATTGCCCGGCGCGGGGTACGAGCCGTTCGAGTTGGGTGACGTGCCGTGGTTCGAGTTCGGCAATGGTGGGTACTTGGAGCAGTTTCATGGTGCGGGTGATCTGGTCGGTGAGGATCTCGATGGTGCGGTCGACGCCGGCCCGGCCACCGGCCATCAGGCCGTAGAGGTAAGCGCGTCCGATCAGCGTGAATTTCGCCCCCACCGCGAGCGCTGCGACAATGTCGGCCCCGTTCATGATTCCGGTGTCCATGACGACCTCGACATCACGACCGACCTCGCGCACCACCGTCGGCAGCAGATGGAACGGGATCGGCGCACGGTCGAGTTGGCGCCCGCCGTGGTTGGACAGCACCACGCCGTCCACGCCGAGATCCGCGAGGTGTTTCGCGTCCTCGACGGTCTGCACGCCCTTCACGGCGATCTTCCCCGGCCACATGCCGCGGATGATCTTCAGGTCTTCGAAGCTGATGGTCGGATCCATCGCCGAGTTGAGCAGTTCCGCCACGGTTCCGCCCGTGGAGGTCAGCGAGGCGAACTCGAGCTTCGGGGTAGTGAGGAAGTCGATCCACCACCACGGCCGCCACATCGCGTCGACCACCGTCCGGACGGTGAGCTGCGGCGGGATCGAGAAGCCGTTGCGGGTGTCCCGCAGGCGCGCACCGCCGATCGGCGCGTCCACGGTGAAGAAGAGCGTGTCGAATCCGCTGGCCGCGGCGCGCCGCACCAGGTCGTAGGACGTCTCCCGCTCGCGCATCACGTAGAGCTGGAACCAGTTGCGTCCGTTCGGGTTTGCGGCCTTGACCGACTCGATCGAGGTGGTGCCGAGCGTGGAGAGCGTGAACGGGATTCCGGCGGCACCCGCCGCGGACGCGCCGGCGATCTCGCCCTCGGTCTGCATGAGCCTGGTGAAGCCGGTCGGCGCGATACCGAACGGCAGCGCCGACGGCCCGCCGAAGATGCTGGTGGACATGTCGACGTGCGAGACGTCCCGCAGGATCGACGGGTGGAACTCGACGTCCTCGAAGGCGCGCCGCGCGCGGGCCAAGCTGAGCTCCCCGTCCGCCGCACCGTCCGTGTAGTCGAACGCGGCGCGCGGGGTTCGCCGCCGCGCGATCGCGCGCAGGTCGTAGATGGTCAGCGCGCGCCGAAGGCGCCGACGCTTCAGGTTGAAGTCCGGCTTGCGGAACTTCATCAGCTCGAAGATCTCGGACGGGCGCGGTACCTGACGAGAAACCATGACCACCTACTGCCGTTCGCTGGATGACGGATGCTGCCGGCCGACCCGCCGGCGCCCCAAGTATGACGAATCCTGCCCGGGCGCGGCGACCGGCCGGCGCCATGCACCTGTGACGAGTTCCTGTTGGCCCGCGGAGATGTGTTGTGAAAGCACCGTGAATTCGATCAACCTCACCGGTATGTTCCTGCGCGCCGGCCACTTTCGCGGCGAAGCGTCGATCTACGAGATGACGATCAAGGCGACGGTCATGCCGTTCGTCGGACGAGGGTGGTGCCTCGTGGCATTCGCGAAGTTGTCGCACGGTCCGATCCCACCGGTTTCCGGGTCGTAGTCGCGGACGAATATCTGACGAATATCCGCTGCGACAGCGTGTCGACGCTGAACATCTGACGACCGTCGACTGACCAGGCGAGGCCGTTGGACAGCGTGAGATCGCTGTCGAGAACCGTGATGCCGCCGTCGCGGATGAGGCGCGCCATCACCAGTCGCCGACCGCACCGTCGGGGTAGAACACGCGCTGCAGCAGTTCCGGTTGGAACGGGTGTTTGGCGACTTCCTTCTCGTTGATCTCGATGCCTAGACCGGGGCGACTGTGCGGCTTGGCGTACCGGCCGTCATGGACGATCTCGTGGGAGTCCATGACCACATCGGCACGCCATGGCACGTCGGCGTGCACGGATTCGCAGATGACGTAGTTCGGTTGGCTGAACCCGAACTCCAGGGATGCGGCGGTACTCACCGGCCCTTGTGGGTTGTGCGGCGCGATCGCGATGCGGTATGTGTCGGCCATGGCGGCCACCCGGCGCGCCTCGGTGAGCCCGCCGACGTGGGTGATGTCGAACTGGCATACATCGATGGCTGCCGCCTCGAACAGGGCCCGGAACTGTTGCTGCCCGATCACCCGCTCGCCGCTGGCGATCGGTGTCTTCGTGGCCGCGTTGATGCGTGCCAGCCCCTGGACCGACTCCGGCCAGCACGGTTCCTCGAAGAACAGCAGGCCGTAGTCGTCGACGGCCTTGGCAAATCGCAGACCCATGGTCGGTGACGGGCGCGCGTGGCAGTCGACCATCAGATCGATGTCGTCGCCGACGGCCTCGCGCATCGCGGCCACGCACCGTTCCGCATGGCGCACGGCCGCGGTGCCCTCGATCGGCATGGTGGACGGCACCGCCATGGACTTCATCGCGGTGAAGCCATCGTCGACCGCGGCGGCGGCGAGCTCTCCGAATGCCTGGTAATCGGTCACCGAGGTCTCGTAGAACTTCTCCATCGACCCGCCGCCGAGGTGGCAGTAGAGCCGGACGTGGTCGCGCACTCGCCCGCCCCACAACTCGTGGCACGGAACGCCGAGTCGTTTGCCCGCGATGTCCCACAGCGCGATGTCGATGCCGCTGATGGCGGTGGACCGCACCACGCCGTTGCCGTGCCAGAAGTGTTGCCGGTACATCATCTGCCACAGGTATTCGATGCGAGTCGGATCCTCACCGATCAAGAGGTCCGCGATGTCCTGGATTGCACCGACGACGCTGCGGGTGTGCCACTCCAGGGTCGCTTCACCCCAACCGATCAGGCCCGGCTCGTCGGTGACGACCTTGACGAAGATCCAGTTGCGCATGCGGGCATGGCAGACGATTGCTTGAATATCGGTGATCTTCACGCGACATCCCTTTCCTGGTAACGAATATGGCGATCGCTTCGGTGACGTTCCGGCCGCGTCGCGGCGTCACTGTCTCCGCGGGAGGTGTCACGCCTGCCTGCGGGCGGACTCCTCCGGCGCGTCTCGTGCGAGCACGGCGGACCACCCGCCATCGACCGTGAGCACCGTGCCCGAGATGTAACTCGCTTGATCGGAGATGACGAACGCCACGGCGTCTGCGACGTCGGTCGCCAGACCGATCCGTTCCAGGGGCGGAAACATCTTCAGACGCTGTTCCGCGGCCTGCGGGTCGGGCGCCGATCGAAGCGATTGGCGCAGCGCGGGCGTCTCGATCGCGCCCGGTGCGATGGCGACGGCGCGAATCCCGGCGCGACCGTAGGTCACGGCGATGCTTCGGACGAGCGCCTCGGCCGCCGCCTTCGTCATCTCGTAGATCGGGTGCCGCTCGGCGGCATGCCTGGCGTGGACCGACGAGATCGCAACGGCCACACCCGTTTCGCCGCTCGACACCCACTCCGCCACGGCCTCGCTCGCACCCCAGAGCAGCCCGAACTGGTTGATGTCGACGACCTCTCGCACGCCGGTCTCGTCCAGGTCGGCGAGATCATGCAGCCGGGTGATCCCGGCGCACCCGACCCATGCGCGCAACGGTCCGTGCGTGCGTGCGGCCTCACGAGCACGCCGGTGCGTCTCGCGGTCGCGGACATCGCCGGCGACTGCTGTCGCCGACAGCCCCGCATCGCTCAGTGCGCCGACGGCGGCATCCAGGTCGATGGCCGTGCGGTCGACGGCCACCACGTGGAAGCCGTCCACCGCAAGCCGGCCGGCCACCGCGCGCCCGATCCCCGACGCCGCTCCCGTGACGATGACGCTTCCGGATACTGGCATCTCACGCGCCTTCCGCTCGTTTGCTGCCGGTGCGGGCGGCGGCCGGGTGAGGCACGAATCCGAGTGCCGTGGAGATCTCGGCGGCCCCGCCGACCAAGGAGGTGCCGAGGGCTGCGAGGCGCTCCGCGGTGAGGCCCGCCTTCAGCGTTGTGACGCTCAGCGCCGCGGTCGCCCGGTCCGTGTGGTCCCGGATAGCAGCGCCGATGCAGATGATGCCCTCGTAATCCTCTTCGTCATCGACGGCGTAGCCGCGCGCACGAATGGTGCCGAGATGCGCTAAGAGCGCATCGATGTCGGTGATGCTGTGCGGCGTGCGCCGTATCAGGGCGCGAGAACCGAGCATCGCTCTGGCCTCCTGGTCGGTGCCGGCCGCGAGGATCGCCTTACCGACCGCCGTGGTGTGCAGCAGCTCGCGGTCGCCCATGCGCAGGTCGATGCGCAACCCGCCCGGCGCGTCCACGCGTTCGATCACCGCGACGCCGTCCTCCAACAGCACCCCCAGACGCACGGACAGCCGCAGCTCCTCCGCCAGCCGGCGGAGCACGGGAAGTGCGATGTCCCGCAGCGGAGTCTGGCTGCGGGCGCGATCACCGAGCCGGGTTAGCGCCCGTCCGAGTCGGTACCGGCGGTGCTGGCCGACGCCGCTGTCCGCCACATACCCGTCGCGCAACAGGGTTTGCAGGATTGCGAACGCGGCACTCTTTGACACGCCGACGGTTTCGCCGATCTCGGTCACGCTGAGCCCGCCGTCGGCGGACGGTTCGGCCAACATTTCGAGCATGTGCAGCGCGCGCGCGACGCTGTGAACCTTGTACCGTTCGGCCGGTTCCGACGTATCGGCTGACATCGGCGTCATCCCTCCGAGATCCGCGAAATCTGCTGCGAGGCCGTGAGTACGGCAGTGCTTAATCTTGGGTGCTCACGGCGAAAGCCGCCATTTCAAGCCTTGCCCGAACCCTCCATGCGTTATACACTACCGCACAGCGTTCTGTCTAGCCGAACAGGGGATGTCATGTCTGGGATTGATCATCGGGGGCAGTCGCTGCCCGACAAGGCGAAAGTCTTGATCCCGGGCGGCGTCAACAGCGGCCAGCGACTGGTGCCCGGTCTGGAAGATCTTGTGATCACGTCGACGAAGGGTGGCACGTTCACCGACGCCGAGGGGCACGTATTCACCGACTTCCACGCGGCTTTCGGGCCCCCGCTTCTCGGGCACAACGACCCGGATGTGGTCGCCGCCATCGTCGACTCGGCGCACCAGACCGACCTCGCCGGCGTCGGTGTCACCGCGGGTGAGGTTCGGCTGGCCGAGCAACTCGTCGAACTGGTGCCCTCCATCGAGAAGGTTCTGCTCACGTCGACCGGGTCGGAGGCGACGTACCACGCGCTGCGCGTTGCGCGGGCCGTGACGGGCCGGCGCTATGTGGTCAAGTTCCAGGGCTGCTACCACGGATGGCACGACGCCGTCAGCCTGAACGTCATCTCGGCGGCTGACCGGATCGGCCAGCCGGATCCGATCTCGGCAGGTTCACTTCCCGACACCACGGCGGCCACACTCGTTCTCGAGTTCAACGACGTCGCAGGGCTTCTCGCGTTGTTCGCCGAACGGGGCGACGAGATCGCCGCGGTGATTCTCGAGCCCATCCCGCACAACATCGGCGCGGTGCTGCCGACGCACGAGTTCCTGGCCGCCGTCCGTAGCGAATGCACCCGGCACGGCGCGGTGTTGGTGTTCGACGAAGTCATCACCGGTTTTCGGCACGCGCTCGGCGGATACCAGTCGATCTGCGGTGTGACACCGGATCTCACGACCCTGGGCAAGGCGATGGGTAACGGAGTGCCCATCGGCGCCCTGGGCGGGCGCGCGGACATCATGGACAACTTCTCGTCCCGCCCCGGCGGGCCGGCGTTCTTCGCCGGGACGTACAACGGCCATCCGCTGGTGGTGTCGGCCGCGCTCGCCACGATCGAGAAGTTGCGTACCGAGCCGGTTCACGAGCACATCTTCCGACTCGGTGACCGGGTGCGAGCCGGGCTGGCCGAGATCTGCCGCCGGCTGGATGTGCAGGCGGTGGTGACGGGGTACGGATCGGTGTTCGTCACGTACTTCATGCCGGGAGACGAGCCACGCAACTACTCGGATCTGCTGCCGAACGACACCGGCATGTTCGTCGGCTACCGGCGAAACCTGTTGCAAGACGGCTTTTTCGAGCTGCCCCTCAATTTGAAGCGCAGCCACATCAGCTACGCCCATACCGACGACGACATCGACAGATACCTGCAGGCGGCCGAAAGGGCGATAGCCGCAGCCGCCACGAACCGTGTCACCGCAAGGAACGCCTCCACTATGGGGGGCATTTCTGCGGACGCCATAACGCGTTAACGCGGTCATCGACCGTGGACTACCTCGGCATTTCTCACCGCTAGGAAGGACCAACCATGCGACACCGCAAGGCCCTCATCGCAACCCTGCTCAGCGCCGCCATGGTGCTGGCCGCCTGCTCGTCGGGCGGTTCCGGGGGCAGTACGACAACATCAGGCGGTTCGAGCTCGTCTGACACGGCAAACCAGAACAGTTCAACCACGCCATCGGGCGGTAGTAGTGATACGGCTGCCGCCACGCCCACCGAGACTCCCGTTTCCGGCGGAAGTATCACGGTCGGCGAAGCAGGGGGGATCCCGCAACTCAATCCCGCGATCCGCACCTTCGCCGCGGAGGAGATCCTGTTTCCACTGTTGTGGAACGGCCTGACGAAGACCGATCAGGACGGTAAGGTGGTACCCGATCTTGCCACGTCCTGGAAGGCTTCCGACGATCAGAAGACCTGGACATTCACGCTGCGCGACGGCGTCACGTTCTCGGACGGAAGCGCCTTCACCGCCCAGGATGTCGTGGACACGTTTGAGTACTACCTCAAGCCCACGACGGCGACCCAGGAAGCCAACAAGATCGCCACGATAGAGTCCGTGAAGGCAACCGAACCTAACACTGTTACCTTCACGCTCAAGGCGCCCAACGCGTTGTTCCCGAGTGCGATCGTCTGGATCAAGATGATGAAGATGAGTGCTCTGTCGACCATCGATAAGGATCCGATAGGCACCGGCCCATTCGTCGTCAAGGACTTCGTGCCGAGCGATCACCTGACCCTAGTGCGCAATGACAAGTACTTCGGCGGCCCCGCGCCTCTGGACCAGATCAAGATCGTTGCAACCAACGATGCGGCTTCTGCGTCCAGTTCGCTGGCATCCGGCAACCTGGATATTTTATGGGCACTGCCTCTAAGCAATGTGGCGCAATACAAGAACAGTGACAAGATCTCGATTGTCTTGCCGAAGACGCCCAGCCAGTGGCCGTCCTGGGAGGTCGACACCACCTCACCACCATTCAACAACGTGAAGGCCCGCCAAGCTCTGGCGTATGTGGTCGACCGGCAACAAGTTCTCGATGCGGCGTACTTCGGTGAGGGAGAGCTTTCACCGACGAACGACCCGCTGGGCACTAGCAATCCGTGGTTTTCCGCTAACGGGCTCACCGACTACTCCTACAACCTGAACAAAGCCAAGGAGTTGTTCGCGGAGGCCGGCGTCAAGGCGGGCGACACGCTCACCTGGTGGGGCATCGCCGGGTCGTACCCAGAGTGGAACACTTCCGGGCAGATTCTGCAGGCCAGCCTGAGGCAAATTGGTATTAACCTGAAGATCGAGAATAATGACATCGCAACCTGGGTCGCCAAATTCTACCCTGCTGGCAAGTCCTACCCAGGATTGATTGTCCCCAACTTCCAGTCGACACCGGTGGAGCCTGCGTTCTCTATCAACTTCTTGCTCAAGGGACGCTGCGAGTGCAACTGGGATGACGCCAACTTCACCGCGGCCTACAACAAAGCACTGGCCGAGCCAGATGCCGACAAACGCAAGGCCGACTGGGCGGAAGTCCAGAAGATCGTCAACGAGCAGGTTCCGGTGATTGTGCCTCTACAATCCAATGTGGCAACGGCGGTGTCCAAGAAGATCACCGGCGTGTGGGTTGAAGGCGGCGGGCAATTGCATCTGGAATCCGTGTCTCTCACCAACAAGTAACGATATGGTTCGGATGATCTTGCGGAGGCTCGCGGTCAGCATTGCCATGCTGGCCGCGGTCTCTGCACTCATCTTCGTGGTGCTCCGCCTGCTGCCGGGCGACCCTGTGATCACGCGACTCGGCGCGACTCCGGGAATCAGCCCGGCGGCAATTGCGGAATTGCGGAAAGATGCTGGACTCGACGACCCGATCTGGGTGCAGTACGCCCGCTGGGTCGGCGGAATGCTGCACGGCGATTTCGGGCGCTCATATTTCAACCAGTATTCGGTGACGCAATTGATCGGCCAGCGGCTTCCGACCACGATCGAACTGACATTCCTATCGATGCTTCTCGCCGTGGTGCTGGCGGTTCCGGGAGCATTGCTTGCAGTTCGCCGGCCTGGTGGCATAGTCGACCGGTTGTTGACAACGGTCTCCAGCGCCGGCATGGCGCTACCGAGCTTCATTGTCGGCGTGTTGCTCATCGTGATCTTCGCAGTCAAGTGGGGCGTGCTGCCTTCGACAGGGTTCGTTCCGCTCGGACAATCGCTGGGCGGAAACCTGAAGACAATGATCCTTCCCTCGCTGACATTGGCGATCGCGGCGGCCCCGCTCCTGCTTCGATTCCTACGCGCGTCGCTGCTGGAAGTTCTGGCCGCTCCGTTCATCCGCACCGCCCGCGGTAAGGGAGCGTCCGGGCCACGAGTGCTGCTTGCCCACGCTCTGCGCAACTCCTTGACGCCGGCGGTGACGATGCTCGGCCTGATCATCGGCTACACGTTAGGCGGAACCGTGATCATCGAGAACGTGTTCGGGCTGCCCGGATTGGGCGCTCTCGCGGTGGACTCCGTGTCGAAACGTGACTACGCGGTCTTGCAATCCTGCGTGCTCCTCATCAGCTCGATGTTCATCCTGACGACACTTCTGGTGGATATTGTCACCGGTGTGCTGGACCCGCGATTGCGAGTAGGTCGGCGACATGGCTGATATTGCTGTGCAAACTATGGCCGTCGCGCCGGCCCGTCGCCGACGGGATCTCGTTGCGGTGGGTGCAGCCGTTGTGCTCGCGGTGATTATCGCGGGATGCATGCTCGCGCCTTGGCTCGCCCCGTACGACCCGACGGTGCTGTCCTCCGCCAGGTTTGCCGGTCCGGGCTGGGCGCACCTGCTGGGCACCGACGAGTTGGGCCGAGATTTGCTCTCCCGCATCATGTTTGCTGGCCGGACCACCATCGGTATCGCCGGAGGCGCGGCGCTTGTGGCGATGATTCTTGGACTCGTCTGGGGGTTGGGCGCGGCGTTCGCCCGCGGGCTGGTGGACGACATCCTCATGCGCCTGGCCGATGTGACGATGGCCGTGCCGCAAATGCTGTTGGCGCTGGTCTTTGTGGCGGGCTTCGGTGCCACGCCGGTGAAGCTGGCGGTGATCGTCGGTGTGCTGCTGACGCCCGTGACCGCCCGCATGATTCGGTCGTCTGTCCTTGCGGAGAAGGCGAGCGACTACTACATGTCGGCCGTCGCCAGCGGGATGGGCCGCACCCGCCTCGTGGTCACCGAAATCCTGCCGAACGTTTGGGCTTCGGTCGGCGTGCAGGCTGCTATCAATGTGGCCAATGCAGTGATCCTGGAGGCATCGCTGAGCTTCATCGGGTTAGGTATCCAGGATCCGGACATCTCCTGGGGGCTGTTGGTGCAATGGGGGTATCAGAACCTCAGCCAGTCACTCGGTTACGTGTCCTTTCCCGCTCTGGCGATTCTCGTCACCATCCTCATGCTCAACCTGTTGGCTGACCAGCTCGGCCGCACCGATACCAGGCGGCAGTCGTGACAACGCAACGATCGCTGTCGGCGGGGGCCGACGCCGTGCTTGAGGTGAAAGACCTAGTCGTACGGTTCGGACGTGTCGATGCCGTGCGCGGCATCTCGTTCTCCCTGCGCGCTGGCGAGCGGGTGGGCTTGGTGGGCGAATCGGGTTCCGGCAAGTCAGTGACGGCGCTGTCGATGATGCGGCTGACCGAGCGTGCGACGACCTCGGGGCGAATCACGCTTGATGGAACCGACCTGCTGACGCTCTCGGAGCGCCGGATGCGTGCGGTCCGGGGCGCCCGGATCGCGATGGTGTACCAGGACCCGATGTCCTCGCTGAACCCCGTGCACACCATCGGTCGGCAGATCGTCGAGGCCATCACGATTCATCAGAAGGTCGGTCGCAGGGAGGCTCGCGATCGTGCCGTGGCATTGCTCACCGAGGTTGGAGTGAAGCGCCCGGTCGAGCGATTGGACGCGTACCCCCACCAGTTCTCCGGAGGCATGCGGCAGCGTGTTGTGATTGCCATGGCGCTGGCCGGGAGTCCGGATGTACTCGTCGCCGACGAGCCCACCACCGCATTGGACGTGACGACGCAGGCCAGGATCATGGAGCTGCTCGAGACGATTTCCGTCGAGCACAGGACGGCGGTGCTGCTGATTACGCACGACCTGGGCGTGGCCGCGGGGTTCTGCGAAAAGATCCACGTCATGCAGCGCGGCGTGATCGTCGAAAGCGCGCCGGTCGACGAACTGTATCGGCAGCCGACGCATCCGTACACCAAGGGCCTGCTCGGCGCGGTCGTGGATCTCGACACCGATTTCACCAAGCCGATTCCCACCATGCCGGAGGGCGACGACACGGCGGACATCGGCGCGTCCGGTGACCGATCACCGGCCATCGTCACTGATCGTGTGGCGGGGGAGCCCGCGCCGGACGCCGCGGATCTGATCCGCGTCGAGTCCTTGGTCAAGTCGTTCGCCCTGGGTCGGGACACGGTCCACGCTGTCGACGACGTGAGCTTCACGATCAAGAAGGGCCAGACGTTCGGGCTCGTCGGGGAGTCCGGGTCGGGGAAATCAACGGTGTCGCGATGCCTGCTGGGCCTGACACCGGTGGATTCCGGACACATGCAATTCGACTCCATCGATTTACACGACCTGCACCGCGCCCGCATGCGACCGCTGCGCCGACGGATGCAGATGGTCTTCCAGGACCCGTTCGCGGCGCTGAATCGACGGCACTCGGTGCTGCAGCTGGTGACCGCGCCGTTGGCCGCCCACCACATCGGAACCCGACCTGAACGGCACGAGACTGCCGTGCGCACACTCGCTCTCGTCGGTTTGGGCCCGGAGTTCCACCAGCGGCTCCCGCGGGAACTCTCCGGCGGGCAGTGTCAGCGGGTGGCCATTGCGCGGGCGCTGGTGCTCGAACCGGAGTTCCTGATCCTCGACGAAGCGGTCTCCGCGCTCGACGTGTCGCTGCAAGCCCAGGTGCTGAATCTGCTGCGCGACCTGCAGTTGCGGCTCGGCCTGACCTACCTGTTCGTGAGCCACGACCTCGGCGTGGTCCGGTACATGTGCTCGGACATCGCCGTGATGCAATCCGGACGGATCGTCGAACAGGGTTCGCGCGCAGAGCTTTTCGCCAATCCGCAACAGGAGTACACGCGTTCGCTGCTGGCGGCTGTGCCCATCGCGGATCCCGCCGTAGAGCGGCGTCGTCACATGCAGAACGCCGCCGACACGCAACCCCATGTGCAGGCCGATATGCAGCAGATCGAATAGACCTATGAACGAGAGCGACCGGGTAGCCGCGCGGGCAGTCGGCATCCCCAACACCTCGAGCATCGGCGACTCGGCACGCATACCCGGATTCGACGGCTTCGCGGGTGTCGCCGCCCGCGACATCACACCGCCGGTCGGCATCCGGAATCGCAACTGGGGGCCCGCGACGACGGATATCGCCACCGGTGTGCATCGACCGTTTCAGCTCACCGCGCTTGCGGTGTCGGAAAGCGCCGATGACGAGCCGGTCGTCATCTTCGGGGTGGACGCAACCTGGTGGCGGCGCGTCGCAGACTATGCCGAACTCGAGGCCGCGTTGGTCACCGGGCTCGGCATGGACGCCGACCGGTTCGTATTCTGTTTGTCGCACACCCATGCCGGCGCCGTCCTCGGGGCGGGCGACGTGCACCTGCCGGGCGGTGAGTTCATCGAGCCGTATCTGCGCGCGCTCCGCGAGGCCGCGGTCGCCGCCGGTCGGGAGGCGATCGCCACCCGACAACCGGCCGCCATCGACTGGGCGACCGGGCGATGCGACCTCGCGGCGGATCGCGAATCGCAGGTCGGCGACCGCGCCGTCGTCGGATTCAATCCGACAAGGCCTGCCGACGACGCGGTGCTCGTCGGGCGGATCACCGCAGCGGACGGGCGTGTCCTGGGCACCGTCGTCAACTACGCCTGCCACCCGACGACCCTGGCGTGGCAGAACTCCCTGCTGTCGCCCGACTATGTGGGCGCCATGCGGGAACTCGTCGAGGATGCGACGGGTGCGCCGTGCCTGTTCCTGCAGGGCGCGTCCGGCGACCTCGCGCCGCGCGAGCAGTACGTCGGCGACACGTCCATCGCCGATCGGCACGGCCGGATGCTCGGCCATGCGGCGCTGTCAGCACTTGCGTCGATGCCGCCTGCCGGCGCGGCGCTGCAGCTCGTCGAGGTGGTGGAATCCGGTGCGCCGCTAGGGATGTGGACAGCCACACCGTCACCGCGCTCACATCGGGTCGTCGTGACGCGCGCGGAGGTCGAGCTCGACGTGCGGCCGTTGCCGACGCTGGAGGATCTCGCCGCCGAGTGGTCCGACATCGACCCGAAGAGCCGTGACGAGCGCCTGCGCCGCGCACACGACGTACGCGACGGTTACATCGACGGCCCGATCGTGCGGCACCCGCTGTGGACCATCCGGCTGGGCGACGCCGTCATCGTGGCGCATCCCGGTGAGGCGTACTCCGAGTTCCAGATCCGGCTGCGGGACCGGTTCCCGGACCGGGCGATCGTCGCGGTGAACCTGGCCAACGGCCCCGGATTCGTGTATCTCCCGACCGACGATGCCTATCAGCGAGCCGCATATCAGGCATGGCAGACTGTTCTCGCGCCGGGTGGGCTTCGGCGGTTGACCGACGCGGCCATCCGCCAGGTTGAGTCGATCCTCGACTGATCCGGTGATCTCTACCGAGTTTCGACCATCGACTGCCGCCACGCGGTCTTGACCCAGAGGAAGATCATGTATCTGCAACGTATCGGCGCGCCCGGCTCGGAACGGCCCGTTGCCGTCGCGGACGGCGTCGCGTTCGACATCGCCGGTCTCACCGCCGATATCGATGGCGCGTTCCTCGCGTCCGGCGGTATCGCGCGGGTGCGCGAGGCCCTCGCAGCGGGCACGCTCCCGCGCGTGGACGTCGACGGGCAGCGCATCGGTGCACCGGTGGCACGGCCGCAAGCGGTGTGGTGCATCGGCATGAACTACGCGGCGCACGCGGCCGAGTCCGGGGCGAGGCCGCCGGACGTTCCTGTGCTGTTCTTCAAGACGCCGAACACGGTCGTCGGACCCTACGACGACGTCGTGATCCCGCGCGGCTCGGTGAAGACGGATTGGGAGGTCGAGCTGGCCGTCGTCATCGGGCAGCGCGCCCAGTACCTTGCCTCACCTGATGACGCACCGAAATACATTGCCGGATATAGCATGTCGAATGACGTCTCGGAGCGGGAGTGGCAGTTGGATCGCTCCGGCGGCCAGTGGTCGAAGGGCAAGTGCGGCGCGACGTTCAACCCGCTCGGGCCGGCCCTGGTCCCCGCCGACGAGATGAACGCGGGCGCGGTGCGGCTGCGGTCCTTCGTCAACGGTGAGCCGCGCCAGGACTCGAACACCGCGGACATGATCTTCGACGTGAACTACCTGGTGTGGCATCTGTCGCAGGTGGCGGTGCTCGAACCGGGCGACATCATCAACACGGGCACCCCGCAGGGTGTGGCACTGTCCGGCCGCTTCCCGTACCTCAAGCCCGGAGACGTGATCGAGTTGGACATCGAGGGCGTCGGCCGGGCGCGGCAGGTCTGCCGGGCGGCCGAGTAGCGCCGCCAGGCAGCGTCGAAACACCAAGGGCCAGAAAGGATTCGCCATGGCGAACGGTGTGGACCTGCACGGCCGGCGCGCCGTCGTGACCGGCGCGGCGAGCGGCATCGGTCGCGCGTGCAGCCTCCGGTTGGCCGAGGCGGGTGCGACGGTCGTCGTTGCGGATGTTGATAGCCCCGCCGCCGACGCGCTCGCGCAGAGCATCGGCGGCGAGGCGTGGACGGTCGACCTGACCGATACCGCAGCGCTGGAATCGCTCGCCCTGACCGTCGACATCCTGGTGAACAACGCTGGCGTGCAATACGTCTCGCCCGTCGAGACGTTCCCGCCGCAACAGTTCGACCGGATCATCCGGCTCATGCTCACCGCCCCGTTCCTGCTCGCCCGGGCCGCGCTGCCGCACATGTACGAGCAGGGCTTCGGCCGGATCGTGAACATCTCCTCCGCGCACGGACTGGTCGCCTCGCCGTTCAAGTCCGCCTACGTCGCCGCGAAACACGGTCTCGAAGGCCTGTCGAAGGTGATCGCGTTGGAGGGCGGCCCTCGTGGCGTGACATCGAACTGCGTGAATCCCGCGTACGTGCGCACACCACTGGTGGAGAAGCAGATCGCCGACCAGGCACGGGTGCACGGGATCAGCGAGGCCGACGTCGTCGAGAAGGTCATGCTCACCGAAACGGCGATCAAGCGCCTCGTCGAACCCGACGAGGTTGCCGAGCTCGTCGTGTATTTGTGTTCCCCCGCAGCGTCTTTCATCAACGGGGCGTCGGTTCCCATCGACGGCGGGTGGACGGCGCGATAGGCGCATGTATCCGGCGCGGGCGTCATCGTCCGATCGGTGCCGTGCCGGTATTCGGGGCAGCGGATATGACGTTGTTCGCCGGCACGGCCGGGCGGCCCGGTTCGGGGCGCCTGAACTCCGGGGTACAACGTCACATATTGCTGCGCGTGGAGGCGATACCATCAGCGTTGATCGGTACGGAGGGGGCGGACGATTTCCGGGACGAACGAGGTCAACGTGAACGGGGGTCGCCCACCGGGGCCCGCCGCGCAGGCTGTCCCGTACCTCACCGCCGATGACGTCGCGGCCGTCACCTTCCCGGCGGCGGTCGACGCCGTGTATCACGCGCTCATGGGCGGACTCGATGTCGCGGCCGCCCCGGCACGCACCAACGTGCCGGTGCGGGCCGGCCACCTGCTGCTGATGCCGGGCGAGGTCGACGACTTCGTCGGCGTGAAGGTGGCGTCCGTCGCACCGGATAACCCGGCCCGCGGGAAGCCGCGCATCCAGGGCAGTGTCCTGCTGATGGATGCGGCGAGCCTCGCCCCGGTGGCGCTCATCAACGGCATCGCGCTGACGGCCCTGCGCACCCCCGCCGTGTCGGTAGCCGCGGTCCAGCAGCTCCGCCCGGTCCGGCCGGCGCGGGTCGTCGTCTTCGGTGCCGGACCGCAGGCCGCCGGGCATGTCACTTCGCTGCATCAGGTGGTGGGAATCAGCGAGGTGACGGTGATCGCCCGCAATCCGGATCACGCCGCGCAGCTTGTCGCGAAGGTGGCTGCGGACCTCCAGATCCCTTCTCGGGTAGGGAATCTCGCCGACCTCGAACATGCCGACGTCGTCGTGTGCGCCACGACCGCCCGCACGCCGCTGTTCGCGGCTGCCGATCTGCGAGCCGGCGCGATCGTCGTAGCGGTCGGCTCGCACGAGCCGGACGTCGCCGAACTCGACCCGGAACTGCTCGCCGGCGCACAGGTGGTGGTGGAGGACCCGGCGACGGCCCTGCGAGAGGCCGGCGACGTCGTCCTCGCAAGGTCGCGGTCCAAGCTCGATGCCGCGGACCTCGTTCCGCTGGCGAGCATCGTCCGCGGCGAGGTGGCCGTCGATGCCGCACGCGCGCGCGTGTTCAAGAGCGTCGGAATGGCCTGGGAGGATGTGGTTGTCGCGGCGGAGGTATACCGCTCCTGGGCGGGCCGGCGAACGGGGGTGGCTACGGATGGCTGAGGTGGCGACTGAGCCGAGGGGCGCGGAGCACGACCTCGTGGTGCCCGTATTCGGGCAACGCGCCAACCTCCGCGAACAGGTCACCGAGGTGCTTCGTGGCGGGATCATCACCGGCGTCATGTCGCCGGGCGCGCTGTATTCCGCGCCGACCCTGGCCGAGAAGTTCGGTGTCTCCGCCACTCCCGTGCGCGAGGCGATGCTCGACCTCGCGAAGGAGGGGCTCGTCGAAGCGGTACGGAACAAGGGCTTCCGCGTCACGGAACCGACCGATGCCGAACTCGACGACATGACGGCGCTGCGGATGCTGATCGAAGTACCCACCTGTGCGGACATCGCACGCCGGTACACCCCGGCCTGGGACGGGCACATCGCGGAGCTCCGCGTCGTCGCCCAAGAGATCATCGCGTCCGCTCAACGCGGCGATCTCATCTCCTATGTCGAGGCCGACCGCCGATTCCACCTCGGGCTGCTCGAACTCGCGGGGAACGGCCAGCTCGTCGCCATGGTGGGGCAGCTGCGGGCCCGCAGCCGACTCTACGGCTTGGACGAGCTCGCCAGGCGCGGGCAGTTGGCGAGATCGGCAGCGGAACATGTGCAACTGCTGGATCTCGTGCAGGCCGGTGATTCCGAGCAGGCCGGTGAGTTGACCCGACGGCACATCGGGCACGTTCGCGGCCTGTGGGCGGGGCGCACCGAACCGGCCTGACCCGGAACAGCGTCATACGCGAAAGGCGCGATAACCGAACGGGGTGCAGCCTTGCGCGTCGGCGGTCCCGCGATAGGCCCGCCCGGATCCGCGGACCGGGTTTCGCACACCCCTCCTGTGCGCGCCTTCACATTGGGCAAGATTGCGCAATGCGCAATCTGTCTGTTACCGTGGCGCTCGTGACCACGCAAGTCTCCCCCGCCACGCCGGGGCCAGCCGCCGTCGACGGTGCTGTCGTGGCGCCGGGCGATGGCGCGGCCACGCAGGGCGAGATCACGTTGCGCGAACGCAAGAAGGACGCCACGCGACGTGCCCTGGCCGAGCGCGCGCTGCAGCTCGCCGTCGAGCGCGGCTTCCACGGGTTCACCATCGCGGACCTGGTCACCGATGTCGGCGTCTCGCGTCGCACGTTCTCCAATTACTTTGCGAGCAAGGCCGAGTGCATCGCGGCCGTCACCGACGGTTGGCTGGATGATGTCCTCGACGCGATCCGCCGCGCACCGGCGAACGCGAGCCTGCTCGACATCCTGCAGACCGGCCTGATCGCCGTGGCACAGGAGGGCGTGAAACGCTGGGGCGCCCTGCAATCCGTCGCCGACACGGAACCGGAACTCGCCGCGCGCATGCTGGCGGGCGACGAGGTCGCCGCGGACCTGGTCAGCGGTGAAGTAGCCGCCCGGACTGGGCTCGCCGCCGACGATATTCGTGTCCGGCTCCTCGCCGGGTTCGCGGTGACCGCGGGCCGCGAGGTGCTCACGCGCTGGGCAGCGGACAATGGCCTACAAGGCCACAGCGGCGACAATGCCGAACTAGCGGCACTTCTCGAAACAGCATTCTCCATCCTGAACCCGGCGGGACTCACCGACCGGCCCGCGCACTAACCCCATCCCGACACACAGCCAACGGCGCGTGACGCCGATTGGCCGGATAAGCACTACCAGAAGAAGGTTGTCATGGCTCGTTTGCTGTACCGCATCGGACGTTTCGCCGCGCGCAAGCGCTGGGCGGTACTGGCGATCTGGCTGATCGCACTGGCCGGGCTGGGCGGTGCCGCACTGGCCGCGCACGGGACCATGACGGACTCCTTCTCCATCCCGGGCACGTCCGCGCAGCGAGCCATGGACCAGCTCTCCGCGAAGATCCCCGCTGTGGGCGGCGCCACCGGCCGCATCGTGTTCGCCGCACCGCAGGGTCACACCATCACCGAACCGCAGTACAGCCAAGCGATCTCGTCCATGCTCGCCCGGTCCGCGGATCTGCCCTCGGTGGTGACGGTCGTCGATCCGACGACGGCGAAGGCGATCTCGCCGGACGGCAGGGTCGCGATGGCGCAGATCATGTTCCGCGGGCAAGTCACCGAGGTTCCCGTCGACACCCAGAATGAACTGGCCCGGCTGGCGACGACGTACTCGGTCGACGGGATGACGGTCGACCTGTCCGGTGCGGCCGTCAGGCAGATGCCGTCGGTCGGCTCGACGGAGGGGCTCGGCGTCGTCATCGCGCTGATCGTGCTGCTCATCACGTTCGGATCCGTTGTCGCGGCGGGACTTCCGCTGCTGACCGCCCTGATCGGGGTCGGCGTGGGCATGGCGGGCATCCTCATCGTGTCCGGTTTCGTGCAGATGTCCACCACCGCGCCGATTCTCGCGCTGATGCTGGGGCTTGCCGTGGGCATCGACTATGCGCTCTTCATCGTCAACCGGCACCGATTGCAACTGCGCGCGGGCATGGACGTCGAGGAATCCATCGGACGGGCGGTCGGAACCGCCGGCTCCGCAGTGGTTTTCGCCGGGCTGACGGTGGTGATCGCACTCGCGGCGCTCTCGGTGGTCGGGATCCCGTTCCTCACGGTCATGGGTGTGGCCGCGGCGGCGACCGTCGTCATGGCCGTGCTCATCGCCGTCACACTCGTGCCGGCGCTCCTCGGTTTCGCCGGGACCAAGGTGCTCCGCCGATCGAGCCGCGCGCTCGTCGCGAACGACGTCACGGTACCCGCGCCGCGATCGAACCGCTGGGCGCGCCTCGTCACCCGGCGCCCGGTCGCGATGCTCGTGGCCGGCGTGCTCACTCTGGGAATCCTTGCCATACCGGTGTTCTCGCTCCGACTGGGCCTGCCGGACGACGGGACCGCGGCCCCCAGTTCCACGCAGCGGCACGCCTACGACATCATCTCCGGATCCTTCGGTCCCGGCGCCAACGGCCCGCTCGTCGTGACGGTCACCTCGGACAGCCCCTTGGCGATGATGACGGCCGTCAACACCGTCGCCGGTGAACTCGCACGCGTCCCCGGTGTGGTCGCCGCGGTGCCCAGCGGCATGAGCAAGGACGGCAGTCTTGCGATGCTGCAGGTGATCCCGGCGACCGGCCCGGGGGAGAAGGCGACCGAGGATCTGGTGCACACCATCCGCGCGGACGCCCCCGCTTGGGGCGAGAAGGCGCACGCCGAGATCGCGGTCACCGGCCAGACCGCCATGCAGATCGACGTGTCCGCGAAACTCGCTGCGGCCCTTCCGGTCTACCTCGCCATCGTCGTCGGGCTGGCGTTGGTCCTGTTGCTGCTCGTCTTCCGGTCCCTGCTGGTGCCGATCAAGGCCGCGCTCGGCTTCCTGCTGACCATCGCGGTGAGTTTCGGGCTGGTGGTCGCCGTCTTCCAGTGGGGCTGGCTCGGTGCGCTGTTCGGGGTGCACACGCCCGCGCCGATCATCAGCTTCCTGCCGATCCTGATGATCGGGGTGCTGTTCGGCCTTGCGATGGACTACGAGGTGTTCCTGGTGTCCGGCATGCGGGAGTCGTGGGTACACGAGGGCGTGGTCACCGGCGACGCGACAGCATCTGTGCGGCACGGCTTCTCGGCGAGCTCCCGAGTGGTGACGGCGGCGGCGATCATCATGACGAGCGTGTTCGGCGGGTTCATCATGGCCCCGGACACGATCATCGCATCGGTCGGCTTCGCGCTCGGCGTGGGTGTGCTGGTCGACGCGTTCGTCGTACGGATGACCCTGGTTCCCGCTGTCATGACGCTGCTCGGCCGGCGGGCCTGGTACCTGCCGGGGTGGTTGGCGAAGATCCTGCCCAACGTCGACATCGAGGGCGCCGCGCTGACGGCGGATGCGCGCGCCAGGGAGTTGACACCTGCCTGACCCGGGCGCGCGATCACCCGGCCGCGCAGTCGCATATCCGGGCCGTCTGGTCCTGGGTCGGCTCGATCGGTCGGTCGTGCCGCGTGCCAATGCGCGGCGCGAGCCCGGAAGCCGGTCGGCCGATCCGGGTCAGCCCAGCGACGCGGTCTGGAACGTGTTGCAGGCTGCGGCGTTTCCCGTGGTGTAGCCGGCTTCGAACCACTTCTGGCGTTGCGCGGACGTGCCGTGGGTGTAGGAGGACGGGTCCGGCCGCCCGCCGCCGAGGTGCGCTTGGATCCAGTCGTCACCGATCTTTCCCGCGGTGGCCACCGCGTTGCTGATGTCGGTGTCGGTGATCTGGGTGATCAGTACCTGGCCGTCCGGGCCGGGCACGGTGCTGGCATGCTTGGCCCACACCCCCGCATAGCAATCCGCTTGCAGCTCCAGGCGAACGGAACTCGACCCGGGGCCCTTGTCGGAGCCGACCTTGTCGGTGGTGCGCAACAGATCCTGGACGTGATGGCCGTATTCGTGGGCCAACACATACGCCTGGGTGAACAGTGAGTTGTCCGCGCCGAATTGGGTTTTCAGCTCGTTCCAGAACGACAGGTCGATGTACACCTTCTTGTCGGTGGGGCAGTAGAACGGGCCCATCGCGGCAGTCCCCTGGCCGCATCCGGTGGCCGTTGCGCCCGAGTAGAAGACGGTGGGGGCGTTGCGGTAGGTGGAGCCCGACGAGGCCAGTGCGCCCTTCCAATACGACTGCACAGAGTTCACGAACGCCACCACCGCGCAGTCGTCGTTGCTGGCGGCGTCGGCGCCCGTGTGGCATTCCTGCTCCAACGACGCGTTGTCGGCAGTGCCGCCACCGTTCGCCGTGAGTCCGCCGAGCAAGCCGCCGACGCTGCCGGCACCGCCATCGCCCCCGCCGGAAAACAGCATGTACAGCACAACCCCGATCACGACCACGAGGCCGATACCGCCGCCGGCGATGCCGCCGCGCCCGATGGTCCGCCCGCCGCCACCACCGCCCAGCACGCCGCCGATAACATCGCCGAGGCCGCCGCCGGGGCCCTCGCCGTCGCCACCGCTGCTACCGCGTTGGTCTTGCACCTGCGATGTGTCCAACTCGGCATTGTCGTTGAACTCCATGGTTCCTCCCTGACGGTGCCGATTCCCCCGATGGATATCCCGCCGAACGATCGCCGTGGGTCTCGAGGATATGCCACGCCGGGCCGACGATCACCCGGCCGCGCAGTCGCACGGTCGCGCCTCTCCGCCGGACACTGCTAGCCTGGCCGGCGGAGGCGTGTCCGAGTGGCCGAAGGAAGCCGCCTTGAAAGCGGCCAGGTGTCAAAGCCTCGGGGGTTCGAATCCCTCCGCCTCCGCCGGCCATCGCGCAGCGGGTATGACGTCCATGACGATGTTCGCGCGCCGAGCACGTCCGGAAATCATGTGCTTCCGGACACCGTTCCTTAAAAATTCTTCACGGGAACGTGCGCCCGATCGATATTCTTATGGGCAGTAACAGCGTCTCAGGGACCCTGGCCGGGTCGATGCAGGAGGCCGTACATGCGTATCGGAGTGCCGACCGAGATCAAGAACCGTGAGGGCCGGGTGGCGATGACCCCGGCCGGGGTTCATCACCTCACGCAGGCCGGGCATCGGGTGATGGTGCAGGCGGGCGCGGGAGCCGGATCGCACATCGCCGACTCGGAGTACTCGGAGGCGGGTGCGCTGGTCGTGGCCGAGGCCGAGAAGGTCTGGGGCGACGCGGAACTCGTCGTCAAGGTCAAGGAGCCGATCGCCTCGGAGTACCGCTATCTCCGAGACGATCTGGTGCTGTTCACCTACCTGCACCTGGCCGCGGATCGCCGGCTCACGGAGGTGCTGCTGGAGTCGTCGGGTACGGCGATCGCCTACGAGACGGTACAGCTGCCGGACCGGTCGCTGCCGCTGTTGGCGCCCATGAGCGAGATCGCCGGACGGCTCGCGCCGCAGGTCGGTGCCTACCATCTGATGGCGAGTGCTGGCGGGCGCGGCGTGCTGCTGGGTGGGGTGCCCGGGGTGGCCGGGGCCCAGGTGGTGGTACTCGGTGGCGGTGTGTCCGGGCGGCACGCCGCGGAGATCGCGCTCGGGATGCGCGCACACGTCACGGTTCTCGACATCTCTCCCACCGCGCTGCGGCATCTCGACGAGCAGTTCGACGGCGCGGTCACGACGGTGGCGTCCACCGCGCATGCCGTGGCGGAGCAGGTGACGCAGGCGGATCTGGTGATCGGGGCGGTGCTGATTCCCGGCGGACGGGCCCCGCACCTGGTCGGCAACGATCTCGTGTCGCGGATGCGCCCCGGCGCCGTTCTGGTGGACATCGCCGTTGACCAGGGCGGCTGCTTCGAGGACACGCATCCGACCACGCACGACGACCCGACCTTCCGGGTGCACGACACGGTCTTCTACTGCGTGGCCAACATGCCCGGTGCAGTGCCGCGCACGTCCACCTTCGCGTTGACGAACGCCACGCTCCCTTATGTTGCCGCTGTGGCGGAGGCCGGGTGGCGCTCGGCGCTCAAGTCCGATCCGGCGCTGGCGGCGGGCCTGCAGTGCCACGCGGGGACCCTGGCCAACGCCGCGGTCGGCGCGGCCCATGCCATCACCGCAGTCCCGGTGGCCAGCGTCCTCGGCTGAGATGCTGCGAGCATCGCCCGGAATCCGCCGATGACGAAGGTCGGCGGCCGCTCCGCGGCCGTGAAAGCCTGAAAGATACCGTTACCACTTGGTGGACATGACTGTGGTGGGTGCCTCCACGATCCGATCGCAAGTCCGGAACAATGCCCTCTCCGGCAGTACTTCGTTCGTCACGGGCTGGAAGCATTGCTGAATCCGGTGGAGAACGCTCGGAGATCGGTCGGCGACCCGCCGGCGAGTGTCTGGATTTCGTCTGCGAGCGGTTGGAACGGAGCACCAGTGCCGTTCTGCGGGTAGAACTCTGCATCACTGGTCACGATTCCGCCACACTGGGGAGCGTCGCCGCGACAGGTGAATACGACGGTGTGGTCGCCCAGGTAGAGGTGTATCAGATCGGCGGGACCGATGGAAACCCCGGACAACTGGTCGGCCGATTGTCTGGACTGGACGGAGGCAGGTCTTTGATCATCGCCGTGATCTTGGTCGCGGTTGCGACATTCAATTTCGTGTGGCGCATCAGCGGGCCCGGCCAGTCCGTGTCGTAGATGCACAGCAACCCCCCGGTCGCGGTGGGGAGTGCGCCGTCGTCCGACGCGGGCAGCGACCGTTTCAGAAGCTCGGTTCCCGAGGTGAGCGGAGTGTTGACAGGCATCAGCGGTGCCGTCTTGGGGCACGTGTCGCCCGTTGCTGCCGGTGACACCGCAGTATCTGAGGCAAGGCTCGCTGGACTGGCGGCTTGTCCGCAGGCAGCCAACGAGCCCACGATCAGGCCGCCCATCAACGCCGCGGCCACCGCGCGATACCGCAGGCTACGACTCATGCCTCAACGGTACGAGCAATTGGCGTCGGTGACGCCAGAACTCGCAAGGTCGAGCGAATTCTTGTGGTGACGCACGCGGGTGGCACATCCAGCGACGTCAACGCAGGGTCGGCAAGCCTCAGACCAGCAGCTTGACCACCGCGATGAGCCCGACCACCACGATCACCGCGCGCAGCACCGACGGCGAGAGCTTGCGGCCCACCTTGGCACCGATCAAACCGCCGATGACGGACCCGAGCGCGATGAGACCGGCAGCCGTCCAGTCGATGTGAGCACTGGCGACGAACACCACCGCCGCGACCACGTTTACCATTCCGGCGAGCAGGTTCTTCAGTGCATTCTGCCGTTGGATCGGCTCCGCCAGCAGCAGCCCGAACAGGCCCATCAGTAGCACGCCCTGCGCCGCGCCGAAATAGCCGCCGTACACCCCCGTGCCCAGCACCAGCACCCACAGCAGCGGGGTGACCGTAGCCCGCGGTTCATGGCCATGGCGCGCCGCGAGTACCGTCAGCCGCTTGCCGAAGAGCACCAGCAGGATCGCCAGGATGATGAGCACCGGCACGATCGCGTTGAACGCGTCGGCCGGGAGCGTGAGGAGCAGCAGCGCCCCAATCGCGGCGCCGACCGTGGACGCGACCAGCAGCTTGATCGCCCTGTCGCGCTGCCCGGTCAGTTCCCGGCGGTAACCCCAGGCTCCGACCAGCGAGCCGGGGAATACGCCCACGGTGTTCGACACGTTCGCCGTCACCGGCGGCACGCCGAGCGCCACCAAGGTGGGGAAGGTGATCAGTGTGCCCGACCCGACCACCGTATTGATGGTGCCCGCGCCGACCCCGGCGACGAAGATCAGCGCCGCATGCCACCAGATCACTCGCGCGCCGCCCACGAACGGGCGGCGACGAGGAAAGCGTCATTCTCGGTGACGGAGCCGATGGTGACGCGCACTCCGCCGGTGGAATCGGCGAACGGCCGGACGATCACCCCGTTCGCCTCGCAGTGTGCCGCGAACTCCCGGGCGCGCTCGCGCAGCGGCAGCCACACGAAGTTGGCCTGCGACTCCGGCACCTCGTATCCGGCCGCGCGCAGTGCCGAGAGCACCCGCCCGCGTTCGGACACCACCGTGGCGATCCGCGCGTCGAGCTCCGGTCGCGCCTCTGCGGACAGCGCCGCGATCCCGGCCGCCTGGGCGAGATCGTTGACGGCGAACGGAAGTCCGACCTTCCGGATCGCCTCGACGACCGCCGGCGCGCCGATCGCGTAGCCGACCCGCAGCCCGGCCAGTCCGTACGCCTTCGACAGCGTGCGCAAGCTGACCACGTTCGGCCGCGACAACGCGTCGGGCAGGCCGCGCGCCGCGTCCGGGTCGGTGACGAACTCGGTGTATGCCTCGTCGACCGCGACCAGCACGCGCTCCGGCACCGCGTCCAGGAACGCGGTGAGCTCGGCGCCGGTGACTACCGTGGACGTCGGATTGTTCGGCGTGCACACGAAAACCATGCGCGTCCGGTCCGTGATCGCGGCCGCCAGCGCGCCCAGATCCAAGCGGTGGTCCGCCGCGACCGGCACCGTCGTCGGCACCGCGCCCACCACCTTCGTCACGATGGGGTAGGCCTCGAACGAACGCCACGGGAACAGCACGGCATCGCCGTCATCGCAGGTCGCCTGGATCAGTTGCTGGCACAGCGCCACCGACCCGCAGCCGACGGCGATGTTCGCCGGATCCGCGCCGACGTGCGCGGCCAGCGCCTCGGACAGCGACACGGCCGCGTTGTCGGGGTATCTGTTGAACCCGCCGTTCGGTCCGGCCGCCACGACTGCCGCGATAGCCTCGGCGACGGAAGGCAATGGCGGGTAAGGCATCTCGTTCGACGCGAGCTTCACCGCGCCCGGCACCGTGCGCCCGGGGGTGTAGGCGGGCAGCTGCGCGAGAGCCTCTCGGGTGTGGACCATGTGCACCGAACCTCCGTCGTCCGCGGCTTCATGCCGAGGCTATCGTGGCCTTCCGGACGCGCGGCGCGGGCATTGCTCTGCACCGGCGCGCCCTGTTGCCGGCGGCGGACCTGTGATCGGATGGGGCTATGAGTGATTCGATTCGCCCGGCCGACGCGGGCAATGAACGGACAACACAAACCACCGGCGTCCACGGAGTCCCGCTGACAGCGACGGTGCCGGCCGGCGAGTTCTCCGCCGGGATCGTCGTGATCCAAGACGCCCTGGGCGTCGGCGACGCCCTCGCCTCGGCGACGGCCAGGCTCGCGGCGGATGGGTACCTCGCTGTGGCGCCACACCTGTACCACCGCGTCGCCGAGGAGCCGGTGACGACGTTCGACGAAGCGCGTCCGCTGATGGCATCGCTGAACGGCCCGGATATGACGCACGACATCGCCGACGCCAGAGGGTATCTCGACGCTGCGGGCATCGAGCCCGAGCACATGGGCATCGTCGGGTTCTGCATGGGGGGATCGGTGTCGCTGTGGCAGGCCGCCAGCGGCGACTTCGCGGCGTCCGTCACGTTCTACGGCGGGGGCGTGTCCAAGGCCCGCTGGAAGGGCGTGCCGTCGGGGCTCGAATCCGGCGCCGCGCTCACCTGCCCCTGGCTGGGCCTGTACGGCGACAAGGACCGCTCCATCACCGTCGACGAGGTTGAACAGCTCCGCGCCGTCGTCGGCGCGACCGGGCTGCCGACGAGCATCGTGCGATATGCCAACGCGGGACACGCCTTTGCGCTGGATCCGCAGTCGCCGAACTACGTGGCCGATTCCGCCGCGGACGCCTGGGGGCACGCGCTGAGCTGGTTCGACGCGCACCTTCGGTAGCCAGCGTGCCGGTGCGCCGGCGTACCCACCATGAGCGAGACACGCGGAGGAACAAGAGTATGAGCACACCGGAGATCTGTTGGCAGCCGTCCGCCGAGCGGATCGAGCAGGCGAATATGACGAAGTTCGCCGCCTTTCTCGCGTCGCGAACCGGGCGCTCGTTCCCGGATTACGGTTCGCTGTGGGACTTCTCGGTGAGCGACCTCGCCGGGTTCTGGGGCGGGCTCGCCGAGTACGCCGGGGTGCACTGGCACGAGCGGCCGACCGAGGTGCTGGCCGATGCGTCGATGCCCGGAGCGCGCTGGTTCCCGGGCGGCACGCTCAACTATGCGGAGCACGCGCTGGACTTCGGCGGCGACCGGGATCCGGCCGAGATCGCCGTGATCGAGACCGACGAATCCGGTTACGAGCGGCAGGTCTCGATCGGCGACCTGCGGGCGATGGTCGGTGCGGCCGAGGCCGGGCTCGTCCGGATGGGGGTGGGTGCCGGCGATCGTGTCGTCGCGCTGGCCCCCAACCGGCTGGAGGCGCTGGTGGCGTTCCTGGCGACGGCGGCGCTCGGGGCGGTCTGGTCGTCCTGCTCGCCCGACTTCGGGGCGCTGTCGGTGATCGACCGGTTCACGCAGATCTCGCCGAAGGTGCTGATCGCCGTCGACGGATATGTGTACGGCGGCAAGGAGTTCGATACGTCGGCCACCGTGGCGACGCTGCGGGAGGCGCTGCCGGACCTGGCCGGAGTCGTGCACATTCCGGCGCTCGGCAGCAGCGCGCCGGCCGGGGCGATCTCCTGGGCCGAGTTCACCGCGCAGGCCGCCGAGCCGCGCTTCACCCCGGTCGAGTTCGCCGCCCCACTGTGGGTGCTGTACTCGTCGGGCACCACCGGGCTGCCCAAACCCATCGTGCAATCCGTCGGCGGGATCCTGCTCGAACACGTGAAAATGCTTCGGCTGCACCAGGATCTGGGTCCTGGGGACCGGTTCTTCTGGTTCTCCACCACCGGCTGGATGATGTGGAACTACCTGGTAGGCGGTCTGCTGGTGGGGGCCACCGTGGTGCTGTACGACGGCAACCCCGGCACGCCCGACCTGATGACGCTCTGGCGGCTCGCGGCCAAACACCGGATCGGGACCGTCGGCGTGTCGGCGGCCTTCATCCACGCCTGCCGGGCGGCGGGCCTCACGCCCTCGGACGAGTTGGACGTGTCGTGTGTCCGGGTGGTCGGGTCCACCGGATCTCCGCTCTCCGCAGCGGGTTTCGACTGGATCATGGAGCACATAGGACCGCAGGTGCAGATCGCCTCCGTCTCAGGCGGCACGGACCTGTGCACGGCGATGGTCGGTGCGGCGCCCACGGTTCCGGTGTGGCGCGGCGAGATCTCGGTGCGGGCGCTCGGCGCGAAGGTCGAGGCGTACGACACTGCGGCGCGGCCTGTGGTGAATGAGGTCGGCGAGCTTGTGCTGACGGCGCCCATGCCGTCCATGCCGGTCTTCCTCTGGGGCGATGCCGACGGAAGTCGTTTGCGCAGCGCCTATTTCGAGTATTTCCCGGGTGTGTGGCGGCACGGCGACTGGATCCGGATCACCGACCGCGGATCGGTGGTGATCGAGGGCCGCTCGGATGCGACGCTCAATCGCGGCGGGGTGCGCATGGGCACGGCCGAGTTCTACCGCGTTGTCGAGGATGTGGACGGCATCACGGATTCGCTGGTGGTCGACACGTCGACGCCTGATGGGGAGGGCGACCTGCTGTTGTTCGTCGTGTTGGCGGACGGCGCGGACGTGGCGACTGCGGCTGCCGAGGTGAAAAGCGCTATCCGCAGCGAACTCTCGCCGCGGCACGTCCCCGGTCAGGTGATCCCGGTGCCGGCCGTTCCGCGCACCCTGAACGGCAAGAAGTGCGAGGTCCCCGTGAAGCGCATCCTGGCGGGAGCCGATGTGGCACAGTCGATCTCACGTGATGCGCTCGCCGACCCGGCTGCCTTCGACGCGTTCTTGGCTGCCGCCCGCGCGGCACGGGTGGGCGCGTGACGCGTAGCTCATCGCCGCGAAAGTTCCGGGCTCACGGGGTTCGCGTCGCGCGCGTAGCCGCCCTGTTTTTCGCCGCGGTGCTCACTGCGTTTCTCGCGGCCGCGTGCGGGCCGGCTCCCGGCGCGGTCGATGGGGTGGGTGATTCGGCAGTCACTTCGGCGAGGCCCGTCACGTCCGCAGCGCCGCCGAATATGACGAGGTTCACGCCGGGACCTGTCCCGGGATCGGTGCTCGTCACGGTGCCTGCGTTGACTTCGACTGGGGTGCCGGACGCCGGCACGGCTGCGGGCGGGAACACCGTCATGCCCGGATCGGCAGGTTCGACGGCACCTTCCGCAGTCGATACAACGGGCGAAACAGCCGATGCGGTCACGGATCTCGCCACTGGATCCGCGACCGGGTCCACCGGATCGGCGCCGGTCCGGCCGCAGCCGCCGGCCACATCGGCCGCAGCGCCGTCGGTGCCGACATCCACGCAGTCCGGACCACCGAAGCCCGTCACGGTCGACCTGACGCGCTGCTCGGGGTGCACCGTGATCGCGGTGCACGCCGACGTCGCCGGGTCGTTCTCCGCCGCACTGGCGACCACCCCGAACGGCGCCGTGCTACTCGCGGCGAAGCCCACCGGCACCGTCGCCGGGGCGATGAACGTGCCGTACGGCGTGACCTTCCCGGCGCCCGCCGGCGGAGTTCTTCCGTGCGACATGTCCGGCAGGTGCTTCGTTCTCGCGACACAGCATGGCGGGAACAGCGTCATCTCCGCGTTCGCTCTCGGCTCGGACGGAAGCTGGCGGGACGTCACCGCGTCCGGTGGATTCCGCTCCGACACGCTTGTCGGCGCCGTGGTCGACGTCACCGGGGACGGGCTGCTGGATGTCGCCGTGCAGGCATCGGTGGGGGGCAAGGCCGTCTGGCGTGTTCTCGTCTGGTCGGGGGACGGGTTCGCCGTGCTGGGCTGCGCGCCGGCGACGGACGGTGCGTCCACCGTGCCACCCGCCGCGCGGCTGTCTCCGGCCGCCTGCTCGGCCTGAGGTGAGCGTCATTTCCGGCCGAAGGTGACGGTGTGCACCGGGCTGATATCGAACTGGTCGACGTCGCGGAACCCCTTGCGCTGCAACAGGGCAGGGTAGACGGCGCGCGGTTGCAGCTGGTCGTCGATCTGCGCCTCGAAGAACTGGATGCCGCTCATCACCCGACCGGGGACACTCTGTAGCGCCTCGACTGTGTCCGGGAACGGGAAGTCGGAGATCACGAAGTACCCGTCGCTGTCCAGGAGGGCTCGGATCCGGTCGATCGCGCCGTCGATATCGCGGCACTCGTGCATCGAGATGTTATTGATGACAACGGCAATAGGCTCGTCGGCCGTGAGATCTTCCAGAGCCGAGTGGACGAGCCGTACGGACCCGGCCAATCCGGCTTCGCCGAGATTCCGCTGCGCGCGGTCCAAGGACTGCTGGTCGCCGTCGACGCCGGTGATCTCACACCGAGGGTATTCCCGCGCCAGGGCGATGAGGCCGCCTCCCGCTCCGCAGGCCGAGTCCAGAACCCGGCAGCCTGTACGAAGAAGTCCGGTGAGACCGGGGATGCGTTCCAGGCCTGATGGGATCAGCCGCCGGTAGAACGGCGCACCGGTGTCGGCGACGCTGTCGATCCATTCGGGGCGACAGTCGTTCCACCACATCCTGTTTCCCGTCACGAGCGACGACTCGAACCGGTCGAACACCTCCGGCTGCTCGAGCGCAAGAACGACGCCGCCCAGGTACGCGGGATGATCCCGGTCGGTCAGCAGCGTCGCGATGTGCGGGGCCAGCCGGTAGACGGTGGTGTCGTCCGGCCACGCCGTTCCGGAGGCGCGCCCGGAGAGAGTTGTACGTGGGTCTGCAGTCCCGTCGGCAGGCGAACCATCGGTGGGCGCTTCCGTCGCCACCTCACACAGCCGGGCGGCGAGTGCGGCGCGGCACCACACCCCCACGGGGAACGGATCGAGGCGGAGCCGGGCGGCCAGTTGGTGAACCGTGCAGCCGACTGCGTTGCCCTCCGGGTCCGCGAGTGCGCGGATCAGGCCGGACCGGAGTCCGATGGCCGCGGTGCGGTGTGCAACGTACCCGGCGACGTGGGTCAGCAGCAGCGGCGCCTGCTCGGCCAGGGTGGTTGACGGTCGGATTGCGGCCTGCGTTGTCGTCATGGGGCACCTCCGGTGTTTTTGACGTCATGACACATAGACGGAGGGTCGCGCGCGGCCTACAGTTCCGGATAGTCCTGGATGTGTACCGGCCCGGTACAAGATCTGTAGCGAGCCGTCCGGTCGACTGCCGTATTCCGGAGGCGCCCATGGCTGGTTACGGGCAGTTCTGCCCCGTCGCCAAGGCGATGGAACTGCTGGACGAACGCTGGACCCTGCTCGTCGTCCGGGAGCTTCTGATGGGCAGCACTCGTTTCAACGAGTTGCGTCGCGGGGTGCCGCGGATGTCGCCGGCGCTGCTGTCCCGGCGGCTCCGCCGCCTGTGCGACGCCGGCGTCATCGAGCGGCGCGGGCCGGAGAACCGGGCGAGCTACGTCGTGACGGACGCCGGTCGGGAACTTCTCCCGGTGGTGGAAGCGTTGGGGCGCTGGGGAACTCGGTGGATCCCGGAACTCGGTGACGCGGATCTCGACCCGCACCTGTTGCTCTGGGACATGCACCGCGGGCTCAATCGCACGGCAATGCCGCACGAACGGACGGTCCTGGCGTTCGAGTTCACCGATGTCGCGCGGTCGTCGTCTCGGTGGTGGCTGGTGGTCAACGCCGATGACGTCGACGTCTGCGATGCCGATCCCGGCTTCGAGGCGATCGTGACGGTGACGGTCGGATTGCGCGTCCTGACCCGGCTGTGGCGCGGCGACATCGACTGGGCGGCGGCGCAGCGAGCCGGGTTGCGGGTCGCGGGGCCGGCCTGGGCCCGCCGCGGGCTGCCCGACTGGCTGCAGATGTCGCCGTTCGCGGTGGTGCCGCGGCCGGGATGACGCTGGCAGCGCCCACGCGTGACCGTTGCCCGCTTTGCTCGCGAGCGCGTGCGGCAGGTACGCTGTCCGGGCGGCGTCTCCTGTGGTTTCGGGACCGGCCCCGCAGGGAAGCGTGCCAGAGCGGCCGAATGGGACACACTGCTAATGTGTTGTGCTCTTACCGGGCACCGAGGGTTCAAATCCCTCCGCTTCCGCGGTGCTAGTCTGCGAAGGCTGGCATGACACAACCGGATAGGCGCCCGTAGCTCAACGGATAGAGCATCTGACTACGGATCAGAAGGTTGGGGGTTCGAATCCCTCCGGGCGCGCCCTAGCTTGACTAGGCAAAATGCCTCTCCCACCTGCGGAGACATCATCGCCTTGCAGCCGCGTGCGCTGGACTCCTGCACCCCTTTTACGACCCGTTTTCCCGGGAGAAGCGGCACGCTAGCCATTCCCCGATGTTACGGACGACAACCGACCATGCAAGGGTGCCGGAGTCCCAGTTCTTTTCCGGCCGCCGGTGGCGTGCGGCTGCTATGCCGCGTGGTGCCGCGACGTGACCGCAACGGTCAGATCGGCATCGAGCGCATCGGCTATCCGATGCAACACCGGCAGGGACGGAACCGTGCCGCCTGCTTCGAACCTGGCCACAGCAGACTGCGTCATATGCGCCGCCTCGGCCAACTCCCGCTGACTCCAGCCCCGCTCGACTCGCAGTTCTCGGACCGCCCGGCCGAGCTCGTAGGCGATCGCTGCCGCCCGGTAGGCGTCGGCGGCCCCAGGTTCGGCCATGCGCTTATCGCGCAGTTCGCTCCAACTCGTTCGCTCGCTCATTGCTCGTCTCCTTCAGTGGTGTGCTTTTCCGCCAGACACTTGGCCAGCGCCCGTCTGGCGCGGTCGATTTCCCGTCCTTCGCGCATTCGGGACTTCACGAATGCGGTCAGCAGGATGATCCGTCTGCCCGATGCGATGAAGTACGTGATTCGGGCGGCCTGGCGGTCGAGGTGGAATCGCAGTTCTCGGAGTTTGCCGTCGAGTTGACGAGTGTAGGGCTCGTCGAGCATCACGCCCTTGTCCGCCAGCAGGTCGATGTAAAACGCGGCCGTCATGAACTGCGCGGTGCTGAGTCGCTCCAACCACTCTCGCACCTCGGGTTCAAGCTCAATCGCACCCCAACCCATAGCATTGATGCTATCAGGTCATGACGCTCGTGGCACGAGCAATCCTGGCGACTATGGTGCGACAATGGCGCCACGGCAAACTCTCGGACACGGAGGCACGCACATGGTCACGCTGACGGTTCTGTACGGCATGCCCGACGACCCGGCAGCCTTCGAGGCCTACTACGCGAACCACCACATGCCGCTGGTCGCAAGGATTCCCGGGATGGGACGACGCGAGGCGGCACGAGCCGTGGGCACGCCCGACGGGAAGGACGCGGCCTACTACCGGACCTTCACCGCGTGGTTCGACAGTCGAGAGGACCTCGAGGCCGCCTTCGCGACGTCCGAGGGCCGCGTGGTCGCCGCGGACGTGCCGAACTTCGCCACCGGCGGCGCGACGATGTTCGTGTCCGAGGTCGACAGCGCTTGATCCCGTCAGCGTGATCCCCTGGCTTGATCCCCTCGGCCTGCTTGCGTCCGCGCGATCGGATCTGGGTATGACGCTGTTCGCCGCGACCCCGGTCGCGGGCAGGCCGGTCCCCTCCGACCGCGACTATTTCCGCTCCACATAATCGATGATCATGCCGCGGAGCCGCGGAACATCATTCAGGACCGTCTTCCAGACGACGCCCACGTCAACCTCGAAATACCCGTGAGCAACCGCGTTTCGCATCTGGTACGCGGCCGCCAGTGGCAATTCTGGATGTGCCCCGGCGAACGCGGGGTATTCCGTTCGTATGCGATTGCTGGCTTCGCCGATGATCTCGATGTTCCGGATCACGGCATCCTGGGTGCGCGTGTCCTGGGCGAACTCGTCTTGGGTGAGACCGCTGGTGTATTCGAGGATGCGGTCTATCGCTGCGCAGATGTGGTCGAGGTAGTCGGTGAGTTGATGTTCCGTCACACTGGCACCGCCTGTTCGATCGCCGCGTCGCGGAACCGCACCGGCAACGCTTGGGGCGTGACCACGTCGACCGGCACCCCCAACAGGTCGAGCAATTCCTGGCGCATGGCGCCGATATCAAGCAGGGTCGTCTCTTCCGTCGGGTCGACCAGCAGGTCCAGGTCGCTGCCGTCGGTGTCATCGTTGCGGGCGACCGACCCGAAGACACGCGGGTTCGTCGCTCGATGTGCCAGCACGATGGACCGCACCGCGCTCCGGCGCGTCGCCAGCGCTTCCGACGGCTTCATGTCGCCCTCCTGGCGCCCATCATCCCATGGGCGGCGAGACTCGCCAGGGGCCGCGCACCGCGGTCTGCGCGCGGGCAGAGTGCTCCTACGCGTCGGTTCCTGATCGGGTATGACGCTGTTCGCCGCGACCCCGGTCGCGGGCGAGCCGGTCCCCTCCGGCCGCACGTCGCGACGAGCAATGTTCGGTACCTACCCCACCACCCCCGCGGTCCGCGCCTACCGCAGCGACTCGGCGAGCCCCGGATAGTCGGCGAGCACGCCGTCGAGCAATCGCCGCGCGATACGCGGCGAGCCCACGAGCGGATGCACGGCGAACGCGCGCAGCGCCAGCTCCCGCGAGCCGTACACGGTCGCGTCGATCACGGCGCGCTCGGCCGCGCGAACCGCGCACACCAGCCCGAGCTCGTGCAATGTCAACGGAGGCAAGGGAATCGGATGCGCGCCGCGCGCGTCGACGGTGCATCTGAGTTCGACGACGACATCGTCGGGAAGGCCCGCGAGGGCCGACCCGTTCGGCACGTTGACGATCAGCTCCGCTTCGGGCCCGCCGGTGAGCGCCGTGATGAGGTCCAGCGCCACCTCCTGGTAGCCGCCGCCGGAAAGGTCTGCCGCGTCACGCCTTTCGCCCTCATGGCGTGTTTCGGCGAGATACGTCTCCTCGCGGCGTGCCCGCGCGCTATCCCACAGCGCATGCGCTGCGGCCGGATCGGCGGATGCCGCCGCGTAGAAATCTCCCTGCTCGGCCGCGAGCAACTCCCCGCGGGTGTGCGTGGCCGCGAGCGACGCGGCAAGGTCGCGGTGCATGTAGTAGAACGCGAGGTACTCGTTCGGAAGTGACCCGAGTGCGCGCAGCAGCGGCCCGCCGAACAGCCTGCCCTCCTCGAATGTGGCCAACGCGGCGTCATCGGCCAAGAGTTGCGGCAGCAGGTCGTCGCCGCCAGCCGCCGCGCGCGGCCCCCCGCCGATCGGCCGGATCGCGCGTAGCCATCCGAGGTGGTTGATGCCTGCGTAATCGCACCGGACATCTTGCACGGCAACGCCGAGCGCGCGGCACGCGTGGCGGATCAGCCCGACGGGCGAGTCACAGATGCCGATGACCCGCTCGCCCAACACCGAGCGCATGGCTTCGGTGATCATCCCGGCGGGATTGGTGAAGTTGATGGTCCATGCGTCCGGAGCGAGATCGGCGATGCGACGGGCGATGTGCAGCGCCACCGGCACGGTGCGCAGGCCGAAGGCGAGCCCGCCGGCACCGACGGTCTCCTGCCCGAGCACCCCGAGATCCAGTGCGCGCCGCTCGTCCGCCGCGCGACCGGCGGCCCCGCCGACCCGGATTGCCGAGAACACGACGTCCACGCCGCGCAGCGCCGTGTCCAGATCCGTCGTCGCGCTCACCGGCGGCCCGGCATCCGCTCGAAGCACCGATTGCATGACGGCGAGCCGCGCAGGGTCGTCGTCATACAGCACGACCCGGTCGATGTCGAGTTCGGTGCGGGCGGCCGCCGCACGGTAGACGAGCGGCACCCGGAATCCGCCACCGCCCAGGATCGCCAACCGCACGACAGCCACGGTAGCGCGTGGCAAGCTGGGTTCATGCCCGGGCGGGAAAGCGTACCAGCGAGCGAGCCGGCGTTCGATGTGATCATGCAGGGCACCGTCTTCCTCGACATCGTGCTCACCGGCCTGCCGAACCTGCCGGTCGGCGGCACCGAGGTGTACGCGGAGGGCATGGGCTCCGCACCGGGCGGCGCCGCCAACATGGCGGTGGCCGCGAGCCGGCTCGGATTACGGACGGGCCTCGCGGCGGCGTTCGGCGACGATCTCTACGGCGATTTCATGTATCGGACGCTCGCCGACCAGGAGGGTATCGACCTGTCGATGTCGCGCCGCTTTGACGACTGGCACTCCCCGGTCACCGTATCGATGGCGGTCAACCGCGACCGCGCGATGGTGACGCACGCGCACCCGTCGCCGACGAGCTGCGAGTCGTGGGTGACGGACCCACCACCGGCGGCGGCCGCCGTGGTGAGCCTCGGTGGTGAAGCCTCGCCATGGCTTGCGGCCGCGAAGAAGTCGGGCACCCTGGTGTTCGGTGACGTCGGCTGGGACGCGTCCGGGCAGTGGGCACCCGAGACGCTGCAAGGGCTTTCGGATCTCTATGCGTTCCTGCCGAATCGGGACGAGGCGATGGCCTACACCCACCGGGACACGCCGCGCGATGCGCTGATGGCGCTCGCCGATTCCGTGCCGGTCGCCATCGTCACCTGCGGCGCGCAGGGATCGATCGGACTGGATTCCGAGTCCGACGAGGAGGAGTGGGTTCCGTCGCTGCCGGTGCACGACGTCGACCCGACCGGTGCCGGTGATGTCTATGTCGCGGCGTTCATCCTCGGCACGCTGCGCCGTTGGCCGCTTCGTCACCGGATGGGATTCGCGAACCTGTGCGCGGGCTTGAGTGTCCAGCAGGTCGGCGGGTCGTTGTCCGCGCCGGGGTGGGGCGACCTCGCCGACTGGCTCACCGGCGTTCGTCAGCAGGCCGCGGCGGGGTCCCGGATCGCCGCGGTCCTGGAGCGCACTTACGGATTTCTGGGGGAGGTGATCCCCGAAGGCCCGATCCGGCACGTGCGGCGTGCCACGGCGACCATCGCCCGCTTCTCGGACGCATGACGTCGTCCGCGTCGTGGGTCGTTCACCGTTTCGCGCGCTCGCCGGCGGCGGCCGGCCGCGGCCGGTTCTAGGCTGGTCGTGTCGCTTTCCGGTTTTGTCGCGCCGCCGACCAACGTGACGTCTGTACGCGATAGGAGAAAAGTCATGTTCAGCAGAAGTGTCTCGAAGCGCGGCGGGCGGACCGGTCTGGCCGTGCTCGGCGCATCGCTCGTCGCGGTGCTGGTCGCCGCCTGTGGCTCCTCGGGGTCCGGCGGCGGATCGAGCAGTTCGTCGACACCCCCGTCGGGGTCCGGCAGCTCCTCGAGTTCCGCGGCACCGACGAGCGGGAAGACAGTCGACCTCACCTACTGGACGTCGTCCAGCCAGGCGGAGATCGACTACCTCGACTCCCACTTCAACGACACGCACCCCGGCATCAAGGTCACCGGCCAATACATCACGAGCGCCGACAACACCACGGCGAAGGTCGTCGCCGCGCTCAAGTCCGGCACCGAGCCGAACATCCTGATCGGGCAGGACCCGTCCGCACTGCCGTTGTTCGCGCAGAGCGGCAAGGTCGTGGATCTGTCCAGCGCGCTCAAGACGGAGACCGACGCGCTGTACCCCGGTATCCGATCCGCCCTGTTCTACCAGGGCAAGCAGCTCGGCTTTGCGCTCGGTGGCGTCGGCAACTACCTGCTCTTCTACAACAAAGACGATTTCGCGAAGGCCGGGATCTCGGGCCCGCCGACAACGTGGGACCAGCTCGTCACCGACGCGAAGACGCTGACCGAGAAGCTGTCGACCTCCGGTAAACCGCACTACGGCATGTACGTTCCGCTCGGCTCCTCGGAGTGGATCAGCTACGCGTGGGAGGCGCTGCTGTGGGCGAACGGCGGTGAGCTGCTGAACACGGACCAGACGAAGGTCGCGTTCGACAGCCAGGCCGGCATCGACGCCCTGACCACCTGGTACGACATGGTCCAGCGCGACCACTCGGCGCCGACCACCAGCTACGCGCAGGGCGGAAGTTTCGACGGCGCGCCCGCATTCGCCGGCCATGCGGTGTCCATGATCATCGAAGGGCAGTGGGCCCTCGCGGAGTTCAAGAACATCAACTACGGCGTTGCGCTGCTGCCCGCCGGAACGTCCGGTAAGTCCGCGGCCAACATCGGGATCGGCGTGGCCGTGGTCTTCGACAAGGGCGCCGACGCGAATCAGGCGGCGGAGACGTTCGTCCAGTGGCTCGGCCAGCCTGAGCAGGGGGCGTACCTGACGTCGCAGTCGGGCGGTCTACCGTCGGCTCCCGACCAACTCGACCAGCCGCTGGTGAAGCAGCAGATCGCCAAGCAGCCCACCTACCAGATCTTCGCCGAGCAACTCAAGTACGGCCACACCCGGCCGACGGTCCCGGCGTACGCGGCGATCTCGCAGGCGCTGAGCGACAACATCAACAAGTGCCTCACCGGCAAGGAGACCCCCGCTCAGGCGCTGTCCGCCGCGGCGGCGGCCGGCAACGCGGCCATTGCCAACGCCGGCTCCTGATCGGCGGCCGACCATCGTCGCGGACGTGAAGGGCGGGCCCGTCAAGCGATGGGCCCGCCCGCGCAGTTCGATCGCACCGCCCAAGCCGACGCGGCCGCGCGGGATCAGATTGCGCACATGGTCGACGGCGTATGCCTTCGTCCTCCCGGTGCTCGGCCTGACGGTGCTGTTCTCCGTCGTCCCGCTCGTCATGGTGATTCGGCGAAGCCTGTACAAGGGCAACATCTTCGACACGAACCTGAAATTCGCCGGGCTCGACAACTATCGCGCCGTGTTCGCGACCGGCGGCGGTCACTCCTTGCTCGTGACGCTCATCTACACGGTCGGTTTCGTCGCCGTGTGCATGATCGCCGGTATCGCGGTGGCTTTGCTGCTTGACCTGCCATTGCCCGGCCTGGGAGCGGTCCGCGCGCTGTTCATCATCCCGCTGGTCGTCCCGGCGGTCGCCACAGCGTTCATCTGGTTCGCGCTGTTCCAGCCGCAGACCGGACTGTTCAATCGCGTCCTCACCGCCGTCGACCTGCCCCAGGTCACGCTCAGCGATCCGACCATCGCCGTGCTTGCGATCATTTCGTTCGGCGCCTGGCAGTTCTTCGGCGAGGTCGTCATCTTGTACCTGGCGGCATTGAAGACGCTGCCCAGGGACGTCGTCGAAGCGGCCGTCGTCGACGGGAGCAACGCCTGGCAGCGCCTGCGGTACATCCGGCTGCCGCTATTGCGTCCGCAGACCGCGTTGATCGCGGTGATCTCGACATTGACCGGGCTGCAGGCGTTCACCCAGATCTTCGTGCTCACCAACGGCGGGCCGAACGGCGCGACCCAGACCGCGCTGTACTACGTCTACAACCAGGCGTTCGGTCTCGGAGCCGGCGGTTCGGTCGGCAACGCGGATGCCATGGCCGTGATCCTGTTCGTCATCTCGATCCTCGTCACCGTCGCCCAGGTGGTCGTCGTCGGGCGCGCATCCCGGGCGGTGGTCTGATGCACATCTCCTGGCCGGTCCGCGTCCTGGTGTATTTCGCGGTTGCGATCGCGGCGTTCGCCGTCCTCTTCCCGCTGCTGTGGATGTTGTTGTCGGCGTTCAAGTCTCAGGCGGACATCATCAATCCGGACGCGCCGATCTTCCCGACGCACTGGCACTGGTCGAACATCCGCGACGCGTGGACGGCCGCCCCGTTCGGCCGGTTCTTCATCAACACGGCGATCTTCAGCGCCGCCACCACCGTCGGCCAAGTCATCACCGGCATGATCGCGGGATATGCCTTCGCCATGTTCACCTTCCCGGGCCGGCGAATCCTGTTCTACGGCGTGCTGTCCGGTTTGATGATCCCCTTCCCGGTCGTCATCGTTCCGGTGGTCGAACTGCTCGCCGACTTCGGCTGGATCGACAGCTATCAGGGCCTGATCGTGCCCAACCTGGCGTCCGCGCTGGGCTGTTTCCTGTACCGCCAGTTCTTCCTCAGTGCCCCGGTCGATCTCGCGGAATCCGCGCGGCTCGACGGGGCGTCCGAATGGCGCATCTTCTGGTCGATCTACCGGCCGCTGGCCCAGCCGATGACGGCCGCCCTGACCACCATCGTCTTCCTGCAAAATTGGAACAATTTCCTGTTCCCGCTCGTCGTGACGAGCAAGGAGAGCCTGATGTTGATCTCGCAGGGGCTGACGATCTTCCAGGGCCAGTTGCTCGGCACGCAGTACAACCTGTTGATGGCGGGGTCGCTGATCGCGGTTGTTCCCGTCCTGATCGTCGCCATGTTCGCGCAGCGTCGCGTCGTGGCCGGACTCATGATCGGCGCCACCCGGTAGGCCAACGTCGCGTCGCCCGGTCGGTTTTCGCGACCCGTGCGCGTGCCATTCGTGATCCGGATATGACGCTGTTCGCCGCGACCCCGGTCGCGGGTGGGCCGGTTCGCTCCGGCCGCGCAGCGGTGCCCTACACCACCCCCGGCCCGGCGAAAACCTCGAACAGCAACTGGGTTTCGGTGTGCGAGACTCCCGGTTGCACGGTCACGTGTTCCAGGATCAGCGCGCGCAGCGCGGCCGGGCTCGTCACCGCGACATGCAGCAAGTAGTCGTCCGCCCCGGCGGTATGGAAAGCCGTGAGCAGCCCGGGGATCGTGCGCAGCGCCGTGTGGAACCGCCGCACCTGGTCCGGCACGTGGCTGGACAGCCGCACCCGGATCATGGCCTGGATCGGCAGGCCGAGCGCCGCGGGGTCCACCTGCGCGTGCACGCCGAGGATCACGCCGGAATCGCGCAGCGCTCGCACGCGTGCCAGGCACGTCGATTCGGCAATGCCTACCTTGGTCGCGAGCGCCGCGTTCGTGATGCGCCCTTCGGCGACCAGCTCGCGCACGAGCTCCCGGTCGACGGCATCGAGCACGCCCGTCCCGCTCGGCCCGATGGAGGCGTGCGGAATCTTCGGTCCGGCCATGGCTGCGACCTCCGCTCCTGCAGAATCAACGTCAACGGATCGAGTATGACGAAGATTCTTCGTCATACTCGATTCTCAGCGCAGGATACTGCCATCATGGTGGTATGGGCAGCGGTGACATGTATGGCAGTGACATGAAGAGCAGCGATCTCGACGTCGACTCGCTGGCGGTACATGCCGGCCGCGAGGATCTGGCCGCGCTCGGCGTGCACGTTCCACCGATCGACCTGTCCACGACGAACCCGCTGCCGGACATCGAATCCGGCGGGCTCTCCTACGAGTCGATGGCGACCGGCGGCCACCCGACCGACGGCGGGTTCGTGTACCAGCGGCTGTGGAACCCAACGGTGGCGCGCTTCGAGCAGGGCCTGGCCGCGCTGGAGGGTACCGCCGAAGCGGTGGCGTTCGCCTCCGGCATGGCTGCCGTGACCGCCACCATTCTGGCCGCGGCCCAGGCCGGACCGGGCCGGCACGTCGTCGCGGTGCGCCCGCTGTACGGCGGCACCGACCACATCCTCGACACGGGACTGCTCGGCACGACGGTGACATACTGTGGGGCGCACGAGGTTTCGCAGTCCATCCGGCCGGATACCTGCCTCGTCGTGCTGGAGACCCCGGCCAATCCGACGCTGGAACTCGTCGACCTCGCGGCCGTGCGAGTGGCCGCCGGCGGCGTTCCGATCATGGTCGACAACACCTTCGCCACACCGGTTCTGCAGAATCCGGCGGCCTCCGGCATCGACCTGGTGCTGCACTCCGCGACGAAATACCTTGGCGGACATGGTGATGTGCTCGGCGGTGTCGTCGCGACAACTGCCGAGTGGGCGTCCCGGCTGCGCTCGATCCGCGCCATCACCGGTGCGATCCTGCACCCGATGGGCGGCTACCTGCTGCACCGCGGGCTGGCGACGCTGCCGATCCGGGTGCGCACCCAGCAGGAGACCGCGCGCCGGCTCGCCGAATGGCTCACTTCCGTGCCGGCGGTGCGGAAGGTGTTCTATCCGGGCATCGCCGAGTGTGATCCCGAGGGACTCGTGGGCAGGCAGATGCGCGGCCCCGGCGCCATGATTTCCCTTGATCTGGCAGGCGGTTTCGCGGAAGCGACCATGCTCACGAAGAACGTGCGACTGTTCACGCACGCGGTGTCGCTGGGCGGGGTGGACTCGCTCATCCAACACCCGGCGGCGCTCACGCACCGGCCGGTCGCGCCGGAGGCCCGGCCCGGTGCCGGCATCGTGCGGCTGTCGATCGGGCTGGAAAGCGCGGAAGACCTGAAGGCGGACCTGGCCCAGGCTCTCGGCATCTGACGGCCCGGTCCGGGTCCTGCTCGGGGTGTGCGTAAAACTGGGACATTCCGGACAGAATGCTGCTAGACACACACCCTTATCTGTCTTGGAGTGTGAGTGTTGCAGCAAAGTGTCGCATTTGTCCCAGTTACATACACACTCGGGTTCGATGGTGTGGTCAATCGAAAAGCGTGGGCGCTTCGGGGGTCTCGAGATCCGGGTATGACGTAGTTCGGCGGCGGGCGGGTTCGTTGACCTCTGGGCCGGGGGACTGTGTGCCCGCTGGTCGCCCCCCTGTGAGCACATCGCGTGCAGTCCGGTCGGTGCCCGCGATGCCTGGCCCCGGATCCGGCACCCGCCCGGCCTGGTAGGCGGCAGCCGCGCCGTTGGCGAGTCGGTCGGCCTGCTCGTTCAGCCCGTGCCCCGCGTGCCCCTTCACCCAACGGAAGTCGATCCGCCGCCCCGCGGCGCGAGCCTTCGTCATCTCCGCATCCAAGGCCTGCAGCAGTTCGAGGTTCGCGACCGGCTTCCCGTCGGCCTTGCGCCAGCCGCGCTTCTTCCACCCGGGCATCCATTCCGTGATGGACTTGATGGCGTACTGACTGTCGCAGTAGATGACGAGATCCTCTGCCAGGTGCGATGTTTGGCGCAAGAGGTCCAGTACCGCGGTGAGCTCGCCCTGGTTGTTCGTGCCGTGCGGCCACCCGCCGGCCGCCCACCGATCGGCGTCGATGTACCAGCCCCAGCCAGCTGGCCCGGGGTTGCCGAGCGCGGAGCCGTCGGCGCCGGCGGTGATCGTCACGCGCACGATCCTGCCATGTGCTGGCCCGCGAGCGGTCCGCCGCCCCGCGGATCCCTGGTGGTGACTGCCGACCCTGGCGCGACACGGGCGGCGGGGTCATCATGGCGGAAGACGCCGTTGGAGAACCGGGCCGTCTCGCCAGGCCGGTTTGTCGGCCCGATCCGGCGGTGTCCGACGAAAGGGACGCCAACCGAAGGGAGCCGTGCGATGACCAGGATTCCGCCGACCGTCGATTGGTCGGCTGAGGTGCCGGATGCGGATGTGGCGGCGGAGTTTGCGCCGGACGAGCCCGCCGATCCGGAGGAGCCGGAGACCTTGACCCCGGATGCCGACGCGCAGGGACCCAGAGCCGAATCGGCCGAATCCGGTGAGGCAGACCCCGTCGATGTGGCAGAGCAGCAGGAAGCGGTCGGCAACGAGGACGACGACTACAGCCGCGACGAGTAACTGCCGAATCGAGGTGCGGCCGAATCCGGTGACGGCCGGCAAGAGCGCCCCGCCCCTTCCGGCTCATACCCGGAAGGGACGCGGAAGCGCCGCGCTGTCGAGCGGCAAGAATCCGGCGGTTACGCAGTGGGTACCCACCGGACACATGCCAGTATCGGAGCGCTCGGATGCGGAATCTGGGACCTTCGTCGGCGTGTCGCACGAACACGCCGGAGGGCTTCGGAATTGGTGCCGCTGACCTCTTGCCCGCCGCGTGCGGACCGGCTAGAAATATCTCTACACAGCGCGGATCGATGCGGAAAGCCGGGGCAACTCGACCATCTGCAGTCAGGACGCGAGGTGTGTCGGATGGCTCCGAGGCCAGCCTGTTATGGCGATCGCAGCGACGCGCGTCGTCTCCGGGAAACCGGGAGGGCTCGGACGAAGTGCCGTTCGGCTGCGCGGTACCCCGCGCTCGCGGATCTGGCTTCGGCTGGGGACGTAGAGCGTGAGCCGGGTGTCAAAACCCGGCGCCCGCCGCCGCTGCGGAATACGCCGGCCGGCAAGGCGAGGGAACGCGCACAGCGGGGCCTCTTTTCGACTCATACTCGAGAAGGGGCCCCGCACCTTTTTTCGGCCAGCACAGTTGACCAGCACGGTGGGGCAGTGCAAGTCGGGGCATCGGCTATGGGCCGGGCCGTCAGCGCGACTGTGCGGTCAGGGCGGTGAAGGCCTTGGCGACCTCGGCGCCGAGCCGCGCGTTGTTCTCGACGAGCGCGATGTTCGCGGTGAGCGACGCACCGCCGGTGATCTCCACGATGCGGCCGAGGAGGAACGGCGTCGCCTCCTTGCCGTGGATCGCCCGTTTCGCCATGTCCGCGAGGGCCTGCTCGATGATCCCGTCGATCTGGTCGGCCGGGATCTCGTCGGCCTCCGGAATCGGATTGACCACGGACACGCCGCCCGCGATGCCCAGGCCCCACTTCGCCTTCATCACCGCGGCCACCTCGGCGGGAGTGTCCACCCGCATCGGCGCGGCATGGCCGCTGCTGCGTGAGAAGAACGCGGGGAACTCGTCGGTGCCGTAGGCGAGCACCGGGACCTCCAGGGTTTCCAGCGTCTCCAGGGTCAGTCCGATGTCCAGGATCGACTTCACACCGGCGGAGATCACGGCGACGCTGGTGTGCGAGAGCTCGGTGAGATCGGCGCTGGTGTCGAAGGTCTGCTGCGCGCCGCGGTGTACGCCGCCGAGCCCGCCGGTGACGAACGTGGTGATCCCCGCGAGCGAGGCCAGTCGCATGGTCGCCGCGACCGTGGTCGCCCCGTGCAGTCCGCGGGCCATCACGTACGGCAGATCGCGGACGGACACCTTCAGCACGTTCTCGTCGCTGGCCAAGAGCTCCAGCGCGTCCGCGTCCAGTCCGATGTGCGGCTTTCCGCCGAGCAGCGCGATCGTCGCCGGGACGGCGCCGCCATCGCGGATGATCTGCTCCACCGTCGTGGCCATCTGCACGTTCTGCGGGTACGGCATCCCGTGGCTGATGATCGTCGACTCCAGCGCGACGACGGGCCGGCCGTCGGCCAGGGCGGCGGCGACCTCGTCGGTGAGGGCCAGGCTCGGGTGCGGGGTGCGGGCGGTACTCATGCAGTTCTCTCCTTGGTGCCCTTACGGTGCGATGTGGTGGTCCGACGCGGCGGGGCTGCCGTGGCGGGCTCGGTCGGAACGGCAGAAGGCGCCGAAGCGGCAGGCGCCGACGCGAATGTCGACCCCGACGCTGACACAGGCGCCGACGCCAGGGCGGACTCCACCAGCCGGGGGGTGAGGTCGTGGCGCACGGTCTCCTCGCTCGCGATGGACAGCGCGGCGGCGGCGTGGCCGAATCGGGCGGCCTCGACGGGGTCGGCGCCACCGAGCAGCGCGTGGCAGAACGCGCCGAGCAATGCGTCGCCGGCACCGGTCACATCGACCACCTCTGTCCGGCCGGCGGGGACGCGGCCGGCGGAGATGCGGTGCGTGCCGTCCGGCCCGCTGAGCAGCGAGCCCGCCGCGCCCAGGCGGATCCAGACGTAGGTGACGCCGCTCGCGTGCAGTGCCGCCGCGGCGGCGCGAAGCTCGGCGACGCTGCCCGCCGGCAGACCCGTCAGCGCTGTCACCTCGTCGCGATTGGGTGTGACGAGGTAGATCGGGTGTGCGCGGTCGAACAGGCCCGGGATCGCCGCGAGCATCGCCGCTTTGGGCACGCTCACCGGCTCGATCACTGTCCGAACTCCGGCTGAAGCCGCGAGATTCCGCGCGTAGCTGAGGGTTTCGGCCGCCAGGTTACCGTCCAGCACCAGCAGCTCCGCGCTGCAGATCACGTCGCGAGCGGCGTCCACCTGAGCCGGTCCGAGCTCGGCTGTGGCCGCCATATCGGAGACCGCGATCACGAGTTCGCCGTCCCGGTCCAGCACCGCGGTGTACGTCCCGGTAGCCGTCGCGGTGCGATGCACATGGTCGAGATGCACTCCGGCGTCGGCGGTCTCGCGAATCAGCATGTCACCCAAGGGGTCTCGCCCAACGGCCGCCACCAAGTACACGCGGGTGCCCAGCCGCGCAAGGTTTTCCGCGATGTTGCGCCCGACTCCGCCGGGGGACATGGCCGCCCGGCCGGGGTTGCTGGTGCCGGGCACCGCGCGAGAGGCGCTGCGCGCCTTGATGTCCATGTTCGCGCCGCCGACCACTACCACGCCTGGCTGCTCACCGAGCAGGTACCCGCGGCCGAGGATCACGCCCTTCTTGCCGAGGTTGGACAGGTGCACGTTCACGGCCGCCCGCGTCGATCCGAGCCGCTCCGCGATCGCATCCGAACTCATCATCGGATTGCCGCGCAGCAGTCCGACGATCTGCCGCTCTCGATCCGTCAACGCCATGCTTACTACAATAAGGCAGACTTATGTTGTTAAGCAAGGCTGTAGGTCAGAACCCGTGAACACCGTCATAGTCGACTATGACGCTGTTCACGGGCCGGGCCGTGACGGATCAGATGAGCCCCTGGGCCATCATGGCGTCGGCCACCTGCACGAACCCGGAGATATTCGCGCCCAGCGCGTAGTTCCCCGGCTGGCCGTACTCGTCGGCGGCGGCCGCGCAGCGCTCGTGCACCGCGACCATGATCTCGCCGAGGCGCTTGTCGGTGTAGTCGAAGGACCACGAGTCCCGGCCGGCGTTCTGCTGCATCTCCAGCGCGCTGGTCGCCACACCGCCGGCGTTCGCGGCCTTCCCCGGGGCGTACAGCACGCCCGCGGCCTGGAAGGCGCGGATCGCGTCGGGGGTGCAGGGCATGTTCGCGCCCTCCGCGACCGCCAGGACGCCGCCCTGGATGAGCGCTGCGGCGTCGGCCTCGGTGAGCTCGTTCTGCGTGGCGCAGGGCAGCGCGACATCACACGGGACGTTCCAGATCGAACCGCCGGGGACGTACTCGGCGTCCGCGCCGCGCCGGGCGGCGTACTCCGCGATCCGGCCGCGTTTCGTCACCTTGATCTCGCGGATTAGGCCGAGGTCGATTCCCTTGTGGTCCACGACGTATCCGGCCGAATCGGAGCAGGCGAGCACGGTCGCTCCGAGCTCCTGAGCCTTCTCGATCGCATGCACCGCAACGTTTCCCGAACCGGACACGACGACCCGGCGGCCATCCAGGGATGCCTTCTTCGTGCCGAGCATCTGCTGCAGGAAGTAGACGAGCCCGTAGCCGGTGGCCTCGGTGCGCACCAGCGAGCCGCCCCAGCCGATGCCCTTGCCGGTGAGCACGCCGGACTCGTACCGGTTGGTGATGCGCTTGTATTGGCCGAAGAGATAACCGATCTCGCGGCCGCCGACGCCGATGTCGCCGGCCGGGACGTCGGTGTACTCGCCGATGTGGCGATAGAGCTCGGTCATCAGGGACTGGCAGAAGCGCATCACCTCGCCGTCCGAGCGGCCCTTCGGGTCGAAGTCGCTGCCGCCCTTGCCGCCGCCGATGGGCAGCCCGGTGAGAGCGTTCTTGAACGTCTGCTCGAAGCCGAGGAACTTGATGATGCCCAGGTACACCGACGGGTGGAACCGCAGGCCACCCTTGTACGGGCCGAGGGCCGAGTTGAACTCGACCCGGAACGCGCGGTTGATGTGGATCCGGCCCCGGTCGTCGGACCACGGCACCCGGAAGATGATCTGACGCTCGGGCTCGCAGATCCGCTCGAGGATGGCGCGGTCGGCGTATTGCGGGTGCCGTGTGACGACGGGGTTCAGCGACTCGAGCACCTCGTGCACCGCCTGGTGGAACTCCGCCTCGCCGCCGTTGCGTGACAGGACCGTGTCGTAGGCGGACTGCAGCGCGGGGTGGAGTTCTGTCATGGGCGGGAGTTTACCGTGCTTCGGAACCGGTTCAGAGCCTCTG
>MKSW01000008.1 GCA_001897425.1 Actinobacteria bacterium 69-20 | reverse complement strand
GCGCTGCTCGGCTCGTCGCGCGCCACGAGTGCGGTGGAGCGCATCCTGCACGAGCTCAGCAGCGCCTACGGGCGCGACGACGTGCAGAGCTTCGTGCTGCCCACCCTCGTCCTCGTCGAAGACCCGTCGGCGGGCTCGCAGCGCACGGAGCTCTTCCCGGCGACGCACGGCGACCTGCGGCTCGACCAGGCCGGCGCCGTGGAGCGCCTCATCGAGCGGGCGCGGATGCAGCGGATGCCTCCCGCCGACGTCGTCCGGGAGCTGGAGCGCATCCGCGCGACGCCGCCTCGCTTCAACGCGGTCACGATGATCCTCGGACACGCCCTGCTCACCGTCGGCTTCGGGCTGGTGCTCGATCCCGTGGCGCTCGCCCTCCCCTTCTACGCCGTCCTCGGCGCGATCGTGGGGACCGTCGTGGTGCTGACCGCCAGGTTCGCGCAGCTGTCGCTCGTGCTCCCGGTGCTGATCCCCTTCGGCATCACGCTGGGCACGGGACTCTTCGTCGCGCCGCTGATCGGCGACGACCCGATCCGGCTCGTCGCCCCCGCCCTCGTGAGCCTCCTGCCGGGGCTCACGCTCACGCTCGCCGCCGTGGAGCTCACCAGCAATCAGGTGGTCGCCGGCGCGAGCCGCATGGTCTACGGCGTCGCCCGGCTCGGACTGCTGGTGTTCGGCGTGTTCGCGGCGATCTCGATCCTCGGTGTGCACCCGGCCGAGAATCCGCTGCCGCCGCTCGGCGCGTGGGCTCCGTGGGTGGGCGTCGTGCTCACGGCGATCGGCTACACGCTGTTCTCGGTCGCGCCGCGCGGCGCGTTCCCGTGGATCGTGGTCTCGCTCGTCGTCGCCTACGGGGCGCAGGCGCTCGGGGCGCTCGCGATCGGCGCCCAGCTCTCGGGGTTCGTGGGCGCGGTCGTGGTGATCGTGGTCGTGGGACTGCTGCGCCGCATCCCGGCGGCGCCGCCGTCGGCGGTCATGCTGATGTGCGCGTACTGGCTGCTCGTCCCCGGTGCGCTCGGCTTCATCGGGCTCAGCCGGGTGGCCGAGGGGACCGACGGCGCCGGCGCCGCGGACCTCGTCGCGGGGACGCTGGTGTCGCTCGTGTCCATCGCCCTGGGGATGGTCGTCGGCGCCAGCATGACGCGCGAGGTCGATGTCGTGGCGCGCGGATGGCGCAGGGTGGCCCGCTTCCACCCATCGCGCGACGCGTCCGCGCCCGGCGCCGAGCCGCCCGCGCGCTGAGGGACCAGCCCGCGACCTCGCCCGCGAGCCGGCCGCGAGCCGCCCGCGAGCCGCCCGCGAGCCGGCCGCGCGCCGCCCGCGCGCCGCCCGCGAGCCGCCCGCGCGAGTGCTTCCCCCGCGCCTCGGCTGTACCGTTCTCAGGACCGCGAGAGCCCCAGGGCGCCGGGCCGCGGCGTGTCGAGGCGCCGCGACCCCTGCGTTCCTGAGAACGGTACGCACGGATGCCGGCGCCGCCCCGCCGGCGCCGCCCCGCCGGAGCCGACCCCCGGCGCCGACCCGCCCGCGCGCTGAGCGTCTGTCGCACGTGAACAACGCCTTGCGCCAGACATAACACGTCGTATGTCTCTTGATAGAAACATCATACGTGTGATATCTCGTTAGATGCGGGACAGGGTGCCCCGCGGAAAGCGATTGTGAACATGACACTGACGTCACGTATACGCGGACGCGCGAAAGCGGGTCGGATCGGCCGGCGGGGAGGGGCGCTCGCGGCGATCGGGTCCGCCGCGCTCCTCACCGCCGGCCTCGTCCCCCTGAGTGCACAGGCGGCGACGACCACCACCTACTACGTCGCTCCGGACGGCGCGGGCGACGGATCGTGCACGGTGCAGGAGCCGTGCTCGATCGACCGTGCGCAGCACGTCGTCCGCGGCGACGACGCGCGGGGCGACACCGACATCACGGTGCAGCTCGCCGACGGGACCTACCGGGTCGATCACGTGCTGCGCTTCACCGCCGACGACGGCGGGAGCAAGGACCACCCGGTGTCGTGGGTGGCCGCGCCCGGAGCACACCCCGTCATCACGGGCGCGACGAAGGTCGGGGGGTGGACGACGTATGACGCCGCCAAGGGCATCTACGTCGCCGACACCCCGCAGGGACTGGACACGCGGCAGCTCTACGTCAACGGGGTCATCGCGCCGCGCGCGTCGATCCGGGTCGCCAACGCGGACGTGACCCCCACCGCGACCGGCCTCACCATCAAGAACTCGGCGCTGGCCTACCTCGCCGGGCTGCCCGACCAGAAGCGGATCGAGTTCGAGACGCTCGGCGACTTCACCAACCGCTACACGCCGGTGCAGAGCATCAGCTCCACCCAGATCACGATGCAGCAGCCCGCATGGGACAACAACACGTGGGGCTGGGACACGGTGCAGAACTCGTTCCTCGCCGGACCCACGTGGTACCTCGACAACTCCCTCGCCTTCCTCACGCAGGCGGGCCAGTGGTACATCGATCCGACCGCGGGCAAGCTCTACTACAAGCCCGCCCCGGGCGTCGACCCCGCGTCGCTGGACGTGGAGCTTCCGCGCCTGCAGGCTCTCGTGAGCGTCGGCGGCACGTACGACGCGCCGGTCAGCGGCCTCGCGTTCGAGGGGCTGCAGTTCTCGGGCACGTCGTGGATGGGCCCGTCCTCGCCGGACGGCTATGCCGACCAGCAGAACGGCACGTTCCTCACCGGCGCGTACTCGTATCGGCCGGCGGACGCCTTCACCAGCTGCTCGCGCGGCTGCGAGATGTTCGAACGCGCACGCACGGCGTGGGGGCAGGAACCCGCCGCCGTGCAGGTCTCCGCGGCCAGTGACGTCTCCTTCACCGGAAACCTCTTCACGAACCTCGGGCAGACGGCCCTCGGCATCGGGAACGACGCCAACGCCACCGTGTCCGGTGTCGGGCTCGGCGCCAGGAGCATCTCCGTCGTCGGAAACCGGTTCACCGAGGCGAGCGGTCACGGCATCGCCGTGGGCGGCGTCCTCGCCGACGCCCATCACCCCAGCGACGTGAGGATGACCAACCAGGACATCCTCATCGAGGACAACACCGTTGACCACGTCTCGGTCGACTACAAGGACAACGGCGGCATCCTGAGCACGTACGTCACGAACGCGCGCATCCTCCACAACGAGGTGTCCAACGTGCCGTACGACGGCATCGACACCGGCTTCGGGTGGGGCATCAACGACGCCGGCGGCTCGAACGACTACGTCGACCGCGGGTACTACAACTGGAACCCGAAGTACACCACGCCCACGACGCTGAAGGACAACGTCGTCGAGGGCAACCTCGTGCACAACACGAAGGCGCGCTTCGCGGACGGCGGCTCGGTGTACAACCTCTCGGCGAGCCCGGGCTCGGTGGTGCAGAAGAACTACCTCTTCAACATCTCCGGTGTCGGGCTGTACCTCGACGAGGGGTCGCGCTCCATGACCTACCAGAACAACGTGGTGCAGGGCGGATCGTTCGTCTTCACGAACGCGTCCAGCCTGCGCAACAACACGAGCGACAACACGATCCAGAACAACTGGTACAACAGCGGCGGAGTCTCGGCGCCGAACGCGACGCAGCACAACAACAAGCTGATCAACAACGTCAAGGTGAACGGCGCGGCCTGGCCCGCGGCGGCTGTCGACGTGATCTGCGCGTCCGGGGTGGAGTCCCAGTACCGTACCTCGCTCAACGCGAACCAGTTCGGGTTCTCGGGCTGCCCGACCACGGCACCCGTCTCGAGCGACTTCGCGACGACGGGCACGTCCGCGCTGAGCTCGTACTTCGGTCAGTCCGGCGACGCGTTCGGGATCGCGGCCAAGGGCGCGGACGTGTGGGGCTCCGGCGGTCAGCACGACGATGCATTCGGCGCGATCTACCGTCAGGGCGCGGCGAACGCGGTGAGCTCGGTCAGCGCGCGCGTGGTGTCCGTCAACGACGCGAACGCGTGGGCGAAGAGCGGCGTGATGATCCGCAACGACATCACGAAGGCGGGGGCGTCCGGCGGATACGCGGTCGTCGCCGTCACGGCGCGCAACGGGGTCGTCTTCGCGTGGGACTCCAACGCCGACGGATACCTGGACACACAGGTGCAGGCCAGCGTCGACGTCCTCCGTCCGGTATGGGTGAAGCTCGCGCGCAACGGCACCGGCTTCACCGGGTTCTACTCGTACGACGCGGCGAACTGGGTGCAGATCGGGGGGACGGTGACGCTCTCCGGAGCCGCCGCCACGCAGGATGCGGGGATCTTCTCCACCTCGCACGACACGACGCAGTCCGCGATCAACCAGTTCGACTCCTTCACGGTCACGGCGGCGACCCCGCCGAAGAAGCCGGCGGCCCCCACGGCCACGGCGACCGCCCAGGCCGTCACGGTGAACTGGCAGGCTCCCGCCGACGGGGGTGCGCCGATCACGGGATACCGCGTCTACCGCGAGGGCACGACCGACCCGGTCGCGACCGTGGGCGCGGATGCGACCACGGCATCCCTGACCGGGATCTGGCCGGGCGACACGGCGCGGTTCGCCGTCTCCGCGGTCAACGCCATCGGCGAGGGCCCTCGGTCCGACCTCAGTGCGGCGGTTACGGTTCCGGATGGGGCGACCGCGAAGCCGGGGCAGGGCGCGTTGTCGAATGACAACGGGTGGGATACCGGGTTGC
>MKSW01000007.1 GCA_001897425.1 Actinobacteria bacterium 69-20 | reverse complement strand
AAGAACTCACCCAACCAGCCTGCCGCGAACCTCCCCAAACCTATGGGAGACACGCCCTAGTGCCGTGTGTTGACGAGCCTGTTCGACTCCGCTCGGGTCATAACAACGACAGCCGGCTTGCGACGGTCCTGGCCGCGGTCGCCACCATCGTCTCGGGCGCCGACGTCATGGGCGGTCGGTGATTCCTGCGGCGGGCACCTCGGCGCGCATCACCCAGCGCCACTTGGCGATCTTGCGATCGCGGACGAAGCCGAACCGCTCGTACAGCGCCTCGGGGCCGGTGTGCAGGTAGGCGCCACGCTGCGGCGGTCGCTCCGCGGTCTGCTCCGGGTAGGCCTCGACAACTCCACCGCCGGCCCGAGCGATGGCATCCAGCGCGCCGCCGACGGCAGCTCTGGCGACTCCCTGTCCCCGGTGCTTGGTCGCGGTGAAGATGCAGCCGATCCGCCACCTCGGAGCCTCCACCGAGGCCAGATCGTACGTCTTGCGGTTCTGGATGTTCGGCAGTTCGACGGGTGTGCCGTACTGGCACCAGCCCACACACTCATCGTCTGCGTATACCAGGATCTGGTGGACCGTCCCGGCCATCGTGTGCGCCCGCTTGGCGTCCCGGTTGCCGGCGGCGGTGTGACCTCGCCCAACGCCTTCGGGATGAAATCCCATACACCAGCACCCACCCCACACGCCGTTGTGAGCCTCGACCAGAGCGGCAAAATCCGCCCACGTCTCAGCGGTCAAAGCCTTGGTCGTGTACTGCACGATCCGACCATAGATCCAAACGGGGGATTTGACCCGCGCATTTCCGGATAGTGAACGTCCGGAGCAGGTGCCAGCCTGAGTGGCATGCCACTGACCTTCGCGGGAGCCTCTGACCGCGCCGCGGCGATGGGCGCCGGCCGACCGGCCAGTCAGCCCTTGGATGTGATGAAACAACAGGATCTTCGCCGTCGGTTCACCTTGCCACAGCCGATGGCCCCGGCACCGCGCCCGCGCTCCGACCCCGGTCCGGTGTCCGACCCGGTTGTCGCTCATTGCCGTCTGCGACGGCGGGTGGGTGCGGCGAGCGCGACGGTGCCGGCGAGGAGGCGGGCGACGCCCCTGGCACGCGCCCCCGCCGCGCTCGGGCTCGCGCGGGCTCAGGTGGCCGACCGCACCGGGCCCGTGCGGCGATGCGGGATCACGGCACACCGGTGAACAGCGCGTCCAGCGAGACGAAGCCGTAACCGCGGTCTCGGAGCGCGGAGATCACCCGCGGCAAGGCGGCGGCGTCCAGGGTGGAGCCGTCGTCGGGGTTCGATCCCACGTGCATCAGCACGATCTCGCCCGGTTGCAGTGCGGACAGCACCCGCTGCACCACGACATCTGCGGTGATGCCGCCCGACGTGCCCTTCCAGCCGAGGGAGTCGACGGTCCAGCCCACCGGGACGTAACCGAGCGCGTTGAGCGCGGCGATGTTGCTCGCGGTGCGGTCACCGAACGGGAAGCGGAACAGGGGCGCAGGGTCCGCTCCCGTGATGCGCTTGATCGTCGCGGCGGCGCCGAGCACCTGTTCGCGGACCTGCTCCGCGCTGAGTGTGCTGAACTGCGGATGGGTGACCGAGTGGTTCCCCACACGTTGTGCGGCCGCGACCTGGCGGGCCTCGCCGGTGAACTGCTCGGCGAACCGGCCGGTCAGGAAGAACGTTCCGGGGACCTTCTCACGGGCCAGCGTGGCGAGTATCGAGGCGACCCCGGCGGCATTGGCGCCAGCGTCAAAGGTCAGCGCGACAACCTGTTTGTCGGTGGGAATCCGCTCGATGTCCTGCCCGCGCAGCGCGGCCGGGATGCCCGACGGAGGCGGTGTCGACGCGGGCGGCGTGTTGGAAGTGGGAGGCTTGCTGGACGTCGACGGCGACGACATGGATGGCCTGCTGGAGGTAGGCGACTCGCTGGACCTCGGGGGCGGTGTGTTGCTGGTCGGCGGGACGCTGGTGCGCGGGAGCGTCGTCGAGGTCGGCGGTGTCGAGGCCGGCGTCGTCGGGGAACTCATCGGTGTGGACGGGACTGGCGTGCCCGAGGGCGTCATCGACGCGGTGATCGTCGGTGATGCGGCCGGCGTCGATACGACGCCCGCGCCACCCGTACTACACCCGGCCAGCAGGATGAGGACGGCAGAGGCAAGCGCCATCGGCCCGACCTTCGGGTCGCGCGCGTGGTCTGCCCTCGTCATATCCGAAGGATGCTTGCCGAAACACGGGCACCGCCATGGGCGAACGTCCCATCCGCGGGGGCGGACGGTCACCAGGTGCCGTTCCGGGACGCCTCCGCGTTGCCCGAAGAGCCCTTCAAGTTCAGCTTCGCCTCGGGCGCCGAGAGCGGCGTCATCAACCGAGAACTCGACTCGGCTGCCTTGCAGATGGGGCATGAAGCCGGATCTTCGCAGCGTTTCCGCTGGTCAGCATCGTAGGGCTCGGGTGTCCGCTGTGGCGGGCGCAGATTTTTCTG
>MKSW01000006.1:195667-273837 GCA_001897425.1 Actinobacteria bacterium 69-20 | reverse complement strand
CACATCAGACCCGCCGCACGCTCACCAACCCGATCCACGGATCGAGGCTAAGCGCCCAGGGGCTGATCACCGCCGAAGAGCACGGCGCTCAGCGCGCCCGTATCCTCGACTCACTCTGACGGCCTCGCCGCGGGCACAATGAGCTCGATGCCTCCGCTCGCCCCCGCCGGCCGATTCGCCCCCAGCCCCACCGGTGATCTGCACCTGGGAAATCTCCGAACCGCCCTTCTCGCATGGCTTTTCGCGCGATCGACCGGCCGGCGCTTCCTGATCCGCGTCGAAGACCTCGATCGGGTGCGAGCGGGTTCCGCGGCACGGCAACTCGCCGACCTCGCCGCGATCGGGCTCACCTGGGACGGCCCGGTCACCTACCAATCGGAGCGCCGAACCGCTTATGACGCTGCTCTGGCGACACTCATGTCGGCCGACCTCACCTACGAGTGTTATTGCACCAGAAGGGAAATCGCTGAGGCGGCATCGGCGCCGCAGGACGACCGCGGCAAGGCGGGTCTTCCGAACGCCTACCCCGGAACGTGCCGGAACCTGACGGAAGAGGAACGGGCCGCGCGACGCTCAGCGGGCAGGGAGCCCGCGATCAGACTGCGGTCACGAACAGCGTCATACTCGGTTCGCGACCACTACGCCGGCGAGTTCACCGGCGCCGTCGACGATGTCGTGCTGCGGCGCAACGACGGTGTGCCCGCCTACAACCTCGCGGTGGTGGTGGACGACGCCGCGCAGGGCATCGATCAGGTGGTGCGCGGCGACGACCTGCTCGCGTCCGCCCCGCGGCAGGCGTACCTCGCGCACCTACTCGGCCTACCGGAACCGACCTACGCGCACGTGCCGCTGGCGCTGGGCCCGGCCGGCGAACGGCTCGCGAAGCGCGACGGGGCCGTGACCCTGGCGGATCTCGCGCCTACGGGGATGACGCCGGCACGAGTGTTGTGCCTGCTGGCCGTCTCGCTGCACATGGCCGAGCCGGGCGAGCACGTGACGGCCGAGGCGCTGCTCGCCCGGTTCGACCCGGACGCGCTGCCGCGCGAGCCTTGGGTGGTGCAGCCGCTGGTACCTCGCACGCCATGACGGCGCGGGCGGCGAACCGATCCGGGCCGTGACGAAGCGCGAGTCGCGCTATCAGCAGGTGCTCGCGGGCGGCCTGCCGGCGTAGTACCGGCCGAGGAAGTCATCGCGGAGCGCCTCGAAATGCCCGGCGTCGATGGATTCCCGGATGTCGTCGACGAGGCGGATGATGAACCGCTCATTGTGGATCGTGGACAGCACGCTGGCGAGGATCTCCTTCGCGCGAAACAGATGGTGCAGGTAGGCGCGGGTGTAGTGGCCGCAGGTGTAACAGTCGCACTCGGGATCGAGCGGCGTGAAGTCGCGGCGGTAGCGCGCCGCGGTGATGTTGTAGCGCCCGTCGCGCGAGTAGATGGAGCCGTTGCGCGCGACCCGGGACGGCGAGACGCAGTCGAACGTGTCGGCGCCGGCGGCGATCGCCGCGAAGAAGTCGTCCGGTTCGCTGATGCCGAGCAGGTGCCGCGGTTTGTCGGCGGGGATCTCCTCGCACACCCATTCCACGATCCTGCCGAGGTGGTGCTTCTCGAGCGCGCCGCCGATGCCGAAACCATCGAAACCACCGTGCTCGTCGGCCATGTCGACCAGACCACGGACGGCCCGCCGCCGCAGGTCCTCGTACTGGGCGCCCTGCACCACACCGAAGAGTGCCTGATAGGGCCGATCCGGCCGCTCGTCGGTGAGCCTCACGTGCTCGCGCAGGCATCGCGCGGCCCACCGGCGGGTGCGTTCGACGGAATCCTCCTGGTAGCGGCGCGTATTCATCAGCGTGGTGAGCTCGTCGAACGCGAACATGATGTCGGCGCCGAGCTGATGCTGGATCTGCATCGAAACCTCCGGCGTGAACCGGTGTTTCGACCCGTCGATATGCGACTTGAAGGTGACGCCGTCCTCGTCGACGTGCGCCATCCTGGTCTTGCCGGCGGCGATCACCTCGTCCGAGCGGATGCCGTCCGCCGTCATCGCGAGGATCTTCTTGAATCCGACGCCGAGCGACATCACCTGGAATCCGCCGGAATCGGTGAACGTCGGTCCGGGCCAGTTCATGAATGCCCCCAGACCGCCTGCGGCCTCGACGATGTCGGGCCCCGGCTGGAGGTACAGGTGGTACGCATTCGAGAGCAGCGCCTGCGCCCCGAGTTCGGCCATGGTCTCGGGAAGTACCGCCTTGACGGTGGCCTTCGTGCCGACGGCGATGAAGGCGGGCGTGCGGATCTCCCCGTGCGGCGTGACGATGGTGCCGGTGCGACCGAGACGGCCGGGCAGCGCTGTACCCGGCGTGAAACGGAAGGCGTCCGCGCCGCGGGCGGGCATCACAGGCGCGACCACGCCGACACCTGTTTCGCCACCTGACCATTGAACCATCGCGCGGGCGGGCGCCTGGCCGGCATGTCACCACAGGTGCAATGACGAGATGAGGCCGATGATGGTCGGCGCCAGGCCGAGGCATACGAACGCGGGCAGGAAGCACAGCATCAGTGGAGCCGTCATGGCGACACCCGCGCGCGCCGCACGCCGCTCGGCCCGCGCGCGACCCGCGGCCCTGACCTCCGCGGCAGTCTCCCGCGCCGCATCCGCCAACCGGACCCCGCCGAGCGCGGAGCGAGCGGCGGCGCCGCCGAGCGAGGCCAGCGGCGCGTACCCGGCAACGGGTTGCCATGCCGTCGTCACGTCCGTCCCCAAGCTCAGCAGGGCACGTGTCTGGCTCACCGCGGCGGCCGCGGTGCCGGTGAGCAGCCCTGTCTCGGCGCCTGCCGCGAGCGAGGCCTCGGCCGTGCATCCACCATCGAGACAGGCGGCAATCAGGTCGAGAAAGCCTGCCAGATCACGGGTCTCACGGTCAGTGAGCGGTTTCGGCCGGTCCTGCGTTCGCGCTGCCACGGCAGCCGCGAGCGCCGCGAGTCCAGCACTGAGCGCGACAGCCCAGACCGGCAGGCCGACCAGGACGGCCACGGCGGCGCCCCCGATAGCGGCCGGAACGGTGCGACGCCGGGCCGCTCGATCCGACCGCCCACCGCGTTCACTCCGCGAGTCCAGCTTCTGGGCGGGCAGCATCGCCACGGCGCAGGCAGCGAGGGCGAGCGCCAGCGGGAGCACGAGAGAAGGCGCCAGCGGAAACGTCAGAAGGGCCACCGCGTTACCCACCTCGCACGATCCGATCCGCCCAGACCAGCCCGCCGCAGCTGAGCGCGACCCCGATCACCAGCAGGGCGCCACCGACGGTGGTCGACCCGAGCACCGCGATCGGATCAGACCCCATGCCCGTCCCGAGCAGGAGCCCGGCGATCGGCAGCGCCGCCAGCACATACCCGGACACGGCCGGCCCGGCGACCTGCGCCGCCCGGGCCCGCTCTGCCGCGGAGCGATCGGTGATGTCGTCCGCCAGCATCGAGAGCACCGACGACAGCGGAACCCCTTGCCGCTGAGCCACATCCCAGCCGACGTGCAGGCGCCGGGCGACGTCATCGAGAACGCCGACCGACTCCCGCGGCACGCGACCGGTCTTCGCAGTGCCCGCGGTCGGCGCGGCCGGCCACCCAGCCGCGCCACGAGGCACCCGGGTCGACCCTCGAGAAGACCCACCCCCCAACGGTTCTACGATCCTGGCCACCCGCTCCGGCGCGTCCCGGAGCACTGCCTGCAGCGCGTCGACGGGCGCGCGGCCAGCGCGCAGCTCCCGGGTCAAGGCCCGCAGGATCACCGCGGCGCCATTCAAGTCGGCACGTTCCCGTCCGGCCGCGCGGGCCCTCCGGACGAGGCGCAGCACGGTGGCCACGATCAGCACGGCAGCAACGATCGGCGCCACCGGCACCGAGGCTGCCACCGCGACCGCTGCCGCCACGACGCCTGTCAGTGCCCGGAAAATCCACAGCGCCCAGAACCGCGCCGGCCACCGCGAGACCCGCGGGCGGGCGAGGCGGACACCCGAACTCGGACGCCCCACCCCACCGCGGCGCGCGAAACCGCCATCGGCCCGCCAGTGCCCCCGGCGCCCGACGGCGCCCTCCCGCTGCACGCTCGCCGACCCGTACCTGCGCACGCCCGGCACACCCGTCACGCGCGGCCGATCCGGCCAGATCAGCAGCGCCAGCGCGGAAGCCGCACCCACCGCGACGATCCCGGTCACCACGGTGATGCCACCCCGCGCGCACCGAGCAGGCCGGCGAGCAGCGAGGCGCCGTCCGCGGTCGGACGCCCCTCAACGACGGCGGACACCACCCGCGGCGTGCCGCCATCCGGCTCGGCAAGGACGGCGATATCCGTCAGCCGGCGCACACCGTGATCCCGGCGCAGGTGCAGGATCACCTGAACGGCGCCCGACAATTGCGCGTAGATCGCCGCACGGTCGACACCGCCCATGGCTCCGAGCGCGGCCAGCCGGGCGGGCACCTCCCGCGGACCGTTGGCATGCACCGTCCCCGCGCCGCCGTCGTGCCCAGTACTCAAGGCGCCCAGCAGATCAGCGACTTCCGCTCCTCTGGCCTCCCCTAGCACCAAACGATCCGGCCGCATCCGCAACGCTTGACGCACCAGGTCGCGCATGGTCACCCCGCCTGCGCCTTCGACGTTCTCGGCCCGCGACACCAGCCGAACCACGTGCGGATGGGCAGGCCGCAGCTCCTCCGCATCCTCGACCGTCACGATCCGCTCCCGCGGATCGACCGCGCCGAGCAGGGCATCGAGCAGCGTGGTCTTGCCGGTGCCGGTGCCGCCGCTGATCAGGAAGGCCAGCCGCGCCTCGATCACACGCCGGAGCACGTCGAACGTCTCCCCGGGGAACATCCCGGCCGCGTTCAGCGTCGCCAGGTCGAACCGATCGTGGCGCAGAACCCGCAACGATAGGCAGGTTCCACCCACCGACAACGGCGGCAGCACCGCGTGCAGGCGCGTCCCATCACGGAGCCGCGCGTCGACGAAGGGGTGCGCATCGTCCAACCGCGCGCCAGCCATCGACGCGAGTCGCCTCGCCAGCCGTTGCACGGCCTCGTCGTCGGCGAAGACGACCCCCGTCCGCTCCCATCCGTGCCCGCGGTCCAGCCGCACGTCGTCGGGCGCATTGACCACCACGTCCGTAGTCGCCGGATCCGCGAGAAGTTCCGTCAGCGGACCGCAGCCGACGAGTTCCTGCTCCAGTTGCCGTATCAGCGTGAGCATTCGGGCGTCGTCCACCAGCCCGTCGCTCTCCGCTCGGGCCGCCCGCGCGAGGTTCACCGGATCCGGCGCGGCTCCGTCGGCCGCCAGGCGGCGTTGCACGCGCTGGATGAATTCGGTGGGCGCCGGCGCACCCAACGAGCCCGCCATCACGCGCCGCCGGCATACCGAAGGATGGCATTCGCCGCCCGGCGAAGCGGCCCGCGCGAGGACACAGCGGCACACCGACCGGCTTCCAGAGCCTTGTCGAGGGCGGGCTGCGGACGCATCGCGGCGACGAGCGGCAGGTGCAGCGCTGCGGCGATATCGCGCGCACCGATGCCGCCGGGCGACGGCCCCCGGACGGCCAGCGCCGTCGAGGCGCCCAGATCCGCAAGCCGTGGGACCACCCGGGCCGCCGCGTAGCAGCCGCGCACATCGGCCGGCGTCACCAGCACGGTGACGTCCGCGCGTGCCACCACCTCACCGACCGCCGCCAGCCGCGCCCGCGGCAGATCGACGACGGCCAGGCCGCCGGCGCGGCCCACCGCGTCCAGAACCGTTGCAGCAACGCCTAAGTCGGCGCCATCGTCCGCGGCGACATCTCCCACATCGGCGACGCCGTCACGCCGGTAGGTGAGCACAGCCACGTCGGCGCCCTTGCCCGCGACCAACGGCAACCCGCGAAACAGTGAGTCCGCAGGGAAACTGCCGTGCGACGCGGAGATGTCGCCCCATCTGGCGCCGGGCGCGTCCTCCAATCCGAGCCCGATGTCCAACCCCGCTCCGGACGGATCCAGATCGCACAGCAGCACCGGGCGCGCCGCACGCCGGGCGGCCACCGCGATCGCGGTCGCGAGGACGGTCGCTCCCGCACCGCCGCATGCGCCGACCACGGCGATCACGCGGCTGTCGCCGCGTCCACGGCCTTCCGTACCGGCATCCGCCAGGACGCGGACAAGCTCCGCCTCGGAGACATCCGGTCCGAGCACCTGCCGCACACCCAGCCGAACGCACGACGACCACTGATCGGCGGCCATGGGCCTTGTCGTCACCACCGTGATGCCGTCGCGGCGGGGCAGGCGCGCCGCGAGCACCTCGTCGAGCTGGGCGGCGTCCACGATCACGGCCGGTGCCGCCCGCCAGGCTCCGGCGGCATGTGCGGACGACGCCCGGTCGACTGCGACATCGGCGGCCGCGGCGGCACGTTCCACCTGCGCCCACAGCGCCGAATCGCTCGTCACCACCAACGGTGCCGCGGGCATGCCTCCCCCTCTCTCCGGGCGCGCTCGAACGACCGCGCAAGGCGCGCCCGCGCGAACATCGTCATAGACGTCATCAATGGCCGAGCGACGCCGGCGGCGCGCACCCATCACTCGATCGCAGCAACGCGGCAAACGCCACGCCAACCGCGCACATGTGGATGAAAATCGGTCAGGGGGACAACTCGCGCCACCGCGCGCACCACCCGCTGCCCGACCGGCGTCACCGACGCAAGCGAGATCACGGAACCCGCAGATAGATGCGGCCCCCGCCAGGGGGGAGGGCGGGGGCCGCGCGGTTCGGCTCCGGGGGGTTGAGTCGAACCAAAGAGCCGGTCCCCGGGGGGTGGAAACCGACGTGTTCACTGTAGCGCCCGGCCGACGCTCCGTCACGCTTTACGTGCTCACCACGCCCAAAACGTCCGAACTGTTCCGCGCGGGTCACTCGACCGGCGGCACGCCGAGATCACCCTCAGCGGTTCCGGATCGGTTCTGGATCGGTTCCGCACGAATCACCGCCGAAAGCACTTGCGATCGGCTGATTTCCGGGCCACACTGACCGGTAAGGACCTCTGATCGGCCAGGGGCGATGCGGAAGAGAAGCAACGCCCACCCCGACTCAGAACGTCCGACGTGGACCCCAGAGTACCCACTCACCGCTCCAACCGCGTAGGGACGTCGTGAGGGCTATTCACGAGACTCGTGCAGCCCGAATGAGTATCGACGAATAACGGTGCAGCATTGGTAACCGGCCAGCCCACGTCAGGCGGCGCTCCCTCCACAGGGGCGCCGCCTTCTTATTGCGGCTCCCCCGGTTCACGCGAGCCTGTTCGCGTTGCCTCGATTGGCGGGCCGCGTCCGGATTGTTTCAGCCTCCTACGGCCGGACCATCAACCGCCTATGACGATGTTCGCGGCGGGTCACCCGCCGGCATGCCCATGCTGCCCCGCCCATCGCCGCTCGGGCACATCACCTCTCGGGCACATCACCTTTCGATGGCAGCCCCGCCGGTGGCCGCGGTGGCGATCGAACGGGCCTCGCGGGCCCCGGCCTGCAGCGCGGTGCCGACCAAGGTGATCCATTCGGCGACGGCGGCCGGGGCACCGGTGGCGAAGCCGTCCGCGACGGTCCGGTAGCGCTGTCCGGCGCGCAGGTAGCCGACCTCCGGCACCGTCAGGGCCTGCGGGTCGAGGCCCGTTGCCACCATCGCGAGCCGCGCCGCCGCACGCGCCACGACACCGTTCGCGGTGTCGAACGGTTGCAGCGCAAGGAGTTCGCCGTGGACCACGGCGACGAGCACCGGCCCGGACCACGGCTCGGCCGAGACGGCGTCGGCCAGCACCGCCAGCCGCTCCGCGACCCCGGGCCCGGGGCGCGGCCGGCCGAGTCTGTCCGGCGCCACCATGTCCGCGGCCGCGAGCGCGTGCAGCCGGGCCAGGGCCTGCAGGGGTGCGCGCTGCCACACCGACGCCAACTCACCGATCGCGGCCGAGACGCGAAGCGCCCCGGCCAGTATCGCGTCTGTGACGATCCCGTCCACGGAACCTGGATCGGCGGCTGAGCCGGTGTCGGCCGCGGTACCCGGCGCGGTGCCGGCCCCGGTATCCAGCCCGGCATCCGTCTCCGCATCCGTCGGAATGGCGACCACCGCCGACCCGCCGTCGAGCATCGCCGAGGCCCGCGCCGCCCGGATCCCCGCGGCGGCGGCCGTCCGCGACCACCCGCGCCGGTTGGCCGGCAACCGTCGCACGGCCGCGATCGACGCGCGGGCCGAGTCCACCGCCTCGGCGACGCCGGGCAGCGCATCGAGGTCGGGCCATCGCCCGGAAGCTTCCGCCACGAGGAACGACGTTAGCTGCCTGGCATTGTCGCTGTGATTGCCGCCGTGAGTACCGTGGGCCAGATGGGACGGAGGTTGCGGTCGTGAACCGCGCTCGGGGGATCCGGCGGGCGCTGCCCATGCTTGTGACGGCACTGTTGGCCGTGGGCGCCATCGTGGCGGTGATCCTCGCTCTGCCGGACGGCGGCCGGGCCACCGCCGCGGCCGGATCGGGTACCGCGAACGGCACGAGCGGCACGACCGGAAATCGCGCCTCCGCGCCGACACCGGGCACGGCACGGGCCGCCGGATCGGGCGTGATCGCGGTGCCCGCCCTCCCAGGCTCGGGCGCCCCGCCGGAGGAATCTGCGGGAACATCGTCATACCCGGAAGCCGGACCAACGGCGCCGAACACCGCCACGACAACCGACGGGACCGGAGCGGGCGCTCTCGCCGCCGTCAATCCCGGCGCGGCGAATCCGTCGGGAACCGGCGCGACAGGACCGGCGGTGACGGCGGTGCCGACGCCGCCCGCAACATCACCGCCGCCGACCTCGGCGTCGAAGACCACGCCCCCGGCCGCGCCGTCAACCCCGCCCACGACCACAGCCCCGAAAACCCCCGCCCCCGCACCGGATTTCGGCATTCCGGTGAGTCTCGGCAACGCCACCCAACTCATCACCGTCTCGGCCCCCTCCAAGGCCGCCACCGTCGGCACGCTGCGCGCCTGGGAGAAGACGTCCGCCGGCGCGTGGCGCGTCGTCTACGGCCCGGTCACCGCGAACCTGGGCTCGGCCGGCATCGGCCCGGCGAGCGAGTCGTATAGCCGCACCCCGCTCGGCACCTTCACGCTGACCGAGGCGTTCGGCGCCCTCGCCAACCCCGGCACCGCGCTGCCGTATCACGTCACCGGCCCCAACGACTGGTGGGTGTCCGACGTCAACGCGCCGTTCTACAACACCATGCAGACCTGCGCAAAGGCGTCTTGCCCGTTCAACACGCGCCTGGCCGAGCACCTGCAAACCGTCACGCCGTATTACGACTACGCCGTCGTGATGGACGTGAACCGCAGCCCGGTGGTGAAGGGCGGCGGCAGCGCGTTCTTCCTGCACGTGACGGTGGGCAAGCCGACCGAGGGGTGCATCGCCATCGACAAGGCGACGCTGGTGAAGATCATGCGCTGGCTCAAGCCGGCGGCCCACCCGCGCATCGCGACCGGAATCGGGTAGCGCATCCGTCCACCGGTCCCCCGTCCTCGCCGGCGATCTCGCGGGCGACGCGACGGGGATGACGGCGATGACGACGTTCGCCCGCGCAAGCGCGGGTCGGGCCGGCTCCGGAATCGCGGTGGCCGGCGGCGGCATGGCACGATGAGACACGCGCCGCGTGGCGACGCCGCCGGGCGGGTGCAGAGACTTCAGGAGGCCGCTGTGACATCTTCGGGGGCGACATCGTCGGGCGCGGGGCCTTCAAATGCGGGGTCTTCACGCGCATCGTCCGGCACGGCCCACCCGCCGACGGATTACACGCGCGCACCGGGCGAAAACGATTGGATCACCATGACTCCGGTCGACCCGACCGATCCCACGGCCTCGATCGGGTCGCTCGTCAAGGACGCCACCACACACATCTCGACGCTCGTCCGGTCGGAGATCGAGCTCGCGAAGCTGGAGCTCACCGCGTCCGCGAAGCAGGCGCTGCGCGGCAGCATCTTCTTCGCCGCCGCCGCCGCGATCGGGCTCTTCTCGCTCTGGTTCTTCTGGCTGATGATCGGCGAGATCCTGAACATCTGGCTGCCGCGCTGGGCGGCGTTCGTCATCGTCTTCGGGGCGATGCTCGCCATGGCCGCCGGCCTCGTGTTCCTCGGCATCCGCCGCATGAAGCGGATCGGGAAACCGGAGATGACGATTTCCCAGGCCCAGGCCACCGCGGAGGCGCTGAAGAACGCCGCGGCCCGCGCCGAAAGTTCCGGGAGTTCCGCGAGCGCCGAGTAATCCCACGCAGCGCCGCACGGCGTCGGCGCTAGCGACTCGTGCACCGCCCGGTCGACACGGGCGCCGAATCCCGCAACCCGGCCGCGATACCCGGCTCCACCTGCCGCGCCGTGAGGGCGAAGCCGACGTCCGGGTTGTCGATCGCCGCACCGAACACCACACCGAGCACGCGCCCGTCCGCGGCGAGCAGCGGCCCGCCGGAATTGCCCGGGCGCACCGACCCGCGCAGCGTGTACACCTGCCGCGTCACCGTGGCCGACGAGTAGATGTCCGGGCCTTGCAGCATGATCTGCGCGCGAATCCTGATGGGGGACAACGTCAACGGGCCGTCGAGCGGGTATCCGGCGGCGACCGCGTCATCCCCGCTGGCCGCCGGGTCCGGCGCGAAGGTGAGCGGCGCGGCCGTCAGCCCGCGCACCTTCAGGACGGCCAGATCGACCTCCGGGTCGTAGTACACGACGGTGGCCGGGAGCGGTGCGCCCGAGGTTTCCACGCGCACCGCCGAGGATCCGGCGACCACGTGCGCGTTCGTGACGACCACGCCGGGCGCGACCGCGAACCCGGAGCCTTCCATGGACTGCGAACACTGTGGCGCATCCGAGCGGATCTTCAGGATCGACGCCCGCTCGCCCAGGACGGCGGGGTCATGGGCGAGCGCCGAATCCGGGGTGCCGACCGGCGTGTCCGGCGCGGGCGCCAACGGTGCCAGGACCTGCGGGAAGTACGACCCGGTGAACAGCGACCGCAATTGGCCGGAGAGTCGTTCGGCGGACTTCGGCATCACGTTGTTCACGCCGGTCAGCACGGCCGACGAGCGGATCTGGCTGGAGAGCCAGGGAATGGGCGCCGCCGCCAGCGGCACGGCGATCAGCCAGGCGACGATCAGCACCCCGATCGTGTACCCGACCAGGCCGAGCCCGCGATCGACCGCCACCACCGGCCGCCAGGTCAGGTGTCGCGTGAGATGCGATCCCAGCCATTGGCCGACCATCTCGCCGACGCCCACGCCCGCGATGAGCAGGGCGATGCCGATCACCAGCTGGGCCGTGGGATCGGACACCAGGTTGGCCAGCGCCGGGGCCACGCGGACCCCGACCAGTGCCCCGGCCACCGCGCCGAGCAGGGTGGCGATCGCCGTCACGAAACCGCGGCGATACCCGGAGGCCGCGGCGCCGATCAGCAGCAGGACGAGCACCACATCCGCGATGTTCACCGGCGCGCGTCCACGGGCCAGCCGGCCGGAGCGAGCACCCGGTCGCGATCCCAGGGCACCGCCCAGCCGCCCCACTCCAGCAGCAGGTCGACGAGGCCGGCGGTGAAACCCCAGACGACCAACCCCGCCACGTCAAAGGCGGGCGTCCGCAGTTCCCGCTGCAGACCACGATCGCCGCCGGGCCGCAGCACCACCGTGCCGCGGTGTGCCGGATCGGCAAGCTCGGCGACCGGCACCCGCACCACCCGATCGGTCTCGTGCGGGTCCACCGGCCGCACCGGCCCGGGGGTCCGCCAATGGGCAAGGACCGGGCGCACCACGAATCGCGACGGCCGCAGGTACATCGGTGGCAACATCGCCGCGGGGATGACGCTGTCCGGATCGAGCCCGGTCTCCTCGCTCGCCTCGCGCAGCGCGGCCGCCACCGGGCCCTCGCCTACCTCCAGTGCGCCGCCCGGGAAGGCCGGCTGGCCGGCGTGCGACCGCAGCAGCGCCGACCGCTGGGTGAGCAGCAGGTCGGGGCCGGTCGCCCCGTTTGCCAACAGCATCAGCACGGCGCTGCGCCGGGCGTCGTCCGGGGCGGGCGGGGTGGCATGCAGCACCCAACGCGGCAGTGTCGCCCCGTCCAGGCGATCGACCATCGGCCGCATCCATGCGGGCAGAACGGCGTCATCGGCGAGCCGTCGGCCGGTCTGGGCGCCGCTGCGCCGATGCGGCTGTCGCCGGGGCGGGGCCGCCGCGCCGTCATGGATTGCCACCACGTTGACAGGTTGCCACACGGTAGGGTTCTGGGTGGGTGATGATCGGAGGATCATGGTTTTCCTGGTGTTGCTAATCCCGCTGGCGGTGATGGCATTTGCGCTGCTCATGGAGCGGCTCGAGCGTCGTCTGCACACCATCACGATGAGCGAACAGGATGTCGAGGAATTTCTCGACAACGCCCGCCCGGACGAAGTCAACACCTTCATCCGCGAAGGCTGGACGCGCGCCCTGTCGAAGTTCCGGATTCGGAGTCGGAGAAGCCGCCCGTCCCGGCGCGGCCGCAGGCCCACGCCGACCCGGCCGTCGTCGGCCGCGGGCACCGGCGCAACCGCGGTGACGACCACGAGCGGCGCCACACCCCGGTCCGCCCGCAACGATTGAACCCGCAAGCCCTAGACTGTGGTCTGCGTCTCAACCCCGCGTAGTGAGCGCTAGCTGATCAGGAGGACGTGTGGACGACACGCTCGCACGGGCCGGCATCTTCCAGGGTGTCGAGCAGGAAGCCGCTTCGGCACTCGCCGCCCAATTGGAGACCGTGACCTATCCCCGGTCGAGCGCGATCTTCTCCGAGGGTGAGCTGGGCGACCGGCTGTACATCATCCTCGAGGGCAAGGTGAAGCTCGGTCGGCACGCGCCGGACGGCCGGGAGAACCTGCTGGCGGTGATGGGTCCGGCCGACATGTTCGGCGAGTTGAGCATCTTCGACCCGGGCCCGCGGACGGCGAGCGCGATCGCCGTGACCGACGTCAAGCTGGCGACGATGGACCGGGCCGCGATGCGCGCCTGGATCGCGCAGCGCCCCGAGATCGCCGAACAGCTGCTGCGGGTGATCGCCCGGCGCCTGCGGCGGACGAACAATGCGCTCGCGGACCTGATCTTCACGGACGTGCCGGGGCGTGTCGCCAAGGCGCTGCTGCAGTTGGCGCGTCAGTTCGGCACGCGCATCGACGGTCAGTTGCGGGTGACGCACGATCTGACGCAGGAGGAACTCGCGCAGCTGGTGGGCGCCTCGCGCGAGACCGTCAACAAGGCATTGGCCGACTTCGGGCAACGCGGTTGGTTGCGACTCGAGGGCAAGAGCGTCGTCATACTCGATCCGGACCGGCTCTCCCGCCGCGCCCGGTAGCCGGCTGACCTGCCGCAGATCGGCGGCGCCCGCGAATCGGCGGCCGCATCGCGCGAAGCCGCGCCAGCCGGCCGACCGACCCGCTACAGCGGCCACCCGGCCGGGCCGGCGCTGCCCGCCGGGTATTCCTGCAGCGGCACACGGTCGGCGCGCCACGCATCGAGCACCGGCTGAACGATCCGCCAGCAGTCCTCAGCGGTGTCGCCGCGCACCGAGAGCGTCGGGTCCGCATCGAGCACGCCGAGCAGCACCTCGCCGTAGGCCGGCATCTCGCCCGGGCCGAACTCGCTCGACAGCGTGGTCTGATCGATGTGCAGCGGGTCGCCGGGCCCGTTTACGTTCAGCGCGATGGACATCGTGTCCGGCCCGAAGCCGATCACGATCCGGTTCGGCTGCTCACCGCCGGCGAATCCGTGCGGCAGCCGCGGCGCCTGCTTGAAGGTGATGATCGCCTCCTTGCGCGGCGCGCCGATCGCCTTGCCGGTGCGGATACGGAACGGCACGCCGTGCCACCGCCACGTATCGACCGCCAGCACGACCTCGGCCAAGGTCTCCGTCATATTCGCGGGGTTGATGCCCTTCTCGTCCACGTAGTTCGGGACGTCGCGATCGCCGAGCCGCCCTGCCGTGTACCGGGCGCGCCGCGAGAAGTGCACCGGATCGTTCTTCCAGAGGTGCGTGGCCCGGAGCACCCCCGCCTTGTGGTCCCGCAGGTCCGCCGCAGACAGCGCCGACGGCGGTTCCATCGCCAGGATCGAGAGCACCTGCAGCAGGTGCGATTGCACCATGTCCACGAGCGCGCCGGCGCCGTCGTAGTAGCCGGCGCGGCCTTCGAGCGCGAGGTTCTCGTCGAAGATCACGTCGACCTTCTCCACGTGCTCGGCGGTGAGCACGGGCTCCAGCATCCGGTTCGCGAATCGCAGGCCGAGCAGGTTCAGCACGGTCGACTTGCCCAGGAAGTGGTCCACCCGGTGAATGTGGTCCTCGGGCACCAGCCGGGTGAGTAGGTCGTTGAGCTCGGCGGCCGTCTCCTCGTTGGTGCCGAACGGCTTCTCCAGTACGAGCCGGGTGTGCGCCGGAAGCGGCACCTGCGTGAGCGCCTCGCAGGCCTTCGCGGTAACGGGGGGCGGCAGCGCGAAGAAGATCGCGACCGGCGCCTCGCACATCTTCAGCAGCTCCGGCCAGTCGCCCGCGTCGGTGACATTGGCCTGCCGGTAATGGGTTTCGCCTATGACGCTGTCCACGCGCGGGCCGTGTGCGCCCACCGATGCGAACGAGTCGGTGACGCGCTGGCGCCACTTCGCGTCGTCCCACTCGTCCGCGCCGCTGCCGATCAGGCGTAGGTGTTTGTCGGGGTGCGCGGTGAGCAGCCCGCCGATGCCGGGCAGCAGCAGGCGGCCGGACAGGTCGCCGCTGCCGCCGAGGATGAGCAACGTCTTGATCGGAACGTTTCGCTGTGCCATGACCTCGATCATGACAGTTCGCCCGCTCCGGCGCAGGTGCGGCGGTCCGGGGCCTGGCCCGGAATACCGTCATCCCCGCCTACTCGCCGCGCAGGTAGGCGAGCTGGGCGGCGAGCGAATGCCGCGCCGCGAACTGCACGGACGGATCGACGTCCCCATAGACAGCGCCATAGACCGCGTCATAGGCAGAGCCTTGGAGCTGGTCGAGATCGGCGTCTGCGGCGGCGATCCCGAGCTCGGCCAGGGCGCCGCGGACCTGGTCCAGCCGCTCCTCGCGGTGCTGTAAGTACTGCGCGCAGGCGGCCGCGAGGTCGGGCAGGTCGGGCCCGTGGGCGGGCAGGCCGCGCATCGGCCCGAGGGATGCGAGCAGCCGCAGCGAGTGCAGGTATTGCGCCAGGGTGCCGTCCGGAATGCCGATCACGGTCGAGCCGCGGCCGAGCACCGTGTCGCCGGTGAGCACCGACCCGTGCGGGCCGTCGTCCGGCAGGGCGAAACACACCGAGTCGGCGGTGTGGCCCGGCGTCGCGAGGACCTCGATGGTCAGGCCCGCAGCAATGATCTGCTCGCCGTCGGCGAGCACCTCGCCGCCGTGGCAGTCCGCCGCGGACGGCGCCCGCACCGGCGCGCCGGTGAGCGCGTGCAGCGTTGCGGCGCCTTCAGTGTGGTCCCGGTGATGGTGCGTGATCAGGATGAGCTCGACGGGTCCGGCCGCGGCGAGCGCCTGCAGATGCGCCGCGTCCTCCGGCCCGGGGTCGACAACCACTGCGGGGCCGCCGGTCTCACGCCGCAGCAGGTAGGAGTTGGTGCCGTCCAACGTCATCGGCCCCGGGTTCGGGGCGAGCCGCACCGACGCAAGTTCGGTGATCCGACGCAGTTCCGTCATGTGTGGCCCTTTCGCGCTGCCGACTTCCCCGAGTATGACGCCGTTCTCGCCCCCGCTCCGTCTCCCGCTACTACGCACCGGGCGGACCTTGCCAGCCGGACCCGTCGCCGACTAGTGCTGCCGCATCCGGGTGGTGTATTCGCGACCGCCGGCACGGACGCGCAGCACCTCCCCGTCGGCGGTGAGCACGGTCGGGGTCACCGGCTCAACGATGCGGGGTGCCGCCAGCAGTTCGGACACCGATCGCGCGCCGGCCAGGTCCGTCATCATGGCGACGGTCGGCGGCATGAGCCCCACGTCGCCCGCACGGCCGGCGCGCAGCACGTCCGATGGGTGCTGCCAGCCGCCGGAAACCGCCTCCGAGGTCGCGAAGTCCGGCTGCTGCCCGTCCGGGAGCGCGGCGAGGAAGAAATAGGTGTCGTACCGCCGAGGTTGCCCCGGCGGCGTGATCCATCGCGCCCACGGACGCAACAGGTCCGCGCGCAACTCCGCGCCGCGGAGCCGAAGCAGGGCCGCGAGGCTCAGCCGGTGCTCGGCGACCGCTGCCCGGTCGCCTGTCCCGTCGCCAGACCCGGCAGCCCCGGCGGTCTCGGCAACCCGTCCGCCCGCCAGCAGCACACCCGTCTCCTCGTACAGCTCCCGCACCGCCGCCACGACCTGGCCCCGCGCCGACACCTCGTCGATTCGCCATTGTGCCGCCCACCAGGCGACATCCGGTCCCGCCCAAGGAATCTCCCCCTCGGCATCGGATGGGTCGACGCCTCCGCCCGGGAACACCGTCATGCCCGCGGCGAACGCCATCGCGGCGACCCGGCGCAGCGTGAACACCTCCGGCCCGCGCGCGCCGTCGCGCACCAGCATCACCGTCGACGCCGCCCGGATCGGCACGTCAGCCGTCGTCATCGTCGACCTCCCGGGCATGTCGCGTCCCGCACGTCGGCACCGCGTGATCCCCCGGCCGGACCGGCATGGCCGACCGGATTCAGTCCCGGACCTCCACCACGATCTCGACCTCGACCGGCGAGCCCAGCGGCAGTTCCGCCATGCCCACCGCCGACCGCGCGTGCTTGCCCGACTCGCCGAACACCTCGGCGAGCAGCTCGGACGCGCCGTTGATCACGCCGGACTGTCCGGTGAACCCGTCCGCCGAGGCCACGAATCCGACCACCTTCACCACCCGCACCACGTCGTCGATCGACACCAGCGATGCCACCGCCGAGAGCGCATTGATCGCGCAGATTCGGGCGTACCCCTTCGCATCCTCCGCCGACACCTCCGCGCCCACCTTGCCCGTCGCCGGCAACTTGCCGTCCACGAACGGCACCTGGCCCGCCGTGAAGATCAGGTTCCCGGTGCGGACCGCCGGGAGGTACGCCCCGGCGGGGGCCGCGGGGGCCGCCAACGAAATGCCCAACTCGGCCAGTCTTTCTCGCGCGCTCATCGCTTCTCCCGTGTGTCGGTGTGCCGCTTCGGCTCGAACGGCGGTGTCGCCGTATGGCCCTCACTCTAGGGACCACGCAGTTACCCGGATTCTCGGGCACCTGCGAACGCGCGGGCCTCGTCGGCGCCTCGGCAGCGGTCGCTCGGCCCCGGCCCGACCCCGCCCGTTACGCTGCATGATCATGACCTGGTGGCAGTGGACGGCCGCGGCGGTGGAGGCCGTGCTGCTCACGATCCTGGTGCTGCTCTGGTTCGACACCCTGCGCGAACGCCAGTGGCCCGCGCGCCGCGCCAGGCATGCGGCCGGCTACGCGGCGATCATCATCCCGGTCGGCTTCGTCGTCGTGCTGATGCTGCCGTTGTGGATCGCGCTCATCCTGATCGCCGTCCCGGCTTTGGCTATCGTCGCGATGGCGCTGGCGAGTTGACGGCGACCCACCGAGTATGACGACCTTGCCGCCGTCGACGCGAACCCGTTCAGTGGATCTCGCGCCCGCGGGCGCCACGCCCACGATGGCGCGCGAGATCACCAGCCGCACGGCAGGTCTCGCGCCCGTGAGGGTCATGCCATCATCCCGAGGACGCACGGCGTGACCGCATGACGGCGATCTCGGCCCGCTTCGACGACCTCACCTCGGACACGGCCTGGGTTTTCGGCATGCCGCACGAGACGATCACGGCGCATTGCCTCGGCGACGTCCGCGGCGTGCTTCGTGCCGTGGACGTCGCGACCCGGGCGGGCGCGTGGGCGTGGGGCTACGTGAGCTACGAGGCGGCGCCGGCATTCGACAGCGCCCTGCGCGTTCGGACCGCGGACGCAGAGGGACCGCCGCTGGCGTGTTTCGCGATCGGCCCCGCCCCGTCAATCGAGCCCGCGATCCGGCTGCCGGACGATGACCCCGTGCGGCCGCGCATCGCGCACATGCCGGGGCTGGAGCACGTCCCGGCCACCGAGGTCACCGCCGACACCGACAACACCAGCGGCACCGGCGTTCTCGGCGCCTGGCGATGCGCCTGGACGAAGGAGCAGCACGCCGCCGGGGTCGAGCGAGCACAGACGACTATCGCGGCTGGGACCACGTATCAGGTGAACCTGACGACCGAGCTGCGCCGCGCCTTCGACGGCGACCCACTCGCGCTCTACGCGCGCCTGGCCCATGCCCAGCGCGGCGCCTACCACGCGTACCTCGATATTTGCGCAGGTCACGCCATCGATCAAAGTCCCGGCCGGCATGTCATCGCCAGCGCCAGCCCGGAGCTCTTCTTCCGCTGGGACGAGGACGGCATCACAACCCGGCCCATGAAGGGCACTGCCCGCCGCGGCACGACCAACGACGAGGACGGCCGCATCCGCGCGGCGCTCACCGCCAGTGCCAAACAGCGCGCGGAGAACGTGATGATCGTCGATCTGCTGCGCAACGATCTCGCCCGCATCGCCGAGGTCGGGTCCGTGCGCGTGCCCACCCTCTTGCGACCCGAGCGGTATGACACGGTCTGGCAACTCACCTCCGACATCACCGCCCGGCCCCGCGCCGACGTCGGCCTCGAAGACGTGTTCGCCGCACTGTTCCCGTGCGGCTCGGTGACCGGCGCGCCGAAGGTGGCCGCGATGGGCGTCATCGCCGATCTGGAGACGAGCCCGCGCGGCGTCTACTGCGGCGCCATCGGCATGGTCGCCCCGCCCGGATCGCCCTTCCGCGCCCGGTTCTCCGTCGCAATCCGCACCGCCGTGATCGACCGCGCCGGCCGCACCGCCGGCTATGGAACCGGCGGGGCCGTCACCTGGCACTCGAACCCGCGCGACGAGTATGACGAGATGCTTGCGAAGGCAAGGATTCTCGACGAGCAGCCGGGCGATTTCCAGCTCCTGGAGACGTTGCGGTTCGACCCGGCCACGGGGCTGCGGAACCTCGACCGGCACCTCGCGCGCCTGGTCGACTCGGCTCGCTACTTCGGCATTCCGGCGGACCTCACGGAGATTCGCGCCCGGTTAACGAGCATGGTCGAGGACATGGCCGAGAGCACAGCCGCGGCCTTCCCCCATGACACTGAACCGGACACCCTGCCCAGCACCAAGGGCAGCATCCACCGAGTACGGCTGCTCCTCTCCCGCACCGGCTGGCTGACCGTCGAACACGCGCCGTTCGTTCTCTCCGACACCCCCGTCACGCTCGCGCTGGACACCCGGCCCACCGTCACCGGCCGCTGGACCCGCCACAAGACCACCCGACGCGACCACTACGACGCGGCCGCCGCCCGTCACCCGCAGGCCGACGACGTCATCCTCGTCGACGAATCCGGACATGCCCTGGAGACCACCCGCGCGAACCTCGCCGCGCTGATCGACGGCCGATGGTGCACGCCGACGGCATCCCGCGGGTGTCTGCCGGGCGTCGAGCGGCAGCGCCTGATCGAGGCCGGCGTGCTCCGGGAACGCGACATCACCGCCGCCGAGCTACGCGAATCCAGCGGACTGGCCGTCGTAAGCTCCCTGCGCGGCTGGCGGTTGGCAACGCTCCTGCCGCCGACTCGCCCGTCCGCGTGACAGGGGTCGGCCGGATGCGGACGCCTCTTGCATGCCGACCGTGACGACGGATACGACCCCGTGCCGCAGTCCGTCCGCCGCTCCCGCACGGCCCTCCCCGCGCCTGGTGTGTCCCGCGACGCGCCACGTCATGCACACGAGGCAGAGCGAGAAGGGACGTGGCACGCTGATCGTCATGGCTCGCAGCGCAGCGACCGCGTCGACGCGGGCATCGGCGGCGTCAACGGCATCGGCGACGGTGTCCACAGCGGCGACGGTGTCCACAGCGTCGACGGTGCGCACGGCGTCGACTGCGACCACACCGGTCGCACGGCGCCGCGCCGCCAAGCCGGACGATGCCACAGACGCCGCAGACCCCTCGGGCACCACACCCCCCGCCACCGCGCAGCCGCGAACAGCGTCATCCCCGGACGGCGGGCCGACCTGGCCACCGTCGGCCCGCCGCGCCCGGCTGCACATCGTCACCGGCAAGGGCGGCACCGGCAAGACCACGGTCGCCGCGGCCATGGCCCTCGCCCTCGCCCGTGACGGAAAGCGCGTGCTGCTGGTGGAAGTCGAGGAGCGCCAAGCGATCTCGCAGCTTTTCGACCTCCCCCCGCTGCCGTACGAGGAGCGTCGCATCGCGGTCGCGCCGGGCGGCGGCGAGGTGCGCGCGCTTGCCATCGACGTCGAGGCCGCCCTACTCGAGTATTTCGCGATGTTCTACAACCTCGGTTTCGCTGCGCGCAGCCTCAAAAAGATGGGCGCCGTCGAATTCGCCACTACCCTCGCGCCGGGCCTGCGCGATGTGCTGCTCACCGGAAAGATCAAGGAGACCGTGACCCGCCGGGACAAGGCCGGACGGAACGTCTATGACGCCGTCGTCGTGGACGCGCCCCCGACCGGCCGGATCGTCACCTTCCTGAACGTGACCATCGCCATGGCCGACCTCGCGCGCCGCGGACCCATCCGCAACCAGGCCGACGGCGTCGTGACCCTGCTGCATTCGCCCGACACCTGCGTGCACGTCGTCACGCTGCTCGAGGACATGCCGGTCACCGAAACTATCGAGGCCGTCGCGGAACTGCGCGCCGCGGAACTGCCGGTCGGCACGGTCGTGATTAATCGCGCGGCCGCCGATCACCTCCCGGACGAGTACCTGGACGGCGCCGCGGCCGGCGAACTGGACGTCGCCGCGCTGCGCCGGGGCCTGCAGGCGCTGGGGGTCGAGCCGGATCGCGCGCTGGTCGGCGGGCTCGCCGAGCAGGTTCGCCGTCGCGCCGTGCGCACGCTGGACGAGCGCCGGTGCCGCGCGGACGTCGCCGAGATCGGCCTGCCGATGCTGACCCTGCCGGCCCTGCCCGACGGGGTGCAACTCGGCGAGGTGTTCGAACTAGCCGATGCCCTCACCGAGCAGGGGGTCCGCCGATGACGGACTTCGACGTCGATGCCCTGCTCACAGACCGGCACACGAAGATCGTGGTGACCTGCGGCTCGGGAGGCGTCGGCAAGACGACGACCGCCGCCGCCATGGCCGTCCGTGCCGCCGACGCCGGGCGCACGGTCGCCGTGCTTACCATCGATCCGGCCCGGCGGCTGGCCCAGTCGCTCGGCCTGACGCACCTGGACAACACCCCGCGGCGGGTGACACTCGATACGCCAGGCCAACTCTGGGCCATGATGCTCGACACCCGCCGCACCTTCGACGAGATGGTCGCCGCGCACTCCACGCCGGATCGCGCCGCGCAGATCCTCGCAAACCCGTTCTACCGGACCATCTCCTCGTCGTTCTCCGGCACGCAGGAGTACATGGCGATGGAGAAGCTCGGGCAGCTCGCCGCGACCGGGAAGTACGAGCTGATCGTGGTGGACACCCCACCGAGCCGCTCCGCCCTGGACTTCCTCGACGCGCCGCAGCGGCTCACCTCCTTCCTGGACGGCCGGATGATCCGGCTGCTCGCCACCCCCAGCCGCGGGATCATGAAGCTGTTCGAAGCCGGGTTCACCCTGTTCGCGCGGGCCGTGACGGCCGTGATCGGCGGGCAGATGCTGACCGACGCGGCCCGGTTCGTGCAGCTGTTCGAGGACATGTTCGGCGGCTTCCGGGAGCGGGCCGAGACCACCTACCAGCTGCTCCGCGACCCCGGATCGTCGTTCGTGGTGGTGGCCACCTGCCAGGCCGACGCGCTCCGCGAGGCGGCGTACTTCACCGACCGGCTGGTCTCCGAGCAGATGCCGCTGGCCGGCCTGATCCTGAACCGCACCCACCCCCCGCTCGCGCACCTGTCCGCGGCCGCCACCGAGGCCGCCCTCGAGGCCGACGCGAAGGCCGGGTCCCGCTCGAAGGGGGCGACGTTGGCCCGCGCCGCCCTGCGCATCCACCTCGACCGGCTGGCTATGAGCGCCGACGAGATGCGCATGCGGGCCCGCTTCGACCGCGCCCGCGCCGAGGTTCCGGTCACCTGCGTCCCGGCGCAGCCGACCGACGTGCACGATATCGAGGGTCTGCGCGCGATCGGGGCGGCGCTCGGGCGGGTATGACGGCCCAAGCGGCACCATGCCCGGGGACGTTCAGTGGATCGAACCCGCCCGCCACGGAACATCGTCATACTCGGTGATCCGGGGACGCGAGCCGCCGTCACCGACCGGTCGGGGCCGTCTCGGTGGGCATCATGGCCCGTCCAGACCCAGCAGTCCGCGCCCCACCAGTTCCGCCATCATGTGCCGGGCGCTGCCCCGAAGGTGTTCCGCCGCAACGGGATCCAAGCCCAGCCGCTCCGCCACCGCCGCCGCCGCGGCGTCGACCGTCAACCCCCCGGTCGCGGCCAGGACGATCTCCGTCATGACCGGGTCCAGGTCGGCCGGGATCGCGATCCCTTCTACCAGGCGCAACTGGGCGGCGCCCTGCGTCCAGCCCGCCTCCCCAGGCACCAGCGTGCCGTCGATCCGTGCGTCGGCCGGGATCGTGCAGCGCCGGGACGCCACCGTCGACTCCGGGTCCGCGCCGAGCACGTCGGATGCCGCGAACACCCGGCGGATGTGCCCATCGGCGCTGCCCGCCCCGGATCCGGCGGTGTCGGCCCGCAGCATCCGTCCGGCCCCGTCGCGCCGCTGCTGGATCACCGCCCCGTACGCGACCGCCTCGATGTGCCGATCGGCCAGGTACCGCACCCAGTTCTGCACCGCGTCGCGGTATTCCCGCACGCCGTCCGGCCATTGGCCTTTGGCATGCGGGATGTTCCACTGCGCCGCGTGGGTGAGCGGATCGTCCCGGCCCATCATCAAGACCCATGCCGCAGCGTCCGGGCCAAGCCAGGACGCGGGCAGCGTCCACCACTGCTCGTCGAGTCCGGCATACAGCGGCCAGCTCACCAGGAAGGTGGCGAACCCGCCGGGCGTGAGGTGCCCGGTCGCGTCGTGCACCAGTTGCCCGCACAGGGCACCCGGCTCGCCGCCGCTGTCCCGGTAGACCACGTTGTTCTCCGGTGAGATCACGTACGGCGGGTTGCTCACCACGAGGTCGAACCGTTCCCCCGCAACCGGCTCGAACCAGGAGCCCTGCCGGAACTCGATGTTCCCGATCCCGTTGATCGCGGCGTTGAACCCCGCGAACGCCAACGCCCGCGGGTTGACGTCGGTGGCGACGACGGACGACGCGTGCGACGCCGCCAGCAGCGCCTGGATGCCGTTGCCGGTACCGAGATCCAGGACCCGGGCGCCCGGTTCCCGCACGGACAGGAAGGCCAGCAGGCTCGCCGGCGCGTTGATGCCGGTGACGTGTAGCGGCCCGGCGCCCCGGCCGGATTCGGGGCGCCGATCGGAGGCGACCAGGATCTCGCCGTGGGGTAGCAGCCGGACCGCGGCGCGGATCGCCCCGGTTTCTTCGACGAGCGCCTCGGCGGAGATGAGGGCTTCCAGGGCGTGTGCGCCGATCGCGGCTGCCATCTCGTCGGCCGGACGGGTCCAGCCGAGGCAGAGCACGGCCGCGAGAGTGGCCACCGGCCCCGGAACAGCGGCAAGCCGATGTTCGTAGCGCACCAGATCTGTTGCCGAGTACGGAATGTCCGTTCCCGCGACGCCGAGAAACTGGACCAGACCGGCGGCCGTATAGCCGGCGGCGAACAGCGCAGCGCCCGCCTCGCGCAATCCGGGAACCGTCAGCGGGACCGCTTCTGGAGCGGTGGAGGCACTCATCGCAATAGTGTGACAGGCCTCACAGAGAGTGGTAGCATTTCCGGCCAGCCGCGTCATCGAGGCTCCACCGGATCTGGAGGATGCCATGTCGGACAGCACGTCCTACGAAGCCAGCCGCCGCACGGTGATCAAGGGCGGTGCGGTCGGCGCGGGCGCCCTGCTGGGGGCGCTGGGCCTGGGCGCCGGGACGGCGGCTGCCGCCCCGATCGCCGCCCCGGAAGCCACCGTCGCTTTTCCAGCGGCCGCTCCGTCAGGGGACGGCGTCTCGTATTTCCTCAAGCTCGACGGCATCGCCGGGGAGAGCACTCTCAAGGGCCTTGAAGGCTGGATCGAACTGGGCAGCTTCAGTTGGGGCGCGTCGAACTCCGCCGGCTTTGGTAGGCCGGGCTCGGGCGGTGCATCGTCCCGGCCAGCCGAACTCGCCACCACATTCACCGCACCGACCAGCAAGGCGTCGCCGCTGCTGCTCCGCAGCGTCGTGCTGGGCACGCACATCAAGACCGGGCAGGTGGTCGCGGCGAGCCAGAACCAAGCGATCATGGCCCAGTTCCTCAAGTACGAATTCACCGACGTGGCGTTGTCGTTCTACAAAGAGGACATGGCCGACGGATCACGCCCGATGGATTCCTGCGGGTTCCACTTCGCAGCCGGAAAGGTCTCCTACTACCCAACGAACGTGGATGGCATGCTCGGCGAACCCGTCTCCTTCGCCTTCGATTTCCGCACCGGGAAGGTCTAGCCCCGACGTCGGGGCTTGCCGGGGATCGAACCGGCCCGCCGCGGAACAGCGTCATACTCGTTGATCCCACGCTGGCAACCGCAGCGTGGAACTGAACCGAGCGCGCCCACCTACTCACGCAGCACCGGTACTCTTCTACGGGTGCGGATCTTCGACGGCCTGGCGAAACTACTCGTCGCATGCGTCATGGCGGGGGTGCTCGTCGCCGGTCTGCTGCTGCCGTACACGATGGGCCTCGGGCTGACCGCAAACAAGGTGACGGCCGCCGTGGAGACGGCCAACACAACCCTGCTGGACATGTCCAAACTGCCGCTGCGCACCACGATCACCGACGACAACGGCGACCCGATCGCCTACATCTACGACCAGAACCGCACCTACGTCCCGCTGTCGCAGATCTCGCTGTACCTGCAGCGGGCGGTGGTGTCCATCGAGGACCGCCGGTTCATGGTGCACGGCGGGGTGGACTGGCAGGGCACCCTGCGCGCGCTGCTGAATAACAGTTCGGGACAACCGATCTCGGGCGGGTCGACCATCACGCAGCAGCTCGTGAAGAACTACCTCTACCTGGTCGAGGCGACCACGCCGGCCGAGAAGGCGGATGCGATCGCCCGCACCCCGGTCCGCAAGTTGCGCGAAGCGAAGATGGCGCTGCAGTACGAGACGAACCACACGAAGAACGAGGTCCTCGAGCAGTACCTGAATCTGGTGGCGTTCGGCCCGTCGACGTACGGGGCGGAGGCGGCGTCGGAGCATTTCTTCGGGGTGCACGCCGACAAGCTCTCGCTCTCGCAGGCCGCGCTGCTCGCCGCCATGATCAACAACCCGAACCAGTACAACCCGTTGGTCGGCAGCCAGATCATCGACACCCAGAACCGGCGGAACCTGGTGCTGGACGACATGTTTCGTGACGGGTACATCTCCGCCAAGGAGCGTGACAAGGCCAAGGCGCGGTCCATCGCCGAGGATCTGAACGCGTCCGTGCTGCCGAACGGCTGTATCGATGCGCCGGGCCACGCCACGAACGGCTACTTCTGCCGGTACGTGCTCGACTACCTGCAGAACGCGGGCATGGGCTACGAGGACATCGCCCGCGGCGGCTACACCATCCAGACCACGCTGGACCCGAACGTGATGAAGGACGCGGTGGCCGCCGTCACCAAGACGGTCTCGCCGAGCGACTCCGCGGCGTCGCGACTGGCGAACGTCATGGCCGTGGTCGAGCCCGGCGTGGGGACCCGAAAGGTGTTGGCGCTGGCCGCGAATCGGCCGTACGGCCTGGACGCCACGAAGGGCGAGACGGTGCAGCGGCTGGTGACGACGTTCGCGCCGCTCGGCGCCGGCGGCGTGTTCAAGCTGTTCACGGCGGCAGCGGCCATGAACAAGGGCCTCGGCGTCGACTCGACCATCTCGGTGCCGGCGAGCTACACCAGCCCGCTCGTGCCGACGTACCAGTTCGCGAACACCGGCAAGTTCCCGACCACGATGACGCTGGGGTCGGCGCTGGTGCAGGGTGCGGACACCCCGTTCGTCCAGCTCGAGGACCAGGTCGGGCTGCCCGCCGTGGTATCGACGGCCGTCGCGCTGGGCCTGCGCGGTTACACGCTGGACGCCGGTGACGTCGACCGCGCCTTCGCCGGGATCGGTGCCACGTACCAGGATCTGGTGACCGCCCAGAAGATCGCCTCGTTCACCCTCGGGGTTTCGCCGGTAAGCCCGCTGGAGCTGTCGAACGTCGGCGCCACGCTGGATTCGGACGGCATGTGGTGCCCCCCGACGCCGATCGCGTCGATCACGGACCGCACCGGGAAGCAGGTGTCCTGGAAGCAGGAGCCGTGCGCGCAGGCCGTGCCGCCGGAACTCGCGCGCACGCTGACCAACTCGATCTCCGCCGGCACGGCCAGCCCCACCGGCACCGGATACGCGGCGGCCAAGGCGGCGAACTGGACGCGGCAGACGGCCAGCATGACGGGCACCACGCTGCAGTTCAAATCGGGCGCGTTCCTCGGCTACACGCCGTATTACTCGGCCGCCGTGATGACGTGGGACTACCTGAGCCAGCCCCAATCGATCTGCGTCAACCCCGTGCGATCGTGCACGGTCGCCGACGCGAAAAAACCGGGCGTCGGTATGGCCGGCGGAACGATCCCGGAGCAGACCTGGTTGGCCGCCATGGGTCCCATGCACGCGGCCGAGCCCGTGACGCCGTTCCCCGTCTCCGATCCGCAATATGTGGCGGGCCAAGCCGGATCGCAGCTGCCCGATGTCGAGGGCATGCTGCTGGCCGACGCGCAGGCGCAGCTGAAGGCGCACGGCTTCCCGAACGTCACCGTGACCTACGACTCGACCACCACGCTGCCGGCGAACACCGTGGTGAGCCAGGACCCGAAGCAGAGCGCACTTCCGGGCGCGACCATCAGCCTGACCGTGTCCGCCGGGCCGGGCACGCCGGTCGGCGGTGCGGGCGGTTCCGGCGGTACCGGCACCTCGGGCGGACCGGGGACCCCCGGCTGGTCCGGCGGCAACGACGGCGGTGGCGGTTCGGGCGGGACTGGCGGCGGCAATACCGGCGGCGGATGATGCGCGGCATGGCGGCAGATGCCGTCGGCCGTCGCGGCTGGGTTTCGGCGCCGGATCACGACCGGGTATGACGCTGTTCGGGATGAGGCGCGTCCGTCGACGGGCCGCGCTGCCACTCCTGCCGCCACTCCTGCCGCCACTCCTGCCGCCACTCCTGCCGCCGCGCCTGCTGCGGGCGTCGGCGGCACTGGCCGCGGCCGGGCTCGGCACGCTCGCCTACGCGAGTCTCGTTGAGCGGCAATGGTTCGCGCTGCGCCGCGCCTCCGTGCCGGTGCTGCCGGCCGGCTCCAGGCCCGTGCGCGTGCTGCACCTCTCCGACCTGCACATGCTGCCCCGGCAGCGCCGCAAGGCCCGGTGGGTGTCCGCGCTCGCCGACCTGCACCCCGATCTCGTGATCATGACGGGCGATGCGTTGTCGTCGCTGGACGCCGTGCCCGCCGCGGTCGCGGCCTTCGGCCGGCTGCTCGATGTGCCGGGCGGATTCGTGTTCGGCAACAACGACTTCTACGCGCCCGAGCCGCGCTCCCCGCACCGGTACTTCACCCGCCGCACGCACGTACGCCGCGAGGTCGACCTGCCGTGGGAGGACCTCCGCGCCGCCCTGGTCGAACACGGCTGGGCGGATCTCAACAACCGGCGCACCACCGTGACGACGCGCGGGCTGCACGTTGCGCTGGCCGGCCTGAACGATCCACACACCCGCCGCGACCGTTACGACGCCATCGCCGGCCCGGCCGATCCAGCGTCGGTCGTGCGGCTGGGCGTCGTGCATTCGCCCGAACCGCGGCTGCTCGACCAATTCGCCGCCGACGGTTATGACGTCGTTCTTGCCGGACACACGCACGGCGGCCAGGTGCGCCTGCCCCTGGTCGGGGCTGTAGTGACGAACTGCGGCATCGACCGGTCACGGGCGCGCGGCCTGTCGCGCTGGGGCTCCACCATGTGGCTCAACGTCTCCGCCGGGCTCGGAAACTCGCCGTACGCGCCGGTGCGCCTGCTCTGCCGCCCCGAGGCCACCCTGCTGACCCTGCTGCCCGCTTGACCCTGTTGCCCGCTGCCGCCGCCGAGCAATAGCCCCGGCGAGAAGCGTCATGGGCGGTCCGGACGGCTCACCGCTGCCGCGCCGCGCCGATCGAACGCCGCCTGCGGATCCAGGCCCGTGTGCAGCCGCCAGGCCACCATGGCGACCCCCAGCGCCAGCCGCTGCGCCGTATCGTCCAGATGCACGCCGAGCAGCCGCTCGATGCGAGTGAGCCTGTCGTACAACGATTGTCGACGGATTCCGAGCATTTGCGCGGTGCGCGACTTGCGGCCGCCGCTCTCCAGATAGACGTCGAGCGTGCGAATCAGGTCCGCGGCGTGCTGGGTGTCGTAGCTCATCAGCGAGCCGAGCTGTTCGTCCACGAACGCCGCCAACCGATGCCCGGTCGTCACCGACGCGAGCAGGCGCGGGACGCCGAGATCGCGTGCCAGCCGCACCCCCGACCGAATGCCGAGCCGCCGCGATACCCGGACCATCCCGCGGGCCTCGGCGATCGCCTTTCCCACATCGGCCAGATCCGTGACCGGCATCGCGACACCGAGCGCCCGGACATCCTCCGCCGCGGGGCTCGAGGCGAGCGCCCGGTACGCATCGCAGAACACCTGGCGGACCCGGGACAACGACGGATTCGGCCAGCCGCGAGCTAGGACGATCACCTCGTGTCCCATGCTCCCGACGGCGCAGGTGCCCAGTACCCCGGCCACCGCCTGCCGCACCGGCGACACGAGGTCCCTTGCCGAGACCCGAATATCGATGTCCACGGCGGCAACGAGCACGTGCTCGCCCGGCGTCACGGGCAATCCGGCCGCGCTGAGTCGACCGGCCATGTCGCGAGTCGACGTCGGCAACCCGGCGACGATGTCCGCGAGCAGCGCCTCCACCGGCGAGGGATGCTGCTGCGCCGCCGATTCCGTAGTCAGCTCCAACGCGACCGCCATCGTCGCCCGCCCGGCCACCGCTAAGCGGTGCGGCGTGTTCGAGCCCTGCAGCCGAAGTTGACCGAGAAGCCCTGCCGGGCCACGGATATCGACGAGCGTGCTGCCAGAGCCTGGTGGTCCCAGCGCATGCGCGCTGCGGGCCAGCACCCGGCCGTCGACGTCCACCACATCGCACTCGCACCCGGCGAGCCGCGCCACCACATCCAGCAGCACGGGCAACCCCCGTTGTGCGACAACGGTTCCCAGCAGGTCCTGCCAGATGGATTCGCCCACCCGACCGGCGGACATCCGGCGCACCAGCAGATCGTGGAAGTCTTCGATCATCCGCTCGAACGGCACCACCTGGTGCAGGGCAAGCAGCACCAGACCGCGGCGGCGCGCGGCCGCCACGATATCGGCCGGAATCGCGAAGAAGGAGCGCCCGATCTCCATGGCCAGCGCGACGCACCCCGCATCGGCCAGCTGATCCACATATGCCGTCAGTTGGTCGGCAGAGCGGCCGGAGAGACCCAGCCCGGTGGTCAGCAGCAGCTCGCCGCCGGACAGCAAGTTCCCCATCTCGTAGACCTCGGAGGAGTGCACCCACCGGATCGCCGCATGCTCCGGCTCGCCGGCCAGCACCTCGACGGCGGCCGATCGGAAGGCCGGCAGTGCCAGCACCTCGACGAGTGTGGGCAGCACACCAGCGATTGTCCGCTGTTGAGGGCGTGTTCGCCTGACATTGTGTCAGGTACCTGGCGGCTTGTCGGCGACGCTGCGTCCCTTGAAGACGCCTCGGCGCCGCGCTGCAATGCAGTCAGGTCGTGTGACCTGGACCACCGTTCATCGGAGGTACTGATGACTGCCGAACCCAGGAACGATTCACCGGAGTCCGTCTACGCCGGCGCGATGCCCACGCACGAGGGCGCGGTGAACATCGAACTCCGCGGCATGGCGCCGATCCCGCTGAGCAACCGATACGGCAGGCTGCATCGGCAGTTCACCATCTGGTTCACCCCGAACCTGGTGCCCGCGGGGTTCTTCATCGGATCGCTCGGAACCGCGAGTTTCGTCGGCGTCGGTTTCGGGTTGGGCGTGGTGGCGATCGTCGTCGGCACCCTGCTCGGCGGGCTGTTGGTCGCCGCCCTGGGGACCTGGGGGCCGCACACCGGAGTCGGCCAGATTCCGCTGGCCCGATTGCCTTTCGGCCGTTCGGTGGTGCTTCCCGGTATCCTGCAATGGCTCTCGACGATTGCGTGGGACGCGCTCAACGCCATCTTCGGCGCCGAGGCGATCCATCTGCTGATCCACGTGCCGTTCTGGATCGGGCTGCTTATCGTGCTGGTGCTGCAGGGCGTGCTCGGACTGTTCGGTTACGAATGGATGCACACGTTCGAGAAGTGGATGTCCATCGTGCTCGGCATCATGTTCGTGATCATCACCGTCAAGATCGCCGCGGTCGGCAATTTCCACGCGGCGGCCACGGCCCACGGTGCGGACCTGGTCGGCGGATTCATCCTGATGGTCACGCTCGCCGCCAGCTTCGCGATCCCGTGGGGCGTCTACGCGTCGGACTACAGCCGGTACCTCAAACCGTCCACGTCCCGCGCCGGGATCTTCTGGCTGTCGCTGGCCGGCGTGGCCATATCCTCGATCTGGGTCGAGATCCTGGGCCTCGCGGCGTCGTCGCTGGTCCCGGAGGCGACATCGGCGGGGATCAGCAAATTGCTGGGCGGCGGGGCGCTCGGCGGCATGGCGATGGTCGCCATCTGGATCGGCACGGTCGCCGTCAACGCGGTCAACGACTATTCCGGATCACTCGCCCTGCAGGCGACCGGCGCTCGGATCAAGCGGCCGTATATCGCCGTGATCGTCACCGTTCTGGCGTTCTTCCTGACCCTGTATCTGAATACGGGTGACCTGGCGACCAAGTTCGAGAACGTGCTGCTGTTCATCACCTATTGGATTCCCCCGTTCGCAGCCGTGCAGATCGTGCACTGGATGCGGCATCGCGGACGCCTGGACCTCACTCACCTGCTCGACATCCGCGAGCTCGGCTACGGGTGGGATGCCCTGGTGGCCATGGTGGTCGGCTTCGCCGCCGCGATCCCGTTCATGGATACCAGCCTGTACGTCGGCCCGGCCGCCTCGAGTTGGTTGCACGGCGGCGACATCGCTTTCTATGTAGGATTTGTCGTGGGCGGCGTGCTGTACTGGCTGCTGCAGATCGGCCGGCCGGTCGGCGTCCTCGCGGCTGAGCCGGCGAGAGCGCTGTCACCGATGGCAGGTGTCGTGCTGGCCGCGGACGGCTCCACGCCGGATTTGGCGGCGCTCGGGTCTGTGGACCAGCCGGTAGTCGGGTCTGTGGACCAGCCGACCGGCTCGGCAGCGCACGTGGGGGACGGTCAGGCCGACGGGGCTGACGAAAGCCGCCACACCGCACCGACGAGTGGCGAGCTTCGCGGCCCGTCATCGGCGAAAGGCGAGCCCGCCGGCACGACGAGCCACCGTCACGAGCACCGGGCACAGCGATGAGCGCCGTCACGGGGTCCGCGCTGTCCGACGTCGAGTGCCTCGCCGCCGCTCTCGGTGCGGCGCTGACCGGCGCAGCCGAGGGCGGCGTGCCGATCGGCGCGGCCCTCGTTGTCGACGGGCAGGTGCTGGCGACCGGATACAACAAGCGGGTGCAGCTGGGCAGCCCCATCCGGCACGGCGAGACCGACTGCCTGGACAACGCCGGCCGGCTGAACGCCTCCATCTACGCGAAAGCCACGCTGGCCACAACACTCTCGCCCTGCGACATGTGCACCGGCGCGATCCTGCTGTACAAGATCCCGCGCGTAGTGATCGGCGAGAACCACACGTTCCTGGGCAACGAGGCGCTGCTCCGGTCGCGCGGAGTCGAGGTCGTCGTGATGGACGACGAGGAGTGCGCCGGGCTGATGCGCGAGTTCATCGCCGCGCACCCGGACATCTGGAACGAGGACATCGGCGTATGACGATCTCGGTCCCCTCGGCCCCTGCGTCCGGTGATCTTCGCCGGGTGGTTCGGCGGCTTGCCGGGCTCCGCTAGACTGATCGATGGTCGCATCGGGGTGTGGCGCAGCTTGGTAGCGCGCTTCGTTCGGGACGAAGAGGCCGTGGGTTCGAATCCCGCCACCCCGACAGTGGAAAACCCCTGGTCAAGCCAGGGGTTTTCTTCTTTTCCCGGATATCGAGCTCGGCTGTGCCAGGCTTGTCCAGCGCCGAGTGGCTGAGCCGGTCGATGCGCCACACCATGACCACATCCTCGTCACGGATGTTAGATGTCGTTAGATTTGCGTCTCGATCTAATGCTATCTAAGGTTGTCGTGTGGACAGCCCCTACCATCCGGGATTCGGCGCCCGCCCCGCGGTACTGGTCGGCCGGGATGCGCACCTCGCCCGAATCGAGGCCGTGTTGACCCGGGTGCAAAACTCCGGGGACGCGGCACCAGCCCATGTCGTTTTCACCGGGGCGCGCGGCTACGGCAAGACCGTGATCCTGTCGGTCGCCGCGGAGCGGGCCACGGCGCGCGGTTTCGTCGTCGCGCAAGTGGCATTGGACGCCGTATCCAACGGGGCGCAGATGTTAGCGGCAGCCGTCGCCGAGGCGGTGGCGCCGCTACACCGTTCCCGCGCAGGCGGCGCGTGGCGTGCGGTGAAACAGCGGCTCTCCGCGCTGTCGATCGAGGTCAACGCCGGCGTCGTGAAGATCGCCTCCGGCCCCGCCGCAGCAGCAGGACCGGCCATAGTCACCGTGCAACGACAAGTGCTGGCCGGGATCCTGTCGGGAGCCGCCCAGGCCGCCAGAGACAAGGACCGAGCCGGTCTGCTCATAGTCCTCGACGAAATGCAAGAGGCGCCGACCGATGGCATGGTGGTGCTGGCCAACGCGATCCAGGACGCGGCCAAGACTCCGAACAGCCCACTCGCGGTGATCGGCGCGGGACTTCCCAACACCCCGGAGCGGATCATGGCGGCGGCATCCTTCACCGAGCGGTTCAACTTCCGAACCCTCGGCCGCCTGGACGAGCCGGACGCGGCACGCGCCCTGCTGGAGCCCGCCCTGGCCGTGGGCGTTCGCTGGACGCCGGCAGCGGCCGAGCTGGCCCTCGCCGCGGCCGATGGCTCGCCGTATCTGATCCAGTACATCGGCGACGAGACCTGGACTCAGGCCGCACCCCGGGCGCGGTCGACGATCGAACCAGACGAGACCAGGCGGGCACTGGCCGACGTGCGAAACAACCTCGAAGGCGGCATGTTCCGCGGCCGATGGAACAAAGCCACACCCGCCGAACAGGCCGTCATACTCGCGATCGCAGCCGTTTCAGGCGACGGAACCGCAACCACCGCCGACGTATCGGCGACGCTGGGAGCGAAATCTGCGCAGTGGAGCATGGCACGACAGGCTCTGATCGACAAGGGCATCATCGAACCCGCAGGGCATGGCCGGATGCGATTCACCATGCCCGGATTCGGGACCTTCGCGCTGGCCAGATCCGGCCTGGACAGCCAAGAGCAGCCATCGCGGCCCGATTCGTGAGCGCAACCTACACTGTGATGGAGAATCCGCACGACAACGAGCGATCGTAAGAGGAAGAGCCCCCGTGATCCAGATCGACATTGACGCCGACCTGAACTGGGTCGACGACGACGACCGCAATATCGCCAAGCTGCCCGCTGGCGAATCCGGCTTGTACGTCGGCAGCGTCGCCGTGGCCGGGCGCCCCGGATTGTGGTCATGGGTGTTCATCGACGAGATCGACACCGCGGGCGGCTGGATATATTTCCGGCAGATCGACTCCCGCGAAGCTGCCCAAACGGGGGAGCTGGCTGTCGCAGCCAGACGCTAGACCGATCACCCAAAATCACCCCGAGCGCTGACCCGGAGGTTCGACAGACACCCCGCGGCCCCTTGCGCATTCGCGATTCCCGGAGGACCGCTGATCGGTCAGACCCGGCATAGCACTTCTACGCCTATCCGCCGGAAAACGGGGCGTAGGCGGTCCAGCCGAAGCCGCGGTGACGTCTCGGCGGGAGGGCGCCGGCTCCGCCGCCCGGCGGGAGGAGGGTCGGGTCGTTGCCCACGCCGAGCAGGCTGCGGGTGACCTCCTGGCTGTCACTGAGCAGGTCATCGAGCGCGCGATTGGCGTGCGCGGCGGTGACAGCGGCGGGCTCGGCGCCCTCCACGTCCTCGGCGGCCTCCACGATGGATTCGAGCACCGCCCGCCGGAGGAACTCTTTCAGGAACGACGCCGTCACGCCCTCGGTGCGCTGCACGATTGCTTCCCGATCCGTATCGCTCAGGTCCGTCGTGATGCCGCGCGCATACAGATCGAAGAGTGTGCCGCGCGCCCGCGCATCGGGCAGGTCGATGTGGACTGCGACGTCCACCCGACCCGGTCGAGCCGCCAGCGCCGGCTCGAGCAGATCGGCCCGGTTCGTGGTCAGGATGAACAGCAGATCGGCATCGGCGGCGGCACCATCCATGGCGTCAAGCAGATCGAACAGCACAGGGCTCGATCCCGGCCCGAAACTGCGATCCTCGGCAACCAGGTCGACGTCCTCCAGCACGACGACGGCGGGCTGAAGATCCCGGGCGAGGTCGGCGACCGAGCCGATCGCGTGTAGTGCCTGCCCGGTCAACACCAGGCGGGTGTAGCCGGTCATCCGGCCGAGCAGGTATCGCATGGTATGCGTCTTACCGGTGCCCGGCGGCCCGTACAGCAGCAGGCCGCGCTTGAGATGCTGCCCCGCGGCGAGCAGGGCATCCCGATGGTCGGCGATGCCGAGTGTGTGACGTTCGATGCGGGTGAGTACCGCATCCGGGAGCACCACGTCGTCACGATGCAGGTGCGCCGGCTTCGCGAAGGCGAGCACCACGCCACCCATCGGCGACACGGACACGTCCAGAACGTGGCCCCGATACACGTTCAACTCGCGCCGCAACGCGTCCAGCTCCACCAACACGGATTGCGCCCGGGCGACGCCCAGACCGGCCACCTCCACCGCGAGACCCGGATTGTGCTCCGACGGTCCGGTGACCATCACCACGTAGCGGCCGCGCGCGTCTTCGACCAGCAGCACTGCGGACAGCAGGCACGCCAACGTCGAATCAGGACCGTTCGGCAGGTCCACCAGCGGGGGCGCGGCGAGCCGTATCGGCGGGATGCCCTGCGCGGCGACGAGCTGCTGCAAGCTGACCGGCCCGAAATGCGGCGGTGCCACCACGCCGCGCAGCGTCACCGATCTGCCCGGCCGGCCGACCCACACCTCGATGGCGGTCTGCAGGTTGACGTGTTCGAACGTGGGCAGCGACCGCGATACCACCGATTCGGCACAGCCGGCCTCGCCGAGGTGACCCCGGACCAGGGCGACAACCTAGTTTCTCGCCTCATCGTCGAACCGATCCGCATGCACCCACGCGAGAAATGATCGAAATGAATGCGCGAACGAGCGAGCCTCGTCATCATCAAAACCCGTCATCGTCGCCATGGTACTGGTGGCGCGAGCGGTGTCACCCGGAATCCGCCTCCGTCAGGGACCGATCGCACCCGCGGCGCCGGGCGACCGCCGTCAGCCGATTTCGCCGTCGGTGTCCGCAAGCAGATGGCGCAGGAACCGCCCGGGTGCGTCCAGGAACGCGCGCCAGTTCCACGTCATATCCGCTTCCTCCCATGACGTTTCGCGCCATCCCCAGTCACCCAGTTCGATCAGCGTGGCCCCCGGGAGCGCGGCGATGAGGGGCGAGTGCGTCGCCACGATCACCTGGCTGCCCTCGGCGCGGAGCGTGTCCAGCAGGGCGACTAGCGCCAGGCTGGAGGAGAAGGACAGCGCGGATTCCGGCTCGTCGAGGAAATAGACGCCCACATCGTTGAACCGCTCCCGCAATACCGCCAGGAACGATTCACCGTGGCTGCGCGCCAAAAGCGCCCGGTCGTCCCACGCCCGTTCGGTGCGGCCGGTGGCCTCGTCTCGGGCGGCGAAATAGCTGTGCATCGCCTCGGCACGCAGGAAGAACCCGGACCGGGCCGCGAGCGGCGCGGTGGCGACCGACAGCCAGGAACCGAGCGGCGATTCGTCACCGATCGTGGTCGGGCCCACCAGGTCGTTGCCGAGCCGGGGATAGCGTCCGGCGATCGCCTCGATGATCGTGCTCTTGCCGGAACCGTTCTCACCGATCAACACGGTCACCCCGCCGGGCACCTCCCAGCCTTCGGCCAAAAGCTGGGCGACCGCGGGGATGTTGAACGGCCAACCGCGCGGCGGGCCGTCCATGTCCGGACGCAGCCGAACGCTCAACAGGTGGCGCGGACGATCGGGCATGGCGTCATTGCAACACACGCGGTCGGCACCGCGTCGCGATCTTGTTTCCCTGCGCGGGTCATTGACCGCCACGTAGACTGATGCGATGAAGACGGCAGCGAAGATCACCTGGCGCACGGTGACGATCGATGAGCTACGCGCCGACGTCGCCGCGTTCGAAGCCGCCCATCCCGGGATGAACCGCGACAACTACATCGACATGTTCCGCGACGAACGCGGAGAACTCCAAGAGACCGACGAGTTCTTCCGCGCCCTGCGCTTATATCGGATGCTCGAACACGCCGAGACGCCTGAGTAGACGCATCCGTGTTCCCGCCCTACATCACGACGGTCGAGGACGCGATCGACTTCCTGCCGATCTGGGCGGAGCGGATCGGCGGGACGCTCCGTGACGGCATCGACGCCACTGCACCTCGCCCAGGCATCATTGACGTCGACGACTTTCACATTGACTTCATCGCATCCGGAACCGTTCTGACAGTTGCAATCTCATTTTCGACTGAGCTCATCGCGGACTACTACAAGTTCGATCTGCGACGGATCGATGGGACCCTCCTGTGGCGGGAGGACAACCACCCAGGGCACGCGCAGCAGCACGGCGGGCCGCATCACCTTCACATCGGCCCCGAGGAAGACCATCGGATTCCCGCGAATCCCGCGACGCTGACCTCGATCGCGAAGAAGGTCGTGATCACCCATCTCAGCATCGAATAGCAACGACGCTGAGCGCACCCGAAGCGCCACCGTCGAGTGCGCCACAAACGGTGCGGTTACCGAGATCATCTGCTGCCCACTGGCCCCTTTGCCCAGGCGTAATCGGTGGGCTCCGCGGGGTCGCATGATCCGACACGTTGGGTGGAGTCGCCGAGCCGCACGAGGGCGGTGTCGTCGGCTCCGGCGGCCTCAAGGACCAGCAGTGCGGCGCCGAAGACCGGTGATCGGCGAACGACCGTCAGCCGCGCCGCCGGGGCGGCCGACGCCAGGTCCCGTTCGATGCTGCGCATCAGGCGGGTATGCCCGGCCCGGATCAGCCCGCCGCCGAGGACGACGGGTACCGGCCGCTGCACGAGGTCCAGGCGGCGCAGTGTGTTCACGGCGAGGGCGACGATTTCCGCGGCCTGCCGGTCCACCAGCGAGAGAGCCACGGCATCGGCGTCGTCGGCTGCACTGAACACGACGGGGCTCAGGTCGGCCAGGCGGACGGACTCCAGCCGGCCGACGTGCAGGGCTTCGATCACGTCGCACAGCTGGGGTGCGCCGAGAGCAGCCGGAATGCGTTGCAGCAAAGTGGTTTTCGGGCCTCGTCCGTCGAGCGCCCGGGCCGCGTGCCACAGGGCCTGCTCACCGAGGTGCCAGCCGCCACCCCAATCGCCCGAGAGAGTGCCCAGCGCCGGGTAGCGCACCTGTGCGCCGTCGGCACGGACGCCGACACAGTTCATGCCGGTGCCGCAGACGACCGCGACCGCGTCGCTCTCCCGCGTGCCGGCACGCAGCAGCGCGAACAGGTCGTTGTCGATCGAGACCGCCGCGGCCGGATACGCCTCGCGGGTGGCGCGCCGGAATGTCGCCGCGAAAGTCGTGTGCTCATCGGGAAAGTCGAGTCCGGACAGGTAGACGCCGATCCGCGTCACCGGCAATGCGCCCGCGCGCGCCACGGCTTCGGCGATCAATGCGGTGATGGTGCCGATCGATGCCGCCACGCCCGCGGCCTGCGGGCTGGATCCGGGCCCCTGCACGCTCGCCAGCACCTGCCCGCCCATCGATACCGCCAGGACGTCCGTCTTGGATCCGCCGCCGTCGACGGCGACGGCAACCGCGTCAGCGGCCGCGCCAGCAGCAGAGTCAGCGGCCGCGCCAGTGACCATGCCGGAAACCGAGTCAGCGACAACGTCAGAAACCGAGTCACCGCATCCGGCCGCAACAAAGCGCGCTTCGCTCACTGCGCCCACGCCAGGTACGGCGCGTTGTGCGCGAGCAGCAGATCGGTGAGCCGCTCGGCCTTGTCCATCTGGCCGACCAACGGATGCGCCAACAGCGCGCGCAGCACCCGATCCCGGCCTCCGCGCACCGCGGCCGATAGTGCCAGCCGCTCGTACTCGGCGACATGCGCTATCAGCCCGGCCATCTCGCCCGGCAGCTCACCGACCGCCAACGCGGCGGGCCCGCCCGCGGCGATCGTCGCGGGCACCTCGATGACGTGATCATCGGGAAGGAACGGCAGGATGCCGCCATTACGAACATTGACCACCTGGACGTCCCGCACATCGCCGCACAGCGACGCGATCAGGTCGACCGCCGCTTCCGAATAGAACGCCCCGCCCCGCTGCGCGAGCTCCTCGGGCTTGGTGTCGACGGCCGGGTCCGCGTACTGGCGCAGCAGCGCACGCTCGATGTCCATGACCTCTTCGGCCCGAGTGGGCTCGGCCAGCTGCCGGCGGAGCACCTCGTCATGGGCGTAGTAGTAGCGGAGGTAGTAGGACGGCACGGCATGCTGCAGTCGCAGCGCCGCGGCCGGCAGTTCCTCCTCCTCGGCGATAGTGGCGAGGTGGTGTTCCAGCAATTCGGGCAGCACGTCCCGCCCGGCCGCCGGGTCCGCAGGATCGGCCAGGTAGACGGCGCGTTCCCAGGTCAGATGGTTCAGACCGACATGACCGAGTCGAATATGACGATGTTCCACGCCGAGCAGATTCGCGAAGCGCCGCTGGAAGCCGATCGCCACATTGCACAGGCCGACCGCCCGGTGCCCGGCCATCAGCAGCACGCGGGTCACGATGCCCACCGGGTTCGTGAAGTCGATGATCCAGGCGTCCTTCTTCGCGTGCTTCCGGATCGTCTCGGCGATGTCCAGCACCACCGGCACGGTGCGCAGCGCCTTCGCGAAGCCGCCCGGGCCGGTGGTCTCCTGCCCGATGACACCGGCCTCGTGCGGCCAGGTCTCGTCGCAGTGGCGTGCCGCCTGGCCGCCGACCCGGAGCTGCAGCAGCACCACATCCGCATCGGTCACACCGGCGGTGAGGTCGCCGGTCGCGGTGACCGCGAAAGGCCCACCCGCCCGCGCCGTCATGCGCTGCGAGATGCCGGCCACAGAGGCCAGCCGCTCGGCGTCCGGATCGACCAGGCACAGCTCGTCGACGGGCAGTTGACCGCTGAGGCGGCACAGTCCGTCGACGAGTTCCGGGGTGTACGTCGATCCACCGCCGACGACGGTGAGCTTCATGCGTCCCTATCCTTTGACCCCGGTAAGCGTGATGCCCTCGACGAACGTGCGTTGCGCGAAGAAAAAGACGACGACGATCGGCGCCGCAACGAGCATGGTGACGGCCATCGTCGTTCCCCAGTCGGTGCCGTGCGACCCGCGGAACATCGCGAGACCGTAGGCGACAGGCCAGTTCTGCGCGTTCTCCGAGGCGTAGACGAGCGGTCCGAAGTAGTCGTTCCAGGCGTGGAAGAAGCTGAAGATCGCGGCCGCGGCGACCCCGGGCTTCGCCATGGGCACCACCACCCGGGCCAGCACCCCGAAGTCGCCGTTGCCATCGATACGCGCCGCGTCCAGATATTCGGTCGGAATGGTGAGGAAGAACTGGCGCAGCAGGAAGATCGAGAACGCATCGCCCAGTAGGTTCGGCAGAATCAGCGGCCAGAGCGTGCCGTTGAGACCCAGCTTCGCCCACATGATGTACAGCGGCACGATCGTGACCTGCGGCGGCAGCAGCATCGCCACCACGATGGCGAGGAAGATCAGATTCGCGAACCTGAGACGGATCTTCGCCAGCACATACGCCGCGGGCACCGAGGACACCAGCATGAACAGGGTCGCCAGCCCGGCGTACATCAGCGAATTAGCGAACCATCGCGCGAGCGGCACCTGCTGGAACGCCCGCTGGTAGTTCCCGAAATCCCAGGGGTGGGGCCACAGCGAGGCGGTCAGCGTCTGCGACGACGACATGAACGAAGTGAGCAGCACGAACGCGATCGGCGCGAGGAAGATCGCCGCCAGCACGATGCGGAGCGCATTCTCTGCTATCCACAACAACACGACGCTTCGCCGCCCGACCGGGCGCATCGTGCTGTCCCCGGTGCGGGCAGGGGCGAGCGGGAGCCGGGCCGTCATACCCGACCGTCCGGACTGAACGCGCCGAACCGCCGCAGCAGCAGCGCCAGGAAGACGCCGGTGACGACGAACAGCACCACCGCCAGGGACGCCGCGTAGCCGAGCTGGAAGTTCGAGAAGCCGCGCACGTACAGCCATTCCGTGTAGGTGAGCAGTGAATCGCGCGGGTAGCCGAGCACTTGGTTGAGCTGGACTGAGACGCCGGATCGGCCGCTGGCGACGGACGAGGCGACCGCCGCCTCGGTGAAGTACTGCAGCGTGTCGATGACGCCGATGACGATGGCGAAGAGCAGCACCGGGCGCAGGTGCGGCAGCGTGACGTACCGAATCCGTTGCGCGGCATTGGCTCCGTCCAGGGCGGCCGCCTCGTGTTGCTCCTGGGGCACGTCGAGCAGCGACGCCAAGAAGATGATCATGATGTCGCCCATCACCCACACGCCGAGCAGCACCAGCGACGGTTTGGCGAGCGCGGGGTCGTTGAACCAGAGCGGGCCCTTGATGCCGACGAGCTTGAGCACGGCGTTCACCGGCCCGGTGCCGGGATTGAACAGGAAGACGAACGCCACGATCGACGCGACCGGCGGGATGAGCGCGGGCAAGTAGAACACCGTGCGCCAGAACCCGGCCGCGCGTTTCGCCCGAGTCAGCAGGCCCGCCATCGCCATGGCCGTCACGATGCGCACCGGTACCAGGATGACGACGAGCCAGAGCGTATTCCGCGCCGCCGCAACGACTTTCGGGTCCTTGGTGAAGAGGTACGTGTAGTTCCGGAAGCCGATCCACTCGGGGGCCTGCAGCAGGTTGTACCGCGTGAACGAGTAGTACACGTTGGCGACGAGCGGGTAGACGAAGAAGATCGCCAGCCCGGCCAGCGCCGGCGTGAGCATCAGCCACGCGGCACGGTGGCTGGCGCGCCGGCCTGTGCGACGTCGTTGCCCGACGGGCGGTTCCGATGCCCGCCGGGCGACGCTGGACAACTCCGTCACCGCGTCACGGTCCGGCGCTCAGGGCCAACGCGTTGTCGATATCGTCGTCGACCTTCTTCAGCCCGGCCGTGAGGTCTCCGCCGGCGCCGGATTGGAATTCTTCCCAGTAGTTCAGCAGGGTGTCCTGCGGGCCTGTCCCGGTAGCCACCTGCGGAACGGTGAACACATGCGGGCTTTTTGCGATATCGAGGAACGTGCGGAATTGGTCCGAGATCTTCAGGTCGGGCGAGGCAAGTGACGCCTGGGTCGTCGGAATGTTCTTGATCTCATTCGTCAAGGTAACGAGCGCACCGGTATCGGCCGCCAGGTATTTGACGAGTTTGAATGCGAGATCGGTGCCTTTCGCGGTCTTGGCGATACCGACATAGGTAGACATCGCCAGGCCGCCGCCGTATAGGTCGGCCTTGTCCGCGGCTACCGGGAACGGGGCGGTGCCGTAATGCAGATCCGGTTTCTGGTCCTCGATGAAGGCGACGCGCCATTCCCCGTCCATCATCATGGCGACCTGCCCGGTCTGGAATGCGTTGTCCCCGGACCATTCGTCGCCGAGCCCGGCGGTAAACGCCTTGAGTTTGCTGTACCCGACCTTGTCGACGAAGGCCTTCTGCCATTCGATCAATTTCGCCCAGGCCGAGTCGGTGGAGATGGCGCTCTTGTCGCCCGCCATCCACGCCGCTCCGACCGCGGCCGACCACGGACCGCTCTGGTTCTCGTAGAAACCCATCATGGGGTTGAACCCGAGGGTCTTGATCGACCCGTCGGCGTTGTACGTGGTGAGCTTCAGCGCCATCGTCTCGAGCTCATCGAGGGTCTTAGGCGGCTCGGTGAATCCTGCTGCCGACAGCAGGTCCTTGTTATAGAACAGGCCGTAAACGTCGGACAGCAGCGGCAGGCTGCACTGGACGCCGTTGTACGCGCTGGACTTCAGCGGGGTGTCCACGAATTGGGACAGGTCGAGCCCGTCCTTCTTGATCTGCGGGCCGAGGTCCTGGAAAGCGCCGGAGCCGCACATCACACCGAGGTCGCTGCCACCGCCGAGGATCACCACGTCGATGTCGGACCCGGTCGAGATCGCCTTCGAGATGTCTTGGGACCCTTGGCCTCCCGTGATCTTTACGGTGATGCCGGGGTTGGCGGCCTGGAACTGGTCGACGACCTTCTGGACCGCATCCGCCTCGCGGTCGGTGTAGTAGTGCCAGAGCGTCAGGGTGCCTTTGGCCGGGCTCGCGTCGGTGCCCGTGTCGGTGCTCTTGTCGGTCGACGCCGCTGCGCCATCGGACGCTCCGGCGCCCGTGCTCGACGCCGCCCCGCTGTCCGCCGACGAGTTCGACGCGCCGCCGCCCGTCGTCGGCCCGGCTGCGCTCGAACATGCGGCGAGCGTCACTGCAGCCACCGCGGCCAGCGCTGCACCGGTCCACGCACTGCGATGGAACTTCATGCCATCACTTCCCTTCTCAGCCGGCCGCGGCGGGAAGGCCCGCCGCGGCCGGGTCGCTATGTCACGGACCGTCGCTCAGCGCGAGCGCATTGTTGATGTCCTCGTCGACCTTCTTCAGTCCGGCGGCGAGGTCCCCGCCGCTGCCGGACTGGTAGGACTGCCAGAAGTCGTCCAATGTCGTGTAGGTGCCGCTGCCGATGGCGGTGTTGGGCAGCGACAGGACGTGCCCGCTGTCGGCAATGGACAGGAATGTCTTGAACTGGTCGGGACCCTTCAGGTCCGGCGAGGTCAGGCCGTCATGGGTGGTCGGCACATTTCCGAGCTCGTTGGCCAGCGTCACCATGACCCCGGTGTCGGTGGTCAGGTACTGGATGAGCTTGAACGCGAGATCCTTGTTCTTCGCGGTCTTGGCCATGCCGACCGTGGTGCCGGAGCTGTAGCCGCCGCCGTAGAGGTCGGTGTATTTGTCGCCGGTCGGGAACGGCGCGGTCGCGTAGTTCAGCTTCGGCGCCTGGTCTTTGATGAACGCGGTGCGCCATTCGCCGTCGAGCATCATGGCGACCTGGCCGGTCTGGAATGCCTCGTCCGCCGACCATTCGTCGCCGAGCCCGGCGGTAAAGGCCTTCAGCTTGTCGTAGCCGATGGCGTCCACCATGCTCTTCTGCCAGGTGATGAGGTCGGACCAGGCCGGATCATCGGCGATCGTGCTCTTACCGTCCTTCATCCAGGTAGCGCCGGTGATGAACGACCATTGCGGTGATTGGTTCTCGTAGAAACCGATCAGGGGGTTGAAGCCGAGCGTCTTGATCGACCCGTCGGCGTTATAGGTCGTCAGCTTCAGCGCCATATCCTTGAGTTCACTGAGCGTCTTCGGCGGGGCCGTGAGACCGGCCTTCTCGAACAGATCCTTGTTGTAATACAGGCCGTACATGTCGGTCATCATCGGCAGGGCGCACTGCACTCCGTTGAATTTCGTGTAGTCCAGCGCCGCGCTGACGAACGTCGAATCGGCCACGCCGTTCTTCTTCATGTACGGACCGAGGTCGACGTATGCGCCGGAACTGCAGAACGCGCCGAGATTGTCGGTGCCCGGCGACATGGCGACATCGATATCGCCCCCGGACGAGATGACCTTGGTGATCTTCTCGTCGTCTTGCGACCCATGCACTACGACCTTGATGCCGGGGTTCGCGGCCTCGAACTTGTTGATGACGGACTGCATGACCTCGGCTTCCCGGTCGCTGAAGTAGTACCAGAGCGAGATCGTGCCGGTCAGCGCCGGCGAGCTCGTGTCGCCCGAGGCGGACGAGCCGGACGACGTGGACGAACCGGATGGCGTGGATCCGCCAGCGCTGCTGTCGGCGTTCGCGCTGTTAGTGTTCGCGCCGTTGGTGTTTGCCGTCGAACCACCGGAACACGCGGCGAGCACCGTCGCGGCGGCAGCCAGCGCGGTGACCGCGAGCAAGGCGCGGGAGCGTTGTCTCATGACAGAACCCTTCCTGGTACAGGACTTTCGGAATCGGATGGCTCGACGTTGAATTCGTCGAGGAAGTTCGTGCGAACGGCGGTGGCCAGGTATTCGCGCGCGCCGGTCAACACCGGGTGGTCGACGACCGAGGTCGTGACGATCGTCGGCGACCATCGCGTATGACGGCGGATCGCCGCCTGGACATGGCGTTCCAAGGCCGGCCCGCCGCAGGTGGCCATCGGCCCACCGAGGACGACCCGATCCGGGTCCACCACTGCCAGCACGGCAGCCACCGCGGCGGCGACCCGTGGGGCCATCACCGCGAAGATCTCATCCCGTCGAGGATGGGACTCCAGCGCCGACATCAGCGCCGTGAAGCCACGTTTCGTGACGTCGCGCTCGCGCGCGACGCGGGCCAGCGCGGAGGCGCCGACGAGGGACTGGAGGTCGTGTGCCTCCGGGTCCAGGCCGACCGCCCAGCGTGGCACCGTGAGCGCGTCGATCTCGCCGGCACGCCCCGATGCCCCGCGCAGCACGGTGCCGTCGATATCGACGGCCGAGCCGAGCCCATCGCCGAGCCACAGCAGCGCAAAGCTCTGCGCGCCTCGACCCGATCCGAGGTTCCGCTCGGCGATCGCCGCCAGGTGGACGTCGTTCTCGATCGTGACCTCGCAGCCGAGGGCGGCCCGGAGCACGGCGTGGATGCCCTTGCGTGGCCAACCCGGCAGGCCGGCGACGCAGTTGAGCTCGTCGGTGCGACGATCGACGGCGCCGGGGACCCCGAGGCACACCATGCGCACCGCGGTCTCGTCCAGCCCCGCCGCAGCGCAAGCCGCACGAACCGCCTCCGTGACGACCCCCACGGGACCACGGTCGCCTGCCGACCTCGACAGGGCGGCTTCCACGACGGGGTGATCCGCGCCCGCCAGGTCGACGACCGTCGCCTGCACCGACGTCCGATCCACGTTCATGGCGACCCCGAGCACCCGATCGCTGCGTACGGCGTAACTGGCGGCGTTGGGGCCACGTCGGGCCGAGGCCACCCCTGCCACGTAGACGAGGTCGAGGGACTCCAGCCGGGTCATGATGCGGGAGGCCGTCGGCCGAGAGAGGCCGGTCAGTTCGCACAGCCGGTGGCGCGTCAGCTCGCCGTGTTCGAGCAGCAGCGTGAGTGCCGCGCGGTCGTTGATGTCGCGCAGCAGGGACTGGTCACCGGGAGCTGTCATCGCTGCAGGCGCCGTCGGGGGCTCGGGGAGGTGAACATTGCGTCGAAAACTATCAGGAAACTTGTGTAACAGTAAATGGGTATCGCAGAATCGTTACCAATAGTGCTTCGGAGCCCGTCGCTCAGGAGTGCGCGCGCGTCAGCAGTTGCCGCCTGGCCTCATCGAGAGTGGCCAATACGGAAAGGGTTTCGGCAAGCGGATGGATGGGAGACTCGGTCAGTCCGTCGGCGATGTGCTGCGCCACGGCGACCGCCTGCCAGGCCAGGCCGTCGCGCCCGGCGAGGCCGGTCTCGTCTCGCCAGTGCACTCCGTCGTCGTCGCCCGCACGGTACAGCGACAGGGCGCTGGGCATCAGGAACGGGCGCCTCACCTCGAGCCGGGCGTCCGTACCGTTGATCGTGGCACAGGTGGGCGTGTCCGCGACCATGGTGGTGTGCAGCACCGCCTGGGCGCCGCCGGCGAATCCGAGGACGACCGCGGCTTGCTCGTCGACGCCGGTCGGCGTCATCGATCCGAACGCGTCGACAGTCTGCGGGGCGCCGAGCACGAACGAGGAGAACCAGAGCGGGTAGATGCCGATATCTCGCAGCACGCCGCCGGCCAGCTCCGGTCGGAAGACGATGGCGTCCGGGATCCCGGAGAAGTCAGCGCCGAAGTCCGCGGTGACGACCGCGATGCGGCCGAACACCCCGTCGGCGAGCAGGGTGCGGACGATCGATGTCTGCGGCAGGAAGGCGCTCCACATCGCCTCCATCGCGAAGACGCCCGCCGCGCGGGCCGCGCCGGCGATCGTCCCGGCCTCGGCAGCGGAGGCGGCCATGGGCTTTTCCACGAGCACGTGCTTGCCCGCGGCGATCGCCGCGCACGCCAAGCGCGCATGTTCACTGTTCGGCGACGAGACGTACACGATGTCGACGGCCGGGTCCGCGAAGAGCGCGTCATACGACCCGTGGCTGCGCGGTATACCGTGACGCGCGGCGAACGCGGCGGCGCGCTCGGCCGACCGGGAACCGACCGCGACCACGCGCTGGCCGGTGTGGGTGTGCAGCGCATTCGTGAAATCACCGGCGATCTCGCCGGGGGCGACAATCCCCCAACGCACCGCCGGCCCGCCCCGCAACGGGGTGACCACCGGATCCGGAAACGCTCGAAAGGACATCGTGAACCCACCTGATCGCCCAAGTCCGTCGCCGAACGCGACCGACGTCACGCCACTGTATGCGGCCCGTCAAGGCCCCGACGGCCAACCGGGCGCGACGCCGGAAGTCGTATCGACAACGGCGCCGTCGGCCGGACGACGCTACCTCGCCACCGCCGCCGACCTCATCGCCCGCCTCACCGACGCCACCTGGCCGGCGATCACGCAAGCGGCCGCCGCGGCCGCCGATGCGCTCGGGGCCGGGCGCGTCATCCACGTCTTCGGCACCGGGCATTCGCACCTGTTGGCGGAGGAGATGTATTACCGGGCAGGCGGTCTCGTCGCCGTCTCGCCGATCCTGTTCGACGGTTTGATGCTGCACCACAGCACAGCGCGCAGCACCGCGTTGGAGCGCTTGCCAGGGCTCGCGGAGGCGCTGCTGGCGGACCATCCGATCCACGATGGGGACGTCATGATCATCGCGTCGAACTCGGGCGGCAACGCGACGACGATCGACATGGCGCTCACGGCAAGGAAACTCGGCGCCACGGTCATTGCGATCACCAGCCTTCAACACGCGACGTCCGCGCTCGCCCGGCCCACCGACGCGCCACGATTGCACACCATCGCGGACCTCGTGATCGACAACGGCGGCACCGTCGGCGATGCCGCGGTGACGATCGTCGGATTCGACCGCGCGGTCGCCCCCACCTCCACCGTGGTCGGCGCGGCCATCGTCAACGCCATCGTCGCCGAAGCCACGGAGATACTGGTACAGCGCGGCACGCCGCCGGAGGTGTACCGCAGCCTGAACACCGCCGCCGGCGATGCCGACCACGCCGAGCGAGCAGCGGCGCATCCCACGGAATCGAGCGAGGACGGATCATGACCGGCACGGAACCTACCCGTATCGCGCGAACCGGCACTCCCGCATTCGCCGTGCGCGGCATCATCGAGGGCTTCTACGGCACGCCGTGGACGCACGCGCAGCGCCTGGACATGATCGACTTCGTCGCGGCGCACGGCATGAACACGTTCGTCTACTCGCCGAAGGACGACCCGCTGATGCGGCACGCGTGGCGCAGCCCGTACCTCGGTGAGAGCCGCCGGCGCCTCAGCGAACTCATCGACCGGTGCCGCCGGCGCGACGTCACGTTCGTGTTCTGCCTGTCCCCCGGCCTGTCGATCCAGTACTCCAGCAGCGACGACATCGCCGCACTCACCGGCAAACTCGCGTCCGTGGGCGATCTCGGCGTCACCGCATTCGGGCTGCTGCTCGACGACATCCCCACCGTCCTGCAGCATGCCGCGGATCGGGCCCGTTTCGCCGACCTGGTCGACGCCCACATCGCGCTCATCGAATCCGTCTATGACGATGTCCTTCGCCGCAGCCCTCGCGACACGCTGTACGTCTGCCCCACCGCGTACTGGGGGTACGGGGACGAGGAGTACCTCACCCGTCTGGGGCGCGGTATCGACCCCAGGATCGAGGTGTTCCACACCGGACGGGCGATCTGCTCGGCGACGATCGACCTCGCCGACGCCGCTACGGCCGCCCGGTCGCTGGCCCGGCCGGTGACGTACTGGGACAACTATCCGGTGAACGACGTCGCCATGGGCGGGGAGCTACACATCGGCCCGTACCGCGGCCGCGATCGGCACCTGTACCGGTTCGCGACCGGCGTGATCGCGAACGGCATGGAACTGGCGGAGTCGTCGAAGATCGCGTTCGCGACCATCGCCGACTACCTGTGGTCCCCCGAGCAGTACGACCCGGAGGCGAGCTGGCGGGCCGCCATCGACGAGTTGACAGGCCCCGACGCCGACGCGTTTCGGGTGTTCGCCGACAATGTGCGCTCGTCGTGCCTCGCGGCAGAGGACTCACCGGTGATGACAACGGCCGTCGGCCAGTGGGCGTTCCTCGCGTCCATCGGCGAGACCGACCGTGCGGAACAGGTTCTCGCGGATGCGGCGAACAGCGTCATCTCCGCGGTGGACCAACTGACGGGAGGCGCGGCACTCAATCAATCACTCGTCGACGAGGCGCGGCCCTGGCTGGAGGCGGCACGGGAGGGCGCGCGGGCGCTGCTGCTGTTGGCGCGCCACGGCTCTCGCGGGCCGCTGGAGCCGCCAGCCGCGGATCAGGTTCAAGAAGCGTTGGCACGCTTCACCTCTCACGGTAAGCGGGTGTTCGGCGATCTGGTGCAGATGACGGTCGGCGATGCGCTCGCCGCCGCCGCGTGACGCGGGTCGCCGAACAGGCCCCACCCCGAAAGGACACACACGATGACCGCACCGCTCCGCTGGGGCATCCTCGGAACCGGTTGGGTCGCCCACATGTTCTGCCACGACCTGGTGGCCAACGGCATCACGATCGGCGCCGTCGGCTCCCGGAACCTTGATACGGCACGGGGTTTCGCCGCCGAGTACCGGGTGCCGGCAGCCCACGGCAGCTATGCGGAGCTCGCCTGTGACCCGAACATCGACATTGTCTACGTCTCCTCCCCGCATCCGTTCCACGCTCCGCACGCCGAGCTCGCCATCCGCACCGGTAAGCACGTCATGGTCGAAAAGCCGTTCACCATCAACGCTGTCGAGGCGCAGCAGCTGGCCGATCTGGCGGCCGAGCACGGTGTGACGGTCCTGGAGGCGATGTGGACCCGCTACGTGCCGCACATCGTCCGCATCGACGAGATCATCGCCGCCGGCACGATCGGCGAGGTGCGCACCCTCATCGCCGACCACAGCCAGAAGTTGCCGGCCGACCCGACACACCGCCTCAATGACCCGGCGCTCGGCGGCGGCGCGCTGCTGGACCTCGGCATCTACCCGGTCTGGTACGCCGACCATCTGTTCGGGCCGCCCACTCGCGTCCTGGCCGTGGCGGCACGCACCGCGACCGGCGTCGACCGCCAGGACGCGATCGTTCTCGAATACTCCGGCGGCCGGCAGGCGCTGCTTCAGTGCGCGCTGGACACCCCCGGTCCGAACACCGCCGCGATCCTGGGCACATCCGGCCGTATCGCGGTCGATCCGGTGTGGCACGACACGGCCGCGTTCACCGTGTATGACGCTGATGACGCCGTTCTCGAACGCTTCGATCCCCCGATCAACGGTCGCGGCATGCACTACCAGGCGCTGGCCGCGGAGCTGCGGATCGCGGGCGAGGCCGGCCCGGAGGACGTCATGCCGGCGACCACGAGCGTGCGGGTGATGCGCACGATGGACGCGATCCGGCGCGAGATCGGCCTCACCTATCCGGGTGAGTCCGCGCCGGGAGTGCCGGCCACCGTCACCTCGTGAATCGGTTGCTACGACACCGCTCTCGACGAGAACAGCGTCATACTCGATAGTTTCGTCGCCGTCGGAGCTATGCCGACTCGGGCGCCGCAACGTCCGAGTCTTGCGCATCGGTCGGCGACCGTTGGGGGGTCTCCTTGTCCGGAGACGCGGCGGGCTCCGCACCCGATCTGCGGGTTCCGATCCCCGCGCTGAGCATGACGCTGTTCGGCAGCCGCAGCGTTTCCCGATCGGTCTGCACGGTCGTGTAGATCAGCCGCATGTCGGTCACCGTGCCCTCGTGCGGACCGTTGACCGATCCAGCGTAGACGGTGACGCGGTCACCGACCACGTACGGGCGCGATGCCTGTAGGACGAGGCCGGCGAAGAAGCTCGCTAGCGACTGCTGCGCCGCAATGCCGATCACCACACCGGTGATCGCGCCGCCGGCGAGCAGGTGCGTCAGGTTGACGTTCACGGCGTCGAGCACACCGAGAATGGTGAGCACGTATCCGACGATCTGCACCAGCACGCGCACCGGGGTGGCCGCGCCGCGACTGCCGCGCATGGTCACGATCTGCGACAGTGCTTGTGCCGACTCGCGTGTCGCCAACACGCCGAAAACCAGCACACCCGCGGCACACCCCCACGCGCCGATCTGCCGGCTCGTGGAACTCGTGAAGACGGTCCCGAGCTGGTGCCCGGCGATCAGCGCGGCCAACGCGAGCACGCCGAAGATCGCCGCATCGCGCAGGTGCGCTCTCAGCGGCCGTGGTCGATGGCGCAACCAGGACACGATGTCCTGTCTACCGAATCGGGAGGCCGTTCGCCAGCCGCCCCGCCGCCGCTGGTTCGAGGCGCGGTGGTCCCGCGTCGCGCAATGCGGTGACCGCCCTGCCCGCGTCCGCCCATTCCCGCAGCAGCAGCCGCGTCGCGGCCACCGTGGTCCGCCAGGAGCCCGGCGTGCCGTAGCAGTCCGAATCGTGCAGCAGCACGGTGGCCGGGCTGCGCGCCGCTACCCCACGCCCAACCAGGGCCAGGACGGAGCGCGCCGTCGCGTGACGCGACCAATCACGCCCCCACGCCGTCCACCACGTGGGGGTGAGGCCGACGCGACGGCACGCGACCATCGCCGGAAGCGAAAACACACCGTAGGGCGGGCGGTATCGCGTCGGACGCTGCCCTGTCACGTCCGCGACAACCTCTGCGCCGCGGGCGATCTGGCGAACGGTCGCCGCCGGGCCCACCCGCAGCAGGCATCGGTGGTCCCAGCCGTGCAGCGCCACCTCGTGGCCGGCGGCGACCATGCAGCGGCACAGGTCGGGATAGCGGATCACCTGCTCGGCGACGACGAAAAAGGTGGCGCTGGCACCGAACTCGCCCAGCAGGTCGAGGACGGCCGCGGTCCCGTCGGGGTGCGGGCCGTCATCGAAGGTAAGCCGGATAGCGGTCGCGTCACCTGCCGGCTGGCCGGACGTGATCCTGCGCGTCACCACGGGAATCCCTGCCGCCGCCGGCAATGCATACAGCGCGCCGGCCGATGCCAGCAGGGTTCCGACCTGCCAGTGACGTTGCACGGAAAGGAATCTCACCGGCCTTCGGCTGTGTCATCGGCCTTCGGCTGCATTATCTGCCTTCGGCGACGGCATCGCGGCCGAGGACCGACAAGATCGCCGCCGCCGGATCGACGTCACCCAGCGTCGTGGTCAACGATGCCGCATTGTCCAGTGCGGCGTCCAGTGCGGCGCGCAACTGCAGAACATCGTTGCTCACCGGCGCTCCGGCCCCGGCGCGGCAGGCCGCGGCATTCATCTCGCCCTGACCGGGCAGCGGCTTGTGGTGCACCACCGGAAGGCCGATGGACGCTGCTTCCGCCAGCGTCAACCCGCCCGAATTGAGCACCGCCACCGAACAGTCGCGCATCAGCGCCGCCATGTCGCGCACCCACCCGAGCGCGATCACACCGGGGATCGCATCGACCTCGGCCAGCAGCTCCGCATTGTTCCCGCAGACCACGACTGGGCGAAACCTGCCGTCCGCCAATACATCCCGCGCAGCACCGACCACGTCGCCGACCCCCCAGGAGCCGGAAACCACCAGCGCCCAAGGCTTGTCGCCGGACGGCTGCCAGCCCGTCCGGACGTCGCCGAGTCGGCTGTTGAACGGCTCGCGGGTGGCCGGCGCGACCAGCGCTGCCGGTGTCGCCGTCAACCCGCGCAGCAGCGGCATCGTGAAGGTCCAGGTCGCGAGGTATAGGTCTGTCACGTCGTCGATCCACAGCGGATGCACCGCAGGATCGGTGACGTAGGTGACGACCGGTACGGTGCGATCGAGATACTCACGCGCGGCGCCCATCACCCGCCCGCCGAAGAGGTACGTGCTGACGACGAGATCGATCGAATCCTCGTCGATGACCTGCGCGACCCGCCGGCCGGCCAGCGCGATCAAGACGCGGGCGGCGACGGGCAATCTCGGGCTCTTCTCGAACGACGCGCAGATGCGCCCCCACCGGCGTGGATTGCGGGTCAGGACTCCGCGGAACGCGCGCCGGAGCGACTGGCCGAACGGTGCCACGTCGACCAGGTCGACGAGCATCACATGCGCGCCGCGAAACTGGAGCCGTCGCGCGAGCTCCTTGGCCGGGCCGTCGTGTCCGGCGCCGATCGACGCCGTCAGAACCAGGATCCGCTGCCTGGTCACCGAGACACCACCGCCAGCGACGACACCGACGCACGTAGTCGGGGCGTCCCGGCCGGCCGATCGGCCTCGAGACCCTCCGGAGGGCGGGCGATACGGGCTTGGCCGCCGACGCGCGCAGTCCACCGGCGGGCACGAAAATCGTAGACAGGCCAGTGGTGATCCACGGCCATGCATTTCAGCGCGTGTTCGGGATTGATGACCGCCGGATGCCCGACAGCCGTGAGCAACGGCAGGTCGGCGGTGGAATCGCTATACGCGACGCAGCGAGCAAGGCTCCAGCCGTGCTCGGCCGCAAGATCGACCACCGCGCGCGCTTTCGCCAGACCGTGCAACGGCGGCCCGTCCATCCGTCCGGTGAAAACGCCCCCACTGGATTCGACCCGGGTGCCCAGCGCACCAGACAGGCCGAGCCGCTCGGCGATGAGGCTGGCGAGACGGATGGGCGCCGCGGTGGCGAGCCAGACCGGGGTGTTCGCCGCCCGGTGCGCCTCGAGCAACCGAACGGTGCCCGGCCACAGCCGCGGCGCCACGTACTCGTCGTACAGCCGATCCAGCGCGCCCAGGATGTGCTCCTCGGGAAGTCCGGCGGCCATCGCCAGGCCGCGCCGCTGCGCGGATTCGACCCGCCGCGGGTGCTCGCCGAGCAGCCGGTACAACGCATGCCCGGCGACCAGCCGCGCCATGTCGGACGGGTTGATCACACCGGATGCGACGAGTCCGCGGCCCACGTGAAACAACGCAGACCCCTTGACCAGGGTGTTGTCCAGGTCCACGAAGACGGCGTCGACGTCGGCACGTTCGATTCCGACCTCGACGGTCATGATCGCGCCCCTTGCCCTCGAACGATTGAGGCGGTTTCGCCGCCTTCGATCACATGGTCACCACCGACCACTGTGCTGAGGCTGAAGGAGAATAAGAATGCTCTCAGGTTCGCCCGAACGGCCCCGTCATCCGATCGCGGCGGCCGCGGCGCGGGCGGCCGCCGGGAGCGCGGCCTCGATGCGGCCCAGACTCTCGTCGTCGTGGGCGCCGGACACGAACCACGCCTCGAACGCGGACGGCGGCAGGAAGACGCCGCCGTCCAGCATGGCGTGGAAGAAGGCCGCGAACGCGGCGGTCGACTGCCAGCGCGCATCGTCGTAGTTCCGGACCGGCGCCTCGCTGAAGAACACCGAGAACAGCGTGCCGGCGCGCTGCACCCGGTGCGGAACCCCCTGGGCCGTCAGCGCTCTCGACACGAGATCGCCCACGGTGTCGGCGGTGTGCGCCAACGTCGCGTAGAGGGCCTCGTTGCACCCGCGCAGCGTGGCCAGCCCCGCGGCGGTGGCGACCGGGTTCCCGGACAGCGTCCCCGCCTGGTACACCGGCCCCGACGGGGCGAGCAGGTGCATGATGTCTGCCCGACCGCCGAACGCGCCCACCGGCAGGCCGCCGCCGATCACCTTGCCGAACGTCATGAGGTCCGGCGACCATCCCTCGACGGCGCCGTCCAGGCCGTACATGCCCGCCTGCGATGCGCGGAAGCCGGTAAGCACCTCGTCGCTAATGAGCAGCGCTCCGTCGGCGTGTGCTAGGGCGGCGAGTGCCGCATTGAAGCCCGGCCCGGGCGGCACGACCCCCATGTTGCAGGGCGCAGCTTCCGTGATCACCGCGGCAATCTGCCCTGGGTGCGCCGCGAAAGCCGCACGCACGGCATCGATGTCGTTGTACGGCAGCACGATCACGTCCGCCGTGGTGCCCGCCGTGACACCCGCCGAATTCGGCAGCGCGAAGGTCGCCACCCCGGAGCCCGCAGCGGCCAGCAGCGCGTCGACGTGGCCGTGGTAGCAGCCCGCGAACTTCACGATCACCTCGCGGCCGGTGAAGCCGCGCGCCAGGCGAACGGCGGACATGGTCGCCTCCGTCCCGGACGACACCAGCCGCACCTCGTCCACCGGCGCCATGCGTCGAACGATCTCCTCGGCCAGTTCGACCTCGCCCAGGGTCGGTGCGCCGAACGAGAGCCCTTGCCGCGCCGCCACTTCCACGGCCGCGAGCACCTCCGGGTGCGCATGTCCGAGAATCAGCGGCCCCCACGAGCAGACCATGTCGACGTAATTGTTGCCGTCGGCGTCCGTGACGATCGCCCCGCGCCCGGACGTGATGAACCGCGGGGTGCCGCCCACCGATCCGAATGCGCGGACAGGCGAGTTCACGCCACCGGGTATGACGACGCGAGCGCGATCGAACAGCGCCCTGCTGCGCTCCGCGACACCCGCCTCGGGCCTCACGCCCATGAGAACCTCCCGGATCGCCGACCGGCGGCGACCTCCGCCGCCCAGTACGTCAGGATCACGTCGGCGCCGGCCCGGCGGATCGCGGTGAGCGATTCCCGGACGGCGTCATCCAGGTCGATCCAACCGCGCGACGCCGCTGCCTGGATCATCGAGTACTCCCCCGAGACCTGATACGCGGCAACCGGAACGGAGCTCACGGCAGCCGCGTCGCTGAGCACGTCCAGGTACCAGCCGGCCGGCTTCACGATCACCATGTCGGCGCCCTCGGCGAGGTCGAGGGCGACCTCGCGGGCGCCGGCGCGGCGGTTGGCCGGGTCGAGTTGGTAGCTGCGACGGTCACCGCGCAGCGCCGATTCGACCGCCTCCCGGAACGGGCCATAACAGGCCGAGGCGTACTTGGCGGCGTAGCCGATGATGCCGGTCTGCGGATGCGCCGCCGCATCGAGCGCGGCGCGAACGGCGCCCACCTGACCGTCCATCATCCCGGAGGTGCCGACGAGATGCGCCCCGGCCTCCGCGAGAGCGACCCCCATCTCTGCGTACCGCTCGAGAGTCGCGTCGTTGTCGACGGTCCCGTCGTCGCCGAGCACCCCGCAATGGCCGTGATCGGTGAACTCGTCGAGGCAGAGGTCGGCCATCAGAACCGTGGCGTCGCCCAGATCGGCGGCCAGCGACCGGATCGCGACGTTCAGGATCCCGCTCGGGTCGGTCGCGCCGCTGCCCTGCGCGTCACGCCTCTCGGGCACGCCGAAGATCATCAGCCCGCCCACCCCGTCCGCCACGGCCTCGGCGGCGGCCCGCCGCAAGGAGTCGAGCGTGTGCTGCACCACGCCCGGCATGGCGTCGATAGGACGCGGCTCGGTCAACCCCTCCCGGACGAACATCGGCAGCACGAGATCCGCCGGATGCACGCGTGTTTCGGCGGCGAGGCGACGCATCGCCGGGGTGCTGCGCAGCCGGCGCGGCCGGTCCATCGGAAAAGCCATGGCAATACTCACAGTTCTTTCATCCCGGTAGTGGAAGTCGTTGCTGCGCCGCGCATATCAGCCGTGGCATGGTGCATGTCAGCCTCGGCACCGCGTAGTCCGATGAGCGCGTCGACCATGCCCCGCGCCGACGGTTCGACCGCGACGGCGGCGAGGACGCGTCCAGCGGCGCGAGCCGCATGCGCGGTCGGTTGCCCGATCGCGACAAGCCTCGTTCCCGGCGCGATCACGGTCCCGGCCAGGGCTTGTACAGTGCTCGGCGAGGTCAGCAACACCACGTCGATGCGCCCGTCCGCAAGGTCGCGGGCGAGCGGCTCCGGCACGGGGAGGATCTCGGTGCGATATACGACGACCGTGGTCACGTCGTGCCCGGTGGCGCGCAGCGCATCGGCGAGCGTAGGCGTCGCCCGATCGGAACACGGCAGAAGGACGCGCAAGCCGGGCGGTTCCATCGGCCAAGACGCCGCGAGAGTCGCTGCGGAGCCGGCGGTTCCGGGGAGTAGGTGCACGGGCAGACCCGCGCCCCGAAGCGCGGCCGCGGTGGCGGTGCCGACCGCAGCGATCCGTGTGGACGGCGCGATGCGAAACGGTCGATCGGCAGCCCGGGCCGCCGCCTGCAGCGCAGACACCGCCGCCGCGGACGTCAGAGCCACCCAGCTGAACCCACCATCGGCCAACGCGTCCAGCGCTGCGCGCAGCGGCGCCGACGTCACCGGCGTGGTGGCGATGAGCGGAACGTGCAGCGGCGATCCTCCCGCGTCTCGCACCAACGTGACGAGGTCGTCGCCGCGGCCGGCCGGCCGGGCGACGAGGACCCGCCACCCGGCGAGCGGCGCCGACGGAGAAGACGCGGCGGCCGGCTGTGCCGTGTCCGCCGTCTCGGGCACCACGGGGTTCGCCGTTCCGGGCGGCGCGGTGCCCGTCGCCCCTCCCCCCGCGGGAGCTGCAGCCGCGCGAGTGCCCGGCGCAGGCCGCCCCGAGCGGCCGTCCGGTACCGTGCCGCGAACTTTCTGCGCGGTCATGGGCGCATCAGCTCCGCGGCTCCGGCAGCGAACAACGCCTCCGCCGCGGCGCGCCCGATCCGTTCGGCATCGGTTGCCGGGCCATGACTCTCGTGGTCGAGCAGGTCCCGGCCGTCATCGCTGATCACCCGCGCCCGCAGCGTCAGCGTGCCGCCGGCGATGGTAGCCAGTGCTCCGATCGGCGCGGAGCACCCGGCCTGCAGCCCGGCGAGCACGGCGCGTTCGGCCACCGCGGCCTGCCTGCTCGTGGCGTCGTCGATGGCCGCCCCGGCGGCGATCGTCGCGGCATCGTCGGCGCGGCATTCGACCGCGAGCGCCCCCTGGGCCGGGGCGGGCAGCATCTGCGTCGGATCGAACACCTGGGTGATCGCATCGAGACGACCGAGGCGGGCCAGCCCCGCCCGGGCAAGCACCACGGCGTCAACCTTCCCGTCCGCCACCGCCGCCAACCGGGTGTCGGCATTGCCGCGGATCGCGACGGGCTCCACGTCCGGGCGCAACCGTCGTAGTTGCGCGGCGCGGCGCGGCGAGCCGGTGCCGATCCGCGCCGCCGTCGGCAGTGTCAGGAGCCCGAGATTCCCTGCCGCGCACAGCACATCGGCCGGATCCTGCCGAACCGGGACCGCCGCGAGGGCGACTCGTGCGTCCTCGGCTGTGGGCAGATCCTTGAAGGAGTGCACCGCGATGTCGACGCGCCCGTCGACCAGGGCCTCGCGCACGGCGGTGACGAAGACGCCGGTCCCACCGATCCGCGCGAGCGGCGCCCGGTCGACGTCGCCGGTGGTACGGATGCGGACGAGCTCGAACCCGCGGCCGGTCGCCGCGGCCAGCGCCTCGCCCACCAGGCGCGCCTGCGCGACAGCCAGCGCGCTCCCGCGCGTTCCGATGCGAAAGGCCCCGAGCGCACTCACCGCGTCACCGATCGGAGGTCGACGGGATCCGTCACGATGGCACCGCCGCACATATCCCGGATGCAGCGAGCACGGTCCGCGCGTAGCCCGATCCGGCCCAGTCCTCGACGGAATCGGCCCCGGCGGTAGTGGGGCGGCGAGAGCGGCCCGCGCAGCAGCCCGGCGGGCAGGTGTTCGGTCGGGCCGGCAATGCCGTGGCGGACGGCGTCGGCCCGGCACCCGTCACCCGCTCGAGAACCAGGTCCGCAAGCTCCGCGACGAAGCGCGGATCCGTGCCCGGCGTCGACACCCGGGTGAACCACAGTCCTTGCGCCGCAGCGGCTTCGGCGGCTTCCGTGTCGAGATCCCAGATTACCTCGACGTGGTCCGATACGAAACCGATCGGCACCACGACGACGCCGCGTCTACCCGACCTGCCCACGCCCGCGATCACATCACAGACATCCGGTTCCAGCCACGGGATGTGCGGTGCACCGGATCGGGATTGGTAGGCCAACTGCCACGTCGGAGCATCGGCGCGACCGTCCGCGACGCGGCGCATCACTTCGGCGCACGCCGCGAGGTGTTGCGAGACGTATAGCTGACCCTCTGCGGCAGTCCCCGATGCCTCGGCCATCGCGATCGGGAGCGAATGGGTGGTGAAGATGATCTCGACATCTGCTGCGCCGCACCCGTTGTCCGCGGCATCCGCGAGCGCCCGGGCCACGCCGTCGGCGAACGGCTGCAGGAACCCGGGAAGGTCGTAGTACGGCCGGACCTTGTCGATCCGCACCGTCCCGACCGTCTCCGATTCCGTCAGGGCCGCCGCGAAATCCTCCCGGTACTGCCGACACGACGAATAGCTGGAATAGGCCGATGTCGTCACCGCCAGCAACCGATTCAACCCGGCCCCGGCGGCGTCCACCACCACGTCGGACAAATACGGCGTCCAGTTGCGGTTGCCCCACAGCACCGGCAGGTCCACGCCGCGACGAGACAGCTCGCCGGCCAACGCATCTCGTAGTGCCATCGCCTGCGCGTTGATAGGCGACGCGCCACCCAACGCCAGGTAGTGCGCAGCCACCTCCGACAACCGCTCGTCCGGAACGCCGCGGCCGCGCGTCACGTTCCGCAGGAACGGCATCACGTCGTCCGGGCCCCGCGGTCCGCCGAAGCTCGCGAGCAGAACGGCGTCATACCCGGATCGTGCCGCGTCCGTCACGCAAGAACCTCGGCGACCCCGGCCGCGTCGATCCGCCGGCCGGTGAAGAACGGCGTCTCGAGCCGCACGTGCCGCCGGGTCGCCGACGACCGCAAATGCCGCATCAGGTCAACGATCTGGTCGAGCTCGTCGGATTCGACGGCCAGCAGCCACTCGTAATCGTTCAGCGCGAACGCAGCGATCGTGTTGTTCTGCACGGCCGGATAGTCGCGGCCGAGCTTGCCGTGTTCGCCGAGCAGGGCCGCCCGCTCGGTGTCCGGCAGCAGGTACCACTCGTAGGACCGCAGATACGGATACACGGCAACCCATCGGCGGGCCGGCCTACCGTCGATGAACGCCGGGACGTGCGTCTTGTTGAACTCCGACTCGCGGTGCAACCCGACCGCGGACCAGGTGGGCGCCAGGCCGCGCCCGGTCGCGGAGGAGCGGAACCGCCGGAAGGCGGCCTGCAGCGCCTCGGCCGTCGGCGCGTGCAGCCACAGCATCAGGTCGGCGTCCGCGCGCATCGCACTCACGTCGTAGATGCCGCGGGTGACGACGTCCTGCGCCGCGAGATCGCCGACGAATTCGGTCATCTCGGCATGAACAGCCGAGGCATTGATGGTCGGCGCGGAGACGCGCCGGTATACGAAGTACCCCGCGTAGCGCATCGCGTCGGAGGGGTAGGAGGGGGTGGTTTCACTGCTCGTCATAATTCGATCCTGCTCCCAATGGTGGCACGTCACCAATGGGGGTGGCGGCGGCGTTCGTCACCACGGCGCCGAGCCCGGTACCCGCGATCGCCGACCCACACAGCGCGAGACCGGGAAACCTCTGCAATTGCACGGGGATTTCCTCGAGGGCGGCGCGCTGGTCGGCGCGGCGCGCGGCAAGCTGCCCGGAATATCGCACGGTGGCGGCGTCGACCAGCTGGCGCCTCGCGAGAGGCACCCCGAGCAGCCGGGCGGCGTCGCGGAGCGCCAGGTCCGGGAAGTCGGAATCTGCCGGCGTGGCGCTGCCGCGGCCGTAGGACAGCCGCAGCACGTGCCGATGCGCCCCCGCCCGACGGGCGAGGTAGGCCCATTTCGCGGTGGCGTGCGTCAACGCCTTCGCGGCGACGTCCGTCACGTCCGGTGCGACGAGAAGGCCTGTGCCACGCGGAGCCTCGTCGAGCAGCGGCTCGTCGACCACCAGGGTCGCGATCAGCACCTCGGTGGCCGCGGTCGTCGGCAGGGTCACCGCGCCGTCCGTCGCCCGGGCGATGAGCGGCGCGGCGCCCGCCGCTGGAATCGCTATGACCGCGCGGTCCGCCAGGATCGTTTCGACCGGGTATGACGCTGTTCTCGGCCCCGGCGCCTTCGCGATTGCCGATGCTCCCCGAGCGCGTCCCGGCGTTGCGGGCTGCACGGCCACCGCCCATCCATCGGCCGCACGGGAAAGCCCGGAGACCCTTGCATCGCAACGGATCTCACCACCCGCCTCTACGACGGCGACCGCCAATGCGCGGCTCAGCAAGCCCATCCCGCCGGAGATCCCGGCGACGGCCGACCCGGCGGGCGGGCCGCTCCCGCGTAGCCGCTGCACGGCACCGGTCAGCGAACCCACCTCGCCCAGCGCGCGAAGCAGCCCCGGGGCGACCGCCTCCGTGTCTAGGCCGGCGGGGTCGGCCGAGTAGACGCCCGCCACGACCGGGGCGACGAGCCGGCGGAGCACTCGGGAGCCGAGACGCGCGCGCACCAATTCGCCGAGGCCTTGAGGGGTTCGGCCGCGGGGCAGCAGCCGGTCGAGCGCCGCGCGGGCCGCCCCGGGCCACCCGATCACGCGGCGCACGTCGGCCGCCGCGGGATGCGCGGGGATGCCGAGCAGTGTCGCCGCCGGGATGGGCGCCGGCCCGGCCCGGTGATAGATCCACGCGGCCCGGCCGAGCGGCGCCTCGACCGGGAGGGCGAGCTGCGCGGCGAGGGCGGCAACGGCCGGTCTGACGGTGGCGAACGACTCGGCGCCGCGGTCGAGTTCCAGGTCGGCCACCCGGTGGAACCGCACGCATCCCCCCGGCTCGTCGGCTGCCTCGAGTACCAGCGTCGTCCGGCCGCTGCTGGCGCTGCGGAGCGCCGCGATCAATCCGGCGACGCCGGCCCCGACCACGACCACGTCATATCCGGTGTCATATCCGGTCATGCGCATCGGCGCCTATCCACCGGCCGGCGGTTCAGCATGGACCAGGTCGACCAACCAGGTCAGCACCCCGGGATCGGTGTTCGGTGGCACACCGTGCCCGAGGTTCACGACATGGGCCGGCGCCTGGGTGCCCGCCGCCATCACCTCCCGCGCGTGCTCCGCCAGGGCGCGCTCACCGGCGAAGAGCAGTGCGGGATCGATGTTGCCCTGCAACGGATATCGGCCGCCGAGCCGCTCGTTGGCCTCATCCAGCCCGATACGGTGATCGACCCCCATCGCGTCGGCCCCCGCCTCGGCCATGTCCACGAGGAGCTCGACGGTGCCCAGTCCGAAATGCACTCGCGGGACCCCGAGATCGGCGACGCCACCCAGCACCGCCGCCGAGTGCCCCTGCACGAAGCGCCGGTAGTCCGCGCGGGACAGTCCGCCGACCCATGAGTCGAACAGCTGCACGGCGCTCGCACCGGCCAGGATCTGCGCGCGCAGGAACGCGGCGGAGACCGCGGCCGTCCACGCGGCGAGCTCATGCCACGCGACCGGATCGGCGTGCATCATCGCGCGGGTGCGCAGTTGATCGCGGCTCGGCCCGCCCTCCACCAGGTAGCTGGCGAGCGTGTAGGGGGCGCCGGCGAACCCGATCAGCGGCGTCGTGTCCAACTCTCGAACGGCCAGTCGGACCGCCGCGACTACCGGGGTCAAGGCTTCCGGGTCGAGGTGTGGCAGCCGAACAACGTCATGGGCGGTTCGAATCGGGCTGGCGACAACCGGTCCTATTCCGGCCTCGATCGTGACCCCGACCCCGGCGAGCGCGATCGGGACCATGATGTCGCTGAACAGGATCGCGGCGTCGGTGTGATGACGGCGGACCGGCTGGAGGGTCAGTTCGGCGGCGAGTTCGGGATTCAGACAGGCGTCGAGCATCGGGACGGTGCCGCGCACCTCCCGGTACTCGGGCAACGACCGGCCGGCCTGTCGCATGAACCACACCGGGCGCGTCGCGGGCCGCGTGGCGTGCAGCGCCCGGATCAGCGGCGCGTCGGTCGTCCGACCGGTGACAAGCGGGTGGTCTGTGGGGAGCGGGGACGCATCGAGTGGCGAAGATTCGGCGTGGTCCATGACGCGATCATTGTCCCGCGCCCCGGAGGCCGGTGCACCTGACATGTTGACGTATCAGTATCGTGGGCGGCGTGCTCGCTAGTCTCGGAGCCTCGTATCACGACGTCGATCTCGCCACCCTGGAGCGGTTGTCTACCCAGGTCGGAGTGGAGCGGGACCTGTACGCCCTCACTGACGAACCCGCGTCCGGCACCGCGGGAGTCGTGGTGCTCGCGACCTGCAATCGGTTCGAGGTCTACCTGGACCTGGACCGATTTCACGACGGGATCGAGGCCGCCGTAAGCGTTCTCGCGCGGTTGGGCACAGACTCTGTCGACGATCTCGCCGCCCTGCTCCGCGTCCGGGTCGGTACCGATGCCGTGGCGCACCTCTTCCGCGTGACGTCCGGGCTGGAGTCGATGGTTGTCGGTGAGACGCAGATCTCCGGGCAGGTATCCGCCGCCCTCGATCGCTCGCAGGCGGCCGGGCGGGCGAGTTCCGAGCTCCATCTGGTGTTCCAGAGCGCCGCGCATGTCGCGAAGCGGGTCGCGGCCGATACGGACCTGCAGGCGTCCGGGCGGTCGATAGCGTCGACGGCGCTCGATCTTGCGGAACGGCGAACCGGGGCGCCTTCACGTGGACCGGTGCTGCTGATCGGAACCGGCGCGTATGCCCGGGTCGTCACTGCGGCGCTGCAGGATCGCGGGCTGAGCGATATCGCCGTGTATTCACCGACGGGCCGGCAGGAGCTGTTCGCGACGCCCCGCGGGCTTGCCGCAATCGGAGCCGAGAAGCTTCCTGACGCCCTCGCGTCCGCCCAGTTCGTCGTGACGTGCAGCGGGCGGCAACACCCGGTCCTCGATCGGCGCGCCGTCGAGGTCGCACTCCACCGCCGCGACATGCCTTTGTGCATCGTCGATCTCGCGCTGGACCGGGACGTGCCGGCGGAGGTCCGCGCGATGGACCGCGTCGAGGTGATCGACCTGGCCGCGGTCGCCAGGGCGGTGGCGGAGGAGACCGCGGCTTCTCAATCGTCCGGTGGGTCGCCCGGCGAGTCGGTCGACGGGTCGCCCGGCGAGTCGATAGCCGCCGCGGTCGCCCAGGCCGAGGCCCTCATCGACGAGGCCGTCGCAGACTTCCAGCGCCGACGTGCCGACCGGGCGGTTGCGCCGGCCGTCGTCGCGCTCCGCAGCCATATCACCGCGACCATCGACCGCGAGATCGAGCGACTCCTCCCGCGCATTCCCGGCGACGCGGCCGACGAGGTCCGCCACGCTGCGCACCGCATCGCCCGGGCGCTCCTACACACCCCCTCCGTGCGCGCCCAGGAGGTCGCCCGCAACGGCAGAGCATCGGACTACATCCGCGCGATCCACCTTCTCTTCGGCATCGACCTCCCGGCCGGCGGCGGCGCCGAGGGTACCGGCCCGCTCGACCGCGGCGGCCCCGAGGCCCCTGCGCCGCGCATGGCGTAGCCGCGGCGTCCCGACTGTGACGTGCGCGTCACGCCGGTGCGCGGCGAGGCCGCGACCAGCACCGGAAGCTCCGGCAACGTAGAGCGTTATCCGTTCGTAACATCCGGCCACCGAACTTTGTTATAATGTTCCATCAAATGAATACGATGCCCGCTCGGGGCACATCATTCAAGGAGGCATTCTCGTGATTCGTCACAGGATGACGGTCGCCATCGGAGCCTGCGCTGTCGCGCTGGCCCTGGCCGCCGCAGGCTGTTCCAGCAGTGGGGGCACCGGCTCGAACACGACAGGTTCTAACGCTTCGGGGTCGAGCAACTCGAGCTCCACCGGAGCGGGCGGCTCCGGTTCGACGGGCAGCCCCGTCACCATCAGCTACCTGACGCACTGGGGGCCGGACCAGGTCAAGCAACTCGAGGCCGCCGCCGACGCCTTCCACAAGGACAATCCGAACATCACGGTCAAGTTCCAAGCGGTGCCGTTCGCCAACCTGCTGAGCACCATTCAGACGCAGGGTTCCTCCTCAGGGGGCGCCACGATCGCGAGCATCTACGATCTCTGGCTGCCGGGGCTGATCAAGAGCGGCGTCGCCGCGAAGGCGCCCGCGGACGTGGCCAGCGAGGTCACCAGCAACTGGTCCGAAGGCCTCGTCAATGACGTCAGCTCGAACGGCGCGGTGTACGGCATCCCGAACGAGGTAGACCTCTACGCACTGAACTACAACACGAAACTCTTCACGGCGGCAGGCATCTCGCAGCCTCCGACGACGTGGGACGAGTTGGTGGCCGACGCTGCGAAGCTCACCGACAAGGCCAAGGGTCAGCAGGGTTTCGGCGTCATCACCAACTGGGCGGCCGGTGTCGACCATCCGTTCCTATCTCTCGCCGCGTCCAATGACGGCTACTTCCTGAACTCCGACAAGACGGCGTCAGCGCTCACCACGCCGAACGTCGAGGCGACCGCGCAGCTGTACGAAACGCTGCTCAAGGCCGGCTCGACCGTCCCCTCGATGAGCGCCGCGAACGCGAACACCACCGGCCCATACCTGGACAACTTCGCGAACGGCAAGACGGCCATGATCATCATGGCGAACTGGTGGGAGAGCACGCTCAAGCAGTCGATGGGCGACAACTTCAAGGACATCGCGACCGCGCCGATCCCGAAGGGCCCGTCGGGTACCAAGTCGTCGAGTATCTCCTACTCCTGGCTCACCATGGTGAACGCGCACGCCGATCCGGCCGCGCAGGATGCGGCGTGGAAGTTCCTCACGTACCTCAACGGCTCGCAGAGCGGTAAGAACGGTTCTTCGGCGATGGGTGATGTGCTGATGGGTATGGGCATCCTGCCGAGCCGCAGCTCGGATCTGACCGCGCACGCCTCTGGCCTATCGGACCCCTTCGTCAAGACGTACGTGGACGAGATTCCGAACGCCACGCCGTTCCCGATCGCGGTCGGCGGGCAGCAGGCCAGCGACGCCCTGCAGTCGGCGCTGGAGAGCCTGGTCTTCGGAAAGGCCTCGCCACAGGACGCCCTGAAGACGGCCGACCAAGCCGTGAATGCGGCGCTGCAATCGGGCAAGTGACAGCCACTGCGGTTCTCCCCAAGGGCGGCGGCGCGGTGCGGACGCGCCGCCGCCAAGGCCGTCATCCGGGCGCGGCGAGCGCATTCCTGAGCCCGGCCGTGGTCCTCATCGGCGCATTCGTACTGATCCCGATGGTGCTCACGTTCTGGATCAGCTTCCACACCGGCACCATGTCGACCCCGCTCGGCGAGATGCAATGGGCCGGATGGTCCAACTACACCGACGTGTTCCGGGATCCGACCCACCGGCAGGCGTTTACCAACACGGCGATCTACGTGGGCCTGAGTCTGCTGATCACACTGCCGATCTCATTCCTGATCGCCATGCTCGTATACGCACCGAAGCTGCGCGGTAGCGCGCTGCTCCGCGTCATCCTGTTCAGCACCTACGTCATCCCGACGGTCGCGATCGTCATCATCTGGAGCCAGTTGTACTCGCCGCAGTACGGGCCGCTGGACGTCATGCTGCGGACCGTCGGCCTTCCCGAGCCCGGCTGGCTTTCCAGCCCGAACAGCGCGCTGATCTCACTGGTCATCTTCAACGTCTGGCAGATGATCGGTTACTACGTCATCCTTCTGGTCGCGGGCCTCACCCAAATCCCGCAGGAGGTATATGAGGCCGCATCGATCGACGGAGCAGGCGCCGTCCGCCGCACGACGAGCATCACGATTCCGTTGCTGCGCAACACGTTCGTCTTCGTCGGTTTGATGACGGTGATCAACTCCGTGCAGGTCTTCGACCCGATCTACCTGCTCACCCAGGGCGGCCCCATCAACTCCACCCTCACGATCTCCTTCGACATCCAACGCACCGCCATCCAATACGGATTGGCGGGCCAGGCCAGCGCGATGGCCGCCGGAATGCTCGTCATGATCGGCATTGTGGGCGGACTGGTCGCCGTCGCGCTCCGGAAGAGGCCGTGATGACGGACCTTGCGCGCCCCGCTGCGCACCCCGCCGCGGACCCCACTGCGCGCACCACCGGGCGCCACCGCTCGCTTTCGCCGCGGCGCGCGGTGCTGTACGCGTGCATGGTGCTCGTCGCCATCGTCATGATGTTCCCGCTGTACTGGCTCGTGATCTCCAGCCTGAAACGACCCGAGGAGTCCGCGCGGATTCCGGCGACCTGGTGGCCGCACGCCCTCGACTTCAGCGCCTACGTCAGGGTTTTCGAAGACGTACCGTTTGCCCGGTCGTTTATGAACAGCGTGCTGTTCGCGGGCGTCTGTGCCACCACCGTCGTCGTCACGAGTGTGCTCGCCGCATTCGTCTTTGCCAAGTACCGGTTCCGCGGCCGCAACGCGCTGTTCTGGGTCCTCGTGCTCACTATGTTCCTGCCGCCGATCGTGACGATCGTGCCGCTGTACAACATGATGAGCGCTCTCGGCCTGAACGACTCGTATCTCGGCGTCATGCTGCCGTGGTTCGCCAACGCGTTCGGAATCTTCCTGATGCGGCAGTTCATCGCCGACGTGCCCGACGAACTCATCGACGCCGCCCGCATCGACGGCGCAGGCGAACTGAGGGTGGTGACGCAAATCGTTGCGCCGCTTCTGAAACCGCCGATTGTGACGCTGTTCGTGTTCGCGGCGGTCTACTACTGGAACAACTTCCTGTGGCCGCTCACCATCCTGCAGTCGACCGAGAAGTTCCCGATCACCGTCACCCTCGCCCAGCTGTTGTCGTACAACACGACGGTTCAGTACCAGAGCGTCGTCATGGCCGGCGTGCTCATCGCAAGCCTGCCGACGCTCATCATCTTCCTCATCGCGCAACGTGTTTTCGTGCAAGGCATTTCGCAGAGCGGGGTGAAGTAGATGGCCAGCGGCAGCTGCCTGATCGGCGTCGATATCGGCGGCACCCGGCTGCGCGTCCGGGCCGAGGACACGCAGTCCCGGGCCCGAGGCGAGGCGCTGGAAGTGCCGGTGCCACAAGCCACGTCGGATCTCGTGGCGGCCGTCGCGTCCCTGGCCAAGACGGCGGCCGAGGGCCGCGAGATCGAGTCGCTCGCGGCCGGCCTGCCCGGACACGTGCGCGGCGACTATTGCGTGTGGATACCGAATCTCCGCTTCCTGGACGGCATGGCGCTTGCGGATCTGCTCACCGAGCGCACCGGCGCACCGAGCCACCTCATCAACGACGCCCAGGCGACCCTGCTCGCCGAGACACACGAGGGCGCGGCGCAGCACCATGCGCATGTGGTGCTCGTGGCGGTCGGTACCGGCATCGGCGGCGCCTACCAGATCAACGGGGAACTCGTCGTCGGCGCGAACGGGTGCGCCGGATCCTTCGGCTGGCTTCCTTTCTCGGGGGCAGGACGGGACGACGACCACGGACAGTGGGAGCGCGCCGCGTCCGGGCAGGCATTGGAAGCCATGGCCGAAGCGTTCGGCGGGACCCAGGGCCTGATCGCGGCGGCGCATCGAGGGGACGGCACGGCCCTACAGATGATGAGTCACTACGGCGCCCTGCTCGGCGAGGGGATTGCCGGCCTGACAAGCATTCTCGATCCGAACGTCGTCATACTGGCCGGCGGCTTGGTCAGCGCGTTCGATCTCTTCGGTGCGACGCTCGCTGCCGCCGTCGCCACGCACGGTTCACCGACCGGCCGGACCGTGCCCGTCATTCCCGCCGCGCTGGGCAGTTCGGCCGGGATCATCGGCACGTTGCTGTGGGCACGGCGCCGGCTGGAGGGGATCGACCGATGAGCAAGCCGTACCAACGCGTGGACACCACCTCGCCGATTCCGATGTACCTGCAGGCGTCCGAGATCCTGCGGCGAAGGATCCTGAGCGGCGAGTGGCCGCACGGGGCGCGCATCCCGACCGAGGCGCAGCTCTGCGACGCCTACGATGTCAGCCGCATCACCATCCGTCAGGCGATCGCTCTCCTCGTTCGTGACGGCCTGCTCACGCGGGCGCGCGGGCGCGGAACCTTCGTCTGCGAACCGAATCTCACCGCGGTGCCCCGGTCGGTTACGTCATTCTCGACCGAGCTCGCGGCCTATGGAATGAAGCCGGGATCAAGGATTCTCGCCGCGAACATCGTGCCCGCATCCGAGGCCCAGGCAGCCGACATGAACACGGCGGCGGGCACCGATCTGGTCAGCCTCTGCCGGTTGCGAACTGCCGACGGGCGACCGATCGGCATCCAACGGACGCTGATCATCGCGGCGCGGGTCGCGGGGTTGTTGGACGTGCTCGGCGATGACATGTCGCTCTACGACGTCCTGCGAAAGTTCTACGGAATCACGGCATCCGGCGCCACCGAGGTGTTCCACGCGGTTGCCATCGATCGGGACGATGCCAAGCTCCTCGACTGCCGGATCGGCCAGCCCGGATTCCACGTCACGCGTGTGACGTTCGACGACAGGGGCGTCTTCGAACACACCACCAGCGTGCTGCACGGGGACCGCTATCAGATCAAGATCGCGCTGAAGAAGGCGTGACCGAGGAAAGGAATGCAGTGAAAACCGAACCCACCTACACCCGAGCTATCGTCAAACTCCTTGACGCCCTTGCCACCTCGCAGGACGAGGTGCTCGACGCCGTCGCCCGTCGCTGTGCCGAGACGCTCAAGAACAAGGGGCTGATCCATCTTTTCGGCAGTGGCCACTCGGTTATCCCCACTCTTGAGGCCTTCCCGCGGTATGGCAGCTTCGTCGGCCTGCACCCGCTCAACGATCCACGGCTGATGTGGCACAACGTCCTCGGCCCGGGCGGCGTGCGCGAACTGCTTTGGTTGGAGCGCACCGAGAACTACATCGACAAGTTCCTCGACCATGAGCCGCTGAATGCCGGGGACGTCATCGTCATCTACTCGCACAGCGGGAAGAACGCCGCGGGGATCGACGCCGCCCTCTACGCGAAGGCGAAGGGCCTCTACGTCGTGGCGGTCACATCGAAAGCGAATATGACGACGCCCGGCCGACACTCGTCCGGCAAGCACCTCGCCGAGATCGCCGACGCAGTCGTCGATACCGGCGCGCCGATCGAGGACGCGGTCGTCTGGGTGGACGGATGGGACCGACCGTTGGGCGGGTCGTCGACCGTCATCGCGTCCGTCGTCAGTCACGAGATCATCGCGCGCACCGGCGCGGTGCTCGCCGCAGAGGGTCATCCTGCGATTCCGACGTTCGTGTCCCCCACGGTGGCGGGCGCGAGCGTTTCCTCGAACGACGAGGTATTCGCGGAGCACGCCCGATACCTGCATGCCGCGCGCGGACGGGCTCTCGAAGCGCAGGCCTGAGGTCGCGGGCCGGCGCGCGGCGACCATCCTGCCGCGCGCCGGCCGCCGACTGGGAAGACCCAGCGCCGCAACCGGTTTCCGGTTCAGGGCCGGATGGTCACGTGGATGGCCGCGGCGAGTGCGGCGAGCCACTCGGCGTCCTGCGGGAGGGCGAACACGCGTGTGTCGGGATGTGGCACGTCGACGCGCAGCGAGCCCGGCTCCAGCCGGTCGCCGAACAGGCACAGCGCCTTGCTGCTGTTGTAGTGGCGGCTCATGTAGGAGACGCCGGACAGGCCGGCGAGCCACGCTGCGTGCGCCCAGGCGACAGTCCGCGGATAGGCCCTCATGTCGGTGTCGGTCAGATCGGCGGAATACAGACCGAACCGGCGGAGGCCGTCGCTGTGGAACGCCGCGACGGAGAAGTCGCGCACCACGCGTAGCGCGGTGAGAACCTTCGACTGCCACTGAGCCCGCGGGACGAACGACCCGGGCTCGGCGTCGTGTAACACCGTTTCGTGCACGGCCGCCTCGGGGCGATCCGCCGCATACAACACCGGCACGGTCGGGCCGCCGAAGAACGCGAATCGTGTCGCCTTGCCGAACCCTAGGTTGAAAACGGTGCCGTCATTGGCCGCGCCCGAGGGTGAGACCGGTTCGTGAACCCGGTAGAGCACGGTGCCGGCCTAGATCGTCTCCGCCGCCGGGTCGAACGGATGCCGTGGAGCCGGCAAGTTCACCAGATTCCTCGCGCCTCGTTCTCGACAATCGTTCGCAGTGCCTCGATCTCGGCCGTGTCGATCAACGATGCCGGTTCACGCTCGGACAGCGCGGGGTGCGGGGACACGAGCCAAAGCAGGATGTCCTCACCCTCCCAACCCGCGGCCTGCAACGGCTCTACAAGCTGCCGCCACGCGGGGTGCACGCCCCCGGATTTGAACTCGAACGCCGGGTAGAGCTTCGCCCCGGCGCGGGTGAAACCGACCAACCCATGGGTCTTGGCCAGGTTCGTCGCGACCGATCGGTTCTTCGGATCCGCACCCCGCATCAGGGCGATCTCCGCGGACGTGTATGCGCCGTACCGATCGATGAGATGCCGCCAGAGTCGCTCTACCGCGGCAAGCTGCGCGGCCACTCCGGGGCCGGGCGGGCTCTGCTCCGCCTGCAGCACCGACGTGACCCGGGCCGCCGCCGTGCGGCTCGAGGCTATCTCGGCCACCAAGCGCCGCACGGCATCCGCGGACATGCCCGCCGGGACCGTCACCTCGACCGTCGTCATCATGTCCTCCTCAACGACAACTACAGTTTATATCAACGTTGCGATCGTTGTTCATGATTGGCGCACGCGAGATCCGGCGCCCCGCGGAACGAGCGGGGCTGCGAAGCGTCACCCTCGGGCAACCCTCACCCGGCACCGACGGGAGCATCTACCGTGATATCCATGCGGTACTTCGCCGATCGCCAGTGGCAGATCCGTCGGCGGATCTGGCAGATCACGACGCTGGCGACAGCGGCGGCGCTCCTCGCCGGATGCACGGCGACCACGGCGCCGGGCAGTTCCGCATCCAACGCCGCTACTGCCGGGGCAGCTGGCGCGGCGGCGACAAGCGCTGCATCCCAGGAGGTGTCGGCGGGAAGTGTGCCCATCGGCCCGCCCGCAGGATCCAACCGGCCGACAGTTCCGCCCGGCGGCGCAGGCGGTGCGGCGCCGATCCCGCACTGCGCCCATCCCGCGCCGGAGTGGGATCAGGTCACGACGAAGGTCACCGAACACGCAAAGGCGACCGAGGGGTACGCGTCCGTCGACAGCGCCACCGCCGGAACACCAGTCGACCTGTACGTCTCGACTCCCGCGAAGAGCTTCCGTATCGATGCCTACCGCATGGGCTTCTACGGCAAAGCCCCGCAGGCATGCGCCGTGTGGCGATCTGCCGAATTCAACGGCGGCATCCAGCCCTCCGCCCTCATCCTCGGCACAGTCCACGAGCCGACCGCCCCGTGGCGCCGCAGCCTGACCGTCCCGACCGCCGGATGGCAACCCGGGAACTACCTGCTGCGCATCGACGGCGGCACCCCCGCGCAGCGCAGTTTCATTCCGCTGACGATCCGGTCGGCATCGTTCGCCGGCCGCGTGGTGCTGGTGATGCCGGACACCACCTGGCAGGCCTACAACACCTGGGGCGGCTACTCGCTGTACTTCGGCCCCGACCACAGGTCCGCGGATCGCGCCCGCATCGTCTCGTTCGACAGGCCCTACGGCTACGGGCAGGGGGCGGCCGATTTCGTCGATGACGACCTTCCGCTCGTCACCCTGGCGGAAAGCATCGGCATCCCGCTCGGCTACGCGACAGACGTTGACCTGCAACGAGATCCGGCCGCGTTCCGCCAGGCCCGGGCGATCATCTCGGTCGGCCATGACGAGTACTACTCGCCGACCATGCGCGATGCGCTCACCCTGGCGCGCGACGCGGGGGTCAACCTGGGGTTCCTCGGCGCGAACGACATCTACCGCAAGATCCGCTTCGCGGACAGCCCGATCGGAACCGACCGCCGCATCATCAACTACAAGGACGCCACCGACCCGATCGGGGTACCGTCACTGGTCACCACCCAGTGGCAGGACCCACCGTCCAACGATCCGGAGAGCTCGTTGACGGGCGTCGCCTACCGGTGCGCGTCGGACATCTTCTATCCGATCGTCGTCGCCGACGCCGGGAACTGGCTCTTCGCGGACGCCGGGGTCCAGGACGGAACCGCACTACCGGGCATCGCGGGCCACGAGTTCGACGGGATCAACCCGGCCAAGCCGATGCCGCATCCGCTCGAGGTGCTGTTCCACAGCCCCGCGCGATGCAACGGCCGGGCGACGCACCAGGATTCCACCTATTACACGACACCGTCGGGCGCCGGAGTCCTCGACGTCGGCGCGTACTTCTGGACCTGCGCGATCGCGAACACCTGCCGAATCCCGATCGAGCCGGCTGCGACCCGCATCATCACGCAGGTCACGGCGAACTTCCTCTGGGCGGCCGCCGCGGGCCCGCTCGGCCGCGCGCACCCGGCGAAGGACACCGTGCACACGTTCTACCCGAAGCCGCGGGGACCGCACTGGCGGTGACGGCCCCTCGGGGTCCCGCGCCGCACGCCGCACGCCGTGTCTCGCTCCGCTCGCCGGATCACCGAGTATGACGCTGTTCTCGCGCACACCACGTTCCGAAACGTCAATGCTGATAGCGGTCGCGAAGCTGCGGGTCGTCCAGGAACCACGGCCGCGTGGAGAGCGAAGCGTCCTGCTCCTCCGCGTCCAGCCGAGCATCGACCGCGGCGGCCTCGGCCGCGTCGACGCGGCTCCACCGGACCATCAGTAGCACGACGAAGGGCAGGTCGAGTACCTCGGCCGCCATCCAGAGCAGCCCACCGGCATCCTGCTGTGCGTGCAGCCAGCCGCCCTCCCAGACCGGCGTGTGTGCCACGAAATATCCGATCACCGGGTGGCCGAGCAGGCGCAGCACGATCCCCGGGAACACGTCCACGATCAGCTCCACGAACCCGACTGCCAGCGCCAGGCCGACGCCGAGAGATGTTCGGATGCGCCCGGTGTCGACGAGCGGCAGCGCGATCGCCGCGCCTAGCAGCAAGAGGGCCAGATGGAGCACCCAGCCTGCGACGGGTGACGCCGCAGCCGATTGACCGACGCCGCCGAAGAGCAGCACCAGGAACACGATCGGAACCAGCGCGGGCCCGACCAGGGGGTGGCTGATGGTCCGCACCAGCCGGCTGTCGATGATCCGATTAGTCGGGCTCGCTTCGCCCGCCACGGCGCGGGACAGCTGTACGGGCTGGCCGGCCAGCACCACCAGGGGCACGACGAGCAGCAGCCCCAGCAGCTGCGCCATCCATATCCACTCGACCTGTGCCGCGCGCACCTGCGCAACGCCGCAGCACACCCACACCGCCGCGAGCAGCCCGACCGTGAACGTCACATCGCGGCGCCGCGCCCAACCGATCCCGACGCGCCGGGCCCGGACCCGATACCAGACGTAGCCGACCGCAGCCGCGATCACGAGCGTGATGGCGATCGGATCGGGCCGCCACTCGGTGGCGAGATCCGACCAGCGGAGCGGGCCCGGCGGCGCCGGACTCGACGCTCCCGCCGCGGAGACAAGAACGGATGCCGAAAGCGCGTGCATCGTTCCATAGTCCGCCTGGCTGCCGACCAGCCGCCGATCAGGCGAGACTGTCCGAGCAACGGGCCGAGTGCTCGGGAGCCGGGCCTGCGGCCGGGGGTGCGGTCGGATGCCACCGGACCGCTTGCGCCGCAACGGAACCCCACCCGCCGATCAGCAGACTGCCGAGCGAGATCACGCGGTACAGCAGCACGGCGGCGACGGCGACCGAGGCCGACACGTGCCCACCCGCGGTGAGCGCAAACACCACGATGCCGTCGACCACGCCGACCCCGCCGGGGACAGGCGACACCCCGGCGCCCGCCATCGCGAGCGCATAGCTGGCGAGCAGCATCCACGGCGGAAGGTGGATTCCCAGCGACAGCGCGCACGCCCAGAGGCACAGCAGATCCAGCAGCCAGTTGGCGACCGCCGCACCGCCGGCGAACAGCCAGTCCGCGCTGCGCGGTCGAACCGCGCGCAGATCCCGGGCAGTCACGTGGAGCGCGTGCAGGCCTGCGTCGGGCGCCCGCCGGAGCAGGCGGTTACCGCGGCGCACGATGCGGGCGACGACCGCCTCGACGGCGTCGGGGTGCCGGACGACCGCGGCCGTCGCGGCGCCCGCGGCCAGGGCGGCCAGCGCCGGCGTCAGCAGCCCCGTCCATGACGCCAGGTCGTCGATCGCAAATCCGCCGACCCCCACCAGGAGGAGGCCCACGGAGCTGAGGATCCCAGTGACCGTAAGCGACCAGGTGACCGCGCCGGCGGGGACCCCGCGCCGTTGCAGCCTCCGGAACGCGTAGGCCGTCGAGGCAACCACCCCGCCCGGCGTGGTCATGTGGATGGCCCCCGCCGCATAGCTGACGGCGACGGCCTCCCGCAGCGAGAGCCGCCCGCCGGCCGCGCGAATCGTCCGCTGCCGCATCAGCCCGAACGCGATCATCGATGCGACCGCCAGCACGCTCGCGGCTACCAGCCATCCGCTCGACGCCCGCCAGGCGTCCACGAGCGCGGCCGCGGAGATGCGTCGAAGTTGCGGTAAGTCGATGACGACGATCGTGGCGAGAGCCGCCACGAGGCCGAGGCGCAGCCACATCGCATGATGTGCGCGTGCGGTAGGTGCGTGGGGCGCGAGGGCATCGATCCCGGAGTTCCGCGGATCGACCCGCACCGCCGGCAGCGCCGGCACTGCCGCTTCCGCGCCCATGCCGAGCCCCGCATCGCGCACCACGGCAGCCGTCATGCCATTACTGTCGCGCCGCTGCATGAGGGCCGTCGTCGGAGAACCTCAGAATTTCCTAAGACGACTCGGCGCGATACTGCTCCCCAGCGGCGCGAGTATCGTTAGCTACGCGAACTTTATGGGTGCTCTCCCGGCGCGTCGCAGGCCGACCGAGGGACCGCTGGGCGGGAAGTGATGATTCACGACAATGGCTGCCACACAGGAACTCCCCCGCGAACCCGTTCCGCGCAGAGGCGCACGGCGGACGTCATATAAGTGGATCGTGCTGTCCAACACGACGCTCGGCGTGTTGATGGCGGTGATCAACGGCTCGATTGTGACGATCGCGCTGCCGGCCATCTTCCGCGGGATCGACCTCAACCCGTTGCAGCCCGGGAACATCAGCTACCTGTTGTGGATCCTGATGGGCTATCTGCTGGTGACCGCGGTGCTCGTGGTCGGCCTCGGTCGGCTCGGCGACATCTTCGGCCGGGTCAAGGTGTATCAGGCCGGGTTCGTCGTCTTCACGATCGGCTCGGTCGCGTTGGCGCTCGATCCGCTGGCCGGCGGCGGCGGAGCGCTGTGGCTCATCCTCTGGCGGCTGGTCCAGGGCGTCGGCGGCGCCATGCTGTTCGCCAATTCGACGGCCATCATCACCGACGCGTTCCCCGTCGAACAACGCGGCCTGGCGCTCGGCATCAACCAGGTCGCCGCCCTGGCAGGCACCTTCATCGGCCTCATCGCGGGTGGCCTGCTCGCCGAGATCGACTGGCGGCTGGTCTTTTTCGTCTCCGTTCCGATCGGCATCGTCGGCACCGTCTGGTCGTATCGGAGCCTGCACGAGATCGGCGTGCACCGCACCGCCCGCATGGATTGGTGGGGCAACGCGCTGTTCGGCATCGGCCTGACGGTCCTGCTCATCGGAATCACCTACGGCATCCAACCGTACGGCGGCGCGACGATGGGCTGGCTGAGCCCCATGGTGCTCGGCTGCATCATCGGCGGAGCGGCGCTGCTCGTCGTGTTCTGCGTGGTGGAGACGAAGGTCGCCACCCCGATGTTCCATATGACGCTGTTCAAGATCCGCGCATTCTGGGCGGGGAACCTCGCGAACTACCTGGCCGGCGTGGCCCGTGGCGGCATGCAGTTCATGCTCATCATCTGGCTGCAAGGAATCTGGCTTCCGTTGCACGGCTTCACGTTTGAGGCGACGCCGCTGTGGGCCGGCATCTACATGGTGCCGTTGACCATCGCGTTCCTGGTGACGGGCCCGCTGTGCGGGGCGCTGTCCGACCGGTTCGGCGCCCGCGCGTTCGCGTCCGGCGGCCTGGCCCTGATCGCCGCAAGCTTCGTCGGGTTCGTGCTGCTACCGGTGAATTTCAACTACTGGGCGTTCACGGCGCTGCTCGTGCTGAACGGGATCGGCTCGGGCATGTATTCGGCGCCCAACACGACGGCCATCATGAACAGCGTCCCGGCGGATTCCCGCGGCGCGGCCAACGGCATGCGCGGAACATTGCAGAACTCCGGCTTCGCGCTCTCGATCGGCGTCTTCTTCTCGCTCATGATCGTCGGGCTCGCCGGCACGCTGCCGTCGACGATGCGGACCGGCCTGCTCGCGCACCATGTTCCGGCCGCCGCGGCGACGGCGGTGGCGGATGCCCCGCCGGTCGGCAGCCTCTTCGCGGCATTCCTGGGCTACAACCCGATCCAGACGCTGGCGGGTCCGGCACTGAAGTCCATCCCGGCGGCGGATCGTGCCACGCTGACCGGAAAAACGTTCTTCCCCAACCTGATCGCCGGCCCGTTCCACCACGGCCTGGCCATCGCGTTCGGCCTGGCGATCGCCATGTCGCTCATCGCGGCGTTCGCATCCATGCTGCGCGGAACGCGGTTCGTGTACGCCGATCAGTCCGTCGCGATGGCGGACGGAACCACCGGAACCGGTGTGCGAGACGAGGTGCCGCTCAACGGAATCCAGCCACCTCGTGCGGGCGATACGGCGCTTCGAGAGCGGCGACCTCGGCGCCGTCGAGGGTGAGATCGACTGCGGCGAGGGCATCGTCGAGATGTTCCGGCTTGGTGACTCCGACGATGGGCGAGGTGACCAGCGGGTTCCGCAGCAGCCAGGCCATCGCGATTCGCGCCGGCGAGACCCCGCGCCGTGTCGCGAGTTCCACCACGGCGTCGACGATGTCGCGGTCGTCATCGTGGTAGAGCGACGTGCCGAACTCGTCGGTGCTGCTGCGCAACGTCGACTCCCCCCACGGCCGGGCCAGTCGCCCACGAGCCAGCGGGCTCCACGGCAGCACGCCGATCCCCTGATCCGCGCACAGCGGCAGCATCTCGCGCTCCTCCTCGCGGTAGATCAGGTTGTAGTGGTTCTGCATGGACACGAACCGCGCCCAGCCGTTCAGGTCGGAGAGATAGAGCGCCTTGGTGAACTGCCAGGCATGCATGGAGGACGCGCCGATGTACCGGGCCTTGCCCGCGCGCACCACGTCGTCGAGGGCTTCGAGCGTCTCCTCGATCGGCACCTCGGGATCCCACCGGTGGATCTGGTAGAGGTCGACGTAATCAACCTGCAGCCGGCGCAGGCTGTGGTCGATCTCGGTGAGGATCGCCTTGCGGCTCAGGCCGCGGCCGTTCGGCCCGGGACGCATCCGGCCGTGCACCTTGGTCGCGAGCACGACGTCATCCCGGTGCGCGAACTCGCGAAGGGCCCGCCCGACGAACTCCTCGCTGGTTCCCTCGTTGTAGACGTTCGCGGTGTCGATGAAGTTGACGCCTGCTTCCAGCGCCCGACGAATGATTGCTCGACTCGAGTCCTCGTCGAGAGCCCAAGCGCGCTCGGTGGTCTCGCCAAAGCTCATGGCCCCGAGACAGATCGCCGACACCTGCAGTCCGGTATTTCCGAGTCGCCGATAACGCATGTCGTCCTCCATTCGCCGCGCGCGCGATTCTCGCGCATCACCCTGCCCGGCTCGCGAGC
>MKSW01000006.1:84975-195653 GCA_001897425.1 Actinobacteria bacterium 69-20 | reverse complement strand
CCGGTCCAGCTCGTAGTCCATCACCCAGCCGATGAGCTCACCGATCTGAGTCGTGCGGTCGAACACGGCGTCATGCAAGCGGGGCGGGATCTCCAACATCGCCGGCAGTTTCATCCGGGGCACGCCCAGCAGCAGGTCGAGCGCGGAGAACATGCCTGCGGTGAAAGCGAAGTCACCCTTCCCGTGATACAGCTTGTCCGCCAGCAGCTCCACGGTCCGGGCCCTGGTCAGCACGGCCTGCAGGTTGGTATCCGTGGCCCGGCCGACCGGGCGCAGCGACAGCGCGGGGATCCAGCCGCGCAGCCGGTTGAGGCCGATCCACACCAACGCCTGGCGCAGACTCTGTACCTCGCGCCGGGTTTCGCCGAACCGGCCGATCGACGCCAGTTGCACGAGCTGGTAAGAGAGCTCCGGTTCCGGCCGCAGGATCTGCTCGATCACCGCGTAGTCCACGTCGTCGTCGAGCACCGCGCTCGCCAGCCGCATCACCGCGTAGCGCGAGGCGCCGAGCGCCGGCCCGCTGATGGTGGTCGGCCGCCCGAGGAAGTAGCCCTGGAACAGGTCGAAGCCCAGGGCGTCACATGCGGCGAGTTCGCCTGCGGTCTCGACCTTTTCGGCAAGCAGCTGGACCTCGTACGGCCGGCAGCGGTCCATCAGCGCCGGCACCTCGAAGGCCGGCGTCACCCGCAGGTCGATCTTCACGATGTCGACCAGGTCGAGCAGCTCCTCGGCACCGGAGAACCAGGTGAAATCGTCTGCCGCCAAACGGTATCCCGCGGCCTTCAACGCATGGCACCCGGCGAGGATCTCGTCATCGACGGTCACGGACTCCACGATCTCGATCACGGTCTGCTTGGGCGGCAGGCTGATCGGGAGTTGCCCGGTGAGCACGCCGCGATCGGCGTTGCAGAACATGTCGGCGCCGCCGGTCACCCGCTCGATCCCGAGGCCCAGCGCGCTGAAGATGACTTCGTTCGTCATCTGGTCGCCGTCGAAGTGATGTGGCGACGCGGGGTCGTCGGCGCGTTGGCTCGACGGCAGCGGGCGGTACAGGAGTTCGTAGCCGGCGAGTTTGCGCTCGCAGTCGAGGATGGGCTGACGCCCCACCACGGCCGTGATCGCTGGCACCGGTTTCCTCCATCGACGCGTCTAGGACCGGCGGCGACGCGGCAGCGTTCCGCCACCCCATTCATCGACAAGGCGGCAGGCAACTTGACCGGGCCGGGCGTGTATCACCGACAGTCACCATGCCTGGAATTTGCCACGCAGTAGCCACTACTGTGCGTCACCAAATCCGGAATATCAGCGGGTCCGGCACGGCGCTCACCACCACCGCCTATGACGATGTTCGCGCCCTTTCACCGTCCGGAAAGCGATGCCCCGGGCGTGCACTCCGGCCCGCTACGAGCCCCATCGGCCCAGCGAACCGAGCGCGCGTCGCGCCGTGCCGCGGAGGGACAGGGTTTCCTGCGCGTGCGCCTCCTAAGCTTGACGGGTGGCGGCAACCCGGGTCTTCGCGGCGCGGGTCAACGGCATGCCCGTCATCAGCCCGAAGGGCGAACCGATCGGCAAGGTCCGCGACATCGTGGTTACCCTCCGGCTCGACCGCCAGCCGCCGCGCGCGCTCGGCATCGTGGTGGAGCTTCCCGATCGCCGCACGATCTTCGTGCCGATGGGTCGCGTCGTATCGATCGACGCGCACGGCGTCACCCTCTCGACCGGGTCGGTGAACCTGCGCGGATTCGAACAACGGCCCGCGGAGGCCTTGCTGATCGGGCAGGTGATCGGTGCCCGGGTGCGGATCGCCACCACGGCCACCGCCGCGACCGTCGTCGACACCCGTCTCGACCAGAACCGTTCGCGCGATTGGCTTGTCACGCAGGTCGCGGTCCGGGAGCACACCCGGCCGTTCGCGCGCCGCGCTCCCGTCCAGGTGCTCGGCTGGTCGGACATCCGCGGCCTGACCGGGCCGGAGATCCTCGGCACGCTGCCGCGTGACATGCACGCCCTCATCGCGTCGTTCGAGGGGCTCAAGCCGGCGGACGTCGCGAACGTGCTGCACGATCTCTCCCCCGCGCTGCGTAAGGCGATTGCCGCGTCGCTCAGTCTGGACCGGCTGGCCGACATCGTCGAGGAGTTGTCCGAGTCCGACCAGACCGAGCTCCTCGGCTCGCTCGAAGAGTCCCGCGCCGCAGACGTTCTCGAAGCGATGGACCCGGACGACGCGGCCGACCTGCTCGGCGAGCTGCCGTCCACCATGAAGGACCGGCTGCTGGAGTTGATGGAGCCGGAGGAGTCCGAACCGGTCAAGCGGCTGCTGAAGTACTCATCGGACACCGCGGGCGGGCTGATGACGACGGACCCGGTGGTGCTCACCCCGGATGCGACCTTCGCCGAGGCGCTGGCCCGCGTGCGCAACGAGGAGCTGACCCCGGCGCTCGCCTCCATGGTCTTCGTCTGCCGTCCGCCGCAGTCGACTCCCACCGGCCAGTACATCGGATGCGTGCACATCCAGCGGCTGCTGCGGGACGCCCCGTTCGAGCTGGTCGCCGGGGCCGTCGACCGGGAGCTTCCCCGCCTGTCCGAGGACGCTTCGCTCACCGAGGTCACCCGATTCTTCGCGACCTATAACCTCGTGTGCGCGCCGGTGGTCGACGACGAGGGCCACCTGCTGGGGGCGGTCTCCGTCGACGACGTGCTCGACCACCTGTTGCCGAGCAACTGGCGCACCATGAGTCTTGGCGAGATGCCCGATGCGGGCACCATCACGATGACGGCAATCCCTGCGCATGGAGGTGACACACATGGCTGACGCACGTCTCGGGCGGCTGGATCAACCCAAGATCGGCGGCCGCCTGTCGCTGGAGATCGACCCCGACGCGTTCGGGCGGTTCGCGGAGGCGATCGCGCGGTTCATGGGCACCGGCCGGTTCCTGTTCTGGCAGTCGATGATGATCGTCGTCTGGATCATCCTCAACGCTCTGCCGTTCGTTTTCCATTGGGACCATTACCCTTTCATCCTGCTGAACCTGTTGTTCTCCGTTCAGGCCGCGTACGCCGCGCCGCTGATCCTGCTCGCCCAGAACCGCCAGGCAGACCGCGACCGGGCGAACCTTCAAGAGGATCGCAACCGTGCGGAGCGAACGACCGCCGACACCGAGTTCGTCGCCCGGGAACTCGCCGCTCTCCGGGTGGCGATCGGCGAGGTCGCGACGCGCGATTACCTGCGCGCGGAGATCGATCGGCTGCGGTCGGAGCTGGCCCCGACGGTCTCGGCCCAGGTCACCGGTGCGCCTTCGGGTGCACACGGCAACGCGCCGATGACGACGTTCGTGGCCAAACCCGGTTCGTAACCGTCACAGACCATGAGCGGCATCGCGGCCGCGGCGAGAATGACTTCAGCCACGGTCATCTCGCGGCGTGACCGCAGGGGCGGCTACCGCGAGCAGCGGGCGCGCCGGCCGCACCGGCGGCCGACGGAATCCATGAGGAAACCGAGCGCCATGCCGAACATCCAGGTGTCCTTCGCCAAGGCCGTGCCCTGGTCGCTCGGCCGGATGCTGCCGGGAAGCCGCGTCCCCGGCGACCGGAAGTACAACGTGACGAGCCCTCCGGAGAACGCAGCCAACGCGGCCCCGGCGACAGCCGTCGGGACCAGCGGGTTGAGCAGCGTCGCACCCGTGACGATCTCGGCGGTGGACAGGCGGCGCACGAATGTCTCGGCGGGCATGTCCTTCACGAGGGGGAACGCCGATGCGGCCATGGTGTGCAGGCCTCCCGCGCGCTCGGGCGTGGCATGTCGTTTGCTGATCCCGGAGTTCAGGATGTAGGCGCCGGTCGCGATCCGGCCTGGCATGTCGTGCCATCGAACGCCTGAGAACATGTGCCTTCCTCCTCGCGTGTCGCCCGCAGCTCCACCACCGACGTTACGCCGCCGATCACCGAGAGCCGCGGGGCCGGTTCAGCTGGTGACGTCCTTGCTGCCGAAGCGTGCCCAGGCGCAGGCGTAGCCGATCGCCAGGTAGACGAGCGCGGTGATGGTGCCGCGCGCCACGTTGTCCCACAGGATCGGCGTGCGGAACAGGTCGGCGAACGACGTCCACCAATGGGTGAGCAACCACGGCGCGAGCCAGGAGAGCTGCGGGATCGCGTCGGCGATGAACATGCCGACGTTCAGCAGCACGATCGCGATCATGGCGCCGATCGGCTGTTCGGTGAGCGTCGAGATGAAGAGCCCGATCGCGCCGAGCGCCGCGAAGCCGATCGACAGGTACACGACGGCCAGCCCGGTGCGCCCGAGCCCGTCGAGCAGCGACACCTGTTGCCCGGACAGCATCGTCATGCGGCTGCCGGGGAAGAGGGCGAGCCCGACGATCGCACCGACCACCGCCACGAGCAAGGTTGCGGAGAGCGAGAAGACCGCCACCGCAGCGTATTTCACGGCGAGCAGGCGACTCCTGCCGACGGGCGCTGTGAGCAGGAACCGCAGCGAGCCGACGTTCGCCTCCCCGGCGACGGAGTCGCCAGCGATCGCGGCGACGGCGAGCGGCAGGAAGAGCGGCATCTCGACAGTCAGGGCCGCCAACGCGACGAACATGCCGTTTCCGGCGATGTCCGCGAAGAAGTCCGCGCCGCGCGGGCCGCCGCTCGACACCTTCACCGCCACGGCGATGATGATCGGCACCACCGCGAGCACGCCGAGCCCGGCCAGGTTGCGGCGGCGGCGGAAGATCAGGGCGAGTTCGGAGGCGAAGAGCCGATGGGTCGTCCCGCTGCGGCCGCGGCGCGGAACGCCGGTCGCCGCCGGCAGCGGCATTGGCTGTGCTGACGACGGCGCCGCGGCCGGTACGTGCGATCCTGCCCGCCCGCCGATCCCGGCGCCGGGTGCGGCGGCGTCATGGTGCGTCGTCACCGTCGGCGACACATCTGCGGCGCCGGACTCAGCGGACATCGAACCCCTCCCCGGTCAGGCCCACGAACAGGTCCTCGAGCGACGGACGGGTGACCCGGAAGCCGGTGACCGGAACCCCGGCTTGCACCAGCGCGGGCACGATCGTCTCCACGTCCACGTCGCCGAGCAGGGCCCGCGCGCCGCCGGGCTGCGGCGCCGGATCGGTCAGCCCGCAGGCGGCCAGCACCCGCACCGCATCCTCCGGCCGCGCCGTGTCCACGTCGACCCGCGCAGGGCCGGCCGCGGCGCGCAACTGGCCGACGGGGCCCTGCGCCACGAGCCGGCCTGCGCTCATGATCCCGATATGGCTGCACATCTGCTCGATCTCGCTGAGCAGGTGGCTGGACACCAGCACGGTCGCACCGCCGGCGTGCAGATCGGCGATGAGGGAACGGATCTCGCGCGTGCCCTGCGGATCGAGCCCGTTGGTCGGCTCATCGAGCACCACCAGTTCGCGGGGCGTGCGCAGGCAGGCGGCAATGGCTAGCCGCTGCCGCATGCCGAGCGAATACGCGCGGTACGGCTTGCGGGCGGCGGCCAGCAGGCCCACCCGGTCCAGGGCCGCGTCGACCCGCGATGCCGCGGTGCGCCGGTCGGCGAACATGTCCGCTGCATCCAGCCGTCGCAGGTTGGCGCGGCCGGACAAGTAGGGGTGGAATGCCGGCCCCTCGATGAGTGCTGCCACCCGGCCGAGCACGCCGGGGGCGGCCACGGGCATCGGCTGCCCGAACAACCGATGGCCGCCCGCGCTGGGGCGTATCAAACCGACCAGCATCCGGATCGTGGTCGTCTTGCCCGACCCGTTCGGCCCGAGGAAGCCGTACACGCTGCCGGCCGGTACCGCGAGGTCGATGCCCGCCACCGCCGGCCGGCCGCCGAAGCGTTTGGCGAGGCCGGTGGACTCGATGGCGAGGTCGGCGACGGCGGTCCCGGGCGCGGAGGCGGCGGTGATGGTGTCGGTCACTCAGGTTCTCAATGCGTCGGTTCTCAATGCGCCAGTGCGGCCGTCACGATTGCCGGTGTGGCGGCGCCGGCGGCGATCGTGCCGTTGTCGGTGATCACGACGGTGAAGAGGGTGCCGGCCAGGATGCGGCCGCTGCCCCAGCTCCCCGAAACGGTGGGCAGGGAGTGCAGCAGCCCGCCCAGCGCACCGAGCGTTCCGCCCGCTCCGCGGACCATGGCCGGCCCGTGGGTCGATCCGGCGCCCTGGGTCGGCCCGGTGTCCGCCGATGTGCCGGGCGCGCCACCGGCGGTGTTCCCGGTGACGCGCGCCACGATGACGCTCGTCCAACCGGAGCCGACCACATGCACGTCGGTGTGATCCTTCAGACCGGCGAACAGGCCAGGGGCGGATCCTGCGCGACTACCACCGCTTTCGGTTGTGACGGTGGCCCCCGGCGGCGGGCTGAACGTGAACTGGGCCGGGTCGATCGGCGCGAACGACACCGGCGAGCTGAAGCCGATCGTGAACGCCGCTGCTCCAGTGCTCGCCGAGTCGACCTCGACACGCAGCGGCACGAAGGTCGAACCGTCCACGTCGATACGGATGGCCGACACCAGCGAGCCGGTGCCCTTCGGCGTGAGGGTCAGTTGGTAGGCGTCGCGGCCCGCCGCCGATGCATCGTTCGACACGCTCACCGAGGTGGTTGGTCCGATCAGGCCAAGGGCGGCCGCCGCTGCCGCGCCCGGGGTCGTCGGCATATCGGCGCCACCCGGGATCACGGCGGAACTATCCGATGCGCCGGAACTCGCGCCGGAGTTCGCTTCTGGGGCCGGCAGTTCACGGTGCGTCACGGAATTGTCGGAACTGTCCCAGGTCCAGAGCTGCCGGCCATCGTGGATCAGGTCGGTCTCCCCCAGCGAGCTGAGCAGCGCGACACGTTGCTTACTGGGGCCGCCGTACCAAACGCGCAGGGTATGCGAGCCGGTCGTGAGGCCCATCAACCCGGACGTCGCCGATGCGCCGCCGCCGGCGGGCCCGGACCGCGTCAGCCCGGAGAGATCCGGCAGGCCCAGGTCCGCGGTCTCGGTGACGGTACCCGAGACGGGCGTCGATACCGCCCCTTGCACGCGGGTGATCAACTCCTGCGCCGTCATGTCCGGCAGGCCGCCGCTGCCCGGGCTCGCGGCCGCGATATGTGCCAGGGACGCGGAACCGACCACCACCGCGGCGACCGCCACTGGCGCGAGCCAGCGCGTGCCCGGGTGTCGCATGGTGAACTGCATGGTCTTCATTCTGCCCGCTGGTGCGCTCCGCTGGTCCGGTCGAACGTAAGACTTTCGTGAGAGCCGCGGACGGACCGGTCGAGTCCGAGGCCCGACGGTGACGGGCCGCACACCGCTCGGGCTGCCCGCGCCGCCCGCGCCTAGGCTGGCGTGGGCGGGATGAATCAGAAGGAGTCCGCATGGCTGTGTCTGCCGAAAGGTCCACTGGAACGTCGACCGGAACGTTCACCGGCATCTCGCATCTCGACCTCACCGTCACGGACGCCGAGGCCAGTTGCGATTGGTATTGCCGCGTACTGGGTCTGCAGCGACTCAAGCGCGCCGACCTCGAGAACCGCACGATGATCGTCATGCGGCATCCGGCGACCGGCCTCATCATCGGGGTCAACCAGCATCATGAACTCGCCGCGGACCGGTTCAACGAGCACACACCGGGCCTGGACCATGTCGGCTTCGGTGTCGAAAGCCGCGACGACCTGGTCGAACTCGAGAAGCACCTCACCGCCGAGGGCGTCACCCACTCGCCGGTCACCGATTCGCCGTCAGGCACCGGAACCGCCCTGGTGTTCCGCGATCCGGACAACATCCAGCTCGAGTTCTGGTGGTCCCGGCACTGATCGCGCGGGCGCGCGGCGCCGCGCCCCCGAATCCGAAAACCGTGTTCCGTCACCGTGTATGACGCTGTTCTCGCCCCTGCCCCGTCCGGCATGCCCACGGCTCTGCGGCTCGTCCTGCTGGCGCTGGTGATTCTGGGCGGCTCGATGTGGATCGGCGGAATGGCCGCTGTGACGATCGTCTCGCGCGCGTCGCGGTCGGTGCTGGCCCCGGCCGACCGGGTGGCACTGTTCAAGGCGTTCGGCCCGCGGTATTTCGGGACGGCCGGGGTCGCGCTGCTCGTCTCCGCGGGGTGCGGGCTGGTGCTGCTGATCGAACGCGGATGGGATGGGCTTGCCACCGCGATCGTCGTCATACTCGCGGCTCTCATCGCTGCGCTGGGTGTGGGTGTGCGGCAGGCGCGCGGCATGCGGCGGCTGCGGACCGCGGCCCAGGATCACCCCGAGGACGAGGCAGCGGCGAGTGCCGCCAGGTCGGCGGCCCGGTGGGCGGCGCTCACCCGGGCGCTGCTCGGTGCGCTGTCGATCGCCGTCTTCGTGCTGGCGATCTGCACGGCTGCGTAGGCTCGCGCCGCTCCGGTACCCGCCCGTCACGCCCCCGCGACGTCAGTTCCAGCCGCGCGAATCCTGCTTCAGCGCGGTGTCCACGGTGAGCGCGGCGGCCACGACGAGTGAATGCATCGGGTCCGCAAGCGGGACGTGGATGTCGACGAGATAGTTGTCGGCCGTGGTGAAGACTGTGGTGAGCAGGCCTTCCCAGGTCTTCGTGATGCGGGCGACCTCGGTGCCGGTGTGGTCGAGGATCGCGAAGTTCCAGGCCCGCCAGTTCTCGGCGTTCAGTGAGCCGATTTCCGTTCCACCGACTTCCATTCCGAAGCGGATCTTGCCGAACACGTTGCGCTGCACCAGGCGTCCGATCTCGGCGCCGTTCGGCCCGGACACCACCATCGTCGACTTGAACACCTTCGCCGGCCTGGTGAGGGCGAGCAGCATTCGGCCCTGAGAATCGTTGACCTGCACGGTATGTGTCATGAATTGGTCCAGGCTGGTTAGCAACCGGGCGGCCTTCTTCAGGCTGCTCTGGCCGGTCTCGGTGACCGCCCCGATCTGCGTGCCGTCGACGCCGAAGACGGCGTACTCGTTGGTGAGCTCGATGAGCTTGCGCTTCTGCGACACGAAGAGTCGCTGCTCCGTCATCGGCGAGCGCGGACCTGCCGGCTGGCCCGCCGGCTGCCCGGCCTGCTGACCCGCCGCCTGCCCGGCCTGCACTGCCGATTGATCACCCGCCGGCGAGCCACCCGATCCCATTGCCCTGGCCGCGGAACGCTGCTGCCACTCGGTTGCCGCACCGGGCAATGCCTGCGCCGGCTGCTGCACGTGTTCGGTCCACTGCACGCCGTCCCACCAGCGCACCGCGCCCGAACCGGACGGATCTGAATACCAACCTGGGGCCGCTGTCGTCATGTCGCATAGTTTCGCACGCATCGGCAGGGCAAGATATTCCCATGACACACGAACATCCGGTGGCGAGCGTTCCACCACGCTTGTTCGACGACCCGTCGGCGGAGAAGCGGTGGCGGGGCAGGTTCACCGCGCCGCGACTCTCGCTGCCGGAGCCCGCGCGCGACGATCCGAACCACGCGGTGTTCGTGTCGAATCAGACGGGAACCTTCGAACTCTTCACCTGGGACGTGGCGAGCGGCGCGACCGTGCAGGCCACCGACCGCGCCGACGGGACGACGTTGGGCGCATTGTCGGCCGACGGCCGTTCGCTGTGGTGGTTCGATGACGCCGGCGGCAGCGAGTTCGGCTCCTGGCGACACCAGATGTTCGGCGCCGCACCGGGTTCCAGCGGGGAAGCGCTCCCGGGCATCCCCCCGGGATACTCGGCCGGAGTGGAGGTCGGGCGAACCCTCGCGCTCGCCGGATTCTCCGATGACGACGGGACGCGCATCCACCTCGCGAACAGCGGCGGCATCACCACGGTCTACCGGCACGAGGCGGACGGCGGCGTCGGCGCTCTGTCGACCGACGAAACCGTCTGGGTGCTGTCCCATTCGGAGCGCGGCGATTCCCGCTATCCGGCGCTGCGGGCCTACCAGGTCAGCGGCGGGTCCGTGGCCGCGGAACTGGACGACGGCCCCGGAAAGGGCTTGTCGGCCTTGGACTTCTCGCCGGTTGCCGGCGACCAACGTCTGCTGGTGGGCCATGAGCGCCGCGGCAGGGACGAGCTGGGCATCTGGAACATCGCCACCGGGGAGTTCGTGGAGCTGAGTATCGACCTGCCGGGTGATCTGGACGGCGCGTTCTACCCCGATGCGACGGCCGTTCTCGTCGTGCACACCCACCAGGGCCGGTCGACGCTGCACCGATTCGACCTGTCGTCCGGCTGGCTCGCCGCGCTTCCGGCCGAAACCGGCGTGATCGCGGGCGCTCTCACCCGGCCCGACGGGACGATCTGGTATCGGCATTCGAGCGCCGCGAGCGGCTGGCAACTGCGGTCGCTGACCGCCGGAGCCGAGACCGCGCACAGCAGAGTCCTTCTCGCACCGCCGGGTGACACAGCGGCACCGTCGGAGCCGGTGGCCGATCTGTGGGTGGACGGCGCGGGGGGGCGCATTCACACTCTGCTGGCCCGGCCGGCCGGGAGCCAGCCGGTGTCCGGCGAGGCACACAGCAATACCGCGGTCCCCACCGTGTTCATGATCCACGGCGGGCCGAGCAGCGCCGACGAGGACAGTTACGACGCGTTGCGCGCCGCGTACCTCGATTGCGGAATCGCGGTCTGCCAGGTCAACTACCGCGGATCGACTGGTTACGGCTCGGCCTGGCGCGACGCACTCACGGACCGCGTCGGGCACACCGAACTGGCCGACATCGCCGCCGTGCAGGACTATCTCGCCGTGCACGGGCTCATCGATCCGGATCGCTGTGCGATCGCGGGGCACTCCTGGGGCGGCTTCCTCACGCTGCTCGCGCTCGGCTCACAGCCCACCCGTTGGGCGTGCGGGGTCGCCGGGGTACCGGTCGCCGACTACGTCACCGCGTACGAGGACGAGATGGAGCCGATGCGGGCGTACGACCGCGCCCTGTTCGGCGGCTCCCCGGCCGAGAAGCCCGACGCCTACATCGATTCGTCCCCACTCACCTGGATCGACGCGGTGACGGCACCGATGCTGGTGATGGCCGGCGAGAACGACCCACGCTGCCCGATCCGGCAGATCGACAACTATCTGGACGCGCTGGCCGCGCGCGGAGCCGACTACGCCGTGTACCGGTTCAACGCCGGTCACGGCTCGATGGTGGTGGAGGAACGGCTTCGCCAGGTCGCCTGCGAGGTCGGGTTCGTCCGAGATCACCTGTTTCCCTGACGCGCCCCGGAATCACCCAGGACCCCGCTCGGCTCAACGGATTTCCGGGAAGTCCTCCAGCCGGAATTCGCCCGCGTCCGGGGTCGCGTCGCCGGCGCCGTGCAGTTGATCCTCCCGGCCGCGCAGTTCCACTCGCCGGATCTTGCCGGAGATCGTCTTCGGCAGCTCCGAGGTGAACTCGATGCGCCGGATCCGCTTGTAGGACGCGAGGTGTCCGAGGCAGTACGAGAAGATCGAGGACGCTGTGTCGCGATCCGGGGCGTGCCCGGCCGCCAGCATCACGTACGCCTTCGCGACGTTGAGCCGCACCGCATCCGGCGAGGGAACGACCGCGGCCTCGGCGACCGCCGGGTGTTCCAGCAGGACGGATTCGAGTTCGAACGGTGAGATCCGGTAGTCCGAGGCCTTGAACACGTCGTCGGCCCGCCCGACATAGGTGATGTACCCATCAGAATCGCGCGAGCCCACATCGCCGGTGTGATAGTAGCCGTCGTGCATGGCCTGCGCCGTGCGCCCGCCGTCGCCCTGGTAGCCGGACATCAGCCCGACGGGGCGGTCGGCCAGGGCGATGCAGATCTCGCCCTCGTCGCCGATCTCGTCCGTCGCCGGGTCGATCAGCGCGATGTCGTAGCCGGGCAGCGGGCGCCCCATGGATCCCGCCTTCACGGGCTGGCCGGGTGAGTTCGCGATCTGTGCGCAGGTCTCGGTCTGGCCGTATCCGTCGCGGATGGTGACGCCCCACGCCCGCCGCACCTGCTCGATGACCTCGGGATTGAGCGGTTCTCCCGCGCCCAACGCCTCCCGCGGCGGGTGCGCCAGCTGCGTCATATCAGCCTGGATCAGCATGCGCCACACCGTGGGCGGGGCGCAGAACGTGGACACGTGGTGCTCACCCATCACCCGCATCAGCGCGGAGGCGTCGAACCGGTCGTAGTTGTAGAGGAACACCGTGGCGCCCGCGTTCCACGGCGCGAACACATTGGACCACGCGTGCTTCGCCCAACCCGGCGACGAGATGTTCATGTGCACGTCGCCCGGCCTCGCGCCGATCCAGTACATCGTCGACAGGTGCCCGATCGGGTACGAGATATGGCTGTGTTCCACGAGTTTCGGCAACGCCGTGGTCCCGGAGGTGAAGTACAGCAGCAGCGGATCGGCGGAGGGTGTCACGCCGTCCGCCTCGAAACCCTTGACCGCAGATGACGAGTCGGCGTAACTCACCCAGCCCTGGGCCGGTTCGCCGACGACGATGCGCACGAAATCCCCTGGCACGTCGGCGAATTTCGGAACGTCGACATCGCGGGCGATCACGAACCTCGCATTGCCGCGATCCACCCGGTCGCGCAGATCTGCCGTCGCGAGCAGCGTCGACGCCGGGATGATCACGGCGCCCAACTTGATAGCCGCCAGGATCGACTCCCACAGTTCGACCTGGTTTCCGAGCATGAGGATGATCCGGTCCTTGCGCCGCACCCCGAGGCCGCGGAGCCACGAGGCGACTTGATCCGATCGATCGGACATCGTGCCGTAGGTCCACGTTCCAGCAGAACCGTCGGCCTCGACCAGCGTCAGCGCCGCCCGATCGGGGTTCTCGTCCGCGAGCACGTCGAACCATTCCAGCGCCCAGTTGAACTCGGCCGGCCGCGGCCATCGGAAGCCGCCGTGCGCCGCAGCGAGATCGTCCCGATTCGCCTGCAGGAAGTCCCGGGCCGCCCGGAATTCCGCACCCGCTGCCGTTCGCTGTGCCGTCATGCCGTGCCTCCGCGTCACCGGATCCCCGTGACGGGACCCTCGTCACGCCAGAATGGCACTGCCGGCCGCGCGCCGCTACCGATGCCTACGCCGACATCACAGCGCTATTGAAATCACAGCGCTACCGACGCCCCGGGCACCGGTGCCGCAGCGCTACTGGATGCCGGCGACGACCTCGGCGATCTGGATCGTGTTGAGCGCCGCGCCCTTGCGCAGGTTGTCGCCGGAGACGAACAGCGCCAGCCCTCGCCCGCCCGGCACGGTCGGATCCTGCCTGATCCGGCCCACGTAGGACGGGTCGGTGCCGGCCGCCTGCAGCGGATTCGGCACGTCTGCCAGCTGGACACCCGGCGCGTCGGCGAGCAAGGTGCGCGCGGTGTCGGGGTCGATGGGCCGCTCGAACTCGGCGTTGATCGACAGCGAGTGCCCGGTGAAAACCGGCACCCGCACGCAGGTTCCCGACACGAGCAGGTCCGGGATGCCGAGGATTTTGCGAGATTCGTTGCGTAGCTTCTGTTCTTCGTCGGTCTCGGCAGAGCCGTCGTCGACGACCGACCCCGCCATCGGCACTACGTTGAAGGCGATCGGCGCGACATACTTGACGGGGTCAGGGAAGTCGAGCGCGGACCCGTCATAGGTCAATTCGGCCGCGCGGGCCGCGGTCGCCTGCGCCTGCCCGGCCAGTTCTCGAACGCCGGCCAGCCCGCTACCGGACACCGCCTGGTAGGACGACACGATCAAACGCTTGAGGCCCGCCGCGCGATGCAGCGGTGCCAACACCGGCATCGCGGCCATCGTCGTGCAGTTCGGGTTCGCGATGATGCCGTGGCCGCCGCGCGCCGGATCCGCTCCGAACGCGGCCTCGGGATTGACTTCCGAGACGACGAGCGGGATCTCGGGGTCCTTCCGCCACGCGGAGGAATTGTCCACCACGATCGCCCCGGCGGCAGCGAACTTCGGCGCAAGCTCCTTCGAGGTGGCGCCACCCGCCGAGAACAGTGCGATATCGATGCCCGCGAGGTCGGCCGCCGACGCAGCCGCCGCGTCCTCGACCACGACGTCCTCGCCGCTCCACGGCAAGGTGGTCCCCGCGGAACGCGCCGACGCGAAGTAGCGAATCCGGCCGATCGGGAACTTCCGCTCCGCCAGGATCTGTCGCATCACCCCGCCGACCTGTCCGGTCGCGCCGACCACGGCGACGGTCAATCCGCCGTCCGCCGGGTCCTTCGTCAATCGCCCCATGCCGGCCCCACTTCCTACAGCACCGTCCGCAGCACCGTCTATCGCGCCACCGTCCGCAGCAGAGCCCGCCATCACAGCCCACTCCCCGCGTACACGACGGCCTGCTCGTCGCTGCCGAGATCGAACGCCGCGTGCAACGCGCGAACAGCGTCATCCAAGTCGACATCCCTGACCAGCACGGAGATTCGGATCTCCGATGTCGTGATGATGTCGATGTTCACCCCGGCATTCGCCAACGCCTCGCAGAAGGTCGCCGTCACACCCGGGTGCGATCGCATACCGGCGCCGATCAGTGAGACCTTACCGACGTGATCGTTGTAGATGATCTTGTCGAAGCCGATCTCGTCGCGCCGGGATTCAAGGGCAGCAACGGCTTTCGGTCCGTCGGCCTTCGGGCAGGTGAATGTGATGTCGGTCCGCCCGTCGGCCGAGCCGGAGATGTTCTGCACCACCATGTCGATGTCGATCTCGGCGTCGGCAATCGTGCGGAAGATCTTCGCCGCCTCGCCCGGCTGGTCCGGGATCGAGGTGACCGTCACCTTGGCCTCGCTCCGATCGTGCGCGACGCCCGTCAGAAGTGCCTGCTCCATGGGTAGATCCTCCATCGATCCGGTGACGATCGTTCCGGGCTTGTCCGAATACGACGAGCGCACGTGGACCGGAACGTTGTAGCGGCGGGCGTATTCCACGCACCGCAGCATCAAGACCTTGGCGCCCGAGGCGGCCATCTCCAACATCTCTTCGTAGGTGACACGGTCCAGGCGGGCGGCATCTGGCACGATCCGCGGGTCGGCGCTGTACACGCCGTCGACGTCGGTGTAGATCTCGCAGACGTCCGCCCCGAGAGCCGCCGCCAGCGCCACCGCGGTCGTATCGGACCCGCCGCGCCCCAGGGTGGTGATGTCCTTCGTATCCTGCGACACCCCTTGAAACCCCGCAACGAGCGCGATATTGCCGTTGTCCAGCGCCTTTCGGATCCGCCCGGGCGTCACGTCGATGATCCGGGCCTTGCCGTGCACCGACGTGGTGATCACGCCGGCCTGCGATCCGGTGAAGGAGCGCGCCTTGGCGCCGAGGGCGTCGATCGCCATCGCCACGAGCGCATTGGAGATGCGCTCGCCGGAGGTCAAAAGCATGTCGAGCTCCCGCGGCGGCGGCACCGGCGAGACCTGTGTCGCCAGATCCAGCAGATTGTCCGTGGTGTCGCCCATGGCGGAGACCACGACGACGACCTCGTTCCCGGCCTTGCGGGTGGCGACGATGCGTTCGGCGACACGCTTGATCCGCTCGGCACTTTCGACCGACGAACCGCCGTACTTCTGCACGATCAGCGCCACCGTGGCCGCCCACCTTTCCGACATGCGCGTGCCGACGACAGCGACCCTCGGGGGCTTCCCAGAGGTCTCACAGCAGGATGATCATCGAGCCGTATCCCGGCCGCCGGATCGGCACCGACCGCCGCCGATTCTACCGGTGCAGAGGTGGCCGGGTTTCACCGTATGACGCTGTTCACGCCGCGGGTGCGACGCCCTGTCGTAGTGCCGCAGCGCGGTGCCAGAGCGCAGGGCCGGGGTCGGGCGCGGAACACCGGCGCGGTCACGACACGTACCGCTGCGGTGTCGCTGCACCAGGGATGGGGGTACAGTGCGTCACGTGGTGCCGAGCGCAGCGCCCCGCGGTTTCGTCGCGGTGGGCCTGCTCCTTAGTCGCCGCGACGGGGCCTGGTAAGGCCGGCCTCTCCGTCGCGGGATTTCGTGTTGCGCCGGTTGTCTTGTCCGTTCCCCATTCCGAGATCTCCTGCCGCGGGCGCGTTTCCGCGCTTCGTCCAGCGCCGGTCTCGGGATATGACGACTGAAGGATCCGACCCACATGAGTACGCCGCAGATCTCCCACATCCGTAAGCCCGCCGGAGACATTCCGGCCGATCAACCGGCCTGGAACAGGCAGCGCCCGTCGCAGATGCCCTTCGGCCGGTACACGCCGTTCACGCCCATCGACCTGCCGGATCGCACGTGGCCGACGAAGGTCGCGACCAAAGCCCCGCTCTGGTGCGCCGTGGACCTCCGCGACGGGAACCAGGCACTGATCGACCCGATGTCACCCGCCCGCAAACGGCGCATGTTCGACCTGTTGGTCCGCATGGGCTACAAGGAGATCGAGGTCGGCTTCCCGGCCGCGTCGCAGACCGATTTCGACTTCGTGCGCGAGATCATCGAGCAGGAGGCCATTCCGGAGGACGTACGCATCCAAGTGCTGACGCAGGCGCGGCCGGAGCTCATCGCCCGCACCTACGAAGCGGTGGAGGGCGCGCACTCTGCGGTGGTGCACCTGTACAACTCGACGTCCACGCTCCAGCGCCGCGTCGTCTTCGGCCTGGACCGCGCGGGGATCACCCGGATCGCCACCGACGGCGCGGAGGAGGTCGCCCGCTGGGCGGAGAAATACCCCGAAACGGATTGGCGCTTCGAGTATTCCCCCGAGTCGTACACCGGTACCGAGCTGGAGTACGCCGTCGAAGTGTGCAACTCGGTGTCCGCGATCTGGGGTCCGTCCGCCGACAGCCCGATGATCGTGAACCTGCCGGCCACCGTCGAGATGGCAACGCCGAATGTGTACGCCGACTCGATCGAATGGATGCACCGGAACCTGGAGCGGCGCGACGCGATCATCCTGTCCCTGCACCCGCACAACGATCGCGGGACCGCGGTCGCCGCAGCGGAACTCGGCTACCTGGCCGGAGCCGACCGGATCGAGGGGTGCCTGTTCGGCAACGGCGAGCGCACCGGCAACGTGTGCATCGTGACGCTCGGCCTGAACCTGTTCTCACAGGGCATCGACCCGCAGATCGACTTCTCCGACATCGACGAGATCCGCCGGACCGTGGAGTACTGCAACCAGCTGGGCGTGCCGGAACGGCACCCCTACGGCGGGGATCTCGTCTACACGGCGTTCTCCGGGTCGCACCAGGACGCGATCAACAAGGGCTTCACGCACCTGAAGCGCGATGCCACGGCCGCCGGTGTTCCGGTGGACGACTTCCGTTGGGAGGTCCCGTATCTGCCGATTGACCCGAAGGACGTGGGGCGCAGCTACGAGGCCGTGATCCGGGTGAACTCGCAGTCCGGCAAGGGCGGCGTCGCCTACATCATGAAGACCGAGCACGGGCTGGATCTGCCGCGCCGGCTGCAGATCGAGTTCTCGCATGTGGTCCAACAGCACACGGACGACGAGGGCGGCGAGGTGTCGCCGGCGGCGATGTGGTCCTATTTCGCCGACGAGTACCTCGGCCGGATTCAGCCTCTCGAGCTGATCCGCTCCCGGACCGACGACGCCGAGCAAGAAGGCGACGTCAGCCGCGATCAGATCACGGCGACGATCCGCGTCGACGGCGTCGAGTCCTCCGTGTCCGGCCTCGGCAACGGCCCGGTCGCCGCGTTCTGCGATGCGTTGTCCTCCACCGACCACGACGTCCGGGTGCTCGACTACATCGAGCACGCACTCTCCGCCGGTGGCGACGCCAGGGCTGCCGCCTACGTGGAGTGCGCCATCGACGGACTCGTCGTCTGGGGCGTGGGGATCGATTCCTCCATCACCACCGCATCGTTGAAGGCCGTGGTGTCCGCCGTCAACCGAGCGGCCGCCGTCTCCGCCCGCGGTGACGACGACGAGGACCAGCGCTAACCCCGCTGACGAAGACGGCTCGGCACCCGCAACGCAGGTGCCGAGCCGAGTCGTCGATCGGGTCGATTTCGTCAGATCGCGGTGACGCCGGTGGCCTGCGGGCCCTTGGGGCCCTGGGCGACGGTGTACGTCACCTTCTGGCCCTCGTCCAGCGAGCGGTATCCGGTGGACTGGATTTCCGAGTGGTGGACGAAGACGTCCGCGCTGCCGTCATCCGGAGAAATGAAGCCGTAGCCCTTTTCGCCGTTGAACCATTTGACTGTTCCCTGTGCCATGTCACTCCTTGGGTGATGGTGGGTCCGCGGCCAACGGCCGCGGACGGGGCGTTGGGCCGTCGATTGAGAGATATTCGACCCCGCCAACGTCGCCATCACGCCCGGATTCCGGCCATGTGTCGAGCCAAGCAGTTACCAAAAATTCACGCACCACGTAATCCAACGCCCTTGAGCATGACACATCTCCCGCCCGACCGCCGCGCCACGGTCTGGCCGGGACGTCGGCGACGGCTCCGTGCACGGGCATACTGAAGACCAGCATTGCGAGACGCACCCACCCTGCGCTCGGCAGGCACCGCCTGCGCGGCATCCTGTGTCGCGAATACTCTCCGAGCCGACAAGGTCACCGATCGTCATATGAGTCTCGACACCGCCTGCACGCCAACCGATACCCATTCCTTCGGCCTTAGTGGTGACCCCGCCGCGGCAGCTATGGAACGTCCCGCGCGACGGGTAGTCACCGACTACTCGACGGTGCTCGGACAGGTCCAGGCCGTCGGCTTGATGCGGCGGCGCTACGGCTTCTATGTGACGAAGATCTCGCTATTGCTCTTGGCTTTCGCAGGCGTCTGGGTGGGCTTCGCATTCCTCGGCACGCACTGGGCACAGGTGACGATCGCGGTCGCGCTCGCGATCGTGGTGACGCAGATCCTGTTCATGAGCCATGACGCGGCGCACCGGCAGATCTTCCGATCCGGCAAGGCGAACGAGTGGGCCGCGCTGTTGCTCGGCACGGGCTTGGGCGGCGTGAGCCTCGGGTGGTGGCATAGCAAACACACCCGACATCACCAGGCCCCCAACCAGATCGGCAAGGACCCGGATATCAATTCGTCCGTCCTACGGTTCTATGCGACGGACGATGCGCCCCGACATCGGGCCACCGCGTTCCTCTACGCGCGACAGGGGTGGTGGTTCTACCCGCTGCTCGTCGCCGAGGCGCTGAACCTGCACGCGCAGAGCATCATGACGGTCGCCACCCGGCGCGACGTCAAACATCGTTGGGTCGAGGCTGCCCTGCTCACCGTCCGGCTCGGCGTGTACCCGGCCGTTCTGTTCATCGTCCTGCCCTGGGGGCTCGCCGCCGCATTCCTCGGCGTGCAACTGGCGGCCACCGGCCTGTACCTGGGGTCGGCCTTCGCGGTGAGCCATGTCGGCATGCCGACCGTCGCGAAGGACAGCAAGATCGACTTCTTCCGGCGGCAAGTCCTCACGTCGCGCAACGTGTCCGGGGGCCGGGCCGCAAGCCTCGCGATGGGCGGGCTCAACTACCAGATCGAGCATCACCTGTTCCCCGGCATGCCGCGGCCGAACCTGCGCCGGGCGCGGCCGATCGTGCGCGCGTTCTGCGCGGAGCACGGCATCGACTATCACGAGGTGCCCATCCACCACGCCTGGGCGATCGTCGCGGCCCACCTGAACCGGGTGGGCCTGTCCGCCGCGTTGACGGCGAGCTGTCCGACCGCGGCGGCGCTGCGCTGAGAAACCAACCGGCCGCGGTGCGCGGCGACCCGGTTCAGGCCGGCCATTGCGGGCCGTCGGGAGCGGGCCGGACCCGATCCGGCCTAGGCTCGCCCCAGGTGACGGGCATCCCGTGCGCCGGCGCCTCCCCGAGGATGGTGTGCTCGGCCACCTTGCCATGGCCAGACCAGGTTTCGGCGGTGACGAGGTACCGGCGCACGCCTCCGGCGGTGAGGCGCCGCGGCTCGAAGGAGATGTGCGCGAACGGCGCGAGATCCGTTGCCGCGGAGCCGATCCGGTTGATCCCGTCGGCCAGCCGCACCTTCTCGGCGGCGTCCAGATACTGCAGCACCACCGAGTGCCACAGCACCGTCAGGTGACCGTCGACCGGCTCGATCGCGTCGACAAATGCTGCGGCAGTGCATGTTTCGAGCCGCACGGGGTACTGGCCGGCGACCAGCATCGCCCCGCGCAACCGCCGCAGCCGATCCGCCTGATCGGGCCATACGAAGGACGTCAGCCGCGCGGCGCCGTCGGGCGTGGTCGGGTCGATCGGGGCCAGGTCCGCACCGCGCCGTTCGACCACATGAACCGGACCGGGTGCGGACACGGGCATCGTCATCCACGCCGGATCCAGATCGACCGGCGACAGCGGGCCGTACCGATGCCCGTCCGCGGAGCGGTAGCAGAACCGGTCGGCGCGCAGGTTGAGCCCGCCCGACGCCCCGATCTCGAAGAGACGGACCGGCAGCGGGTCCGGCCCGGCAATGTGCAGCAGCGCGCCGAAAAGCGCTGCCGCGCGGCCTACTTCGTTGGTCTGCGGTGCGTGGTGCAGCCCGGCGGCGAGTTCCAGCGGGGCGGTGCGGAAGAGGTCGCGCAGCGCCGGCCAGGTGCGGACCGGATCACCGTCACCGCCGACCGACGGGAAATGCGCGGCGAGATCCGGTGCGTCGCCGGTGAGCACCAGGTAGTGCACCGCACCCATCAGCCGCAGCGCCAGCGCCGAGGGGCCCGGATCGTCCTCGTGACCGGCCAGCACCGCCGCGCTCGGCCCGTCCGACAAGATGTCCTTCGCGATGCGCTGCAGCAGCACACCGTAAAAGCGCGAACCGAGGGCATCGCACGCGGACGCCTGGATCTGGAACATCTCGGCCATGTGCTGCGGGCTCACTCTCGTGAGCGTATCGCCCCGGTGCCTGCGCGCCGCCGTGATCCCCGCCGGCGAGCGGTCGTCGTCTCAACCTTTTCGCCGCCGTCGGCGTGGGAGAGTAGTGAGCACCCTAGACGCACTCGAGCGAACCCGGAAACGAGGGGAACCGCCCGCCGTGACACCGCCCATGACGCCGACAACGCCATCCGGGGATGCACGGCGCGGCGGCGCGGCGGGCGCGGATCAGGCTTTGGAACCCTTCGAGGCACTGTTCCGCGCGGAGTTCCGGACCATGTTCCGGCTCGCGCATCTGCTCGGGGCCGCCGACCCGGAGGACATCGCACAGGAGGCCTTCGCCCGGCTGCACACGCGATGGCCGAGTCTCAGCGACCCGGCCCGGGCCGGCGGCTATCTGCGGACGACGGTGGTGAACCTGTGCCGCTCCGCGGCGCGGCACGAGGCGGTAGAGGCGAGGTACGACGCCGCGCAGCCGGTGCAGCGTGCCGAATCGAGCGCGGAAGACGCCGCGCTGCAATCGGTCTCGGATCGATCACTCCTTGCCGCGCTGGGTGCGTTGGCGCCGCGCCATCGTGAGGCGCTCGTGCTGCGCTTCTGGCTCGACCTGTCCGAAGCACAAATGGCCGAGGCGATGGCCTGCTCGGCCGGATCCGTGAAATCCCATGTGTCCCGGGGCCTGAAGGCCCTGCGCGCGGCACTGAAAGACATCCCAGAAGGACAACGGTGACCTGCGATGAACATCGACAACAACGAGTATGACGCCGTTCTCGGCCGGCGCCTGTCTGCGGCGCTGCGCGTCGAGGCGGATCACGTCGAAGCGCCGGCCGACGCGTGGGCGCGGTTCCAGGAACGGTCCTCCGCCACGAACATCGTCATAGGCGAGTCCGAAGGCCCGGACTCCGCAACGGTTTCGGTGATCGGACCGCCCCGCGACCGGAAGCATCCCTGGCGTGTTCCGCTCATTGCGGCGGCCGCGGTCGCGGCCATCGCGGTCGCCACGTCGGCCATCGCGACCGGCGGGTTCGGGGCCACCCACCGCGTCGCGTCGCCGGGAGGCGGCTCGGATGCGTCCACGCCCGTGCGGGTGCCGGTCGACACGTCGTACGAGATCTATGCCATGGCAGGCGGTGCCGCGGGCAACCCGCCGGCGTCCCGCCCGCTCGGATCGACGTCGGCAAGCCCTGCACTCGGCCCGGAGGCCGTATGGATGTCGTTCGTCGACGGGACCCCGCCGAACGCCTCGCTCAGCGGGCGCTACGTGGATGGCCGGGGGGCGATGACTCCGGTTCAGGACGCGCAGAGGCAGCGGCCGGACGGGACACCGCTGGGCTACATCACCAGGGGGACGAGCATCACCGGTGACGCGCCCGGCGTCACAGCGTGGAGGTCGACGACCGTGTGGGGCGCGGTCGGGCCGGACGTCGCTCAACTGCAGATCATGACCGCTTTGCCACCCGGCCCCGACCCAGGGTTCGGCGGCACGCAGATGCACTACACGATCGATTCGGGCAAGGGCACGGTGTTCTCCTCGCCGGGCTCCGAGACCTCCACCTGGACACCGCTTGTCGGCGGTTGGAACGGTTTCGCGGTACTTCTGCCGGCGGATGCGACGTGGGCCACGGTCATCGCCCTGGGCACGACCGGTCAGGTGCTGCAGAGCCGCCGGTTCGATCTGGTCACCGGGCAGGTCGCGGACGATCCGATCGCCACCGGCACCGGGCTGCCGCCGGCCAGTGCCACCGCGACCCTGAGTCCGACGGCCGTGACCGTCAGCGGAAGCGACCCGCCGAATGGACCGAGCTCCCCGGTCACCGAGACGGGCCAGGTGCTATCGGGCACCAGTTGGCCGCCACCCCCCGGGGCTGCCAATGTGACGGCCGCCGGTGGTTCCGAGGGTCAGGCCCCGACCTCCCTGGACCCGCGAGACTCGCGAGCCGCGGCGGCGCAATCGTCGGCGGTGCAGGCCCTGTCATCGGCCATGAGCACCGCGTCGTCCGCCCTCCAGGAGGTCATCCGCGACGGGAACGGCCCGCAGGGCCCGTTCGTCGCCGTCTACTCCGATGTGCCGGGTCAGCCCGCCCACGCCGCGCTCTTCGAAGGCACCGTCCGGGTCCGCGACGGCTGCGTCGCCATCGTGAGCGCTGACGCTACGACCACCGCTATCCCGGTCTTCCCGCGGAGCCAGGTGAGCGAGGCGACCGCCCCGGCGGTGCTCCGCTGGCGCGGGAAGGACTACGCCGAGGGCGACGCCATTGCGGTCGGCGGCAGTTTCGCCGCGGACGGCTACTACGAAAGCCAGCCGGGCTGGCCCGCTCAGTGCCTTGGGAAGCCCTGGGGAGTGAGTCCCTACAACTGACATCCATCACCACACCGCCCCGGGACCGTGGCAGAGTATGAGCCATGCCCGAAGGTCACGTATTGCACCGGCTCGCACACTCCGTCATGGACGAATTCGGTGGCCGGCCGGTGACCTCGTCCAGCCCGCAGGGCCGCTTCAGCAGCGAGGCCGCGGAGATCACCGGGCACGTGCTCGCCGACGCCGAGGCCTACGGCAAGCACCTGTTCATCACCTTCCACTCGGTGCCGCGGCACGTGCACGTGCACCTCGGCATGGCCGGCCGCATGGAGTTCGGCGCGGGCGATCCGCCGCCGCCCAGGGACACGATTCGCTGGCGCATGGTCGGCGACCACGGCTACACCGATCTGCGCGGCCCGGCCGCGTGCGAACTGCTCGACGAATCGGGTATGACGAAAATCCTGGCCAAGCTCGGTCCGGACCCGTTGCGCGACGACGCCGATCCGGACATCGGCTGGGCGAAGGTGCACCGCGCCGCGAAACCCGTTGCCGCCCTGCTGATGGACCAGGCGGTGACCGCGGGGGTGGGCAACATCTTCCGTGCGGAGGTGCTCTACCGCCACCACATCGACCCGCACATGCCGGGCAAGCTCCTCACGCGCGAGGAGTGGGACGCGATCTGGGACGACCTGGTCGAGCTCATGCACAAGGCGCTATCGGTCGGCCGGATCGACACCGTCTATCCGGAGCACATGCCGGAGGCCATGGGCCGCCCACCGCGCGTCGACCCGCACGGCGGCGAGGTCTACGTCTACCGCCGCGCCGGCCAGCAGTGCTACGTCTGCGGATCAGACGTGCTCACCGAGGTGCTCGAGGGGCGAAATCTGTTCTGGTGCCCCACCTGTCAGCCGAAGACGCGGCGGCGCCTCGCGCCCTGACCCACCGATCAGCCGCTCGCCCCACCCGACCGCTGAGCGCCGCCGATCAGCCGGCCGAACGCGCGCTCGCGGCGACCTGTGTTCCTGCCGCAGTGCCCTTTGCCGTGCGCGCCGCCGCCGCGTTCGCCCGGTACAGCGGCGTCACCTGGAGGAACGCCGTCACCGCCGCCGCGATCGCGCAGCCCGCCGTCACCCAGTAGGCGACCGACGCCGGATTCCCGTCCACGATCACGCCCGCGATCGGGGATGAGATCGCAAGCCCCACAGCCAGCCCCGCTGTCGGCCAGGACATCGACTCCGTGAGCCGCGATGCCGGCACGATCCGCTCGACGAGTGAGATCCCGGAAATCAGCACGGGGGCGACCGCAACCCCGGCCACCAATGCTCCGATCGCCAGCAGCCAGATCGACCGCAGGAACGGCAGCGGGAAGACGACGATGCCGAGCAGCGCGAGCATGAAGAGGAACTGGCGCAGCAGCGAGGCGCGGAGCTTCAGCGCCCCGAACACCAGGCCACCGACCAGCGAACCGAGCGAGTTCGTCGCGAGCAACAGCCCCGCCACACCCATGTGACCGTGTTGGCCGGCGAACGCGACGGTCGTCACCTCGAAGGATCCGAAGATGCTGCCCACGAAGACGTAGATCAGCGCGATCGCCGCGACGCCGGGGAGCGCAATGGCCGGCCGCCGCCTCGCGTGCTGCGCGCCGCGCCCGATCGCCTTCGGCTCACTCTCCTTCAGGGACGCGAACCACCACGTCCCGATCGCCAGGATGACAGTGGCGAGAATCATTGCCGCGCTGGGGAAGACGGCGATCACCAGGAACGTTGCCAGCGGTGGCCCGGCGATGAAGATCACTTCGTCCAGCATCGACTCCCACGCGAACGCCGTCCGGAGCTTCCCGCTCCCGGTCAGCTTCGCCGACCAGCGCGCCCGTACCAGCGCACCGAGGTTCGGCTGGACCCCGCCGGTGAAGAAGGCCAGCACGTACAACACCCAGGTGGGCGCCGGGGACATGGCGAGCGCGATCAACGCGGCCATCGCTGGTACATGGAGCGCGATCTGGATCCGCAGAACCCGCCGCTGTCCGAAGATATCGATCAGCCGTGCGGCCTGCGGGCTGATCACCGCCATGGAGATCGCGTAGATCGCCGACACGGCGCCGGCGATCGCGTAGGAGCCGCGCTCGGCCTGCAGCAACAGCACGGCACCGAGCCCGACCATCGACATCTGGGCGCGACCGAGGAACGCGGCAGCCGAGAACCGCGCCGCCCCGGGCGTTTTCAGAACCGCGACGTACGTGCCGAACATGGGACCGGTGCTTCCATTCCCGCACCGCTCTGGTGGCCGGCGACCAGCACTGGCGGTGCTCGCTGTCTATACCGTCCGGCCGGTACAGTCTACGGCATGGCCTCCGACGCTCGCGACAGGATTCTGCGCGCCGTGCGCGATCTGCTCGCGGATGGCGGCCCGAGCAGCGTCACGCTCGAGGCCGTCGCGGACCGGGCCGGACTGTCGAAGGGCGGCCTGCTCTATCACTTCCCGTCCAAGTCGGCGCTGTATGTGGGTCTACTCGAGCAGGTCCGCGATGCAGTGGACGCCGAGATGACGGACCGCGCCACGCACGGTGATGCGGCACGCGCGTTCCTCGAATACGCGCGACCCGAAAGTGCCGACGAGGGCGGGTTTTTCACATCTCTCCTGGCGGCGGTGCGCACCGGAGAAGATGCCGACCCGCAGGCGCTCGCCGTGCTAGCCGAGTCCTTCGAGGCATGGGAGCGGCCGATGCGCAGTGCCGTCGCCGATCCGGTCCGCGCCGAGATCATTCGCCTGGTCGGGAACGGGCTGTATCTCACGGCGATCGCCGGGCTCCCACAGCCGGACCCTGAGCTCCTCGAAAAGGTCTTCGACCGCCTCCTCACGGACGCATGACGTCCCTGCCGGTTAGCGGCGGATCGAGAGCGCGCTAGCCATCACCGCGGATCGATCACCACATCGGCTCGGCCGCGCGTCCCATCCGCCGCGAAATGCGCCGCCTCGTCGACCTGCCATCGCGCCAAAAATGGACGCATCGCCTCGCCGTCGCGGGCCACGGCCCGCTCCAGTCGCTCGGCCGCCCCGGGCACCTCCACCCACACCAGCGCCGACAGACGGCCCGCCACCGCCGACCGCCCCGATGACACCCCCTCGAGGATCAGCACATCGACGGGCGGCACCACGATCGACCCGCCCGGCCGCGGATTGCCCGACACCCATTGCATCACCGGCATTTTCGCGATACCTCCCGTCGCAAGCGGCGCCAGCAGGAACTCCTCCATGACCGCCCACCAGTCCAGTGGATGCTCCCAGGTCGCGAGCAGATCGGTGGACACGACGGCCACCCGAGGCACTGACGGGATTGGCTCGCGAACCGAGTATGACGATGTTCCGGGGTGGGCGCCGTTCGCGACGGCTGCACCCCCGTCGGCGCCCGCCCCGGCACCCTCACGGGCATCGACCGACCCCTGACCGCCGATACGTCTCGGCTGGATCACTACTCCGCCTATGGCGCCCGCGATCGCATCCGCCAGCGGCCCCGCGAGCGACGTCTTCCCGGAGCCGCTCGGCCCGTCGACGGCGACCAGCCGAGTAGATCCGAGCCGCGCGGATCGCACCAGCGCAAGGCGCACCGTCGCCGCGATACCCGTTGCGGCGTTCAGACTCTCGTGCACACCACGAGCCTGGCCGGACACGTCAGCCGACGGAGCGTCGTCCGGACAGCGCCCGGCCGAGCGTCACCTCGTCCGCGTATTCGAGATCGCCGCCGACGGGCAGCCCGCTCGCGAGCCGCGTCACCGAGAGGTCGGGGAAGGTCGAGAGCAACCGCACCAGATAGGTCGCCGTCGCCTCGCCCTCCAGATTCGGGTCGGTCGCCAGGATCACCTCGCGCACGTCGGGTTCCGCGATCCGCTTCAGCAGTGGAGCGATGCGCAACTGATCGGGCCCGATCCCGTCGATCGGCGAGATCGCACCGCCGAGCACGTGGTACACCCCGCGGTACTCGCGCGTACGCTCCACGGCCGCAACGTCTTTCGGCTCCTCGACCACGCAGATCACACCGGCGTCGCGCCGGGCGTCGCTACAGATGCGGCACAGGTCGCCTTCGGACACGTTGCCGCACCGATCACAGAACCGGACCTCGGACGCCATCTTCTGCAGCACCGTGCACAGCCGATCGATCTCCGCGCGGTCCGTCGAGAGCAGGTGAAAAGCGATGCGCTGCGCCGACTTCGGGCCGATGCCGGGCAACCGGCCGAACTCGTCGATCACATCTTGGACGGGGCCTTCATACACCGCGGGACGTCAGCTTTCCGGATCGGCCGGATCGGCCGCGTCAGCCGGATCGGCCGGCTCGACCACATCGGACGCGCCGGCCAGCCCTGCCAGACCCGGAATGCTCCCGATGTCCGGCAATCCCGACAAGCCGGGAATCCCCATGCCGCCCATCAGGCCTCCGGCCACCGATCCCATCGTCTTCTGAGCGAGGGCCTCTGCCGCGCGAGCGCCGTCACGCACCGCCGCGATCACCAGGTCCGCGAGCGTGTCCACATCGTCCGGATCGACCACCGACGGGTCGATCGTCAGCCCCACCAGCTGTCCGTTGCCGTCGACCTCAGCGCGAACCAGCCCGCCACCCGCGCTACCCGTCGCACGCGCATCGCCGAGCGACGTCTGCGCCCGCGCCATCTCTGCCTGCATCGCCTGCGCGGATTGCAGGAGTGCGCCCATATCGAACCCGCCGGCTTGCATCGAACCGGTCCCTCCCTCGGCGATCGCGATCTGACAGGGCCCAGCGTAGTGGGCCTGTCGGCAAACCGGGCCATGTGCTGGCACCCTGGAACGGTGCATGTCCGCCCGCCCTCAGTTCGCACCGCCCGCACGGCCGTCATCGGCGCCGCCGGCTGTGTCACCGCCTGTGTCACGCTTCTGCTCACAGGTTGCAGCCCGGCAAGTATGACGCTGCCCTCGTCCACGCCCGTTCCGGCGGCTGACGCCTCGGGGGCCTCTGATGCCGCCCCCGACGCAGCGTTGCCCCACACGTCGACCTCAGGGCCCGCGGCCCAGGGCGCATCGATCACGGTCCTGGCGCCCCCATCGACCAGCGATCCGGCGTCCACCGCCAAGCTCACCACGACATCACCGTCCAGCACAGGCACCACCGAGCCCACCACGACATCAGCATCCCGGACGAACACGACAAGCACCACCTCGCCGGCCAATACATCCTCCGTCGTCGACACCACGCGCACCGCACCGACCGCGCCGATCGTCATCCCCGCTGGCACCGTCGTCGTCATCGACCCCGGCCACAACGGGGCCAATGCGAAACACCCGGAAATCATCAACAAGCAGGTGCCCGCCGGGTTCGGCCAGTTCAAGGCGTGCAATACCACCGGCACCGCGACCAACGCCGGCTATCCGGAGCACGAGTTCACCTGGAACGTCGCGAATGCACTACGGAAGCTGTTGCAGAACAAAGGCATCACCGTCGTGATGACACGGGACTCCGACACCGGGGTAGGCCCGTGCGTCAACGACCGCGCCGGTATCGGGAACCAGGCCCATGCAGCCGCCGTGATCTCCATCCACGGCGACGGCGAGGCGGCCGGCGTCCGCGGGTTCTATGTGATGACAGCAGCCCGCGCACCGGCCGGGCCCGCCATCACCGCCGGCACCGAGAAGCTCGCGCTGGACGTCCGGAACGGTATGGCGGGAGTCGGCTTCCCGATCAGCAACACCCTGGGATCCGACGGGCTGTGGCAGCGCTCGGATCTCGCCGGCCTCAACCTGTCGCTCCGGCCAACCATCATGATCGAATGCGGCAACATGCGGAACGCGTCCGAAGCCGCGACGATGTCATCGGCGGCGGGCCAACAAAAGTACGCCGAGGGCATCGCCGCCGGCGTCGAAGCATTCCTCGGCCGCTAACGGCCGCTGACCGCCGCGAGCACCCGCTGCCAGCCGGGAGCCGCAACGATCCGCAGCCGCCACCACTCCGCGATCGCCCGAGGCGCCGCGAAGCGAGCACTGGCCGGGTCGCCGCGCCCGTGTCGCGGTCCACTACCGTGGACCATGCCGATTCACCCGCGATGAAAGGCCCGCTATGACCGCCACCGAAGCCGCCGCCAGCACAACATCGGCCACCCCGTGGCCCGGGCATAATGCGCCGTTGGCCGAGGCCGATCCGGAGGTGTACGCGGCGATCACTGCGGAGCTGCATCGTCAGCAGCAGACGCTGGAGATGATCGCCTCGGAGAACTTCGCCCCGGTCGCCGCCATGCAGGCGCAGGGCTCGGTGATGACGAACAAGTACGCCGAGGGCTATCCGGGCCGACGCTACTACGGCGGGTGCGAGAACGTCGACGTCACAGAGCGTCTCGCGATCGCGCGCATCAAGGAGCTGTTCGGTGCCGAGTACGCCAACGTGCAGCCGCACTCCGGCGCGCAGGCCAACGCCGCCGCCTACCAGGCGCTCATCAAGCCCGGGGACACCATCCTGGGCCTGTCGCTCGCGCACGGAGGGCACCTGACGCACGGCATGCGCATCAACTTCTCCGGGCTGCTCTACGAGGTCGCCGCGTACGAGGTGTCCAAGGAGGACTACCGGATCGACATGGACGCGGTCGCCGAGATGGCGCGGACGCACCGGCCGAAGGTGATCGTCGCCGGCTGGTCCGCGTACCCGAGGCACCTGGACTTCCAGCGATTCCGCGAGATCGCGGACGAGGTCGGCGCGTATCTGTTCGTGGACATGGCGCATTTCGCCGGTCTCGTGGCGGCCGGCCTGCACCCCTCGCCGATCCCGTACGCGCATATCACCACCACGACCACGCACAAGACCCTGGGCGGCCCCCGTGGCGGCGTGATCCTGACCAACGACAAGGATCTCGCGAAGAAGATCAACTCCGCCGTGTTCCCCGGTCAGCAGGGTGGCCCGCTGGAGCACGTGATCGCGGCCAAGGCGGTCGCCTTCAAGATGGCCGCCGCACCGGAATTCAAAGACCGCATGGAACGCACGCTGCGCGGGGCGAAGCTGCTCGCCGAGCGCCTGGTGGCCGACGACGCCACCGCGGCCGGGGTGAACGTGCTCACCGGCGGCACCGACGTGCACCTGGTTCTCGCCGACCTGCGCAACTCGCCCCTGGACGGCCAGCAGGCCGAGGACCGGCTGCACTCGATCGGCATCACCGTCAACCGCAACGCGGTGCCGTTCGACCCGCGGCCGCCGATGGTCACCTCCGGCCTGCGCATCGGCACCCCCGCGCTCGCCACCCGCGGTTTCGGCGACGAGGACTTCCGCGAGGTGGCCGACGTCATCGCGACCGCGCTCATCGCCCCCGCCGGAGACCTGGACGCCGCGCTGGCATCGTCGCTGAGCGCGCGCGTGGCGGCACTGGCCACGAAACACCCGCTGTATCCGACCCTGGGTTGAGCCGAGAACGTCGTCATATCAGGCGTTTTCATTCGTTTATGACGAAGTTCGCGCGGGCTGCGCCCGCGTGAACGAGTGCGGCCCGGAGCCGCCGTTCGAGGGGTAGACCCGCAGCCGAGAGTCTCCGGACACGGGGAAGAGGACCCGACCGATATCCCGACAGGCACCGATCGGCAAAGCGGCCGCAGGACCTATCGGCCCTCGTCGATGGGGTGTGCCCCGAGCTTCGCGGTGAGCAGGTCGATCGCGGCCCGGCTCGGATCGATCGGCTGATAGGACGAAGCATCCGGCGGAACGTCCTCGTCCGGGTCGAGGTCGTCGTACGGGTTCGGCTCCTCTGGCTCCTCCGAGACCTGCTGTGCCGCAACGCGGGTCGGGCTCGGCCGAGCTGTCGACCTGGCGCGGACCGTGTCCGGCGCGCGATCCGTGTCCGATCCGGCACCACTGCGGCCGCTCCGGTCGGCGCCCGGGCCCGCACCCGCACCCGCTCCGGAGTCCATGTCGCGGCCCGGCGCAAGCGCCGAGGTACGGCTGTCGGACGGCTGCCCCGATGCGGCGGGTGCCGGCCGGCCGGTGGAACCGCCCTCGGTCGCGTCTCCGGATTCACAGCGGACACGCCAGTCCACGCCGAGCACGTCGCGGAGCGCCGCGCGCAGCACATCGGCATTGCCCGGCTCGTTGACGCGCCTGGCGAGCGCCGCCGTCGGCATGGAGACCACCAGGACACCGCGATCCAGCGCCGTCACGGTCGCCGATTCGAGTAGCACCTGCGTGGTGCGACGGTGCTGCTTGACGGCCGCGAGCACCTCCGACCAGACGCGCCGTACGTCGGTGACGCCGATCTCGCCGCCCGAAACCGGTGTCGGCGCAGCGTATTCCGCAGTGTTTTCCGCGAGGCCAGGTTGCGCTTCCCGCGCGGACCCGGCCTGCGCGCCGGCAGCCGCGTCGACCGTTGCCCCAGCCGCCACGGGGCCCCCCGGCCCGGCCCCGGCCATTCCGGGACCCTCGTCGCTCGCCGCGGCATCCGCCGAGGCGAGGTCGGAGACGGCGCCGCCGGCGGAACCCTCCGCCGTGTCCCCGCCCGGGCCGACAGAGCCCTCGACACCTGATACGGCGGAATGTCTCTCCCGCGTCGGCGATTCCGTGCGTGGTCGGTCGCTCGACAACACCGGCGGTTCCGGCAGACCTAGGTCCGGCCCCGCGGCGGACGGCGGCGTCGGCAGCCCGGTGCCCGGCGCCGCACCCGCACCATCCGCCGCGCCGCCCCGCGCACTCCCCTCGATACCGCCGTGAGCCGACTCCGCCCGCTCCGCAACGGTTCTCGATCCACGTGTGGCGGCGGAGCCGCGAACATCGTCATACCCGCCGCTCGAATCGCCGGCAGCACCGCGCTCCGCAGCCGCCTCGTGGCCGTCCGCCGCGCCGCGCCCTTCTACCGTGGATCCCCCGGCGCCGGCGCCCGTTCGACCTACCGAGCCCCGCCCCACGGCTGGCGCCGACCCCCGAGCTACGTCATCCGCGTGGACCGCACCGCCGACAGGGCCACCGCTGGCGGCGTCGTGTTCCGCCGCAATGTCCAGCCGCCGTTCGACCCGTTCCAGCCGTTGCAGCAGCCCGGCATCGTCCAGCGACGCCGCAGGCAAAAGCATTCGCGCGCAGAGCAACTCGAGCACCAACCGCGGCGAGGTGGTGCCCCGCATCTCCGCGAGGCCGGTGTGCAGGATCTCCGCGAACCGGGTCAGCGTAGCCGTCGGCAGCCGCTCGGCCTGGGCCGCCATCGCCGCCAGTTCATCCTCCGGCTCGTCGATCAGGCCCTTGACCGCCGCATCCGGCACCGCCTGCAGGATCACCAGATCGCGCAGCCGCTGCAGCAGGTCCGCCCCGAACCGCCGCGGATCGTGCCCCGCCCCGGCCACCCGCTCCACCGCGCCGAACACGCTCGCGCCGTCGGAAGCGGCGAGCGCATCGACCATCTCGTCCAGCAGCGCCGCGTCCGTCACGCCTAGCAACGCGACGGCACTCGCGTAGGTAACCCCATCCGGCCCGGCACCGGCGAGCAGCTGATCCATCACGGACAGGGCGTCGCGCGCCGACCCTGCCCCCGCCTTCACCACCAGCGGGTAGACGGCCGGCTCGACCGCGACACCCTCTTCGCCACAAAGCTTTTCGAGCAATCCGCGCAGCGTCGCCGGCGGCAGCAGGTGGAACGGATAGTGGTGCGTGCGCGACCGGATCGTCGGCAGCACCTTCTCCGGCTCCGTGGTGGCGAACACGAACACCAGGTGTTCCGGCGGCTCCTCCACGATCTTGAGCAGGGCGTTGAAGCCCTCCTTGGTGACCATGTGCGCCTCGTCGATAATGAACACGCGGTACCGCGACTCGGCCGGCATATAGAAGGCCCGGTCGCGCAGCTCGCGGGTGTCGTTCACGCCGCCGTGGCTCGCCGCGTCCAGCTCCACCACATCGAGCGACCCCGGCCCCTCCGGCGCGAGCGCGACACAGGAGGCGCACACCCCGCAGGGATCCGCGGTCGGACCATTTTCGCAATTCAGCGACCGGGCGAGAATCCGCGCGGACGAGGTCTTCCCGCACCCACGCGGGCCGGAGAACAGGTAGGCATGATTGATCCGCCCGGCGGCGAGGGCCTTGCGCAGCGGCTCGGTGACATGCTCCTGCCCGACCACCTCGGCGAACGTCGCCGGGCGGTACTTCCGATAGAGAGCGAGCGCCACGTGTGTGAGCCTACGTGCCGCCTATGACGTAGTGCCGGGGTCGGGGTCGACTGTGTCAATGAAGCGCCGTGCGGGAGCGCCGGGATTGACATTGCCCGGCGAGCGCTGCCACATCGCCGGGGCTTGGTCGGGAACATCGTCATACTCGATACCCGGCGCAAAACGAGGCGGACCCCCGCACCCGCCAGAGCTCCCGGACCCTTGCTGCCTTCCGGCCCTGGGGGAGTTGAGGAGATGGACGCCGCGGGGGTCCGGTCGCCATGCTACCGGAGATCCGGCGCACCGGCTTCAGCACCGGCACCGGCAGCGCAGGGCGCGATTCGGTCGGGCTCGGGAAGTCCGGTACCCTCTCCGATGGAGGATTCGCCTAGTGGCCTATGGCGCACGCTTGGAAAGCGTGTTGGGTTAACCGCCCTCAGGGGTTCGAATCCCCTATCCTCCGCCGCATCGATGCCGCATCGCCCAGTGCGTGATGGCGGTCACCAATGGCGGCCGGGTCGATCTCATTCGTCGCCCGCCCCGGTCCACAGTTCGGCGAGCCTCGCAATGGCCTCGCCGCGAGTCATGGCCGCAACCTCGGCCTCGGGCAGCTGAAATATGGCCACGAGCTGGTGGACGACCGCTGCCGGGATCGCGTCGGGCGGACGCGGGGCACGGCCGCGGTCGGGCAGCGTCCCATTACGCACGCAGGACCAGAATTCGGCCTCCGAGACATGCAGCTGGTCGCGAAGGACGTGCGCCCACAAGGCTTTTCCGTACGTCGACCGGTCCGGCGGGTGGGAGATGCGTGTTCGCAGGATGGACCCCTCGGCGAGAACGAACTCATAGGTGACGTGGTGGGTTCCGGTCCGGCCGGTGGCATCGCGCACCGGTGACCAGCCCTCCCGCTCACAGAACGCCTGTTGATCCTTGCGTGTCGGCCCCGGGAATCGTCGGCTCACGCGGCCGTGATCCAGTCCACGAGCTGCTCGTCCGTCGACAGCTCGACGATCTGCACGAGTGCCCAGTTGTCCGCGTGGTTGGGCGCCGTGAGCAGGTGATCGGACCAATCTTCGGCGTATTCGCGCAACGCGGCCACGGCCTCCCTGACGGCCTCGTCGAATGTCGCGCCGTCCGCCGCTATCGGGCGCCCCGGGAAGAACACCGACCAGCCACCCGCCTCCGGCACTACCTCGGCCGCTGCCGGCGTGCGGGCGGCGAGTTCCCGCCGGAGCCGCTCGGCGTCAACCACCGCACTTCGTCGGTGCTCTCTAACCACAGTGGCGGGACGTCCGGACTCCGCGGCGTCCAACAGATCCCGGAAATGCGATCGAGCCGCGGTCAATGTATCGAAGTGCGCAGCGCCCATGTCCTTACTGTACATCGTGTACTTACAAGCCGACGCGTTACCCGTGCGCTATCACCGCCCTCACACCGCCGGCCGGATGTCGGTGTGCACGAAGTCGTCCCCCTTGTACAGCAAGGGTTCTCGCAGATCCTTCGCCAGCGCGTAGGAGAGGCAGTCGCCGAAGTTGAGCCGCGCCGGATGCCCGCTGCCGCGGCCGAAGTCCCGGTAGGCCTGGCGCGCGATCTGCGCCTGCGCCGCGGTGACGGGCTCGATACGGATCTCCAGCTCCACAAACAGTTCATCAAGGCTGCGGGACATCACCGCGTCCCGCCGCCCATCAACGACAATGGCTGTCTCGACGTACGTAGCGGCGGACGTCGCGGCGCGACGCGCAGCCCGGATCGCGTCGAGGAACGGGTATCGCTCCGGCTCGTGACCGAGTATCGCGACCAGCGCCGACGAGTCGACGATCATGCGGGCAGGCCGCGTTCGTCGTAGAGATCGTCGATACTCATCAGCGGTGGCCCGTCTGCCAGTCGCTTGTCAAAGTCCGCCAGGATCCGATTGATCCGCTCGGTCTTCGCCCGCTCGGCCGCACCGTCGTCCTCCAGACGCGCCAGGTACTCCTCCAACGCCTGCTCGATCACGGAGGTTTGGGACCGGCCGGTGCGCTGCGCCGCCTCGCGCGCCAGCGCGTGCACATGCTCGTTCTTGATGTTGAGGCTCACGGCAGCATTCTACCGTAATAAGGCACCATTACACCATCAGCGTAAATCCGCCCGGTGGACACGAGCCGTCGTCTCGGTCACCGATCGGATATGACGCTTCTCGCCCGCGACGCGGAGCCGGCCCTATCGCCGCGCCGCTGCGACGAGGGCGGTGAACAGCCGCATGTCCGTGTCGGTCTCGGGATGCCACTGGACGGCCAGCCAGAACCGCCGGTCGGGGCGCTCCATCGCCTCGATCAAGCCGTCCGAAGCCTGGGCCACGGCGGCGAATCCCGGATGCGCATCGACCGACTGATGGTGGTGGCACGGCACCGTCAGGCCAGGCCCTACGATGTCGGCCAACCGTGAACCCGGTTGCACAGCAATGGTTGTCGACCCGTAGACGCCCGCGGCCGGAGAGTGCCCCTCGTGGCCGACGACGTCCGGCACGTGCTGCACGAGTGATCCGCCCGCCTGCACGGCCATCATCTGCATGCCGCGGCAGATGCCGAGGGTCGGCAGGTCCCGCTCACCGGCGACATCCAGTAGCGCGAGCTCCGACGCGTCTCGGTCCGCGCGCCACCCGGAGGTGTGCGGGCCGGGCTCGTCGCGATACCGCGCCGGGTCGACGTCTGCGCCTCCCCCGATCACCAGCCCGTCGAGCCGATCGATCACCGCCGCAGCGTCGTCCGCGTCCAGATTCGGCGGCAGCAGCACCGGAGCGCCACCGCCCGCCTTGACCGCATCGGCGTACGCGGCCGGCAACAGATCTGCCCGGACCTGCCGCCAACTCCCCCAATCCGCGGGCTCACGGTACGTGCTGATCCCGATCACCGGCTTGCGCACGTTTCACTCCTCCCCGCCGAGCGGTGCGAAATGCACCGCTCGGCGCCCGTTTTGTCCGCAACTTCGCACCGCTCGGCGAAGGCCTCACGCCTCACCAGGACGCGCCGCGACTGCGAAGCATGCCACCGACCTGCCCCAGCACCTGCGCCGGCCCTTGGGTGAGCATCGAGTTCGTCACCATCGTCATCAACCAGCCGTCGCCCAGCACGTCGTTCAGCCGCGCCCGGTCGTTCCAGAGTGCTTCGCCGGTGTGGAATGCCACGCCGTCGTACTCGCACCCCACCTTGTACGCTGGCCACGCCAGGTCCAGTCGATACCATCGGCCCGGACGAGGCTCGACCCGCCATTGCAGCATCGGCGGCGGAAAGCCTGCCTGCAGGAAGAGCCACCGCAGCCACGACTCCCGCGGCGACTCGGCCCTCCCGTCCGCCCAGTCGGCGACGTCGCGGACCTGCCGAATTCCGCGAAGCGTCACGGCGTCCGCGAAGCAGGCAAGAGCGCCCGCGGTGTCCACCGCCCCCGAAGCGAGCGCCGCATCCAACACCGCGAGACTTCGTGGCGCGGCGCTCGGCCCGCGAAACCCTGCAGCCACCCGAACGGCCGTCTCGACGGGATCCATGGTGGGGCGCCCGCGTACCTCGACCAACGGTGCCAGCGGGTCGATGCGGTGCAGAACCAGCTCCGACCGTTTGCTCGCGAAATCCCGATGTGCCAGAAGGTGCAGCGACGTGCCACCGGACAGATCGAACCCGTAGATCTCCGCGGCAGTGTCCAGGCACGGCCGCGCAGGGCCGCCCAAGGTGAGTTCCGCGGCCTTCAGACAGGACTCCAGGGTGATCGGGCCGGTCGCGTACGCCCCGTGCCATATCGACGTCACCAACCCGCGCCGTAACGCGGCGGCCAGGCTCGCTCGGCCTATCAGGGCGCGGGTTTGCCGACCGAGCAACACCCCGCCCTGGGCTCGTGCCGTCGTGGACAACCGGGAGGTCTCGTTGGATTCCATGCGCCACAGTGGCGCAGAACATCAGGTCCACACCCGCCAACCCGCGACAGTGTGGATGGATTCCGCAGAGGTGGACAACTCCTCCCCGTCGAGCGGTGCGAAATGCACCGTTCGACGCCCGTTTCGTCCGCAATTTCGCACCGCTCGACGAGAAGGAATCAGTCGATCGGGGTGACGTACGCCCCGGCGATGCCGCCGTCCACCAGGAACTGCGACGCCGTGATGAACGACGAATCGTCGGACGCGAGAAACAGTACCGCGGAGGCGATCTCGTCCGCCTCGGCGAACCGACCCATGGGGATGTGCACCAGCCGGCGCGCGGCCCGCTCCGGGTCCTTCGCGAACAGTTCCTGCAGCAGCGGCGTGTTCACCGGGCCCGGGCACAGCGCATTCACCCGCACCCCCTGCCGCGCGAACTGCACGCCCAGCTCCCGCGACATCGCGAGAACCCCGCCCTTGGAGGCGGTGTAGGAGATCTGCGACGTGGCCGCGCCCATCACCGCGACGAACGACGCGGTGTTGATGATCGACCCTTTGCCCTGCTCCAGCATGTACGGCAACGCCGCCTTGCAGCACAGGTACACACTCGTCAGGTTGACCTCCTGGACGCGGCGCCATGCCTCCAGACCGGTCGTCAGGATCGAGTCGTCATCCGGCGGCGAGATACCGGCGTTGTTGAACGCGATGTCGACGCTGCCGTACGTGACGTGCGCCAGCTTGAACAGCGCATCGACCGATTCCTTGTTCGTGACATCGGTTTTCGCGAACGCACCGCCAAGTTCCTCGGCGATCTGCGGCCCGTGTTCCGCATCGACATCGCCTATGACGACGTGTGCGCCTTCGGCGGCGAACCGTTTCGCCGTCGCGAGCCCGATCCCGGAACAACCGCCGGTAATGACGGCGACACGGCCCTCAATGCGTCCTGACATGAATGACAAGCCTTTCTGGAGTGGATTATTTCGCCCGAAATCACAAGGCCATGATGGTGCTCAACCCGTGGCGATGAACACGTTCTTCTCCTCGGTGAACGCGTCGGTCGCGTTCGGGCCGAGCTCGCGGCCGAGCCCGGACTGCTTGTAGCCGCCGAACGGCGTCCAATAACGCACCGACGAGTGCGAGTTCACCGACAGGTTCCCGGATTGCACGCCGCGCGCGACGCGCAACGCACGCCCCACGTCCGACGTGAAGATCGAGCCGGACAGCCCGTACTCGGTGTCGTTGGCCATGGCGATCGCCTCGTCCTCGTCCTCGAACGGCATGACGGCGACGACGGGGCCGAAAACCTCCTCCCGCCACACGGCGTCCGTCACCGACCGGGGCAGGACGACCGATGGGGGCATCCAGAACCCGCCCGCGAAATCCGCCCCGTCGGGCGCGGCTCCGGTCGTCGCGATCTCGACACCGTCGAGGTACCGGGCGACACTGTCCCGGTGCCCGGCCGAGATCAGCGGTCCCATCTCGGCATCGGCCGATGCCGGATCGAGTACCTTGACGCCCTTGACGGCCGCCGCGAACTTGTCCAGGAACTCGTCATAGACGCTGTGCTGCACGAGGACTCGCGAACGGGCGCAGCAATCCTGCCCGGCATTGTCGAACACCGCGTACGGCGCGGACGCAGCGGCCTTGTCGAGATCGGTGTCCGCGAACACGATCGTCGCGTTCTTGCCGCCGAGCTCCAGCGTCACCGGCTTCACCTGCCGCGCGCACCCGGCCATGATCTGCTTGCCGACCTCGGTGGACCCGGTGAAACACACCTTCCGCACGGTGGGGTTGTCCACGAACCGTTGCCCGACAACGCTTCCCTTGCCGGGGATCACGGTGAAGACGCCCTCCGGCAGTCCAGCCTCCCGAGCCAGTTCGGCGATCCGCAGGGCGGTCAACGGCGTCAGCTCCGCGGGCTTGAGCACGACGGTGTTGCCGGCGGCCAGGGCCGGACCGAACCCCCATCCCGCGATCGGCATCGGGAAGTTCCACGGCACGATCACACCGACCACGCCCAGCGGCTCGCGAAACGTGATGTCTACCCCCCCGGGAACCGGGATCTGTTTGCCCATCATGCGTTCCGGAGAAGCCGAGTAGTAGTTGAGCACATCGCGGACGTTGCCGGCCTCCCACCGCGCGTTGCCGACGGTATGCCCCGAGTTCGCGACCTCGAGCTGCGCGAGCTCTTCGATATGCGCGTCGACCGCAGCAGCGAACGCCCGCAGCAGCCGGGCGCGCTCGCCGGGCGCCACCGCCTTCCACGCCGAGAACGCCTCGTTCGCCCGCGCGATCGCGGCGTCGGTCTCGGCGGCGTCCGCCAGCGGGACCTCGCCGATCGCCCGGCCGGTCGCCGGGTTGACGACCGTGTGCGAGCCGCCGGCCCCGCCGGTGACGCTCGGATCGACGGCGACGGCAATGCCTGCAGACATCGTGTGCTCTCTTACTTCTCGGTTACAGACGCTCGAATCCGCGCCGCCGCTCCCAGTCGGTGACGGCGGCGTTGAAGGCGGCCAGTTCAGTATCCGCCGCGTGCACGTAATGCGTGACGACATCGTCGCCGAAAGCCGCCCGGGCGACCTGTGACGATTCGAACACGTCGCGCGCGTCACGCAGGGTGTGCGGAACTCGCGGATGGTCGGAGGTGTAGGCGTTGCCGGTCAGTTCGGGTTCCAACTCGAGGCCCTGCTCGATGCCGTAGAGGCCGCCCGCCAACATGCCGGCCAGGGCCAGGTAGGGGTTGACATCGCCTCCGGGGAGCCGGTTCTCGAGACGCGCGGCCGCGCCATGGCCGACCAGCCGGATCGCGCAGGTGCGGTTGTCGTTGCCCCAGCCGATCGTGGTCGGCGCGAACGATCCGTCCGCGAAACGCTTGTACGAGTTGATGTTCGGTGCGTACAGCAGCGTGAAATCCGCCATCGTCGCGAGAACGCCCGCGATGAACTGGTCGTACAGCGTGCTGCGCTTCCCGGCAGCCTCGTCCCAGAACACGGTCTCCCCGCCGAGCCCGCGCAGCGACATGTGCACGTGACACGAGGAGCCCTCGCGCTGGTCGTACTTCGCCATGAAGGTGATGGATTGACCGTGCTGCGCCGCGATCTCCTTCGCGGTGTTCTTGTACACCGAGTGGTTGTCCGCGGTGGTGATGACATCGCTGTAGAGGAACGCGATCTCGTGCTGACCGAAATTGCATTCGCCCTTGGCGGACTCGACGGTGGTGCCCGCCGCGTGCATCACGTTGCGGATCTCGCGCAACAACGGCTCCACCCGGGTCGTTCCGAGGATCGAGTAGTCGACGTTGTACTGGTTCGCCGGGGTCATGGCGGTGTAGTGCGAGTCCCACGCATCCTCGTAGGTCGTGTTGAACACGATGAACTCCAGCTCCGTGCCCGCCAGCGCGATCCACCCACGATCCGCCGCGCGCTGCACCTGCTCGGCGAGGATCGACCGCGGCGACACCCGCACCGGCGCCCCGCCATCCCAGATCAGGTCGCACTGGATCATCACGGTGCCGGGCAGATGGATCAACCGTCGGATCGTGCCCAGATCGAGCTTGAACGCCATGTCCCCGTAGCCCGCCTCCCAGGAAGTGAGCGCATATCCGGGAACGGTGTTCATGTCGACATCCGTAGCCAGGGTGTAGTTGCAGCCCTCGGTGCCGTGCGCGAGCACGTGATCCCGGAAGAAGGTGGCGTGCAGGCGCTTGCCCTGCAAGCGGCCCTGCATATCGGTATAGGCGACGATGACGGTGTCGATCTCACCCGAATCGATGAGCGCTTCGAGCGCATCGATAGACAGCAGACGCGGATTACGGGCGGCAGTGGGATGTGTAGTCATGATCCTTCCACAGGTGTTGTCGTGTGTTCGTCGACCGGTAGGCCCAGCAGACCGCTGAGCAGCGCGGCCGTGTCGTCGCAGTGCTGTTCCATGGCCCGCCGGGCGGCCTCCGGATGGTGCTTCAGGATGGCGGAGACGATGGCGGAGTGCTGCCGGCTCGAGTGCGTGATGTTCCGTCCGAGAACCGGTATGGCGAGGAGCATCTCGTGCAGCGCCGACTGCACGTCGGTGACGGCCTCGATGAGCATGCGCGAACCGGACGCCGCCGCGATCGCCAGGTGGAGCCGGGAATCCGCCTGCCGATGCGCCGCGTTGTCCGGGGCCTCACGCACCTCGCGCTCACACTGCACGAGCCGCTCGCTATCCTCCGGTTCGAGTGACCGGCAGGCGGCCACGTAGCACGCGCCCGGTTCGACGATGCGGCGAAAAGCCAGTGACTCCACCAGTTCCGACCGTCGCTCCGCGACCCAACCCGGGCCGGGCGTTCCCGGTTCGGGCAGCGTGTACGCGACCGTCGTCCGCCCACCCCGGCCTCGGGTGGTCGAAACCATTCCGGCCGACCGCAGCGCCGCGATGGCCTCGCGCAGCGTCGCCCGCGACACACCGAGCCGAGCGGCCAGGTCCCGTTCGGGCGGCAGCGGGGATCCGGACGGATAGACACCGAGCCGGATCGCCGCGGCGAGCCGCTCGACGCACATCTCGAACGCATGCGCCCGGATCGGCCGCAGCAGGACGGCCCCGAGCCCGGCCGCCCCGGCATGCGACTCAAGCAGCTCAGTCATCCAGAACCGTCTCGGCGGCCTTCGTCAGGTGGGACGCCTCGTCGCGACCCTGCATGAAGTGCTTCCGCCCGCCGATGAACCACGTCACCACCGAGAACAGCAGCACGAACACGACGGCGATCGGCGCGTAGTTGAACGAGTCGGCGGTGATCGGCGCAACCGGCGGCAGGATGAAGAGGATGCAGATGAAGATCACCCAGACGACCGCGATCCAGCCGATCAGCGGGCTCCACTTGCCGAGCGAGAACGGCCCTGTCTTGAAGTCGGGGTTGCGGCGACGCAGGAAAACCGGTGCCACGTAGGCGATGTAGAGCCCGATCACCGCGATCGACGTCACCGCCAAGTAGGCCGTGGTGTTGAACAGCGCCGGCAGCGTCAGCACGATCGAGCAGCACACGCACAGCCAGATCGAGTTGGTCGGCGTCCCGGTGCGCGGATTGACCTTCGACCAGATCCGCGAGCCGGGGAGGGCATTGTCGCGCGAGAAGGCATACGACATACGAGAATTCGCCGTCACCGACGCCATGCCGCAGAGGAACTGCGCGACGCACACGATGAACAGCAGGAACTTCGCCATGAACGGGTTGTTCAGCGCGTCCAGGAAGATCTGCGCCGGCGGCAGGCCGGTCGCGCTGTTCAGCAGTTTGGACAGGCCCGCTTCCGACGAGTCTGGGATCGACGCGGTGATCGTGTACAGCAGGATGAAACCGCCGATGACGGAGATGACGACGCTCATCACGATGCCCCGCGGTGCCAGCTTCGCCGCCTGTTTCGTCTCCTCGGCGACGTGCGCGGACGCGTCATAACCCGTGTAGGTGTACTGCGCCATCAACAGGCCCATCAGGAACACGTACGGCAGGTAGCCCCAGCCGGTTTCGTTGTGCCAGCCGGTGAGCGTCCAGGAGACGGTCTCGTGGTGATTCGGCAGCGCCCACAGCACGATGACGATCACCGCGGCGCCGACCAGGTGCCACCACGCGGACACGTTGCACAGCAGGGACACCAGCGTCACACCGAACGCGTTGAGCAGCGCATGCGCCAGGATGATGACCAGGAAGACGACGAACGTCTTCGCCGCGGTCACGTCCACTCCCCACACCAGGTTGGCGAACGCCATCCACGTGGTGGCGCAACCGAAGTCGATGGCTGCGGTCACGGCGATCTCGCCGAGGAAGTTGAACCAGCCGACCGTCCACGCCCACTGGCGCTTGTTGCGTTTGGCGAGCCGGCCGGCCCAGAAGTACAGGCCGCCGGCGGTCGGGTAGCGGGAGCACACCTCCGCCATCGCCAGACCGACGCAGGTGACGAAGACACCGACGATGGCCCAGCCGAGAACGATGGTCGACGGGCCACCGGAGCGGAGCGCGATGGCATAGCTGGTGATGCAGCCGGCCAGGATCGAGATGATGGAGAAGGACACCGCGAAGTTCGAGAATCCGGACATCCGGCGGTGCAGTTCCTGCTTGTATCCGAGTGCTGCCAGTTCCTTGGCGTCGTCGTCCAGATGTTCGTTGGCGGTAGTGGAAGACATACCCGAGATCCTCCGGTGAGGTCGGATCCGGTCTTCCCACGGGGGAAGGCCCGATCGTGATGCGATGGGTTGCGACGCCGGCCGGAGCCCTGGTGGGGCCACGACCGAGCGACGGTCAGTCCGTGATGTACGCCACAGGATCATCACGCGTCCACCGCATCATTGTCAATGGCCTGACCCCAAACCAATTACCCCCGCTTCGACTAAAGGCCCGCATCGCACCCCCAACGGCGTCCGAGTTCAGCTTGCTAGCCAGGCCGCCGACCGCGTCACGCGCCGCACCTGCTCCACAAGGATCGACCGCGGCGACACCCGCACCGGCGCCCCGCCGCCCCAGACCAGATCGCACGTGGCATGCGGCGCTTGCCCTGCAACCGCCCTTGCATATCGGTGTAGGCGACGATGACGGTGTCGATCTCATCCGCGTCGACCAGCGCCTCAAGCACATCGATGGACAGCAGCCGCGGATTACGGGCAGCAGTCGCGACGACATCCTTGAGATTTCGATCCTGCAGAGCCCACGGCGCTAATCCATCTTCAGTATCAGTCATCGTCATACTTCCCGTCGCGCACGTTGGCGTTTTAACTCAGTCCTGGCCAGGGCATTGAGGTGGACCTCGTCGGGCCCGTCGGCGAAACGTAAAGTGCGCACGCCTGCGAATGCCTCGGCCAGGAAGTGATCCTGGGACAGGCCGCCGCCGCCGTGCACCTGAATCGCTTTGTCGAGGATCCATTCAACGGTTTTCGGGGCCGCGATTTTGATAGCTTGGATCTCGGTGTGGGCGGCCCTATTACCCACAGTATCCATCAGCCAAGCGGCCTTCAGCGTGAGTAGCCGCAGTTGCTCCAAGCGGACGCGGGACTCGGCGATCCAGCCGCGGATAACGCCCTGTTCAGACAGGCGCTTGCCGAATGCGACTCGCTCATCGGCACGGGCGCACATCGCCTCGATAGCGCGTTCACCAACGCCGATGGTGCGCATGCAGTGGTGGATGCGGCCGGGCCCGAGGCGCGCCTGGGCGATAGCGAACCCATCACCTTCACCCGCGATCAGGTTCGCAGCAGGTACTCGCACATCGGTGAAGTCAATCTCGGCATGCCCGCCGTGGTCGTGGTTGTCATAGCCGAACACCTCCATGCCGCGCAGTACCGTCACCCCGAAAGTGTCACGGGGCACCAGGATCATCGACTGCTGACGATGTCGTTCCGCAGTCGGGTCGGTCTTGCCCATCACGATGAAGATCTCAGCCTGTGGATTCATCGCCCCGGTACTCCACCACTTGCGGCCGTTGATGACATACTCGTCGCCGTCGCGCGCGATTCTTGTCTCGATATTCGTCGCGTCCGAAGAGGCCACCGCCGGCTCGGTCATCGCGAATGCTGAACGAATCGACCCGTTTAGCAGGGGCCGCAGCCAGCGCTCCTTCTGCTCAGCGGTGCCGAACCGGGCGAGCACCTCCATGTTACCGGTGTCGGGCGCGGCACAGTTGAGCACGGCTGGGGCGAAATGGGCGGCGCGGCCGGTGATCTCGGCGAGCGGCGCGTACTGTACGTTCGTCAGCCCGGCCCCCTCCTTGCCAGGCAGGAACAGGTTCCACAGCCCGCGTTGTCGCGCCTCGTGCTGCAGCTTCACCATGATCGGCACGGTGCTCCACGCCCAGGGGTTGCCCAGCTCTGCAACCTGCTGCGCGAAGATCGGCTCGGCGGGTAAAACATCCGTCTCCATGAACGCGAGCAGCTCCTGGCGTAGGCGCTCGGTAGTGGCGTCGAATGCGAATTCCATCAGAGGTGCTCCTTGACGATACGGTCCACTCGGCGGTGCCGCGTAGAGGAATTTGTGACGCCTTCCATCACTATCGCTTCTTGAGGGCAGCCAGACCTTCGGCGACTAGTGGCGGCACCGCCTGGCCGATCTCGCTGAAGCCCGGCCCGACGGTCTGTCCATGGACGAATCGATAGTGGATGCCCTCCAGGATCACGGCAAGTTTGAAACAGGCCAAGCCGATATGGAAGTCCATATCGTCCAAATCTCGGCCGGAACCGCGCTCGTAATGCGTCAGCAGCGTAGCCCCACTGGGGTAGCCGGCAGCGTGACCAACATCGGTGATCACAGTGGAATCGGCGAGATCCGCCAGTCGCTGGTACACCACAAACAGGGCAACATCAGTCAGTGGGTCGGCTATGGTCGCCATTTCCCAGTCCAGTACCGCTGCCACCTGATCGTCCCGATCGAACAGAAGGTTGTCGAGCCGAAAGTCGCCGTGCACGATCGACGCATACCCATGGTCTGGCGGGTCCACGGCGAGCGCGGCGCGAAGCTCGTCGATCCCAGGCACCTCCCTACTTCTGGAGGCGTCGAGCTGTTGGCCCCAACGCCGTACCTGACGGGCCAGGAATCCCTCCGGGTGGCCAAAGCCAGTGAGACCCACGGCGGCAGGGTCGACCTCGTGCAACACGATCAGGGTATCGATCATGCGTAGCGCGATCGCACAGGTGCGGTCGGCGCCGAGGGCGTCAAGCTCGTCGGCGCGGCGGTAGGCGACTCCGTCGACATGGTCCATCACGTAGAACGGCGCGCCGATCACGCCCGCGTCCTCACACAGCCCGTAAGTCACCGGCACCGGCACGGCACTGTCGGCCAACGCAGTGATCACCCGGTATTCCCGGCCCATGTCGTGCGCGGTAGCCAGCACATGTCCCAGGGGGGGCCGGCGCAACACCCAGCGCTTCATGCCGTCGGTGAGTGCGTAGGTCAGGTTCGATCGTCCGCCCGCGATCAGCGTGGCGCGTAGCGGCCCGGCGGCAAGACCTGGCCCAGCGCGATCGAACCATTCGGCCACCCGGGCCAGATTTAAGCCAGGCGGATCGGTGCGATCTACATCGTCAGGAGAGGCGTCATCAATTGATGACACCGCGCGCGAGTCAAAATCGTTCACGGCACCAGCAGTCCGATCCATTCTGCGACACAGGCGGGTTTGGTGGATTCTTCGATCTCGACGGTGACGCGACTGGTCGATTGGGCGCCCTTCGCACCGCGATCCAGGGCGACGAGGTCGACTGCGGCGCGAACGCGGGAACCGACCAGGACTGGGGCGGGGAATCGCACTTTGTTCAGCCCGTAGTTGACCGCCATGGAAAGCCCGTCGACGCGGTAGATGCCGTGGACAAGGGCAGTGAGCAGCGAAAGTGTTAGGAATCCGTGCGCGATCGGACCGCCGAACGGGCCTGCGGCCGCCCGCACGGGGTCGACGTGAATCCATTGGTGGTCGTCGGTGGCGTCAGCGAACAGGTCGACCTGCTGCCGGGTGACGGCGCGCCAGGCACCGGTGCCCAAGTGCGTGCCGACTGCGGACGCGAACTCGTCAATACCGTTGAAGACGCGCATGGGTGCTCCTTCCGCTGGGTCGTGCGAGCCGGCTCCGTGGGATGGTCAGGCTTTTGGCCCGCCAGCCACGTACAGCACCTGCCCGGAGACGAAACCAGCCCCCTCTGAGGCGAAGAACGATGCGGCGTGCGCGATATCATCGGGTGTGCCGCCGCGCGCCACAGGGACCTCGGCGATGACCGCCTTTTTGAAGTCCTCGAAATCCACGCCGATGCGCGCGGCAGTCGCCCGGGTCATATCGGTCTCGATGAAGCCGGGGGCGATGGCGTTGACCGTCACCCCGAACCGGCCCAGCTCGATGGCGAGGGTCTTGGTGAAGCCCTGCACGCCGGCCTTCGCCGCGGCATAGTTGGCCTGGCCGCGGTTGCCCAGCGCCGACGTCGAGGACAAATTGATGATCCGTCCCCACTTCGCCGCTGTCATATGCACCTGCGCGGCGCGGCTCATCAAAAACGCGCCACGCAGGTGCACGGCCATGACCGCGTCCCAATCGGCGATCGTCATCTTGAACAACAGATTGTCCCTAATGATGCCTGCGTTGTTGACCAGTACTAGCGGCGGTCCGAGCCGCTCGGCAGTCTGGTCGACGGCGGCCTGCGCAGCAGCCTCATCGGACACGTCTGCGCCGATCGCGACGGCTGCACCTCCCGCGGCGGTGATCTCGTCGGCGCAGCACTGCGCCGACGCCTCATCCAGGTCGACGACGGCGACTGAGTAACCCTCCGCCGCCATACGTTTCGCTACACCGGCGCCGATCCCGCGAGCCGCGCCGGTGATGATTGCCGTTCGTGCTGCCACAGGGGTTCACTCCTCGCCGAAGGTGATGGTCAGGACGTCGTCGCGGCTGTGGGCCGACCATGATCGGGTCGGGGTGAACGGATCGTCGTAGCAACGGTGCCAGTGAGGCCATCCTCCGGCCGGGCGGCATCGACGGTCGAGTCAAGGGCAGGGATATGCCGGGCCAACAGGGAGCGAGTGACGGTCGCCGAGGTGTGCAGCAGAGTATCCAATCCGACCTCGGCGGCGCCGATGAGGTTCGGCTCGGCGTCATCGATGAAAACGGCACCCGCAGCAGGCAGGCCCAGGCGATCTAGGACTATCCGGTAGATTGCGGGCTGCGGTTTGCGCAAGCCCACCTCCGCGGAGATCACGACCGCATCGAACATCACATCGAGTTCCTCCCTCGGATATGCGTTGCCCCAGCTGTTGGAAAGCAATGCCACCCGCACCCCAGCAGCACGGAGATCCGCGACGAGCTTGAACATCGTCGGCTCCGGCGTCATTTGCGCGAACAGCCGACGCAGTAGGCCAGCCGGATCGACAGGACTGCCGTCGAGACTGCGTAATTCGGCAGCCAGCAGATGTTCGAACTCGACCGGGTCCAACTCACCGGTCTCCAGCCGGTGAATGGGAGTGCCGTTGGGTGCAGAGCGTGATAGCCACGATCGAAGGGCTGTCGTAAAGGAGATACGGTCGATCCCATCGTGGACAAGCCCCGCGTTAATCGAGCCCCTCATCGGCGTGGTCATCACCCCGCCGTAATCGAAAACGACCGCGGCGACGGCACGAGCGCTGCTGGATGCAGTCGGCGTGGCAAATTTATTCATTCCACTCCGCCGGTGAGCGTGGCGCCGCCATCGATGACGATGACCTGCCCGGTGATCCACGCGGCATCGTCGGAGAGCAGGAACGACACCGGGCCAGCGACATCCGCGACCTCACCGAGCCGCCCGAGTGGATAACGGGCCGCGACGCTCTGCTCACGGCCCTCGTACAGGGCGGCAGCGAAACGGGTTTTGACGACCGCGGGGGCGACCGCGTTGACTCGCACCTTGGGTGCCAATTCCAGGGCAAACTGCCTGGTCAGGTGCAGGAGCATCGCTTTGCTCGCACCGTAGAAGCCGATCCCGGCAGGGGGTGTCAGCGCGGCGACCGAGGAAATGTTGACCACTGCCCCGCCACGATCGCCCATCGATGCCGCCACGACCTTACGGGTCCAGGAGATTGCCGCGAGATCGTTGACCTCGACGACCTTACGGGCCGCGCCCAAGTCGAGATCGGCCAGCGGCCCGTAGATCGGGTTCACACCGGCGTTGTTGACCAGCAGATCGACCCCGCCGAATTCTTCGATCGCGGTCGCGATCGTGGCGTCCTGATGCTGTTCGTCATCGGCCTTACCGACCACCGCTATCGCGCGGTCGGCGCCCAATTCGAGGGCTGCCGCGCCCAGCGCATCCTGGTTGCGGGCGGTGATCACCACCCGGGCTCCGTTGTCAACCAGCCTCCGCGCGATGGCCAACCCAATACCGCGGCTGGCCGCGGTGACAATCGCGGTCTTCCCCGCAAACCGCTGATCGGAGGCGCTCATGACAGGCGCTCCACGACCATGGCCATACCCTGCCCGCCGCCCACGCACATCGTCTCAAGCCCGTACTGCTTATCGTGCCAGCGCAGCGCGTTGATCAGCGTGGAGGTGATACGCGCCCCGGTCATGCCGAAGGGATGACCAACGGCGATCGCGCCGCCGCAGACGTTCAGCTTCTCCATCGGAACCCCTAGATCCCGGGCGGAGGGAATCACCTGCGCGGCGAAGGCTTCGTTGATCTCCACCAGATCGATATCGTCAATCGACACCCCCGCCCGAGCCAGGGCCTGGTTCGATGCCGCTACCGGACCAAGGCCCATGATCTCGGGTGATAGACCGGACACTCCGGTGGAGATGATCCGCGCCAGCGGGGTCAGCCCTAGGTCCTTCGCCGTGATATCCGACATGATCACGATCGCGGCAGCGCCATCATTGAGCGGACAGCAATTGCCGGCCGTGACGGTCCCATTCGGCCGGAACACCGGTTGCAGCGCCGAGACCGCGTCGATAGTCACCCCGGGGCGCGGGCTGTCATCGCGATCCACGATGCTGCCGTCCGGCAGGGTCACCGGGGTGATATCCGTGGCCCAGAAACCGGCCGCGACCGCCTGTTCCGCCAGATTCTGCGACCGCACACCGAACTCGTCCTGTTCGGCGCGGGTGATACCCCGATAGCGGGCGACGTTCTCCGCGGTCTGTCCCATCGCGATGTACACGTCAGGGAGCGCACCATCCTCCCGCGGGTCGGACCAGCCGGTGGTGCCCTGCGCTACCTGCGCGGCCCGCGCCGCGGCCGCCTCGAAGCGCGGATTGGCATACTGGGAGTCATCGGCCACAGCGAATCCCGGACGTGACAGCGACTCCACCCCCGCCGAGATGAACACCCCACCCTCGCCGGCCTTGATCGCGTGAAAGGCCATCCGCGTCGTCTGCAAGCTCGACGAGCAGTACCGGTTCACTGTCGTGCCCGGGACCGAGTCCAAACCGGCCAGTACCGCGGCAACCCGGGCAATATTGAATCCTTGCTCGCCCGCCGTGCCACCGCACCCGACCATCACGTCATCCACAGAGGTCGGATCGAGTTCCGGCACCTTCGCCAGCGCTGCGCTGATCATGTCCGCGAGCAGGTCATCCGGGCGCATCTGGCAGAGCGACCCGACGCGGGCGCGGCCGATAGGGGACCGGGCGATCGCGACGATCACAGCCTCAGGCACATGACACCACCCTTCAGAGCCCGAGAGAGGGCCTCATCCACACTGCGACCCATCAAGACCGCGGGTCTTGCGGGGCCATTGACCATAAGTGCGACGCAGCGGCGGTCAGCCGATATCTTTCGGGGCCAATAGCACCGACACCTGATTTTTCAGCAGAGTGGCGAACCGCGCCGTATTGAGTCCAGCCGCATCCACTGCGGTCGCTGTCTCCGACCCATCCATCGCCATCGCGAACAAGTCCACAATGTCATCAATATTCAGCCGCGGGGCGAATTCGCCAGACTCCACACCTTTGTCAATTAATTGCCGAACGGGCTCGCGCCAAGCGTCGTAGATCTCGGCCATGATTCGCTTCAAAGCGCTATCCCGCTTTGCCGCTACACAGAACTCCAGCCAGAGCGAGGCGTCGCGGAAATAGCCCTTGTCATCGAACACAAAATCGATCATGGCACACAGTCGAGGCCACTGCGGTCCTGAATCCGGCATAGATTCCGCCCACACACGGACCCTGTTCCATGCGCCCCATTGGCAAGCGCTCCGAACGAGCTCGTCATGACTATCGAAATAGTACTGCACCATCCCGACCGACACCCCGGCCGCCCGCGCCACATCCTTGAATCTCAAATTCGCAATACCGCGGACCGAGAGCGCGGTAACCGCACCATCGAGAATCTGTGTCCGGCGATCGACATCTTCCAATGGCCTATCATCACTTGACAATAGATACTAATCCTTCCACTAAGGACAGATACAATGCCGACAAAGACGCCTCATGTACTTCAGCAGTGCTCAGACGAACAAGGAGTTCGACTCCGTCCGCTGTCTCGCAGAGGAATTGCGTCACCTCACCTAGGAACGTCATTTCACGGACTCTTACGGCAAACGCGTTCGGGTTTCCCGCTGGAACGATCTTAAATGCCCACGGAGGTACCGCCAAACGGCAATCGCCTGTTGGCTGTCCCGGCGAGCAATCGATGTGGAAACTGAGGCCCTGCCAGCCGATCGCGGCAGAAACCGAATCGTAGACTTGCAATACTGCGGCGTCGACGATATTGGCGCGCGACAGGAACCGCGCGGCGAAAACCGACTTCGGGTTACGGAAAATCTCACGAGGCTCATCCATCGCAACCAGACCGCCCTGGTGCATCACACCAATGCGATCGGCCACGATTAACGCCTCCTCCTGGTCATGAGTCACGTGGAGTACTGCAACACCTACACGCTCGTGCATACGGCGTAGCTCCTCGGCCATGCGAATCCGCATCTCACGGTCGAGGGCACCCAATGGCTCATCCATCAGAAGTATACGCGGTTGAATCGCCAGCGCACGGGCAAGAGCAACTCGCTGCATCTGACCGCCGGACAACTGGTTGGGCTTGCGATCCCGATAATCGCTCAGTCCGACGAGCGAGAGCATCTCCTCCACACGATCGCGAACAGTGTCCCGGCTAAGTTTCCGAAAACGCAGGCCGTAGCGCACATTCTCGTAGACGTTCATATGCGGAAAAAGTGCATAATCCTGAAAGACCATGCCGATATCCCGCTGTCGCGGTTCGAGCGACGCAGCATTTCTCCGGTCAAGAAGCAGCGTCCCGGAGTCAGCCTTGATGAAGCCAGCCACCATCTTCAGCAGCGTTGTCTTACCAGACCCACTCGGCCCCAAAAGGGTCACAAACTCGCCCTCATACACCGAGAAAGAGACATCTTCGACGGCGAGACTTCCGGAATACTCTTTCGATACCGATTCGAAAGATACGATTGCGTCACGATGAATTGGCGCCATCATCGGCCCCGCCTTAGCAAACTGCCCCCAACGGCAAGAACGCCTGTAGCAACCATCAGGATCGTTGCAATCGCCGTGATGACCGGATCGAGGCCAAATCGAATCGAATTGAAAATCGCTCGCGGTAGTGTATTAACATGAGCGCCTCCCAAAAAGGTCGCAAAAACAGCTTCGTCGAAACTCATCAAGAATGTCAGGATGAACGCCGCCCCGAATGATGATGTCAATAGACGGATCGTGATATGAATCCAGGCCTGCACACGTGACGCACCTAGACTCATTGCGGCTAGCTCAAGAGTCTGGGGTATGCCACTGAGGCCGACACGTAACACGAGCAATGAAACTGGCACTCCGAGAATACAATGAGCAATAACAAGCCCGGGTACCGAGCCGAGAAGGCCGACCTTCGCCAACACCTGATATAGCGCCACCGCCACCGCAGCCACAGGCGCCACGATGGCTAACAGGGCAGCACCGTACACCAAGTTCGCTGCCTTGACCCGCGTCCTGGCGATCGCCAGGACACCCAGAATCGCGATGACGCATGACACGACCGCAGTGGCCGCTCCGACAACTAAGGAGGTACGCGCCGCAAGCCACCAATCGCCTGACGAAAAAGCGCTCGAATATTGCCGAAACCCGAATGATTTCGGAGGGAACATCATAACATCCGAGCTCGAGAACGACATGACGCCGACGATGACTATAGGAACGAGAAAGAATGCGATAGCCAGTACCACAAGTACTCTCGTTAGCCATACTGATACGAAACTCAGCCAGGCGTGCTTCATAAGATCGCCCTTTCGAGCCGCTTCCAGCCGATAATCAAGATTGCGCCAAAAAGTACGAAGACCGTAGAGACTATCAAGATGGTGGAGCTGACGGCCGCATTCGTCAAATTATAATATTGGAATAGATCCTGACTTATGAGAGTTGCCATGAACGGAACTTGAAGTCCGCCAAGGAGCACAGGCGTGATATAAAAACCCAACGAAATGACGAACACAATCACTAGCGATCCAAACAGTGTTGCCGCCACAGCAGGGAGCACGACCGTCACCCACGCATAGAGGCGAGTCGCGCCGAGAGATTCCGCCGCCCGCAACTGGTTAAAGTTCAGGCGGCGGAATCCGGCATATAACGGAAGCACAGCGTACGGCATCATCGAATATATCATCCCGACGACAACAGCACCGATCGTGTAAAGCATCGATGACGGCGGGATGCCAAACCAGCCAAGAACGTAATTTATCGGACCATTCTTTGCAAAGACCACGACGAGAGCATAGTTTTTGATTACGACTCCCATCCAAAACGGTGCTAACACGGACGCCCAGATTATGGCGCGCACGAACGGACGTCTCGACGTGGCCAACCACCACGCGATCATCGCACCAAGAGAAACTGCGACGATACTGACCCCGAAGCTCGCGCTGAAGGTCAGCAACAAGGCCTTTCGTTGCGCAGGGCTCTCAAAGAACTTGGCGAAGTTCGTAGCAGGCGAACCGGCCAGAGCTGTGTTGATCACATTGATCAGAGGGATGATTACGAGCACAACCACAAAGCCGAGGAGGGGCAGTAGCATCAGGAATCCGGACTTCCCCGATGCCAATGACAGATCCTTGCTACGTGGTATCCGCATGACCCTAGCCGCCTACCAAGTCTCGCCAACGCTGATCGACTTCAGCCTGGTTCGCAAGATACCAGTCAAGATCTTCGAGCGCCATTACCTTCTTATTGTCCGGATAGTCGGGATTGTACTTTGCGATATCAGTGCTCACGGATTCAAATGCTTTGCGGTTCGGAACGCCATAACCGGTGAGCTCAACATATTTGGCCTGCGCGGAAGTGCTCATCGCAATGAAATCCAAATAGTCCCACGCCGCCTGAGTCGAAGGACCGTCTTTAATAACCGTCATATAGACGGGTTCGTAGATGGCTCCCTGCCAACTGACGTTCAGGTCTATGCCCTCTTTGATGAGGTTGGCGACTCGCCCGTTGAACGCTATGGCGATCGAGACTTCCTTGGATCTGATAGCCTGATCCAGCTGGTCGGGCGCGTCATACCACAACGCAATATGAGGCTTGAGCTCCTTTAGTGTGTTAAACGCGCTGTCCAGGTCCACTGGGAACAGCTTATTCGGGCTGACACCGCGCGCCTCCTCCGCCAGCATGACTCCGATCAGAGAGCCCGGACCGTACATCGCGCGCTCACCTGGAAACCCTGCAACATCGAAGAACTCCGCTGGCGTTGTGGGGCACTTTGCTACGACGCTCCGATTGCAGACGATCACGTCGCCGAGATTTCCGAGGGCGTAGCCGAAAGGCGTCACGGTCTCCTCGCCGAGTGCCTCTTTCCACTTCTTCGCGAGGTCCTCCGGCACGGGAGCGAGGAGACCCTTTTTCCACAGCGTCCAGGCGTCCAGGCCGAACGCAGAGTCGAGCACATCCCAAGTCACTTGGCCGGCGTCATGTTGCGCTACGACACGTGACACCATTTGGCTTGCTGCGTCGTCGTACTGGAACTTTGCACCTGATTTTTCTGTGAAGGGCTTGGCGAACGCCTCTTGGGTCCAACCGTCATAGGCGCCTCCCCAGGCTCCAACGGTGATGGTCTGCTGCTTCTCGGTCGTAGGCGCCGACGTAGTGTCGGACTGTGCGCCCTTGGACGACGAGCACGCGGTGACGAGCATGGTAAAGCTGCCGAGCACCGCGAGCCCTTGAAATACTCGATGATGATATCGGTTCATTGGAAACCCTTTCGTTGAGTTAACGCTGTGGGCTGAATTGCCAATAATTCGTTTCGATCGAGCAATCCTGCAATTTCCGTCCGCTGCACTCGCTCACTGGAAGTCATCGGCAGCTTAGGAACTAATTGCAAATAGTCCGGCATCATACCCGATGCCACTTGTGTGCGTAGCCAACTCACGAAACCACTGACGTCGAATGGCTGTGATGATGGCACGACGAAAAGGACGAGATCTTCTTCGCTCAATGGTGACGGTATACCGAATGCCGCGCAATTCTTAACCTGTCCATAATCACGCACCACTGCCTCGATTTCGTCAATACTTAAATTGACCCCTCGACGGCGGATGACCTGACCGCTTCTTCCGTGAAATGTGAAATACCCTTCATCATCTCGCGAAACACGATCACCGGTGATGAACCATTCGTCATCGAAAGCCGCCTGTGTGCTGGCATCATCATGCCAGTACCCTGCAAATATCGCCCGCCGGTGCTTCGGCCTCAGCCTCAGAACCCCGGTGGTATTTTCGGTGACTTGCGCTCCCTCTCCATCAACTATCGCCGAATCAAAATATTCCGACAACAGCCCGATGCTGCCGACTTTTCGTTCATCTTTACGCTGGAATATTGGCAGGACGCATTCCGTCAGCCCGTAACACTCCAGGAGCGGAACGCCGAACCGCTTCTCGAACTCTATTACCTCTTGCTTATGAGCCGCTCCCCCGATCCCGGCCCGGGGCGCGAGATCGGCTGTCTCAATAGCCGCCGTCTGCTTCAGGAGCAGAGAGATAATAGTGCCCACATAGTCAAACACCGTCGCCCGCGTCGCCCGGATACGTTCCCAAAAGCGCGATAACGAGAATTTCTGTTCAAAGGCGTGCGTGGTTCCATTCACCAAAGAACCCATCAACGCCCAGATCGCGTTGACGTGAGCGAAAGAGCCCAGGGTTAGAACCAGGTCGTCACTATTTAGTTCTGCAGCTCGCGAGAACTCTTCGCCAGCCCATAACAGGTAATCTGCAGGCATCATGCACGCTTTGGATTTTCCTGTTGTCCCTGAACTCAGATAAAGAGCTGCTATCTCTTGGCCACGAACCCATTGATCTTCATGCGGGAATATACACGTGGAATCTTCTTCGGCACGTAGTTTCGTTATATCCAGATAAACAGCCTCGTCATATACCGCAAGCTCGACGAGCGCAGCAGCATCACCATCCCACGATACTGGATCGGCGACCAGGTGAGATGGTCTGATCAATTCGAGGGAGCGTGCGATCGATGCGGCAGGTTGCTCAGGGTCAAATGGAACGAAAATAGCACCCAGCGCCCATACTGCAAACATCGTAGCAACATAATCGATGGAGTTTTTCCCAATCACAGCCACAACGCTGTGCGACTGAATGCCGCTATCGGATAGATTCTTGGCGATACTTGATACGAGCGACCATAGTTCCTTATTCGTTATACGACTGTCTCGATAGTCTATGAGGGCTATCAGATCCGGGTTTCGCGCTACCCGGCCGGCGAGAACATCACATGGCCCTGTCCCGGCATAGGGAAATTTGGCGCGCGCGGCATCGATCAGATCGAGCTCCATCACATACCTTTGAATATCGCGCTTCGGCTTTCTGTAAACGCTGTGGCCGCTTCCAGGACGTCGGATGTATACGCGAGCCAATGACCGGTGATCACTTCAAGCTCCCGAGAGTCATCCAGTGACATCGCTGTTGCCATGTCAATGAGCTTCTTCTGGAACGCCTGAGCCATCGGCGCATTCTTCCGCACGACTTCAAGCAGCTCCAGCGCGACCTCAAGTTGCTTCCCCGCGGGAGCTACACGTGTCACGATGCCGAGTGATTCAGCGAGTCGCGCGTCAATCTTCTCATTGAGCAACAAGATTCTCTTCGCGTAACCGGTGCCGACTGTCTTCACGAGCGTCTGCGCTGTACCCATTCCGGCATTCCAACCGACCGACGTTTCAGGCATCCAAAACTTCGTTCCTTCGGCTGCCACGATGTAATCGCATGCCATGGCTAATTCGAAGCCCTGACCAACTGTCCAGCCATGAACTGCTGCAATAGATGTCACATGTGGCAGTTTTAAGTTCTGTGCTAGACGAATCAGCGATCGCTCGGATCTATAGAACTTTGGAAACCCTTCGCCGCTCTGCAATTCTGAGATGGTGGTACGAAACCCTTCCATGTCTGCCCCGGACGAGAAGGATCGGCCTTCTCCCCAAAAAATTATCGCGTCTGCCCCGGTATCTACTGCTTGGGCAACGAGAGAGTCGAGCGCGATGCTCACGTCCGCGGTGAACGGGTTCAACCGCGCGGGATCGTTCAGGCAAATGCGCACCGTATCCCCGATGCGCTCTGCTCGAACCCGTCCTCCTTCAGCTTCAGTTGTCATCATTATTACAGTATTACTGATAGCTCTGCTCGCGTCAAGAGCTACTGTACGAGGGTCACCCAGCCTGGCCTCGAGGCCCGAAAAGCGCGTCTCGTAGCCGAGGAGTACGGTTCGGCTCGCACCCTGAGCCAGGTAGCCCGATCGCGCCGAGAGGCTAAGGTCTGGGGATCAGCGAGGGCCCGTTGGAAGATCGGGTCCGGGCCGACTCAGATGATCAGCCCGAAGTCGGCGTGTCCACGCCAAATTGGCACAGCGGTGCGCGAAAGGACCGGCCGTAACTGATTGAAGCAACTACACACGCGTGGATCACCAGGTGTTTCGCTGAGAAGGCGCGACTGGTGTGTTGCGTCTAGGTGTTGCGTCTAGAGTGACCCTCGCGATGCCATCGACGCGACGGCGAGGGCGGGCACCTGCTCGAGGCGAACGTCGACCGTCTCGCCGACCCGGAGGACCGCCACGTCCGCGCTCGCGATCTGCGCGATGATCAGCGTGCCGTCGGCCAACCGCACCTGCGCGCGGCCGGTGGAACCCAGGAAGCTCGTCCCGACGATCGTCCCGGTGACGGAACCCGGCCGGACATCGCTGCCGGCTGCCGAGTCGGGTCCCGGCACCAGCGTCACGGCCTCCGGGCGGACCAGCACCGTCACGGAACCCGACGGCGGCGACCCTGGCAGCAGCGGGACCCGTTGCCCGAGAACGGTTGCCGCTCCCTCGGATGCCGTTCCCGGCAAGGGGTTGCTCAGGCCCACGAACTCGGCGACGAACTTGTTGACCGGCGCGGTGTACAGCTCCGCGGGGCTGGCGATCTGTTGGATCCGGCCCTCCCACATGACGCCGACGCGGTCGGCGACGGCGAGTGCCTCCTCCTGGTCGTGCGTCACGAACAGGGTGGTGATCCCGAGTTCCAGTTGGATGCGGCGGATCTCGTCACGAAGCTGGACACGCACCTTGGCGTCCAGTGCCGATAGCGGCTCATCCAAAAGGAGCACCTTCGGCTCGATGGCCAGGGCGCGCGCCAGCGCTACCCGCTGCTGCTGGCCGCCGGAGAGTTGGCGCGCGTAACGCCCCGCCTGTTCCGACAGGCCGACGAGCTCCAGATAGTTGCCGGCGATGCGCCTCCGTTCGGCAGACCCCTTGCCGCGCAACGTGAGTCCGAATTCGACATTCTGCAGGGCCGTCATATGCGGAAACAGGGAGTAGGCCTGGAACACCATGCCCATGTCGCGCTTCGAGGTCGGCACCGACGAGATGTCCCTGCCGTCCACCGTGATGCGGCCGGAGTCGGCATCCTCCAGCCCCGCCAACACCCGGAGCGCGGTCGTCTTGCCGCAGCCCGACGGCCCGAGCAGCACGACGAGCTCACCGGGGTTGATGGTCAGGTCCATGCCGTCCAGCGCCCGGACCGTGCCGAAACTGCGCCGCAAGTCGTTCAGTTCGACCAGCACGCCGTGGACCGGTGCCACACCGGCCACCGTGCCGACACCTGCGGTATCCATACGAGCTGTGCTCATGCCGAGGCTCCCTTCGTGCGCCGGCCGTCGCCGGAGAACAACGACAACACCATGAGCAGCACGAACGCAAGTATCAGAGCCGCCAACGACATGGTCACCGCGAGCTGCCCGTCGGATTGCGAGACCAGGAAGATCCCGGTCTGCAGGTTGTCCCGAGCGAGCAGCTGCGCGATCGTGAACTCGCCGAGCACCAGCGCCACCGAGATGAAGCACGCCGACACCACGGCGCTACGGATGTTGGGCAGCACGATCTGCCACATGATCCGGAACCAGCGCGCGCCCAGGCTCCGGGCGGCCTCGGACAGCGTGGTCAGATCGATGGCCGCCAACCCGGCGTCCAGCGCGCGGTAGGCGAACGGCAGCACCAGCACCACATAGACGAAACACAGCCAGATCGTGTTGGTGGACAACACATTCGACACGATGCGGTAGACCGGGCCGAGGCCGACCACGAGGACGATTGCCGGAATCGTGAGCGGCAGCAGGCAGATGAACTCCACCGTCCGCGACAGCCACTTGACGCGCAGCCGGACCCACGTCATCGTCGGCACGAGCAGGACCACCATGATCACCACGGTCAGCACGACGAGGACGGCGGAGTTCTTCAGCCCGGTCCACAGTTGGCCGTAGTCCGCGGGGTCGGCGGCCGCGATCGATCCGATGTGGATGACGTTCGACCACGCCTGCCCGGTCCACTTGCCGGACAGCGGAAAACGCAACGAGAAGTACAGCATCGACAGCAGCGGGATCAGGAAGAACGCCATGATGACGGCGATCACGATCCAGCGAATGGTGGTCTGTTTACGACGCATGGTGCGCCGTAGTTGCTGGGGTCGTGCGGTATCTCGCGACGGCTGCACGGCCACGGACGTCGTCATACTCGTTTCACCCCAACCACTTTGCTGTGCGCTTCTGCAACAAGGCATAGAGCCACATGACGATGGCGACGATAATGACCATGCCGAGCGCCAGCGACTTGGCGAGATCGGCGTGGCCGACGTTCACCTCGTTGGTAATTGCGCCCGAGATCTTCAGCGGCACAATGGGAGTCGACTGCGTGACGAGCGCCGCAGCCGTGGCGTATGCCGAGAAGGCGTTGGCGAAGAGCAGCAGCAGTGACCCCAGGAAGGCCGGCGCGAGCAGCGGCCCGGCGACCCGCCGCCAGTACACCCACGTCGATCCGCCGAGGGTCTCGGTCGCCTCGCGCCATTGCGCGCGGATGCCGTCGACGGCCGGCAGGAACACGATGACCATGAGCGGGATCTGAAAGTATGTGTACACGAGGATCAGGCCCGGCACCGTGTACAGGTAGGCGCCGGTCGTCTCGACACCCAGCCAGTCGCGCAACAGGTTCGAGATCATCCCGGCCGAGCCGAGCGTCGCGATGAACGCGAACGCGAGCATCACCCCGCCGAACTGGGCCAGCACCGAACAGACGGCGGTCACGATCCGGCGCGAGATCGACCCGGGCCTGCCGGTGACGAGCACATAGGCGAGCAGCCCCCCGAAGACCGCGCCGATCGCGGCCGTCACGGCGGACAGCACAACGGAGGCGACGAATGCGTCGATCACCGTTGAGTCGCCGAGCGCCAGGATGTTGACCCAGCTGAACGCGCCACCGGGCGCCCGGAAGGCGCCGATCACCACGATCGCCGTCGGGATGATCAGGAAGACCGCGACGTACCCGAAGAACGGGATCGTCCCGATCGCCGACCGCGCGCTCCGCCACCCGTGTCCGCGCCGCGCCGGGCGAGGCGCGGACACGGGGGCGAGCGTGTCGATTGTCGTCGTCATGGACCCGGTGGGATCAGCCGGCGATCTTCGACCAGTTCGAGTTCAGGAAGGTGGACGCGGCCTTCTGCTGAGCGTCGGTGAGCTGGATGATCGGGCTCGACGTCTTCGGCAGGCTCGCCTCGGCGGTGGCGTCCAGCGTGCCGGCCTTCTTCATGGCCTCGAACTCCACCGGCTGCGCACCACCGGCCATGTACAGGTTCTGCGCTTCAGGCGTGTAGAGGAACTCCTCCCACAGCCGCGCGGCGGCCGGGTGCGGGGCACCCTTGTTGATCGCCTGCACGTAGTACGAGCCGACGGCGGCGTTGTCGGGCACATACATCGCCCAGTCCACGCCCTGCTTCTTGAGCTGCTGGGCCGCGGAGAGCTGGTTGTACGACCAGTCGATCACCACGCCAGTCTGGCCGGAGGCGATGGTGGCCGGGGTCGGATCGATCGGGATGAACGTGCCGGCGTCCTTGGCCTTCTTGAAGAAGTCGATGCCCGGTTGCAGGTTGTCGGGGCTACCACCGTTCGCGAGCGCGACCATGACGAATCCGCTGAACGCGGCCCCCGCCTGGGTCGGATTGCCGTTGAGCGCGAACGTGCCCTTGAACTTCGCGCCCAGAAGGTCGTTGAGGCTGGTGATCTCACCGAACTTGGTCTTGTTGTAGCCGACGCTCATCACGCCGGTGTAGTCGTTGAACCACAGGCCGGATGCCTCCTTGTTCGCATCCGGGATGTCGGCCCAGGCCTGCACCTTGTACGGCGCGAACATGTCGGTCGAGGCGAGGGCGACGGCCGGTCCGAGATCGAAGACGTCCGGCGCGGTGTTGGTGCCCGCATTGGTCTTGGCGGCCTCGATCTCCTGTGCGGAGGAACCGTTCGGGTTCTGCGAATTGACCGTGATGCCGTACTTGGCGGAGAAGGCCTTGATGATCGCGCCGTAGTTCGCCCAGTCCGGCGGAAGGGCGATGACGTTCAGTTGGCCCTCCTTCTTGGCCGCCGCGACGAGGCCGTCCATGCCGCCGAAGTCGCTCGCCGACGTCGCGGTCTTGGCATCCGCGGAGCTACCGGAGCCGCCCGAACCGCTGGAGGACGAGCTCTGCTGGCTCGAGGAGCTCTGCGAACTCTGCGATGAGCTGGACTCGGATGAGCTTTGCGACGGCGTCCCGGTCCCGCCGGACGAACCGCATGCCGCTACCACCATGGACAGCGCGGCGATACCCGCGAGGGCTGCGGTCCGCATTCGATGTACGCGCATAACACTCCTTAGTCAGTCGGGCAGCAACGGCCGGGCTCACTACCGCGGGCGTGCGGCGGTCGTCATCCGAAACGTTGCGAACTTCAGTCCGAGATTAGCCTTCGGCGCGCCCGCCGTCTCGTCGGAGTGGATCACGAAATGACGACGAATCCAGAAAATAACGCCATTGGCATGGTTTCGGACCTTTTGGTGTCGATTGGCTAGAGCCGCTCGACGATCGTCACGTTCGCCTGCCCGCCGCCCTCGCACATGGTCTGCAGTCCGAAGCGTCTCCTGGTGCGATCAAGTTCCGCGAGGAGCGTGGTCATGAGCCGCGCGCCGGTCGCGCCGAGCGGGTGCCCGAGCGCGATCGCGCCGCCGTTGACGTTGACTTTCGCCGGGTCGCAATGGGTCTCGGCGAGCCAGGCGAGTACCACCGAGGCGAACGCTTCGTTGATCTCGACGAGATCGATGTCGTCGAGCGTCATCCCGGAGCGTTTCAGCGCGTACTCGGTCGCCGGAATGGGCGCGGTAAGCATGATGATCGGGTCGGCGCCGCGGCCCGAGACGTGGTGGATCCGGGCACGGGGAGTGAGGCCGTGCTCCTTCAGCGCCCGCTCGGAGGCAATGAGCAGCGCCGCGGAACCATCCGAGATCTGGCTCGCCACGGCGGCCGTAATGCGGCCGCCTTCGGTCAGCGGTTTCAGCGAGGCGATCTTCTCACGGTTCGGCACGCGCGGCCCCTCGTCCGCGAGAACGCCGGCTATGGGCGCGATCTCGGAATCAAAGCGCCCCGCGGCTTGCGCGGCGAGCGCCTTTTCGTGCGAGCCGATCGCGAACTCCTCCATATCCTCCCGGCTGATCCCCCACTTCTCGGCGATCATCTCGGCGCCGTGGAACTGCGAGACGGGTTCGTTGCCGTAGCGTTGCGTCCAGCCCGCGGAGCCGGAGAACGGATCGGGGAAGCCGAGATCCTTCGCCGCCAGGTTCGAGGACTGGATCGGGATCGCCGACATGTTCTGCACACCCCCGGCGACCACCAGGTCCTCGGTTCCGGACATGACGGCCTGGGCCGCGAACGAGATGGCCTGTTGCGAGGAGCCGCACTGCCGATCGATCGTGGTACCGGGAACCGTGTCCGGCAGGCCAGCGGCCAGCCAGCAGGTGCGCGCGACATCCATGGCCTGGGAACCGATCTGGTCAAGGCAGCCGAAGATCACCTCGTCGACCGCGGCCGGGTCGATGCCGGTGCGGGTAACCAGTTCACGCATCACATGGGCGCCGAGGTCGGCGGAATGCACGTGCGCCAGGCCGCCACCACGGCGCCCGACGGGAGTGCGGACGGCATCCACGATGTAGGCCTCGGGCATGGCGTGCTCCTTCGGTCCGGTCACGGCGGCAGACCCCTTCGCCGCGCTGCCCCCACGCTACCGTTCCCGCCAGGCCGCTCAGGTCGCGCTCGGGCTGGGCACGCTCAGGCAGCGTGCGGTCAGGCGCCGCCGGGCCAGTCGGCGAAGGACCGCCCCGAGATCGTCTCGTACGCCTCGACATACCGGGCGCGGGTAGCGGAGATGACGCTCTCCGGCAGCGGAGGCGGTGGGGAATCCGACGCTCGATCCCAGCCCGAGGCCGGCGAGGTGAGCCAATCACGCACGAACTGCTTGTCGAAAGACGGCTGCGGCCCGCCGGCGCGGTACCCCGCGGCCGGCCAGAAGCGGGAGGAGTCCGGCGTGAGCACCTCGTCGGCGAGCACCAGGCGTCCGGTCACGTGGTCCAGACCGAACTCGAACTTGGTGTCCGCCAACAGGATCCCGCGGGACTGCGCGTGCGCGGCGGCCCGCGCGTAGACCGCCAGCGTCACCTCGCGCAGCTCCGCAGCGCGGTCTGCGCCCACCTTCGCGGCCATCACCTCATAGCTGACGTTCTCATCATGTCGCCCGAACTCTGCCTTGGTCGCCGGGGTGAAGATGGGCTCGGGTAACTCCGAGGATTCCACCAGGCCGCCAGGCAGCGGTACGCCGCACACAGCCCCGGTCTCGCGGTACTCCGCCCAGCCGGAGCCCGAAAGGTAGCCCCGGGCAACGCATTCCACCGGAATCATGTCGAGTGAGCGCACCAGCATCGCCCGCCCCGCGACCTCGTCGGGGATCCGCGCGTCGTCCAGGATGGCGACCACATGGTTGGGGACGACGTCCGCGAGCAACTCGAACCAGAACGCGCTCATCGCCGTGAGCACCCGGCCCTTGTCCGGGATGGTGCTCGGCAGAATGTGGTCGTATGCGCTGATCCGGTCGGACGCCACCATCAGCAGATGTTCGCGATCCACCCGGTAGATATCGCGCACCTTGCCGGAGGCGAGGTGCCAGTAATCGGACATGGTCGCAGGAGAGTCCGCCACGGTCAGAAGCGTAGCCGCCGATGACGCCGCGTCTACTCGCTGCCCACCCCTTCGGCGATGCTCACACCGTAGACGCCCGACAGGGACGCGAGATCGTGGACGAGCTGCCCGGGATCGCGGTGCCCCTCCAATTCGATCAGCACGACCACCCGGTCGCGGTTCGGGTCGTCGATCGATTCCGTGTCCTCACCGATGTCCTCGCGTCCCCGGCCGGCGCGGCCGTTGCGCAACAGGTCGAGTCCCGCGATGAAATATCCCTTCTCCGTGCACATCTGGACGATGGTGCGGAGCAGTCCGCGGCCGTCCTGGTAGGTGACGCGCAAGACGGAGAACGCGAACCGGGAGCGCGGCAGACTCCGGGAGATCCGTCCCAGCCCGACCACGATGACGAGATACATGATGGTGACGCCGGTTGCCACCACGTACAGCGAGGCCCCGGCGGCCATACCCACAGCGGCCGCCAACCAGACCGTGGCGGCGGTGGTGAGCCCGCGCACGATATCCCTGCGAACGAAGATGACGCCGCCGCCGATGAAGCCGATGCCGGACACGACCTGGGCGGCGATCCGCGACGGATCCAGACGCAGGTCCACGCCGGTCAGGGTGATCATGTCGTAGAACCCGTATTTCGAGATCACCATGAACAGTGCGGCGCCGACGCCGACCAGGGTGTGGGTGCGCATTCCGGCGGACTTCTGCCGCCACTCCCGCTCCAGACCGATGACGCCGCACAGTGCGAGCGCGACCAGGATGTCGACGATGGCGTGCAACTGGATCGCCATAGAACACCTCTTCTGCCCCTTCGGGGCTTTCGCGGGCGAATGTCCCGCGTGTCGCCGCCCGACGGGCTAGAGCTTGCGGTACATCACGTGCAGGCCGACGAGGCCGTCCCGAGGGTGGCGAAACGCCTCCGGAACGGTACCGATGATGTCGAATCCTAACGACTGCCATAGGTGCACTGCGGCGGTGTTCGACTCCACCACCGCATTGAACTGCATGCCGCGATACCCCTCGCGGCGAGCCCGGGAAATGGCCGAGATCCCAAGCTGGCGACCGACTCCCATGCCAGCATAGTCCTGGTCGATCATGAAACTCGCGTTGGCCACGTGGTTTCCGTTGCCGTCCTGGCTCGGGTGGATCGATGCCGTGCCCACGACGGCGCCCACCACAGGGCTCTCCGGATTGATCACCATGGGTTTGCGCCGCGGGTCGATCGCCACCAGCACCGTCGTCGCGGGCCCGCCGAACCACAGGTTGCGCGCGTCTCCACCCATCATTGTCGTTGGCAGACAGTAGGTATCGCCAGCAGCGATGATGCGCTTGAAGATGGGCCAGATGTCGCCCCAGTCCGCCACCGTGGCGTCGCGGATCATGGTCGGGACCTTGCTGCTGGCCGCTCTCGGGGTTCTTTCCGGTGTGGCAGGCGGTGTCTCACGGGGAGTCGCCGCCGGGGTCACAGAATCGCCCCCGGCCGATATCCGGCCGCCGCGGGGTACCTCTCGACGACCGAGGCGATCTTGCCCAGCACCGCGTCGACCTGCGCGCCGGCAAGCCCTGTGAAGGAGGCGGTGTCGGAAATGAGGTCGTGTAATTGCTTGCGGTCCAACGGGATTCGAGGATCTCCGGCCAGTCGGTCGAGCAGATCGTTGGCCTGCCGTGCGGTCTCACGCATCTCGAGCGCGACGGCGACAGCATGCTCTTTGATCGCCTCGTGCGCGGTCTCCCGGCCGACCCCGGCGCGGATCGCGGCCATCAGGATCTTGGTAGTGGCGAGGAACGGTAGGTACCGATGCAACTCCGCGTCGATCACCGCCGGACACGCACCGAAGTCCCTCAGCACCGTGAGGAACGTCTGCTGCAACCCGTCCATGGCGTAGAACGCGTCGGGCAGCGCCACTCGCCGCACCACGGAACAGAACACGTCGCCCTCGTTCCACTGGTTGCCGGCGAGCTGGGCGACCATCGCCTCGTAGCCGCGGAGAACCACCGCGAGCCCGCAGACCCGTTCGCAGGAGCGAGCATTCATCTTGTGCGGCATGGCCGATGAGCCGACCTGCCCCGGGGCGAAGCCCTCGGTCGCGAGTTCCGCGCCGGCCATCAGGCGGATCGTGGTCGCCAGCGAGGACGGCGCCGCCGCGAGCTGTACCAAGGCCGACAGCGCGTCGTAGTCGAGCGAGCGGGGGTAGACCTGCCCGACCGAGCTGAGCACCCGGTCGCAGCCGGAGACCTCTTGCACCACACCGGATTCGAGTTCGGCGACGGCCTCCGCGGAACCGAGCAGATCGAGCATGTCGGTCGCCGTGCCCACCGGCCCCTTGATACCGCGCAGCGGGTAGCGCGCCAGCAGGTCCTCGACCCGCGCGAACGCGATGAGCAGCTCGTCCGCGGCAGATGCGAAGCGTTTGCCGAGGGTGGTGGCCTGAGCGGCGACGTTGTGGGAACGCCCGGCCATGACGAGGCCCGAGTATTCCGCGGCCCGACGGCCGAGCGCCGCGAGGATGGCGACCGTGTGATCGCGTACCAGCCGCAAGCCGGCGAGAACCTGTGCCTGTTCGACATTCTCGGTCAGGTCGCGGCTCGTCATGCCCTGATGGATGCGCTCGTGCCCCGCGAGCGCGTTGAACTCCTCGATGCGCGCCTTGACGTCGTGTTTCGTCACCCGCTCGCGCGCCGCGATCGAGTCGAGATCGACACGCTCGACCATGGTCTCGTAGTCGGCGACCACCTGCGGGTCGACGGGCAGCCCGAGCCGGCCCTGGGCGCGCAGCACCGCGAGCCACAGCTTCCGCTCGGCGATGATCTTGCCGACGGGCGAGAAGACCGCCCGCATTTCGGCGGTCGCGTACCGGTCGGCCAGCACGTCGGGGATCGGGTCGCCAGGGTTGTTGCTCACGTGGTCATTGTCCCAGGCCCGACTCCGACGACCAGCCGCCGGCCAGCCGCGAGCCCCCGCGTCGGCCGTGCCCCCGCGTCCGCGACGAGCGTCAGTGGGCAGCCGCGAGGACGGCCTCGGCCACTGCCACGAGCTGAGCGTGGCTGACGAGCGTCACGCTGTTGGCGCTCACCGTCACGACCACGATCGTGCCGCCCCGGCTTGCGGTGACCGACGGGCCTAGCTGCCGGTCACCCAGGCTCGGCACCAAACCGGCGGGGTACTCCCCGACCGCCCCGACAAGGATCTCGATGGCACTCTGCGACGAGCCCACTTCCAGCATCCCCGCGCGCCATGCCGCTGTCCCGCACCCTGCGGCGAAACGCTCTGGTATGACGATGTTCTCGGACAGGGCACCGATCGCGGCGTCCCACTCTGATTCGGTGAGCGGCGGCGCTGCGCAAGGGACCGACTCACTCGGCGCGGCCGCGTACGATTCGCCCGATTCAGAAGTGGTGCCCGCGCCGCCGGCCGTGCCCGACCCAGCTCCAGCGGCGCTATCGGCTGCCTGACCGCTCGAATCCTGGGCCTTCTCGGAGCCAGACGGCCCAGTGGAGTTCGGCGGCACGAGACCCAGCGCCGGGGCGCCCGACTCCGCCGAGCTACCACCGGCGGATTGCGCCGGCAGAGCCGCGGTCGGCTGCCCGGAATCCCCGGCTGCTGCGGCACTCGCGCCGGTAGAAGCACCCGACGCCGCGCCGGCGGTACTCGACGCGTCGTGCGTGCCCAGGGACGAGCCCACGATGAACACGGCGGCCACCGCGGCCGCGGCGACGGCCAGGCCGCCGCCCCATTTCCACGCGACCCATTCGCGGCTCCAGCGCACGGCCGTGCGCTGCTCGCGACCTTCGCGCACGGCGTGCAGCACGGACATCGGCGTGACCGCGCTCTCCGGCTCGTCGGCCAGCGCCGCCGCAAAGACCGCACCCAGCTCGGCAGCCACCGGATCGGTCTCGTCCGGCGGAGGGGCATCGCCCGGAACATCGTCATACTCGTTTTTCGGAGTTCCGGCGGTAAGGTCGTCGCCATCCGGCGCCGGGGCGCCGCGAACGTCGTCATCGGCGTCATCGGAGAAACCGCCGGTCGACATGGTCACCGCACCCCCTCTTGCACGTCGCCGCGCGCCACCAGCGCCTCCCGCAGGGCGGAAAGCCCTCGCGAGGTCTGTGACTTCACATTCCCCTCCGAGCAGCCGAGTGCCGCCGCGGTGGCCGCGACGTCCAGCCCCTCGAAATACCGGAGCACCAGGACGGCGCGCTGCCCGGACGGCACGGCGGCCAGCGCCGCGCGGACCATCTCCCGGTCGGCCACCACCTGCGCGATGTCGGACGGGGCAGGTATGTCCGGCACCGCGCAGGTGGCCTTCTCCCGACGCCAGGGACGCCGGGCCTCGTCGACCGTGGCGCGCACCAGGGTCGACCGCACATAGGCGTCCAGGGCCGCTTTCTCGCGGATCCGGCCCCAGGCGCCGTACAGTTTGACAAACGCGGTCTGGGTGAGGTCGTCGGCCTGATGCCAGTCACCGCACAGCAAATATGCGGTGCGCCGGACCGCATCCCGCCGCGCCGCCACATATTGCGAGAACTCCGCATCGTCGACCGGCCCCACCTATCCTCCTGCCCTGATCCCTAGACGGCGCACACCGCCGCGCAGGTTGCACGGGATCGCTATTCTTCCGGAGCCTGGGCATTTGGCAAGATCGATGGGTGAGTGCGGTGCGGCCGTTGGCCCGGTGGGAGGGGCTGAGCGGGCCGTTATTGGCCTTCATCTCACTGGTGATCGTCGCAGCGATCTGGGGCTCGAGCTACCCGCTGACGAAGATCATGTTCGGGCAGATGTCCGTGTGGCAGTTCCTGGCGCTGCGCTTCGCGATGGCGGCGGCCGCGATGCTCGCGGCGTTCTGGCGATCGGCGCGCGCGCTTCCCCGGCGCACGCTGCTGCACGGCGTGGCGTTGGGTGTGCTGTTCGCCAGCGGCCAGTTGTTGCAGACGGTGGGCCTGCAATCGACGCCCGCCACTATCTCGGGTTTCATCACCGGGCTCTATGTCGTGTTCACCCCGCTGTGCGCTGCAGTGCTGTTGAAGACGCATCTCGGCCGCAAGGTGTGGTTCGGCGCCGGGATGGCGGTCGTCGGCCTGGGCGTGCTGGCGCTGCAAGGACTTTCGCTCGGAATCGGCGAGATCCTGACGCTGATCGGGGCGGTGGTCTACGCGATCCACATCATCGCGCTGGGCCGTTGGTCGCGGTCGCGGGAGGCGCTGGGGCTGGCGACCGTGCAGCTGGTGGTGGTGGCGGTGATCTGCGCGATCGCCGCGGCGCCGCATGGCTTCGCCGTCCCGAGCAGCGGCGGTGGTTGGCTGATCATGCTGTACCTGGCGGTGGTGTCCGGCGGGATCGCCATGCTGGTGCAGACCTGGGCGCAGTCGCAGATGGCCGCGTCGCGGGCGGCGATCGTGATGTCCACCGAGCCGGCCTGGGCCGCGCTGATGGCGATCACGCTGATCGGGGAGCCGTTCACGTGGCGGGTGCTGGTCGGCGGCGCGTTGATGCTGTCGGCGATGTTCGTGGTGGAGTCGGGGCCACGCACGCATACCGACCCGATCGGTCCGGAGGATCTACCCAAGTTGGCCGGGTGAGACGCTCGGCCGGCGGGGTCGGTCGGCCGAGCGGCCGGTCGCGCGGCCGGTCGCGCGGTGGGTGCGACGCGCGAACCCCGCGCGACATCTTGATCGGTCGATTTATCAGGTGAGGTTGTCGAAATCGCCACGCACCCAACGGATGTGGCGGTCGGCCGAGAAGCGGAGCACGGCGGGCCCGTCATGGTCGATGGCGTTGCCGAAGTTCCCGATGATCCTCTCGAAGCGCAACTGTTCGAGTTGTGCGGCGATGCGCTCGACGACCGCACCGGACAGCGGGATCTTGTTCGGGTAGCTGCGCAGGAATCCGACCGACCGGCGATCCGGGTTCGGGAAGATCGTGTCGCCCGTCAGCAGCAGGCCACGTCCGTCGGCGCCCGCGTCCCAGAGGGCGACCGCGCTCCCGGCGAAATGCCCGCCGACCCGATACAAGACGAGCCCGTCCGCGATCCGCCGCGCATCGCCCCAAAACTCTACGTGATTATCGTTGCGCCCCAGCCATTCCCGATCGCGTTCGCACACCAGCACCGGGGCGTCCAGGGACCTGGCCCATTCGATCTGCACGCCGAACATGTGCGGGTGGCTCGCCGCGACGGCGAGAACCGGGCCCCGCTCGCGGATGCGGCCGACGGTCTGCTCATCGATATACCCGGGCGGATCCCACAGCAGGGATCCTCCGCCGGTGATGACGAGCTGCGCGGTCTGTCCGATCCCGACTCTCGGCTCCGCGGTGATCGACACCAGCCCTGGCTCGCGTTCGGTCCAGGTCAGCCGCTGACCGGCGGCTCGCAGGTCCGCGAGATCGGCCCACCGCTGGCCGTCTGCGGGCACCCACTGGCGCTCGTCGGCACAGATCGGGCACACCGCGGGAAGCGGCTCATCGTATTCCACGGCGCACGTCGCACAGATTCGCATATCGCCACGCTAGCCGCCCGGCCCGCGACACGTTGATATTCGTTGGTGCAGCTGTGGCCCGGGTCATCGTCATATCCGTTGCGGGGCAGCGCTTATGACGATGTTCTCGGCAAAGCCGCCTATCGAACCGCTCCCACGGTGACGGGCTTGAACCCGGGGAAGACGGTGGCGGTCGACGCGCCGAGCCGCTTGGTCACGACTTCGGCCAGCACGCTGCGATAGTCGGTCGTCACGGGCACGTCGGCGTCGTCGGTGGCGGCGAGCCTCGTCCACTTGCCGTAATAACCGCCCTTGACACCGCCGCCGAGCACGAACATCACGTTGCCGTGGCCGTGGTCCAGGCCGTAGTTAGCGTTCTCCTTGACGCGACGCCCGAACTCGGAGATCGTGACCAGCGTGACCTTGTCGCCGCGGCTGCCAAGGTCGGTGTAGAAGGCGGCCAGGTTCTGCGAGAGCGACTGGGAGGCACGCAACATCGCGCCCCACTCCAACGTGCCGAGGCCGGTGTGCATGTCCCACCCGCCGTCGTGATCGACCGCGATCACCTCGACACCGACACCCGCTCGGATGGTGCGTGCGCTGGCGGCGAGAGCCCGGCCGAGGTCGTCATCGGCGTACTTCGCACCGTTCGCCGGTTGGGCTGCGCTGGCACGCACCGGGGCGAACGCGTTCACCGCGGCAAGGGCAGCGCGGCCGCCGCGACCGATCTCGCCTGGGGCGGCGCCCCACGTCGTGCGCATCGCGGTGGTGCGACGCGGATTGTCCTGGGCGCCTGCGAGCGACATGTCATCCACCGACGCCGTCGTCACCGTCGCCCGCGGCCCGTACAGCGCGGTGATCGGGGTGGACATGCCCATTCCCATCCCACGCAAGACATTCGTCGAGCTGTCGCGGCCGACCAGACGGTTGAGCCAACCGATCCGCGCCGCGCTGCCGGGGTCGGCGTCCTCCAACTCTTCCATAGCCGCGAAATGGGACCGGTTCGGCGCGGGGAGCCCGGTAGCGTGCACCGCCGCCATCCTGCCGGCCTTCCATAGCGGCATCAGCGGAGCCAGGTTCGGGTGCAATCCGAAAAATCCATTCCTGGCAAGCAGTTTCGTGGCGGGGATCGCGATATTCGGCCGGGCCTTGTAGTAGGCGGCATCGCCGTGGGGTACGACGAGCGAGAGCCCGTCGGCCGCGCCACGCAGCGACACCACCACCAAGACATTGCCGACAGGCGCTGCCGCATAAGCCGTCTGCACGAGCGTGGTGCCGAAAAGTGCTGTGGTGGCACCGATTCCGATCACACCGCGCAACAACGTTCGCCGGCTGATCCGGTAATCGTCGCACTCGTGGCATGCGGATCGCTGGTCGTTGTCGCCCATCGGTCACCTCGTCATGTGGGTGGGGGTGTCCAAGAACACCGTGAGCAGTCGCGGCATTTTCCAGCGGATCACGTCGTGGGCGGCGGTGATCGTCGTGGTCGGCGCGCAGCCGATCGCGTCGCAGGCCGCCTTGGTCAGGACCCACGTCGCTGGACGCCCCAGGATCGATCGGGAAAGGTGGTCGACGAAGTCGCCGAACGCGATCGTGGGGATCGGCAGACGCGCGGCTGGCTGCACGTACGTCACGCCCGCCGTCGGCCACCACCCGCCCGCCATGTCCTGGTGGATCTGGAACGACGCCAGCATGCGCGACACCGACACCCACGCCGCCGCCTGATCGGGGCGCCCGTCGGGGCGCGGCCAACCGAACGGGCGCATACCCAGAGCTGTTGTCTGCCAAAGGATCTGATTGGCGGCGGGGGTGGCGGCGGACGGTCGGCGCAAGTTCGCACCCAGCGCCCGGTAAGTGGCGACGACGTCCTCGTCCGGCGTGCGCACCTTGGCGCCGGCCGCCGCGCGGAACTCGGCACTGTCCACCAACTCGAGCAGCACCGGTTGGATCGCGGTGCCGTTTGCTAGATAGACCTCGGCGAGACGATCCACCAACTCCGATGACGGCGCGTCCGAGACGAACCGGATCGCCAGTTTGCGCGCGATCCTTTGGGCTGTGGACGGGTGATTCGCCAGATAGGAGAGGTAGGCGCGGGCGGCGGCCTGTCCATCGGCAGCCGTGTTGGGATGCTCGAAGTCCAGCACCTTCACGGTGCCGGTCCAGTGCGCGGTCGGGTCGTACCGGACGTTCCAGGTGTTCCAGACGTCGACGCGGTAACCGGTGAGGATCCGGGCCGAGTTCTTGACGTCGTTCTCGGTGTAGCCCGACTCGCGGCCCACCGTGTGCAATTCGAGCAGTTCGCGTCCGAGGTTCTCGTTCGGCGCCTTCTTGGTCGATTGCGCATTGTCGAGATAACAGCCCATGGCGGGATGGGTGACCGCCACCTGCAGCAGCCGCTCGAAACTAGTGAGCGCCAGTGCCCGGATCGTCTTGCCGTATGACGCCCGGAAGTACTGCGCGGCATCGGCTTCCGCGGGGACGTGGAGGTGGTTCTCCCAGAAGGCCGTCATGGTTTCCAGGACCTGGCGTTCGCTGTGGATGCGCCGCGCCAGGCACCAGCGCTCGTAGTTGGCGACCGCCTCCCAGATGGGTTCCGTCTTCTTCCGATCCCGGGCGAGCAGCGTGCTGGTGCTGGCCGTGTTCGACGTCCACCACGCGGCCGTCGCCTGATAGAACGTGTCCGGCGCCGACGCCGAGAGTTGCTGGGCGAACCAACCCGCCGCGCCGCCCGCGGCGGCGATCTGCCGGCCCAGTGCGGGCGTCCAACCGCCGGTGAACCGGTTCACGAGGTGCAGGTCTTCCGGCGCGAGTATCGAAATCGGCTGATAGACGGCGGCCTTCACTGCGGCGGCCGGCTTGCCGAGCGTCCTCGCGGTGTGATGCAGCGTGGCAGGAAGGGCGGCGGCTGGGGACGGGGCGGCGGCTCGCGCCTCGGACATGCTGCCTCCTTCGCTGACACCGATGACAAACCTTATCGGCAGCCCGGGCACTGACATAAGGGTTCCGGGGTGAGTCACTGACAGGGCTACTGGTCGGTGCTGTTGATCGTCGCCGGGGGAATCATTCCGAGTGTTCGGCTCCTGCAGCACAATCATCGAGTGGCGTCCGGCCTTCGAGCCAGACCCTGATATTCACTCGAGGATCGGCGATCGGAACGTGCGTCGAGGTCTGACTACCGTGCTTCGGCGAGCACGCGCCGCGCGATGGCTTCGACCTGTTCGACGGTCACGACGGGGGCCTCGGAAGTGTTCAGGGCTTCCCGGAGCAGCCGCCTGACGAGTGCCGATGTCGGGATCTGAGCGGCCGCGGCACGCTGCTTGAGTTGCGTGTCGAGCGCGACGTCGATGCGCAGGTTCAGCGGAATCGTCAACGCCGCATTCTTCTCGGCGATCTCCATCTCCGCGGCCTCGGCCTCTTCGTCGGCATATTCTTCGCGGGCGGCCCGGACCTCTGCCGCGATACGCGCGTCCCGGTGGTCTGTCGTCATCTGCCTACGTTCCTTTCGTATGCATCCAGATCGCCGCCGTTAGTGGGCCACGCGGTCACGCCGGCGTGGTCGGTACCGGTTGCGATGATCGTCATGACGAATCCAGCGGTCTTGAAGTAGCCGATGATCCGAACCGCGCCGGTGCGACTCTTCGGATCGGGCTCACGAACGATGCGATTGCGATCACGAGCGGCCTCCAACGTCCACTCCGGCTCGATGTTTGTCGCGCCCGGATACCTGTCACTGCGGTGACGGATGTGATCGGCGTCTTCGGTCCGCCACCACAGATCGCCAGGCATGTATCACATCGTAACGCACTTCATGCGCGGAGCGTCGCGGACCGCGATCCCTTCCATTGCCGTTCGTGGCGCTCGGGACGCGAGCCCGGGCCGCCTGAGCGGTCATTCCTTGGCTTCAGCGGCGCGTTGCTGTCGAGATCGGTCGTCGTGTCGCCGTCGGCGCAGTATTCGGCGGGCGTAGTAGATCAGTCCGAGCGTCGCCAGGAGCAGCGGAATTCCTATGGGCCAGATCGCGGCCGATGCGACGATCAATGCAAACAAGTCCGCGCCGACCAGCGTCGCGACTCCCACGTAGACTGCGACGCTCGCGCCGTGCAGCCTGGCGAAACCCCCGTACGAAGCGCTGACGACGGCAACGACGTATCGGCGCATTCGACCGCTTGATAGTGCGGATTCAGATTGCTCGGCACCTTTGCGATAGCACATGAGTCAGCCCTGCCTCAAGAGATCGGAATGGAATCGATCGCTTCAGCCAGGACGAGGGCCGTTCACAGTATGCGAGTGCGACCGCTGCTAGTGGTCGTCGACCCGGTCGGTCGTAAACTGCGTTCGCGATGAAGCGAGAACCGCATGTGACGGGGCACGTGGCCGTGAATCACCAGGCCACAAGGGCCGTCGACGCACCGCCTGGCAGCGCCAGCGTGAAGGCGGGCGGACCATTGCCGAAAGCCGCGAATCGCACCGAGGCCCCGTCCGGCACGCGCGACGGACACGCATCACCGCGATCGGAGCTGCCAGCGCGAATCCGACCACTGCAAAGATTGCGAAGGCTACTGTCGGCAATGGCAGATGAGGCGTGAACATACCGCTGACGACGAGTAACACGAATTGAAGAACCGCCCAGTAGTGCTGCGTCAGCAAGCCACACCTCCTCGACAATCCATGGCGCGAGCCTACCGAAAACCCAGTAGAGTCAACGCATTCCTGTCCACTGCATGGCGGCCTGTGCCGTTCCAGACGCGGATCTGCACGCGGGCGCTATCTCCGCCCTCGGTGATCGCACGACCTACGGGATGATCAGGATCGCATGACCACCGGACAGGGGTTACGGGACATCAAGTCCCGCTCAACGGGAATACGACGACGCTGAATTACTCATTCGCGCAGCGGGTTCGGTTTGCGGCACAGCAGCGTGCGGGGTTGCTCAGGAAGCCGGCAACAGCCGAGGCTCGATCCGCTCCTCGATGGCGCGGCCCTCCGATCGGCTGACCAGGTAGGCGCCTGCTCCGGCACGCTCGCTGATCGCCTCCACCATGTCGGTTCCGCGGTACAACAGCCCCACGCCGTCGTCAGTGCAGTAGGTCGTTGGCAACGAGCCCTCCGCGACCAGCTGGTGTACAAGCGGGCGCCGCCCGGCCTCAACGTCGTAGTGGACCCCGTTCCCGTAGGGCAAGAACCCCAGGCCATTCGTCACCGGTCGCAGCGGTAGACCGAACGAGTCGGTTGTTCCGGACTGGTGCCAGCAGATCGACCCGGCGCTGATGCCGGCTAGTACCACACCCGCCTGCCAGGCGCGACGTAGGATCTCGTCGAGCCGATGCGCCCGCCACACCGCCAGCAGGTTGACCACCGACCCGCCGTGCACCCACACCACATCCTGGGAAAGCAGGTGGGCCTCGATGTCGGCCAGGTTCGGCATCGGGAACAGCGTGAGGTGAGTCAACTCGAAGCCAGCCTCCCGGCCCGCTTCGGATAGATCCCGCTGCAGCGCTGGGTGGTCACCACACGCTGTGGACACGCAGCAAACTCGGGGCCGCCGATCCGTGCCTGACAAAGCAACCGCATAGCGCACTATCGGCCCGAACTCGAACCGCGTCCTAGTGCCTTCCAGATACCCGCCGGACGTCGCCAAGATCGTCGGTTGTTTCGTCGTCACCCAACTAACCTACGGTAGCGGCCGGATGGGGCGACGTCGGTCAGCAGCGCGGCCACGGGTCAGCGCTTCGCGATCGCTGCGGCGATTCGGTTGACGATCTCCACCAGGATCGGGCGGGGCGTAGCCATGTTCAGTCGCGCAAACCCCGCGCCCGGCGCCCCGAACGTCGCGCCCTCATTGAGCACGACGCCGGCATTGTGGTGCACCCAGTCCCCCACCGGCGCCGAAAGCTCCAGCGCCCGGAAATCGACCCAGGCCAAGTACGTCCCGTCCGGCGGCCGCACCCGCACCCCGGGGAGCTCCCGCGCGACCAATTCCACGAACAGCGCCCGATTCCCAGCAAGGTACGACCGGACGTCGTCCAGCCACGGCCCGCCGTCGCGATAGGCCGCGATGTTCGCGGCGACCCCGATCGTCGCCGCGCTGTGCGTCACGACGCCCGGCAGCGTGCGCCAGATCCGCGCGTCCCGCTCGTTCGAGACGATCGCCGCCGCGCATTTGAGCCCCGGCAGGTTGAACGCTTTGGAGCCGGACATGCCGGTGAGCGTGTGCCCGGCCGCGACGTCCGAGATCGACGCGTACGGAGTGTGCGGCGGCGAGTCCGGGTAGGTGAGCGGCGCGTGGATCTCGTCTGCGAACACCCGGCCGCCATGCCTGTCCACGATCTCGCAGACGGCGACCAACTCCTCCCGGGAGAGCACGCGCCCCACCGGGTTGTGCGGATTGCAGAGCACCAACAGCTCGCCACCGGCCTCGAAGGCGGCGTCAATACCATCGAGATCCAGCGTGTAGTAACCGTTCTCGGCATGGCACGGCACCTCGATGATGCGGCGACCATGGGCGGGCGGCACCTCGAAGAACGGCATGTACGCGGGCGTCGGCAGGATCACCGCCCCGCCAGGGCGCACGAAGTACTCCAGCGCGACTTCCAGCACCTTGAGCACATCGCTCACCGAGTGCACACCCGATGGGTCCACCGACCAGCCGAACTGTGTCCGCTGAAAATCCGCGCAGGCCGACGCGAAATCCGACTCCATCCAGTGCGGCAGGTACCCGGTATTGCCGTCCGCGAGCAGCTTCTCCACCGCAGCCGAAATCGCTGGCGCCACACCGAAATCCATCTCGGCGATGAACGCCCCGATCTCCCCTTCGGCCGGAACCGTCCACTTACGGCTCCCCCGAGCACGGAGCTCCCCCGGCGTGACAGCGTCGATGGCGGCAGCGAAATCACTCACCCCGTGACCCTACGACGCCGCTCGTCCCGTCCCCCGCGCGGGCGAATGTGCCGCCCCTGTTGCTGGGACAACGGGTATGACGACGCTCGCCCGTGCGGGGCACAGCGGGTACGAGACAATGGAGCCGTGAATCCACCTGCTGACGCACCCATCGATTACGTGGTCTTCGATCTCGGCGGAGTCGTGCTCCGGGAGACGGACGGCCTCCGCGACCTCGCGGAGCGGATCGGCGCGCCCAGCGATATCACCGCCGCGGAGTTCCGGTCGGCGTACTACGCGACGCGCCTCGACTACGACCTGCATTCCGATTCCGAGCTGTACTGGACGCAGGTCGCGCTCGCCTGCGGCGCGTCGGAGCCCCGCTCCGCCGATATCGCCGATCTCACGGCCATCGACAATGTCGGCTGGTCGCATGTCGACTCGGCCACGATGGACCTGATCGTTGCCCTGTACCGGGCCGGCGTGGCGCTCGCCGTGCTGTCGAACGCACCGGCGGCCATGGGTGACATGATCCGCGGGCAATCCTGGGCGGGCATGTTCCAGCACATCGTCATATCCGGCGAAATCGGAATGATCAAGCCCGATCTCGCGATCTACGAGGCGTTACTCAAGGCGCTGGACGTACCCGCGCCCACCGTGGCCTTCACCGACGACCGCGCGGACAACGTGGCCGGCGCCGCGGCGGCCGGGATCCGCGGAATCCCGTTCACCGGGGCAGACGCGCTTCGCCAACGGCTCCAGAACCTCGGCGTCTCGATCTGACCGTCGCCGGCCCGCCAGTGTGCGCGGAACCGAGTATGACGCTGTTCGCGGCCTCACCCGTCCGGTCAGCGTTTGCCGATCTGCCTCCGCGCGGCCACCGAGGCGACGACGTAGACGACGCCGGCGACGATGGCGATCCAGAAGATCGTCTTGACGAGGAAACTGAAGATCCAGCCGACGAGGCTGAACGCGATAAACAGGACGACGATGATTCCGACGATCTTGAAGAACTTCTCCATGGGTCCCCTCCGGGTATCCGCTCCAACGGTCCGTCATATGCAGCACCACCTACGGTGCCACGTCATCGCCCTCGCCGCCGTCGGGGTTTGCCCCGAATCGCCTGCGGGCTTCCCCCGAGACTCTCCGCGGCCGCGCGTCGCTTCCGGCGCCGAGCGGTGCGAAATGCACCGTTCTCGGTCTGTTTTGCCGGATATTTCGCACCGCTCGGCGATCAGTCCGACATGTGCGCATCAACCGAGGTAGCGCTGCAGCGCCGTCAACGCGCCGTCCAGGGTCTGACTCGACCCGGCGAAGGACATGCGCAGATACTTGTGCCCGAGCACGGGATCGAAGTCGCGACCGGGGGCCGTGGCCACCCCCGCCGTCTGCAGCAGATCCCAGCACAGCCGTTCCGAGTCGTCGGTGAGGTGTGAGACGTCCGCGTAGATGTAGAAGGCCCCGTCCGCCGGCGCGAGCCTCGTGAATCCGAGGCCGTGCAGACCGTCGATGAGCATGCGCCGGTTGTCCGCGTACCGGTGCACGTGCCCGTCGCACTCGGCGTAGGCGTCGAAGGCGGCGATCGCGGCGTATTGCGCGGGCGCCGGTGGGCAGATGGCGACATTGCCGGCCAGTGCGTCGACGGTGTCCACGAGATCGTCCGGGACCAGCATCCAGCCGATGCGCCACCCCGTCATGGAGAAGTATTTCGAGAAGGAGTTGACGACGATCCCGGAGCGGTCGGTCGACCACGCCGATTCCGGCCTGCCGGTGGTGGCGCCTTCGGTGACATACGTGATGCCGTGGTAGATCTCGTCCGAGACGAGCCGGACCTCGCGGCCGGCACACCAGGTGGCGATCCCGGCCAATTCCGGGCCGGACAGCATGGTGCCGGTGGGGTTCGCGGGGCTCGCGACGATGAGCCCGTCCAGGCCGAGGCCCTCGATCATGGGAATGGTGGGCTGGAAACGGGTTTCGGGTCCGCACGGGATGTCGACGACCATGCAGCCGAGTGCGGCCAGGGTGTTCCGGTACGCGGGGTAGCCCGGCCGCACGAGACCCACCCGGGCGCCCGGCTCGAAGGCCGCCAGGAACGCGAGGACGAACCCGCCCGAGGACCCGGTGGTGACGACGACATTGGCCGCATCCACCGTCAAGCCGTAGCGATCGCGGTAGTGCCCGGCGATCGCGCGGCGCAGCGGCATGATGCCGAGCGCTTCGGTGTACCCGAGAATGTGCTCGTCGAGCGCCGCGTGCGCGGCGGCCAGCACGGGCTTCGGCGCCGGCGTCGACGGCTGGCCAGCCGCAAGGTTGTAAACGGGCTCGCCGCGCTCGGCCCGCGCCGCGGCGGCGGCCCAGACCTTCATCACGTAGAACGGCTCCACCTGCCCACGTAGCGAAGGGCCGAAACCGCGGCGGCGAGGGTCGGCGTGCGTGGTCATTTCTCCATACTGGCATCCGGCCGGCATGCGGCCGGATCCCAGCAGGTCGGCGCCGATCACTTTGGCAGCGGTCAGTTCGGCGACACCGCGTCCGGCCCGGTACCCGCCGCCGCGAGCGTGGTCGATCTGCTGATGCTCAGCGACGACGGGTCGTCATCGGAGACATCGACGCGCACCGTTTCCCCGTCGGTGATGGTGCCGGCGAGGAGCGCTCGGGCGAGTGGGTCGCCGATCGAGGACTGCACCAGCCGTCGCAACGGCCTGGCACCGAAGAGCGGGTCATACCCGGCCAGCGCCAACCAGTCTCGCGCCTCGTCCGTGACGTCGAGGGTGAGCCGGCGGGCGGCGAGGCGGCGCGACAGCGCGTCGATCTGGATGCCTACGATGCTCGCGAGCTGCTCCGGCCCCAGCGGCTCGAAGAAGACGATGTCGTCGAGCCGGTTCAGGAACTCCGGCTTGAACGCGGTTCGCACGGCCGTCATGACCGCCTCGCGCCGATCCGTGTCCGACAGCGTCTGGTCCATGAGCGCCACCGAGCCGAGGTTGGAGGTGAGGATGAGCAGCGTGTTGCGGAAATCGACCGTCCGTCCCTGCCCGTCCGTCAGCCGTCCGTCGTCGAGCACCTGCAGCAGGATGTCGAACACGTCCGGGTGTGCCTTTTCGACCTCATCGAGCAGGATGACGCTGTACGGCCGGCGCCGGACCGCTTCGGTGAGCTGCCCGCCTTCCTCATGCCCCACATAACCCGGCGGCGCACCGACAAGCCTTGCCACGGAGTGCTTCTCCGAATATTCACTCATGTCGATGCGCACCATGGCATGGACGTCATCGAACAGGAAATCGGCCAACGCCTTGGCGAGTTCGGTCTTCCCGACGCCGGTCGGCCCGACGAACAGGAACGAGCCGGTCGGCCGGTCCGGATCGGAGATCCCGGCGCGCGCACGGCGCACCGCATCCGCAACCAGAGTGACGGCCTGATGCTGGCCGACCACACGCTTTTCGAGCTCGGTTTCCATGCGCAGCAACTTGGCCGTCTCGCCCTCCATCAGGCGCCCGGCCGGAATGCCCGTCCAGGCGGAGATCACGGTGGCGATATCGTCCGGCGTGACCTCCTCGGAGACCATCGGTTCGACGGCTTCGTCACGTTTCTCGGCGGCGGAGGCATCGGCCAGTTCCCGCTCCAGGGTGGGGATCTCGCCGTAGAGCAGCTCTGAGGCGCGAGCGAGGTCGCCGTCACGCTGGGCGCGATCGGCCTGGACGCGCAGCTCGTCGAGCTGTTTCTTCAATTCGCCGACACGGTTGAGACCCTGCTTCTCCCGCTCCCACCGCGCGGTGAGCGCCGCGAGCTGCTCAGACCGATCCGCGAGATCGCGCCGCAATCTAGCGAGGCGGTCGACACTCGCCTCGTCCGACTCCTTCTGCAGCGCAAGCTCTTCCATCTTCAGCCGGTCGACGGTGCGCTGCAGTTCATCGATCTCGATCGGCCTGGAGTCGATCTCCATGCGCAAACGGGACGCGGCCTCGTCGATCAGGTCGATCGCCTTGTCCGGCAGGAACCGGCTGGTGATGTACCGATCCGACAGGGTAGCCGCGGCAACGAGTGCCGAGTCGGCGATGCGCACCCCGTGATGCGCCTCGTACCGCTCCTTGATGCCGCGCAGGATCGCGATGGTGTCCTCCACCGACGGCTCTCCGACGAATACCTGCTGGAAACGCCGCTCCAGCGCGGGATCCTTCTCGATGTGCTCGCGGAACTCGTCGAGCGTGGTCGCGCCGACCATGCGCAGCTCGCCGCGCGCGAGCATCGGCTTGAGCATGTTTCCGGCGTCCATCGCACCCTCGCCGGTGGCGCCCGCCCCGACCACGGTGTGCAGTTCGTCGATGAACGTGATGATCTGCCCCTCGGCGCCCTTGATCTCCTCGAGCACGGCCTTGAGCCGTTCCTCGAACTCGCCACGGTACTTCGCGCCGGCGATCATGGCGCCGAGGTCGAGCGCCACCAAACGCTTGCCGCGCAACGACTCCGGCACGTCGCCGGCGACGATGCGCTGGGCGAGCCCTTCGACGACGGCGGTCTTGCCGACGCCGGGCTCCCCGATCAACACCGGGTTGTTCTTCGTGCGGCGGCTGAGAACCTGTACCACGCGGCGGATCTCGGCGTCTCGGCCGATCACGGGATCGATCTTGCCGTCGCGCGCGGCCTCCGTCAGGTCGTTGCCGTACTTGGCGAGCGCCTGGTAGGTCTCCTCGGGATCCTGGCTGGTGACCTTGCGGTCGCCGCCGCGAACCTTCGGGAAGGCTGCGACGAGCGCATCCGGCGACGCCCCGGCCGAGGTGAGCAGCCGTCCGGCGTCTGTGCCGGACTTCGCCACCGCCGCGAGCAAGTGCTCGGTCGAGACGTACTCGTCGCCGCCCGCCGATGCGATCTCCTCCGCGTTCGTGACGATGTTCGCGACCGCGCGGGAGAGTTGCGGCTGGGCGACCGTGGCCCCGGCGGCGCTGGGCAGGCCTTTCAACAGGCCCGCGACCTGGGTGCCGATGGCGGCAGGATCCGCGCCGACCGCCCGTAACAGCCCGGGCGCGGTCGACCCGTCGGTGCCGAGCAGCGCGACGAGCAGGTGCGCGGGCTCCACGGTCGCATTGCCCGCCCTGGTCGCCGCGCTGATGGCACCGGCAAGTACCTCACGGCTCTTCGTGGTCAGGATCTCGGTGTTCATGCTGGTGTTCGGTATCCCCTCGATCGTTGGTTCAGATGGCCTACGAGGAACAACCCATCAGAGTTGAGTCTATTCCACTCAACTTCGCTTCGCACCCCACAGGGCCCGGTTCGCCGAGCGCCCGAACCTCGGTTTGAGTACACACGCCAGACTCTCATAAACTTCATACGCTGCATTTTTGCACTCTCTGCAGTGAATTGCTATCGTGAAGAACGTGATCGAAGCCGTCGGCCGTCGGGAGCGTAAGAAACTCGAGACGCGGTTCGCGCTACGCCGCGCCGCCCTGCGGCTGGTGGCCGAGAACGGGCTGGACCGCGTCACCGTGGCCGATATCGCAGATGCGGCGGATGTATCGGTACGCACCTTCTTCAACCACTTCCCCTGTAAAGAGGATGCGCTGGTCGGCGCAGACCTGCACCGTCTGCAGAAGCTCCGCGCTGCGCTCACGGAGCAGCCGCCCGACCGAGCGCCGATCGCGGCGCTGCGGGCCGTAATCATCGAACTCGCCGCGAAGCTCAGCGATTACCGTGAAGACCTGCTCGCCGAGATGCGCGTGGTCCAGGCGAACCCGGCGCTGCGCGCCCGAGAAATGTCCGAGTTTGCGCAGTACGAAAGGGAACTCGTCGCAGAGGTGGCCAGGCGTTCCGGCACCGACCCGGCCCGCGACCTCTACCCACTGCTCACCGCTCGTGTCGCCGTATCGGCGTTCCGCGCCGCACTGACGCTGTGGTGCACGATCGACGACCCGCCCGCACTCAGCAATCTCGTCGGTGAGGCCTTCGATCTACTCGAACAAGGCTTGCCGCCGCCGCAATCGCGGTGAGGCCGCGGCCGATACGGCCGCTGCGGGCACGTCCGCCATCCGACGGCCGCCCGCATCAACATTCCCGCTACCGCTCACCACTGCGCATCGCCCGCGAAGTGGCTCTGTGACAAGGATTTTCCACATGACCGAAACCCTCGAACGCACCGGCGCCGAGCCGCCCGCCGCCACCGGACCGATGAAGCTCCCACATCGCCGGGTGCTGGTGATCCTCATCGCCCTGATCCTCGGCATGATGCTCGCCGCGCTCGACCAGACCGTAGTGGCAACGGCGCTGCCCACGATCGTCGGCAAGCTCGGTGGGGCGCAGCACATCTCGTGGATCATCACGGCATACATCCTGGCATCCACGGTCTCGACGCCACTGTGGGGCAAGCTCGGCGACCTGTACGGCCGGAAGACGTTCTTCCAAGTCTCGATCGTGATCTTCCTGATCGGGTCGGCCATGTCGGGTGCCGCCACATCGATGACGTGGCTCATCATCTCGCGCGCGTTCCAGGGCCTGGGCGGCGGCGGGCTGATCGTCGGATCGCAGGCCATCGTCGGTGACGTGGTTTCGCCCCGCGACCGCGGCAAATACCAGGGCCTGTTCGGCGCCGTCTTCGCGGTGACCACCGTCATCGGGCCGCTGATCGGCGGCTTCCTCACCGAACATGCGAGCTGGCGCTGGGTCTTCTACGTGAACCTCCCGATCGGCGCCGTCGCGTTGGTCGCCTGCGCGATCGTGCTGCCGGGCAACCTGACCCGAGTGAAGCACGCCATCGACTATGCGGGAACCGTGCTGCTGGCACTGGGCGTGACGGCCCTCGTGCTGCTGACCAGCCTCGGCGGCACCAGCTATCCGTGGGACTCTTGGCAGACATACGTTTTCGGTGCCTGCGCCGTCGTGTTCCTGCTCGCCTGGGCACTGGTCGAACGCCGCGCCTCCGAGCCGATCCTGCCGCTGCGGCTGTTCAAGAACCGGGTCTTCGCGGCCACCAGCGCGATCGGATTCGTGGTCGGTTTCGGGATGTTCGGCGCGATCACCTACCTGCCGGTGTTCCTCCAGGTTGCCAAGGGCGCCAGTCCCACCGGGTCCGGGCTGCAGCTGATCCCGGTTATGGCCGGCGTGCTGGTGACCTCCGTCGGCACCGGGTTCTTGATCACGCGGTGGGGCCGATACAAGATCTTCCCGGTCCTGGGCACGGCGGTCATGACCCTCGGCCTGTACCTGTTGTCGACCGTCGGCGCGAACACGCCGAACGGACGCATGTACCTCTACATGGTGATCTTCGGCATCGGTCTCGGCGGCGTCATGCAGGTGTTGGTGATCGCCGTCCAGAACGCCGTGAAATACACCGATCTCGGGGTCGCGACGGCCGGAGCCACGTTCTTCCGGTCGATCGGCGGCTCGTTCGGGACGGCAGTATTCGGCGCGATCTTTGCGAACGTGCTCGGCGGCCGGCTCGCGTCCGCACTGCACGGCGTCGCGGTCCCACCGGGCCTGGAAGGTTCGGTCGACCCGACCGCGCTCGCCGCGTTGCCCGCGCCGGTCCGCGACGGGATCATCGACGCCTACTCGTCGACCATCGGCACGGTCTTCCTATGGGCGACACCCGTTGCGGCCGTGGCATTCCTGCTGACCTGGCTGCTCCCCGAGATCCGGCTACGGCACACCATCGGCGACAACACCGCCGACACGGTGGTCGCCCGTTCGGAGGCCACCGCGAGCATCGCGAGCAGATCGGATACCGCGAGCGGAGCGAGCAGATCGGATACCGCGAGCATCGCGAGCAAGTCGGATACCGCGAATACATCGGATACCCCGAGCGACACCCCGGGACTCGTCGCCGTCGACGCAGGTGCTCAGGACGCCAACAGCGTCATTTCCCCGCAATCGGGAGGTACCCCCACCGACGGCGAGGACACGCACCGCACCGCCGGTCGGCACCGTCAGGGCTGACAGCGCGAACAGCGTCATGGCCGGTGGTTCCGCCTATGACGCTGTTCGCGGCCGGCCGCGCCGGCCGGATGCGCTACCGGTCCGTCGCACCGAAGCAGGGTCGCGCTGGAGCAGACCGTCGCCGCTCATGAACGTAGCGTTCATCAATCATCTTTTCTATGGACATTGCGTTCGTAGACGGTTATGGTGCAGCGGTGACGCAGCTCACGGACCCGCACCTGCCCAGATCACGCGCTCGAACCGACGCCCGCCAGGCCGTCGGCCGAACGGCCGCGCACCGCGTCCTGGTCCTTGATTTCGACGGCACGGTCTGTCTCGGCGATGCGCCGGTCTGGGCGTACGCCGAGGCCGTGATCCACGAGATCGGTTCCGGGGCAGCGCATCTGGCGGATCCGGCGCCGGCCATCCGGGGTGCGCTCGCCGCGTTCCTGCACGGGATCGAACGCGCACCGCGCTATCTGGACGGCTATGCCGCCGTGGCGGCGATCACCGACGGTCTGGCCACGGACCGACAGCGCGCCACGGCATACCGGGCCAGCCGCCAGGCGCTCGCGACCGGTGGCCTGGACACCCACGCACCAGCCGGGCTCGACGAGCTGCTCGCCGAACTCGCCGGCACGGTTCATCGCGTGGTGGTGACGAATGCGCCGGCGGCCGGCGTCCGCGACACACTCGCCACCATCGGCCTCGGCGATGTGATCGACGAGGTCATCACCGACGCCGGTAAGCCGGCAGGCTGGCGCGACCTGTTGCCCAGGCTTCTCGACGGTCGCGCGCCGGCCGATCTCCTGGCCGTCGGGGACGTCTGGGCCAACGACATCGAACCGCTGCTCGACGCCGGGTGTTGCACAGCGCTCGTTGATCGATTCCGCCAGAACGCCGGCCCCGCACACCTGATCAGCGACACCCTGCCCGACATGTACGACGCGATCCGCCTCTGGGCGGCGCACCCGGATGCGTTCGTCGCGGCCCATCCGCCGCGCCCCATCGACGACCCCGCATCCATCATCGAAACACGCTGACCGCCACCCACTCTCAAGAAAGCAGGAACTCCATGAGCATCCGCAGGCACACCACCTTCGCCGCCATCGGCATCGCGCTCGCCTCGTCCCTGGTGCTCGCCGGCTGCGGCGTCAAACAGGATTCCTCGTCCAACACCGGTTCCGGATCAACCAGTTCCGGGGCGACCAGTTCCGCAGCCGCGCCGTGCACCGGCAAGTCGAACGACAGCGCCACGGACCCGAAGCAGCTCACGCTCGCGCTGGTGCCGTCCGGCGACGCGAAAAAGCTCGTGGAGACGGTGAAACCGCTCGAAGAAGCCTTGACGCAGCGACTCGGCATTCCGGTGAAGGGCGTCATCACCCAGGACTATCAGGCGGCCGTCGAGGCGATCGGCAGCGACCAGGCCCAGATCGGCATGCTCCCGAGCCTGCAGATGAGCCAGGCGTGCGAGAAGTACGGTGCCGTCCCGGCTCTGCAGACCCAGCGCAAGGGCAAGTCCAGCTACGCCGCGCAGTTCATGACGAACAAGCCGGACAAGTACTGCACGGACACGCCGGTCAAGGGCGCCAATGGGATGCTCTACTGCAACGGCACGCAGTCGGGCACCGGCCCAGCCGGGCTGGACAGCATCAAGAAGATCAAGGGCGCGACGGTCTCGCTGCTGCAGGCCGCGTCGCCGGCCGGGTACATCTTCCCCGTCGCCGCGATGCACAAGGAGGGCGTCGAGCTCAAGGACATCAAGGTGACGCAGGTGACGGCGAACGACGCGAGTGTGCTGGCCGTCTACAACGGGGACGCCGAGGTCGGCACCAGCTATTGGGACGCGCGCGAGGTGGTCGCGAAGGACACGCCGGACGTCGGGCAGAAGGTCGTCGTCTTCGCGCTCACCGACGAGATCCCGAACGACGGCGTGTCGTTGTCCGCCAACCTGTCCAAGGCGTGGCAGACGAAGATCGCCACGGCGATGAAGGATTACGCGGCCACGCCGGACGGAGTGAAGGCGCTGACGGCCATCTACCAGATCACCGGGCTGGTCGACGCGAACCCGGCGAGCCTGCAGCGTACGTTGGACGCCGCCAAGTCGATCGGCCTGGGCTGAGGCTGGGGCCGGGGTCCGCGGCCACCCCGGTCGCGGACCCAGCGGGCCTAGCGGACCCCGCAGTGCACGCGCGAACCCGCAGAATCGGAAGGGATGTTCCGGCAGGACTTTCTAGCAAGGGACATCTCGGAAGGGGCAGTGCCATGAGCCAGGCGCAGCAGGCGGCCGACATCGCCTTCGACCACGTCGGTGTCACCTATCCGAACGGCTTCGTGGGGCTGGACGACATCACCCTGCGGATCGGCGGCGGCGAGATGGTCGCCGTCGTCGGTCTGTCGGGTGCCGGCAAGTCGACCCTGGTCCGCACGATCAACGGCCTGGTACCGATCAGCTCCGGGCAGATCACCGTCGGCGACGTGGGCCTGAAAGGTTTGCGCGGCAAGGGCTTACGCACCGTTCGTAGCGAAATCGGCATGATCTTCCAGAGTTTCAACCTGGCCAAGCGCACCACCGTGATCAACAACGTCCTGATGGGGCGGCTCTACCACACCCCCGCCTGGCGGGCCCTACTCGCGGCGTGGAAGCGCGACGACGTGGAGCTCGCGATGCAGGCCCTCGAGCGGGTCGAGATCGTGCACAAGGCGTACGCCAAGGCTTCGGAACTTTCCGGCGGGCAACAGCAGCGCGTGGCGATCGCGCGGTCGCTCGCCCAGCGGCCCCGGGTGATCCTGGCCGACGAGCCGACCGCATCCCTGGATCCGCCCACCTCACATGTCGTGATGCGGGACCTGCAGCGCATCAACGCGGACCTCGGCATCACCGTGGTGGTGAACCTCCACTTCCTCGATCTGGCACGGCGTTACGGACAACGCCTGCTCGGATTGCGCGAAGGCCGACTCGTCTTCGACGGGCCGGGCGCCGACGCGGACGAGGGCGTCTTCGAGTCGATCTACGGTCGGTCGCTCACCGCGGAGGACATGCTCCCGGGCCATCAGCAGGCAGCCGTATGACGACGTTCCCGATCGCGGTACCTCCGCCTGGCGATGCGCCGGGCATCGCCACACGGCATCCCGACGAGCACAGGCCCTGGCCCCACAAACCGCGAACCTGGCCGCGCGCACTCGTGATCGCTGCGGTGATCTGCGCCCTCACCGCATGGTCCGCGATCGCGATCCAGTTCGACCCGGCGACCCTCATCCGCAACGCGCACAACGCCTCGCGCACGCTGGTGCAGCTGTTCCAGCCCGACTACACGTTCATCCCCGACACCGCCGGGGCACTGCTGGAGACCGTCCAGATGGCCGTCATCGGAACGGCCGTAAGCGTGGCGCTCGCGCTGCCGATCTCGTTCCTCGCCTCGCGGGTCACGAACCCGAGCACCGTGGTGCTCGGCGTCGCCCGATTCATCATGAACGTGATCCGCAGCATCCCGGACCTGCTCTACGCCGCCGTGTTCGTCACCGTCATCGGAACCGGCGCCATCTCAGGCGTTTTCGCCCTGGTGCTGTTCGATCTCGGCATCATGGTCAAACTGATCTCCGAGGCGCTCGACGGTCTCGACCGCGGCGGGCAGGAGGCGGCCCTCGCCTCCGGCGCGACATGGCTGAAGGCCGACAGGATCGCCATGCTGCCCGAGGTCGCGCCGAGCTACATCTCGCAGACCATCTACGTCTTCGAACTGAACATCCGCGCGTCCACCGTGATCGGCCTGGTCGGTGCCGGGGGCCTCGGCATGTTGATCGACAAGGTGCGGACTTTCTATCAGTACCACTATCTTTCGACGATCATCCTCGAAGTCCTGGTCATCATTCTCGCGCTCGAACTGCTGAGCTCGGCCAGCCGGAAACGGCTTCTCATATGACGCCGCTCGGCACCACGCCCGCGGCCGATCCGCTACGCGTCGCGGAGGCGCCACCGCCCGCGCCCGGGTCCGCCGGCATCGGCTCGACAGTCGGCTCGAACCCTGACTCGCCTGCCGGGCTGCCGCCGGGTATTCCACCGGCCGCCCGCCCGAAGCGCCCGCACCGCCGCCTCCGCCAGGTCGTGTGGGCGCTAGTGTCGGCCGTCGTTGTGGCCGCGTTCTGGAGCGTGGACATCAGCTGGGACTCGCTCGGGCACGCACCCGCACGGTTGGTGCACTACATCGGCCTGATGTTCGGCCCGCCGGCATGGGGCCAGCTGCCCGCCGCCGTGTCGGCGACCATGCTGTCGGTCGCGATGGCCTGGTTCGGCACGATGCTCGGAATCGTGATCTCGTTTCCGCTCAGCCTGCTCGCGACGCGCGGCCTGACGCCGGTATGGGTCCGCTGGCCGATCCGCGGGTTCTTCGCCGTCCTGCGCGCGGTGCCGGAGGTGGTGATCGCGGTCCTCATGCTGTCGGTCACCGGCCTGACCGCCTACACGGGTGCACTCGCGATCGCGCTGGGATCCATTGGCACGCTGGGCAAGTGGGGGTACGAGAGCTTCGAGGCCGTCGATCGCGGGGCCATCGAGGCCGCGAACGCGGCCGGCGCGAGCCGTGCCCAGGTGATGCGCTGGGGCGTGTGGCCCAATGCCCAGCCGGATGTGCTCGCGTTCTGGCTGTACCGCTTCGAGATCAGTGTGCGCGCCTCGGCGATCCTGGGCTTGATCGGCGCCGGAGGCATCGGCAAGATGCTCATGGACAACATCCAATTCCGAGTCTGGGATGTCGTCGGTATGTTGATGATCACGGTGGTGGCGATCACCATGATCATCGACCAACTGTCCGGGATGGTGCGCATCAGGATCATTACGGGACGTTGGGACCTCCCGTTCGCGGCTAGGCTGCGCCGGCGGCGCACCGCGCGAGCGACAGCGAGCGCGCCCGACGGCACCGCACGAGCCGCAGCGAGCGACCCGGCCGGCACCGCTAATTCGGAAGACCGGCGAAAGGCGGAAGAATGACCGCGGAGTTGCAGGTGCTGCACCTGTCCGACACGCATCTGTTGGGCGACGGGTCGCTGCACGTCGGGGTCACCGACACCGCGGCCGCACTGAACCGGGTGCTGAGGCGCGCCGACGCCCTTCGGCACATCGACGCGGTGGTGATGTCCGGCGACCTGACCGACGACGGGAGTGCGGAGTCCTACCGGCTGCTCCGCTCGATCGTCGAACCGTGGGCGCAGGATCGCGGCGCGCAGGTCGTCTACGTCATGGGCAACCACGACGGCCGGGACGGGTTCGAGGCCGTGATCGGCCAGCGCACGGGCGTGTCAACGGTCCGCGGTGTGCGCTTCCTCCGACTCGATTCGTCCGTGCCCGGCTACGGCTACGGGTCGATCGACGCGGCGCAGCTCGCTTGGCTCCGGGGCGAACTGGCGACGCCTGCCGAGCAGGGGTCGGTGGTCGTTCTGCACCATCCGCCGGTCGGCGCGACAACGCCGCTGCTGCAGGCGCTCGAGCTCGAGAACCGCGACGAGCTCATGGATGTGCTGGCGGGAACCGATGTGCGCCTCATCCTCGCCGGGCATTTCCACCACTCGCTCACGACCACGGTGCGCGGCATTCCGCTCATCGTGGCGCCCGGCATCACCAACACCACCGACGTGCTGGCGACACCCGGGCACGAACGTGCCGTTGTCGGCTCCGGGGCGGTCGTCGTCACCCTGCCGCTCACCGATGGGACAACGCACGACCCGAGAACATCGTCATACCCGATCGGTGAAGTGCCGCCGCCGATCGCGCGCTTCTTCACGGCACCGTCGGCGCACGACGGCGACCAGGCGTACGACTTCGATCCGGCCGCGGTCGAAGCACGCGCCGCGAAAGCCGGAAAGCCCGGGAAACCCGGTGCGCCCCAGTGATTTCCGATCAGACTCCGTCGCAACCCGGCGGGGTGATCGCGACCATCCGGTCGCGCATGCCCACCCTGCAACCGACCGAGCAGGCGGTGGCGGCTGTCCTACTCGAGCGAACGACGGAGATCGTCGAGCTGAACTCCCAACAGGTCGCGGACGCGGCCGGGGCGTCCCGGGCGACCGTCGTGCGCACCTGCCAGAGTCTGGGATTCGCCGGCTACCAACAACTTCGGGTGCTGTTGGCGCGTGACGCCGGCTACCGCGCCGCCGCCGCGGGCGGGACGCCGGATTCGGTGAACCCGTCGGACCCGGCGAGCGTCGTCCATGCCACCTTCCTGCATGTGGCGGCCACGGCCGCTCAGATGCCCGCCCTGCTGAGCGCGGATGCCGTCGGCCGGGCCGTCGACACGCTGGCCACCGCGCACCGTCTGCTCGTGGTGGGGAACGGCCTGTCCGCGCCGCTCGCGTCGGATATCGCCGCGCGGATGACGAGCATCGGGCGCCCGGCCGAGGCGCCGACGGACGTGATGAACCAGCAGATCACGGCGCGCCTGTTGAGCGAGGTCGACGCCATCCTGGTGATCAGCGGCAGCGGCGCCAACACGTCCAGCGTGCGTGCCGCGGCTGCCGCCCGAGCAGCCGGAGCCGCCGTCCTGGCCATCACCGCGTTCGATCGCACACCGCTCACGGAACTGGCGACGGTGAGCCTGATCGCGACCATGCCGGACCTCACGTTCCGCGAGGAGATCACGCTGACGTCCCGCTTGCCGCAAGCCATTCTGATCGAAGCGATCGTCGCGGCGCTCACCCTACGCCTCGGCGAGTCCGCTGTCGCGGCAAAGGCTTTGGCGCTCGACGCGCTCAGCGACAACCTGATGGAGTAGCGCTCCCCGGTGCGCGCGGGCGTCAGCGCCCGGGCCGCCAGGTGACGATCGCGGTGGTGTGGGAGCGCCAGGGCACGACGGCCTCACCGACGCTGCCGCGCACCGCCACCGTGTCGCCGACGGACGTCCGAGTATGACGCTGTTCGGCGGCCACGGCCGCCCGGGCCGCGTCGAGATCAGCGGTGAGCTCGTCGAGGCGTTCGCGCAAGGCGTCGACCTGGTTCTCCAGCTCCATGATCCGGCGGATCCCGGCCCGATTGACACCCTCGTCCTGGGACAGCCGCTGCACCTGTTGCAGCAGCTCGATATCCCGCGGCGAATAACGCCGCCCGCCGCCCGATGTGCGGCGCGGCGACACCAGGCCCTCACGGTCATAGGAGCGCAGCGTCTGCGCGTGCATGCCCGCCAACTCCGCAGCGACCGAGATCACGAAAATCGGTGTATCAAAACGGATCTCACCGACGATCCGACCATCAGACCGCACCTGGTGGATCGGCCGGCCGGCCGCGGGATCACGGCGCGAGTACTCGGTTGCCATCACGCACCTCCAGTCGCGCCGGCGGACGCGCCGGCCGTGGCGCCCGCCGTGCTGCCGGCCGCCACGCCGGTGGCCGCAGTGATGTGCGGCCGCGGATCCGCCGTCTGCGTCCGCGCGAACGCCTCGAGAGCGTCCTTCGCCGCGGCCGAAAGCCTGCTCGGCACCGCCACTTCCACCGTGACGATCAGGTCGCCGACATGGCCGTTCGCGCGTCGGACACCCTTTCCGCGCACCCGGAGCTTCCGTCCCGACGCCGTGCCCGGAGCGACCTTCAGCGACACCGACGCCTCCAGCGTGGGGATCGTGATCGTGGTGCCGAGCGCCATCTCCGTGAAGGTGGCCGGCACGGTGAGCGTGAGGTTGTCGCCGCTGCGGCCGAAGAGCGAATCCGGTGTCACCCGCACCACGACGAACAGATCCCCCGCAGCGCCGCCACCGACCCCCGGCTCACCCTTGCCGGCCAGCCGGATTCGTTGCCCATCCGCCACTCCCGCGGGGATGCGCGTATTCACTGTGCGCGGCGCGACGACGGTGCGCTGCCCGTGGCAGGTCGGGCATGGTGTGTCGATCACGCTGCCCGTTCCATGGCACGCCATGCACGGCTCGGAGAACGCGAACGAACCTTCGTTGCGGCTAGTAAGTCCCGATCCCCCGCACACCGGACAGTTCCGCGGCGACGTGCCCGGCTGCGAGCCGCTGCCGTGGCAGGTCGGGCAGGTGCCGCGCTCGGAGAGGCGCAGTGAGACGGTGGTCCCGCGCACCGCGTCGCGGAACGGCAGCGACACCTCGGTCTCCACGTCGGCCCCGCGCCGCCCACGGGAGGCGCGGCCGGCGGCACCGCGACGGTTGAACAATCCGCCGAACAAGTCGCCGAACCCGCCGTCGCCACCGGCGCCGGCGCCGGCATTCCGCAGCAGATCCGAGAGATCGAATCCGCCGGCGGTGCCCCGGTGCTGTCCACCCGCGGTGCCCGGGAAACCGCGGAACGCGCCGGATGCCGCCAGGCTCCGGGCTTCGTCATATGCCTTGCGGCGCTTGTCATCCGACAGCACGTCATACGCCTCGGAGACGGCTTTGAACTTCTCCTCGGCCTGCTTGTTGCCGGGGTTCTTGTCCGGGTGGAGGTCGCGCGCGAGCTTGCGGTAGGCCTTCTTGATCTCCGCCGTCGTCGCGTTTTTCGACACACCCAACGCGGCGTAGTAATCCTTCTCGAAGTAATCCCGCTCGCTCATCCGCTCGACCTCCCTCCCACTGAATCCTGACAGTCCACCGGCAGGCTAAGCGTCCTCGGCCGGCTCCGATCCGTCCTTCGATGCGGCCTCCGCGACTTCCGCGGCCTCGCGCACCACCGGGTCGTTCGGCGACCCGAACTCGGCCGCGCCATCCCCGACATCAGCTGGGGCACCAGCGGCGGCAGGTTCGGCCTCATGTTCCGGGCCGGTGACCACGACCACCGCGGGCCGCAGCACGCGTTCGTCGAACTGGTATCCGACGCGGAGCACCGTGGTGACGGTCGGATGATCGACGTCCGGCGACGTTGCGAACTGCACCGCCTCGTGCATGTTGGGATCGAACTCGTCGCCTTCGGCCCCGTATCGCGAAAGCCCCATCCGCTCCAGGGCTCCGGCGAACTTGTCGGCGACATTCTTGAAGCCGCCGACCAAGTCGCCGTGCTCCTCCGCGCGATCGAAGTCGTCGCACACCCCCAGCAGTTCGGCGAGGACAGCGGCCTTGCCGGCCGAACCCGCCGCCAACCGGTCCCGCTCGACCCGCTTGCGATAGTTCGCGTACTCGGCCGAGAGACGTTGCAGGTCGGCCGTGCGCTCGGCCGCTTCCGCGCGAGCCGCCGCCAGCTCCTCGGAGTTCGCAGTGACTGTTGCGGTCACCGGCTGGCCCGCGTTCGCCGGATCGGCGGGATTCGCCGCAGCCGATCCCGGTTGCGGTATCGACCCGGACGCCGATCCGGCGCGGACCTGTCCCGTCTTGGGATCGATCCGTCGGTTGTCCTTCACCGATATGTGCCCCTCGTGGTGTTCGTCCTCCCGGCCGCCCGGAGCCCGCGAGCCCCGGCCCGCGCCGGATCCGAATGTGGTCACTTGGGCTCGTCCTCCACGATCTCCGCGTCGACGATGTCGTCATCGCTGCCGCCCGCAGAACCGCCGGCCGCACCCGCCGCTCCGTCACCGGACATGCCCGCGGCGCCGGCCGCCGTGAACCCGTCACCGGCGGCCCCTGCCGAGGACTGCGCGTTGGCGTACAGCGCCGAGCCGAGTTGCTGCGACTCGTTCGCCAACTCCTCGACCGCCGACTTCACCGCCGCGATGTCGGTGCCCTTCAGCGCCTCGTTCACCTTCGTGATGCAGGTCTTGACGCGCTCCTTCGGCTCCTCCGGCAGCTTCTCGTCGTTGTCCTTCAGGAACTTCTCGGTCTGGAAGACGAGCGCCTCGGCCTGGTTGCGAACCTCGGCCTCCTCGCGGCGGGTCTTGTCCTCGGCGGCGTGCGCTTCGGCGTCCTTCATCATGCGGTCGATCTCGTCCTTCGGCAGCGCGCTGCCGCCGGTGATCGTCATCGACTGTTCCTTGCCGGTGCCCAGATCCTTGGCAGAGACGTGCACGATCCCGTTCGCGTCGATATCGAAGGTGACCTCGATTTGCGGCACGTTGCGCGGCGCCGGGGGCAACCCGGTGAGCTCGAACATGCCGAGTTTCTTGTTGTAGGCGGCAATCTCGCGCTCACCTTGGAACACCTGGATCTGCACCGACGGCTGGTTGTCCTCGGCCGTGGTGAAGATCTCGGACCGCTTGGTCGGGATGGTGGTGTTGCGTTCGATGAGCTTGGTCATCACGCCGCCCTTGGTCTCGATGCCGAGCGACAACGGCGTGACGTCCAGCAGCAGAACGTCTTTCACCTCACCCTTGAGCACGCCGGCCTGCAGCGCCGCGCCGACCGCGACGACCTCGTCCGGGTTCACGCCCTTGTTTGGCTCGCGGCCGCCGGTGAGCTCCTTGACCAGGTCGGTGACGGCCGGCATACGGGTGGAACCGCCGACCAGCACCACATGGTCGATCGCGGACACGTTGATACCGGCGTCCTTGATCACCTGATGGAACGGGTTCCGGCAGCGATCCAACAGATCGGAGGTGATCTTCTGGAACTCGGCGCGCGACAGCGACTCGTCCAGGAACAGCGGGTTCTTCTCCGCGTCCACCGTGATGTACGGGAGGTTGATCGAGGTCTGCTGCGAGGAGGAGAGTTCGATCTTGGCCTTCTCCGAAGCTTCGCGGATGCGCTGCATGGCCATCTTGTCCTTCGTCAGGTCGATGCCGTGCGCAGCCTTGAACTTCTCCACCAGGTAATTCACGACCCGGTCGTCCCAGTCGTCCCCGCCGAGGTGGTTGTCGCCGTTGGTGGCCTTGACTTCGACCACGCCGTCACCGATCTCGAGCAGCGAGACGTCGAACGTACCGCCGCCGAGGTCGAAGACCAGGATGGTCTGCTCCTTGTCGCCCTTGTCTAGCCCGTAGGCGAGCGCGGCCGCCGTCGGCTCGTTGACGATCCGGAGCACGTTGAGCCCCGCGATCTCGCCGGCCTCCTTGGTGGCCTGCCGCTGTGCGTCGGAGAAGTAGGCGGGCACGGTGATGACGGCGTCCGCCACCGTCTCGCCCAGATACGACTCCGCGTCGCGCTTGAGCTTTCCGAGGATCCGCGCCGAGATCTCTTGCGGCGTGTACTTTTTGCCGTCGATGTCGACGGACCAGGTGGTGCCCATGTGGCGTTTGACGGACCGGATGGTGCGATCCACGTTGGTGACCGCCTGCCGCTTCGCCACTTCGCCGACGAGCACCTCGCCGTTCTTGGCGAAGGCGACGATCGACGGCGTGGTGCGGGCGCCTTCTGCGTTCGCGATGACGGTGGGTTCGCCACCCTCGAGTACCGAGACGACCGAGTTGGTGGTCCCGAGGTCGATTCCGACGGCACGCGACATGTTTGTCCTCCTGCAAAGTTGGGCGACGCCGCGTCACGGCGCCTGGGATTCGCGTTGTGTCCAGTGCTTCTCAGCATACCTGAGCCGATTCGACTCAACTACCGCATCTTGCGTCACAGCGACTCAACTTTCCGTGTAACGTCGGCTCCCAGCGGGTGTATTCCCACCCAATATGACGTGTATGACGCTGTTCGTGTCTTCGCCGGTCCCGGAGGGCACAACACCGGAAGCGCCGTCCGTGCACACTGGATACTGGTGTCATCGGGACATACTGGTGTCATCGCGACACCATGCGACTGCCATGAAGGGGCACCGATGCGCACATCCGCACGCCTGATTGCCGGTACTGCCGCGCTCGCCACGGCATCGCTCGTGGCGGTGCCCACCACCGCGAGCGCGGCCCCGCCGACGCCGGCGGCCGCAGTCTCCTACGCGGTGGCCCAGCCGGCGGCAGCCGCGAACAGCGTCATCTCAGTTGCGCGACCGCAGACGGCGCCGGTGAATGTCGGGACGAAGCAGATCGACGACCAGGCCGGCGTGGGGGCGGACACCTCCGCGGCGCGCGATGCGATCGCCGCACTGCGCAGCAAGGCGCACATCAACCTGTACGTGGTGTTGGTGAACAGCTTCGACGGCGTGGACAAGAACGCCTGGGCTCAGCAAGCATTCACCGCGTCCGATCTCGGGGACAACGATGTGCTCCTCGCGATCGCCGTGCACGATCACCGGTTCGGGGGTTGGGTCGGCGTCTCGGTGCCGTTGTCCAACGCGCAGGTCGGGTCCATCGTCAATGCGGACGCGGCTCCGCACATGTCCACCGGCGATTGGTCGGGTGCGATAGTCGCTGCGGCTCAAGGGCTTCAGGCCGCGGCGACCGGCAGCGGAGCAAGCGGCAACGCCGGTTCGTCCGGGGCAGTGACCGGAACGAACTCAGGGCACGGCAGCCTAGCCTGGCTGTGGCTAGTGCTGATCCTGGCCGTCGTGGTGATCGTCGCGCTCGTGCTGAACGCGTCGAAGCGCAAGAAGGCGGCCGCTGCGACGGCGAAGAAGAACGCCGGCCCGCCGCCGGAATCGTACGAGAAGCTCTCGGAGCGCAGCGTGAACGCGCTGATCCAGACCGACAACGCGGTGCAGGCGTCGGAGAGCGAACTGTCGCTGGCCGAGGCCGAGTTCGGTGAGCAGGCGACAGCGGAGTTCCGCACGGCGCACAACGACGCCAAGGAGAAGCTCACCAAGGCTTTCCAGCTTCGCCAGGAAATCGACGACGAGATCCCCGAATCCGAGGACACCCGACGAAGCTGGATGAAGCAGATCCTCGACCTGTGCCAGCAGGCGAGCGACACCTTGGAGGCACAGACCGAGAAGTTCAGCGAGCTCAGGGATCTCGGCACCCGGTTGCCCGAACTGCTCGCTGCCCTGCCCGGAACCATCGATGGACAGGCGGTCCGGCTCCCACAGGCGGCCGCGACGATGCAGCGACTGGCGGGCGCGTACTCCGAGCAGGCCCTGGCCACCGTGGCCGGCAATACCGATCAGGCCGACGAGCGGCTGCACTTCGCGCGCAATTCGCTCGCCGAGGCGACCCAGGGAGCTGCCGCGGCCGACAAGGGCCCGGCCATCCTCGCCACGCGCGCCGCCCAGGAGGCGGTCGGCCAGGCGACTACCCTGCTCGATGCGATCGATCGGCTCGACACCGATCTGGCCGCGGCGGCCGCTCAGGTCGGCACGGTCCGGGAGCGGGTCACTGCGGAGCTCTCGGCGGCACGCGCCGCACTTGCCTCCGGAAGCGCCGGCGGCGAGACGGACGCTCTGAAGGGTCGCGTCGACGAGGTGCAGAACGCGATCGTCGAGTCGATGACGGCCCAGGCGGCGCGCGACCCGATCTATGCACTCAAACAGCTCGGCGACGCCGACCGGCAACTCGACGGGATCGCGGCGGCGACGAAGTCGGCGCAGGAACAGGAACAACGCGACCGCGCGGCGCTGGACACGGAGCTGTCCACGGCGACCTCGGTCGTCTCCGGCGTGAGCGACTACATCTCGACGCGGCGCGGTGCGATGAACACCACGGCCCGTACCCGGCTGGCCGAAGCCCGCCGGCATCTCGATCGAGCGCAGCAGCTGGCCCCGACCGACGCACACGGCGCCCTCGGTGAGGCGCGGCAGGCGACCGACCTGGCACGCCAGGCGTACGACGAGGCTCAGGACGATATGAACAACTGGACCGGCGGTTCGCGCGGCGGTTCCCCGATGCGCGGGATCGGCGGGGCGATCCTCGGCGGGATCCTCATCAATTCGATCCTGAACTCGGGACGCCGCGGCGGCGGTTGGGGCGGCGGCTTCGGCGGGTTCGGGGGCGGAGGTTTCGGCGGCGGAGGCGGCGGCGGTTTTGGTGGTGGCTTCGGCGGAGGCGGAGGTTTCGGCGGCAGCTTCTGACGTCGCCCTTCTCCGCGGGGCGGTGCCTTCCCCGCCGAGCGGTGCGAAATGTACCGCTCAGCGCCCGCTTTGTCCGCAATTTCGCACCGCTCGGCGGGGAAGGAAGTGGCGGGTCAGGGCCGGCTAGACGCCGGCCTGGGCGGGCAGGCGCTCCGCGAGTTCGGCGAGCGGCATGGGCCGGTGCAGCAGGAATCCTTGGATCAGGTCGCCACCGATCTCGCGCAGCCGGTCGAGCTGTTCCTGATGCTCCACCCCTTCGGCGACCACGAGGAGCCCGAGCCCATGCGCCATGCCGATCACGGCGTGCACGATCACGTCACCCCCGCGCACGCCGGCGACGCCGTCGACCAATGACTTGTCGACCTTGACGGTGGTGAACGGCAGCGCATGAAGCCGCGCCAGCGACGAATGGCCCGTACCGAAATCGTCGACGGCCAGCCCCACACCCAGCCTCCTGAGCTCCTCGAGCTCGGCGGCGATGGTCTGGTTCGACGCGGCGATAGCACCCTCGGTGATCTCCAACGTCAACCGTTCGGCAGGCAGGCCGCTCGCTATCAGCGCCCCGGCGACGACCGCCGAGAACCCGGGATCCGCGAGCTGCCGCGGTGAGACGTTGACGTTCAACCGCACCGGCCGCCCGCGTCGGCCCAGTCCCGCGATGTCGCGGCACGCCGTCTTGAGCGCCCACGCGCCGAGTGGCAGGATCAGCCCGCATTGCTCGGCGACCGGGATGAACTCCGCGGGCGAAACCTGCCCGGCCTCGGGATGCCGCCAGCGCATCAGCGCCTCGACCTCCAGGATCTCGCCGGTGTGCGCATCACAGATGGGTTGGTACACCAGGCTCAGCTGGTCCGTGCCCTCGGCGGCGCGGAGGCGTTCCTCGACCGTGGTGCGCGCCGCGAAGCCGGCTTCCATGTCCGCGTCGTAGGCGCGCCACAGGCAGTGGCCCGCCGATTTCGCCTCGAACTGTGCGAGATCCGCTCTGCGCAACAGGAAGTCGGCCAGGCCCGGCAGCGGTCGGGACGCTGTCGCGACCCCCATACCGACACCGATGGTGTGACGATGGCCACCGAGCACGACGGGCTCGGCGAGGGCGGCCTGGATCGCGCGGGCGAGTCCGGCACCGCGATCGGGTCCGTGGTCGTGCGACATGATGGCGAACTCGTCGCCGCCGATGCGGGCGAGGATCTCGTCATCGGCGAGCAGGCCCCGGAACAGGTCCGCGAGGAACATCAGGACGCTGTCACCGGTCTGGTGCCCGAAGGTGTTGTTGAAGTACTGGAAATCGTCGACATCGGCAGTGAGCACGGTGATGTCGCGCGCCCCGCCGCGGAGCGATTCGAGGTTCTCGATGAGAAGGGTTCGGCTGCCGGCCCGGGTGAGCGGATCGCGATAGACGAGCTCGCGCAACTGGCGCAGTGACTCGGCCAGCTCACGCTGCGAATTCTTCAGCGCCGTGATGTCGCCGGCGACCGACGCCACCCGGTCGACCCGCCCCCGCGCATCGAAGATCGGGGCGACCGTCACCGATAGATCGACGAGCGAGCCGTCGGCGCGACGGCGCTGCGTCTCCAACCCCTCCACCCAGCGGCCCTGACTCACCTCGGTGATGATCCACTCGACCTCGGCGGCCCGCTCGCCCGGAATCATGGCGTCGAAGGATCGTCCGATGACCTCGGCCGCGGGCCGGCCGTAGAGCCGTTCCGCGCCGCGATTCCAGGTGAGGACGGTGCGGTCCAGGCGCGTCGTGTACATGGCATCCGGCGACGCCCGCACGATCGCGGCCAGGTCTTCGGCAGCCGCCAGCGCATCAGCGGGCAGAGCCGACGCGTCCATGAGCCAACCTTCGATCTGCAGCACGAGTTCGTGGCACGGTGCCACGCCGATACCGGCAGTTCCTGCGGCGAGATTACGGCCTGTTGACCTGTCCACGTAGCCAAAAACCGCCCTGGCGTCCGGAAGCGGCCACAGACGTGTCACGCGGGATATCACTGGGAATGTCACAGAGAATGTCGCCTGGGGTGCCGCGTGGGGCGCGGCCGCCGATGTCAGTCGAATTCGGGCGCGGGTTGCCGACTCTCGCGCGGCGAGAACAGCGTCATACCCGCCGAAACGACGATCAACGCGGCCGAAACCACTAGCGCCACATGGATCCCGTCGCGGAAGGCACGGGCCGTCGACTCGACGAACGGCGCCAGCAGCGGGTTCGGGTGCGCGAAATCGAGGCCCTTCGCCGCATCCCCGCCCGTCTTGAACGCGGACAGGATGATGTCCTTCACCCCGCTGAGCAGCGGATTCTTGCCCAGATCCGCCCCGAGGGTGCGAGTCATCGTCGCGCTGACCAGAGCGCCGAGCACCGTCACCCCGACCACCGCGCCAAGCTGACGCGCCGTGTTGGTCGCCCCGGCCGCCATGCCTGAATGGGTCGCCGGGACGTGCGTCAGCACGGCGGCAGTCACGGGTACCACGGCGAGCCCGAACCCGAGCCCGGCGACGGCGAGGGACATCGCCAGCGACGCGAAACCCGGTGTGGCCGTGAGGAACACGCGCGTGAGCACGATGCCCGCCGCAGCGATCATCGCGCCCACGACGAGCGGTGCTCGCGGCCCGCCGCGACCGACCCACCAGCCCGACGCGAGAGAACCTACGACGATCAGCGCCGCCATCGCACTGAACAGGCCGGCCATGCGCAGTCCGCTGTACCCCTCGACCAGATCCAGGTACAGGGCGGTGAAGAAGAAGATCGAGAACACCCCGAAGTACAGCGCGAACGCGCCGAACAGGGCGTCTGTGACCGGCCGCTGACCCAGCATGCGCAGGTTGACAACCGGGCTGGCCACACGCTTTTCGACCAGCACGAGGGCCACCGCGGCGATCCCGCCGACAGCGAACAGCAGCACCACCCACGGCGCCCCGTACCCGTAGTGCTCGCCCACCATGCCGGCGAAGATCAGCCCGCCCAGCGCGACGGCACCGAGCACGAGCCCGGCGTAGTCCAGCCGCCCCGGCTGCGGATCCCGGCTCTCCGGAATCGCCGCCACCACGAGCGCCAGCAACACGACGCCGAACGCCAGGTTGAACCAGAACACCGCCCGCCAGTCACCCGCCGCCGCGAGCAGGCCGCCTATGACGGGTCCCAGGGCCAGGGACATTCCGGCGACCGCGGCCCAGCCGCCGATGGCCCGCGCGCGACTCTTCCGATCCGGGAACAGGTGTCGGATCACGGACAGCGTGCCCGGCTCGGACGCCGCGGCGCCGATCCCCATGATCGCGCGCCCGGTGATCAGGGCGCCGACCGTCGGTGCGAGTGCGCACACCACCGAACCGGCACAGAAGACCACGATGCCGATCACCATGAGCTTCTTCCGGCCGAGCCTGTCGCCGAGCGACCCGGCGAACAGCATCAGCGCGGCGAACGGCAGCGCATAAGCGTTGACCACCCACTGCAGCGGGATCACGCCGGCCCCGAGCGTGTACTGGATGTCCCCGAGAACCACTGTGACGATAGTGGTGTCGAGGAAGGTCAGGAAGAGCACCCCGAGCACCGTGGCGAAGGGGAGCGCCCGCGCGGCGCTGCGGTGTTCGGTCGGCACGGGGGAACCCTACGCCGGGCCGCACGGAGACGCACGGGCGCGGGACGCGCCGAGAAGCGTCATACCCGGTGGCGATGTCGCGACGGAACGCGAGTGATGTCTACCGGCGGCGGGCGACCGCCACCCCGGCCAGACACATGATCCCACCGACAACGGCACCCCATGTCGGCACCTCGGCGAGCAGCATCCAGGACATCAGGATCACCAGCGCGGGCACGGCGTAAGTGGTGGCGCCGAGCCTTCCGGCGGGCAGGAACCGCAGCGCGTACGCCCACGTGGTGAAGGCGATCGCGGTCGGGAAGACGCCGAGATAGGCGACGGCAACGGGCACGCCCGGCGGAGCGACGGCGAGCTCCCGGAACAGTTGTGGAGCGAACGGCAGTGTGCAGACAAGGCCGATGGAGCAGCTCAGGAAGGTGACCTGAATGGCCGAAACCCGTTGCAGCACACCTTTTTGCATAACCACGGAGACGGCGTAGACCACCGCGGCAAGCAGGCACAGCAGCACGCCGACCACGGGCCGGGCGCTGCCGCCCCGGGACGAGGCGATGCCCACCACGACGGAGCCGGCGAACGCGATGGCCAGGCCGACCAGCAGGCTCTTCGGGAAGCCTTCCTTGAGTACCCAGGCCGCGAGCAGGGCGATCAGGATCGGCGACACATTGACCACCATCGAGGCGGTGCCGGCATCCAACACGCGCTCGCCGGCGTTGAGGGCGACGTTGTAGACGCCGAACCACAGGACGCCGATCGCGAGGATCGGCCACCAGTCACGACCACGCGGCAGCGGATCGCGGCGGATCAGGGCCAGCGCGCCTAGGGCGACCGTGCCCACGCCCAGGCGCAGCACGCTGAGCGGGCCGGGCGAGAGATACGCTGCGGCGTAACGGATCCCGACGAATGCAGACGCCCACAGCACGACGGAGACGGCGACCGCGATGAGCGGCCCGGGACCCCAGCTCGTCACCCCGAGCGAGCTGCCGTCGGGGGTACGGGTGCGTGCGGTCACTGGTTCAGACTAGGCAGTACCGCGGATTCGGATGTGGTCGCCCTGCGAGGCAGCGTCCGCTTGATCACAATGGGGTGATGGATACGACGGCAGCGAAGAACAGCGCAGAGAAGAGCAGAGCAGAGCAGAATAGGGCCAAGCACAGCCGCACCCCTACGCGCACGAGCGCAGCGAAGGCCGGCGACGCGAACGCCGTCACCGCCGATGCGACAGATGCCGGGATGAGCGCGAGCGGCTTCATCGATCGCGAGACCGACCAGCACGCCGAACGTCCGGACTTTCCGTCCATCGCCGATTACGCCTTCCTGTCGGATTGCGAGACGAACTGCCTCATCGCACCGTCCGGCGCGGTGGAATGGATGTGCGTACCACGGCCGGATTCGCCGAGCCTCTTCACGTCGCTACTCGACCGGTCGGCGGGGTCGTTCCGGGTTGGCCCCTTCGGCACCCAGGTGCCCGCGGCCCGCCGTTATCTGCCGGGCACCCTGGTGCTGGAGACGACGTGGCAGACGCCCACCGGGTGGCTCCTCGTGCGCGACGCGTTGGCCGTCGGACCGTGGCACCACGTCGACGAGCGATCGTCGACACATCGCCGGGCGCCGACGGATTCGGATGCCTCGCACGTCCTGGTGCGCACGATGACGTGCGTCTACGGGACCGTCGACCTGTCGGTGCACTGTCGGCCCGCGTTCGATTACGACCGCACCCCTGCCGATCTCGCCTACGTGGGCGACGGTTACAACACCGTGGTGGCCACCGCCGACGGCCAGCCCACGCTGACGCTCACCAGTTCGATCCGGATGGGTCTGGAGGGGCGGATCGTGACCGGCAGCACCCGGATGCGGGAGGGCGAAAAGGAGTTCGTCGCATTGGCGTTCTCGGAACTTCCCGGCCCAGCCGATGTTCACGAAGCGGACGTGATGATCGAACAGACGGCGGACTTCTGGCGACAGTGGTTGTTCCAGGGGGCATTTCCCGACCATCCATGGCGCGCCTACCTGCAGTCGTCGGCTCTGGCCCTCAAGGGATTGTCGTACTCGCCGACGGGCGCGGTGATGGCCGCCGCCACAACCTCCCTGCCCGAAACCCCGCACGGGGAACGGAACTGGGACTATCGCTATACCTGGATCCGCGATTCCACGTTCGCCCTGTGGGGGCTCTACACACTGGGCTTCGACCGGGAGGCGGACGACTTCTTCTACTTCATCCACGATGTCGCCTCGGGAGATCCGAACCACCTGCAGGTCATGTACGGGGTCGGCGGCGAGCGGAAGTTGACGGAGTCCACCCTGGATCACCTGTCGGGTTACGGCGACGCCCGACCCGTCCGTGTCGGCAACGGTGCGTTCGATCAACACCAGCACGACGTCTGGGGCGCACTCTTGGATTCCGTCTACCTGCACACCCGATCACGGGACCAGATGCCGGAAGAGCTATGGCCCATCGTGGTCGCGCAGGTCGAATGCACCGCCAAGCGGTGGCGCGAACCGGACCAGGGGATCTGGGAAATGCGCGGCGCGCCACAGCATTTCACCATGAGTAAGATCATGTGTTGGGTGGCCATGGACCGCGGCGCTCGGCTCGCCGAGTTGCACGATTCGCCGGACCAGGCGCGCTCGTGGCAGGCCATCGCCGATGAGATCCGCGAGGACGTCCTGACGAACGGCGTCGACGACCGCGGCGTACTCATCCAGCATTACGGGACAACAAATCTCGACGCGTCGCTGCTGCTCGCTCCGCTGGTGCGGTTCCTGCCGCCGGACGATAAACGCATCCGCGCAACGGTTCTCGCGATCGCCGACGAGCTCACCCATGATGGTCTGGTGCTGCGCTACCGGACCGAGTCCACGGACGACGGCATGTCCGGCGTGGAGGGCAGCTTCACGATCTGCTCGTTCTGGCTGGTTTCCGCGCTGGCCGAGATCGGCGAGCACGCCCGGGCGCGTGCGCTGTGCGAGAAACTGCTGGCGCATGCCTCGTCGCTCGGCCTGTACGCGGAGGAGCTCGACCCGGTGTCCGGCCGCCATCTGGGCAATTTCCCGCAGGCGTTCACGCACCTAGCGCTGATCAACGCGGTGAACCACGTCATTCGGGTGGAATCCGACGGCGGGGACTTCTCGTTCAGCCCGGCGAGACGGTCGCACTGACAGAAGGTCGTCCGTCGGGAAAGTTCGGCGCCCCCAGGCGACGCGCATCGCACCCAGAGATGATCTTGCGGGCAAAGTCTTGGAAGAAGGCATTGAAAAGCGAGACGCCCGGCCGGCTCGTGGCCAGTCGGACATCCCGCTGCGTGCCGCCGAAAGGAATCGAACCTTCCGCATCGCCCAAGCTCGACTGCCACGCCTTGTGAGCGCCGTCTGCCGGTGAACACCATCGCATCCAGGGTCGGCTCACCAATTACACATCAGGTTCCCCTGAATCGGTGCAGTTTGCGATCGAGATCACAAACAGTCGTGATACGCCCCGCGGGTGCCCCGCGCGCATCCTATGACGGCGGTCAGCCCTTCACGGATGTCAGCAGCATCTGCGCGACGTCGAGCACCTCGACGCCTTCGCCGAGCCCCTCGGCCTGCCGGGCGGTGAGCCCGTCGCCGATCATGATGTTGCAGTACGGGCAGGCGGTCACGATCTTCTTCGCGGAGGTCGCGAGCGCCTCGTCCGTGCGCTCCAGGTTGATCCGTTTGCCGATCTTCTCTTCCATCCACATGCGCGCCCCGCCGGCGCCGCAGCACAGCGCCCGCTCGTGGTGCCGGGGCATCTCGGACTGGGCGAGTCCGGCGGCGGCGAGCACCTCGCGCGGCGGCTCGTACACCCGGTTATGACGGCCCAAGAAGCACGGATCGTGGTATGTCACAGGGACTTTCGCGTCCCGTCCGGGGTCCGCGACCGGTACCAGCTTCTTCTCCCGCACCAGCCGGTTCAGCACCTGCGTGTGGTGCAGCACCTCGTAGTACCCGCCGAGCAGCGGGTACTCGTTCAGCAAGGTATTGAAGCAGTGCGGACAGGTCGCGATGATCTTCTTGCGCTCCCGCTCCCCGAACGCCTCGCCCAGCGTCTCCACGTTCTGCTGCGCCAGCATCTGGAACAGGAACTCGTTCCCGGCGCGTCGGGCCGGGTCACCCGTGCAGGTCTCCCCCTCGCCGAGTACCGCGAAGCCCACCCCGGCGATGTGCAATAGCTCCGCGGTGGCGCGCGTGGTGCGGCGGGCTCGGTCGTCATAGGCGCCGGCGCAGCCGATCCAGAACAGGTACTCGACATCGTCGCCGATGGGCCCGTCGACCACGGGTATCTCGAACGGTAGGTCCTTGGCCCAGTCGAGGCGGCCGGATTGGTTCTGTCCCCAGGGGTTTCCCTTGTTCTCCAGGTTCTTGAACAGGGTGCCGAGCTCGGTGGGGAACTCGGATTCGATCATCACCTGGTAGCGGCGCATGTCCACGATGTGGTCGACGTGTTCGATGTCGACCGGGCACTGCTCGACGCACGCGCCGCAGTTGGTGCATGCCCAGAGCGCGTCCGGGTCGATGATGCCGTTCACGTCAGGACCGCCCACCAGCGGCCGTCCGGCCTCCAGCGCGGCGAGCGGATCCCGATGCCGCAGTTCGGCCAGTTCCGCTTCCGAGAGCTTCTCGTTACCGCCCGAATCGGTCCCGCCGCCGGCCAGCAGGTACGGCGCCTTCGCGTAGGCGTGGTCGCGCAGCGACATCACCAATAGCTTGGGGGACAACGGCTTTCCGGTGTTCCACGCGGGGCACTGGGTCTGGCACCGGCCGCATTCCGTGCAGGTGGTGAAGTCCAGGAACCCCTTCCAGGAGAAGTCCTCGATCTTCCCGGCGCCGAACACGTCGACCTCCGGGTCGGCCTTCTCGAAATCGATCGGGGCGCCGTTCGACATCATCGGCTTCAGCGCGCCCAGCGCCGGCGCGCCCGACGCCTCCCGCTTGAAGAAGACGTTGGGCCACACCGTGAATCGGTGCCAGGCGACGCCCATGGTGATGTTCAGCGCGATCACGATGATCCACACCATCGCGGAGAACACCTTGACCGACGCCATCAGCCGGATCGCCGCGTCGCCGCCGCCGAGGGCAGCTCCCAGGCCGCGCGCCACCGGATCCGACCATGACGGCGCGTCGAGATATCCGGCCGAGGACTTGAACGCGCGCACCAGTAGCACGCCGAGACCCTCGATCACCACGACGATCTCGACGAAATACGCCTGCCAGAACGAGGAGCCGGTAAACCGCGAGCGCCGCCCGGCCCGCCGCGGATGCGCCAGCTGTCGGAAGACGATCAGCACCACGCCGCCGACAACCGTTGTCACGCCGAGGATCTCGACGACGATGTTCCACACGCCCCAGCCGCCGAGCAGCGGCAGCTCGAACCGCGGCGAGATCACCTCGCCGTACGCCTCCAGCACCAGCAGCGACAGCACGATGAATCCGGCGAACACGAACCAGTGCGCCGCGGCCACCGCCGACCACTGGAACATCCGCGTGTGGCCGAAGGTCTCGCGCAGCATCGTCAGCAGGCGTCGCCCCGGCGAGGCGGATCGGGTGTTGTCCGGCTGCCCCAGGTGCACGATCCGCACCATCCGCGTGATCGTGCGCACCACCAGCACCACGGCGGCGACCGTCACCGCCACGCACAGCGCCCAGAGGACGATCGCCAGCGCATCCACGCTCATCGCGCGTCAAGCCCCTCTCCCACGGCGTCTCCCGTCATGCTTCCCAGGACGGGGCTCGGCGCAGAACTTCGTCATACCCGGTCGACGCCGCCCGCCACCTGCGGACGATACCGGCCGGGTAGGCCGCCCGCCCGCCGAATCACCGTGTCGCAGCACCACAGTCACGGGGCGTCGTACGGCAGCAGGGTGAGCGGGTCGCCTCCCGGCAGCCGAAGTACTCGGAAGTCCCGCTGGTCGAAGGTCAGGACGCGCCGTGTGCCGTACCGGTGCGCCAGGACCACGACACTGAGATCAGCCAATCCGGCATCCAGATCCGCGAATTGCTGCTCGAGATCCCGCACCGTCCCGTGCTCGGCCCGCGTCAACCCGCTGACCGTAAAGCGGCCGGCGGCACAGTCGTCGAGGAACGCCAATCGGGAGGCACGGCCGAGACGGACACCGAGCAGGTAGTCGATCTCGGCCGACACGGGCGCGGGAACAATCAGGTCTCCGCTTTCCTGCTCAAGGATGTCGAGGACCGACTTGCCTATCGGGTCGTTCCGATCGGCCATCGCCACCACGGGCGCGGCGTCGATGATGAGAGTCACGAGCCGAACCCGGCGAGTTGCTCCTCCTCGGGAACATCTGCGATCGAGCGGCCCGACCCCTGGCCGCTCGCCGCGACCGTGAAGTGGCGGTCACCGCGTCCCTGCGGCCGGTATTGGTTGATCGCCCGGCGAATGACTTCGGCCTGCGATGTCCCTTCGCGTTGCGCCAGGAGGGCCAACCGCTCGACGTCCTCGTCCGAGAGGTACACGCTGGTCTTCGTCATATACGTAGGGTACGTCGTAGGGCATCCTGTCGCCCGGCCCATCGTCGTGGCGAGGAAGGGACGCGCTCGCTATCGAACCGCCATGCATACCGGTACCGCGTCACCGTGTTACGGCATCACCGCGTCAGGCAATCACCGCGTCACGTCGTCGCGGCGGAAGTTCTGCCACGAGCGCGACGGGGTCGGCCCGCGCTGACCCTGGTAATGCGAGCCGTACACGGCGGATCCGTAGGGGTGCAGGGACGCGGAGGAGAGCCGGAACACGCAGAGCTGCCCGATCTTCATGCCCGGCCACAGTGTGATCGGCAGGTTCGCCACGTTCGACAACTCGAGCGTGATGTGCCCGGAGAACCCCGGATCGATGAACCCGGCCGTGGAATGCGTCAGCAGGCCCAGCCGCCCGAGCGACGACTTGCCCTCCAGGCGCCCCGCGAGCGTGTCCGGCAGCGTCACACACTCGTAGGTGGACCCCAGGATGAACTCCCCCGGGTGCAGCACGAACGCCTCGTCGCCGGAGATCTCGACCAGGGTGGTGAGCTCGTCCTGCTGGATCCGCGGGTCGATGTGCGTGTACTTGCCGTTGTTGAACACGCGGAACAGCCGGTCGAGGCGCACGTCGATGCTCGACGGCTGCACCAACGTCGCATCGAACGGGTCGACCGCGAGGCGCCCGGCCTCGATCTCGGCAAGCAGGTCCCGATCCGACAGCAGCATGCCGGTTAGCGTAACCGGAGCGGGCGACCAGGCAGGATGGTGGCATGTCGCAATCGGGTGCCCATTCGTCCGCCTTGCCGACCGGGTATGACGCTGCTCGTGGCGCAAGCGCCGACGGGGACGATCTGGAGGTCGCGGATCCGGCGGACGTTGATCCGGGAGACGCTCCGCCGGAGGGCTCGGACATTGAGGTGCGCGCGGACCCGGTGAGCGATGCACCGGTCGGATATGCGGTATTCGAGACGGCGATCGGTCCATGCGGGATCGCTTGGGGCCCGGGCGGTATCACCGGCGTGCAGCTTCCGGAGGACACAGCGGACGAGGTGCGGGAGACGCTCGTTGTGGCGCAGCCAGGGGCGGTGGAGGCGCAGCCGCCGGATGCGGTGCGGGCCACGGTCGAGCGCATCCGCGCCCTGCTCGCGGGCGACTCGCGCGACGACCTCGCCGACGTCGAACTCGACATGTCGGGCCTCACACCGTTTCTGCGGCGGACCTACGCCATCACCCGCACCATCACGCCCGGCCACACGCTCACCTACGGGCAGATCGCGGAGCGCCTCGGCAGCCCTGGCCTGGCGCGAGCCGTCGGCCGAGCGATGGGGGCCAACCCGTTCCCGATCATCGTGCCGTGCCACCGCGTGCTCGGCGCGGACGGCTCGATCGGCGGATTCTCGGCGCACGGCGGGGCGCTGACCAAACGTCGCATGCTGCTCGCCGAGGGCGTGCCGGAGTCCGAGGGGCCGGCCCTGTTCGGCACCGAGCAGTTGTATCCAGGCGGCGCCGATTCGGTATAGTCGCCGCGTACCGTCACGGTCGCTGCGGGCGTAGTTCAGTGGCAGAACTTCAGCTTCCCAAGCTGAAAGCGCGGGTTCGATTCCCGTCGCCCGCTCGATGC
>MKSW01000006.1:50235-84951 GCA_001897425.1 Actinobacteria bacterium 69-20 | reverse complement strand
CAAATGACCGCCCCCGCTGGCGAGGCGCCAGCCGAGCCAGTAGGGGATCCCGTCGCCCGCCCGGTCACCTCAGGCGACCGCCCGCTGCGGAGCGAAGCGACGCAGTAGGGGATCCCGTCGCCCGCTCGGCCTGTTCACACCGCCATGGGTACCTCGACGCCGCCCTGCGAGGGCACCCATGAGAACCGCTCCGCAATGACCCCAGGGCCCACTCTGGGCACCAGACGAACCAGGTGGCCCCGGCGCAAACCCCCGGCGTCGAGCGGCGACCTGCGCCACGCCGAGAAGCTGATTACTGTCAATCGCACCCGCTCTTCGTTACTATCAACCAAACAAAGGGGGCAAGTGACAGTGGCTCGTGTCATCACCCGGTCGGTCTCACCGGTCGTCGAACAGCTCGAACTCGAGGGCGACATGGTCGTCACCGTCGAGCGACTCGCTACTGTCATGCGCCAACTTGGAATGAGCGGCGACCCCCGCCGCTTAGCCTACGAGCTCCAGCGCGACGGCTGGCTCGGCAAGCTGCGCACCCGCAACGCCTGGGAGTTCCTCCCTGGTGCTCGCGGCGGGGCGCACGGTTCCGGCGACCGGTTCATCGAGTTTCGTGCCCAGCGCGCCGTCGATCCGGATTGGGGCGGCGTGCTCGCGATGGAGTCGGCCGCGTCCGTCCTCGACCTCGCCCAGCGCATCCCCGGGCAGGAGGTCGTTGCGCTCCCCGAGGACGAGGCGTTCCCGAAGGCGTTGACCGGTGACTGGCGCTACGTCCGAGTCGGCATTCCGGACGAAGAAATCGCCCATGTCGCCGGGCTTCGGTCATGGAACCTCAACGGTCTCTTGGTCGGCATCGCCACCCGGCCGTCAGGCTACAGGGATGTCGCCGGCCTCGCCCAATGGCTTGAAGCGTCGACGGATAAGCAGGGAGAAAGGTTCAACGAGAGGCGAGTAGGGCGGTTGCTTGCCCACGCCCCCGCGGCTGTGCGGCAGCGTGCGGCGTATCTGTTACTCGTGCTCGGCAATACAGACGGAGCAAAGTGGCTCATGGATCAATTCCCGCCTTTCCGCATGACGGCATGGTTCGGCCCTCGTCAGTCAGGTGGCCGTTTCGACACACTGACCAAGGTCAACGACACACTCTTGGCTCCGTACCTCGGCCTCGGGGGCGGATCATGACCCGCGTCACCGAAGGTCACCTGGTCCGCCACTACCAAGGCGCAAAGGGCGGCCGCGATGCCGCACTGCTCGACATCGCGCAGGACCACGCGCTCCACCACCTGCACGAAGCGGGGCTCTTCGATCAAGGGCTCGTATTCAAAGACGGCACCGCGCTGCGAAAGTTCCGTGCCGGCAACGCCGGTCGGTTCTCGACCGACCTCGATTTCGCCGCACCCGGCGAGGAGCTCGCGCTGTCGGTCCTGCAAGCGCTCGACGGAGCGGAAGGCGACGGATTCGCCTTCGCCGTCGAGAACCTCGGCGACGAAGGGGAGGCGTCGTGATCAATTTGCCGAACGACGGTCTACCTTCGCGCAGCTACATCGACAAGTGCGGATGGGCTCTGGTCGACTACTGGCACAGCGCACCGCTGCAGAAGCCCATGCCGGAGATCGCCGAGCTTGAGGCCGTAGCGGTCCTGAATGCATTCCGACGAGCACACGAGCTTCCGCTGCTCAAGGTTCGAATTGGGCTTTCCGCATTTGTGCGTGCCGAACACGTCACAGGTGTCGTGACACAACGTCTGAAGCGCAGGCCACGGATCATCCGCAAGCTCGCACGGATGGGTAATAGCAAGCTGTCGCGGCTCGAAGACATCGGCGGCTGTCGGGTCGTATTCGAGTCGCCCGCCGACCTCCAGCGCGTTCGCGAGCATCTTGAGAAAACCTGGGCTGCAAGCGTTATACGGACTCGCGACTATGTCACGAACCCGAACGCGTCAGGCTACCGCGCGCTGCACATCATCGTGGAGCGGGACGGCCGTCGCATCGAGGTGCAGCTGCGAACGCAAGGTCAGCAACAGTGGGCCGACGCCGTGGAAGCCGCAGACTCACGGCACGAGTTAACACTCAAGGACGGCTCGGGACCTGCCGACATGATGGAGTACTTCGTGGCTGCGGGTGACGTGATCCACGCTGGCGAGTATGGTGGTCGGATCACCCCCGCAATGTTGGACCGGTTCAGCGCTGCCCGTGGCGCGGTCGTCCGGGCTGGTTACTATCGGCGGTAGCAGACGAAAAGGTGATGGAGTGGCAAAGACAGTGCATGTCCTCTTGGTTTTCAGCCACAGCGAGGGGCGTCTACTCAGTCAGGAACAGTTCCGGGATACGACGAAGGCAACCGCCGCTTACGAAGCTGCAGAGGCAGCGCACAGTGGCGACGAGAATCTTGAGATCGTTCTCGTGGCCGCTGACAGCATCGACACGATCATGAAGACGCATGGCCACTACTTCCGCATCTCCGACGACTCGCTATTCTCAGACCTGCTTAGTGTGACTGCGTCGCGCTGACAACGGGGGCGAATCCGGCCTTTTCATCGAAACCGAGCACAACCTATCCACCGCCCGGAAGGTTCGACAACGCGCACAGGCTGCTCGTGAGCGATGTGGACAGACCACCCGCCGCTGACTTCAGCTCGATGTTGTCGGTGTCCCCGCCAGCCCGCCGCAGCCGGGCCAGCAGCACCTGGGGAACCTCGGTTGCAGTCGCCACGCCCCAAATGTAACGCACCTCCGTTACATTTGGTTACATTTACTGGCTCCCCGCCGGGCACGTTCCGCGCCGTGTGCAGAAATCGGACCCGCGCGCGAAGACCCCCTCGGCGGCGGCCTCGTGACACCCACGCTGACCTGCAGCGGAGCGTTTTCGGGGGAACGCTCCCGCAGCCCGACCGAGCACGAGTTGTGGACACTGCAAGCACCGCCGGCAGGTAATGTTCGGTAGGCATGAGCAGTGCCCAGCGCCGGACGGGAGGCGATGCCACCTGCCGCGCGCTGCCCCGCCGTCGCGACCGCGCCACGGGGCACCGGCGACCGGGTATGACGCTATTCGCCGCTGCGCGGGCGGTGCCGAAGCCGCACCGACAGACAGGTGACGCACCCTTCCAGCTTCTCGAACTCGGAGATGTCGACGGGCACCGGCGTGTAGCCGAGGTCGGCAAGCAGGTCCGCACTGCGTGGCGCGGAGGCGGCCATGAGCAGCCGGCCGTCACCGAGATCCACGACGTGCGAACCGGTTTCCTCCGGCACTGGTCGAAAGTGCGGGAAGAAGGACGGATCGTCGACGAGCGAAGGGCAGCCGATGATCGTGGAATCGGGCAAGGCCGTGACGGCCGACTTCAGGTGCAACACCTTCGTCACCGGCACGCCGATCACGCGCTTGCCGAGCGGTTCAACGAGCCGGCGGAACTCGGCGAGACCGGCCGCATCGGTCCGGCCGCCGCGGCCGACGTAGACGACGTCGCCGACCTTCAGCACGTCGCCACCGTCCAATGTGCCCGGTCCGGTCATCGCCAGCACGTCATAGCCGAGGTCGCGCACCGCCTTTTCAGTGCCGGCAGTCTCGTCGCGACGCGTCGCGGCTCCCGGCCGGGTGAGCACGGCGATCTCGTCGATCATCACGACCGTGTCCTCGACGAAGACCGAGTCGGCGCACTCGTCGGCAGGGTCGACATTAACGGTGGTCCAACCGGTTTCGGTGAGCGCGGAGACGTAACCGTGCCACTGGTCGAGCGCCGCGTCCACATCGACCGGCACCCTCTCCTGGTGCGTCACGAGGCCGGCGTCCAGGCGCGGCGAAGGCCGGCGGATCAGCGCGCGGCGCTCGATTCCTGCCGTGCGGGCATGCGTCGTCACGAAGGCCAGCATATCGGCGCGGCGACCCACTCCCGGCCCGGCGAATCGCCTCGCCCGCGACACGGCAGGGTCGTCATGGGGCGAACAACACACCGAGCCGAGGCGGGTTCACATGGCGTTCTCATGTTTCTGACAAACTGACACGGCAACATGACCCGGTGAATCACCTAGGCGCCTTCGATAGACATGTCCGCATGCGACCCCATCGGCGAACGTCTCGAAGGATCGGCCTCGTCGCCGCCACCGTCCTCGCCACGCTTGCAGCGACGGCGTGCTCCGCGGGCGGCACGGCGGTGGTCACGACGACCGTCACCCCCGCCGCACAGAACAACACCGGCACCTCCGACGGATCGACGCCCGGCGCCGCATCGAGTAGCACCAGCGGCTCGGCCGACACGTCGGGTGCGCAGACCGGAACAGCGTCATCGACGATCGTATCGTCGTCGCCGTCTACCAGTACCGCGCCGGCGCAGCCCGTGCACGTCAGTACGTTCGAGGCCGACGGATCGACCTACGGGGTGGGCATGGCGGTGGTGGTGCTGTTCTCGGCCGCGCCCACCGATGCCGCGGCGTTCGAGAAGGCGACCACCGTCACGGTGAACGGGCAGCCGGCGACCGGGGCGTGGTTCTGGCAGAAGCCGACCGTGCCGGGCTACCAGCTGGAGGCGCTCTACCGCGAGCAGAAGTACTGGCCGGCGCATTCCCAGATCGCCGTCAACATGCCGGTTCAGGGCTTGTCCGCCGGTGACGGGCTCGTCTACGACGACAGTCTCACGTTGACCTTCAACATCGGCGCCGCGCACATCTCTCAGGTGAACAACGCGCAACACATGATGACGGTGACCAGCGACGGCCAGGTGGTGAAGAACCTCCCGGTGTCGCTGGGCTCGGCCTCGACGCCCACCTATGATGGCGTGAAGGTCGTGATGGAGAAGGGCTCGGTCGACCCGAAGACCCACAAGCCGCTGCCCGACGGCACCGTCGAGATGAAGACCGAACCGGGCGACCCGCACCCGTACGACGTGATGGTGCCGTGGTCGGTGCGCATCACGAACTCGGGCGAGTTCATCCACGCGGCGAGCTGGAACACCGGAAATATCGGAAGCCGCAACACGTCTCACGGGTGCACGAATCTCGACGTCGGGGATGCCGAGTGGTTCTACAACTTCTCCATCCCGGGCGACGTGGTGGAGTACCCGGGTGCGAACAAGACCGGGACGATGCAGCCGTCCTGGGACGGGTGGGGCTGGTGGAATATGCCGTGGTCCGAGTGGACCAACGGCGGGCTGCTGGTTCCGGCCGTTCCGACCGCGTAGCCCAACGAGCCCAACGAGCCCGAGGAACCCAGGAGCCCAGAAGCTCAGGTATGCCGGGGTCGTCAGGGTGCCGATGCCGGTACCATCGCCGGCACCTGTACGCCGGTCGGAGTCCCCTGCGGCCGGGTCGTCCCCATCACCGTGATCGTGGCGGTGAGCAGCGCGGCCCCGGCCCACTGGGTGAGCGACAGCGAATCGTGCAATGCGACGAACCCGATGATCAGCGCCGTCAGCGGGAACCCGAGTTCGCCGAGAGTGGCTGCGGAGGCGGGCGTTCCGCGCAGGCCGCGGTAGTAGACGAGCAGGCTGAAGAGCCCCGGCACCAACGCCAGCGCGACGAGGGCGAGCACCGTCTTCGCGTCGAGGTGGGCGAGCGGCCAGACCTCGTTGCGGGAGATCGCCATGGCCGCGGCCGCGACCAGCCCGACCACCAGCCGCAGGGCGGTCAGCTCACCGAACGGGACCTTCGCGGACAGCCGGCGTCCCAGCACGGTGCCGAGGCCCCAGAGGGTCGCCGCTCCGACGGCCAAGAGGGCGGACTCCCATTCCAGCGCGCCGATCTCGGTCGGATGGGCGAACGCCACCAGATAGGCGCCGACCAACCCGGCGACGAGGAACGGTACGAAGAGCAATCGCGGCCGCTCGCGCAGCAAGAGCCAGGCGGCGGCGATCGCGATGAGCGGCTGGATCTGTTGCAGCAGAACCGGTGTGGTCGCACTGTGGTGCGCGAATGCGATCGCGAACGACATCGTGAAGAGCACCGTCGCCAGCGCCGACGAGCCGACGCCCAGCACACCGAGCGTGAGCCAGTCTCGCGCCTCGAACGTGCGCCACGCGCGGCGCAGGCCACGCACCACCAGCGGCAGGACGATCGCCACCGGCAGCAGGTGTTCCACCAGCACAATCGTCGAGGCCGGGATGTCGGTGGTGAGCCCGCTACGGAAGAGCGGATCGGTGCCCCACATCGCGGCACCGAGCACCACCAGCCCGAAACTCCGGCCGGATGTCGGTCGCCAGAACGTGCGCGCACCGAACAGCGTCATACTCGAAACCTTCGCCGACGCGCGTTCCGCCGCCCCGTCGCCGCTGCCAAGATCCGCCACAGCGTCACTCTACGAGGCGCGGCTGCCGCGCATTCCCGGGCGTGTCTCTTGGCGCAGATCCGACCCGGCGCAGCAGCCGTCTCAGGCCGACTCAGGTGTAGTCGAGCGCGTCGGTGAGGGAGTCGACGACGGGAACCCCAGTGGCTGCCAACGCTTCTCGTGAGGACATGCCTCCGGTGTAGACCACCGCGCGGGCTCCCAGGGCAGACGCGGCGTCGGCATCGTCGACGCTGTCGCCGACCACCAGGACATCCGCCGGATCGAGCCCGAGCGCCGCGAGGTGCGCCGCCATGTGGCCGGCCTTCGGTCCCCCGCCCTCGCCACGCAGCCCGTCGACGCGGCTGAAGTAGTCGTCGATGCCGTAGCCGTGCACCGTGGGAACGAGCCGATCGTGCCACCACATCGAGAGCAACGACTGCGTTCCGCCGTCCGCACGCCACGTCTGGAGCGCCGTCAGTGCGGTGGAGTCGAGATCGCACGCCTTCATCAGTTCGTGGTAGTGCTTGTGGTAGCCGTCGTCGAGATACCGCCACTCGCCGTCGCGAAGCGGTCTGCCCAGGAAGTGCTCGTAGGCCACCCAGATGGGTCGGGTGTAGGTGGCGCGGAACGTGTCCGGCGTGAGCTCCTCCACCCCGTAATCCTGAAAGATCGCGTTCGTGGCGCCGACCACCGCGTCGATGTCGTGGAACAGCGTGCCGTTCCAGTCCCAGATGATGTGTTTCATAACCGATATCAGCCTACTCGTGCCGGGCTCAGGCCCGAAGCTGCTCGGTCCGGTCGGTGGCCGGGTGCGGGGTCGGCGACAGGGCGGAGATCCGGGCACGCAACTCCGTCGTCATATCGATATCGAGTGCGGCGAGGGAGCTCTCGAGCTGGTCGAGGTTGCGCGCACCGATGATGGGCGCGGTGACAGCGGGGTGCGCAAGCACCCATGCGACGGCGAGACTGGCCGGCGCGACGCCGATCTCGGCGGCGACCGCGGTGAAACGGTCGGCGACGTCGTAATCCGTCTGCAGGCTATAGCGGTCCATGTACTTCTGGTTCTCGACCAGCCGCCCGGTGTGTGGTCGCCGGTCGATCCCGTACTTGCCGGTGAGCAGCCCGGCCCCGAGCGGGCTGTACGGCACCACCGCCAGGCCCTCGGCGACGGCGAGCGGCAGGATCTCCACCTCCGCCTGGCGCCGCACCAGGTTGTACATCGGTTGCACCACATCGAATCTCGCGAGGTGCTCGCGGGCGCTGACGCCGAGCGCGGTCGCGATCTGCCACGCGGCCCAGTTGGACACGCCCAGGTAGACGACCTTCCCCGCGCGCTGCAGGTCGTCCAGCGTGCGCATCACGCTCTCGATCGGGGTGACGTCGTCGAAGTGATGGACGTAGTAGAGGTCGAGCCGGTCGGTGCCGAGCCGGGAAAGTGACGCCTCGACGGCCCGGACGAGGTGCCGCCGCGCGAGCCCGCCGGCATTGGCGTCCTCGCCCATCGGGAAGTAGGCCTTCGACGCGACCACCAGATCATCGCGGTCACCGACCATCAACCGGCCGAGAATCCGCTCCGCCGTGCCGGTTCCGTACATGTCGGCGGTGTCGAAGAAGTTGATGCCGGCGTCGCGCACCCGGGCGTAGATCTGCGCGGAGGTGTCCTCGTCCGCCTCGGCGCCGAACGTCATGGTGCCGCAGCACAGCCGCGATACCCGCGTAGCTGTGCGACCGAGGATGACGTAATCCCGTGGACCGCCCATTCCGTTCGTCATGACGACGTGCTTACCATGTCGCGACCCGGGTGCGCCACGGTGCCCGGACAGTGCGCTTGAGGGCTCGATCCGGGCGGTGGCTGGGGCCGGTCGCGGGTCGGCCGTGGGGCTTGCTGAAGGGCCCACCGCGGGCCGAGCCATGGCGAACGAACGGGCGCACACTGGAACAACGTCATGGGCGGGAATATGCTCGGCACGGAGCGTGTTTGTTGACACGACAACTAACCGCCGCTGGAAGGAGCCGATCATGGCTGCAGTCACCGCAGATCCGATGACCCTGCCGCGAGTGCGGGGGGCCGAGCCGGCCGAAACGGAGCGCCCGGTGCTCGCCGTGACGACGGGGCCGACGGGTTACGAGGGGCTCGGTTTCCCGGTGCGCCGCACGATGGCCGGGCTCAACTACCAGTACACCGACCCGTTCATCATGATGGATCACATGGGCGAGGTCGACTACGAGGCCGGCGAGCCCAAGGGCACCGACTGGCATCCGCATCGCGGGTTCGAGACGGTCACGTATCTGGTGGAAGGCGCCTTCCGGCACCAGGACTCGCACGGCGGCGGCGGGCTGATCACCCCCGGCGCGACGCAGTGGATGACGGCGGGTGCGGGCCTGCTGCACATCGAGACGCCGCCGGTGGACTTGGTCGAGGCGGGCGGCCTGTTCAACGGGTTCCAGCTCTGGGTGAACCTGCCGGCGAAGGACAAGTTCCTCACCCCGAAGTATCAGCCGGTCGAGGCGAAAGACGTTCTGCTGCTGGCGACCTCGGACGCGGGCGCGCTGCTGCGGGTGATCGCGGGGACCGTCGACGGGCACACCGGACCCGGCTCGACGCACACCCCGATCACCATGCTGCACGCGTCCATCGCGCCGGGCGCGCAGCTCTCACTGCCCTGGCAGCCGACCTACAACGCGCTCGCGTACGTGTTCGCCGGCTCGGGGACGGCGGGCCCGTCGCGTGCCGCGGTGCACGGCGGGAACATGGTGGCGTTCGGAAGCGGCGACCGGCTGCTTCTTGCGGCCGACGCGAAGCAGGATTCCCGGACCTCCTCCATGGAGGTGCTGCTGCTCGGCGGCGAGCCGATCGGGGAACCGATGGTGCATTACGGGCCGTTCGTGATGAACACCCGCGACGAACTGGTTCAGGCGCTGGATGACTACCAGGCGGGTCGGCTCGGCGTCGTGCCGCCCGGCGCGCTCATGCCACACGTGCCGCACTCGCACTGAAACCCTTTGCGACGCAGCATGAGAGCGACCCGTGTATGACGCTGTTCGCCGCTGACGCGGTCAGCTGTGTTCCTTGCTGCCCTCGTACCAGCCGAACGCGATCATCAGCAGCGCGATCACCGCAAAGATGGATCCCCATGCCATGGCACACACCCCCATCGGTCTCCTGCCGGCACCGAGGTCGCTCGGCCGGTCCGGCTCATTCTATGGCGCGTCCCCGCTAAGCTCGGTGGGGGCGGGCTCAGCGGGCGGGGCTCAGATGTAGATGGCCGGGTCGTCCCAGGGGCCGTGAGCGGTGCCGGCGGCGCCGGGGCGGATCCGGGCGGCAGGACCGACGGCGACCATGCCGGCGGGCACGTCCCGAACGACCACGGCTCCGGCGCCGATCTTGGCACCGTCGCCGATGGTGACCGGGCCGAGAACCGTGGCGCCAGCCCCGATCAGCACGCCGTTGCCGACGGTCGGGTGCCGTTTGCCATGGCTCATCGACGTGCCGCCCAGGGTAGTGCCGTGGAACATGGTGACGTCATCACCGACCACGGCGGTCTCACCGATCACCACACCCATGCCATGGTCGATGAATAGCCGGCGGCCGATCACCGCGCCGGGATGGATCTCGATTCCCGTTACGGCGCGGGCGATCTGCGAGACGATGCGGGCGACCAGCCGCCATTCGACGCCGCGCGTCCAGATCCAGTGCGACATCCGGTGCGCCCACACCGCGTGTACACCGGGATAGCACAGCGCGACCTCGATGAACGACCGTGCGGCGGGATCGCGCTCGCGCGCGGTGCGCACGTCCTCGAGCATCAGACTGCGCACACCGATGTGGCCGCCGCGCGAACTGGCCGAGCTCCCGCGCTCCGCAAGGTCTGCGGTCTCGGCGTCGGCATCGTCCGGCGCACCGCCCCAGTCTGCCGATGCGGGCCCCACCAACAGGGCAGCCATGATCAGTCCACCAGCCCCTCGAACAGCAGCGTGGAGACGTACCGCTCGCCGAAGTCCGGTACCACCGCCACGATCGTCTTCCCCGCGAACTCCGGTCGCTGTGCGACCTCGCTCGCCGCGGCCAACGCCGCGCCGGACGAGATGCCCACCAACAGACCCTCTTCCGTGGCGGCACGCCGGGCGTACCGCACCGCGTCGTCGCCTGTGACGGGGAGCACTTCGTCATAGATGGCGGTGTCCAACACCTCTGGGACGAAGTTCGCACCCAGGCCCTGGATCTTGTGCGGGCCGGCGGGCTTGCCGCTCAGGATGGCGGACTCGGCCGGCTCCACGCCGAAGACCTTCACGTCGGGCTTGTGCTCCCGCAGGTACCGCCCGGCGCCGGTGATGGTGCCGCCGGTGCCGATACCCGCGACCAGCGCGGCGATCTCGCCGTCGGTGTCCTCCCAGATCTCCTTACCCGTGGTGGCGTAATGGATCTGCGGGTTCGCCTGGTTGGCGAACTGCCGAGCTAGCACCGCCCCGGGCCGTTCGGCGGCGATCTGCTCGGCGCGCGCGACGGCACCAGCCATCCCCTCGCTGGGCTCGGTCAGCACGAGTTCCGCGCCGAAGGCGCGTAGCAGCGCCCGCCGCTCACGACTCATCGACGACGGCATGGCCAGCACGACCTTGTACCCGCGGGCGGCGCCGACCATGGCGAGCGCGATGCCGGTGTTGCCGCTGGTCGCTTCGACGATCGTCCCGCCCGGGGGAAGTTCGCCGGACTCCTCGGCCGCGTCGACGATGGACACACCGATGCGGTCCTTCACCGAGTTGGCGGGGTTGTAGAACTCGAGCTTCGCGAGCACGGTGCCCGCGGCGCCGTCGGTGATGCGGTTCAAGCGGACCAGCGGGGTACGGCCGACGAGTTCGGTGACGTTCGAATAGATCTGTGCCATGGGGGAAGCTCCTCGAAGGTGCGATTCTTATGAGACATGTTGGCGAGTGGTGCTTTTCGATTTCCGTACGGAAGTAGTGGCGTTCGCCTCGCATGGTTCGGCGACGAGACCGTAGCGACGGCGCGAATGAAGCGGGCAGTGAAAAAACGGGCGGAGCGGGACGAACGAGAGGCCTTGCGCCGTCAGGAGCGTGGCAGCCCCGGTGGGCGCACCGCGCGATGCGGCCTGTGCCGGCTCAGGCCCAGGAGTGACCGCGCGGACACGAGCAGACAGCGGCGACGATCGCGGTGCGGGTACCGACGAGCAGGCGCTCGCGCGTGTACGACGAACCGAACACGGTAACCCTTCCTTCCGCTCGATCTGCACGCATGCGTCCTGCGCGCCCTGTAGCCTACCGGATCCGGGCACCCGTCATATGGTGGCGGCATGGTCAATTCCGGTGCGGATGCGGTGTTGGTGGTCGGTGCGGGCCCGCGCCTGGGTGCGGCGATCGCCCGGCGGCTCGCCGCCGACGGACGACCCCTCGGCCTGATCGGGCGGGCCGCGCCGGACGTGGCCCGGTCGCTCGGCGCGGAAGGACTGTCCGCCGTCGGTGCGGTGGCGGACGTCGCCGACGCCGATGCCTTGACCGCAGCGATCGACGCGCTGTCGCAGCAGGCCGGCGCCTTTGACGTTGCGGTGCACAATGTCTCGACGTGGCGAGACGCCGGCGCGACCACGTTGACGCAGGCCGATCTGCTCGCCGATCTGGCCATCGGCACCACCAGCCTGGCCACCATCGCGAATGCTGTGGCGCCCGGCATGATCGATCGCGGCCGCGGCACGATCCTCGCCACCGGTTCGGCGGCGGCCGACGCCCCGACCCCCGGTGCCCCGTCGCTGTCGGCGCAGAAGGCGGCGCTGCGCGCGCTCGTCCGCGGATTCGCCGCCGAACTGGCGCCGCACGGCGTGCACTGCGCCACCGTCACGATCAACGGGCTGCTGGGCACGGACGGCTTCGACGAGGCCGAGATCGCCGATGTGTACGGCGATCTCGTGCGAGAGACGAGCGCGCCGCGGGAAAGCTGGCGCACCGTCGTGGAATTCAACCGCCGAGTATGACGCTGTGTTCGGGCCGGGCAGATGCTGGGCCGCCCCGCCCCGGGTGCGTCGCACCGCTCACGGGCCGCCCGCAGCGTCGCAGACCCACACCCTCAGGCGAGGGTCAGGAAGAGCTTCTCCATCTTCGCGATGTCCGGAGCGGCAGCGGCCGGGCCCGCACCATCGGCTCCCGCTGTGCCTTCTGTTGCTGCGCTTTCCTTTGCCGAGCCTTCCGTTCCCTCAGTGCGCAGGCACTGTTGCATGCCGGTGGCAACGATCGCGAAACCGGCCCGGCTGAGCGCCTTCGACACGGCGGCGAGTTGGGTGACGACGGACTCGCAGTCGCGTCCCTCCTCGAGCATCCGCAGCACACCCGCCAATTGACCGTGCGCGCGTTTGAGTCGGTTGATCACCGGACCCATGGACTCATCGGCAAGTCTCACGATGCCTCCCGCGCTTTCGTCAAGCTGTCCAGCGCGGCGCGGATGCGCGCGCTTGCGTCCTCGGCGACGTCGGCCAGGGCTTCCGACTCGCCGGCGAAGGACATCATCGCAGTGGGGTCGATCGCTTCGACGATGCAGCCTTCGGCCACTTCGCGCACGACGACGTTGCACGGTAGCAACGTGGCGATCGACGGGTCGGCCTGCATCGCGCGATGCGCGAGTGGCGGCCGGCAGGCGCCGAGGATGATCTGCGGCGGGACGTCGACGTCGAGCTTGGCCTTCAGGGTGGCCCGCACGTCGATCTCGGTGAGCACACCGAAACCGTTGTCCGCCAGCGCCTCCCGGGTCGCGGCGACTGTATCGTCGTATGCGGTGTCGACTGTGACCATCATGCTGTAATCCATCGCGAGCACTCCTTGCGCTTCGATCCTTGATCGGGCCGGCACACGAACGTCGTCATACTCGGTCGGCCGTGACCCTCATCCGTGACTATACCCCACCGGGTATTGCGGTACAGTGTTCCGGTGCGGCGACGACGCCGCCCGGGTGCAACGAGGAGAACCCATGTGCCACGCAGTTCGCTGCAAGATGTGCTCCAAGACGACGTGGGCCGGATGTGGCAACCACATCGAGCTGGCCCTCGCGGGGGTCCCGAAGAGCGAACGATGCCGCGGTCATTCTGCTGCCGAGATCGCGCAGTACCGGTCCGAGAACAGTGTGTTCAAAAGGCTTTTCGGCCGCTGAGAGCGCGGTATCGAGGCGGGGCGGCGATGCGCTGAGCCGCCGCTGACCTCCGATGCGCGGGACTCGCGCACCCCCACCGCACGGCATCCCGACGGCCGCACCGGCGTCTCGCAGAGGCGTCGTGCGCGCGCGGCTATCGTTGCTGTCGCCGGGCCGTCGGCGCCCGGGGAGCGAGGCGACGATGGGCGTTGCGGTGCCGGTGCTGGCCGTGTTCCTCGCCTGCCTGGTGGAGGCGGTAGAGGCGCTCACCATCGTGCTGGCGGCGGGCACCGCACGCGGTTGGCGGTCGGCCATGCAGGGTGTCGCCGTGGGGCTCGCCGCCCTGGTCGCAATCGTCGCCGCCTTCGGGCCGGCGCTCACGCTCGTGCCGCTGGCCGCGCTGCAACTGGCGGTCGGTGCGCTGCTGTTGGTGTTCGGCCTCGGCTGGCTGCGCAAGGCGGTGCTGCGGGCCTCCGGGCTCAAGGACCTGCATGACGAAGACGCCATCTACCAGACGCAGTTGAGCGCGGCGCGGCGCGCCGGATACCGCCGGTACGCGTTCGTAAGTGATTGGTACGGCTTCACTCTCGCGTTCAAGGGCGTGCTGCTCGAGGGCCTGGAGGTGGCCTTCATCGTGATCACGTTCGGCTCGGCGCAGGGGCACATCGGTGCCGCGTCGCTGGCCGCGGCGGCGGCGGTGGTACTTGTGGCGGCGACCGGGCTCGCGGTGCGCGGTCCGCTGGCGCGCATCCCGGAGAACACGATGAAGTTCGTGGTGGGTGTGCTGCTGACGTCATTCGGCGCGTTCTGGGCGACGGAGGGCGCCGGCGCCGCCTGGCCGGGCCGGGACGTGGCGCTGGTGGTGCTGATCGCGCTCGTGCTGGTGGTCGGAGCGCTGCTGGTGGCACTGCTCCGGCGGCACACAGGGGCCGCCGTGCGCAGACACATGCCGTCGCTCGAGAGTCCTGTCGCCGCCGAGGCCGTGAAAGATGCAGCATCGCAAGCGGAGTCGAGCGCCGAGCCGCGCGCGGTGCCGGATGCTGCACCGCAGGCCGGCCCAAGCACCGATGCCGACCGCCGGAAGGACGCAGCGCCGCGCACGAGTCGCACGATCGCCTATTTCCTGCGCGGGCTGAGGGCCTTCGGGGCCTTTTGGTGGGATTTCATCGTCGGGGACGACTGGCGGATCGCTGCCGCCGTGGTGCTGGCGATCGTCGCGACGGCGGGTCTGGCAGAAGCGGGGGTGGCCGTGTGGTGGCTCACCATCGCGACGGCGCTCGGTGCGCTCATCGTGTCCGCATCGAGCACGGCCCGCGGATTTCGTCATACCTGATGCCGGGCGGCGGACGCGGAACGGCGCGACGGAACCGCCGCCGGCACCCACCGGCCTTTTACACGGGCTTATAGTGAAAAACATCGTGCGACGAGGCGCACGCCGCAGCACATAGGGGAGCCCACATGCCTGCCGACACATCCGAACGCGCGCTGGACGAGTTGCGAGCACATCACCGGCGGCTGGCCGCGCGGCTCGGGGACCTCGCCGGGGCGGTGATCGAGGCGGCTGCCGACGGCGACGCATCGACCGAATGCGTTGCGTTGTTTAGCTGGTACCGCTCCGATGTGCTGCCGCATTTCAAGGCAGAGGAGGCGGCCGTGTACGTGCGCGGGCGGGAGCGCGAGGGGACGGCGCTGCTGGTGCAGGGACTTCTCGACGACCATGCGCGGATGCGATCGCTGTTCGAGGACCTGGATGCCGTGACGGATCCCGCCGAGGCAGCGGCAGCCGCGGGAGCCGTTCGGGCCGCCTTCGAGGGGCACCTCGCCAAGGAGGACGATCTGCTGCTGCCGGCGCTGCAGCGGGCGGGTGTACCGCTCGCGGAGATCCTCGATGCCAAGCCGGAGCTGGCCGGCGGCGCGCGGCGTGAGCCCGAGGCGGTGGCGAAGGTGCCGGAACCGGTTGGCAGGGGCGCGGCGATCGATCCGATCAGCGGCACCGAAGAGCTTGACGTGCGGGCATTGTCGCATCAGGCGCGGCACGGGATCATCCTGGGCAAGATGCAGGCGCTGACCGAGGCGGGGACGTTGGTGCTGATCAACGACCACGACCCGCTGCCGCTGCGCTACCAGGCGGACGCGATGTGGCCGGACCAGTTCGAGTGGACGTACGTCGACGAGGGTCCGGAACAGTGGCGCGTCGAGATCACGCGCGTGTAGGGCGGAGTCGTCCGCGTGCGTGCCTGTTGTGTGGCGCGCAACCGGGTGCGCTACAAGACACATCGCAGTGCACGTGACCGGTGCCATGATGGGCGTATGCCCACCGTCAACGCGATCAGCCATGTCAGCCTCACCGTCACCGACCTCGAATCGAGCGTCGACTGGTACACCCGCGCGCTCAAGATGAAGCGCGTCCGCGACATGACGGGCGACGGATGGAAACGGACGCTGATGCTTGGCGACGGCGTAATGCTCGGCCTGCAGCAACACGATTCGACCGACTCGGCCGACCGGTTCAGCGAGACCCGGGTCGGGCTCGACCACCTGTCGATCGCCTGCGCGGACCGGGGCGAGATCGAGTCGTGGCTCGCCGATCTCGACTCCCTCGGCGTCGCGCACAGCCCGATCAGCGCGCCGCCGGCGAACGTCGCGACGGTCAAGGACCCGGACGGTATCGCGATCGAGTTCTTCGCGCAGGGGTAGCGGCGCAGGGCGGTGGAGGAACACCATGACCACGAAGAAGTACAGGCTCAGCGGGCCCGACATTCCGGACGAGGAAGTCGTACTGCCGTCCGGCCGCCGCCTCACCGAGCAGGTGAGGCAGGAGATCATCGAGGACACCCGCGTCGCCGCCCGGAGCGGCCGTCCATCGCTGAGCCGGTCGGGTCGTCACTCACCACAGATCGGCGTGCGATTGTCCGAGAACGACCATGCTGCAATGAAGCGTGCAGCAAGCAAGCTCGGAATCTCGGCGTCCGAGTTCGCACGACGCGCCATTACAGCCGAACTGAAGCGCGTTTCGTAGAAACGACTCGGCCGCGCGTGATGCCGGCCGTCCCCCATCTCTCGGCGCTGGCGAGTTCCGGCCCGGACGAGCGCGGATCAGGATCCGGCGTCGAGGGCCGTGTCCACGATCGCGTCGGCAATGCTGTCATGCACATTCCGATGCAGGTCGGCCTCGGACCTGCGGTCGATCCGGGTCCAGCCGGACCGGCCGGGCCCGCCGATGGTGAGTTCACCGTCACGCCAGCGGCGCGGGCGGCGCAGGCGCGCCTCGACAGTCCCCCAATCGGTAAGGGCCGTCGCCCGGCCGTGGGCCAGCAGCTCTCGCGCCGCCGCCTCCGCGCGCTCGTCCACCCACGCGGGCACGCGGGACCAGTGGCTGTCCTCGGCCTCCACGGGCATGGCCTCCAGCCGCGGGTCGGCGAGGATCGCATCGATCAGCTCGGCCGATCCGCCGACATAGGTCCACGGGAGGTCGATCTCGGTCGCCACGCACCACGCCCGGTCGGCCGGCCACCAGAGGTTCGGCGTCTGACGCTCCGATGCGACGAGGGCGAGGGCACCCGACACCCCGCCCGAGTAGAGCAGGTAGTTGCGGTTCGGCAACTCGACCCGTGGCCCGGCGAACGCCGCCGCAGGCACCGGGCCGGTGGGCACGAACTCCGGCGTCGGGCCTGTGTACACGCTGGGTCCGAGGTACGCGGCCGGCCGGGCACGACGCGCCGTCCGGCCCCGAAACATCGGTAGTACCAGCCGGTTTCCGCGGCCGAACGGTATCGGCAGACCAGGGCGCCGCCGCGAACGCCGCCATCGCCGCCCGCGGCGCGGCATCGTCGCCATGAGCATCGCGACGCCCTGGCCCCCGATCCAGCCGAAGCCCTCCCAGAGGCAGAACCAGCAGCGCGCCCCGGCCTTGGTGTGTGCCTCCAGCACGTCGACCAGCGCCGCCGCGTCCGCGGACTCCAGCGAGCCCTCCTCGGGGCGACCGCCGGCCGCGGGGCTCGGCGTGGCTGGGCGGTGCTGCGGTACGGCGACGTCCGCGAATTGGCCGTCCCGTTCCAGCGGCACCCCGCTCCACGCGGCGACGTCCGCCCAGCGCACCGGCGCGCCGCCCCTCCCGTTGGCCGGGTGCAGCAGCCGCGCGTAGGCGTCGAACCCGCTCGGGATGACGGATGTCACCACCCCGCTACCGAACAGCGACAACCGCGGCCCGATCCAGCCGGCCTGGGCCGTGTCGCTGCTCCACGCGATGTGCTCGGCGTCCATCGGCCCACCCTTTCCCAGATCAACGCCCGCGGCAACCCGTCACCCGAGACCCGAGCCGGCCGGGCCGGTTCGACCGGATCTACGCCGACGACGGCTCGGAACAGCGGCGGGTCGCGATCCCGCGCGTGTCGCGGTACGGCAAATGTCCCGTCGGCGCGGACCCAGAGAACCCGTCGAAGGAGTCCTGCATAACCACAAGCCCTTCAACCCTGCAGGACCCCCAATCGACGAAGGAGCCACCACCCGGCGAAACGGGACGGCGGTCTTCGACCACTGGGCCACGCCATGCTGAGATGGCGTCATGACTTTGCGCCCCTTCGCGATCGGACCTCGCCGGGATGCAGCGCCCACCCTGATGCCCGCCGCGATACCCAGCGGCGCCGACGCCCGCGCATTCCACCGCAGCATGCCCGGGTATGCCCGGACGCCGCTGGTGCCGGTGCCGGAGCTCGCGGCGCGCTGGAACGTCACGAGCGTGCACGTGAAGGACGAATCGGCGCGCCTCGGGCTGCCCGCCTTCAAGATCCTCGGCGCGTCGTGGGCGGAGAACCGGGCGCTATCCGCGCGATCCGCGGCCCCGCCGTGCGCGACGCTCGCGGAGTTAGCCGAACTTGCATCATCCGGCACACCGGCCACGCTGGTCACCGCGACCGACGGCAACCACGGCCGCGCGCTGGCCCGCATGGCTCGACTCCTCGGCCTGCCCGCGCGCATCTATGTACCCGACGGTCTGCCCGAGTCCACCGTCGCCGCCATCGAGTCCGAGGGGGCGACGGTCCTCGACACGGACGAGATCTATGACGCCGCGGTCGTTCTCGCCGCGCAGTCAATCTCCGATGACGACGTTCTCATCCAGGACACGTCCTGGCCCGGGTACCAGGGAGTCCCCGGCTGGATCGTGGACGGGTACGCGACGATGTTCGCGGAGATCGACGAGCAAGCCGGTGGCACCCCGGCGATGATCGCGGTGCCGACGGGGGTGGGCTCGTTGTTGCAGGCCGCGCTGCAGCACTATCGCCAGAGCCCCACGCGCGTGCTGGCGGTGGAGCCCGTGACGGCCGCGTGTGTGACGGCGTCGCTCGCGGCCGGCAAACCGGTGACGGTCGATACATCGGCATTTACGACGATGGCCGGCCTGAACTGCGGCACGGTATCGACTCTCGCCTGGCCGCTGATCCGCGCCCGGCTGGATGCTGGAATCGGTGTCACCGACGGCGAATCCGCTTGGGCCGCAGCGATTCTGCGCAATGCCGGTGTCGACTCCGGACCATGCGGAGCGGCCTCGGCCGCCGGCGTCGAGGCGGCGCGGGGCGTGCCGGGAGCGATCGAGGCACTCGGGCTGGATGCCTCGGCGCGGCTGGTACTGCTCAGCACCGAAGGAAGTGGCACGCCGCAGGCAGGCGGCGGCGCAAGCGGCACAGCCGCGAACAGCGTCATCTCCGACCGGTCGTAGCGAGAGCGCCGATCATTTCGCCGATCAATTCTTGAAGGGGGACACATGCCCGACATCGACAGGGACATCAACAGGGACATCGATCTCAGCACCGAGATCACTGAACTGCTCGCGGATCTGGTGCGCATCGAATCGACGAACCCGTCGCTGTCGAGCGGCGGCGTGGGCGAGGCATCGATCGCGTCATGGGTGGCCGCGTGGTGCGAGACCCAAGGCCTGGCAGTCGATCCGGTCGATTCCGGCGACGGCAGGCCGTCCCTCGTGGTGCGCTCCCGCCCCGCGCAATCCCGCGCTGAATCCGCCGCAGCGCAATCAGATGCAGCGCAGTCCGGACCACGGCCCGCCACGGGCACGCTGCTGCTTTGCGGGCATCTTGACACCGTTGACCTCGGCGCGATGACCGATCCGCTTGTCCCCCGCGTGGACGGCGACCGCCTGTACGGCCGCGGCAGCTATGACATGAAGGCGGGCCTCGCGGCAGCGTTGATCGCGTGCCGGGAGGCGGCCCGGCTCGGTCTCGACGTCGATGTCGTCGTCGCGGCGGTGGCCGACGAGGAGCACGGAAGCCTTGGCATCCAACGGGTTCTGGACCATCTCGGCGCCGGATTCGTCGCCGACGCGGCCGTCGTCACGGAGCCCACCGAGATGGCCATCGGCGTGGCGCACAAGGGATTCGTGTGGACCGAGATCGACGTCATGGGGGTCGCGGCGCACGGTTCCAGACCGCAGCTCGGTGTCGACGCGATCGTCAGGACCGGAACGCTGCTGGTCGAGATCGAGGCCCTCGGCCGACGTCTCGCGGCACGCGCGCACCCGCTCCTCGGCCCCGGCACCGTGCACGCCGGTGTGATCGAAGGAGGGCAGGGGCCTTCGACGATCCCCGAACGATGCCGGCTGACGATCGAGCGGCGCACGCTGCCCGGCGAGTCGCCGACCGATGTCGAGCGCGAGGTCGGCCAGCTGCTCGCGACCTGCGCGGCCGCCGACCCGGACTTCCGCGCGACCGCCCGGACGGTGATGCACCGCCCGCCGCTGGAGACGGCCGGTGCGCATCCGTTGGTCGCCGCGCTGTCGGGCGCCTGCCAGGACATCCGCGCGGATACGCCGGACGTGTCCGGGCTGAGCTACTGGGCGGACTCGGCGTTCATCGCCGCGCGCGGCATCCCGACCGTGCTGTTCGGGCCGGGGGGAGACGGGGCACACGCCGACGTGGAGTGGGTGTCGCTGCGGGACACGGCCGACTGCGCGCGGGTTCTGGTGCAGCTTGCCCGGCACCTCGGCACCGCCCTCCGGCGCAACGAGGCCTGACGCCGCGGCGGCCAGCCGGGCCGACGACCGTGGCACGTGTGCGGGTATCGTTGCAAGGCCCCCGTTGGTGCGGCGCCGTGCCGATCGGGCTCGCCCACCGATGTGAGGAGGCATGCCGGACCGTGGTCCCGACGGACGCGACCGCCGTCGCGCAGCCCAACATTGCGCTCGTCAAGTACTGGGGTAAACGCGACACCGCGCTCAACCTTCCGGCGACCGGGTCGATCTCCATCACGCTCGACGACTTGCGGACGCGCACCCGGGTGCGGTTCTCGCCCGGTCTCGGTGCGGACAGCCTGACCCTGAACGGAGCGGCGGCTCCGGAGAAACTCCCGAGAATCACTGCGGTACTGGATCTTCTACGTGCGCAGGCGGGGACCACGCGGTTCGCGGACGTACAGTCGACGAACGACTTTCCGACCGGGGCGGGGCTCGCCTCGTCGGCGTCCGGATTCGCCGCGCTCGTCGTCGCGGCCGACGCCGCGCTCGGCCTACACCTCCCGCCGGAGCGGCTCTCCGAGTTCGCGCGCCGCGGTTCGGGCTCGGCGGCGCGCTCCGTCTTCGGCGGCTTCGTCGAGATGGCCCGGGGCGAGCGGCCCGACGGATCGGACGCGGTCGCCGCTCCCCTGCTGGCGGCGACCGAGTGGCCACTAGCGGTGGTCGTCGCGGTGACCAGCGACGCTGCCAAGTCCACGAGTTCCGGTGCGGGCATGGAGCTCTCGCGGCGCACGTCGCCGCTGTACGACGCGTGGACGGCGAGCTCCACGGCGGCCCTCGCCGAGGCCCGAGCCGCGATCGAGCGGCGCGACTTCGCGGCCCTCGCGGACATCTCCGAGCACAGCTCCACCACCATGCACGCGGTGATGCTGTCGAGCCGGCCCGCGCTGATCTACTGGAACGGCGCCACCGTCGAATGCCTGCATCTGATCCGGCGATTGCGCGAAACAAGCGGCGTGGCAACGTTTTCCACCGTCGACGCCGGACCGCAGGTGAAGGCGGTGTGTCTGCCGGAGGATGCCGCCCGGGTGGCCGACGCGCTCCGCGAAGTGCCTGGCGTTCTCTACGTGCGCACCACCAGGCTCGGCCCCGGGGCCCGGCTGATCGACCCACTGAACGACACCGGCGGCGCCACGTGACGATCATCGCGTCCGCGCCCGGAAAGCTGATGCTGCTCGGCGAATACGCCGTCCTCGAAGGCGCGACAGCGCTGGTAGCTGCCATCGACCGCCGCGCCACCGTCCGGATATCGCCCCTCGAGTATGACGAGATTCGTGTCCACGCGCCGGATCTCGAACTCGACGCCGTGGGGCGTATGGCCGACGATGGGCACGTCCAGTGGGATACGGACGATGTGACCACCGAGCGGCTGCACCTGGTGAGCCACGTTATCGAGTCCACGATGCAGGCCGACGACCAGGGCGAAACACCCGCCTCCACAAGCAATGTCGGTGCGACACTGCCCGGGCACGAGAACAGCGTCATACTCGAAAGATCCGATGCGGACTGCAACCGGCACGGGTTCTCGGCCACGCTCGCCACGACGGCCTTCTTCGACGAGCGGGGCGCGAAACTGGGCCTGGGCTCCAGCGCCGCCCTCACAGTGGCGCTCGCCAGCGCACTGCACGAACTCACCGGGCGCCCCCGGCCGGACCTGCCGCAACTGGTTGTGATGCACCGGGCGATGCAGGGCGGGCGGGGCAGCGGTGCGGATATCGCCGCGTCCCTGCTCGGCGGGGTCGTGGCGTACCGCGGCGGAAACGGTCCGTCGCCGACCGGGCAGCCGATCACGCTGCCGGCGGGGGTGCGGTGGTGCTGCGTGTTCACCGGGCGATCGACGTCGACGGCGGAGTCGCTTGCCGTGCTTTCGGCGTGGCGGCGGGACCACCCGGCCCGATACCGCGAACACCTAGACGGCTTAGCTGCGATCGCCGAGGCTGGGGTCTCGGCCGCGCATACGGCCGACGCAGGCGCGCTGCTCGCCGCGTTCGAGGCCTACGGTGCGCGGCTGGACGAGCTCGGGCGCGCCGCCGGACTCGACATCGTCGGCACGGAACACCGCGAGATCCGGAACGCCGCGGCCCGGTGCGGCGTCATCTATAAGCCCTCCGGTGCTGGCGGCGGAGACATCGGGATCGGATTCGCAGGAGACGGTGACCACATTGAGGCCTTTCGACATGCGGTTGGCGCGATCGGATACCGCATCATTGATATGGCCGTCGAGCCGCAGGGATTGACCATCTCCGGTAGCTGATGTCGCATCGGGCACCGGGCGAGGACGAAGGACAGGCACGTGGGATCACGGATCAAAGGGTTCTACAAGATGGCGGTGCCCGATCGGCTGGACGCCATCCACGGCGAGGGCCTGATCACCGACGCCGAGTACCAGATGCTGCTGCGCGGCGAGCAGGTGCTGGACGTGCACCGGGCCGACAAGATGATCGAGAACGTGATCGGTGTGATGGGGCTGCCGATCGGCCTGGCCATGAACTTCTCCATCAACAACCAGGACTACGTGATCCCGATGGTGGTGGAGGAGCCGTCGATCGTCGCGGCGCTTTCCTCCGCGGCGAAGATCGCACGGTCCGGCGGCGGTTTCACCGCCCAGGCGACGGACCCGATCCTGATCGGCCAGATCCAGGTGCTCGGGGTGAAGGATCCGGCGCGCGCCCAGGCGGCGGTGCTGCAGCGCAAGGACGAGATCCTGGACCTCGCGAACTCGATGCACCCGAAGATGGTGGCGCGCGGCGGTGGCGCGGCGGACCTCGAGGTGTACGTGCACCCGGCCCCCGACGGCAGCCGCGACATGGTGGTGGTGCACCTGCTGGTCGATACCCGCGACGCCATGGGCGCGAACCTGGTGAACACGATGTGCGAGGGCGTCGCATCGCTCGTCGAGACGATCACCGACGGACGGGTGCTGATGCGTATCCTGTCCAATCTGTCGGACCGGGCACTCGCGTCGGCCCGGGTGGTGATCGGCGTGGACAAGCTCGCGACGAACACCTCGTCCGGTGAGCAGGTGCGCGACGGCATCGTCGCGGCGGCGAACCTCGCCGTCGTCGACCCGTACCGGGCCACCACGCACAACAAGGGCATCATGAACGGCGTCGACGCGGTGGCGATCGCCACCGGGAACGATTGGCGCGCACTGGAATCCGCCGCGCACGCCTATGCCGCCCGCGGCAAGTCGTACACCTCGCTGACGAGCTGGACCGTCGACGCCGCCGGTAACCTGGTCGGCTCGATCGAGATGCCGATGAAGGTGGGTACCGTCGGCGGATCGCTGATGTCGAACCCCGCCGTCGCCGTGAACCATCGGATCCTGGGCGTGAAATCCGCGACCGAGCTCGCGCAGATCATGGCGGCGGTGGGTCTTGCGCAGAATTTTTCCGCGTTGAAAGCTCTTGCCACCGACGGAATTCAGCAGGGTCATATGACGCTCCACGCGCGGTCGGTGACCGCGACGGCCGGGGCGGATGCTGACATCTTCGACCAGGTCGTTGAGCGACTGCTCGACGACGGTGAGATCAAGGTGTGGCGGGCGCGCGAGATCATCGACGAGCTCCGCTCCGTGAAACGGGCGGCGGCGCCGTCGGTCTCCGCCCGGCCGGACACCGACTACGCCGTCGGCTACGGCAAGGTGATCCTGCTCGGCGAGCATTCCGTGGTGTACGGGCGCCACGCGATCGCCACACCACTGCAGCTCTCCATCAAGGCTCGCGTCGAGGACGCGGAAGACGGCCTGTCGCTGCTGATTCCGCGCTGGGGGGTGGAGCAGCGGCTCCACCCGGCGGCCGCGCGGCCGGGGTCGTTCCTCGGCCTGATGAACCTGGTGCTCGGCGAGCTGGGACTGGCCGGCCGATCGATGCGTATCCACATCCAGCCCAGCGTGCCGCGCGCGGTCGGGCTGGGCTCGTCGGCGGCACTGTCGGTGGCGATCGTGCGCGCGGTGGACGCGCACTACGGGGTGGGCTTGACCGACGAGCAAGTGTGCCGGCTCGCGTTCGAATGCGAGAAGATCGCGCACGGAACGCCGTCGGGCGTGGACAACACGGTCGCGACCTACGGAAAGACGATCCTGTTCCATCGGTCGGATCGACCGACGCCGTCGTCGTCCGGCACTGCGGGCGACACTGCGGATGACACTGCGGGCGCGCCAGACACCGCCGGCGGGAACGGCGCCACCTCCGTGATGCGCACCCTGAACGTTCCGGCGCCGCTGCCGATCGTGATCGGGCTGACCGGGACCGAATCGCTCACCGCCGCCACCGTCGCGCGGGTGCGGGAGCGCTGGCAACGCCAACCGGGCTTGTACGAGAGCATCTTCGACACCATCGACTCGCTCGCGCTCGCAGCCGTCGACGCCGTCGAGGGCGGGAACCTGGCGCAGCTCGGCGAACTCATGAACATCTGCCAGGGCCAGCTCAATGCGCTGCAGGTCTCCAGCCCGCAGATCGAGGAACTCGTACAGGTGGCCCGCCGAGCAGGCGCCGTCGGCGCGAAGCTCACCGGCGGGGGTGGCGGCGGAGCCGTCGTCGCGCTGTGCCCGGAGGAAGGGCCGCAGGTGGCCCGCGCGATGCGCGACGCCGGTTACGAGGCGTTGGAGGTGTCGGTTGACCAGCCGACACCGTGACGCCGTCGTCTCGTCGGGCGCCGAGGAACTGATCCTGGTCGACGCTGCCGATCGTGAGATCGGGTTCGACACGAAGGAACGCTGCCATGACGGGGACGGCATCCTGCATCGCGCGTTCTCGGTGTTCCTGCTCGATTCGGACGGTCGCGTGCTGTTGCAGCAGCGAGCCGTGGGAAAGCGACTGTGGGCGGGATTCTGGGCGAACAGCGTCTGCAGCCATCCGCGCCGCGGCGAGTCCATGGAGGTGGCGACCTCCCGCCGGCTCGCCGAGGAACTCGGCGTCAGCGTGGATCTCGAATTCTGCTTCACGTTCACCTACCACGCGCGGTTCGGCTCACTCGGCTCCGAACACGAGTTGTGCTGGGTGTACCTGGGCGCCGTCGACCCTGGTTCGATCACCTTCAACCGCACGGAAATCGATGCGGTGCGCTGGGTCTCGCCGGCCGAGTTGGACGCCGAACTTGCCGAGCGCCCGGAGCACTTCACCCCGTGGCTGCACCTGGAATGGGACCGGTTGCGGGAGCGGCTGCTGCCGGACAGCGCCGCGTAGCCGGCGGCGGTCAAGCCCGTGTACCGGAAGCGCTCCCGCAGCAACGTCACGTGACCTGAGACCCTGTCGACGGGCGGGCTTCTCGCGGATACTGAGCGCATGAACACGCTCAAGGACACGCTGAGTGACAAGCCGACGCGCACGGTGAAGAACAAGAAGAGATGGCAGGACCTACCGGTCGCGGCCCGGGTGGCGATCGTCGTTCTCGGCTCGATCGAGATCTCGTTGTTCGTCGCGGCCCAGGTAGACATCACGCACCGCCCCGCCGAGCAGATCCGCGGCGGCAAGCTCCGCTGGCGGCTGATCTCACTGATCAACATCCTCGGGCCGCTGGCGTACTTCAAGCGAGGCCGTATCCCGGCGGCTAGCGAAGCGTGATCCGGCAGGTCGCGGTGCCGCCCGGCAGTCGATGCCGGTTCCGCGCCACGAGCCGGTACACCGCGGCGGCTAGACCGTCGATCGGCCAGCTGAGCATGATCCGTGCGGCCAGCCGCGCGGCCGACCCGCCAGTAGCGAGTGCTCCCGCGATCGCCTCGTGCCCGTAGCGCACCCGCCCGTCCGGGGCGACCAGCGGGATCTCCCGCCACGCCCGATCGGCCGAGACGCCGAGGGATGGCAGGTCGGCGCCCTGCAGCGGCCGCACGTCCACATCGAGGCGTAGCCTCGGCGCGATTGCCGCCGCCCGCGTGCAGAAGCCGCAATCCGCATCGAACAGCAGCAGCGCCCGGCCCATGCCCCGACGGTAACAGCGCCCGGCCGCGACGGGTCGGCGCATGTGCGGCGCGGAGACGGTCGCACCGGAAATTCGAGTATGACGATGTTCTCGTCGATACCGCTGCCGGCCGGGCGGGCAAGGGGGCGGTTCTCTGGGGAGGTGCGCGGCCGGGGTAGGGCACTGCCGGGCTCGGCCGAGCAGGCCGGGATAGGCCGCGCTGGCGCGCGAACAACGTCATAGGCGGTGGGCGACAGTCGGTTCGGACGCTATTTCGAGACGGTGATGGTCCGGGTGACGGCATACGGCGGGCCGGCGGCGCCGTCGGACGGGTCGTCCTGGAGGACCTCGACGGTGTATTTGCCGGGCGGCAGCGGGATGGTGAACGAGTACGGCGCGAACGTCATGCCCTCGCTCGTCGAGCTGTGGCCGTGCGCGACGACGGCGCCCGCCGGGTTGATGACGCGCCAAGGGACGTTCGCCTCGAACTCCGCGGCGATGCCGGACACCGCGACAGGCGATGTGACAGAAGCGTTCTCGCGCGGAGTGTCGACCTGCACGACGGCCAGGACATCGATCGCCGCCTTGCGGGCCACCGGCCGATCCCAGGAGAGCACGCCCCACAGTTCCCCGGCGGGCGCGCCGTCGATCAGCAGACTGACGCGCCCGTCCGGACGCCCGGCGGCCTCCGTGGCGGTCCACACCAACTGCTGGACCATGAGCGCCGCGCCGCCGGAGCCGACGTTCGCCGTGCGGGCATCGGCCGAGAGGTTGACGGTGATGAGTGATCCGGTGACGTCCACGCCGAGCACCCTCGTCGCGGGATTCCAGGTGGTGTGGAAGTCGGGATCCTCGGCACCGGAGATCATGTCGCGGACGGCGGCGACGGGGCCGGCGGCTCCGGTCGGGACGCCCCGGATCTCGCGGGCCAGGCGCAAATCGTTCCGATGCTCGATGACGTAGTACACCTTCGTCTGGATCGGTCCTTCGGCGGTGGCCGAAGTGCTGCTAGTGGCTGCCGTGCTGCTCGAAAGTGTCGACTGGGACGGCGATGTCGACGGTGTCGATGTCGGTGGCGGCGTCGACGTGGAGGGCTGCTCGGGCGTCGACACGGGCGTTTCCACGGACGAGGTTCCGCTCGTCATACTCGCCGCTGTCGTGGACTGCGTGGCGCCGGTATTCGAGGTGCCGCCCGGGGACGTGGCGTGGCTGCAGCCGGCGAGGGCGAGGATGACGCCGGCCGCGAGGGCCGCCGCCCGGGCAGTTCCGCCGTGATGCGGCCCCGCACGATCCGGCCCCGCATGACGGGGCGGCACAGTGTCAGTCACCGTGTCGGTCGCAGCGCCAGTCACAGCGTTAGTGACCGCGTCGGCTGATTCGGTTCGGCAATACATTCGGCAGTACATGGTGACCTCCGCGTTCGGGGCCGGGGCACGTTCTGCCGGCGGCCCGGAATGCTCCTTGATCGTGCTCGACGTGTGCCCAGGCGGCCAGGGCCGAACGGCCCGAATATCGAAGGACCGTTGTCCGCTGCCGCGCGGCGACACTGCGGCATTTCGCCGCCGTGTGCGCCGCCCGCACAAGAGCCTCGCACGAAAGATGAGGCGTCACAGGCTCTCTGCCCGCGCGCGCTGTAGCAGCTGCTGCACCTCCTCGTCGATGTCCTCGACCGACTGAAGCGCGACACGAACGGTGATCACGTCGTTCCCCAGTCCGGGCGCGGCAAGCAGCCGCCCACCGGGCCTGGCGTCGGGCTGGGCGCCGGCCAGCCGAAGCCCCAGGTCCACCCGAGTCCGCGTGGTCGCCCTGATCAGCGCGAACTGGCGGCGTGATCAACGTGACGTAGGTCTTGCGCACCTGGACCGTCACCGACTCCATGGTCGCGGCGAACGCCAACAGGGCGTCGAGCACGGGGCGCAGTGTTTTCCGGTCGGCGTACTGACCGTCCAGCAGCTCGTCCGCGGACGCGGTGAGGAAATCCGGGTACCCGAAGGTCTCCATCACCAGCAGCATCTGCGCGTATCCGGTGATGCCATGGTCGGACAGCCAGGCTCGCAGCGCCGCCTCCGACACCGGCTTCTCGGCGGCGATCCGCTTGTTCCACTCGCCGACGTCGGCGCCGGTACGCTCCACCAGCAGGCGCTCCATCATGGTGCGCATCTCCGCCCAGGTTTTCGCTGCCGGCATGACGGCAGGGTACCGGAGGCGCCGGTCGATCTTGAGCGAACGAACTATACACAGCCAGGTGTTCAAGTCAAGGGTCACGGCGCCGATGGTGGACAGAGCGGAGGCGGCCCGTGCCGCCGCTGCGAACCAAGTAGGCACTAACAAGGCACTGACAAGCAGTCACCACCTAGGAAAGCAGGGTCATCATGCCCGGCCCCAATGACAAGACGCGCCGCTGGATGCGGGCCGCTGCGATTCCGGCAGCGCTCGCCGTGAGCGCGCTGATCGTGTGGCAGGCGTCGTACTCAGCGTTCAGTGGTACGACCGACAGCCCGGGCAATCAGTGGTCGACGGGCTCCGTGTCGTTGCAGAACGACACCACCGGTTCCTACGCGACGACCGGCACCCTGATGTTCAACCCGGGAGCCGTGGCGCCGGGCGACAGCGGGTCCTGGTGCGTGAACGTGAAGAACAACGGCACGACCGCCGGAACCGCCGGCAATCCGATCAAGTTCTTCGCTCCGCTGCCGGCGAACCTGTCGACGAACACCCTGGCGCAGAATCTCACCCTGACCGTGACCGAGAGCACCACGGCGCTCACGGGCGGCGCCGCGGGCAGCTGCACCGGCTTCACGGCCTTGGGCACCCCTACCTACAACGGCCTGATATCGGCGCTGCCAGCGACGTACACCGCCGCTACGGCGCCGGCCGGCACGGGTCTGCTCGCCGCCGGCGCGACCCGCGGCTACAAGCTGACCTGGACGCTCCCGTCCTCGGCACCGAACACCCTGCAGAATCAGTCGCTGACCGGAGTCGACTTCGCGTGGTCGCTGCAGGTCGGTAGCTGAGGCGCACCCGAGGAGGATGCGCTGTGACCGCGCCGGCTGCCCTCGCACGGGCCGCGGCAGGCCCCGCGCGGCCGGGCCCGGCCCGAGCGGGCCTCGCCCGCCGGCGCTGGGATTCGAGCGGTGTCGGCGCCTGGCTGGCGCTGCTGCTGGCGACCGCGGCGCGCATCGGGTTCGGCATCGCCGCAGGCCTGCTGCTGTGGTCGGTGGTACCCGCCGCGTTCGGGTGGTCTCCGCAGATCATCATGACGGGGTCGATGCAGCCGTCGCTGCGGCCTGGCGACGTCACGCTCACCGCGCCGCTCGGCGACACGCGGCTCCATCCTGGCATGGTGGTGTCCTTCCACGAACCCGGACGTCCGGAGCGGATCCTGATGCACCGGATCGTGGCCGTCGACCCGGACGGCACGATCCAGACCCGCGGTGACGCAAACCCGACACCGGACTCGAGCCCGGTGCCGGTGGACCAGATCACGGGGCTCGGACGACTGCGGGTGCCGTGGATCGCCCTCGCCGTGGTGTGGGCCCACGACGGGGCGTTCGGCCGCATCGGGGTGACCGCCGCAGCGGTCGCCGCCGGCGTGTTGGCGTCCACGCCGCGCATACCCCGCGGTCGTCACCGACGCCGTACCAGCCGGGTGCCGGCCTACACGGCCTCCGCCTTGGGGATCGCGATGCTCGTCGCGCTGCTGCCGCCGCCGCACATGGCGTTGAGCGCCTTCGCCGGCACCACGGACAGCCCGTCCAACAAGTGGACCGGCATGAAAGTGGCACCCCCGACCAACTTCACCGCCACCGTCAACTGCACCGCGGCTTCGGCGCCGGCGTACCGGGACAGTACCTGGGCCATGCAGGGCAGCCCGGTCACGAGCATCACCATGACCGTGCCCAGCGGCACCGTGGTCGGCGACATACTCCTTGCCGACGTCTCGTTCAACGCCGGTCAAGGCACTTCGGTCACACCACCTGCAGGGTGGACGCTGGTGCGGTCCGACCTGCCCGATTCCAACTCGGGCAACTGGCTCTACAGCCGCGTCGCCACCGCCGAAGACCCCGGTAAGAATTACACCTGGTCGAACGGCACGTCGTCGCAGTCCAGCGGCACCATCGTCGCCTACTCCGGGGTGAATTCAACGACGCCGTTCGACGCACCGGTGGCCGGCACCGCGTTCGTGCCTCCACCGATCTCGACTACGATCGACGCCCCGTCCGTCACCGCGGCGACTGCGCCCAGCACCTTGGTGGTGTTCGTCGCGGTCAAGCAGGGCGGCACCATCAGCACGCCGACCGGGATGACGCCACGGGAGCAGGTGTTCAAGAGCGTGTCGGTCGCCGCCTTCGAACAGAACATCTCCGCCACGGGCGCGACGGGCGTCCGCACCGCAACGAAGGGGGCGGGCGGCGCATCGCAAGCCGAGGCGGTCACCGTGCTGCTCCGCGGGAAGTCGGCACCGATGGCCACGCTGACCTGGACACCGACCGTCTCCGCCCGCGCCGACGGCTACCTGCTGAGCCTCAACGGAGGCGCGGCCACCCCGATCACCCCGGCATCGGCATCGAGCACCACCAGCGGGCCGCTGCCGGCCAATACCGCCGCCAGCTGGACCCTGACCACCACCGCCGGCGCATGGACCTCCACGCCTGCGACGACGAGCGTCACGGCAGCCCAGACGAACTGCTGAGAGTTGTCACGGACCGATTCGCTGTGCATCCAACGGATATGACGACGTTCGTGTCCGCGCGGGTGCCGGCCTGCTGCGCCCTCCCTGCGGTGCGGGAGCCGGAGCGCGCCCGGCGCTGCGACATGATGAAGGGGTGCGGGCGAGAACGTCGTCATACTCGGTTGTTTCACGCGTCGCGGTCCGGTCGTCGAGAAGCCGAGACGCCGCCTTATTTTTCACGGTCCATGTGTGATAATCCTCGCTTGACCCTGGAAGCCGCGTGCGCCGTGCAGTAGACGTAGAAGTGAACGTGCGAAGGATCCGGCCACAGCACCGATTGAGGCCCGCCACCCGTCGAGAGCTCGCCGGGCAGTCCGAGTGACGGAAGGGCTTCGCCACTACGGTTCGCGCGAGAAGGAGACCGTGATGACGCGATCGGCGTCGCAGGTCGAACGGCTCGCCCAGTTCGTGACGTCGGCGGACGGCGGCGCGATGAGCCCCGGCGCGCGCGAGCAGTTGCTCATCCGGGTGTTGGACACGATCGGCGTAGCGATCGCGGCGCAGGACGCCGAGCCGATGCGCGCCATTCGCGACCTCACGGAACGATTGGGCGGCAATGGATCTGCGACACTCATCGGCGGCGGAACCTCCGCGCCGGACCGCGCCGCGTTCTACAACACCTCGCTGAGCCGCTATCTCGACTTCATGGACAGCTACCTCGCGCCGGGCGAAACCTGCCATCCCTCCGACAATCTCGGCGCGGTGTTGGCGGCCGCGGAGAGCGTCGGCGCGTCCGGTCGGGAGTTTCTCACCGCGCTCGCCGTGGCCTACCAGGTGCAGACGCGGTTGTCGGATGTGGCGCCCGTGCGCGCGAAGGGCTTCGACCACACCGTGCAGGGCGCCTACGCCGTCGCTGCGGGAGTCGCCCGTGCCCTCGGGCTGACGGCCGAGCAGACCGCGAATGCGATCGCGATCTCCGGCACCGCGAACAACGCGCTCCGGGTGACGCGGACCGGCGACCTGTCGCACTGGAAGGGCTTGGCCTATCCGCAGGTCGCCAAGGAAGGGACGCACGCGGCGCTGCTGGCGGGCGTCGGCATCACCGGGCCACGGCTGGTCTTCGAGGGCAATAAGGGGTTCGCGCAGTCGATCGCTGGAGATTTCGACATCGATTGGTCGGCAGAGGATCTGGAGAGCGTCCGGCGGACCGTCGTCAAGAAGCACAACGCCGAGATCCATTCGCAGACCGCGCTGGACGCCGCCATCGACATCGCGACCCGGGACGGATTCGACACGGCGCGCATCGCCCGCGTGCGGGTCGATACGTTCCAAGTCGCGTACGACATCATCGGCGGCGGCGAGGAGGGCGACAAGTGCTCCATCCGGACGAAGGAGGAGGCCGACCACTCGCTGCCCTACCTGGTGGCGGTGGCGCTCCTCGACGGCGTCGTCGAGCCGGCCCAGTTCGCTCCTGCCCGCATCGGCGCGAGCGACGTCCAGGGCCTGCTGGCAAAGGTGGAGATCCGGCCCGACGCGGCGTTCACGCGACGCTTCCCGAGCGAGATGCCGAGCCGGGTCGAGGTCGAGATGAGCGACGGCACACGGCTTTCCGCGGAGCGATCGTCGTACCGGGGGTCGGTCGCCGAGCCGCTCGACTGGGACGGCGCGGTGGCGAAGTACACGCGGCTGGCCGCGCCGTTCACCGGCACCCGGTTGGCCGACCGGATCGCAGCCACCGTTCGCGACCTCGACGAGCTTCCGGTGAGCGCGTTGACCGACCTGCTCGCGACCGTTCCGCGGGAACGCACCGCGACACTCGCCGTCTCGAGCCGGACCGGCTCGTAGCGGCAGCACCCGCCGCACGACATATCCCGCGGGCCCGGCGGCACACCGCGTCCCGGCAACCCATCGGGACCGACGAAAGGAAACACCATGACCACGACGAGTTTCGACTTCATCCCACGTGCCTGGCGCCCCGACAAGCCTCGCACATTCGGGCTCACCGAGGTGCGCGGACCGTACTATTCGACCTACGGCACAAGACATCTCGCCGATGTGCTCGATGTCGCCGGACAGTGGGTCGACGGCGTGAAATGGGCCGGCGGCTCCTTCGCGCTGCTCCCCCGGGAGCAGGTGCGCGCATTCTCCGACCTGGCGCACCAGCACGACGCCTACATCTCCTCCGGCGGCTGGATCGAGACGGTCCTCCGCTACGGCCCGGACGCCGTGGTCCACTACCTCAAGGAGGCGAAGGAAGTCGGCTTCGACGTCATCGAGATCTCGACCGGGTTCCTCACCATACCGACCAGCGGGCTGCTGCGGCTGGTGGAACAGGTCGTGAAAGCCGGGCTCAAGGCGAAGCCCGAGTTGGGCATCCAGTTCGGGTCTGGCGGCGACTCCTCGATCGCCGAACTCGCCGCCGAGAGCAAGAAAGACATCGGCGATCTCGTCGATCGCGGGAAGCAGGCGCTCGACGCGGGCGCCAGCATCATCATGATCGAATCCGAGGGCATCACCGAGAACGTCGCGGAGTGGAACACCTCTGCGGCCGCCGCCATCATGAACGGCCTCGGCGCCCGCAACGTCATGTTCGAGGCTGCCGACCCGCCCGTCTTCGAGTGGTACGTCAAGAATTACGGCAACGAGGTCAACCTCTTCGTCGACCACTCGCAGGTGATCCAACTCGAAGGGCTACGCCAGAACATCTGGGGCAACAAGTCGACCTGGGGCCGCATCGCGAATCCCGCGCCCGGCAACTGATCCCGTCGCGGACGCTGAACTCCGAACCCGTTATCGCCCAACGGGTATGACGACGTTCGTGTCCGCGCGGGTGCTGGCGGCACTCGGGTCGCGCCCCACGGCTTCACTGCGCACCGAGACCGAAATGCGCGCACAGTGGAGAGCATGAGCACACCGCTGAGCTCCGTCCGGCACGTCGTCACGTTGATGTTGGAGAATCGGTCGTTCGACCACATGCTCGGCTACCTTTACCCGGGCAATGTCGCCTCGTCGGGCCAGACCTTCGACGGGCTCACCGGGGACGAGTCGTGCCCGGACGCCGCCGGCAATCCGGTGCGGGTGTACCCGATCACGCCCGATACTCCGCACGCCTACCTGATGCCGGGCGCGGATCCGGGTGAGGGCTATGCGGCGACCAATGCCCAGCTGTTCGGGGCGCAGCATCCGGTAGCCGAAACCGCGCCCACCATGCGGGGTTTCGTCACGAACTACGCCGCCGCGATAGCGCAGCGTCAGCGGGCCGGCTGGTACGTGGTGCCCGGGACGACGGCGAGCATGATCATGGGCTGCTACACCCCGCAGACACTGCCGGTGTTGTCGGCGCTCGCCCGCGGGTACGCGGTGTGCGATCGGTGGTTCTGCTCCGCGCCGACCATGACGATGCCGAACCGGGCGTTCGTCAATGCGGGCACCAGCCAGGGCCACATGGACGACGTGACAAAGGTTTTCACCGTGCCGAGCATCTTCGGCAGCATGTCCGCGGCGGGTGTGCCGTGGAAGATCTACGGCTACGACGCGCCACCGCTCACCCGGCTGGACTTCCCGGACACCACCCGGGCGCCGCGCGAGAACTTCGGCCAGTTCAGCGATTTCACCGCCGACGCGGCGGCCGGCACGCTGCCCGCCTACGCGTTCCTGGAACCGAGCTGGGGCGCAGCCGGCAACAGTCAGCACCCCAACTACGACGTTGCCCGCGGCGAGGCGCTGATCCTCGCGACCTACCGGGCGCTGCGGTCC
>MKSW01000006.1:0-50223 GCA_001897425.1 Actinobacteria bacterium 69-20 | reverse complement strand
GGGTACCGTGTTCCGCGCGCCGGACTCCGGCCCGCCGCTGGACCACACCAGCATCCTGGCCACGCTCGAGCTGCTCTTCGGCTTGCGGCCGCTGACCGCGCGGGACGCCGCGGCACCGACCGTCGAGGCGGCGATGACGCGGTCCACGCCGCGCACCGATGACCCGCTGGCCGGCGTCACCGCCCCGGCGCCTACCCCGCTGCCCGCCGCGCTCACGGCGCTTCCGGCGCACCTGGAACAGGTGCAGGCCGAACTCACGGCCCGACTCACCGTCGACGGGGACAGCCCGATCGAACCGCCGCCGGGCCTGTCGACCGCCACCGACTACCAGCACTACATCGAGCAGCACACCGCCGCCTGGGAGGCAGCGCGGGCCGGCCGCGTTCACTGACCTTCCGCGACCTTCCAAGACCTTCCACGCAGCGCGCGGAGTCGGTATCGTTGTGGTGAAAGTCGTTGCATTGCCAGGTGTTTCACGACAATCCGTAAGATCACGCACGCCCCACAGAAGGTGAGAATGATGGATTCCACGACACTGCCGCCGATTGAGGGTGCACGGACGGCCCAGCCCCTCGACGCGATGCGAATCTCCTGGTGGGTGTGGCGCGGCCGGCGATACGCGGCCCGGGCGACCCACGGCTGGACGCGGGCGATACGCACTGCGGCAGTGGGGATCTCGTGCGCTGCTTGGCCGCTCGCGACCCTGCGCCGGGCCACATCCATCCGGTTCGGCCGCACCCGCTACTACTTCTCCCACGACGACACGGCCGTGGTCGCGGTCAGATCCACGCGCGACGGCTGGCTGCTGACGGACTACTGCAGCGCACACCCCGGCCAGGGCGAGGGCTGGTGGCTCCGTCAATGGGTGCTGCCGGTGGTGTATCAGGCCGCCGATCGGGCCGGCATCACCGTTCGGCTGACCCGCACACCCGGTCGCATCGCCGAATCGTGTACGGCAGAAACGCCCGAGCTGCGTCCCAGCGGATCCCTCCGTCCCGGCAGAGTCGCGCTCGCCCGGAGCCCGCACGTCGCCAGCGCGTGACGCCCGCCCACCGATCCGAGCACCCCGGCAGCGGCAAGACTCCGGGTTCACCGCGCTCCGGTCGGCCACGACGCTCCCGCAGCGGTCCACCGAGAACGACGGTGAGCGGCACGACGATTCGGCTGGACCAGCTGGCCCGATCGCCTATGGTATGACCTGTGGCTGCCGATATCCGTTACGTGCACACCAATCTCATCGCCCGGGACTGGCGGCGACTGGTCCGTTTCTATGTCGAGGTGTTCGACTGCCGGCCGACCGGGCCGGAGCGTGATCAGGCCGGCGAGTGGCTGTCGGCGGCGACGGGAGTCGCCGGGGCGCATCTGCGCGGACAGCATCTGCTATTGCCGGGGCACGGTGATTCCGGCCCGACGCTGGAGATCTACAGCTATGACGGGACGGCCGAGCAGGCGCTGCCGGTGGCTAACCGCGCCGGGTACGGCCACCTCGCGTTCCACGTGGCGGACGTGCCGGCCGCGCTCGACGATGTGGTGGCGCACGGTGGACAGCGCCTCGGGGAGATTGCCGAAACCACCGTGCCCGGGGTCGGTCCGCTGCAGGTCACTTACGCACGCGACCCGGAGGGCAACATCATCGAGCTGCAGCACTGGGGCGCGTAGCGCCCGCGGCCTGAACGACGGGGGCTGGTCCCGCTGCGAAAGTCTCAGCCCTGCACGTCGTAAAGGTGGTGCACGACGTCGTGCAGGTGGTAGTGACCGATCGACGAGATGGTGAAGGCGCTGCCGTTACTGCGCATACCGGTCCGGGACCAGGCATCGGCGGGAACAGCGTCATATCCGGCGGCGGACTGCTCGGCGGCCTCGGCCAATTCGGCGGCGACAACGGCCGGGTCGGCGGCCCAGTACCGTCCGGCGACGGCAGCCTTGTCCTGATCCCAGTTCGCGAACTGTGGCGCGTCCTCGGTGAGCATCAGGGTGACCCGCCCGGTGAACACGCGGTGCACGTCTCGAACGTGGCAGGCGTACTCGAGCGGTGACCAGACGGCTGGCTTCGGACGGTCTCGCGCGTCCGGTCCGGCGAGCACGGCGGCCCAGCGAGACGTGGTGCCGCGCAAAGTGTTCGCCACGGCGACGTCGTCGATCGCGGTGGGGTCGAAACCGCATTCGGCGCACGGCCTAGTGGCGGCCCATACCCAGTCCTTGGTGTCGCCGACGGCGGGCCCGGGGTCGTTGATCGTCATAGCGTCAACCTACCGCCCGCGTACGACGCACGGGCGAGCCGCTCGTTACGGCAGCACGACGTTGCCGCGGACGTCGATGGCGGCCCGGCCGATGCCGTTCGCGACGACGAGCGTGTACGTCCCCGCCCGGAGCGCGGGCGTCTCGACGTGCCCACACAGCGGGAGCCGGTCGGACACGGCATGCCCGGCGGCGTCGAAGACGCGCAGCGCCGGCTGATCCATCCCCGGCGGATTGGCCCCGGCGGCACAGCCGCTCCGGTTCGCGACGCCGACGGCCCCCGGCGTCGCGATCGTCAGGTGGAACGCCTGCGTCTGCGCGGGCGCGAGGGTGAAGGCCAGCTGGCCGTTCGCGGGTAGGTCATGTGCACTCGCCGGGGCTGCAGGCTCGAGTGCCGGCCAGCGCGCCGCAAAGTCCGATGGGATGGCGGACACCTCCGCCGCGGCACTCAGCTCGAGATGCCCGGCCACGAAACCGGTGTCGCCGGTCAGCCCGACGTCAAAGGCGCACGCCGCGACGTCGGCGACGTTGCGCATCCCGTGGCCGTCACACACCTGTTGCGCGACCTTGGCGGCGCCGGAATCGATCGTCGCGGTCTGCGTCGGAAAGGGCGGTAGGGTGCCCGCCGGCGCCGGGAGCAGACGTTCGGCCGCCGTGACGCGCCACGACAGGATGGCACTCGGCACGGCTGTCGCGGAGCCGCCGCGAGCAAGGAGGTCCGATCCGGCCGGCGCGTCGACCGAGCCGAACAGGCCGGTGGCACCGGCGCGCGGGAAGATGTTCGCGACAAGGGTCAGCCCCAGTGCCGCGTTCACGGTCGCGACGACGGACGAGCCGTCAGGCCACATCACCACCACCGTCGACACACCGTCCGCGTCACTCGGCCACCGCCCGAGGACCACGCCCCCGGCCAGCGATGTCTGCTGGAAGCCCGACCCCCTGGGCTGTATCCGCCCGTCGACGCTGACCACGCCGGACGCCTCGACGATGACGGTGTTCGCGCCGGTACCGATCGCCGCGGCAGACACCACCGACACGTCCGTGCGGTGGCTCATGGGGTCGAACTGCAGCTGGATCACGTGCGTCGGATCTCCGCCGCGCGCGACGAACTGGCCGATGACTTGGGTGGTGATCCGCTGCCCGGCCGCGGTGATCAGATGCGGATCACCGGTGACCCCACCGGCGAACGGCGCCGTGCGGGTGGCCGCGTTGACCAACCCGGCGACATCGACACCCGAGGCGGCCAGGGCATCGGCGAACGTCCGCGGGTCGGGCTCTGCGGCCATCTTCTCGCCGGCAGCGCTGTATCTGCCGAGGTATGTGCCGTTCGATCGGTAGACCTCGCGCGGATCGCCGGGTCCCGCGGTGACGGAGACCGTCCCGTCGCCGCCCACGCCGACGCAGGATCCGGCGGAGGTGCATCCGACGAGGGAACCGTCCGGTCCGAAGTAGCGGTACCAGCCGTCGCCCAACAGCGCCCGTTCGCCGGCGCGCGGGCCCTGCCACAGCCGAGTCCCGTCAGCGCCGAGAATGACGCCGTCATCCGGCGTCGGCCCCTTGAGCCACGGTAGGAGTACGGACTGCGGTGGACCGGCGGCCGGTGCGGGCGGCGCCGACGTGGCGGACGTGGTGCCGGTTGCTCCGCCGCTCTCGCCGCCCGTATCGGGCGGGATGAGGTCGGTTCCGGTCCCGGCGACGCCGCCGGTGGGCGTCGGCCCGATGGATTCGTCGGCTGCCGGGCTGGGCCCATCAGCGGACCGTCCGGTGCACCCCGCGACCGCCGCGACCGCGGCCAGGACGGCGACCGCGGCTATGACGGCATGGAGCAGCGGCCGGCGCCGAGCACCGTGCGCGCGCCTGCGGCCACGTCGAACTCCACCGAACCTCGTCATCGAAGGCATCGTCGCAAACTCGCCGACCGGGGTCCAGTGGCACCGCGGGCAGCGCTGTGACCAGGCATCTTGCAGGAGTTACTGACCGGTAATACCCTGGCTACATAACGTTACTCGTGAGTAACTTATGTCGATCCGGCGAATCGTGACGCCGACGCGTCCGCAAGGAGGTAGCCATGAGCCACTATCGGGCCAACGTGCGGGATCTCGAATTCAACCTGTTCGAGGTCTTCGGCGCCGACCGCTATTTCGGTCGCCACGGGTCGGAGATGGACGCCGACACCGCCCGCGGAGTACTCGAAGAACTGGAGAAGGTCGCCGCCGGTCCGGTCGCGGCGTCGTTTGTGGACGGGGATCGGAATCCGCCGGTCTTCGATCCGCAGAGCCACACCGCCCCGGTGCCCGAGTCGCTGAAGAAGTCTTACGCCGCACTGCGCGATGGCGAATGGTGGCGGCTCGACCTCCCCAACGAGTTGGGCGGGTACGGGGCGACGCCATCGCTGCGCTGGGCCGCCGCCGAGATGATCCTCGGCTCGAATCCCGCCTTGTTCATGTACTCGGGCGGGCCCAACTTCGCGACGGTCATCGACCGTAACGGCACGGACGAGCAGAAGCAGATCGCCCGGATCATGATCGAGAAGGGTTGGGGCGCCACGATGGTGCTCACCGAACCTGACGCCGGCAGCGATGTCGGGGCCGGGCGGACCCGCGCGGTTCCGCAGCCCGACGGGTCCTGGCACATCGAAGGGGTCAAGCGCTTCATCACGTCGGGGGAGCACGATCTGGCCGACAATATCATCCACCTGGTGCTTGCGCGTCCGGAGGGCCCGGGGATCGAGACCCGGCCGGGCACCAAGGGACTGAGCCTCTTCATCGTGCCGAAGGTGCTCTTCGACCCGCAGACCGGCGAACTCGGGGAGCGCAACGGCGTGTACGCGACCGGCGTGGAACACAAGATGGGCCTGAAGGTCTCCAATACCTGTGAACTCACGTTCGGGCAGGATCGGCCCGCGGTGGGCTATCTGCTCGGCGGCGTGCATGACGGTATCGCGCAGATGTTCCAGGTCATCGAATACGCGCGAATGTTGGTCGGTACCAAAGCGATCGCCACGCTGTCCACCGGCTACCTCAATGCGCTCGACTACGCGAAGAGCCGCGTGCAATCGGCGGATCTGACGCGGCAACTCGACAAGACGGCGCCCCGCGTGACGGTCATCCACCACCCCGACGTCCGGCGGATGCTCATGCGGCAGAAGGCCTATGCCGAGGGATTGCGCGCCGTCTACCTGTACACGGCCTCGTGGCAGGACCGGATCGCTGTCGGCGACGGCGATCTCGCTGTCGAACGCGCCGTCAACGATCTGCTGCTGCCCATCGTCAAGGGCGCGGGGTCGGAGCGTGCCTATGAGAACCTGGCGCTGGCACTACAGGTCTTCGGCGGTTCCGGGTACACGCAGGACTACCCGATCGAGCAGTACATCCGTGACGCGAAGATCGACACCCTGTACGAGGGCACGACCGGCATCCAGGCCCAGGACTTCTTCTTCCGGAAGATCGTGCGCGACAACGGAACCGCGCTCGGCACCGTCGCGGCCGAGATCGCGGAGTTCCTGACGACCGCGGGCGCCGCGACCGAAGATGGGCGTTTCAAGGAGGAACTCGGCCTGCTCCAGACCGCGCTGGAGGATGTCCAGCTCATGGTCGGCCGGATGGTCGGCTACGCCATGGCGTCGCAAACCGACCCGCGGTCGATCTACAAGATCGGCGAACACGCGGTGACACTGCTCATGAGCGCCGGCGACCTGTTGATCGGATATCTGCTCCTTCGGCAGGCGCGCGTCGCACAGGCGGCACTCGACGCGGGCTCCGATTCGGGCACTGATTCGGGCGCAGCCTCGGGCCCCACGGATGCGCGCGACACCTCCTTCTACACCGGAAAACTCGCCGTCGCCCGGTGGTTCGCGCGCAACGTCCTGCCGGAGCTGTCGGCGCGGCGCAGCGTGATCGAAGCCGCCGACCTCTCGCTGATGGATGTGCCCGAAGAAGCGTTCTGACCGGGGGCCACCCTCGCCACTGCGGCTACAGTCGGGGCATGCCCACCGCGATGGTCACCGGAGCCAGTTCGGGGATCGGCGCGGCCTTCGCCAGGCGCTTGGCTGCCGATGGCTACCGCTTGGTTCTGGTGGCACGCAACCGGTCTCGACTGGATGACGACCGGGCGACGCTGCGAGCGGCGGGCGCGCCGGGTGTGGAGATCCTCGGCGCGGATCTCACCGATCGCGCGGCGCGGCTCGATGTCTGCGCGCGCCTGACCGACGACGAGATCCCGGTCGACCTGCTCGTCAACAACGCCGGTATGGGCCTGGGCAAGGACTTCCTGGCCGCCACGCAACGCGAGCTCGTCGATCAGCTGGAATTGAACGTGACCGCCGTGATGGCCCTGACGCACGCCGCCCTACCCGGAATGGTCGCGCGTCATCGCGGCGGCGTCATCAACATCGCGTCGATCGCGGGAATGCTGCCGGGCCGCGGGTCGACGTATTCGGCGTCGAAGGCGTGGGTGACGTCGTTCACCGAGGGGATCGCGATGTCCCTGCAGGGCACCGGGGTAAGGATGGTCGCGGTGTGCCCCGGTTTCGTGCGCACCGAATTTCATCAGCGCGCCGACATCGATATGACGGGCACCCCTGGCTTCCTGTACACCGACGTGAACACTGTTGTCGAGCAAGCGTTGTCGGCTCTTCGGGCCGGTCGGACGGTCGTGGTCCCTGGCGGTCTCTACAAGGCGCTCGCGGCCGCGGCGAAGATGGCTCCGCGAGCGCTGGTGCGGAAGGTGGCCTACCGCTACGAAAGGGCGCGGCGCCGCTGACACATCCCGCGCCGGGTGATCTTCCTCCCGCTGGCCGGCCATAGGCCGCGAACAGCGTCATGGGCGCCTCGGCCGCGTCCCTACTGCCGACGGCGCCCGTACCGCACGGCGGCGACGGCCAGTGCGCAGAAGATGACTGTCCAGACGACGATGTTCAGGATCGGCTGCCACAGCGGCTCGAAGACCAGGTTGCCGTTCTGCGTGCCGTTCAGGATGTACCCCTCGGTCAGCGTCCGGCGGGCGAGCGACACATACCCGTAGAGCGGCGTGAACTTCGCGATGGTGAGCAGTGTCCCGGACAACGGGAAGAACAGATTGCCGAGAAAGGCAAGTACCACAAGGGTTCCCGACGCGGCGCCGATCGCCGACTCGCTGCGGAAGAGCAGCCCGAAGATCAGCCCGTACACGGAGAACACGGCGGCGCCGACCAGGATCACCAGGCCGCCGACGATCCACGCGGGCAGATCCCCGCGCGCGCCGGTGAACGCCGCGATCACGAAGATCAGGCCGATCGGGACCAGTGCGACGGTCACGCCGACCACGGCTTTCGTTGCCACGAACATGGAGTCGCGCATGGGGGTGAGCCCGAGCTGCCTCCCCCAGCCCTGCATGCGCTCCATCGCCGCGGACCCGCCGATGGACACGGTCGCCGTCACGGCCCCATAGGCCGCCATCGAGATCATCACGTACATGGCCACATTGCCGCGCCCGACGGATTGGCTGGACCAGAATTGCGCGGCTCCGAATACGACGTAGAAGAAGCACGGCAGGACCGCGATGAAGAACACGCCGGTGTAATCGCGGAAGAAGCGCTTGAGCTCCAGCGCGAAATAGGTCGGGTTCATGCCGATACCTCCCCCACATAGTCTGCGGCGTAGGCGGTTTCACCACCCGACTCCCCATCCGGCTCGGTGGCCGCCGAGTGCTCGCCGGTGAGCGCCACGAAGGCCGAATCGAGGGTCGGCGCGGCGATCTCCAGATTCCGCGCGCCGAGGTCACGAAGCAGCGCCAGCGCCGCCGAATCCGTGTCCGACGCGGCGATGTACACGCGGCGTCCGCGAACCTCGACGTGCGTCACGCCGGGAAGCGAGCGGACGCGGCCGATCCACGACTCCCGATCCGACTCCGGCATGTCGACCGCGATCGTGCGCCCAGCACCGCTCGCGCGGATCTCGCTGGTAGTGCCGTCCGCTACCACGCGGCCCGCGGAGATCAGCACGATCCGTTCGGCGAACGCATCGGCCTCCTCCAGGTAATGCGTCGCGAACAGGACGGTCCGGCCAGCGGCTGCATCGGCGCGCATCGTTGCCCAGAATTCGTGCCGCGCAGTGACATCCATGCCGGCGGTCGGCTCGTCGAGGATCAGCACCTCGGGGTCCGGCAGCAGCGCCATCGCGAATCGCAGCCGCTGCTGCTCACCACCGGAGCATTTCGATACCCGGCGGTTCGCCAGCTCGGCGAGGCCGGCGCGTTCCACGACTTCGCCGACGGGGCGCGGATTGTCGAAGGTCGACGCGATCAGCCGCACGGTCTCGACCACCGTCAGGTCCGCCAGCAGCCCGCCGCTCTGCAGCACCGCGGAGACCTTGCCGGCGCGGACCGCCGCGCGCGGCGCCATCCCCGCGACGCGAATCGTCCCGGCGTCGGGGGTCGTCAGACCCAGGACCATGTCGAGGGTCGTCGTCTTCCCGGCACCATTCGGGCCGAGGAACGCCATGATCTGTCCCGCGGGAACCGTCAGATCCAGGCCGTCCACCGCGCGCAGGGGATCCTGACCGGCGCGACGAAACTGCTTCGTAAGACCATGCACCTCGATGGCGGGCGCCCGGGACGTCGGCGGATGTGCGGACTGCACCATGGTCTCCATCTCCGTTCGGCCAAGCATCGCGCGCCGCAGGTGACACAGATTATGACACTATGACGCGATCATGCTAACACCTCTATGACACCATCAACGCACCATCATGACGTCATTCTTTCTCGGCGCCGTCCAGGTGGGGCACCAGCGCCTCCAACGTCACCGGCAGCTTCTCCAGGTATGGGGCGTGTCCCGCACCACCGATGACGACCTCGCGGTACCGACCGCCGCGCTCCGCGAACGCATCGAGCACGGCGCGGGTCTGCGCGATCATGGGTTGCGGCGGGGCGACCTCCGGGCCGGGGTATCCCGCGATCGCCCCGGTGCGGCTCGGCGCCGCCGGGTCCATCGACGATGCATCGGAGATGACGACGTCACCGTTGCCGCGCAGCCACAGCACCGGCGGCTTCGGCTCCACCTCCACTAGGTCGGTCAGCTCCAGGTTGGTGGGCGCGATCGCGTTCATCACGCCGCGCGTGCCGGGCGCGAAGAACGGCCACGACTCCGACCGCGCGACGTCCCCCGGGTAGTTGTCCGGGCCGACGACGGTCGAGAGCATTCCGGCGAGCAGCTCCTCTTCGCCCTCGCCGTCCCACCCCGGCGCGACGTAGGCACGCCGCAGCAAAGCCCTGGGGCCGGAACGGTTCTCGCTCGACGTGTCGCCATTGGCCAAGGCCTGCACGAACTTTGGACTGACCATGCCCGCACCGGAGCCCGCACCGTCCGGGGCGAGCATTCGCCCCTCCGCGTCGATGGTCCCGCCGAACCCGAACGGGGACACCGGCGCGATCAGCGTGAGGGATGAAAAGCGCTCGGGCGCATCGATTACCGCCTGCATGGCGACCGCACCGCCCAGCGACCAGCCGACCACGTGCGCGCGCCCCAGATGTAGTGCGTCCAGGGCGGCGAGGACGTCATCGGAGAAATCGCGCACGCCGCGGGTGGCGTCCACCGGATCGGGATCGCTGCCGCCGAACCCGCGCAGGTCGAGCGCGATCGGGCGAAATCGACGCGGTAAATGCGCCATCAGCGGGAAGAAGAACAGCGACGAGGAGATGTTGCCGTGCAGGAACACGACGGGCTCGGAGCGATCGCGCCCGGCGATCCACCGGACGCAGGTCGCCGTCCGGGCCGTCGGGATCACGGCCGTGTCGATGGACGCCCCGGCGAACGCTTCGTGCGGCCGATGGGGCAGCGAATCCGTCATCGGAGCTCCTTGTCGACGGCTGCGACTGGGGTGGCATCGCCGACGCTACGCCACCCCTTCTCGCCGCGCCCCTTCTCGCCGAGCGATGCGAAATATCAGACACTTCGGGCGCGGATCGGTGCCTGTCGCACCGCTCGGCGAGAAGGGGCGCCGTACCTGTGGAACGCTGGGTGCCATGAGCGACCTCACGAGCGACCCCGCCGCGCCGCCCGTCGACCCCGCCGCGCCGCCCGTCGACGCAGAACTCAAGGCACGCCTCGCCGAACTGGTGAAGGACCTGGCCGTGAAGCGCGGCACCTTCACGCTCGCGTCCGGGCGCACCGCCTCCTATTACGTGGACGCGCGCGTGCCGACCCTGCACCACGAAGCCGGCCCGCTGATCGGCGTGCTGCTGCAGCAGCTCACCGCGGACTGGCGGTTCGACGCGGTCGGCGGTCTGACCATGGGCGCCGATCCGGTGGCGCTCGCCATGCTGCACGCGCCGGGACGGCCGCTCGACGCCTTCGTCGTGCGCAAGGCCGCCAAGGACCACGGCACCGGCAAACGCATTGAGGGGCCATCGGTCTCGGGCCGGAGGGTGCTCGCCGTCGAAGACACCTCCACCACCGGCGGGTCGGTGCTGCTGGCCGTGGATGCGCTGGTCGAGGCGGGCGCGACGGTAGTGGGGGTGGCCACCGTCATCGACCGGGACACCGGCGCGGCCGAGGCGATCCGGGCGCGCGGCCTGCCGTACCGGTACCTGCTGGGCCTGGCAGATCTCGGCCTCACCGACGACCGCGTATGACGCTGTCCTCGCCCGAACCTCGTTCGGCATCGCGGGACTCGGCAGCAGCACCCGGCCCCACCGAGTGGGAGGGGGTGACGCCGCCGGCCGGGGTCGGCCCGCACCCGTGGCCGTGGCCGGACGACCCCCGGCTCGACCCGGAACTCCTCGCGGGCGGCGACCGCCGGAACGTCGTGGACCACTACCGGTACTGGCGGCATGAGGCCATCGTCGCCGACCTCGACACCCGCCGGCATCCCCTGCAGATCGCGATCGAGAACTTCGGCCATGACATGAATATCGGCACGGTCGTGCGTACCGCCAACGCGTTCGCGGTGTCGCTCGTGCACATCGTCGGACGCCGTCGGTGGAACAGGCGCGGCGCCATGGTCACCGACCGATACCAGCACCTGCGGCATCACGACACCACGGCGGAGTTGCTCGCCGCCGCGGCGGACGCGGGCCTATCAGTGATCGCGGTGGACAACCTCCCCGGCGCCACGCCGATAGAGACCGTGACGTTGCCCCGACAATGCCTGCTGGCGTTCGGTTCCGAGAGCGACGGCATCACCGACGAATTGCGTTCCGGCGCAACAACAACCGTCTCGATCGCGCAATTCGGCTCGACGCGCTCCATCAACGTCGCGGTCGCCGCGGGCATCGCGATGCATACGTGGATCCGCCAGCATGCGGACCTCTCTCGGGCCTGGTAGGGCGGAACGGGCTCGCCCCGGAACATCGTCATACCCGATTGTTCGCGGGCAGCCGGTAGATTGACTCCCCGTGAACCTCGACACCATCAAGACCGTCGCCATGTGGGCACTGATCGCGATCGCCGTGATCGGGATTCTGCTGGCCATCGTGGTCAAGAAGATCGTCGGCAAGATCATCAGCCTGGTGCTCGCGGCCGTGCTGGTGTTCTTCTGCTGGCAGCAGCGCGACAAGGTGCTGAACGCGGGCGAGGCGCTCAAGGCGAAGGCCTGCAGCACCGCGAACGCCGACCTGCCGTCGTTCTTCGGCATCAAGGTCACCGTGCCCGCCGACTGGTGCACGCGGTAACGCCGCCCGCCTACGCGTCGTCGACGCAGGATGCGGGGAGTTCGGCCGGCGTCGCCAGGGCCTTGGCGCGTGAGCGCTTCTGCATCCAATGCCATGTGGCCGGCACCACCGAGAAGCCGATCACCACGATCGCCGCGAGCACGAAGATCAGGTCGACGTTCCGGCGGATAATGTCGATCTGGCCCAGGTAGTAGCCCGCGACCGTGACGACGGTGACCCACACGGCACCGCCGATCGCGGAGTACAGCGCGTAGAGCTTCGTGTTCATCCGGCCGACGCCGGCCATCACGGTCGCCACCGTTCGGACGATCGGGACGAACCGCGCGAGCATCACCGTGATCGCGCCGAAGCGGGCGAAGAAGTGCGCGGACTTGTCCACGTACTCGGGCTTCAGGAACTTCGCGTCCTTGCGGTGAAAGACCTTGGGGCCCACCGCATATCCGATCCAGTAGCCGACGATGTTGCCGACGAACGCGGCAACGGTGGCGATGGCGATGAACGCGATCAGGTTGATGTGGATACCGTCGCCGCCGCCCGCGGCCGCGGCGATGAGTAGTCCCGACACGAAGAGCAGGGTGTCTCCGGGCAGGAAGAACCCGAGCAGGATCCCGCACTCCGCGAAGATGATGAGCGCCACACCGAGTACGGCCCAGGAGCCCATCGCGTCGATCAGGGTGGGCGGGGACAGCCAGCCCGGAAGGAGCGCGGCATGGGGTGGGATCACGGTGCTAAGGCTACCGGGGGTTTCCTGAAGAAAGGCTCAGTTCGGCGCGAGGCTGACGCGGGCGCCTCGTATTCGCGCGGCGGCGGTGCGGCACGCGCCTGCCGGCGCCGGGGGTGAGGGCTGCGGCGGCGCCGCGTGCGGCTACCGTCGGGACATGAGTGTTCCGACACGATCGAGCGAGCCGGGGAACAACGTCATTCCCCCGCACGCGGGAGGTACCCCCACCGCTTCGGCCGCCGAGTTGATCGCGGCCCTGCGTGCGGCGGTCGGCGCCGAGTATGTCGCCGTCGATCCCGATGTGACGGCGGCCTACGCCCGGGACATGATGCCGCTCGCCCCGTTCGGCGTTCCGCTGGCGGTGGTGAAGCCGGGGTCCACGGCCGAGGTCGCGGCTGTGGTGCGGGCCTGTGCCGCGGCGGGCGTGCCGATCGTGCCGCGCGGCGCGGGATCGGGGCTGACGGGGGCGTCGAACGCGGTGGACGGTGCGGTGTCCGTGGTGATGACCCGGATGAACCGGATTCTGGAGATCGACGAGGGCAACCGGCTGGCCGTGGTGCAGCCGGGGGTCGTGAACAAGGACCTGCGGACCGCGGTGGAGGCGCGCGGCCTGTTCTACGCGCCCGATCCGTCCTCGTACGACTGGTGCTCGATCGGTGGGAACCTCTCCACGAACGCGGGCGGGCTGTGCTGCGTGAAGTACGGCGTGACGACCGATGCGGTCTTGGGCCTGGAAGTTGTGCTGGCGTCCGGCGAGGTGCTGCGCACCGGGCGCCGGACGGTGAAAGGCGTTGCGGGGTACGACCTCACCAAGTTGATCGTCGGGTCCGAGGGGACACTGGGGATCATCACCGAGGCCACACTGTCGCTGCGCCCGAAGCCACAGGCGCCCGTGACGATGGTGGCGGCGTTCGAGAAGGTCGGTGCCGCAGGCGATGCCGTGACGTCCGCGATCGCCGCCGGGCTGGTCCCGTCGCTGCTGGAGATCATGGACGCCGCGTCGATCCGGGCCGTGGAGGCGCACACCGGCGCGAAGATCCTCGGCGATGGGCCGACGCCCGCCGCGATCCTGATCGGGCAGTCCGATCTGGGCGGTGAGCCTGCGCTGGTCGAGATGGAGCGGATGCAGGGGTGCTGCGATGCGGCCGGGGCCGTGTTCTCTTATGTCACAGCGGATCTCGCCGAAGCTCGAATGCTGCTGCAGGCTCGACGGGACGTGCTGCCGTCGCTCGAGGAGCTCGGCACCTGGGTCACCGACGACGTGTGCGTGCCGCGCACGGCGATCGCGGCGCTGATCACCGCGTGCGAGGACATCTCGGCGGATACCGGCATCCTGATCTCGGTGGTCGGGCATGCCGGCGACGGCAACATGCACCCGACGATGGTCTACCGCGACGACAGCGGCGCCGATGCGGCCCGGCGCGCCCACGATGCGTACGACAGGGTGCTGGACGCGGCCCGTGCACTGGGCGGCACCATCACCGGCGAACACGGCGTCGGCCGCATGAAACAGGCCCACCTCGCCGGCGAGATCGGGCCGGTGGGGCTGTCGGCGCATCGCGCCATCAAGCGCGCGCTCGACCCGGCAGGCCTGTTCAACCCTGGTTCGATGTTCTCGATGGAGTAGCCGGCTCGGCCTCCGCGGCCACCGGACTGAGGGTTTCGAAGTCGCCGCGGTGCGCGGCGCGGTCCAGCAGGTCGGCGACCTCGGCATCCCTGACGGGTGCGAAGTCGGCGTAGGACTGGCCCACCGCGACGAACTGCTCACCGATGGCCTCGACGCAGACGACCGCGTCGGCGCAATCGAGGAGCCCGGCCACCTCGTCGGTGGGCGCGACCGGCACGGCGAGGACCACCCGGCGCGCGCCCTGCGCCCGAGCAACTGCGCATGCGGCGCGCGCGGTCGATCCGGTGGCTACGCCGTCATCGACGATGACGACGATCCGACCGGCGAGCGGCACCGGCGGACGCGAACCGCGGTACCGGGTGGCCCGTCTGTCCATCTCGGCGCGTTCCCGCCCTTCGATCGAGGACAGCTCCTGGGCGGTGACCCTGGCCTGGTGGACGAGATCGTCATTGATGACCCGCACGCCACCCTCACCGACGGCGCCCATGGCCAATTCGCGCTGGAACGGGACGCCGAGCTTGCGCACCATGATCACGTCCAGCGGTGCGCCCAGCGCGCTCGCGACCTCGAACGCGACAGGGACCCCGCCGCGCGGCAGACCTACCACGACGACGTCATGACGGGCGTACTCCTGGAGCTGCTCGGCGAGCCGGCGGCCCGCGTCCACTCGATTCCGGAACAACATGTGAGCTGCTCCTTCCCCCACCTATGGGTCGACGCCGGCGCCACGGGGTAGCCGGTTGCGTCTTCCCGGCGGGCGGCGACTCGGCTTCGTCAGGTCACGACGCCCGTTACGGCGCCCGTTACGGCGCCCGTTACGGCGCCCGGAACTGCGGCGGCGGGTAGATGAGCGACGTCGACGTGGTCGGGTACTCGGCCTGGTACGTCAGGTCAGTGTGCACCGCAACCACTCCGTCCAGCGACCGGATGTTGTCCAGCAGCGGCTCCAGCATCATCTTGGTCTCCACCTGCCCGCGCAGGGTGACGACCCCGTCGGCGACCGTGACGACGACCGAACCGGGTTCCAGCAGGAACCGCTTACTGAGCACCTCGTCGGCGATGTAGTCGTGAAGCTCCTCGTCGCTCTTGAGGAATACCCGCAGCAGATCCGTGCGAGACACGATGCCGACCAGGATCCCGCGATCGTCGACCACCGGAAGCCGCCGCACATGAGCCCGAGCGGCCACCCGCGCGGCGTCGACCACGACGTCCTCGGGGGACACCGTCACGGCCGGTGCCGTCATCATGTCCCTCGCCGTCTCGCCCTGGGCCTTGCGGCGCAGATGTTGTCGCTCGGGGTAATGGCCACCGATCTTGGCGTGCGGATCTCCGCCGGCCGCGACCTTGGCGAGCAGGTCCGACTCCGACACGATGCCGAGCACCCGGCCCATGCGGTCGACGACAGGCACAGCGCTGACCCGGTTCTCGGTCAGGACATGGGTGATGTGCTTGAAGGTCGCGTCCTCGTCCACGACGATCACGTTGGCGGTCATGACGTCGCGTACGGGTGTGTTCGTCCACGGTGTCGGCGACAAGGGCGCGGCCGCCGGGCTCGCGGGGTTCGCCGTGCCCGCCGGCTGGGACGCGGTTCCCGGCGGCGGTTCGAGTTGGTCGGCCGCCGGACGTCCCAGCGCCGTCAGATACCGCTCCAACGCGGATCGGTACCGGTCGTCATCCGGACGGGCTCGATGCACGGTGTCGGCCGCGGCTTCGCGCCTGGCCGCGAATCTCTCGCGCTCGCTCATCTCCGGCTCCCTTCGGTAGCGGACATCCGGCCGGCGTGGAACCACCTCCGCCGGGCGGTGGACCCGCCGCGACGACATATGAGGTCCCTGGTGACCCTTGGCCCCGGCCTTCTTCGAGCCTGGCGCTGTGCTATCGCCCATGCCACGGCCACAGGTCCCCCGCGCTCGGGACCTTGGACCCTCGCATGTCATCCGCGATTTTCCGAGGCTGGAATATGCGCAGCGCCCCGCGGGGATACTGCGGTTGAGGGGACGCTGCACTTACGGGGACCGCATGAGGTGGGTGCCGCGGTTGGATCGGGCGCCCGAACCAAGGGAGTGACCATGATCGCCAAACCGGGTGACTGGCTCGTCGTCTCCGGCCGAACCGACCACAGCAGCGGCCGGCGCGGCGAGATCCTGTCCGTCGGCTCCCCGTCCGGAGAGCCGCCCTACACCGTCAAGTGGCTCGACACCGAACATGTCGCGGTGGTATTCCCCGGCCCGGACGCCATCGTCGTGGGCGCCGCGGAACTCCAGGAGATGGACCGCCGGGCGGAAGCGCGCCTGACGCACCGGTAGGTGGCCACCCCCGGTCATTACGGCCGGTTTGGACAGCCGGCGGGGCGTGCGGGACCCACCGGCTGTCCGTGCCCGTCGTGTCGGCCGGTAGCCGGCGCGGGGGCGGTCATGATGGCCAGGCGTTCAGTTCGTCGACTTGTGCACCTGTCCGTCCGGCCCGGCGGAGACCGAGCCGGAGCCGTCCTTGAGGTTCAGCTTCGGGTCGACCTTGGTCTGCCCCTGGATGACGCTGCCGACGTTCCCGGAGTGGGAGTCCAGCACGACCGCGGGACTGCCGGCGGGATTGCCCGCGGGGCTGCCGGGCTGCGGTGCGGCGGCGGCAGGAATGGTGAGAGCGAGCACGGCGCCGATGGCCAGTGGGACGCCGACGGCGGCTGCGATGCCGATGCGGGCCTTCCGGCTGGCAAACCGGCGTGTGGGTGTGTCGTTCGGGGCGGTGTTGTCCATGGTGGTGCCTTTCGAATCGGGGGTAGTGCGTTGACACCACCGACTATGCAGGGGCCGACATTCAGCCAACGTTTACTCGACAACGCCTTGCAGAAGATTCTTTCGCGGACCGATTCGGCCCGGCGTCACGCGGCTGGGAAGAGGACCGACGCGGTGAACCGCGCGGGGTCTGCGGCCGACAGCGTGAGCGTCCAGCCGTGCGCCCGGGCGATGATGTCGACGATCGAGAGCCCCAGCCCGGCGCCGCTGTGGCTGTCGGTGCGGTCGTTCGCGGCGCGGCGGAAGGGCTCGCGGATGCGGGCGAGTTGCCCGGCGTCGATCGGCCGACATGAGTTCGTGACGATGAGTTCCGCGCCGGACTCGCCGCGTCGCAGGGAGATGTCGATACTGCCGTCGCCCGACGCATTGTGGCTGACGGCGTTGGCAGCCAGATTGGCAAGGAGTCGTTCGGCGAGGAACGGATCGGCAGAGACCGTGACCGTACTCGAGCCGGTCGCAGCAGTCCTCGGCAACTGGGCATTGAGCAGCGCGTAGTTGACGATCGTCAACGCTGCGCCGAAGACGACGAAGAATCCGAGAAATACCGCGGTCAGCCTCGCGCGCGCGGTCAGCCGGCCCCTCACTGTGTCTCGCCCGCCTCGCCCGCACCGTCGGTGCCGAGTCGATACCCGACGCCGCGCACCGTCGAGATACACGGCGGATCGCCGAGCTTCTTGCGCAGCCCCACCATGGTCACCCGCACCGCGTTGGTGAACGGGTCGGCGTTCTCATCCCACACCAGGTGCAGGAGTTCCTCGGCGCTGACCAGTTCGCCGGCCCGGCCGGCGAGAACGTCGAGGACGCCGAACTCCTTCACCGACAGCTCCACCGGCGCGCCCGCGCGGCTCACCGTCCGGCGCGCACGGTCGATCTCGATGTCGCCGACCCTGGTCACCGGCACGGCCCTGGCCTCCGGCCGGCGCAGCAGCGCGTCGACGCGCGCGAGCAACTCGTCGAACGCGAACGGCTTGGTGAGGTAATCGTCCGCGCCGAGGTGCAATCCGCTCACTCGGTCCGGGACGGCCCGGGCGGCGGTGAGCATGAGGATCCGCGCCGGATCGCCGCGCGCGACCATGGCCCGGCACACATCATCGCCGTGGACGAACGGCAGATCACGGTCCAGCAGCACGAGGTCGTAAGAGATGATGCCGGTGCGTTCCAATGCCGCGTGCCCGTCGACGGCGACGTCTACGACATGACCGGCGCGTCGCAGCCCGGTGGTGACCGCTTTGGCCATCACGGCTTCGTCCTCCACGACGAGCACTCGCGCCATCAACAGCCTCCCGCCTCGCAGCCCGACCCCACATCATCCCCCGGGGAACGTTCAGCGAACGTTTGGTGGCCGACGTTCGCGAGCGGACCCGTCGCGCGCCGAAGCCCGGCCGCTTCGCAGCCCGCCCTACCGGGCGGGCACGGTCGGCACGGCGGCGAGCAGGCGCTTCGTGTAGTCGTGCTGTGGGTCGGCGAGAACCGTTGCCGTGGGCCCCTCCTCGACGATGTGCCCGCGATAGAGCACGATGATCCGGTCGGACATCTGCCGGGCCAGGCTCACGTCATGCGTGATGAACAGCAGCGACAGACCGCGCTCGGCCCTGAGGTCCGCGAGGACGTTCAACACCTGCGCGCGAACGGAGACGTCCAGCGCGGAGACGGGCTCGTCGCACACCAACGCCTGCGGGCCGAGCGCCATCGCCCCGGCGATCACCACCCGCTGCCGCTCCCCGCCGGAGAGCTGATGCGGGTACCGGTGCCAGAAGACCTCGGGCGGGTTCAGCCCCGCGGCGGACAACGCCGCCAGCCCGATGGCCGTCCGCTCCACCCCCGGCGCACCGATGCGGTGGATCTGCAGGCCGGCCAACACCTGCGCGCCGACGGTGCTGCGGGGGTTCAGGGACTGGTACGGGTCCTGGAAGATGAGCTGCACTTCCCGGGACAGCCTGCGGCGCACCGCATTGCTCATAGGCTGCGCCCCGTACCGCACGGCGCCGCCGGTGGGCGCGATGAGGCCGAGCAGCACCCGCCCGAGCGTCGACTTTCCGCTGCCGGATTCGCCGACCAGCGCGAGGGTTTCGCCTGCTCGCCAGGCGAGGCTGACGCCGTCGAGCGCGGTCAGGTAGCGGCTGCCGCGCCGGCTCCGGCCCCGAATGCGGTACCGGACCGACACGTCGGTCGCTTCGAGCAGAGGGGTGTCCATCGTCGTCACGGCGCCACCTCCTGGCCGTCAAGCCGATCCGACCGATCCGGCCGATCAACCGCGCCATCCGGCCATGGGGCGAAATGGCACCGGGCCGCATGCGGGAGCAGGCCCTCGCCGATCACCCGCAGATCCGGCGCCTCGGCGGCGCAACGGTCGGTGGCGAACGTGCAACGGTCCCGGAACCGGCACCCCGAGGGCCGGGCATTCGGCCGAGGCTGGTTACCGGGGATGGGCTTCGGCAGCGTGCCGGGGGCGTCGTGGGCACCGAGAAGATCCAGAAGCCGTGCCGTATAAGGGTGTTGCGGGTCCCGATACACCGTGTCCACCGAACCGGTTTCGACGATCTGCCCGGCGTACATCACCGCGATCGTCTCGCAGGCCTGCGCGAGCACGGCGAGGTCGTGCGTGATCAGCAGCAGCGACAGGCCGAGCTCCCGGCGCAGCTCACCGAGCAGGTCGAGGATCTGCGCCTGCGTGATCACGTCGAGCGCCGTGGTCGGCTCGTCGCCGATCACCAGCTCCGGCCGGCAGGCCAGGGCCAGCGCGATCATGATCCGCTGCTTCTGCCCCCCGGAGAACTCGTGCGGGTAGTACACGGAGCGCTTGGCGGGCACCCCGACCTGGTCCAGCAATTCACCGACCCGTCGCGATACCGCGGTGCGTCCCACCTTCGGCTCGTGCAACGTGATCGCCTCCGCGATCTGCGAGCCGACCGTCTTGACCGGGTCGAGCGCATTCATCGCGCCTTGAAAGATCATCGAGATCGACGCCCAGCGAATGCGTCTCATCGCTGCGCCCCCGAGCCGGTGCAACGGCCGGGCGCGCCCACCGCCGTGGAAGACCAGCTCGCCGGACACCCGCCGCAGGCCCCCCGGCAGCAGGCCGAGCACGGCGAGCGCCGTCGTCGTCTTGCCGCAGCCGGATTCGCCGGCCAGACCCATCGCCTCACCCCGGCGCAACGTGAAGCTGACGTCGTCGACGATGTGCACGGACGGGGCATCCTTCCGCGCCACGGTCAAACCCGTGACTTGGAGCAGGATGTCGTCATCGGCGGTGCCGCCCGCGCGCGGGGACGGCGCGACGCTCGCAGAATCAGCAGGCGCGGCACGGCCGGGACTCGAGACGCGTTCCACGGCGCTCACCGGCGTTCCCGCAGCCGCGGATCGAACAGGTGCTCTACGCTGTGCCCGATCAGCGAGAAGGCCAGCACCGCAAGGGTGATGCAGATGCCGGGCGGCAGGTAATAGGCGATGTGCCCACCCGCCATGGCCCCGGAGTCCTGCGCATGTTCGAGCATCTGTCCCCACGAGAACCGGCTCGGATCGCCGAGGCCGAGGAACGAGAGCGTCGACTCGGTGAGGATCGCCAGGGACACGTAGATCACCGCATTCGCGAGCACCAACGGCATCACGTTCGGCAGGATGTCACGCGTCATGATCCGCCACTTCGATGCGCCCAGCGCCCGCGAGCGTTCTACGAAGCCGCGCTGTTTGAGCGACATCACCTCGGACCGAACGATTCTCGACGTCCCGGCCCACCCGAACGCGCCGATCACGATGATCAGCACCATCGTCTGGCCCAGCGGGAGCGCCGACGCCCGGTTGCCGAGCAGCGACGCCGCGAGGACGGTGACGGGCACCAGCGGCAACACCAGGAACCAGTCGTCCAGCAGGGTCAGCCCGCGGTCGATCCAGCCGCCGGAGAAGCCGGCCACGATCCCGACCGCCGTCCCGATCACCGAGGAGACCATCGCCGCGACGAATCCGATGAGCATCGAGGTCTGCGCGCCGAGGATCAACTCGGACAACACATCTCGCCCGTTCTCGTCGGTGCCGAGCCAGTGCGCGCTGGACGGCCCGCCGAGGATGTCGGCCGAGAACGACGTCGGCGCGTTCGGGTCCTGCGGCGCGATCCACGGCCCGAAGATCGCGAGGATCACGAACACCACGAGGATCACGGCGCCGACCAGCCCCTGCGGTGTCGTCACGATCGGGCGCAGCGCCCGCGCGACGCGACGTGCCCGGCCGGCCCGGTCGGCCTCCACCAGCACCTGCGCGGCCCGGACATGCTCGTCCGCCGGCCGCATGGCGTGCACACCCGCCGGCGTCCCTGCCGGTGTCCCTGCCTGTGTCACTGCCTGGCCCATGCCGATCAGTCCCCGATCCGCGGGTCGAGTTTGCTGTAGAGCAGGTCGGTGAGCAGGTTGAAGATGATCACCATCGCGGAGGTCAACAGGAAAAGCCCTTGCAGCACAGGGAAATCCTTCGCATTAATCGCGTCCAGCGTCAACTGCCCGAGGCCGGGCCAGGAGAAGACCGCCTCGATCGTGATCACCCCGCCGAGCACCAGGCCGAACTGCAACCCGATCACGGTGACCACCGGGAGCAGCGCATTGGGCACCACGTGCCGACGCCGCACCTGGATGGGCGACAGGCCGATGGCGCGGGCCGTGAGGATGTAGTCCTCGTGCAGCACGTCGATCACCGATGACCGCATGTTGACCGCGTATTGCGCCAGCAGGCTGAGCGTGACGGTGACGATCGGCAGGATCGCGTGGTGCGACACGTCCCAGAAGTGCGCCCACCCGGCCGTACTCGCCCCGGGAGTGGCTTGCAGCCCCGTCGGGAACAGCGGCCACGCGACCGCCAGCAGGCCGATCAGCAGCATGCCCAGCCAGAACTCCGGCATCGAATACAGCACCACCGACCCCTGCGTGAGCAGATGGTCGCGCGCCTTGCCGCGGTGCCAGCCGGCGATCATGCCCATCCACGGCCCGATCGCTGACGCCAGCACCGTGCCGACGCCGACCAGGATCAGTGTGTTCGGAAGCGCGTGCCACAGAACGTCTTTCACTGGCTGCCCGTTCGCGAACGAGCTGCCGAGATCGCCGCGCAGCGTCTGCGCTACGTACTTCCAGAACTGCACCGCCAGGCTCTGATCGAGCCCGCGCTCCTTGATCACGGCCTCCTGCCCGGCGAGGGTCAGGTGCGGGTTGCGCGCCAAATCGTTCTTCGGGTCCCCGACCGCGCGAAACAGGAAGAAGTTGAACACGAGGACGAACACCAGGGTGACCGCCGCGGAGAAGATCCGCAAGATGACGGAGCGCGCCGTCATCGTATCGGACCCGCCGCCGCGCAACGATTTTCGAGTATGACGGCGTTCGCGCCGCGAGCGGCGTCATACCCGGTACCGGACCACCGGGCCGGTGGGGGCATGCCGCTCGGCAGCGCCCCCACCGGGCCACGGTCAGTTGAACGGCGCATCGTCCAGATCTTCGTCATCCGCGCGCCGAGAACCCTTGCCGCGCCGCAGCACCATCAGCACCACGATCACGAGCACCAGCACCACCGCGATGAGCACCACGACCAGCCACACCGGGACCCCGCCGGACGACGCCGGCACCGGCGCCGCCGCGGACACCGACGTCGGAGCATTGCTGCCGCCCGCCACGGTGCTGCCCGCGCCGGCGCCGCCCGTCGACGCGGCGGAATCAGTGGCACCGGAACTACTTTCGGGCGCGCTGCTCTCGGTCGACGCCGGGGCCGGGCCGGATTGCAACGACGTCACCTGGAGCCAGTTCGAGCCGATGGGGGACCCCTCGGCGCCGGCCGGCGAGGCCAGGTACCCGTGCCAGGTGTCGTTCCGGGTCAGGTCGTAGGTGTAGGCGTAGATCACCGGAATGTACGGGAGGTCGGTCATGGCGATCTTTTCGGCCTGGTGCATAAGGTCGACGCGCTTCGAGAAATCCTGGGTGACGAGCGCCTCGTCCACGAGCTTGTCGTAGGCCGGATTGGAGTAGTACGAGTCGGACCATGCGCTGCCCGTCTGCAGCACGGACAGGTTGAAATCCGGTGTGGGGTCACCGATCCAGGCCCAATAGAACGCGTCGAAGTTCGGCGCGTACTTGCTGTCGGTGCTCGGCGCGTAGACCAGGTTGTTGAGCGCGTCCTCGGTGACCACCGACATGGTGATCTTGATGCCGATCTCCCCCGCCGCGGCGATCACCCGGCGCATGGCGTTCTGGCCGGACGGGTCGTTCGTGCGCACGTTGAGCGTGAACTCCGCCTTCACGCCGTCCTTCGTGCACGGGTTGGTGGCGCAGTCCCACCCGCCGTCCTTGAGCACTTGCTTGGCCTTGTCCAGGCTGAACTGGTAGCCGATGTCGGGGTCCGTCGACCAATCCTTGTAGTACTTCGCGTAATAAGGCGAGATCAGCCCGTAGGCCGGCTGCGGCACTCCCGCGTACACGGCCTGGGCGATGGACGGACGATCGACGGCGTAGGCGAGCGCCTCGCGAATCGCATGGTCCTGAACGACTTTCACGTGCACGTCCTTGCCGGGCCCGGTGCATTCGCCCGCGCCACCGACGGGACAGGAGTTGAAGGCGATCTCCTGGAAGCCACTGGACGTACCTGCCCACTGGTGGATGTCTGGCGAGTTCGCGAGCTGCTTCGTCCACTGCAGGTTCCCGTCGACCACCATGTCCAGGGCGCCGCCCTGCAGGTCGCGCAGCAGGCTGTCCTGGTTCCCGTAGTTCGTCTCCACGATCCGCTTCACGGTCGGTGCTGGCCCACGGAACTTCGGGTTCGCCGTGAGGATCGTGGTGCCCGTCTTGTCGAACGAGCTGATGATGTACGGGGCCGTGGTGACCGACGGTAGCGGCAGCGCCATCTTGTCCAGGTCGGCCACCTTGTACTTCTCCCACACGTGCTTCGGCAGGATCGGCACGAAGATCGAGGCCATGCGCTCATCGGGGGCCTTGAGCTTCAGGATCACGGTGAGGGCGTCGGGCGTCTCGATGCTGTCGATTCCCGCGACATAGGCGTTCATCACGTTGGTCTCGTTGTCGCGCGCCGATTCGTACGTCCACTTCACATCCGCCGACGTGAACGGCTGGCCGTCCGACCACACGATTCCCGGGTGCAGTTTGAACGTCCAGGTCTTGCCGTCCGGGGAGACCTCGTAGCTCTGCGCCAGCGAATGGTCGAGATCGGGCGATAGATCGTCGGTTCCGTAGTTCAGCAGCAGGTCGTAGCTCAAAGATGTGATGGCGTAGGAGATGTCGTTCTGCTCGTTGAACGGATTCACCGAGTCGACCGGCTGGGTATCGCCGATGCGTAGGTCTCCCGTCGCGGCGGCGGCCGGCGGGGCCGTGACGACAGTGGTGAGCAGCGCCACCGCTGCGGCGATCACCGCCGCCCCGGCCCGACGAAGGCGGCTCATCGCGCGCCCGCCACTGCCAGGTGTGTATCGAACCATGCGATAACCCTTTCGTGCCGGTCGATCCGGCGGTCTGGACGGCCTGTCGCTTGCATCAGATGACTCTCCTCGGGATAGATGACGTACTCCACGTCGCGGTGCAGTGCCCGCAGCGCCACGAAGAGCTGTTCGTTGTCGGCCGCCGGGCAGGTGCGGTCGTCGCCGCCCTGCAGCAGGAGCAGCGGCGTGCGGATCTGTGCGACGTTCTTCAGCGGGGAGGCATCCCACAATGCCCGGGCACCGTCCGCGGTCAACGGGTCGCCGAGGTTCGCGGACCGGTTGTATGACGGCCCGAGATCGCTTGCGGCCCAGGCGAAGACCTGGTTGGAGACGCCGTTCTCCGCCACAGCGGCGGCGAACCGGTTGGTGACGCCGAGCAGGTACTGCACCAGAAATCCCCCGTAGGAGAGCCCCATCACGCCGATCCGGTCCTCGTCCGCGAGCGAGCCTTCGACCAAGCCGTCGAGCACGGCGAGGACGTCTGCGACGTCCGCCCGGCCCCAGGCCCCGCCCAACGCAGCGACCCAGTCCGGTCCACGGTCGATGGAGCCGCGGATGTTCGGCAGCACCACCCGGTAACCGGCACCGGCCAGCAGGATCGCTTCGACCGGGGGAACCACTCCCCACTGCCCGGTCGGTCCGCCGTGTAGGTCGAGAATCGTTGCACGGCAGCGCATGCCGCCCGGTGGCTCGACGATGAAGGCGGCGATCGGACCGGCCGGTCCGGGGAACTCCCGGCGCTGCCAGTCGGGCTGTCGATGGCCGTTCAGCCATGCGCCGTGCGAGGTCAGGCGCCGCGGCGCCACACCATCCAGTGCATACAGGTCCGGCGCCCAGCCGGCCGGACCCGCGACTGCCCCGGCGGAGCTCTCGCCCGCAGGGGCCGCCCCCGAACCGGCACTGCGCCCCATTGCCAGCACCGCGACGCGCCGGCCGCCGTCGGTGGCCAGGGCGCCGCAGATCACGCCGCGGCCCGCTCCCTCGGCCAGAACCTCGCCGGTCGCGGCGTCGACCGGGACGGTGGACCCATCGCGGCTGACGGTCGTGAGCTCCGCGCAGTCGTCGAGTTCGAGATTCCATTCGTGCAGGTCGGTCTCGTCGCCGAGCACACCGGTCCAGAGGGAGTCCGGCTCGAGAATATCGTCATACTCGGCGGTGTCGACCGAATTCCGGGTCGCCGCGATCGGAACGTCGAGCCACCGCGCGGGTTCGGCGTCCGGCCGGCCGGCCGTGGTGTGCCCGAGAACCCGTAGCCGCTGCCCGGTCACGTGGTACCGGACGACTCCGCCGGCGAGCGCCGTCATCGCCCGCATGCCGGTTCCGTCCGGGTCGATGCGGTGTACCTGCGGCGTGGGGTCCAGGTCCGAGTCCGCCCTGAGATCCGCGAGAAAGTAGACGCGGCCGGAACTGTCGACTCGCGGCCGTGACGCGGACCATGCGCCGCTGGTCAGGCGTACGGGCACTCCGCCGGTCACCGGGACGCGGTGCAGGTGCCGAGGGTGTAACCGCAGACCCCCGTCGGGCTCGCCGTCGGCGCGCCAATCGATGGTGGTGAGCCGGATGGCCGTCGGCGACCGGTCGCCCGGCAGTCCCGGCGAGCGGATGATGCGCGGGGAGTCGGCATCCTCGGCGAGCGCGATGAGGCTCGCACCGTCGGGAGACCACGCGACATCCTGTACGCCGCGCGGAAAGTCCGCGACCGCGCGCGCATCGGACCCAGGCAGGTCGACGAGCCAGATCTGCGCCGGGGCATCGCCTATGCTGCGCAGGAAGGCGACACGGGTTCCCGCCGGGTCGATCCGCGGGCAGGAGTCGCGGCCCGGGCCGTGGGTGAGCGCCCGAGCCTCGCCGCCGGCGAACGGCACCGTCCACAGTTCGATGCGCTCGGACCCGTCGACCGTGCTGTCGACCGCGTGCCGAAGCGTGTACACCACGGTGTCCCCGCGGACCGCAAGCTGGCCCGGGGTCGACTGTCGCCGCAGGTCGGACGGCGTCAGCGCACCCGGCACGTCGGACATTCGGCACGATCCACGGTGACTCCCCACGAGGCAGAAGCCACGTTCTGCCGAATGTGACCCACCACTCAATATGCTCTGCATTCTGTGTGGCTGCATTCTGTGTGGATCAACCGGTCGGCGTCAAGAAGGCGCGCGATCACAAATCGGCCGCGATTGAAGACTGCGCCGCACGGGTCTCCTCGGCCGCGGTGCTGCGACGCGCCACTTTCTGCTCGCCGCGCCTCATGCTTCAGGCGCAACGAGCAGAAAGTGGCGCGCGGCGGGGGCGGGGACGTTGCGGTCCGGATCCCGCCGACCCGGGCCGCACGCTCGGGGCACCTACCCCGTCGTGACCTCCGCGATCGCCTCGGCGATCTGTCGGCAGGACCAGCAGAACAGGTCCGGCTCCATGGTGAGCGGCGGCTGCATCCGGTACAACGGCTTGGACGCCTCGCTGATCGCCAGCACCCCACGACGCATCGCGGCGAGGTGGACGGCGTGCTGGAAGTCCGGGTCTGGGTCGACGGTGCCCGGGGCCGACACGAACTCGATGCACGCCCAGGCGCCCATCGCACGCACATCGCCGACGTGGTCGAACCGGTCGACGAGCGGCGAGAGCTCCTCCAGCGCAATGGATTCCAGCTCCATCGTATTCGCCAGCACCGAGCCGTCGGCGATCAGGTCGAGGCCCGCGAGCGCTCCGGCGCACGCGGCCGGCTCCCACGCGTAGGTGCCGCCTAGGTGCGCCGAGCAGTCGGCCATGATCTCCTCGGTGCCGAGCACCCCGGCCACCGCCTGTCCGCCGCCGGTCACGCCCTTGCCGACGAGCAGCAGGTCGGGTTCCAACCCCCATCGCTCGGCGGCGAACACGGTGCCGCAGCGGCCGAGGCAGGTCTGCACCTCGTCCAGGATCAGCTTCCAGCCGTACTTCTTGCACAGCGCCGTGAGTCCGTCCCAAAACGCTTGGGAGGGCGCGAGAATGCCAGCCTCTCCCGCGACCGGTTCGATGAGCACCCCGGCGATCTGATCCGGTTCCACCTGGTAGCGCAGGATCCAGTCGGTGATGTAGTCGAGATAGAGCGTGTGGTCGTACGGTCCCGGACCGCGGTGGAACGGCGATCGGAACGACTGCGGGTACGGCACCTGAATGAGCCCGGACACGAATTGCGCGAAACCGGCTGTGTTGCCAGGGATGTCGGTCGATGCGGACGCCGTGAGGTAGGTGGACTCGCCGTGATACTGGCCGAGGAAGCTCAGGATGATGGGGCGCCCGGTCGCCTCGCGGGCCAGCTTCACCGCGCCCTCCACCGCTTCCGTGCCTGTGACGGTCGGTGCCACGCGGGTGATTCCGGCGGGCGCGAGCGCCACCAACCGCTCGGCGAGTTCGATCGGCGGCTCGCTGGTCAGGTACTGCGAGATCTCCATGCCGTACCGGTCCCAGGTGTCCATCACCGCCCTGCGCACGGACGGGGGCTGCGCGCCGTAGGGCATGGCGCCCCACGCGGAGAGGTGGTCGGCGAACGCGTTGCCGTCGACATCCTCCAGGATGTGCCCGTACTTGCGCCCGAGCACGAGCGGCACATTGGTGCCGTCACGCAGCGGACCGGAGAACGCACGATCCTTGCGCGCCAACAACTCTGCGCTCTTCGGTCCGGGGAGGGGGGTTGCGACATGCGGCCAGGCCGCAGCAGTCGACACGAAAAACACCTCAAATCGGGTATGACGCTGTTCGCGGGGGCGACGCCCCCGCCGGAGAACCGGCGCCGGCCCTAGCGTCACCGAGTTGACGGAAACCTGTCAAGACCCCGGCCAGCGCGTTCGGTACCGACCCCGCCACGCAGCCGCGAGCGCGCAGCCGGTTACAGCAGTGTCGTGCCGTGGCGTTGGTGCAGATCGACGTATCCGACGACCAGCGCGAGGGCGACGATGACGCCGATCACCGCGAAGCCCACCGTGAACGCCAGGGCCCAACCACCTGCCGCGAGCACCGCGAACGTGACGGCGGTGATGATCGCGATGCCCATGGAGGTGCCGATGCGCTGGATCGTCTGCATGATCCCGCCGGAGGAGCCGGCGTACTCCAACGGCACCTCGGCGAGGGTGAGCGCTTGGTTCGGGCTGATCACCGACCCCTGGCCGAGGCCCACGAACGCCAGCGTCAGCAGCCACCACCATTCGCTTGCCAGCCCGCGCGAATGCAGGAAGACCACGAGCATGCAGGCGACGAGACCAAGGAGCACCACCCAGATCCCGGCGATCACCACCTTGCGGCCCCATTTCGCCACCACCCGCCCCGCCAGCAGCGCGGACAGCCCGGACAGGATCGCGCTGGGCAGTCCGATCATCCCGGACGCCAATGCGCTGTGCCCGAGGCCCTCCTGGAAGTACAACGCGACGAGCACCCAGATGCTGGTGACGCCGAGGAAGTACAGCCCCATCAGCAGGGTGCCGTTCGAGAAGCTTGAGTACCGGAAGACGCGCAGGTCGACCATCGGGCTGTGGCCCCGCGCCTGGTACCGCCGCTCCCAGTACAGCCACAGGGCCACCAGCCCGAGACCGAACGGCAGCGCCAGCCAGATGAATACGCTCCGGCCGCTCTCCATGAACGGCAGCAGGATCGCGAGCACGGCCACGCCTATCAGGGCGGAGCCAATCGGGTCGAGGTCGCGAGCCCGCGGCGCGGTCCGGCTGGCCGCCATCGTGCTGGAACGCCCCGTGTTGCCAGGTCCCGTGCCGCCGTCCCGCGCCGATCGTCCATGACGTATGACGAGCGGCCGCGGAAACCACATCAGCGCAAGAGTTATCGCGATGACCCCGACCGGCAGGTTGACGAAGAACACCCAGCGCCAGCCGTTGTGCACACCGAAGATGTGGATCAGCAAGCCCCCGAGCACCGGCCCGATCGCCACCGATACGCCGACCACGCTGCCGAAGATCCCGAATGCCCGCCCGCGTTCCGCGCCGCGGAAGAACTGCTGGATCATGCCGACAACCTGCGGACTGATCAGCCCGGATCCCACGCCCTCCAGTGCACGAGCGATGTTGAGCCACAACGGATCCGATGCGAATCCGGCCCATGCCGACGCACCGGTGAAGACCACCACCCCGGCCATGAACAGCGGCGCTCGGCCGAAGATGTCGCCGGCGCGGCCCGCCGCCACCAGGATCACGCCGAACGTCAGCGCATAGCCGGACAACACCCACTGCAGGTCGGACTCGCTGGCGCCCAATCCTTCTCGGATCGACGGCAGCGCGACGTTCACGATGCTCACGTCGATGAGCGCCATGAAGAGCGCGAGGGACAGCACGCCGAGAACCCGCCACCGCCGAGGATCGGGCACGTACGCCGCGTGTGGTGCGGAACGGCCACGCGCTGCCGTCGCAGCGGCACCCCGGCCGCCGCCCCCTTCCTCGATCTCGGTCACTCCACCCACTGTAGGTCAGTTCGCTCAGCTAAACATCTGAGCTAAAGATCGAGAGCCGACCATCGACCAGAGCATCACGGGCGGGCGCCCGCGGGGCCAGCCTCGGCATCTTGACGCGTCTCGTTTTCGGCATCATGATGCCATCATGAGGACGACACTGACGCTGGACAACGATGTCGCGCGGCTCATCGACGATGCGGTCCACCGCGAACGCCGCCCCATGAAGCAAATCGTCAACGACGCCCTACGCAAGGCGCTCGCGCCGACCCCGCCGGCTGGCGCCCGCGAGCCCTACCGGCTCAAGCCACACACCTCAGCCATCCGCCCCGGCTTCGATCCCGCCGGCTTCAACCGGCTCGCCGACGAATGGCAGGACGAGGCGACCCTCAAGGCGATGAGCGGCCGGTCGTGATCATCCCCGACATCAACCTGCTGTTGTATGCGGTGATCACGGGCTTTGCCGACCACGTCCGCGCCAGGTCGTGGTGGGAGGCTGCGCTGAGTGGAACGGAACCTATCGGCCTCGCTTCGCCGGTCCTGTTCGGGTTCCTGCGCATCTCGACAAGCGGGCGGGTGGTTCAAGACCCACTCTCCATCGACGAGTCGCTGGGCTACCTCCGGGAGTGGCTGGCGCGACCTGTCGTGAGCATGCTTCCGACCACCGAGGATCACGTCACCGTCGCCTTCGATCTGATACGGCAGGTCGGCGTGGCAAGCAATCTCACGACTGACGCGCAGATCGCGGCGCACGCTTTATCGCAGGGTGCGACCGTGTACTCGAACGATTCGGACTTCGCCCGGTTCCCCCGCGTCGACTGGGTCAATCCTTTGCGCGATTGACCGCCTCTTCTGCCGGGCCGAGTCAGCTGCGTCAGCCCAGCAGCAGCACGGTGAACCCGGCGGCCATGCCGACCAAAAGGCCGATGATGGCCACGATCAGCAGGATCTGCGCGGTGGTCAGGTGCACTCGACCACCGCGCGGCGATCCAGGACCGACCGCGCCGACGCCGCCCGGCTGCCGGTTCGCACCGCCGGCCTGTGCCCGCAGCGCCTGCCGGATCACGGTCTCCGGGTCGCCGCCGCGCGGGTTCCACATCGTCACCGCCGCATCCACCTGCCCGTCCGTGTCAGTCACAGTGCCAGCAAACGCCCGGCAATGCTCGCAGAGCCCGTCAGTGCCCGTCAGCGCCCGAGTGCATGTCCTGCATCGCCTCGGTGAGCTTCGCGATCGCGCGGGATGCCGTCGACTTCACCGTGCCCTTGGCGAGCCCCGTTGCCGCCGCGATCTCGGCTTCGCTTAAGCCCCCGTAATACCGCAGTACCAAGACCTCTCGCTGCCGCTCGGGAAGCTTCGACAGCTCCACCACCACGGCGCGATGTTCCGCGGACAGCATGGCCAACGACTCCGCCGAGCGCGCGGTCCCGGCATCCGGCGGAACATACGCCCGCGCGGTGCGGCGGCGGCGCAACATCGACCGCGAACCGTTCACGACGGCCATGCGGAGGTATCCGATCGCGGCGCGCCGGTCCCGCAGCGAGGACCAGTTCTTGTACAGGCCGGCGAACGCCTCCTGCACCACGTCCTCGGCAGACGAGATGTCGTCGACCAGCAGGATCGCCAGCCGGACCATGCCCATGCGGTGCGAGCGGTAGATGTCGTCGATGGTGACCGGCACATCGGCCCCAGCCGCATCGGAATCCACGGGCTCCGCATCCCCGAACCCGGCATCCCCGGAACCCGCCCCATGCGAGCCCGGCCCGCCGACACCCGCATCGCCGGACACTACGTCATACCCGTAAACCGGGTTGAGCGATGCGAGCGTGCCGAGGGTGCGTTCGACCGCTGATTCGACACCGTCGCCGGTGCGATCGACCGACATGGGCGCCCCCTCTCGCACAGCATCGCGGCACGGCGTCACGACACAACGTCACAACGCAGCGTCGAGGTGCAGAGCCACCGATGCCACGCTACGGCATCACCGCCCATGACGCTGCTCGCCGCTTCCGCGGATAAAATATCAATATTTCTCCGCACACGCGGAGACGCTACGGCCCAAAGTCCCGACGCGGCCGAGCGAATCGTCACAGCGCCCGCGGCAGCGGGTCCGGCGCCGATGCGCGATACTGGATCGGTACAGGCCCCGCGACCAGCATGCCGTGCCTGTCCCCAGCGCGGCCGCGGCGCAGCGGCCACGTTGACCGCCTAGCCCCCGGAGGACCCATGCCCATCGCCACCCCCGAGAAGTACAAGGACATGATCGAGAAGGCCAAGGCAGGCGGTTTTGCCTACCCGGCCATCAATGTGACGTCGTCGGAGACGATCAACGCCGCGCTCAAGGGCTTCGCCGACGCGGGCAGCGACGGGATCATCCAGGTGTCCACTGGCGGCGCGGAGTTCGCATCCGGGACCGCAGTCAAGGACATGGTGACCGGCGCCGTCGCACTCGCCGAGTTCGCGCACGTGGTGGCCGCGAAATACGGCATCACGGTCGCGTTGCACACCGACCACTGCCCGAAGAACAAGCTCGACGGCTACGTGCGGCCGCTGCTGGCGATCTCCGCGGAGCGCGTGAAGGCCGGCAAGAACCCGCTGTTCCAATCGCACATGTGGGACGGCTCGGCGGTCCCGATGGCCGAAAACCTGGAGATCGCACAGGAACTGCTGCCGCAGACGAAGGCCGCGAAGATCATCCTGGAGATCGAGATCGGCGTCGTCGGCGGCGAGGAGGACGGCGTCGTCGGCCACGTGAGCGACAAGATGTACACCACGCCGGAGGATTTCGTGCAGACCCTAGGGGCGCTGGGCGACCCGCAGGGCGGCGATTACCTCGTCGCGGCGACGTTCGGCAATGTGCACGGCGTGTACAAGCCCGGCAACGTGAAGCTGCGCCCGTCGATCCTCAAGGACGGCCAGGACGCGGTCGCCAAGAAGTTGGGGCTGGCGGCCGGGGCCAAGCCGTTCGGGCTGGTGTTCCACGGCGGATCCGGTTCCAGCGCGGCCGAGATCGCCGAGGCGGTGTCCTACGGCGTGGTGAAGATGAACGTCGACACCGACACGCAGTACGCGTTCACCAGGCCGATCGCCGGCCACTTCTTCACGAACTACGACGGCGTGCTCAAGATCGACGGCGAGGTCGGGAACAAGAAGGCCTACGACCCGCGCGCGTACCTGAAGCTGGCCGAGGCCGGTATGGCGGCGCGGATCGTCGAGGCCTGCGAGGAGCTGGGGTCGACGGGCACGTCCGGGAAGTAAGACACGCCCCGGAAGATCACCAGTCGGCGCCGATGAGCGCCGCCTGCCGGCGCTGACGTGACCGAACTGGTGATCTTCCGGAGGCGCGCGCGACACGGCTTGCGAACATATTGTCACTTCCGCCGGTTTCAGGACCTTTGTCTGCGCGAATGGGGTCATCAGCCTCGAACAGCACCGCGCTCGGCCATGGCAGGCTTACGTCGTGAATCTGCTCCTCCGGGACCGCGCAGGTCAGCCGTGGTTCCACCGCTGGCCCGCGGCGAGCATCGCGGTTGCCGCGTTGCTGTATGCCGGGGTCTTCGCGTTGCGGATGACGACCGGAACGCCGGCGGACGCGACGATGCTGTTCTTCGAGTTGCCGATCGCGCTGCTGGCGGTGACCTTCGGGCTCGTCGCCGGGCTCGCCGGCGGGCTGATCGCCGTCGGGCTCATGGTCATCTGGGCCGTCACCGAGCACATCGACCTAAGCCTGCTCGGATGGGTCACCCGGGCACTGCCGATGCTACTGCTCGGCGTGCTGGTGGGCCGCGCCGCCGACCGGCTGCGCACGTCCGAGGCGGAGCGCGCGAAGCTCGACGCGGCGGCACACTGGCATCGGCAGGCTGTGGAGATCAACGACTCCATCGTGCAGGGGCTGTCGGCCGCGAAGTGGTCGCTCGAGGCGGGTAAGCATGAGCGGGCCCTGGAAACCGTCACCGACACGCTCGATTCGGCGCAGACCTTAGTCTCCCAATTGTTGCGCGACGCGGAGCTCTCGCCCGGCGCCGCGCATGAGGCGGGCAGCCTCAGTTCCCTGTCCGTCCTGGCGCAGCGGGCGAAGCGCGTCCGGGGTGTCACGCCTCGCCCGAACCGTCCGCGTGCCGAGACGGCGCATCGAACGCCGCGGCCGTAGCAGCGTCGCGCGCAGGGCCGACGCGTAGCCGGACCGATTCGGCGGCGAGTGGCGCGGCCGGTTACCGTCGACCCCGTGACCACCACGCGATCGACAAGCATCCTCGGCACCCGCGTCTCTCGGATCGAGGACCCGCGGTTGCTGACCGGCGCGAGCGTTTTCACCGCCGACCTGGACGACCGTCGCCTGGCCGGCACCGCGCACGCCGTGTTCGTGCGCTCACCGATGGCGCACGCGACCTTCACCACCATCGACACGTCCGCCGCGGCCGCATCGCAGGGCGTCGTGGCCGTACTGACCGCGTCGGACCTCGACATCCCCCCCGCCACGCCACAATTCGGCGCCCCCATGGTCGAGCCGTATCTCGCCGAGGGCGTGGTTCGCTATGTCGGCCAGGCCGTCGCGGTGGTGCTCGCGGACACCGAGGCGCAGGCCGTCGACGCCGCCGAGTTGGTCGCCGTCGACTACCGGCCGCTCCCCGCGGTGGTCGATGTCTCGGCAGCACTCCGCGGCGGGGTTGTGCTCTTCCCCGACGCCGGCACCAATATCGCCTCCGCGCAGGAAACGGCCCCCGACCCGGCGCTCTTCGACGGCTGCGAGGTGGTGGTGACGCAGCAGATCGTCAACAACCGCGTGGCACCGGCGCCGATGGAGGGGCGCGCCGCCGCGGCCGTCTGGCTACCGAGAAACAGCGAGTATGACGGCGAAGGCGTCGCCACCACGACACCCCCGGATCGCTCCGAGAACCCGCTCGGTGGCGGGGGTTCCGGGCCGAACTCCGCCGTCGATGATGACCTCCGGCTGACGCTGTGGCTGCCGAACCAGGGCGCGCAGACGGTCAAGAAGAACGTGGTCGACGCCTTCGGGATCGACGCGGACCGGGTCCACGTGATCACGCCGGACGTCGGCGGCGCCTTCGGCGCCAAGTTCGGCGCCGAGCCCGACCACATCGTGATCGCCGCCGCCGCAAGGGTTCTCGGGCGTCCGGTGCGCTGGTCGGAGACACGCAGCGAGAATCTGACGGTGATGCCGCACGGACGGGCGCAGTACCAGACGGTGAGCATCGGCGGGACGCGCGACGGGCGAATGATCGCCTACCGGCTGGATGTCACCCAGGACGCCGGCGCCTACCCGCGCCTCGCCCTCGAGACGCCGCACGGCACGGCGCTGATGGCGCCCGGCGTGTACGCGTTCGACCGCTGCGAAGTCTCCACCCGGTGCGTGCTCACCACGACCACCCCGGTCGGCGCATTCCGCGGGGCCGGGCGACCGGAGGCCACCGCCGCGCTGGAGCGTGCCGTGGACCTGTTCGCCGCCGAGATCGGCATGGACCCAGCCGCGCTGCGCCGCCGGAATCTGTTGCCGCGCTTCACATCTCCGTTCACCTCGCTCACGGGTGCGGTGTACGACTCGGGCGACTACCCGGCGGCCCTCGACCGCGTGCTGGCGGCGGCGAACTACCTGGCGCTGCGAGCCGAGCAGGCCTCGCGCCGGCGGCGCCGCGAGGACGTCCAGCTCGGGATCGGCCTGTCCACCTATGTCGAGATCACCGGCAGCGGCAAGGAGAATGCCACCGTACAGGTCCACTCCGACGGCAGTGCAACGGTTTTCACCGGCGTGTCGCCGCACGGGCAGGGGCACGCGACGGCCTTCGCCATGATCGTCGCCGACCGGCTCGGCATCCCCGTACAGAAGATCGACCTGGTGTGGGGCGACACCGATCTGGTGCCGCGCGGGGGCGGTACCGGCGGGTCGCGCAGCCTGCAACTGGGCGGCGCCGCTGCCGACGGGGCCGCGCTGGCCGTCGCGGAACTCGCCAAGAAGCGCGCCGGGGAGCTGTGGGAGGTCGACCCCGCAGACCTGGTGATCGACACCGAGCGGGCCGGCGTCTCGGTCGCGGGCATCCCGGATCGGTTCGTCACCTTCGCGGAACTCGCTGCGGAGGAAGAGCTCTCGGCCAAGCACCTGTTCGCGGCGGAGGGAGCGACGTTTCCATTCGGCGCGCACCTGGCCGTGGTCGAAGTCGACATCGCCACCGGCAAGGTGCGGCTCGTGCGGCTGGTGTCGATCGACGATGCGGGTACCGTCGTCAACCCGATGCTCGCCGAGGGGCAGCGCCATGGCGGGCTCGCGCAGGGCGTTGCACAGGCACTCTACGAGGAGGCCACCTTCGATGAGGACGGTAACCCGCTCACCGCGACATTCGCCGACTACGGTATTCCGACCGCGGCCGATCTGCCCGCCTTCGACCTGCTCGATATGGAAACACCCACGCCCTACAACGTTCTCGGCGCCAAGGGCATCGGCGAGGCGGCCACCATCGGCGCCACGCCAGCGGTGCAGAACGCGGTGATCGACGCGGTCTCGTACCTGGGCGTGCGGCATATCGACATGCCGCTTACCCCGCAGCGCGTCTGGCGCGCGATCCGCGAGACGGATTAGGGCGTGATCCCGGCCCCATTCGACTATGTGCGCGCGGCGTCGGTCGCCCAGGCGCTGGACGTGCTCCACGACCATGGCGACCGGGCGAGGCTCTTGGCCGGCGGGCAGTCCCTGCTGCCCATGATGAAGCTCCGGCTGGCGGCGCCCGAGATGCTCGTCGACATCAGCGATCTCGACGAGCTGCGCTTCGTCCGTCGCGACGGCGAAACCGTGGCGATCGGCGGCGGGACGCGATACGCGGACCTCGCCCTTTCCGACGTGATCCGCCAGTCGGTGCCGCTGATCGCGCGGGCTGCGCGCCGGGTGGGCGATGCGCAGGTCCGGTATCGGGGCACCCTCGGCGGCGCGCTCGCCCACGCCGACCCCGCCGGAGACCTGCCCACCGCGATCCTGGCCCTGGACGGAACCATCGTCATCTCCGGACCGCACGGAACCCGGACGGTCGCGGCAGCGGACTTCTTCATCGACTACTACACCACCGCCCTGGCCGCCGACGAGATCCTCACCGAGGTGCGGATCCCGGTAACCGGTGCCGAGAAGTGCTGGTACGACAGGTTTTCCGAGCGTTCCGCCGGTTGGCCGATCGTGGCGGTGGCGGTGGCCGGCACCCGTATCGCGCTGGCCGGCATGGGGGCGACCCCGCTACGGGCCGTCGCCGCGGAGGACGTGCTCGCCGCCGGCGGCGACTTCGCGGGCGCCGCCGAACTCGCCGCGGAAGGTACGGCGCCTGTCTCGGACCAGCGCGCCCACGCCGACTACCGCCGCCACCTCGCGCGGGTGCTCACCTATCGCGCCCTGCAGCGTGCCCACTCCCGCTGATCTGCCACAGGCGTGATCGTGGGGAGCAGTCAGGCGACCGTGGAGGCGATGGGCTGCGCCGAGGGCTTGGACCGAGAGGTTGCGAGCCAGGCACCAAGGATCACCAGCGGGAAGCCGATCGCCAGGCCGATCGTCATCGGCTCGGACAACACCAGCACGCCCAGCACGATCGCGACGGCCGGGTTGATGTAGGTGACGACGGTTGCCCGGCTGGGGCCCGCCTCGGCCACCAGCGCGAACATGCACAGGAAGCCGAGGGCCGTCGAGAAGACCGCGAGCCCGGCCACCGACCACACGGCAGCGGCGGGAAAAGCGCTGGGCGCCAACCAGATCGCGAACGGCGCATAGACGATCGCGGAGAGCAGCAGCGAGCCGGTAATCACGCCGATCGGCGGCAGATCCTGTAACAGGTGGCCCATCATGTACGCGCCGAAGGCGTACCCGATCACCGTGCCCATCGTCGCCGCCACGGCCCAGCCGTCATGCAGATCGAGGTCCGCGCCGACCAGCACGGCCACCCCGCCGAAGCCGATCACCAGCCCCGCGGATCGACGCAGCCCGAACCGGTCGTGCCCGGCCACCACCAGGATCACCGCGGCCACCAGCGGCACCATCGCGACCAGCAGCCCGGATGTCGATGAGTCGAGCTTCGTCTCCGCGTAGCTCAGTAGCCACCAGGGGCCGATGATCTCACATGCCGTGTACAGCAACAGATGTCGCCAGCGCCGCAGCACCGCGCCCAACTCCCGCCGGTACAGCGCCACCGGAAGCAGCAGCAGCCCGCCGAGCGCCGTGCGGCCGAACGCCACGACCACCGGATTGAAGTCCGCGACGGCCACCCGGATCATCAGGTACGGCACGCCCCAGAGGACACTCAGCGCAATGAACAGGGCCCACGCCCGCCGACTCATCTGCCCATCCTGTCCACCCCGTGCCGCGCCCGGCCCCGCGGGGTCCCCACGAACGCGAGCGAACGGCGACGCGGCGACATCCCCCGGTCCGTCGCCGCGATCGCCAACGGTATCCAGCGAGCCCCCGGGCCTACTGCGCGTTCAGCAGCTGAAGCCCGCAGAGACGCGCGCGGATCCCCCGCCAGAGGACCGCTGCAGCACCGGCGCGTCGAGTGTCCCGGCGAAAGGCTTCAGCGACGTGACCGTCACCGTGGCCCCGTCCCCCTGGAACCAAGCTTGCTCCTCGCTGACCCCCGGCAACATCGCGTCCTGGGTGATCCCTGTCGGGTCGAAGAACATTTTCATCGCCTTCGCCGCGTGCACCAGCGGGTCCGCATGTGGGTCGAACTGGATCACCCCCGCCGGTTCGTCGGGATCGACGGAGTGGGCGCCGAGCGCCTCCGGCACCGTTGCCATTATGACCAGGGCGGCGTCCGCGGTCCGGTAGAAGACCGCCATATCGCGGGTGGGGCTGTCGGCGCCCTCCTGCTCGAGGCAGTACATGGTGATCGCCCGCGGCTGTCCCGATGCGGTCACGCTGCCCGTCGCGGTCAGCGGGAGGCTGGTCTCGGTCAAGATCCGACCGGTGCACAGGTTGGCCGACTCGGTCAGCGTGAGCAGCGCCCTCCGATCGCCGCGGGTCAGCACGTCCAGATACACCTTCGCCCCGTCATGCGGTGTGACCACCGGCGTCAGTGCCCACTGCCCGGAGCCGATGACATCGCGCACGAACCCGCAGCTGCCCTGGGCGGCCAGGCTGATCGTCGCACCGTGCACGCTGGCCCCGAGGCTGTCCAACCCGTATGCGCCGGGCAGAACTGCCGCCAGGGCCGCATCGGCCGGACCGGGCTGGTGCGTCGGAACCGCGCCCAGCGGCTCGGAGTTCGGCGGCAGGGTGATCGCAGTGGTGACGCCACCGACCACGGCGGTGACGACGGCCGGGCCGGCAGCGCTGCCCCCCGGTCCCGCGGTCGCGGGAGCGCCGGCTGCGGGCGAAGGTCCCCCGGCCGTCCCGGAGCTGACCGTCGCATCGCCGGAAGTCCGATGGTGCGTACACCCGGCGAGCAGCACCACGGCCGCGACCAGCGCCACCACGAAACCGCCCGGGCCACCAAAACTGCCCGTGCAGCAGAGCCTGAAGCGCTCACCGCGTGCCGGAACCCGGAGCCTGGCCACTCGTGCCTCACTCATTGTCGAACCTGTCGTCCCAGTACGAGGCGCCCGGGCAGCGGCTGTCCCGCATCACACCGACCACCTGGAACTCCGCGCCCTGGAACAGCGCTCCCGCCGAACTGTCCGACAGCGTGCGCAGGTCGATGCCGCCGGAGGTGTACGACGCGTCGCCGACGATCGCCCGGTTGCCGAGCCGATCCCAGGTGTCGTTCAGCGACTGCGGGTTCTCGTTGGTCTGGATCGCGTCCGGGTCGAGATCGATGACGAGGCCCAGCTTGTCGCCGAATGCGACCCGTTGTGCGGAACTGCTCTTCGGGTTCAGCGTGAAGTTCAGCGGGAACGTCACCGAGCCGGACGTCTTGCTGGTGTCCGCGCCGGCAAGTTTCCCCGCGGCGATCAGGAGGGCCTGCGCATCGCCGGATAGCGTCACGCCGCCCTTCCACGGTCCCGCCGGGCCGGTGCACGAGTAAAGGTCGGCGTCGAACACGACGCTGGCGAAACCCGGGACGAGCATGGTGGTGTGCGAGGTCATCACGTAGGGGCTGTTGACATGGAAGGCGACCGGATAGCGCAGCCGCTTGCTGGGCAGCCCCACCTTCTGGATCCAGGCGACCGCGATGTCCCACGCCTTGCCGAGTGCCGCCGACTCCGGGTTCGTCATCCCCATCAGATCGGTGACCTTGAACGGGAAGTCGTCCTTGTCCAGCGAGGCGACCACGATCTCGCTGACCGTCTGTTCCGGCACCGACGCGCCGGGTCCCGGCGGGTGCGTCTCGGTTCGCGGGTACATCCACAGGGTCGACACGCCGTCGTGGGTGGGTTCGCCGTGCAACAGCTTGTCGCTGTCCTCGCGTTCGGTCTGCAGCACCGGCAGGCTGCCGAAGACCTCCCAGCGCACCCGGAACCCGTTGAGCGGACCGTTCGGCGGCACATCCACCCCGGCCAAGCCCCAGCAGGCCAGTTGGCGCCCGGCTATGGGACCGTTGAACCCGGCGTTGGCGACGAAGAGCACATCCTTCGACCGGTCCCCGCTTTCGTGACGGAAGTGAGTGGCCGGCGGCGAGGCGACAAGGTCGATGGTGGCACCCATCAGCAACATGGTGGTGGTGACCACGTCGGTTCCCTTGTCGTAGGTGCTGAAACCCTCCTCGAAGACTTCCCCGGCGCCCTCCTTGACCATCTCGGCGCCCGCCTTGAGGTCTTCCTGCAGGATCTTCTTGGCCACCGCCTTGCCCTCGTCCGGCGAATCCTTCAGCGACTGGCAGTCGGTGCCGCCCGCGGCCGGGCGCCGCAGCCCCGGTGCGGGGGCCGGTCCGGGCGCGGCGATCGCCTTCGCCGCGTCTGCGCCGGAGGCGTGCGCCACGGTCAGCAGGAATTGCAACGGGTCCAGGCCGGACAGCCGCCCCGGTGCCGAGAGCATCGAGAGTTGTTGCTGCGTGAGCGACGCCGGATCTTTCGCCAGGGCCGCCAATGTGGGCTCATCGAGCAGCTCGGAAGGCACGAGGAGTTGGCCGCGAGCCCGGGCCAGCGCCCGTACGGACGCCCCGGCGAACACCGACTCGGCTGGCGCACCTCGATCCTTGCCCCAGGCGGCCAACATTCCTATGACGACCTTTGCGGGCAGCGGTTTGCTGGTGACCCCGAGGTACTGCAGCGTGTCGGCCAGTTGCTGCGGGGTGTATTCGGTGTGGTCGCGCACCGACCGGGTCAGCGTCGGGAGCAACTCGACATCGATCGGATCGCTGACGATCGTGATGCCGGCTGGCAACGCGACGACCGGGCCGGCGGCGCTGACCAGCGGGAGTCCAGCGCGCCGCAACAACTCCCCGGTCGCGGCGACGGCCGCTTCATCGTTCTTGCCGAAGATCGTGCCGACAAGCGACTCGGCGGCTGCGACCGGATCGGCGGGCAGCGCCCCGCCGACCGCGGCCAGCGCATCAGCGGTGGGGACCAAGCGGTCCAACGGCGTCGCCGCCTCGACGGGCCTGACGGCCGTGGTGCGAGGTGCCAGCGGCCCGGCGGCAACCGCGGTGCACGTCATGTCGAGCATCGCGGCCACAGTTGCCACCACAGTTGCCACGGAAAGGACGATCAGGAGGGGTGGACGAGAACGCACGGGCGACTCCTTCACGAACTTCGTGACAGTGTGCTCGACAACATACGCTCAATATCGGCCGAAAGCGGACGATCAGATGCGTAGGTGGTGGCGACCCCTCGCTTCGCGCCACCCGGACAGGGCCACGAGCATCACGGCCGAGCGAGGACGCAATTTGCCCGTCGGCGCGACCAGCCGACCGGGCGCAGTGCGGGGCGGCCGGACGGGACGACATGCGCCGCTTCGCCTTCACGTCTCCTGCCAGGGTTCGTAGCGTGCTGTCACGGGGACTGACCGCGACCGCTGTCGTCGTCACGGCGGTGACCTCGCTCGTCTTCCTCGGCGCCGGGAGCGCCGCCGCGGATCCGTCCGCGAACGCCTGGTACCAGCTGCGCATGTGCGAGTCGTCGAACCGGTACGACATCAATACGGGCAACGGGTATTACGGCGCGTACCAGTTCAGCCTGGGCACCTGGGCCTCCGTCGGCGGCACCGGACTGCCGAGTGCGGCGACCCCCGCCGAGCAGGACTACCGCGCGCTGATCCTGTACCGCAAGCGCGGCTGGTCGCCGTGGACCTGCGCGGTGCTGGTCGGGCTGCACGAGGACGCGGATGCGCGGAGCGGGGTCATTCCGCCGCCGCCCGCGGATTTCAACTCCCCCTACAACTTCGCCGGCGGCGCGAGCACGCCGACCGCCGCACGGCCGCCGTGGCCCGGCCGGCAGTTCACCAAGGGCGACTCGTCGGAGGACCTCAAGGTCTGGCAGAAGCAGCTCGCCGCGCTGGGGTACGACGTGATCGGCACCGGCTACTTCGGCCCGTCGACACAGAAGGCCGTGCTGGACCTGCAGAAGCGGGGCAGCCTCACCGCCACCGGCTCCATCGACTCGAAGACCTGGGATGCGGCGTGGACGCTGGCGGCGACCAGCTCACCGAGCCCGAGCGGCGGCACCGCCAACACCGGCGGCACCGACCCGAACGTGGTGTACAAACCGCGGACCAAGGCGGACTGCCATGTCGGCGACGCGACCGCGCCACCGGCGCCGAGCACCCTGCTGGCCTACGGCCAGACCAAACTGGAGATCCAGTGCTTCCAATGGCAGGCGGCGACGAAGGGAGCCGGCCTCAGCGGCACCGCCTACTTCGGCGAGGTGACGCTGGGCGTGGTGACGAAACTGCAGCAGCTCACCGGCATCACCGACGAGAAGGATTCCGCCGGCCGGCCGGCCATCGGCCCGAAGACCTGGAAGGCGGCCTGGGAGAGCACCGCGTCGCTCAAGTGATCGATCCGGTTCGGTCGACCGGAATATCACGGCGGCGCATCACGGCAATAACGGATTGATTACAGAACATAACGGTTTGTCAAAATAGCTCAGCGGCACCTCGCACGCGGCCGTACTGTGACGGCAGCCACAGTACGGCCGCAGTTCGCGGCGCGCCAAGCGCCCGTCCGTGCACGACGCCCGCGCACGGACGGAGCCACGAGGGGCCCGGGTCACGCAGACCCGGGCCCCTCAGTACATCTCCGGCACAACCCGGTTCGAGCCGCCCCGCCGGCCACCTGGCGCGCGAATCCGATCGGCAGCGAGTATGACGCTGTTCGGCGCGGCGCCCCGCGCGGAACACCCGGCGTGAATCACCCGGCGTGAATCACCCTGCGGCGACAGCCTTCTCGGCCGCCAGCTTCTCGGCCGCGGCGAGCCGCACACACACAGTGACACCCAGCATCGCCTCGGTCACCTCGGCGACCGGAGGCAGCGTCGGCGCGAGCCGGATGTTCCGGTCGTTGGGATCGCGGTGGTACGGGAAGGACGACCCCGCACCGGTCAGCGCGATCCCCGCCTGCTTCGCCAGCTCCACCACCCGCGCGGCAGTCCCGTCCATCACGTCCAGCGACACGAAGTACCCACCCAGCGGTTTTGTCCACTCCGCGATGCCCAGCCCGGAGAGCTGCTCCGTGAGCACCCGATCCAGCTCGGCGAACTTCGGCGCGATGATCTCGCGGTGCTTCGCCATGTGTGCACGCACCCCATCGGCATCGCCGAAGAACTGCGCGTGCCGCAGGTGGTTCACCTTGTCCGGACCGATGCAGCCCTCACCGAGATGCTTGAGGTACCAGGCGATGTTCTCCACCGACCCGGCGAGGAACGCCACCCCGGCCCCCGCGAAGGTGATCTTCGACGTGGACGCGAACATCACCGGCCGGTGCGGGTGGCCGCTGGCAGCGGCGAGCGAGAGGATGTCCGCGCTCTTGGTCTCCGCCGCCGTCAGGTGGTGCAGCGCGTAGGCGTTGTCCCAGAAGATCTTGAAATCCGGCGCGGCGGTCGGCATCGCCGAAAGGTGAGCCGCCACCTCCTGCGAGCACACCGAACCGGACGGGTTCGCATACGTCGGCACGATCCACATGCCCTTGATCGCCGGATCGTCCGCCACCAGCGCGGCCACCGCGGCCGCGTCCGGCCCGTCGTCGTGCATGGGGACCGTGATCATCTCTATGCCAAGCGATTCCAGCAGCGTGAAGTGCCGGTCGTAGCCCGGAACCGGGCAGATGAACTTGATCGACCGCTCCCGGATCCACGGCCGCTCGGAGTCCACCGCGCCGTACAGCAGCGCGAAGTTCAGCACCTCGCGCATCATCACCAGGCTCGAGGTTCCGCCCGCCACCATCTGTTTCGTATCGACGCCGAGCAGCTCGCCGAAGATCGCGCGCAGCTCCGGCAGGCCGGCCAGCCCCCCGTAGTTCCGTGCGTCCGTGCCGTCCGCGGCCAGATGGCCGTCCGGCAGCTGCAGCATCGCCTCGGCCAGGTCGAGCTGCGCGGCCGACGGCTTGCCCCGGGTCAGGTCGAGCGACAGCCCCTTCGCACGAAGATCGTCATACGCGGTCTGGGCGTCCGCGCGGAACGCCGCAAGCTCGTCGCTGCTGAGGTCGGTGAGCGCACGGGTAGGCACGGCGGGCCCTCCTGATGTCGAGGTGCTTCGGATCGACGGCTGCCAGTGGCAATCTGTGACCGCCAGTAGCTGTCGGTGGTGTCGCATCGAATATGACGTTCTTCGCGGCTGCCCGCGGTGCCCCGCACGGGAGGCTCACGGGCAGTCGGGTACCAGTCTTCCAGCGCGCCGGACGTGAGCCCACGGCCACCCCCGTGCGTTCGGTCACGTTGCGACGGACGGAGTGCCGCCACGGCCACGCAGCCGTGGCCGCACGAGTGCGGGCCGGTGGGTGATGGGGTCATGAGGGAGCGATAAAGCCTTGGTCAAGCAATCCGAAATCTCGGTAATATTGTTCGAATTAGGTGGCATCACCGCAGATTTTTCGGCATGCTGGGGGCATCTTGCGAAAACACGCCGCAAGCCCCCGCTCCGATCCGGCGACGCCCGCCGGCGGGCGGCCACAACGGAGGCCAGGACCACGCCGGTCCTGGCCTCCGTGGCATTCCTGGGCCTATCGCCCGTAGGCCGTCTGCGCGTCGGCTGCGGCGGCGATCAGCTGGGCTGGATCGACCGGACGCTGAGCTGGAACTGGCCGTCCGGGAGCGGATCCGCCTGGCACCCCAGACCGTTCGGCTGCGGCACGAAGGCGGCGTGCGTCTCCCCGGGCGGATACACGCGCAGGCCGCGCGTGCTGACGGGCTTGCAGACGTCTGCCGGGAAGTTCTGCACATTGACCTCCTGCAGTTGTGCGGAGGCACTCGCGCCCGGCGACAACGTCACGACCGGGCCCTTGTCGCCCTGCCTTGACGCCGCGCCGCCGACCTGCTTCCCGCTGTCGCCCGTCACGTACGAAACACCCGGAAACCCCTGCAGGGTGCACTCGCGGGTGCCGGTGTTGGTGAAGATCAGCGGGTAGTAATTGCTCCCCGCGGCACCGCCCGCCTGGCCGAGCGTGATGGTGAGCTCCGATGTGGCGCAAAGTAATTGGTCGCCCTGACCCGTCGATCCGGACGTCCCGGTCTGCGTGCTCGACCCGGTGGTGGTGAGCGAATCCTGGCCGGTGGCCGTCGTGGCGGGCCCGGTGGACGTGCTCGACTGTGTGCTCGCCTGCGTGCCGGTCGTTGTCTGGGTGCCGGGCGTCGTGCTGCCGCCCTGGCCGGTCGACGTGCTGGCGCAGCCTGCCAGCAGCGCGACTGAAGCGAGCACGGCGGCAATCAAGCCGCCGGTCGATGTGATCTTCATAGCGAGCCTCCTGACGCGTGCTTCATTCCGTAGACGCATGGGCGGCGGCGCCCGTTGTCCGCGTCGCGTCGGCCGTATGCCGCGACCCGTGTGCCATGACGCTGCGTGCCGAGGCCTGGACCGTGTCGGCACCGGACCGCGCCAGCAGCCCGCGACGTGGCTGTGCCGTGACTGTGCCGCGGCCGTGCCGTGACAGCACGCCGTCAGCATGCGTCCGCCCGGTCATCGTCGCACAGGGTCGTTCATCCCGTCCGGCGTGCGGTGGATCCACCGTCATCGACCTCAACCCCCCTCGAACTCAACCGTCGACGGGCGCCTTCGATCGGGCGACCAGGCGAAGCACTCCGGCGGTCTGCGCCGGCGTCATATGCGGCACGTAGGCGCGCAGCACCGCGTTGGCCACGACCGGCAGGCTCGCGGCGGTCGCATAGCAGAGGTACAGCGGCTCGAGCCGTGGACCGAACTTCGATTTGAACGCGAGCAGCGAGCGGAAGCCGTAGGCGGGTTCCAGGACGCCCGCCATGGTCTCCATGATGCGGGCGACCGTCGCATGCGGCTGTGTCCCCACCGTCCCCACCGGCCCAACCGCCCCTACCGTCCCCACCGGCTCAGCAGACCCGGGCGCCTGAGCCGGACCGGGCGGGCACGCCAGCGGTACCCCGGAGAGGCTCGCCGACTCCGCCCCCTCGTCCCGGAACGTGGACAGCGCCGTCGCGATCAGGTACTCCATCACCCCGGGGAACGCGCCCGGCCCGCGCCGCATGAAGTCCAGCGTCCATCCGACTGTCCGCCCGCCGCGGTACGAAGGCAACCAACTCGTGACGGCGAGTACCCGACCGTCCGCGCCGAGCGCAAGCAGGCAGCGCACCTCGGGATCGTCGAGTTCCGCGAGACCGCCCAGCGTGAAGCCCATCTCGGGCAGCCGCTTGGTCGCCAGCCAGTCGCGGTCGATGGTCCGGATCTGATCCCGTAGCCCGGCGGGGAGATCGGGGAACGTCGACCACACGGTGGTCACCCCGTCCTTCTTCGCCCGGTTCCGGGCGGTGCGGATGTCCTGCCATCTCTTCCCGGTGAAACTCATCGACGCCAGATCGATGGGGGTATCCGATGCGACGACGAGAGACCCGTATCCGAGCCGCTCGGCCAGCATCGCGAAATCCTCCGGGACGGAGAACCAGCACGGCGTCCAGCCATAGTCGGCGCAATGCTGCACGAACGCGTCGAAGGCCCCCCGCGGGTCCGGGCCGATCGGCGCGCCCGTCGTCACGGCCACACCGGCGATCACCCGATAGGCGACCACCGTGTCCCGCTCCGGCGTGAAGACGTAACGGTTCCCCTGCCACAGCGCCATGTAGCCGATACCGTTGCTGCCGTACTCCCGCAGTATCTCGGAAACCTCTCCGCGATAAGGGGTCTCGGGGGCAGACCGGGCGCGCCAGAACACGGCGACGGTGAGCACCAGCACGACGCACCAGAACGCCGGGCCGGTCCATACGTACAGCTTCTGCGCGGCCGTGCCGACCGGGAGGAAGTGCAGCCGGCGGTACCCGAGGTAGCCGACCGGCGCGAACCTGGCCGGCAGATCCGCAAAGAGCATTCCGATGGTCGGCGCCGGCCGGAACTGGTTCCGGACGATCAGCCCGAGGCCGACGTATCCGCCGGCCAGCAGCAGCGCCGTCGCGCCCGCGGCGAGGCTCCATTGCCGGTAGACCTGCCACGGCGCGCGGATCGTGAACAGGCGCCGCTGCCGCACCACCACGACGACCACGAGCAGCGGCAGCAGCACCGGCGCGAAGCGCGTGACCCACACTTCCGCGGCGGGAACCTGCCGGATCGGCGAATCGCTGAGCAGATCGGCGACCTGACGGCCGGACAGCGCCAGCCCCAGCAGCGCGACCCCGATATTCACGACAACGGTTGCCAGATAAGCGGATCGGCGGCCGCGGCGCAGGCCGTCGGCGAGTACCAGGAGCAACAAGGCCGGCAACAAGGACTGCAGCACGGGGCCGATACCGTCGACGAGGAACGAGGTGTTGGTGACGCCGCATCCGGCACCCGGGGAGCCCGCGACGGAACACAGCGACGCCGGATCGTCGATCTCGGCGGCCGACGGCAGCATGAGGAAGTCCAGGACCGCAAGCGGCCCTAGCCGCACCCCGGTCAGCAGTGTCGCGAGCGGTCCGGCGGCCGACGCGGCGACGAGAAGAGCTACCAGCACACGCTTCTCGGCCACGGACCGGGCGGGCACGTGACGCCGCCGTCGCGACACGAGGACTATGCCGATCCCGAGGCCGGCGACCCCGCCGAAGAGCGCCCACATGCTGGCCTGGTTGCCGACGTACAGCACGGCGGTGATCAACGCGACGAATATGACGAGCCGCCAACGCCGCCGGCCGACCGGTGCCAGTGCGGCGGCACCGACGGTCAACAGCCCGACGAGTCCGGCCCACGGCCCGACCATCCGCACCGCGGCCATGTGGCCCAGCCAGTGGTCACCGACCGCCGCGCCGGCCCCGATCACGGCCGCCGCCAGACCCACCCCGACCGCCTGCGACACGACGAACGCCGCAGTGGTGCGCAACGTGCCGATGCGGCGCTCCACCGCGGTTCCGGCGGTGAGCAGCACGAGTGCCGCCACCAGGTAGGTGCTCAAACCGGTGCAGAACGCCGCGCTGGTGATCGGCGCCCACCAGTGCCCGGCGGCCAATGCGTCCGCGCCCGCTCCGGCCGCATCCACGAGCCGTCGCCCCGGACCCGCCGTGAGACTGCCCGTCGCCGCGCCGATGCCCCAGAGCACGGCCGTCACGCCCACCGCGAACGGTGCCCGCCGGACGAACCGGGCACCGCGCGCGAACATCGTCATACGCGACGGGGCGCTGGACGACCTTGGCGCAGCATCCGACGCCGTCACGCCCATGGCGGTGGCGGCTTCCGGCGCGCCCGGCCCGCGTCCCTTGTCGATCGTCATTCCAGCTTCATCCGCTCGGCGAGATGCGGCAACGCCTGCCGAAACGCTTGCGCCGCAACGTACCACGAGTGCGTACCGGGCTCGGTGAACTCGTGCACGGTGATGCCGGCCGAATGGCAGCCGTGCGTGACGGTCGCCCGCACCTTGGTGTACTTCCGGTCGGCCTGGCCGACGACGAAGGTGCCGTCCAGGGCGGCCCAGGCGCGCGCCCGGTCCGCGTTGTGGGCATGCATCTCGAGGATCCGCAGCGGCTGCACGGCCTCGTACGCGGCCGCGTCGCCGTGGAACGCGCGGTCGATGGTGTGCCGGGGGTCGCCGAGGGTCGGCCCGAGTTCGCCGGAGATGTCCAGGAACGTCGGGTAGAGGTCCGGATGGGCTACGGCCAGCGTGAGGGCGCAGGTGCCGCCGTAGGAGAATCCGGCGATCGCCCAGTGCCTGGTGTCCGGATCCACCTGCAGGTTCTTCCGGATCCAGTCCGGCACGTCGCGCGAGAGGTAGGTGTCGACGTTGCCGAGCGCGGAGTTGGTACACAGCTGCGGGGCCGTCGGCGAGCCCGAGGCGTCGGGCATGACGGTGATCGGGGCTTTACCCCCGTGCGAGGCGGCGAACGCGTCGAGCGTCGCGATCGCCCGACCCCCCTCCATCCAGTTGTCCGGTCCTCCCGGCTGGCCGGGGATCAGGACGAGCACGGGCAGGTCGGGCCGCGGATCGACGAGGTAGGCCGGCGGCAGGTAGACCCACGCTGCACGGGCGTGGAAACCCGAGATCGTGCCGGGGATCTCGACCTTGGAGACGGCACCGGTTTTCGGTCGCGTGCCATGCGTGGGCCGAGCGCCCGCGTGGCCGGCGCCGCCCGTCGCGGCCGACGACGGCGCGCCCGAGCTGGAGGCCGGGTCGGCGCTCGACGGGTCCGGCGCCGAGGCTTGCGTGGACGACGCGTCGTGAGCGCTGTGTTTCGGCGGAAGCGGGATCTGCCGGGCCGGTGGCCGGCCGAACGCGGCCGCGATGGTCGGGTAGTAGCCGTACAGCTGATTCACGCTGTTGGCCGCGGCGAAGACGATCACCACCGCCGACAGCGCGGCCAGTACCCGGCGGCGCGGGGAGGCCTTGCGAACCGCCGGCACCAGCAGCGCGATGGTGGCCAACACGGCGCCGATGGCGGCCACGGCGAGGGTGGGGATCGGGTCGGTGAACGGCTGCCAGACGTGGTCGACGAGCCAGGCGATCAGCACGGCGCTGCCCGCCGCGCCGGCCAGCACGAGCGGCAGGCCGATCATCCACCACGACCGCCCGCGCCGCCGGGTCGCGAGATAGATACCGCCGGCCGCGGCCAGCGTGAACAGCACGATCGGGACGGCCCCATCCACCAGGCTCACGTGCAACACCGCCGGCACCCCCTCTCCTGTGCTCCGGTCGGCACGGTCGGCGACCCTCCTTTGTACAACCCGCCTTGCGGACCCGTCCTCGATGATGCACCGCGTTCCTAAGGACACGCATGTAAATAATATGAACGATCGGTGGGCGCGCGGGCTACCGTCTGTGTATGACGGTGGT
>MKSW01000005.1 GCA_001897425.1 Actinobacteria bacterium 69-20 | reverse complement strand
GTGGCGTGATGGCGGGTGACGTCCCAGTGGAGGGTGAGCGAGTGACCCCACGGCCCGACGAAGCGGTACGCGCGGCCGATCAGGTGCACGTCGTCGACCCACTCGCCCTGGATGCCGGCGGCCTCGACCCGCCGCGCGGCCTCCTCGAGCGCCTCGGGGCTGGAGGTGCGCCACGCCATCGTCGCGAGCGACGGCTCGTCGCCGGGGAGGACGACGACGGAGTACGCGTAGTAGTCGCCCCAGCAGCGCAGGTACACGGCGCCGTCGACGCGGTCGACCTCGATGAGCCCGACCTGGTTCTTGTAGAACTCCACCGACGCCTCGACGTCGGGAGACGTGATCGCCACGTAGGACAGGTGGGAGAGGAGTGTGATCATCTTCGATCCTTTCGGAAGCGGCTCTCGCGCCATCTGCCACTTTGGTCGGTTTCCGACAATATGGGAACCCGATTGTTCCTATGTGGCGAATCGGCCGCGTTTATGAGGCCGGAAGACGACCCTGCCCGCCCACGAGGGCATCGGCCACCACCACGTCCGCGCGGAAGAGCGCGACGTCGTCCGCATGCGCGCCGCCGGCGGCGAGCGCGCGGCGCAGTGCGAGGCGCGGCGCATCCTCGAATCGGGCGGGGAGGAGCCGCGCCCCGCTCTCGGACGAGACCGTCACCGTCGTGCCGTCCGGCGTCGTCTCGACGTCGCTGCGCTCCACACCGAGCGCGGTCACGCGCGTGCGCGGCCGAGCGGTCGGGTCGAGGGCGGTCACCGCCAGCGTCGCGGGGGTTCCGCCGACGTCGAGCAGCGCGATCCCGCCGTGCTCGGCGCCGCGCGCGGAGACGGCGGAGACGGGGGCGTCGCCGAGCGTGCGGATCCAGCCGACCGCGTCCCGCACGACCTCCGCGAGGACCCGCGGCGCCGCCGCACACGATCCGACCACGAGCGCGGCCCGTTCGGTTCGCCGGGCGTCGTCGGCGACGTCCGCACGGAGGCGGCTGCGGCTCAGCACGACCGGGACGTCGAGGCGCAGCAGGGCGTCGAGATCCGCCACCGCGGCCCAGCCGGGCTCGTCGACGACCACGACGGCGGCGCCGTCCGCGGCCGCGCGGGCCACGGCATCCGTCCACCCGCGTCGCCCGGGGAGCACGACGAGGGACCCCGCGCTCTCGGCCGTCGGCGACGTCGAGACCGGGAGTTCGGCCACCGCGGCGAGGTAGCCCGGCAGCGTCGTACGCACGCGCATCATGCGACCGCTCCCTCGCGGACGGCCTCGGCGGCGGCATCCGCCAGGTCGACGGCGTACCGGGCGTCGGCGAGGATCTCGTCGTACTCCACCGTCTCCGTGCCGTCCAGGAGCGCCCCGACGGCGCGCCACTCGGCGACGTAGCCGTCCCCGCCCTCCCGCGGATACGCGGTGACGCGGCCGTCCTCCGACCGCACGCGCACCGCCGCGCTGCCGGAGTGCACGAACGGCGGCGGGAACGTCACGTCGAGAGTGTCGACCGAGGTGGTCACCTCCATGCGCCACAGCGTGTCGTCGCCACCGGGCAGCATCACCGCGTTCAGCTGCACGGGGACGCCCCCGCCGATGAGCCCGAGGGCGTAGCCCACCGGCGGGATGCCGCGGGCGTAGACGACCTCGTCGACGTGCGGGACGAGATCGCGCAGCAGCGGCAGGTCGTGGATGCCGAGCCCGAGGACGAGCTGACGCACGATCGCCGCGGCGACCGCGGGGTCGCTCCAGTCCGGCCGCGGGCGCGGGGCCGAGGCGAGGTCGGCGGCGCCCTCCGACACGACGTCGTGGTACCTGCCGTTGGGCGGAAGCGCGACCGTCACGACGACGGAGCGCACACGGCTCCCGAGTGCCGTCAGGTGGTGCTTCGCGCGGCCCCACGCCGGGTCGAAGTGGTGGTTGGTGCCCACCACGAGCGCGGTGCCGGCATCCCGGCACGCCTCGACCGCGGCCTCGGCGTCCTCGAGGGTGAGCGCCAGCGGCTTCTCGCACAGGATGGCGCGCTTGCCGGCCCGCACGGCGGCGAGCACCTGGGCGGCGTGGGCGTCGGGCGGGCTGCAGATCGCCACCACCTCGACGCGGGGGTCGGCGAGGAGCTCCTCGTGTCCGCGGGACGCCACGCCCCCGACGCGCGCCGCGAGCACGTCGGCGCGGCCGCTGCCGCCGTCCGAGACGTGCACGACGGCGAAGCGGTCGGCGAGGCGAGCGACCGTGGGCATGTGGAGGGCGGCGACGCCCGGCCCCGCTCCGATGATTCCGACCCCGGTGGCCATGGCTTCCTCGCTCATTCCGTTCCCGTGGACTACTTGAGCAGGAAGCATACCTAAGTTTTGGCTATTTTGACGATAGTAGGCGCGATGATCGACCGAAGCAGGTCGGCGTTGTGTCAGAATCAACCATGGCCAACGAGTCCACCCTTCGCTTCGGCGCCCAGACCGACGAAGTGACCAGCCTGCTGCGAATCGTCAACATGGTGCGTACCGGCGAGGCGTCGACCCGTCCCGAGATCGGCCGCCTGACCGGGCTCGGGCGCGGCGTCGTGACGCAGCGCGTCGAC
>MKSW01000004.1 GCA_001897425.1 Actinobacteria bacterium 69-20 | reverse complement strand
CGATGTCGGCTCGTCGCATCCTGGGGCTGGAGTCGGTCCCAAGGGTTGGGCTGTTCGCCCATTAAAGCGGCACGCGAGCTGGGTTTAGAACGTCGTGAGACAGTTCGGTCCCTATCCGCCGCGCGCGCAGGAGTCTTGAGGAAGGCTGTCCCTAGTACGAGAGGACCGGGACGGACGAACCTCTGGTGTGCCAGTTGTTCCACCAGGAGCACGGCTGGTTGGCTACGTTCGGAAGGGATAACCGCTGAAAGCATCTAAGCGGGAAGCTCGTTCCAAGATGAGGACTCCCACCCTTCGTGGGTTAAGGCCCCCGGCTAGACCACCGGGTTGATAGGTCGGAAGTGGAAGCACGGTAACGTGTGCAGCTGACCGATACTAATAGGCCGAGGACTTACCACAAAAATGCTACGCGTCCACTGTGCGGTTCTGGAGATACGGGCCAGACCGATTCGACCAGGTGCTTCGGCACCGCCGGTCGGGTTCGGTGCCCATTAACTCCATAGAGTTTCGGCGGTCATAGCGAAGGGGAAACGCCCGGTCCCATCCCGAACCCGGAAGCTAAGCCCTTCTGCGCCGATGGTACTGCGTGGGACACCGCGTGGGAGAGTAGGACGCCGCCGGACATTCTTTCCGTAAGGGAGGTCGGACGCTTCTTTGAGAAGCGACCGGCCTCCCTTACGGCTTTTTTGTATGCTGTGACGTTTTGACGCATTGGATCTGACAGGAGCGCGACATGGCACGCGATTTCGACGGGCGGGATCAGGCGCACGGTGCCGCCAGCCGCCGCGGCGAGGGGGATCCGCACGGTCATGGCGATCGACGCTCTGACGGTCGGCGCTTTGAAGGCGGTCGCTCTGAGGGACGTCGCTTCGAAGGGCGCGGTGAGAGCGGCGGCGAGTCGCGCGGGTACCCGAGCCGATCTTCGGGCGGGTTCCGGGGCGCGGGCGGCGGATCGGCCGGAGGCGGGGTCGGCGGCGGCGGTAATCGCGGTGGTTTCCGATCGGGCTGGCCGCAGTACGGCCAGGGAACTCGAAACGACTCCGGATTCACGGGCGACCGCAGGGGCGCCTCCGGCGACCGGAGATACGGCGGCTTCGGGAGCGGCCGCGACAGGGACCGCCAGGGCGACGGAGACGCACGGTCATCGGACGGGCGACGTGGCGACAGTTTCCGCGGTAACGCTTCTCGGAGGGAGTGGGCCAGTCGTCGTTCCCCCGACGAGCGTCCGCGATCGCCGTGGCGTGATAGCGGCCGCGACAGTGGCGGATTCGAGCGCCCGGGGCGCGATGGACAGGATTCCGGGCGGGGCTTCGGCGGGCGCAGTGACCGCGATCCGCGCGGGAGCCGCGATTCGGGTTCGGATGCACGCGGGCCGCGTTCCTCGTATCAGAAGCCCTATTCGGAGGGCGGATTCCGGGGCGGATCGTCGGGGCGGACCGACTCCCGCGAACGCCGCCCGGGCGATGCCCCGTCACGTGGCTGGCAGGACGGTCGTGGCGCGGGTCGCGGAGCCAGTTCGGACCGGGGCTCCTACGGTGACACTCGTGGCGACCGCGGCGGCTGGCAGGGGCGGGATTCCGGTGGTGGCCAGAATGACCGGCGTGGGGCGGACTTTCGGAGGTCACGCGAAGACGCGCCGCGTACAGGCTTTCGGGGGTCACGCGACGATACGACGCGCTCGGCTGGTCCCGGTGATCGAGGGGGGCGAGGAGTCGGCTCCAACCGTGGCAGCTATGGCGAGGGCCATGGTGAGCGTGGCGGCTGGCAGGGGCGAGGCTCTGGTGGTGGCCGAGATGACCGCGGCGGAGCGGGTTTTCGAGGCCAGCATGACGGCAGGCCGCACACCGGTGGAGTTGGCGATCGAGGCGCCCGCAGCGGCGACGCGGGTTCCGGTGCCGGACAAGACGCCTACGGTGGCAGTCGCGGCGATCGAGACGGGCGCGGGACGGGCTTCCGGGGTACGCGGGACGACCTGCCGCGTTCGGGCGGATTTGGTGATCGGGGCGGGCGGAGTCGTGACTCAGATTTCAGGGCATCGCGAGGGACTTCCGGGGCCGAGCGGGGCGAGCGCGGCGGCTGGCAGGGGCGAGGCTCTGGTGGTGGCCGGGATGACCGGCGCGGCAACGGTTTCCGGGGGACTCATGAGGACGCGCCGCGCACAGGCTTTCGGGGGTCACGCGACGATACGACGCGCTCGGGTGGTCCCGGTGATCGGGGCGGGCAGAGTCGCGATGCGCGATTCGGGGCACCGCGAGGCAATTACGGTGCTGGCTTGGGCGGGCGCGGAGCGGGCTCGGACCGCGGCTTCGATCGTGGCGAGCGCTATCCCGGATCACGCGCTCGGTCCTTCGACGGCGACCGTTCGGCGGCCCGGGGAACCGAGTACGGGGAGCGCGCCGGGGACCGCGGTCAGCGATATGACCGCAGTAACCGGGAGCCCAGCAGACACCAGGGCAATGATCGGAGCGAACGCGGCGGTCGCGGACTCGGTGAAGGGCTGGCCGACCCGTTTGGGCTGTCCGGCAGCGGCAGCGCGCACGAAGAGCGGCCCCGCCGCCCGCAGTGGGATGTCGGCAACAGCCATAGGCCCGGCCGGTACGAACGTGAGTACGGTGAGCGGCCGCAGCGGGAGCGGCCGTCGGGTTCACGGATCCGCGCCGAGGACGACGGCCACGCATGGCCGGAGATCCCGGAGTGGGTCGACACACATGACCTTGGCGGCGAGGTTCTCGCGGACCTGCGGGGCCTGAGCAAACAGGGCTCGGAGTTCGTCGCCGGGCACCTGGCGGCCGCCGGAGAACTCGCCGAAACCGACCCGAAGGCGGCCTGGGAACACGCACGCGCCGCCAGATCCCAGGGCGGCCGGATCGCGGTCGTTCGGGAGACCGTCGGGCTCGTCGCGTATCGCGCCGGCAAATGGGCGGAGGCGATCGCGGAGCTACGTGCCGCCAGGCGCATGGCGGGAGGGCCAGGGCTGCTAGCCGTGATGGCCGACGCCGAGCGGGCGCTCGGACGGCCGGAGCGCGCCATCGAGCTTGCCCGCAGCCCCGAGGCCGCCGGGCTCGACCCGGCCGCAGCCGCCGAACTGGGGATCGTCGTCGCGGGGGCGCGTGCTGATCTGGGGCAACACGATGCCGCCCTCGCGTCGCTGCGATCCGCGGTCGGCGACGTCGATCCGCAGGCTCCGCACGCATTCCGGCTGTACTACGCCTACGCGGCGTTGTTGCAGGACACGGGGCGCCGGGATGAGGCACAGGAGTGGTTCGTCCGCGCGGCCGACGCCGATGTGGACGACGATTCCGATGCCGCCGAGCGCGCTCAGGCGCTCGCGGGCGACGACCTTCCCGATGCCGTGCGCGGGGACGCGCACGGGGACCAGACCAGCGACACAGCCGCGGAGACTCCGGCCGACGACGCTGTGCCCGGTCAATCGGACAGTCCAGGCGAGACAGACAGCCCTGACGCTGCCGAGAAGCGCGAAGGCGTCGAGGCGCCCGAGAATACTGACGCGCAAAGCGTTTCCGGGGAGTCCGAGCGCGGTGCAGGATCCGACGATGCCGCGGAGCCCGATGCTCCCGGCGAGCTCGGCCCCTCCGACAAGCCCGACACGGGCGCGGGCGACACGATCGGCTCCCAGCCCGACACGTCGTCATGAGCGAAACCTCCGACGCAGGAACGGCTTTGGTCGATCGGTACGACGCCCTGCTCGTCGACCTGGACGGGACGCTGCTGCTCGCGGGAACCGTGGTGCCGCATGCGCCCGAGGCGATGGCCGCGGCGCGGAGTGTCGGCACCAAGGTGCTCGTCGTCACGAACAACGCGTCGCGGAGCCCAGCCGAGGTAGCGCGGCGGTTGACCGACCGGGGCATCCCGACCGCTGGCGACGAGGTGGTCAACTCGCCGCAGGCGGCCGCTGTGCTGCTCGCCCATTCGCATCGTGCCGGCGACCCTGTTCTGGTCGTCGGCACCGAGGCGCTCGCCCAGGCGATCACGGATGTCGGATTGGTCCCCGTCCGGTCTGCTGATGATCATCCGGTGGCGGTCGTGCAGGGGTACAGCCCGGATATCGGGTGGCGCGACCTCGCCGAGGCCTGCCTCGCGATCGGCGCCGGCGCGGACTGGGTGGCGACGAACATGGATTCGACCTTGCCCACCGACCGCGGGTTGCTGCCCGGGAACGGGTCGCTGGTCGCCGCGCTCATCACGGCGACGGGTCGGCGCCCGCGTGTCGCGGGCAAGCCCGAGCGCCCGTTGCTCGACGCGGCGGCGGATCGTGTCGGGGCCAAGCGTCCGCTCGTGGTCGGCGACCGGCTCGACACCGATATCGCGGCTGCGTGCGCGGCGGGCATGGACAGCCTGATGGTGCTCACCGGCGTGAGCGGCCTTCCCGACCTGCTGGCGACCCCGCGCGAGCTGCGGCCCACGTATGTGGCCACGGACCTGCGCGGGCTCACCGAGGCGCCGGCAGCGGTGGCGATCGCGTGCATCGAGGATGACGACGTTCTGCGAGCGCGGCTCGCGCGGGCGGGCATCGACTGATCGGCCGTCTGGCACTCGACTACCGTAGAGACATGTCTGAACCGTCGGCGCCCGCTCCGGATCGCGCTGCGCCGGAATTCGCTGCGCCGACCGGCGATGTGGGCCCCGTTGGTGCGTTCGACGCCCTCGGAGCGTCCGCGGTCCCCGGTACGCCTGCCGCCTCGGGTGTGCCCGGTTCGCCGGCCCCGTACGATGCGCTCGCAACGGTGCTGGCTGACCTCGCGGCGATCGATGACGTCCCGCTGATGGAGCGGGCAGCCGTGTTCGAGCGGATGCACGAGGTGATCACGGAGACGCTCAGCGGCACCGTGGAACGTCCGGGCGGAGCGCGTTGACGTGTCCGGCCGGCGTCTCGATTCCGCTTTGGTGGACCGGGGTCTCGCTCGGTCGCGGACACATGCCGCGAGGCTGATCGCCGACCGTCGAGTGACGGTCGGCGGGTCCGTGGTGCACAAGGCGTCGTCACCCGTCGACGAGAAGACCGAGGTGGCCGTGCAGGCCGGCGACGACTGGGCCTCGCGGGGCGCGTACAAGCTCCTCGGCGCGCTACGCGCGTTCCGTATCGACGTGGCGGGGCGCCGGGCGATCGACGCGGGCGCGTCGACGGGCGGCTTCACCGACGTGCTGCTGCGGCACGGTGCCGCGGCGGTCGCGGCCGTGGACGTGGGCCACGGGCAGCTCGATCCGCGGATCGCGGCAGACCCTCGCGTCCACGTGCACGATCGCGTCAATCTGCGCGAGCTTTCGGCCGATCAGGCGGCCGAGATCGCCGACTCGATCGGCGGCAAGGCCGACATCGTCGTGGCCGACCTGTCGTTCATCTCGCTCACGCTGGTGCTGCCGCCGCTGGCCCGCCTGGCGTCGGACGGCGCCGACCTGGTGCCCATGGTCAAACCCCAGTTCGAGGTGGGCAGGGATCGGCTCGGCGCACAGGGGGTGGTGCGCGACCCAGCACTTCGGGCCGCCGCCGTCCAGCAGGTGGCCGACGCGGCCCGCGAACTCGGGTGGGGCGTCGTCGCGGCGGTGGCGTCGCCGCTGCCGGGGCCGAGCGGCAACGTGGAGTACTTCCTGCATCTGCGGCGCGGCGCCATGCGAGGCTCCGCCGCCGACCGCGCCCTGATCGATGACGCCGTGCAGCGGGGCCCCCAGTGATGAACTCGGCGACAAACCCAGTGACGAACCCTGTTCCGGCTCCGGCCGCCCCTCCCGCGGCACCCACGGCTGCCGACCTGGCCACGACATCGCGGTCCGCGCACACATCGTCGGCGCCGAGCCTGGCCCGGCGCGTCCTGCTGGTCGCGCACACCGGGCGGCCCGACATCGGCCGGGTCGTCGAGCATGTGCGCGATCGCTTGGCCGACGGCGGGATTGATCTTGTCGCGGCCGGACCCGAGGCTGCCGAACTCGGTCTGCCGTACCTGCCCCCTGGTGCGCCCGAAAGCGCGTCACCCGGTGCGTCCCCAAGAACGCCGCTGCACGCGTCGGACGGGTTGGGCCAGCGCGACGGCCGCGCACCGGATACCGCGCAGGGTCGCCCCGCGAACAGCGCCGCAGACAGCCCCGCAACCAGTGCCGCGAACAGCGCCGACGGATTCCTCGGCGACGACGCCCGCGCCGAGCTGGTCCTCACCCTCGGCGGCGACGGCACCCTGCTGCGCGGCGCCGAAGAAGCCCGCATCGCCGGCGTCCCCGTGCTCGGCATCAACCTCGGCCGCGTCGGGTTCCTGACCGAGATGGACGCCGACCATGTCGATCTGGCACTGGACGCCGTCATCCGGCGCAACTACCGCATCAGCGAACGCCTGACCGTCGACATGCAAGTGGAGTCGAACGGCTCCATCGTCGCCTCTGGCTGGGCGCTCAACGAGGTGAGTATCGAAAAGGCCAGTCGCGAAAGAATCCTCGACGTCATCGTCGAGGTTGACGGCCGAGGCGTGTCCTCCTTCGGATGCGACGGCGTGCTGTGCGCGACCCCCACCGGATCGACCGCCTACGCCTTCTCCGCCGGCGGGCCGATCCTGTGGCCCACGGTCGCAGCGCTCCTGGTAGTGCCCTCGAATGCGCACGCCCTGTTCGCCAGGCCGCTTGTGGTCGGCGCGAAGTCCACCGTGACCGTGCACGTCGATCCGGGTGGCCACGAGGCCGTGCTCGCCTGCGACGGTCGCCGCATCGCAGAGATCCCGCCCGGCTCTCGTGTGCACATGAATGCGGGCGCCGAGCCCGTGCGACTGGTCCGGCTCACCGACGAACCGTTCACCGACCGTCTCGTACGCAAGTTCTCGCTGCCCGTGCACGGCTGGCGCGACCGCCGGCACTGATCGCCGCGCCCCTGATCCGGCGCCGTGAAACCGCGACTCGGCTCACCCCACAAATCCCGCCCTGTGGACAACTGCCACACAGCAGCATGCCGCGCGCGCCGTGCGATAGCGTGGCGATCGTGTTGGGTGAGCTGCACATCTCCGGTCTCGGAGTGATCGACGATGCGCTCATCGAACCGTCCGCCGGATTGACGGTCGTCACCGGCGAAACCGGTGCTGGCAAGACGATGATCGTCACGGCGCTCGGCCTGATATCCGGCGGCCGTGCCGATTCCGGACGCGTGCGCGGCGGCCGCCCGCGGGCCGTCGTCGAGGCGCGTTTCCTTCCGCTCCGCCCGGGCAGCGGGTATGACGCTGTTCGCGGCACAGCCGCTGAAGGCCGCGAGAACGGCAGTGCCGCAGAGGCTCTCGGCGACCTGTTGACAATCGAGGGGGATGGGCGCGGGTATCTCGCCGGCGTCGCTGAGACGGTCGGCGGAGACGTGGACGATGACGGGTCGCTCGTCGCTGTGCGGTCGGTGTCCGCCGACGGCCGCTCCCGGGCACACATCGGCGGCCGCGCCGCCCCCGTGTCCGCGCTCACCGACCTGACCGAATCGCTCGTCGCCGTCCATGGTCAGGCTGAGGCAATGGTGCTGCTGCGACCCGCGAACCAGCGCGCCGTGCTCGACCGGTTCGCCGATCTCGGCACCGAGCTGGACGACTACCGCTCGATCCGGTCGCAGTATCTGGCCCTGCGCTCTGAGATCGACGATCGCGTCGGCCGGGCGCGTGAGCTCGCGCAGCGGGAACAGGTCCTGCGCCTGGGTCTCAAGGACATCGAAGGAGCCGACCCCCAACCGGGTGAGGACCATCAGATCGCCGCGGAGGTGCGCCGTCTCGACGACGCCGACGCGCTCCGCACCGCGGCAACCGGAGCGATCGCGGCGTTGACCGGCCCCGCCGACGAGGCGACCGGCGACGAGCCGTCCGCGTCAGCGCTCGTCCAACACGCCATCCGGCTGCTGGAGCACTCCTCCGATCCGGCCCTCACCCAGCGCCTCGACGACCTGCGCGGTGCGCTCGCCGTGATCGGCGACGTGAGCGGTGATCTCACCCACTACGTCGCGGACCTCGATGCCGACCCGGCGCGCTTACAGATGTTGCTGGAGCGGCAGGCGCTGCTGCGCGGCCTGGCCCGCCGCTACGGCGAGGACGTCGACGGTGTTCTCGCCTGGGCGGCATCCGCGCGTGGCGAATTGGCCGGGCTGGACACCTCCGACGAGGCGATCGCCGCCCTGCGAAAACGCGCCGAGGCCCTGCGCTCCGAACTCGCCGCTGCGGCAGCAGAAATCAGCGCCCGCCGCGCCGCCGCCGCCGAGAAGCTGAGCGCGGCCGCGACCGCCGAGCTGGACCATCTCGCGATGGGCAAGGCGTCGCTGCGGATAGCGGTGACGCCGCGACGGGCTGCGAGCGCCGCCGCCGACGTACTGGCCGTCGGCGGTCGCGAGATCGCGGCGGGCCCGGACGGGGCAGACCACGTCGAGATCCTGCTCACCCCGCACCCGGGCGCGCCGGAACTGCCCGTGGCGCGCGGAGCCTCCGGCGGCGAACTGTCCCGGATCATGCTGGCGCTGGAAGTCGTGCTGGCAGGAGCGGACCCGGTCGCGACGCTCGTCTTCGACGAGGTCGATGCGGGTGTCGGCGGACGGGCGGCGACTGAGATCGGGCGGCGGCTCGGCATGTTGGCACGGGATCACCAGGTCATCGTCGTGACACACCTGGCACAGGTTGCCGCCTTCGCCGACAAGCACTATGTGGTGGACGCTGGCGCTGACGGCAGCGTCGGGGCCTCCGCGGTTCGGGCCGTGCAGGCGGATGCCCGAGTCACCGAGCTCGCACGAATGCTCGGCGGCACGGACGGCGAAGCCGCGCTGGCGCACGCGGCCGATCTGCTGGCAGCAGCCCGCGACCACGGGTCGCACACGGCGCACCGCGGCGACGCCCGAGACTGCACCACCTCGCAGCGACGCGTAGGTAGTGGGCGCAAATCGGGCAAGCGGTGACAGACATGGCGCGGCCCGGCATTTCGTCATAGGAGAAACCGACACGTAGCGCTGTGAATGTGTGTGCATGCCGTGCCCGCCTCCCGCCGACGCGCAGTGCTCGACGCCGATTTCGGCAAGCCGCTGGCCTTCAATAATGATTAGAATATTGAACGCTACTACGCCTAGTGTCTAGAACTATTGACACGAGGAGGTGATGTTGTGCGCACACCCACACCCTTGCCGGTGCGTCGCGCGCTCGGAACGATCGGCTCCCAGCTCGCCACGTGGCGGCGCTTGCGAGGCCTGACCGCCGCGCAGATCGCCGACCGTGCCGGCGTCTCCCGCGGTACCGTCGTTGCGCTCGAGACCGGCCGGGGCGCCAGCCTCGAGAACATGCTCCGGGTGGCCCGCGCCCTCGGTGTACTGGACATCCTCGAAAGGGCCGCGGACCCGTTCGAGACCGACCTCGGCCGTGCCCGCGCCGACGAAGATCTGCCACGCCGCGTCCGCGCCTCACGCCGCCCGACACCGGCGACCGTCACCCCACGAGAGCCGGGCGTGCAAGATGGCTCGCCGCATACCGCGCCGCGCCGAGTCCGCGCGCGAGCTACTCGCCGGGCTCCGGCGTAAGCGCGTCCCGACGCGCTGCCCATGCGGCGGACGCCGCGTCTGCTTGTAGTTCGTCGGATGCCACGGATCGGACGTATGCAGCGAAGCCGGGGACAGTGAAGGACAGATACCCGTGCCTGTCGGGCATCACGATGCCCTTCTCGATCAGGCTCGCGCGCGGAGACGATAGCGCTCGTGACTGCACGCCGAGGACCGCTGCGATGTGGGAGCGAGGGACGGGCTCGTCGCCGGCGGCGGCCATCGCGGTGAGAAATGTCTGTTCGCCCGATGTGGCACGTTCCCACCGGCCCCGGTACAGGGTGGTCAGTTCGGAGGTGGCCTGCAGCGTGGCGGCTTCGACATCGGACTCGCCGATCGTCGCTCCGGGATCGGGATTGCCAGCGTGCTCCCAGGCGTGCGCGCCGAGGAGCTGCACCAGGTAGGGGTAGCCCTGAGTGACCTGCACGGCATGCCCCAGGGCGGCTGGATGCCACACGACGCCCAGGTACCGGGCTGGGCGGGCCAACGCCGTCTCGGCAGCGTCCGGGGTCAGGGCTTCCAACCGTTCGTATTCCCACCGCTCGGTATACGAGGCGGCGTCGGTGAGCACGGTGGCCGAGTTGGGCAGCCCGGCGCCGATGAGCGCGGGCGGCGGCACCGTGGCTTTCCGAGGTGGTTCGCTCTGCAGATGCTGCCAGGTCAGCGCCAGCGTACGCAGACCGGCAAGGTTGGCGTCCTGGATCTCGTCGATCAGCAGCACAACGCCCTTGTGATACTGCTTCGCGGCCTGCTCGCAGGTGGACCGCAGGAATTCGGCGAACTCGGTGTTGCCCGCTGCTTGAGGATGGCGTGGGACGAGCGTGGTCTGGACCTGTGCGGCGCCAGGCACACCCACCGTCACGATGACGTCGCGAACCGCCCTGCTCAGCTGACGGCGGGCTGACGTAGGCCATGACGTTGCGGCACGGTGGACCTCGGCGACGATGTCGGCGATGAGCCCCGCCTCGGACCCCGCCGTCACCCACACAGTGAGCATGCCGTCGGCCTCAGCGCGACGCTGCGCCTCCCGGAGCACAGAGGTCTTGCCGAAACCTCGCGGGCCGACTTCCAGGATGGGTCGCTGCGGCTGCCAGGCGGCGGCAGCGGTGTATTGGAGCCGGGCTGCGATCCGCGCCAACGCGCCCTCGCGGCCGGGAAGCCACGACGCGACCACGCCACGCGTATATGGGCTGAGCTGCACAGCTGAAGTTTATACTTCTCGATACTTGCTCCGAAGTATCGAGAAGTATCAGGTCCTTCGACCGGGCTTCCGGCGCAGATTGCGGCATCACCGAACTCCACGACAAGACCAAGGCCTCCTCATGAGCGGTCCCGAGCGCCGGGCGCAAATCGGGCAAGCAGTGACAGACATGGCGCGGCCCGGCATTTCGTCATAGGAGAAACCGGCACACAGTGCTGTGAATGTGTGCACACGTCGTGACGCGCCGTGTCCGCCTCCCGCCGGCGTGCATCCCCACCTGGGACGATGAGCCCATGAAACTCATGTCACGCCAGTCACAACAGTTGACCGGAATCACAGGTGTGGCGCGGATATCCCGCAACACCCAGGCGCTGCTGGAACGGGTGGGGCACGGGGACATCGTCATACTCGATCAGGTCGACATCGATCGGGCGACGGCGGATGCGCTGGTCCGCGCGGGCGTGACGGCGGTCGTCAACGCGGCGGCCTCGGTGTCCGGCCGGTACCCGAACCTCGGTCCGGAGATCCTGCTCGCCGCGGACGTGACGCTGATCGACGAGGTGGGCGAGGACGTCTTCGGGCAGGTGAAGGACGGCGCGAAGGTGCGCCTCGACGAGGGCGCGCTGTACGCCGGTGAGAACCTGATCGCGCAGGGCACGGAACAGACCCCGGAATCCATCGCGGACCTGTTGATCGAGGCGAAGGCCGGGATGGCCGCGCAGCTCGAGGCGTTCGCCGCGAACGCGATCGAATACATGAAGCGCGAGCGCACCCTGCTGCTGGACGGCGTGGGCATTCCGGACACCCGGACGGTGATGGCCGGCAAGCATGTGCTGGTGGTGACCGCGTCGCCGAACACCGCGGCGGAACTGAAGAAGCTCCGCAAGTACATCTCCGACTTCCACCCGGTGCTGATCGGGGTGGACGGCGGCGCCGATGCGATCCTCGCCGCGGGGCACAAGCCGAAGATGATCGTCGGCGACCCGGAGAAAATGGCCGCGAAGACGCTGCAGTGCGGCGCGGAGGTGGTGATCCCGGCCGATATCGATGGCCACGCACCGGGTTTGGAGCGTCTGCAGGACCTGGCGCTGGGCGCGGTGACGTTCCCCGCGGCCGGGACGAACGAGGATCTGGCGCTGCTGCTGGCGCACGACAAGGATGCCTCGCTGATCGTCACTGTCGGGATGCACACCGCTTTGACGGAACTGCTGGATCGCGGTCGAGGGTCCGCCGCCTCGACGTTCCTCATCCGGATGCGGGTGTCCAACAAGCTCGTCGAGGCGTCGGCGGTGCTGCGGCTGTACAAGGCGCGGATCTCGTGGTGGGTGGTGATGCTGTTGGTGCTCGCCGCGGCCGCCGCCATCGTCGTGGCGCTTGTGGTGTCCGACGTGTCCGGAACCTATGCACATCTGATCGCGACCTGGTGGAACGTCCTGGTGGCGTGGGTAAGGGGGCTGTTCTAGATGATCTCCATGCGGTATCACATCGTCTCGCTGGCGGCGATCTTCCTGGCGCTCGCGCTGGGCATCGTGCTGGGAGCGACCAAGATCAATTCGCCACTGCTGGCCGGCCTGCAGGGGGACAAGACCCAGCTGTCGACGCAGCGGGACGATCTGGCCAAGTCGAATGCCGAGCTTCAGGACCGGCTCGTGACGGACGCCAAGTTCGCCTCGTCGATCGGCCCGCTCGCGGTGCGCGGCACGCTTCCGAACACCGACGTCGTGGTGATCACGACCGATACCGCGGATCCGGCCGATCGCGACGGGGTACTGTCGCTGCTGTCGCGTGCCGGCGCGCGGGTGACGGCGCAGATCCAGGTGACGGCCGACTTCAGCGACCCGAACCGCGCCGATCAGCTCCGCAACCTGGTGATCCAGAACCAGCCGGCCGGCTCGACATTGCCGGCGTCGCCGCAGATCGGCACCCTCGCCGGCGGTCTGCTGGGGAACCTGCTGCTCACCGACTCGAAGGGCAAGACCCACGCCACGCCGGACGAGGCGACCGCGGCCTTGTCGGCGCTGTCGACGGCCGGTTTCATCTCGGCGTCCGGGGCGGTGGCGCCGGGGCGGTCGGTCGTGATCATCACCGGGGCGGCACGTACCGGTGACTCCGCCGTGGATCGCGCGCAGATGATCGTCGACATGGCGTCGGCCTTGAAGCAGACGGCGCAGGGCGTGGTGATCGCCGGCCGTTCGGGATCCGAGGGCACCACCGGCTCGGTCGGCCTGGTGCGCGCAGACACCGCCGCGAGCGCGCTGGTCTCCACCGTCGACGACGTCGATACCGATGCCGGCCGGATCGCGACCGTGCTCGCCCTGGTCGAGCAGAACGGTGGCGGGGTGGGCCGCTACGGCACGGGCGCCAACGCGTCTGCACCGGCCCCGTCACTCGCCGTGGGGTGAGGTGGGTCGCCGGATTCCCGCGCGTCCGGTTCACAGCGTTGATCGAGTATGACGGCCCAGCCCCCCGCTACCCCCGCTCGTCCAGGGGGAGCGGGGGGGTTCGTTATATATGGGTGCGGCCAAGTCTCGGTCGACTACCGTCAACCACGAGGAGGGGAGGATCGGCATCGCCACCGTCATGGAAGGAGGGGTCATGACCGCAGATCGGATCGACCCACGGGAATACGTCATTAATGACGACGCGACGATCTCCGACATCGACCTCGAGACGGAGGAGTTCACACTACGCGACGGCCGTCGCCTCACGGATGAGCTCGCCAAGGAACTCGCTGCTCAGGCCCTCGATGAGATTCGGCGCCGCAATCTCATCCCGGGCCGTAAGTCTCTGTCCGGCGACGGCAGCCACTCGCCCGCCATTCGGGTCCGTGTACCTGCTCAACTACGTAGACAGGCCGAGAACCGCGCCGCTGCCGACGGTGTCACCCTGTCCGAGCTCACCCGCGAGGCCCTGACGGCATACCTCCGAGCCTCGTAGCTACCCACATCGCGGCCCAGCCGGGGCGACCAGACCGCATACCGGCCGACGGCCCAGACCTTTCCGTGTCAGGCCGGCCCCGTCGCTCGCCGTGGGGTGAGGTGGGTCGCGGGATTCCCGCGCCTCCCGTTTTCAGCGTCGATCGAGTATGACGGCCCAGCCCCTCGCTTCCCCCGGCTCGTCCAGGGGGAGCGGGGGTTCGTCATATATGGGTGCGGTGACCGCGCGGCTCGGGGTGCGACGTGATGCGGCAGGGGCGCGGCGCGGGAGGGTGAACATCGTCATCGGCGATGGCTGACGTACACTGGCGCCCAATATGACACGTCATGAAAATCCGGCCGAGCGCGGATCGGTGGCGGCCGAGTGGGGTTCGGTCGCCGAGTCGATGCTCTCGGAGCGTCAGGCCGCGCACCATGGCGACGAGCGAAAAGAGCAGATCCTGGAGGCGGCAGAGACCGTCTTCGCCGAGAACGGGTACGACGCTGCGTCCATCGCCGAGATCGCGACGCGAGCTGGGATGTCGCAGGCGGGCATGCTGCACCACTTTCCCAGCAAGGCGGCCCTGTTGATCGCGGTGCTGGACCGGCGGGACGACCTCGACGCCGCGCAGATCCAGGTTCTGGACAACCCGGGCGGCATCGCGATCCTGCGTGGCATGGCGATGTTGATCCAGGCGAATGTGCCGCACCGCAACGAGACTCGGCTGAAACTCGTGATGGCAGTGGACGCGAGCAATCCCGCGCATCCCGCGCATCAGTGGGCGCAGCAGCGGTACCTGTGGGGGTGCCGGATGCTGGCTGCGGGATTCCAGCGGGACATCGAGGCGGGCCGCGTCCGGTCCGATTTGGATGTCGACTCGACCGCCAGCGCGATCTTCGCGGTGATGGACGGCCTGAAGCTGCAGTGGCTGCTCGACCCGGAGCGGGTCGACATGGGCGCGACGTTCGGGAACGTCGTCGAGGAGATGATCGCCGCCATCGTCATCTGACGGCGGCGTGGATCTGCCGCTGCCCGCGGTGATGTCGTTGCATGGTCGGCGATGCAGGAATTCTTGGCTCCGTGCCTCTTGGTGCGGGCTTCCCTGTATGTGACGTGTATCACAGCCTATGGTGGATACCTGTCATGATCACCGAGCGAGCACTCGGTTCGTGTTATCGTCGTCGGGACCGAGCGAGTGCTCGGTTTACACGAGCCGTGGGCAGTGCGCCCGCGGCTTTGTCGACCAGCCAGCAATTCGCAAGGAGACACCGTGGGCCGTCACTCCACCCCGCCGATAGACCTCGCTGCACCCCCGCGCTCCCGCGTCCGCCGGGCCATCGCGCTCCTCACCTCCCTCGCCCTCGTCCTAGCTCTGGCCGTGGTGGGCGCCCTTGGCACCTCCGTCGCCAATGCGGATACCGCGTCCGGCGTTTACAACGTTACTGTGACGGGCATCAGCACTCACGACGGCAAGCCTGTGGTCGAGGACGGAAAGAACGCTTCGCTATCGTTCGAATACAACGCTAACGCTGCAGGTAAGACGGCCACATTAGATTTCCCTAGTGCTGGCGGCACCTGGGCGTTCACCCCGCCAGTCACCGCGACGTGTGACGCCGGGAACGTGCCACGGGGCAACGACTCGATCGACTGCATCGGTTTCGCCGGCGACACACTGACTGTGAAATTCAAAGGTGACTTCGCGGGAAGCGGAGGCGGCGTCTTCGGGATGGACTTCAAGGTCACGGGCTTGACCGGAAATACGTCGAGTAATTTGAGCTGGAAAATTGCTGACGGTGCGCCGACTGACATCAATGTGATCGTCGCGAAGGATACGGGTGATTTCGCGCCGACCGCGAACGCCTTCGGCAAGACGCGTGACAATTCGACCCTGAACCTTGACGGCTACATCACCATCGACGCTTCGGGCGATCCGCAGGTTGCCGCTGGAAAGAACCTCGCTGACTTGACGGTGAAGTACACCGTCGAGCTAGTGCGCACCCAAGCGGGCACATATACACTCGCCGACGCGCTGGATGATCCGTTGACCTTGGATGTCAACTCATTCACCTGCTCGCTCACCACGTGGGATACCGAGGGACTGAACTCCACTAATTCCGCCTGCGGTGCTGCATGGAATGTCACGTCATCAACCGCAGCCGGGTTTACGGGGACGGCGACGTTCACCGGACCCTCGAAGATCGTTGTCACATACAAGGCCTATCCGGATCAGGCCAAGCTGCTGGCCGCTATCAAGACCTGGCTGACGACGGGTGCGGGCAATACCAGCGCGCCCGCGACGTATACCTGGGACAGCGTCCAGAATTCCGTGACTGTGAATGGCGCCGAGCCACAGAGAGTCAGCACCAAGCTGACGTGGAGTAAGAAGGGCGTGACGCAGGGTTCGAACTCGAAAGCGGTAACACCGTCAGTGCTCAATTCCTGCGTAACTATTACGGGTGGCACCGTCAACGCAAGTGGATGCAATGGAATGGTGCTTGATTACACGATCACGTATTACTCGAACAGGGCGGCTGCCGGAACGGTGAGCGTGAAGGACACGCTGCCCGCCGGAATGACATACGAGACTGGGACATTCGCGGCCAAGCAATCGTCGTGGACAACAACTCCGTATCCGCCGGTTGAAGGTAGCCTGGCAACCATCACCTTCGCGAGTGGCCCGGCAGTGTCCGGCTCGCCCGAGTCCTTCACCGCAGGCATCGATGTTCCTGCGGCGCCGGCGAAGACCGTCATCACTTACCAGGCGAAGATCACTGACGTCGCCGCGCTGCAGACGGACTTGCAGAACAAGTATGACGCGCTCGGAGCCGCCTCGGGAGGTATTCAGTCGACGCTCACCAACTCCGCAACGTTCGACGGCTCCGGAACGAAGAGCGCGACGGTCACCGTCAGCGCGTCCAAGTCCACTGGCATCACGCCTGGCACGGCCTTCGGCAAGAACGTCGACTGGACCAGCCGGACTGTCACCGGAAACGCGGACGGCACATTACCGGCGCCCGCCGCCGTGACCTACGCGCTCTCCGCAAATCTGACAAACATCGAGGCCAGCGCGCCGAACATCGTCATCTCCGATACCTTGCCGGCCGGCATGACGTGGGACGGAACTGTGTCGCGTGACGCTGCCAGTAGCGGTAGCCTCGTCCTGAGTAAGCAGCCGAGCTGCTCGACGACTGATCCAGACAATTTCGCGAAGACCACATCGGCAGGCGCCTACTGCATCAGCGGCACGACGCTGCTGATCAACGTTGGGAACAGCAACACCACCAACGTGGTCATCAACGCGCCGGCGACGATCGGCAGCGCACTCACCGGGGTGACTGGCACTGCCGCGGGGGCGAACTACCCGTCCGGCACCAAGAAGTACAGCTTCCCCAATACGGCGAATTTCTATTACGGCGGGGCAAGCCCGCAACAGAAGTCGAAAACATCGGACCTCTACGTGCGTCCGCAGCCCACCGGTGAGGACGGCTACCACGTCGACAGCATCTTCAAGAAGACGACAAATGTGAGCGGCGAACTCCACGTCAACCCCGGCGACTCGGCGACGATCAAATACACGTTCACGGTCGGTGCCGGTCACGACATTGATGCGCGAACGTCGACGATCACCGACTACATCGACGCCACCGTCTTCGACTTAGGGACCAACCTCAGCAACGTTGCCGTCGCTGGAACCTATAACAACCAGCCCCTCGACGACAGCAAATTCGTGCTGGACCAGGACGAGGCGGGCAACCTGCTGATCTCGCTGAGCCCAGCCGGGAAGTCGATCGTCGACACCCAAGGCGTAGACATGAAATGGGTCGTCACGATCACGCTCACCACCAAGCCGTTCGAGGGCAAAGAAACCCACTCGATCTACAACAAGGCCGTCCTCACTGGTGGCGCCGACCAGGCCAAATACTGGTCCGATGTGACAGCCGAGGCGACGTCCTACGGCAACGAATGGGAGGCGCAGAAGCTCATCTACGACGCCCACGCTACCTCCGGCGCTGCCTGGGTCACCAGCGTCGACTCATTTCTTGACCATGATGGCAATCTGATGGACACCCCATTCGTCTACCAGATCGACTTCATTGCCCACGGCAACTACGGAACGACCGGTGTCGAGCCCCCCGCCATTGTCGACGCCTTGCCGACGGGTGTGACGTTCCTCGGATTCATCGATCCGAACATCGTCGGAACCCCCGGCTTCGCCGACGCTGTCAAGAATGCCTCGGACACCTCGACGCAGACTCTCGGCGGCAATCTGGAGGCGAGTGTCACCGGTGGAACGGTTACGGTTCAGCGGAAATCGGGAATGAAGTTCCAGCGCACCCCGGGCGACGATGGCCACTACCGCGTGTACTTCGCGGCGAAGGTCGAAAGCAGCGATGGCACCGACATTGTGAATGCCATTACCGGCGGCCGAACGGCGACGATCAAACCGATCAAGGCGTCGGTGACGTGGCAGAAGACCGATAGCTCTGGTCAGAACCTGCTCGGCGGATCTCAATGGACCATCACCGGCCCCTCGGGACCGGACTCCAGCACCATTGCCGTCATCGACAACGGCGCGGAGGACGCAGACGCCACAGTCGGTCGATTCCTCGTGAAGCCGCTGGCGCCGGGCAGCTACACCCTCACCGAGACCAAGGCGCCAGCGGGTTATCTGCTCGACAGCGCGCCTCATGCGTTCGTCATCGATGAGGGGCATACCGCAGTCGACCTCGGCGCCATTGCCAACCGCAAGCAGGAAGGCGGCAGCGGAGGCACGACGGATCCGAGCACGACTCCGACGACGGCGCCGACCACCCCGGTGACGACACCCACCACGCCGGTGACGACGCCGACCACGGCGGTGACGACGCCGACGACGGGGCATCCGACGACGACGCAGCCGCCGCTGACGACGACGCTGCCGGCGCCGAACCAGTGCGCGGATCTGGTGGAGACCGGCTTCCGGCCGGGCGAGACGGTGACGGTGCGAGTGTCCGGGCCGGATGGGCAGTACGAGCTGTCGGCGACGGCGGACGCGAACGGCA
>MKSW01000003.1:327660-376896 GCA_001897425.1 Actinobacteria bacterium 69-20 | reverse complement strand
ACACCCCACCAGGAACGCCAACTACCCGAAGCAAGCTAACCGAATCTGCGTATCAGAACCAGCTTTCGTTCTCCCGGCTTCACGCGGAGTACCCGGTTGCCGAAGATCCGCGCGTACCCCTCTCGACGCGTAGCGAAGATCAGCCCAAGCATGAGAGCGCAGGCAAGTATCACCAAGACTGCGAAGCCGCTCGCGACGAGGTGCGCTTTCGACACCGTTGGCAAGAAGGTCGTGCTGAGCTTCGATGTGCTGGGGTGATGGTTCGATGAGGTCAGTTGCTTCCAGAGATCCGGCACCGTCAAGCCGAGAAGCGCAAAGATTGCGCCGAGCAGCCCGATTGTGCTCACCAGCCCAGCCTCTAGACGACGAACGAGAGTTCGCTCCCGCTCGACTGAAATGGGTACTGCGGGCGCAATGCCGCGATCGTTACGAAAGACCGTGAGGCTCTTGTCGACGACGCCGATGATCTTGTTCTTCTTCCCGCGCACTCGACTGCGGCTGACTGTGACCTCGCGACCGGAGCGCGCTAACGGACCTCCGCGAGTGAGTTCGCGCGTAGGCGATCCACACTGGCTACAAAACGGCGTGTCGACAGCTGTATTGCACACATCGCAAGCTCGCATCAGATCACCTCCCGTCTATTCGGATCGTACTTCCGAGATCGCTCGGAGTTGGGCGACTTGTCGGCCGAGGTGACGACCAGCTCGATCGACCCGAGGGGTTCGGATTCGGAGGTGGTGTGCGTCGAGTGATCTTCGGCTGGTAGAGAGAGTGCCGTGGCGGATCGTGCGGTGTCGGCTGCTGCGCTGGCTACGCTCAGTGCAGCGATTGGAGCGCGCCTGGAGCATTTCCAGCCGGTGCGGGGCGGTTATCGGGCAGTGGTTGAGCGGGTGAAGATGCCCGGTGGGGCATTCGCCGTCGTCAAGGAGTTTCATCAGCCGTGCGAGGAGTGGGCACGTGAGATAGCCGCCTTGCAGATACTTCCTCGGTCGGTGCTCGCCCCACGCCTGCTTGCTGCCGTGACGGATCCGGCGTCGTTCGTGATGACCGATCTGGGCAGCGGCCGGTGCGTCGCCGATGCGCTGCTCGGCGACGATCCGCACGCCGCTCGAGAGGCGATTCTGAGCTGGGCAGACTCGCTTGCTCGCCTGCATTCGGCCACCGTCGGGCACGGCGAGCCGTTCGCTGCTGCTCTTGCCGACCGGGACCAGGCCGTCCAGCCGGCGAGGATGCCTGTGCTGCTGGACACCGCGGCCAGGGGCCTGGACCAGCTGGCTGACCGGATCGGAGCGTCGGTACCTGCGGGGGCGTTGGGCCGGCTGCGGAACCTGCTGCCGACTGACGGCGACACGTCAGCGTTGAGTCCTGCCGATGCCTGCCCGGACAACAACATCGCCACACCAGCGGGGCTCGCTCTGCTGGACTTCGAAGGCGCCGAGTATCGCCACGTCGCTTGGGATGTCGCCTATCTTGCGGTCCCTTGGCCCTCGTGCTGGTGCTCCTGGCGTCTACCCGACGACATCGGCGCGGCGGCGCTCGACCGGTATCGGGACGCGGTGGTTCTGCCGTATGCCAGCACCGCGCGTTTCGATAACGACGTGTCCCGCGCCGCCATCGGGTGGGCCCTGCTCTCGACATCCTGGTTCGCGACCAACGCACTCGGTGACGACCCGGCGCCAAGCGATCCGCGAATCGTGGCACCGCCCCGTCGGGCCATGATCCTGCACCGCCTGGCCCATGCAGCCGCCGGAAGCATGATCGAACCCGCGCTGGCGGAGTTCGCTGTGAATCTGCACAGCGCCTTCGTCCGCCGCTGGGGCGAGGCGCCACTCGAATACGCGCCCGCCTTCCGGCCACCACACCACTGACCGAACTCATCGACTGTCCCTCGATCAACACCGGTTGCCGATCCTAAATCGGCTGCCCCGATCGAGCCCTGCGCAGACTCTCTGGCATTTTTCGCAGTCGACTTCGAACATTGACAGGAAGCCGCTGCCTCACGCGCGCTCACCCCCACGGAGGCGCTCGCACGGATCGAGCAGGAGCGCGCCCGTCTCCGCGATGACGGGCAGGATCGTCGCAGTACGCCCCGGCGGGGTAACCCGGTGCGTGGACTCTGAGAGTGAGTGCGGGTCCCCCGACTCTGTCGGTGTTCCGCCCTACACTCAGCGCATGTCCATGACCGTCGCGGACGTCGAGCAGGCGCTACCCGCGCTCGATCAGCATGATCGTGCTGCCGTGATCCATAGCGGCCTGCAAAGCCTGCACCTCGAGGATGCGAAAGTGGATCAAGCCGAGGTGGATGCCGCCAGGCGTATCGAACTTCGGCGTCGCATCGACGACATTGAGAGCCGCAAGGTCGAACTGTTGGACGTGGACGAGTCGCACGCCCAATTGCGGGCTGAGTTGGCTGCCCGCCGTAAGTGAAGCTCGAAAAACGCGAGCATCCCGAGGCGCGCGGACGGGATCGAACCGTTGTCTATGCTCGTGGCGATCGTGCGCGGATCGACTCCAAGCGCGCCAGCCGCCTCAGAAACGAAATCCCGTGTCAGAAGCTATTTTCCGTAAGTGTCCGGAGGGGGACTTGAACCCCCACGCCCGTTGAAGGGCACTAGCACCTCAAGCTAGCGCGTCTGCCATTCCGCCACCCGGACAGGTGGTGCGCGCCGCGAGGGCCGCGCGTAGACACTCTACGCGATCCGCCGGCCGCTCCCCAACCATGGTCGCGCCGTCAAACGTCATCGCGCCGGCGTCACGGGAGCGGTGGCCGAAGCACTTGCGCCTGGCGCGCCGCGCCCGCCTGCCGGACACAGCACACGGCGATCAGGCAGCCCGTCACCGGCAGGATGAAGGGGCCGATCGTCATCAGCGCGAGCATCGTGAACGCCGTGAGCAGGCCGGTCGCGGTCCACGCGATGGCACCCGGGCCGCGGCCGGCGTCGCGCGTCCATAGCAGCAGCGCGACGATCGCGATGACTATCAACGGCGCGAATGCGTACCAGAGCACCCATCGCCCGTTCACCTCGACCATCGTTGCGGTGCTGGAGATTTGCGCTCCCGTCACGCTGTCCACGGATACGCCGGAGTAGGCGGGTGCGAACGCGACGCCGAGCGGGAGCACAAGCGCGGACCACCCGGCGGCGACGGCGAGTAGCACTGTTTCGGACACCCGCAGGCGCCAGACCCGCGTCTTACCGCTGCCCATGGCGATGCACCGTCCCGAAGACGATTCGGCGCGGAGTGGCGAGCGCGTCCGCCCACGTCGCCCAGGTGCGCAGTCGCGCGAACAGCGCGAGCGTCGCGTCCCGCCCGCCGCCGGACTCGGCGAGTAGTTCCAGGCCGAGGAATCCGGCGACCACCGCGTGCGCGGCTTCCGCCTTCGGAATCGGAGCGGGCAACGGGAGGAGCCGCTGCACACGCTCGATCGCGGAGGTCGCGACGCTGAGCCACGGCTGGAGCCGCGCGGCCACTTGCTCGGAAAGATCGGGGTCCGGGCGGGCACCGTTGACCATCTCGACAAGCACCGCAACATAGCCGGCGTCGAGGTCCGCGACGAATATCGCCTCGGCGGAATCGACCAGCGCGGTCAGGCTGGCCGCCCCGTCGATGAGTTCCGTGTATGCCTGCAGGCGGGCACTGCTCACCTGGTCGAGGGCGGCGAGCAGCAGGTCGGCGACGGTGCCGAAGTGGTAGAAGACCAGGGCCTGATTGACGCCCGCGCGCCCGGCGATCTCACGAGCGCTGGCCTTCGCGAACCCGACTTCAGCGAGCGCGCGGACCGCCGCGTCGATCAGAGCGGATCTGGTCCGGTCGGCGGATTCCGTCGTGCGCTCCGCGTGAGGCTTCGTCACCATCGTGGCACCTCCTGGCCCGGTCCGGCTCGTGATTTGAGCATACGCTCAATCGAAGGCGCGCTCACAAGGTGAGCAGCACCTTGATGGCGCGGCGCTCATCCATGGCGCGGTATCCGTCGTCAGCCCGGCCTAGTGGCAGGGCCATGTCGAAGACGGCCCCGGGGTTGATCTCGCCCGTCATGATCAGATCGATCAGCATGGGCAGGAAGCGGCGCACCGGTGCCGGGCCGCCGTGCAGATGCACGGTGGCGAAGAACAGGTCCATCCCGGACAGTTCGACACCGTGCGAAACGCCGACGTAACCGACGTGGCCGCCGGGCCGGGTGGCGCCGATGGCCTGCAGCATCGCTTCCTGGGTGCCGACCGCCTCGATCACGGAGTGCGCGCCGTAGCCGCCGGTGAGTTCCTTGATCGCGGCAATGCCGTCGGCGCCGCGCTCTTCGACGATGTCGGTGGCGCCGAACGTCTTCGCGAGTGCCCGCCGGTCGGCATGCCGGCTCATCGCGATGATGCGTTCCGCGCCGAGCCGCTTGGCGGCCAGGGCTGCGAGCAGGCCGACCGCTCCGTCACCGACCACGGCTACGGTTTTGCCCGGTCCGACCTCGGCCGCGACGGCGGCGAACCAGCCGGTACCCAGCACATCCGAGGCGGCCAGCAGGCTGACCTTCTGCGCCTCCGTCGGTTCACCGGGCACCCGGACCAGAGTGCCGTCGGCCAGTGGAATTCGCGCCAGCTCGGCCTGGGTGCCGATCGAGCCGATCATGACCTGATGGATGCAGCGGGACTGATACCCGGCCCGGCAGATCTCGCAGGTGTTGTCGGAGGCGACGAAGGAGCCGACAACGAGATCCCCGACCTTGATGTCGCGGACCTCCCCGCCGATCTGTTCGACCACTCCGATGTACTCATGCCCCATCGGGCTGGGTCCACGCACGTGTTGAACGCCGCGGTACGGCCATAGGTCGGACCCGCAGATACACGTAGCGCTGACGCGGATGACGGCATCGGTCGGCTCGATGATCGTCGCGTCGGGCACGTCTTCCACCCGGACGTCCCCTGGCGCGTACATGACGACGCCCCGCATCACGCACCCGTCCTGGCATCTGCGGCCCGGCGATACTCGTCGTCGGTCACGTGCTCTCCCCAGGTGGTCTCCGCGCTGCCGTCACCGGGCGCTTCCCAGATAGCGAGATGCACCATAAAACTGTCCGGGCTGGCACCATGCCAGTGCTCGATACCTGGCGCCGTGTAGATCGTTTCGCCCGGACGCAGGGTGACGACATCGCCACCCCGTTCCTGTACCACCGCGATGCCCTCGACGAGGTGCAGGTACTGCCCGACCGCATGGGAGTGCCAGGCCGTGCGGGCACCGGGCGCGAAATGCACCGATCCCATTCGGACCCGGGACGGCTCCTCCCCTGCCAGCACGATCGTGGGATGCACATCGCCGGTGAACCAGTCGTCCGGCCCCTTCGACGTTCGTGGATTGATCTGTTTCATGATGTTCTCTCCTTACAACGGTTCCTCTTCGCATCGCGGACGTGTTCGCACGGTGGATGTGCCCGACCCGCGGGCTTCCGCCTCGGTCGACCGGCGGGCGGCATGCCCGTTAGTTCTTCTTGGCCTTGGTGAGCTCGTCGGCCAGAGCGCGCGCCTCGTTCGACAGCCGCTCGATCTGGGCATCGTCGCCAGCCCCGACCGCCCGCCAATAGGCGATCTTCAAGGCGACATATCGTTGCCGCAGAGCGACGAGCTCTGCTTCCAGCGCAAGTTGCTCCTGCTGCTTGACCAGCAGCTCGAGTTGGTGCTGCGCCGCGGCCCGACCCAGCGCCCGGTTGGCGACGTAGCGTCGCATATCACTCACCGACATACCCGTGGCGCTCAGACATGCCACCCACGTCAGCAGGTCCAGATCTTCATTCGTGTAGACCCGGTGTCCGCTGCTCTCATCTCGACCGATGGGTGCGATCACACCGATCGATTCGTAGTAGCGCAGTGTGCTGGCAGGCAAACCCGTCAGGGCGGCCGCTTCCTTGATGGAGTAACTGCGCTGCGTGGTTCGTGTGCTCACTCCATCCACTGTGCGAACTTCAAGTACTTGAAGTCAAGGGGCGGGCAGGCGACGCACTCAGCATCGGAATTCCGCGTACGGGATCGCCACCGCAGATACATCAGGCCGGGTGGATCACCGCGTCCAGATAGGCCGCCGCCCACGGCGTGTCAACGGCGTCGGGGCCAAGCGGCTCCTGGCAGGTGATGGTCACCGTTGCGGATTCACCGGGTAGCAGCGTCAGGAAGCCGCGGTCTGCGACGGCATGTGGGTGGATGCGGTCCGGCTGGATCAGGAAGTCGCGCAGCAGCGTCGTCGCGGTCACGTCCACGGCGAGTCCGCCGGGCACGGGACGAGCATTGATCCGGGGCGGCGCGCCGACGAAGTCCGTGTCCTTCGGCTCGCGCCTATACCAGAGCGTCCGCAGGCCACTCAGCTCGGCGACCAGCACCTCGGACCGTGGGTCCGCGAACTCCGTGACCTCTGGCGGGATCGGGAGCCGGGCGACGCTGCGCGGAGCAACCCGAATCGGCAGAATGCGACGCGCCTGGTCCACGCCGGCGTCGGACACCCGCCGCACCACCGCCTCCCCCACCCACGGATCCGGCGAGTCGTTCAACGCGCAGAGCACCAGCCCGGCACCGTACGGCTGGATAGTGAGCGCCCGCGGCGCATACATCTCGCGGAGCGCGTGGTAGAGCGGCTTCGGTCGCCCGGCACCGTCGATGGCCGACCACGAGATCACCGGCCACAGGTCGTTGAGCTGCCACAGGATCGTTCCGGCGGTATGCGGCCAGTGCGATCGCCAGTGCATCACCCCGGTTTCGATCGCCCGCACCTGGTTCCATTGCATCAGGAAGTGCCACGCGTCGAAGTCGTCCGGAACATCCGCGTGCGGCGCGAGCCCCCGGCGCAGCTTTGCCATGCCACCGGTCGCCTTCTGGTGCCGAAGTACGCCGGGAGAGGTTGGCGTCAACGGATTGTCGCTCACCGCGTCGCGCAGCGTCTGCCAGGCGGGCGGCGCCTGCCAGCCGAACTCCGAGACGAACCGGGGCACCGTATCCCGGTAGCGGGCGTAATCCTCGCGATTCCACACGTCCCAGGAATGGAAGGTCCCGTGCGCCGGGTCGTTCGGGTAGCGCGTGGGCGAGCCGGACCAGGGGCTGCCTGCCGTGTAGGGCCGGGAGGGATCGAGGCGCGCGACGATCTCCGGCAGTATCTCCGCGTAATACCGTTCCCCCCAAGGCTTGTCGCCGCCGGGCTGGCTCGCCCAGTCCTCCGCGAGACGCAGCCACTGGCACTCGTTGTTGCCGTTCCAGAGCACCAGCGAGGGGTGGGAGGCGAGGCGTACCACGTTCTCTTCCGCCTCGGCGCGCACCTCGCCGAGCAGCGGCTCGTTCTCCGGGTACGCGGCGCAGGCGAACGGAAAGTCTTGCCACACCATGAGTCCGAGCTCATCGGCGAGGTCGTAGAAGTCATCGGATTCGTAGACGCCGCCGCCCCACACCCGGATCAAGTTGACGTTCGCGTCGACCGCGGCGCGCAGCAGCATTGCGTAGTGGTCCCGAGACATGCGGCCGGGCAGGATGTCCGGCGGGATCCAGTTGACCCCCTTGACGAACAACGGCACATCGTTCACCCGGAATGTGAACGACGTGCCGACCGGATCCGGCGTGCGCTCCAAGCGGAGATGACGGAATCCCACGCGGCGCTCGGCGCTGTCCAGCAGGGCCCCGTCGGCCCGGCGCAGCCGAACGTGCAGCCGGTACAGCTCGGACGACCCGTGCCCCACCGGATTCCAGAGCCGCACATTCGGAACCCTGACCGTCAGTTCGACTGTCGTATCGCCGGGCGCGAGAGCGGCTGTCGCAACGGACATCTCATCCAGGAACACATCGACGGATAGCTTCGCGCCGACGCCGCCGGGCGCACGCTCGATATCCAGCAGCAGCCGAAGCGTGCCGTCTCCGCCGTCGACATCCGCGAACGCGCGCAGGCCGGAGAGCCTTGCTACGGACCAGGTTTCGAGCCGCACGGGGCGCCAAATGCCGGCTCCGACGAGCGTGATCCCCCAGTCCCACCCGAAGCTGCACGCCATCTTGCGAATGAAGTTGAACGGCTCCGGGTAGGCGTTCGGCCGCGGGCCGACGGCGGCCCGCACCGATTCCGCTTCCGTGTAGGCGGACGTGAGATAGACTGCCAGATCACGATTGTCGGAGCGCACCAGATCTGTCATGTCGTACCGGTAGCTGCGGTGCATGTTCCGCGACGTGCCGAGTTCCACTCCGCCCAGAACGACGCGCGCCGCCGTGTCGAGGCCGTCGAAGACCAGGCTCACGCGTTCGCCTGGCGCGACATCGACTGCGGGGAGTCGTGTCTCGAACAGCCAGTCGGTGCGGCTGACCCATGCCGCCACATCCTCGCCGTCGTCGACGAACGGGTCGGCGATGAGCCCCGCCCGCTGCAGGTCGTCGTGCACGGCACCCGGGACCGCGGCGGGAATCACCTGTCCCTGAACGGCTCTCGCCTCCGCGGGTACGGCCGTCGGGCCGTCCGGGTCGACACGAACTGTCCAACCGTCGGTCACCGGGCGGCGCAGGAGAGGTCCGGGCTCCGTGATGGGTGTGGCCACGAACGTCGTCATACTCGATCCTTCTGGTCGCGGCGGCGTGCCAGCTCGAACAACGCGACGGACGCGGCAGTGGCCAGGTTCAGCGATTCAGCCGTACCCTCCATCGGAATCGCGACCGATGCGGCGCACCGCGCCACCAGGTCCGCGGGCAGTCCGTCGCCCTCGCTGCCGAACAGCAGGACGGATCGAGCGTCTACGGCGGTGCGCCACAAGGAGTTTCGGGTGTTTCCGGTCACCGCGACCACCGGCCGTGAGTGTGACTCGGACCAGCCGAACAGGTCGTCCACTGACTCGGCATGCGCCATGGGCACGGCGAATACCGACCCCATCGACGCCTTCACCGCGGCAGGCGCCAGCGGGTCGGCGCAGGCCCCGACGAGCATCACGCCACCGGCGCCCGCCGCGTCGGCGGAGCGCAGGATCGCGCCAATGTTCCCGGGATTGCCGACCTGATGCAGCGCGACCACCGGTCGGCCAGACGGTGGCCGGAACCGCTCCACGCCGTCGACCGAACCGCGGACGATCGCGGCGAGCCCCGCCGGACCGTCCCGATCCGAGAGATGCGCGAAGACCTCACGGCTCACCGACAGCACCGGGCACCCTGCTTCCCGCTGCCCGTCGACCATCCGCCGGGCCGCCTCGTTGGTGAGCAGATCCGGCGCGACGATCAACGTGTCGATATCCCAGGGCGAGGCCACCGCCCGCCACACCGGTTGCAAACCCTCAACCACGAAACAGCTTTCGCGCCGGCGCACCTTGCGGGCGGCGAGCGCCCGGTACCTCTTGACGATCGGGTTCGCGAAGCTGGTGACGAGATCGGGCACCGGCCTATTCTCCCTTCGGGCCGGGCGCCGCGCGATCACACGGTGGTGGTGCGTGCCACCAGCACCAGTTCCGAGGTGTGCGAGCCCTGCACCCCCACACCGGACGGTCGCGGCACGAAACCGGGCAGTCCGTTCAGGCCGTCCGACCCGTCCATCACGCGGATCGTGGCCGGGCCGCTGCCCGTGATCTCGAGTGTGACGGTGATGCCGTCCGCGGGTGGCGCGTGGAAGAGCAGGTAGAACCTATGCGCGTCGACCGGCAAGTCCCGGCTTACGCTCCCCGCCCGCACGGATGCCCCGACCACGGTGATATCCGGCGCGTAGAGATTGATCAGACGTGCCTCGCGCAGCGACCGGACCTTGAATGTCACTGTTCGCGTCGCGCCGTGCTCGGTCGAGGACTCCACCGTAACGTCCGGCGCCGGCAGGTCCGCGGCCGTAGCGGGCCCCGACGCAGTGCCGCCCCACAGTACCGGGAACTGGGCGGACAGATCCCGGGTACCGGTGAGGTAGTGCTTCAGGTAGCCGGCGGGGTGCGACTGTTGGCTGGCCCAGAACGCCTGCCCCGAGTCGGCGTCCAGCGCGTACATGAGCTGCGTAGGTTCAGGATGACGCGCGTCGAAAGTGTCCGTGGCCAGGCCGATTCCGGTACAGGCGACGGCAAGCACCGCTGCCACCAGCGTCGTCGCGGCGGCGCTGAGGCGGCGCGGACGCGGCGTGCGCGCAGCGGCCGAATCGGAGGTCCCGGCCGCGCCGGAGAGGTCGACCGGGTTTGAGGCGCCGCCTGATTCGACGGCATCGGCCGTGGTCGACTCGTCGCGGAGCGCTGGATGCAGGTATTCGATCACCGGCAGCAGCGCGAGACCGAGCATCACTGCCATCAGTGCAGGGGCCGCTCCGGTGGCGAGCCCCAGCGCCGGGAAGAAGAGCAGCACGGTGGGCGCGAGGATCAGGACGGCTATCGCCCCGGACACCGTCATCGCCGTCAGGCGCACCCACCACCGTCGCGACGCAACCGCGACGATTCCCGCGATCGCGCCGGCCAACGCCGGGAGGCTCGCAAGATACGAGCCACCGGGTGTCGCCGCAGCCATGACGATCCCGATCACCCCCAGCCACGCCAGCCCTCCGACGGCGAGGCGCCATGGCGTGAAACGCTTGCGCCACAACGCATACCAACCGAACACTACGACCGCGACCAGTGCGACCACGGCGAACCGGAACCAGGTCGGTCGCCACGGATCGATCATCGGCGCATAGGCCGGCCGGATGGCGACCAGCAGCATCCAGAAAAGTTGGGCTACGACGGCGGAACCCACAAGTGGCACAGCCATCAACCCGAAACCCGCGGCCAATCGGCCCCAACCGACACGAGCGCGGCGGCGGACCACCGCGGCCAGACCGATCACCGCCACCAGGCCGAGGACGGCGAGCGGCCACACCAAGGTGCCCGGGTAGTGGATCAGTGTGCCCAGTACCGGAAAATACGTCGCATCGTGACTCGCCGGGCGGGCAAGCGATGGGAGGTCGGCGTCGCCGAGTTGCCGCGTGAGGGCGAGCGCGTTGGAACCCTGCGCCTGCAGGGTGCCGCGATCCATGTATTCGGGACGGTCTTCCGGTGAGTGGTAGACCGCCGAACCGTCGATGTACGCGCTGTTCAGCCCGGTGAACCGGCCGGACAGCCGGAACGGCGTGAAATCGGTGTCGTTGGGCAGGATCCGGTACACCTCGACGGCCATCGAGGTGGCGACCGGATACGGCACGGCGCTCGCGTACTCGTCAATGAGATTCGCGTTGCCGGCGGCGGTCTCGAACATGATCGACGGCCCGTTGGCGCCTCGCGACTCGAAGTTGAGCACCACCCCGCCGTCGGCTCCGAGCGGATCGGAGTGGACGAATGATTCCGCGCCGCAGAGACACGCCTCCTCCGCGTCCGTGAACAGCAGGATGACGTCGTTCTTGAGCCGCGCCCCCGCGGCGAGCGCCCGGGCCGTTTCGAGAAGCGTTGCGACACCGGAGCCGTCGTCGTTCGCGCCGTAGGACACCTGCACCGAGTCGTAGTGCGCCATCAGGATCAGCCGCCCCGTCGACGCGGTGCCCGGGATTTCGGCCACCACGTTTTGCACGTGCGCGACCGCCGGGCCACCGAGGGCATCCGTCTCACCAATGCCCTCCCGAACCTGCGGATGGTAACCGAGATCGTCCAGGGTGGTGACGATGTGCTCGCGCACCTGCGCCGCCGCCGCACTACCGGTCACGTGCACCTGTTGGCCGATGGTTTGCACGTGGGCGAAGGCGCGCGCCGCGCTGAACTCCGTCATCGGCGCGTCCGCGGCCTTCGGCGCGGGCGGCATCAGCGACAGGACGCTGGCGATGGTCAGAGCGGTGAGCGCTGCGAGCGCCAAGAGACCGCCCAAGAGCCGAGCCGGTGAGCGGTCGAGGCGCGGGGCGGAATTCATCGCCTTATCCTGCCCGACGGAACCGTCGCTGTCCTGTCGATCAGCCGGTCACTCGCGGGGGGCGAGCGCGATCTGCCGGGACCGTGCGATGAGCGTTCCATCGGAATCCCAGAGCAGTCCGTCCTCGGCGACGATCGCGCCTTCGTATGGCTCGCCGCGCAGATCCAGCAGGAAGGGGCCCCGGATGGGCAGGGCGAAGACACCCACCTGAAGTTGCAGCGTCGGGGCCCAACCAAACCTGCCCTGCGCGAAGCAGACCGGCGGGGCCATGTCGACCATCGCGAGAGCCGCGAGCAGATCCAGCGGCCGACCGTCCGCGAAGGACATCCAGCACCGGATGTGCGGACCGCCGGAGGTGTCGCCGGAGAGCCAGCGGGAGTTGTCCGGCACGAAGGCATAATCCACCAGATCGGCCAGGCCTGGCGGTCCGGGCAGGTGCGCCGGCGCGACCCGCACGCACGCCTCAGGCGGGGGCACCGGCGGCATGGGCAGCGAGGCCGCAGCGCGGTCGGCGGCCGGAAGCGCCCCGTCCGCGGCGACCGTGACGAGAGAGCTCGCGATGACGGCATCCTCCTGGCGCAGCGTCGCGCTGACGGCCGTGACGCGGCGTCCGGCGCGCAGCACCTCGGCGTCGACGACTGCCGGGCCAGGCGTCGGCGCGGCCGCGAAGAGGCTGGAGACCGCCACCGGCTGCCCGGCGGTCGGACACGCCGCGACCGCGGCGCGCAGTACCACCGCCTGCAGATAGCCGCCGTTCAGAATCCGGCCGTCGACGTTCCACTCGGGGTGCAACTCGACGGCGGCCCGTCGTCGGTCGATCGGCGCCACGGCGGTATCCCTGTCGAACCGGTACTCGTGCATCGGCCCAGTCTGTCTGCAACCTGGACGCCCCGCCGAGCCGGGTGCCGAGACGGCTGCCGAGACGGCTGCTGGGCGGTACGCAGGCGGCTCGGTCGGTTGACGCGACACCGTCATTACCGTGGCCGCGGAATGCGGCGGATTATGCTGGTCGGGGCGGTCAACCCGCTGGCCGTCGCCTGGATGCGGGAGCACCTGGGAGGTGAAGTGTGGCCAGGATGCCGTCGGTGCACAGCGATCGTGTCGTCGTGCTCAACGCCAGCTATGAACTGCTGTCGGTGGTCGCGCTGCATCGCGCCATCGCCTACCTGCTCCGTGAGAAGGCCGAGATCGTCGCCGAACGTGACGGCGAACCGTTGCGTTCGGCATCGGGTATCGAGTTCCCCGTCCCCACGGTCGTGCGGTTGCTCCGCTACATCAGGCTCCCCTACCGGCAGCACATTCCGGCGTGGTCGAAGGCAGGCCTGCTGCGCCGGGACGGTCACGTCTGCGCGTACTGCGGTCGGCACGGAGCCACGGTGGAACATCTCCTACCGGTATCCCGCGGAGGGCTGTCCACGTGGCAGAACACCGTCATCGCGTGCGTCGCCTGCAACACCCGTAAGGGCAACCGGACACCGGCCGAGGCCCATCTGGTGCTGCACCGCCCGCCGACCGTTCCGACGGTTCAAACGGCGCTTTTGTTGGCGCTCGCCGCGCCGGAACGCGATGCGCTGGTCGGTCTCGGCCTGGTCGCGGCGCTCTGATTGCCGCTGCCGACTCCCCGGCCGATCGTCATCGCCGGTGACGGCTTGCGGGCCGCAGTCTCTCGCGTGGCTGCGCGACGGTTCACACCGCGCGTACCGGTCTCGAGACACGGTGCAACGATGGGGTGACGGACCGCGCCGCTCCTGCGGCGCCGAACTTCGAGGCCCGCCGAGACAGTCGCTCTTGATGTCGTTACTCATATGGAGGTAGGCCGATGCCGGTTCCCCTTGATCCAGATCCCGCTCTCGCGCCATATGCGCATCCCGGGCGACTGGTCAGCACGGAGTGGTTGGCAGCGCACAAGGACGACCCGGGCGTGGTCGTCGTCGAGAGCGATGAGGACGTGCTGCTCTACGAGACGGGCCACATTCCCGGCGCGGTGAAGGTCGATTGGGTCATGGACCTCAACGACCCGGTGACCCGCGACTACGTCGATGGTGCCGGTTTCGCGAAACTGATGTCTACAAAAGGCATTTCACGGGATTCGACCGTCGTGATCTACGGCGACAAGAGCAATTGGTGGGCCGCCTACGCGCTCTGGGTGTTCACGCTGTTCGGCCACGAGGACGTCCGACTGCTCAACGGCGGCCGGGCCAAGTGGATCGACGAGGGCCGGGAGATGACGAAGCAGGTTCCGCAGCGGGCCGCCACGGACTACCCCGTCGTCGAGCGCGTAGATGCGCCGATCCGCGCCTACCAGTCGCAGGTGCTCGCGACGCTTGGCCACGTGCCGCTGATCGACGTGCGCTCCACCCCGGAATACACCGGCGCCCGCACGCACATGCCGGAGTATCCGCAGGAGGGTGTGCTGCGCGGCGGGCACATCCCGGGCGCCGTGTCGGTGCCGTGGTCGCGCGCCGCCGCCGCGGACGGCACGTTCAAGCCGCGCGCCGAGTTGGAGCAGATCTACTTCGGGGAGGCGGGCCTGCACGCGGACGATGACGTGATCGCGTACTGCCGCATCGGTGAACGCTCCAGCCACACTTGGTTCGTGCTCACCCACCTGCTCGGCCTGCCGAACGTGCGCAATTACGACGGATCGTGGACCGAATGGGGCAACACGGTCCGGGTGCCGATCGCGCAGGGTGAGGAGCCGGGTGCCGCGCCGCCGGTTCCCGCGTGACGACGATGACGAACAACGCGCCGGCGCGCATGCCGGACGGCCTGCAGTCGATCATCGACGATTTCGCGAGCCTCGCCGGGCAGGACAAGCTGCAGCTCCTGCTGGAGTTCGCCGAGGGGTTGCCGCCGTTGCCGGAGAGGTACGCGAGCCACCCGGAGTTGCTGGAGCCCGTTCCGGAATGCCAATCGCCGGTCTTCCTGGTCGTCGAGGTCGACCATTCGGCACCCAAGCCGACGGCGCGCTTGTTCTTCTCGGCCCCGCCCGAGGCGCCCACCACTCGAGGATTCGCCGGCATCCTGCACGAGGGGCTCGACGGCCGCCCCGTCACCGAGATCCTCGCCGTACCAGCCGATTTCGCGCTGGAGTTGCCGGTGGCGGACGTTGTCAGCCCGCTGCGACTGCGCGGCCTATCGGCGATGCTGGCCCGGGTCAAGAGGCAGGTCGCCGAGCAAATGGGGGCCGCCTAGCGGCGGAGGGAAACCGGTCCGCGCTGCTTGCCAGTCGCAGAAGGGCCTCCGCGCCCCGCCGCGAGTATGCGGCGGATGCGATCGGCCCCTGTATGCGATGGTGGAGGTGTGGTTTCGCCGCAGGCTTTGAGCGTGGCCGATCGCCGTGCGGTCGCGATGTGGGCAGCGGATTGCGCGGAGCGGGTCCTGGCCGTCTTCGAAGTGGAGGCGCCGTCAGACGGGCGTCCGCGCGATGCCGTCGGCAGAGCCCGCGCATTCGCTCGCGGCGAGCTCGACGCTGCGGGGCAGATTCGCCAGCGCTTCGTTGCCGGGCGCGCAGCTCGCGAGGTGAGCAATCCTGCAGCGGTGGCGGCTGCCCGGGCAACCGCGCAAGCCGCCGCCGTTGCTCACATGGGTGCGCACGCTCTGGGTGCGGCCGCCTATGCCGCGAAAGCAGCTGGCCTGGCGGACCCTGATCGGCCCGAGGCCACCGCGGACGAAATCCGTTGGCAACTCGAACACATGACCGCAGAGGCGCGGCAGGCGCTTCGACGCCTGCCGCCGCTCGGAACTAATTCCGCCGGCCCGCTGGGACCGGGATTGCTCACCTCCGGTGTGCTGGCGTCGATCGTCCGCGAGATCCAAGCCGCACTGACCGATCCCAGCGGCCCCATCGCAGAGCCCGACTGACCGCACGGAAACAGATCCCTGTTCGACAGCCGCTGAAGTTCCCGGGGTAATGGACAGTCCAACCCCGGAACTTCAGCGGCCGTTGATCGGCGACGGGTCAGTGCACGGCACCGCAGGCGAGCGGCTGGAACAGCATCGTGGGTTGGCCGGCGCTGGTGACGATCTGGCTGGTGGCTCCCAGATGAAGGTTGAGGTACTCGCTACCCGTGTGGGGCGGCATCGCCACCTTGGTGAGGGTATCCGTCGCTGACGCGACACCCTGCCGGTTGGCGACGAGGTCGGGGAGCATTAGTACGACGGCCCCCTGGGCGGCGCACGAGCCGGTGTGCAGGTGTGCCGCGTGTTGCGAGTACGGCTGCAGCCCACTGACTTTCACCCGCACGGCCAGTGTCTGGGTGGATCCGTTGTAGCGGAACGACGCGGTGCCCCACACGTACTGGTGCTGGCCGGACAGGGGTGTGAACGGACGCGTGATCGTCTTCCCGTTCCACGCTCCGAGATTGATGCAGGCGATCGGCAGATTCGCGGTCGGATCGGCAGGGTCGTCGCCGAGATGCACCATCAACGACGCTGTCCGCAGTTTCGGCATCGTCGCACCGCTGACCACCTCGGCAGACACTCGGCCGGCGCTGTCCGCCGTTACCCTCGGAAGTTGCACGACAGGAGCCGCGAGAACGTCGCAGCTGCCGGACTGGATGTCCACCTCGTGCGCGATGCCCGGGGCGAGCCCAGTCAACTCGAGCCGAGCTGCCACCCGGCCGCCGCGGATCTCGAACACGGTCGCGGTGCCGACCGGCTGCGGCCGCAGCCTCACCGTGGTGGTGATCCGGGTGGGTGTCGCGAGCATGCCGTCGACGTTGCCCGCATTGTCGGTGTAGAAGCCGACCAGATCGCCCTGGTCGTTGACGCCGTTGACGGTGGTGGTGCCGATCCCGTTCGGGTCGTCGACGGTGACGAACCCGTACCGCGGGGTCCAGGTGAACCCGTGAGTGGTTGCCGTGCTGCCCGAGCCGAGCTGGTACGCACCGACGACCTCGTCATGGTCGTTGACGCCGAAGGCCTGGGTCATGGTGGCGCCAGGGTAGGCCAGGGTGGTGGTGGAGCCGGCGTGCTGCAGGAACGCCACGGTGGCGCCCGCCGCATTCGTCTCGAAGCCGGCGATGGCGGCGTCATCGTTGATCGCGGCCGCGGTGACGCTGGTGGCGCCGGGGACGGTCACCGACGCGAACCTGCGGTGGCCGATGTCGTAGGTGTAGCCGTGGTTGTTGCCCGCGGCGTCGGTGTAGAAGCCGACCGCCAGATCGTGGTCGTTGACGCCCAGTAGCTGGTCGACCGGCGGTGTCGCAGCGCTGGCGGTCGGGAAGTTCACCTCATGGAAGTGCCCGTCGCGGGCGTAGAACCCGAAATTGTCGTTGACCTGATTCGCAGTGCTCATGCTCGACCAGAACCCCACGGTGGTGCCGCGGTCGTTCAGGCCCGTCACCTGGGTTTGCACGGACCGGGGAAAGTTTTCGCTCCGGAAGACCGGCTGGCCGTGGCGCTGCACCATCGTGTAGCCCTGATTCAGATGCCCGGCCGCTCCGGAACCGAAGTAGCCGGCGATCACCCCGCTCCGGTTGATGCCGAGCAGCTGGTTGAAGGTGGGGTCGTGCTGGTCGTTGAGCGTGCGGAAGGTATACGCGCCGGTCGGGCTGGTCGCGGCGGCGGGGCCGGTGGGGCTGGCGAGCGCCGGCCCGGCCAGCAGCACCGCGGCCAGCGCCGCTCCCGTGGTGGCCGTCGTGGCCAGTGCGGCCGTGCGCCGTAGTCGTGTGAAGGTGGGCATCGTGGTGATCTCCTCGGTTGCGGTCGGGCGGTCCTGGGCGGATCGCGGATTGCCGACCGACGCGAGATTGCTCGCCGATGTCAGGTGAGCCGCGGGGGGTGTGGGGGGCGGCGCTGGGGATGTGCCCGGAGCGGGCGGCGGCGATCAGCCGGACGGGTGCAGCCGCCGGTAGACCGCGGTGATCTCCGGGGACGGGGCGATGCCGAGTTCGTCACGCAGCCGGTCGGCGAGTTGGTGGTAGGTCTGTGCCGCTTGGGCGTTCTGGCCGGCGCGGATGAGGGCGTTGATCAGGTTTCGGTGGACGGTTTCGTCGAGCGGGTCATGCGCCGCGGCACGCCGGTAGATCTCGACGGCCGGACCGATTCGGCCCGCCGCGATGAGCAGCTGGCCTGCCGCCGCAAGGGCTCTGGCGTATTGCCGGGCGAGCTGGGCGCGGCGGTCGGACAGCCATTCGGCGTCCGGCAGACCGGCCGCGAACTCGCCACCGTAGGCGTGGACGGCCCGCAGCAGATGGGGTAATGCAGCGTCGGCAGGTCTGGCCTGCCGGGCCGCGTCCAGCGCCTCGGTGAAGATTTCCAGGTCCGAGACGTGGTCCCGGGCCCGGTCCAAGGTGTAACGGCCGGCGGCGAAACGCACCCAGCCGGGGTCGCCGAGCGCGCGCCGTAGGTCACGCAGGGCGGTGTGGAAGGCGTTGCGCAATCCGATGTCGGAAAGGTCCGGCCACAGCGCCCGGCCGACCTCGGCCTTGGATCGCGGCGGGGAGCTGGCGAGCAGGAACAGCAGCTCGCGCGGTTTGCCGTACCCCCAGTCGGCGGGGGCCAGTTCCCGCGTGCCGCGCCATACCGTCGCCCCGCCGAGCGCTTGGATGCGCAACTGATCGCTGGCAGGTGCGTGATCCTCCGCCGAGCCGGCGCGCGCCGATCCGGTTGATGGCGTCACCGCCGATGACGGGCTGGCCAGCACGTCGTCCAGCGGTGTGCTCTGCCCGCGGGCCCAGGCGCGGGCGAAGTCCTGGGGCGTCAGCCGGAGGCGCAGCGCCGCTTCGACGCGGTCGTGATCCTGACGTTCGCAGGGCGCAATGTCGGTTCCGATGTCGGCGCGCACGTTCGCGGCGGCGGCCAACAGCGTGACTGCCTGCCGATCGTCGCCCCGATCGGCCGCGCAGTCGGCCAGGTCTTCCAACACGCTGGCCATCCGCCAGCGGTCGCCGAGTGCCCGATGACCGGTCAGAGCGTCGGCGAGGAGTGCCTCGGCTCCGTCGTCGCCCCGACGCAGGGCGAGCACGCCGAGCTGCTGCGCGGTCCACGCCAGGCCTTCGCGGTAGGCCATCTGCGTCGACAGGTCGCGGGCCTGCCCGAGCAGATCGCCGGAGGTCTGGGTGTCGCCCTGGTATCGAGCGATGACGCCGAGGCTGAGTAGTGACCACACCACGCCTTCGTTGTCCTCGATCCGTCGGGACTGAGCGAGCGCCTGCCGGCATTCCTCGGCCGCCGTTTCCCAGTGGCCCCGCAGCCAGCCGACGAAACCCAGATAACCGTGGCTGCGGGCCACGCGCAGATCGTCGCCATGGGACGAGGCCAGTTCCAGGCATTCCCGGTGCAGCGCCTCGGCTCGCGCATAGCGGCCTCGTTCGCGGGCGACGCACCCGAGCGCCTGCAGCGTCGCGGGGACCCCGTCGGCGTCGTCCAGGTCGCGGTAACGCTGCAGCGCCGCCTCCAGACGTCGCACCGCCGCCGGGTAGTCGCACTGTAGGTGGGCCAGTTTTCCGCAACCGAGTAGCGCCTTCGCACGTAGCGCTGTCGGCGCTTCTGCGTCGACAGTGGCGGCCCAGTCCAGCCAGCGGCGCCCCTCGCGGTAGTAGCCGCGTAGTGCGCACATCCGCCATAGGCTCGTCGCAAGCCGCATCCCGTCCACTGCCGCAGGTCGGTGTCCTGCCGCGAACTCCAGCGCTACCCGCAGGTTGTTGCCCTCCGTCTCGAGTCGATCCAACTGGGCGACCTGGCCGGGTCCGGTGAGCAGCGGCTCGGCCGCCCCGGCCACGCACGCATAGAAGGCCAGATGCGCGGACGCTGTCGCCGCCTGTTCGCCGGCCGCGGCCAGCTGGGCGCGGGCGTAGCTGCGGATCGGCGCGAGGAGCCGATACCGCATGTCGGCACCGGATCGCTGCGCAACGAGGAGGGACCGGTCGACCAGCCGGCCCAGCAGGTCCGTGACGTCGGCATCGCGTACCTCACCGTCCGATTCCGTGTGCCAGCCGGTGACCGCCCGGGCGGCATCGAGGTCGAAACTCCCCGGAAATACGCCCAGTCGCCGGAAGACCATCCGTTCCGGTTCGGTGAGCAGGTCGTAGCTCCAGTCCAGAGTCGCCCGCAGGCTCTGCTGACGCTCCGGCGCGCCACGGACCCGGTCGGCACGCACGAAACCGACATCGTCCATCCCGGCAGCGATCTGCGCCACCGACAACAGCCGCACGCGCGCCGCGGACAATTCGACCGTCAACGGCAGCCCGCCGGTCATCCGGCACAGCTGCGCCGCGGCCGCAGCATCCGCATCGGTCAGTTCGAAGGACGGGCTTGCCGCACGGGCGCGCAACTCGAACAACTGCCCGGCCGCGCAGGCGCGGACCTGCAGGGCTGTTCGGGCGCCGCCGGACGGAACCTCCAACGGCTCGACAGGCCAGAGCGACTCGCCGTCCACCGCCAGCGGTTCCCGGCTGGTGGCCAGGACCCGCAGCCCGGGACACGCCTCCAACAGATCGTCGACCAATCCGGCGGCCGCCTCCACGACGTGCTCGCAATTGTCGAGGCACAGCAGCACGCGCTGGGCGCCGACCGCGGCGATGATCGCCTCCGCGACGGCCAATTCCGCCACCTCGGCCACGCCCAGACCGGCCCGGACCGTATCGGCGACCAGCCCTGCGTCGGACACGACGGCCAGGTCGATCCACGCCACACCGTCCGGTGCCAGACCCGCCGACGCATCACTGCCGGCGACGGCGGCCGCGAGCCGGGTCTTGCCGACACCACCGGTCCCGGTCAACGTCACCAGCCGCGCGCCGCCCAGTGCCGCGACGACGCGAGCCGCCTCGCCGTCACGGCCGACCAACGCTGTGCGTGGGCGCGGCAATCGAGCCCGCGACGATTCCGGCAGTGTCCAGCGCGCCATACGACCACCGACCCCGCGTCACGTGCGACCGGGCGACCGCAGCCCGTGCACTGCAGCCGCTTGCCCAAAGCGTATTCCCCCGACGTTTCCCCCGACATCCTCACGATCTCGCCAGCAGGACCGGCCAGTGTCGCCGGCATGAGGACAACAGTGACAGGAGAGCACGGGAGAACCACGCGATGACCGACGCCATCCGCCCGCCCACAGCCCGCGCGCCCGAGTGCCTGAGCCGATTGGTCGCCGACGCCGTCGGCGACGGCGACCTCGACGCGGCCCTGACGTACTACGAACCGCACGCGGTGGTCTGCCTGCCCGGTGCCCCGCCGGCCCGCGGCACCGCCCAGATCACCCGCATCCTCCGCCGCGTCATCGACGCGAAACTGGCCATCGAGGTGCGCCTGCGCCGAGTCCACACCGTCGGGTCCCTGGCGCTGCTGTCCGGACGCTGGGTCGCCCTTGGCGCCACCGACGCCATCCCCACCTGTCGGGCCGGCCCGGTGCGATCCGTCGCCCGCCGCGGGCCGGAGGGGGCATGGCGCATCGTCATCGAAGATCTTGCCGAAGGCACAGAACCGGAGATATGACGCCGACCGCTCGCCGGAAAAGCCAGCCGGCGGCGTCTTCGTGCGCAGAACCTTGCACATCGAAACGCCTACCGCCCCAAGTTATCCCCAACGCGCAGGTGGGAAGGAGAACCGGGAAGGATCAGTTCGGCAGGCCGAGCGCCAACAGGGCGATCATGGCGGTCCACCCGGTCTGGTGGCTCGCGCCGAGCCCGGCCCCGGTATCCCCGTGGAAGTATTCGTTGAACAGCACGTCATCCTGCCACGGAAGCCCCCGCTGGCACGGACGCACGCCGTCCGGCCCCGGCACGAACAGCGTCATGAGGCGGCCGGCCAGCGCGTCCGCGATCTCGCCGAGCGGCATCGTCACCCCCGATCCGGTCGGGAACTCCACCGGCTCCGCGCCGCCGGCCGCGAACCGCCGCAGCGCGCTGATCAGCAGCGCGTTGACCGGGAACCACACCGGCCCGCGCCAGTTGGAGTTACCGCCGAACAGCGGCGTGCGCGATTCGGCCGGCTCGTAGTCCACCTGCATCACCTGGCCGTCCACGGCGACGGACGCCGGGTGGTCGCGATGTACGGCCGACATGCTGCGCAGACCGTGGTCCGACAGGAACTCGGCCGGATCGAGCATCGTGCGCAGCACGGACGGAAGCTGCTCGGGGCGCACCATCGCCAGCAGCCGCGGGGTGCCGTCCGCATCGGTGCGCACCATGTCCATGACCTCCGGCCGGCGGTCTTGCATCCACGCGAGCCGCGCGGCGAGCGAGGGGATGGACGCGGTGAGCTCGTCGTCAAGTTGGGTCACCGCCGCCAGCGGCATGAGGCCGACCACAGAGCGGATCTTGACCGACGTGGTGGCCCCGTTGGCCAGCCGCAGCTGGTCGTAGAAAAACCCGTCGCTCGCGTCCCACAGCCCGAGATCGTCTGCCGCCGAAGCGATGTAGCAGAAATGGGTGAAGAACTTCACGGCCAGGTCGTCGTACGTGTGGTCCCGGCGTGCGAGGGTCAGCGCGATGCGCAGCATGTCCAGGCAGTACATGGCCATCCACGCCGTGCCGTCGCTCTGCTCGTACACCGCGCCGTCCGGGAGCGGCGTCGAGCGGTCGAACGCGCCGATGTTGTCCAGCCCGAGAAATCCCCCCTCGAACAGGTTGTTGCCCTCGGTGTCCTTGCGGTTGACCCACCAGGTGAAGTTCAGCAGCAGCTTGTGCATGGCACGTTCGAGGAAGTCGGTGTCGGTGGCGCCGTCGATGTAGAAGATCTGCAGCGCCGCCCAGGCGTGTACCGGCGGGTTGGTGTCCGAGAGGTTCCACTCGTACGCCGGGATGTCGCCGCTCGGGTGCATGTAGCGCTCGCCGAGAAGCAGCAGGAGTTGCCGCTTTGCGAGCTGCGGGTCGACCAGCGCCAGCGCCATGCAGTGGTACGCGAGATCCCATGCGGCGAACCAGGGGTACTCCCACGGATCGGGCATCAGGATCACGTCGTCAGCGACCAGATACGGCCACGCCGCATTGCGCACGGCCGCGTGCCCGTCCGGCGGTTTCGGCTGGGCCGGATCGCCGGCCAGCCACCGTCGCACGTCGTAGTCGTAGTACTGCTTGCTGCACAAAAGGCCTGCCATCGCCTGCCGGGCGACGTGCGCCTGCTCCGGTGCCAGCCGGGCGAATACCGTTCGCCAATACGCCTCCGACTCGGTGCGGCGAACGTTTATGACGCTGTCCACTGCCGCGCCCCATGCCGGATCTCCCACGGCCGGGGCCGGATCGGTCTCGGGGCCGATCGTCAACCGCACCCGGACGTGCCGATGCTCGTGCGGCGGGATGTCGAGCACGTGATGGAAGGCCGCCTTGGTGCCCTCCCGGTCCGGGTTCACACTGTGCGCGCCGTGCACCACGTGGTCGTTGATCCCGTCCTTCGGGAACGGTGCCGCGGGACGCTCGGCCCAGACATCGGCGCCGTACAGCTTGCGCACGTTGGTGTCGTTGTCGCAGAACAGAAGTCGGTCGCCGGCATCCGTCGCTGTGTACCGATCGGCGACGCTGCGCACCACGAACTCGCCCAGGCCGTCGTGGTGGCCGCGCATCGCGTCGCCGTCGGCCCAGAGGCGCGGGCGGCTCGGCGGCGGCTCGTCCCAGGACCACGTATTGCGGAACCATGCGGTCGGTAGCACGTGGATCCTGGCGGCGGTCGCCGAGCGGTTCTCCACGTCGATCACCAGGCAGATGTCGGCCGGCCCGGCCTTGGCCCATTCGCTGGTGACCATGACGTAGTTCTCGTCCGCGAAGATCCCGGTGTCGATCAGCTCGAACTCAGGTTGGCTCCGGTCCCGCGACGCGTTCTCGGCGACCAGGCGATCGTAGGGAAAGGCGCTGAGCGGGTAGGCATATCGGTTGCGCTGATACGAGTGCGTGGGGGTCGCCTCGCAGTACCACCAGTAATCCTTCGCGTCCTCGCCGTGGTTGCCCTGCGGCCCCGCCAGGCCGAAGTAGCGCTCCTTCAGAACAGCGTCATACCCGTTCCACAGCGCGATGCCGAGGCAGAGGCGCTGCTGGTCGTCGGACCACGCCGACAGCCCGTCCTCGTTCCATCGGTACGCGCGAGACACGGCGTGGTCGAACGGGAACGACGCCCAGGCATCGCCGTCCGCGGAGTAGTCCTCGCGGACGCCGCCCCAGGCCCGCTCGGCGACGTACGGACCCCACCGCCGCCACGGCTCCTCCCCCGCATCTGCGGCGGCGAGCCGTATGGTCTCGGCATTCGCGAGCGGGTCGGCCACGGCCCCTCAGCACCCCAGCGCCGGCGCCGGATTCGCGCCCGCCGGTTCCGCGCAGGGGCCGGACACAGCGGCGCGGACCTGCTCGCCGATCGTGATGAGCAGATCCAGCTGCTCCGCGGACAGCCGGTCGATCAGCAGCCGCCGTACGGACGCGACGTGCCCCGGTGCCGCGGTCTCGATGACCTGCCGTCCCTGGGCGGTCAGCACGATGTTCGCGCACCGGCCGTCGTCATCGTTTTCCGCGCGCCGCACCAGACCGCGCGCCTCCATGCGCGTGAGATGGTGCGACAGCCGGCTCTTCTCCCAGCCGGTGGCGTCCGCCAGCTCGCGGTACGCCAGGCGGTCGGACGCGCTCTCGCTGAGCACCACGAGCACTTGGTAGTCGGCCATCGACAGCCCGCATTCACGCTGCAGGTCGCGGCCGAGCGCGGTCCACAACGGCTGGCCGAGGTCGCGGACGGCCCGCCACGCGGCTGCCTCCCGCTCGTCCAGCCACCGTGTCTCGCTCACGGTGCCCAATTGTTCGCTCGACACTCCGCTCGGCGGCCCTGCGACTCCGTCGCGACGGGCCTGCCTCCCTACGGTCTCGCTCACGGTGAGATCGTACCGGTGCGATCAGATGCCGGCCCGCGGACCGGCCGTGCTGTCCCGGACGATGAGGCCCGGCGCGAGCCGGGTGACCTCGGGATCGGGCATACGCCCGGAGTGCATGAGCTCCCATAGGATCTCGGCCGCGAGCCGGCCCTGTTCGATCACCGGCTGGGAGACGGTGGTCAGGTCGAAAAACTGTGCCATGTCGTGGTTGTCGACGCCGATCACCGAAAGGTCCTGCGGCACACGGACTCCCCACTGGCGTGCCGCATGGATCACGCCGATGGCGAGCTCATCGCTCACCGCCACGACGGCCGTCGGCAGGTCCGCCGTTCGCCAATCGGCCCGGATCATCAATTCCTCCAGGGCGGCCTCGCCCGCCTCCGCGAGGAAGCCGGTGGTCACCACGAGGCTCGGGTCGGGCCGCAGGGTCGCCTCGCGCAGGGCGGCGCAGTGCCCGGTGTACCGATCGTCGGCGACCCGGAATCCGTACCGGTCATCAGGGTCCAGACCGAGGAACGCGATCCGGCGATGCCCCAGCTCGAGCAGGTGCTTCGTGGCGATGTACCCGACCTCGGTGTCGTCCACCTGCACTCCGGGAATCCCCGGCGTCGAGGTGCCGACGGTGACGATCGGCAGCCGGCGCAAGGTGCCGGCCACGCGCAGCTCGTGCGGTAGCGCCAGGCCGATCACCCCGTCGACCCGCTTGTCGAGCGCCAGCGCCTCGAAGTGCGTCGTTTCCGTGCCGCCGTCGGGCCCGATCGGGTAGAGCATGAGGTCGTACCCGTGATCGGACACCACGTCGCGGACGCCCTCGATCACGGTCGCGAAGAACCACCTAGACGTCCAGGGGGCGACCACCCCGATGGTGTTGCTGCGGCCACGGGCCAGCGCCGCCGCCAACGCCGACGGCGCATAGCCCAGTTCGGCAGCGGCCCGCCGCACCCGTTCCCGCGTGGGCGCGGTGACCCCGGGGTGATCGCGCAGCGCGCGCGACACCGTCGCCTGGGAGACGCCCGCGAGCTTTGCCACATCGACGATGCCGACGAGCCGTGGCCGTGCGCTGCTGTTCGCAGCCGACGCGGACGCGTCTGCCCGAGGACCTCGTGCCACGCCGTGGTCAGCCCTTGACCGAACCGGCGAGCAGCCCGCGTACGAAGAACCGTTGCAGCGACAGGAAGACGATCAGCGGCACGATCATCGCCAGGATGGCGGCCGACGGCAGGATGTTGCCGGAGCTGGAGAACTGGGTGGTCAACTGCTGGATCCCGGCGGTGATCGGCCGGGTCGTGTCTCCGGAGAACGTGAGCGCCACGAGCAGATCGTTCCAGACCCACAGGAATTGGAAGATGCCGAACGCCGCGATCGCCGGAACCAGCAGCGGCAACAGCACCCTGGTGAAGATCCGAACGTGCCCGGCCCCGTCCACGCGGGCCGCCTCGACAAGCGACGGCGGAATCTCCTTCATGAAGTTGTGCAGCAGGAAGATCGCGAGCGGCAGCCCGAAGATGGTGTGCGAGAGCCAGATCGACCAGAACGACGAGGAGAGGCCGAACCGCACGTACACCGTGTTCAGCGGGATGAGCGCCACCTGGATCGGCACGATCTGCATGACGAAAACCGCCACGAACAGCAGGTTCCGGCCGCGGAAATCGATCCAGGCGAACGCGTAGGCGGCGAGCAGCGCCAGCGTGATCGGCATGACGACGGCCGGCAGGGTGATGACGACCGAATTGAGGATGTAGTCGGAGAGCGGTGTGCCGCCGTTCCCGTTCCACGCGTCGACGTAGTTCGAGAGCGTGAACCCGGACCCGATCCCCCACAGGTGCCACCAGCCGGACGTGGTGGGGCCGGGCTCGCCGCGGGTCGAGTTGACCAGCAGGCCGACCGTCGGCACCGTCCACAGCACGGCGATGACGACCGCGATCAGCGACGCCCACGGCGAGCTCAGGCGCGTCTTGGCGGCTTCGGCGCGGACCGCCAGCTTGGCTGCGCGGCCGCTTTGCACCGGCGCGGGGACGGGCAGGGTGGGGGTTGTCGTCATCGGACGGCCTCCGATTTCCGCATCTGGCGAACGTTGAAGACGATCACCGGGATCACGACCACGAAGATGAGCACGGCGGCCGACCCGGCCCATCCGGGCTGCTGCACGGACATCCAGTTGTAGAAGGCGTTGGCCAGGATGTTGTTGTCGGTGAGGTTGTTGCCCATCACGTTGACGATGTCGAAGGTCTTGAGCGATGCGATCGCGATGGTGGTGATCACGACGACGATCGTGGGCCGGATGCTCGGCACGGTGATCGACCGGAACAGCCGCCACCCGGACGCGCCGTCGATCCGTGCCGCCTCGATGATCTCGTCGGGGATCGCCTTGATCGAGGCGGAGAGCAGCGTCATCGCTAGGCCGGTCTGGATCCAGATCATGACCACGATCAGGGCGAACGTCCCGATCGGGTATTCCGCGGTCCAGTTCACCGGCGTGATGCCGATCGCACGCACGATCGAGTTCAGCAGGCCGATCTCCGCCGAGCCCTCCGGCGCCGGCTGGAAGTACACGTACTTCCAGATGACCGACGCGGCCACCATGGAGATCGCCATCGGCAGGAAGATCAGCGCCTTCGCGGCCGCCTCGAACCGGGTGCGGTCGACCAGTACCGCATAGACGAGCCCGAAGATCGTCGCGAAGATCGGCACGACGAAGATCCAGACCACGGTGTTGATGAGCATGTGCGTGTTCGCGGACGTGAACACGTGGCCGTAGTTCGACCAGCCGGCCCAGCCGATCTCCGTCCCGAACTGGTCGAACTTCTGGAAGGACTGAATGATCGTCTTGATCGCGGACCACAGCAGGCCCGACGCGAGCGCGAGGACGACCGGGCCGATGAAGCCGGCGATGAGCACGCCCTTGGGCACCGAGGTGCGGTCGACGACCCACAGGATGAACGCCATCACGGCGAGGAACGCGGCGATGGCCAGCACCATGACCACGAGCTTCTGAGCGACCGTCTCCGGTTGGAAGATCATGTCGACGAACCAGGAGTGGCTGTTGCTGCTGTTGTACAACAGCGGCGACCCGCCCGGCGAGAGGCTGAGGTAGATGACGCCGCCGACGAGGGCGGCGATGACGATCCAGACGACCGCGCTGATCCACGATCTCGATCGGCGGGGCGGCATACTGACCGGCGGTTTCGCGACATCCGTTTGCGTCACGGTCGTCTCACCCTTCGCTGGGGCCGGGGTTGTTGCGGGCTGGTGGGGCGGCCGGACCCGCACTGCGGATCCGGCCGCCCCTGGCGCATCGTCCTGCCGACATGTGCATCGCCGCGAACGGCGTCATACACGTTGGCGCATCGGCGGAACGACTGTCACATCAGCGATATCAGCTCGCGGGCCACGCGTCCTGAATGGCCTTGAGCGTCGTCGCATCGTCCTGCCCGGTGATCCACGAGGTGAGCTGCGTCCACTCCGCACCGGAGCCGACCGCGGCCGGCATCAGGTCCGACGCGTCGAAGCGGGACACCGCGGCCTTGTCCTGCAGGATCGAGACCGACAGCTTGTTGATGGCTCCCTGCACGTTCTCGATCTTCAGGCCCTTGTTCGCGGAGATGCGGGATGCCGATGCCTTCGACTGGTTGTTCGCCCAGTGCGCCGTGGACAGGTAGAACTGCACCGCCTGGACCTCCGGCTTGGTGTCGAAAGCGACGACGAACTCGCCACCGACCTCGACGGGCTTGCCGAACTGGTCGCTCATGGCCGGCTCGTAGAACGCGTACACGTCACCGTCCTCGGCGACCTTGGTGCCGGCCGGCCAGGTGTAGAAGCTGGCCATCTGCATCATGTAGCACTTGCCGGACAGGATCGGCGCGCCTGCCTTGTCGAAGTCCGTCGTGGCGATCGACTTGACGTCGCCCAGACCCCCGTTCACGTACTTGGGGTTCTTCAGGATCGATCCGACCTTCGCGAGCGCGTCGGCGATCGGCTGATCGGTGAACTTGACCTTGCCCGCAACCCAGTCGTCGTACACCTGGGGCCCGGCGGACCGCAGTACGACCTCTTCGAGCCAGTCCGTCGCCGGCCAGCCGGTGGCATTACCGGAGGCGATGCCGGCGCACCACGGCTTCACGTCACCCGCCGCGGCGATGGTGTCGGACAGCTTGATCATGTCGTCCCAGGTCTGCGGCACCTGGTACCCGGCAGCCTTGAACATCTTCGGCGAGTACCAGACGAGGGACTTCACGTTCGCGCCGAGCGGCGCGCCGTAGAACTTGCCGTTGACGGTGGCGTAGGTCTTCCAACCCGGATCCCAGTACTTGTCGACGTTCGCCTCGACCTGCGCGGGCGCCGGGACGGTCTTGCCGGTGGAGACCAAGGTCTGCAGCAGCCCGGGCTGCGGGACGAAGGCGAGATCCGGCGGGTTACCCGACCGGGCCTGGACGACGATCTGCTGCTCGAAGTTCTTGTCGGAGTTGAACTTGATGGTGGCGCCGGTGCAGTCGGTGAAGTCCTTCCAGGACTCCTTCAAGGACGTCGCCTCGTCGCCGGTGATGGACGAGTAGATCGTGACCGACTTGCCCTTGATGTCCGGCCAGTTCTGCTTGATGCTGTCGCACCAGGTGTTGTCGTCACCGGCGGCCGCATCACCGGAGCCGCCCGAACCGCTCGAGGTGCTTTCGGTGCTGCCGCCGCTGCTCTGGGAGGACTGCTCCGATGACGAACCGCCCTGTGACGAGCTGCTCTGGGACGAACTCTGGCTGCTGCCCGGGTTGCCCGTCCCGCTACTGCCACACGCGCTGATGACGAGCGCGGCAGCACCGATGCCCGCGATTGCGGCCATCATTCGCCGTGTCGATAGTCGTGCCACGCGGCCGACCTCCGTTTCGAGTCGTGGTCCACCGTGAAGGGCTTCACGGTGCATCTGCCGATGAAAGCGCTTTCATCGGCGATGCGCAACTGCCAAACGGCCCTGGGCTGTAACAATTCAGTAAAGCGAGGGTTCGCCTGAGTGCGCGGCGAACGGGTCGAACCGCCCGTCGACGGCCGTCCATCCACCGTCGACGTAGAGCACCGAGCCGGTGACGTACGAGGCCGCATCCGACGCGAGAAAGACTGCGGCGCCGACCATCTCGCCGGGATCGGCCCAGCGGCCGAGGGCCGACTTGGCGGCATAGGCATCGCCCCACGCCGGATCCGAACGGATCTGCGTGGTGAGCGGCGTGTCGACCACACCGGGCGCGATCGCGTTGAAGCGCACACCGTCGGGCCCGAACTCGGCGGCCGCGGTGCGCAGCAGCTGCTGCATCCCCGCCTTGGTCGCGGCGTAGGCGCCCTGACCCGGCTCGACCGTCGTAGCGCGGATGGAGGTGAAGGCGATGAACGATCCCCCGCCGAGACCGGCCATCGCCGGTCCGTACCGGCGGATGAGGTTGAACGTGCCGACCAGGTTCACCCCGAGTACCCGGGCGAAGTCCGCGTCCGAGTAGTCCGCCAGCCGCTTTCGTACGTTGATGCCGACCGTGGTGACGACGATCTGCGCGGGGTGCGCGGCGGTGAAGTCGGAGACGGCCGCCGCGTCGGTGACGTCGAGCCTCGCCGCGTCGCCGCCGCAGGCGTCTGCCGTATGACGCACCGCGTCTTCGTCGACGTCCGCCACGGTGACCCTGGCCCCGTGCGCGGCCAGGCCCAGCGCGACTTCTCGCCCGATGCCACCCGCGCCCACCACCACGGCGTGCAGGTCTGTCAGGTCGAACAACTGCAGGTACTCCGACATATCGGTCATGGTGCCCATCCTTTTCTCCCCCGCCGCTGGTCGCGCGGAACGCGCGCCGCCGGGATCACCAGCTCCCGGCGAAGAAGCGCTCGGCCGCCTCCGCGTAGACCTGCGCGGCCGTGACAATGTCTGCCGCGGCGCACATCTCGTCGGCCTGGTGCGCGATCCATTTGCCGCCCGGACCGTAGACGACCGTCTGTAGTCCGGCGTCGCGGCTCAAGATCGTGCCGTCGGTGGTGCCCGGCACACCGCCGAAAGTCGGTTCCGCACCGACGATGTCACGGTGCGCGGCGACGAGCGCCCGCACCACGTCGGCGTCCTCGGGGGTTTCGACCGGTGCGCGATCGTCGATGACGTCGAACTGACAGCCCAGGCCGGCCTCGTCCGCGATTTCGCGCGCGAGACGCTCGAGAAGCTGCAGCAGCGGTGCGTGTGGTGTGGCGGGTACGGTCCGCACGTCGAGTCGCAGCCTGGCGACGGCCGGGATCACGTTGAGTTGTTCGGTGTCGCCAGCGGCGACAATCGTTGGGGTTACGTAGAACTCGCCGAGTTCGGGGTGCGGCCCGACGGAGTGCTGGAGCTGCCGTTCCAGCTCGGCGACGCCGACCAGCAGCGGGCCGAGGGCGGGAATGGGATTGCGCCCCATCTGCGGCATCGCGCCGTGGGCCATCACGCCTATGTAGTCGATCGCGATGCGCAGCGCTCCCTTGGCGACCGTGCAGATCTCGCCCGCCTCCGGTTCGCACACGATCACGCCGTCCACCCCCGACCGCGCGAGATCGCTTGCGGCGAAGGCTTTCGCGCCGGACATCATGCCTTCCTCGTCGGCGAGCGCCGCCACGATCAGCCGACCGGAGAACCCCGCCTGCTCGACGGCGCGGGCGGCATGGATCATCGCCGCGAGGCCGCCCTTCATGTCCGCGGCGCCGCGTCCGCGCAGGAATCCGTCGACGACGTCCCCGGCATACGGGTCGAACGACCAAGCCGCCGGATCGCCCTCGGTCACCACGTCGGTGTGACCCTCGAACATCAGCGTGCGCCCGGTGGCCCTGCCCTCGATAACGGCGATCACATTCGGCCGCCCGGGTGCCACGTCCGTCACCGTGACATCCCAGCCATAGGACGCCATCACCTCGGCGAGGAGGTCGGCGGCGGGTTGCTCGACGGGCTTTTCGAGAGGCTGCTGGCCGGGCTGTTCGACGGAAGGCGCGGTACGGTCGTGCACGGTGCGCAGCCGCACCAGGCGAGACGCCAGGTCCAGCACCGCGTCCGGGTCGATGCGGTCGGCTGCCCGGGCGTGCGAGTCGTTCGCGGCAGGCGTGACGGGCACGGCGGTCGCGGGGTCCGGCTTACTCGTCGTCACTGCTGTGCTCCCCTGGCTTCCCTGCGGCGTCGTGCCCGGTCGATCCACCGTCCACGGACCCCGCGCGCCCTGCGCGCCCCGCCCACCCCGCTCGCACCCGGGCCGCGGCCAGGGAGCGCTCCAGAGTGGGGACCGCCGCGAGCAGTTCCCTGGTGTACTGCTCCCGCGGATGCGCGTAGATGTCGGACGTGCTGCCGACCTCGACGAGACGGCCTGCCCGCAGAACCGCGACGGTGTCGCACACCCGGCGGACGACCGAGAGGTCGTGGGACACGAAGATCAGCGTGAGCGCCTGTCGGCGCGCGAGATCGTCTATCAGGTCGAGGATCTGGGCGCGGACCGTCACGTCCAGGGCGGAGACCGCCTCGTCGGCGATGAGGATGCTGGGGTGCGGTGCGATCGCGCGGGCGATCGAGATCCGCTGCCGCTGCCCGCCGGAGAATTGGTGCGGGTACCGGCGGAGTGCCGCCTCGTCGAGTCCCACCTGCTGCAGGGCCTCCCGGACGGCCGGGGCCACGTCACGCCGCCCGGCGGCCTGCAGCGGTTCGGCGACGATCGCGCCGACGCGCATGCGCGGGTCGAGCGAGCTCATCGGGTCCTGGAAGACGACCTGCAGGGTGCGGCGCAGGAATCGCAGACTCTTCTCGGTCTTCTTGGTCCGCGCCGTGATGTCCACGCCCTGCACCTCGATGCGCCCGGCGGACGGCCGGTCCAGCGCCGCGATCAGCCGCATGAGTGTGGTCTTCCCGGAACCGGATTCGCCGACCACGCCGAACCGCGACCCACGCGGGATGACGAGGCTGACATCGCTGAGCGCGTCGACGAACCGGGCCGACCCCGCCCCGATCCCCCGCCGCACGAAACGCCGGCTCACGTCGGTGACGACGACGGCCGGCGATGCGGCGCCCGCGGCCTCGGCTGCACCGCCGCCGGCATCCCCTCCGCGCGCGACGACGGCACGCGGCGCCGTCATGGCACCCCCGAGCCCGGCCGGGCGGACTCGGTGCGCAGCGACACGTCCGCGTCAGCGAGCAGCTGCCTGGTATGCGGGTGGGTGGGGTTCTCAAGAACGGTAGTGACGGGTCCGCGCTCGACGATCGTGCCCTGCCACATGACCAACAGTTCATCACAGACCGACGCGACGACGGCCAGATCGTGCGAGATGAACAGCAGCGCGCTGCCGGCCGCCGACGTCTGCGCGTCGATGAGTTGCAGCACCGTCGCCTGCACCGTGACGTCGAGCGCCGTGGTCGGCTCGTCGCAGATCAACAGGCGCGGACGGTTCGCCAACGCGATCGCGATCACCACGCGCTGCCGTTGCCCGCCGGACAGTTCGTGCGGAAAGGACCGCGCGATCCGCCGCGGATCGGAGATGCCCACCTCGCGCAGGATGGCTTCGGCCGCGGCACGGTCCAACGCGCGCGGCGCGCGCCCGCCGTGCAGGCGCATCGCCTCCATGATCTGGCGGTCCACCCGCATCGTGGGGTTGAGCGCCGTCATCGGCTCCTGGAACACGACGCCGGTCAGCCGCCCGCGCATGGTGGCCAGTTCTCGCTCGGAGGCCGTGAGGACGTCCGGGCCGAACCCGTCCACCCGCACCGACCCGGTTGCGGCGAGTTCGGGGGGCAGCAGCCCGGCGACGGCCATGCAGGTGAGCGTCTTGCCCGACCCCGAGGCACCGATGATCCCGACCCGCTGTCCGGCGCCGACGTCGAAGGAGACGTCATGCACCAACGGGATCGACCCCGCGGAGATCGACAGGTCGCGCACGCGCACGGCCGGCGCGGACGTTTCCGGTGCCAGCGGAACAGGCCGACCGGCGGGAGCCGCGAACGGCGTCATAGGCGGCTCTGACATCGGTGAAGACATCGGTGACATCACCGCCCCGACAGGCGCGGGTCGTACCGGTCGCGCAGCCCGTCGCCGAACAGGTTGAACCCGAGCACCGCGAGCCCGATCGCGACGCCGGGCCAGATCACCAGCAGCGGATCTCCGGCGATGACGGCCTGACCCTGGAACAGCATGAGCCCCCACGAGGGCGTGGTGGGCCCACCGGCCAGCCCCAGGTACGACAGCGCTGCTTCGGCCAGGATCGCGATGGCGTAGGAGACCGAGCATTGGACGATGACGAGCCCGGCGATGTTCGGCAGCACATGCTTGAGCGCGATCGCCGGACTGCGGCGGCCGGCCACCCGCGCCGCGAGAACGTAGTCGGCGTTCATGACGACGATCGTGCCCGAGCGCACGACGCGAACGAAGGACGGGACGCTGGCGATACCGATCGCCGTCATCGCCGAGGTGATGGACGCCCCGAACACGGTCGCGAAGATCAGCGCCATGAGCAGCGCCGGGAACGCAAGCCAGATGTCCGTGATCCGCATCAGGAACTCGCTCCACGCGGGGCGGACCATGCCCGCGAGGATGCCGAGCGGCGTGCCGATCACGGCCGCGATGCCGACGGCGACGATGCCGACGTAGAGCGTGGTCTGCGCGCCGACCATGAGCCAGGATGCGATGTCCCGGCCGTAGAGGTCGGTGCCGAGCAGGTGCCCGCCCGCGCCCGGCGGCGATGCGAGATGGTCGGTGTCGGTGAGGATCGTCGGGAACGGAGTCCAGAAGAAGGAGACGAGGGCGGTGGCCACGATCAGCGCGACGATCACGCCGCCCACCAGCAGCAGTGGGTTGCGGCGCTGGGCGCTGGGGTTCGTGAGCAATGCGGGTTCCGGCATCGGCGGCATGGTGGGCGGTGTCATGAATGCTGTCATCGGCCTCACCGCCTCCGCAGCCGCGGGTCGATCAGCGCGTAGGCCGTGTCGACGAGGAAGCTGACGGCCAGCGAGATGACGACGATCGTGACCACGATCCCCTGCACGGCCAACCGGTCCTGCCGCGCGACGGAATCGACCAGGAAGGACCCGATTCCCGGGATCACGAACACCCGCTCGACGACGACGGCGCCGATCAGCACGGTGATCATCTGAACGCCCAGCACGGTGAGCACCGGGATCGACGCGTTGCGCAGTCCGTGCCGGATCACCGCGCGCCACAACGTCATGCCCTTGGCGCGGGCCGTGCGCAGGTAGTCCTGCCCCATCTCATCGAGCACGGCCGAACGCACGTAGCGAGCGAGCACTGCCCCCTGCACCAGGCCGAGCGACGCCCACGGCAGGACCATGTGTTTCAGGAAGCCGATCGGGTCGGTGGCGGGCACCACGTAACTGCCCGAGGGCAGCCAGCCGAGTTCCACGGCGAAGGCCGCGATCAGCAGGATGCCCGCCAGGAACGCCGGCACCGCGATGCCGAGCTGGGAGAGCCCGGACAGGATCCAGCCGGCGACGCGGCGATGCCACAGCGCGGCCAGGGTGCCCAGCGGCAGCGCGACGACGAGGGCGACAACCATTCCTCCCGCGACCAGCCACAGCGTGACGAGCAGCCGCTCACCGATCTGCGGCCCGATCGGGAGCTGGGTGACGAAGGACGTTCCGAAGTCGCCGTGTGCCATCCCGCCGATCCAGGACAAGTACTGCGTGGTGATCGGCCGGTCCAGGCCCATGCGCAGCCGCATCTCGGCGAGGGCTTGCGGCGTCGCGTTGGTGCCCAGCGCGGTCCGCGCCGGGTCGCCGACGACGGTGAGCAGCACGAACACCACGATCGACGCCACCAGCGCGCTGACGAGGAAGATCAACAGCCGCCGGACGATCTGCCACCACACGGCCGCCGATCCTTCCGGGCCGTCAGCTGGTGTAGAGCCCGAAGACGTTCAGCGATTCCCCGATGGCGTTCTGCGGCAGGCCGCGCACGTTCGCGTCGGCGACCATCAGGTTCGGGAACGCCCACAGCCACGCGGCTGCGGCATCGTCGGCCAGGATCCGCATCACCTGCTGGAAGTCGGCGATGAATGTCGCGTGATCGCCTTCCAGCCCCTGCTTCTCGAGTTCGGCAACCTTCGGGTTCGTGTACTGGGTGTAGTAGTCGGGAGTGCCATCGAAAACCGTTGTGACGTCGTACTGTTCGACGTGATTGATGATCGTGAGGTCGTAGTCGTAGGGCTTCGCGAAGATCTTGGCCAGCCAGTTGTCGAAGGTGACGTTGGTCGTCTTCACGGTGATGCCGGCGTCCGCGAGCTGCGAGACGATGATCGGCGCCGCGGCCGCCGCATACGGAACAGGCGGGAGCGCGAGCGTCAGCGTCAGGTGCGTTTGGCCGGCCTCGGCGAGAAGCTGTTTCGCCTTCGCCACGTCGTGCGGATACCGGTTCGCGAGGTCCACATACCACGGGTCCGTCGGCACCTCGTGCGAGCCGATCACCGTGCCGTAGCCGGCCCACGCGGCCTTCAGAATCGCAGGCTTGTCCAGCGCGTAGTTGATGGCCTGGCGGACGCGGACATCGTTGAGCGGCGGGCGGGCGTCGTTCATGGTCATCATGACCTTGCCGTTGGTCGTCCCGTCGATGATCGTGTACTTGCTCTTGTCGTCGAACTGTTTCAACGCCGGCGGGGTCTGCACCGTGGTGATCACCTGGATCTGGTCGGTGAGCAGGGCGTTGTTCATCGCGGTCGGATCGGAGAAGTACTTGAAGACGATGGTCTTCTCCAGCGCCGTGCTGCCCCAGTAGTGCGGGTTGCGGGTGAGCGTGATCGAGTCACCGTGGATCCAGTTCGAGAACACGTACGGCCCGGTACCGATCGCCTCGGTCGCGAGCTTGTCCACGTGCTTCGGGCTCATCATGGCGCCGATCCGCGTCGTCATCTTGAACAGCCACAGGTTGTCCGGGTGGCTCAGCACCACCTTGAGCTCCGTCGGCGACACCGCCGTCGCGGAGGCGACCACCTTCATCGCGTCGGCGACGTTGACGGTCCACTTCGTCTTGACGTAGTTGATGCTGAACACGGCGTCATCGGCGGTGAACGGTTCGCCGTCGGAGAAGGTGACGCCGGATCGCAGCGTGAAATCGTAGGTCAGGCCGTCCGGAGACACCGTCCACTTCTCCGCGAGCCCCGGCACGATCGTCCCGTCCTGCGCCTGGTTGACGAGCGTCTCGTAGACGTTGTCGAGCAGCACCTGCGGGATCGCCGCGCCACTCTGGGTGGTGAAGTCGAGGCTGACAGGTTCGAGGACCAGTCCGAGCGTCAACGTCCCATCCGACGGAGCAGGCTGCGAACCCGACGAGCTCGACGAACCCGACGTGCCGGACGTCTCGGTTCCGGTCGACCCCGATCCGCCGGACGGCGTCGTCGACCCGCCGGTGGCCGACTGGGTCGACTGGTCGCCGGTAGAGGAGCTCGGTTGCAGGCCCGCACCGGCAGTGCACGCGCTGACCACGAGCGCTACGGCGGCCGCCGACACGAGCAGGCGAGCACGTTTCCGGATCATCCTCGGTTTCCTCTCACCCCGCCGCACCCGCGGCCAGACGGAAGCACTGGGGAAAGCGTGCCATGCCGCCGGAGCGCTGCAGCGGCTGGCTCGAAGCGCGCACCGTGACTCCGGTCACTACCGCGAGCCGCTCAACGCCGCGACGTGTGCCGGCGTCACGGCGTGTCTATGCGTCGGAAGGGTCCTGCGGGCCCGGCTGAGCGGGATATCCGTATCCCGGCGGTGGGGCTGCCGGCGGGTATCCGCCGACGGGCGGATACCCGGTCGGCGGCATGGATGGCGGCGGCGCGACCGGAGGAAGGGGCGCCTGGTACGGCGCCGCATCGCTCTGGCGAGCGGCCCGCTCCGCCGCGGCGGCGGCATCGCGCTGCTCGATCGTCACCGACGCCTCTCGCTCGGCGGCCCGCACCGCCTCGGCCACCTCGTCGGCCGTGGTCCCCTCGAACCAGTCCTTCACATCGTCATCGATATCGCCGGGGCGCGAGGTCGGCAGATCTTCCTTCGGCGGCTCGTACCGGAATACGCCGTCGTCGCCCTTCGCGCCGAGCATCCGCGCGAAACCCTCCAGCGACTTGGAGAAGTCCGACGGGATCATCCACACCTTGTTCGCGTCGCCCTGCGCCATCTGCGGCAACGTCTGAAGGTATTGGTAGGCAAGAAGTTCCGGCGTCGGCCTGCCTGCCTTGACCGCCGCGAACACCTTCTCGATCGCCTTCGCCTGGCCCTGCGCCTGCAGATAACGCGCCGCCCGCTCACCCTGGGCGCGCAGGATGCGGGACTGCCGCTCGCCCTCGGCGGCCAGAATCGCGGCCTGTTTCGCGCCCTCCGCCGACAGCACGGCCGCCTGCTTGTTGCCCTCGGCCGTCTTGATGGCGGACTCCCGGGTGCCCTCGGCCGTGAGGATCATCGCGCGCTTGTCCCGGTCGGCGCGCATCTGCTTCTCCATCGAGTCCTGGATGGACGGCGGCGGGTCGATGGCCTTGAGCTCGACGCGCGCCACCCGGATGCCCCACTTGCCGGTCGCCTCGTCGAGCACGCCGCGCAACTGCCCGTTGATCCGGTCTCGGCTGGTGAGCGTCTGCTCCAGGTCCATCGAGCCGACGACGTTACGCAGGGTGGTCGTGGTGAGCTGTTCGACCGCGATGATGTAGTTCGCGATCTCGTACACGGCCGAGCGCGGATCCGTCACCTGGAAATACACGACGGTATCGATGGACACCGTCAGGTTGTCCTCGGTGATCACCGGTTGCGGCGGGAACGACACCACCTGCTCGCGCAGGTCGATGCGCGCCCGGATCCGGTCCACGAACGGCGCCAGCCACACCAGGCCCGCGCCGTTGGCCTTGTGGAACCGGCCCAGTCGCTCGATCACCGCGGCCTGCGCCTGCGGGATCACCTTGACCGACCGCAGCACGACAATGATCACCAGTACCGCGATGACGATCGCGGCGATCAGCAATGGATCCATCGGCTACGGCCCCCACATCACTACCGCGGTTGCCCCGCGGACTTCGACAACCGTCACCGGTGTTCCGGGCGGTAACGCGCGTTCATTTTCCAGGGCGACCGCCGACCAGACTTCGCCGCCGATCTTCACCTGCCCACCGCGTGCATCAACCGTGGAGATCACTGTAGCGGGTGAGCCGATCAACGCATCGACTCCGGAGCGGATCTGCGTGGGCCTGATGAAATGCCGTTTGAGCTGCGGGCGCAGGCCGAACACCAGGACGAGCGAGACGATCGCGAACACCAGGAGCTGCAGCCACAGGGATCCGACACCGAGTGCGAAAACGGTTGTGACCACTGCCCCGCCGCCGAGCATGAGCAACACGAACTCGCCGCCGATCGCCTCCGCACCGGACAGCACCACCGCGACGATCAGCCAGCCCCACCACGCCATGCGCTCATCCTGCCAGAGCCCGCAGCACCGCGGCGGAGCGGCCGTTAAAACCCTTTACCGTCGTGGAAAAACCGTCATGGCCGACGGGACAGGAGCCCTCAGGGAACACAGAGCGAACACAGAGTGACCACAGCGGAACAGCGTCACACCCGGTCGCCGGCCGCCGTGACGAAGTCGATCAAGCCTTCGACCGCCGTGATGAGCGGTGTCTCCACATCCCGAAAGGTTCGCACCGACCCGTTGATGCGCCCCCACATCGTCGCCGGATCCGACACGCCGAGCGCGGCGCACACCCCTGTCTTCCAGTCCTGCCCGCGCGGGACGATCGGCCAGGCAGGGATCCCCAGCGCCGACGGCCGCACGGCCTGCCAGATGTCGATGTACGGATGCCCGGCAATCAGCACGGAGGGGCCGGCCACCTGGGCCGCGATGCGGGTCTCCTTCGACCCGGCCACCAGATGGTCCGCCAGCACCCCGACGCGACGCGTAGGACCTGGTCCGAACTCCGCAAGGGCCGCGGGAAGGTTGTCGAGTCCGCCGAGCGGCTCCACCACCACGCCCTCCACGCGCAGGTCGTGGCCCCAGATCCGTTCGACGAGCTCGGCGTCGTGGATGCCCTCGACCCAGATCCGGGCCGCGCGGGCCGTCCGGGCGCGCAGGCCCGCCACCGCGACCGATCCGGATGCGGACCTCGCCGGAGCGCGCGGCGCCGCCTGCGGCCGGACGAGCGTGGTGGGCTTGCCGTCCACCAGGAACGCGCCGGGCGCCAGCGGAAACTCGCGCCGCTTCCCGAATCGGTCTTCGAGTATGACGGAGTTCGCCGCGCAGGCGATGACGGCACCGCAGAACCCGGAGAGCGGATCCTCCGCGACCACTCCGGCCTCGGCCGGGACCTGCTGCGGCGCAGCGGTTCTCGGTCGGGCTGCCAGGATGTCGTGCCCGTAACGATCGTCGGCGTACCCCACGAGGCGCCACGTTATCGTGTTCCGCCGCACGATCTCGGCAGCCGCGCCGCCGCCCGGCGGGGAGGATTCCTCGCGGACTTCCAGGATTCCGCGGCGCCGCGATGCGAGCGACGACGCACCAGACACGCCGTCCCGTACCGTGTTCGGTGATGACGCTCTCGACAGCCCCCCGGCTCACCACACCAGCCGCAGCGACCACGCTCGGCCTGTGGTGCCATGCCTGGCAGGCCGGTGCAAGCGCCGACGCGGTGTTGGACGTGCTAGCGGAGATCGGCATGCGCGCGGGCGTGCGTGCCGACTCGACGAAAGCGGCAGTGCGAAGTGGGTTACCAGGCCCGGGCGAGCCGAGTGGCGCCCTGTCCGACCTGCTTCCGGTGCTGCGCCGCGGCGGCGCGGCGCAGCTGCTCACGCCGGTCGCGGGCGACGTCCGCGGGCTGCCGCCCGGCGGCGACATCCTCGGCCCGGCCCTGGACTCCGGTGCCGTCGTGGTGCTGCCGGACGTCGGGATCGGGCTCGTCCCGGTCGACGGGCTGTGGCGCGCCTACGAGTGCGCCCACCCGCATCCGGCGCTGGACATGGGAGAAGCCACTCGGTTGGTGGATGCGGCGGTGGCGGACGCGACCCGGCTGCTCGCTCGTGCCGAGGTGGCCAGCGACCGCGGCAACCCGCGCGAGGCGATGCGGCGCGCGACCGCGGCGCATGCCGTCGCCGCCCCGCCCGGGCTCGGCTCCGCGGCGACAGCGCTGCTCGATCGGGCAACCACGCTGGCCGCGCTGCTGGACGTGGCCGCCGGGCACGACACGGCCGCGGTGACCGGACGGCAGACCGAGCTGGTCAACCGGGCGCTCGCACCGTTGCACACCGCGGTGCGTGACGCCCGCCGGACCGTGGTGGCCACCGCGGCGGATGCGGCGCTATGACAACAGCGTCCAAAGGCGCCTGACGGCTCAGCGGCGGATGCGGCGCTATGACAACAGCGTCCAAAGGCGCCTGACGGCGCCAGCGGGCGGTCAGCCGAGAATGGCGCCGGTCACCGCGGCCAGCGCGTGATCGGCGAACATGATCGAGTAGTGGTTGCAGTCCGGGACCTGCCGGGTGGTGACGGTGCCCGGGAGCCCTGCCGCCTCGATCAGCTCCGCGGTCAGCAGTCCCGGCGTCTGGTTCATCAGTCCGCGCGGCGCCCACAGCAGCGTGGTGGGCACCGCCAGGTGCGAGATCGCCTGCGCCGCTTCGGGTTCGGTGAGCAGCGCGCCGCCGTCGACCCGGATCGCGTCCAGCACGCAAGAGCTGGCCAGCGTGCCGTCGCCCCGTCGCCGGATGTCGTGCTCCAGGTAGCCGCGCAGATCGTCGGCCGCCGTGCCACCGACCGCCAGCACCTCCGCGACGGCCGGATTGGCGGCCATGAACGCGAGGTAGGCGTCCTCGTCCGGGAACGTCATGGACAGCCGTGCCATGGCCGGCCCGATCACCGCGGTGAGCAGCGCGTCGATGTCCGCGCCGGGCGGCGGTGGGAAGGCGACGCCGCCGTCCACCAGCACCACCCGGTCGAACCGCTCAGGGTGCCGAGCGGCCGCCACGGCCGCCACATAGGCACCCATCGAGTGGCCGAGCACGGTGACCTGCCCTGCCCCGATCGCGTCGATGACGGCGATCACGTCGGTCGCGTGCCGGGCCATGCCCCACGGCCCGGTGACGGTGTTGCTGCACGCCCGGCCGGCGAGATCCGGTGCCAGCACCCGAATCCCGGTGTCGCGCGCCCGCAGCGCCCTGGCCAGCGGCTGCATCGACAGGCCGTTCGCGGTGATCCCGTGCACCGCGATCAGCGTCCGCTCGCTGTGCTGGTCGCCGGCAAGCTGGTGCACCACCAGTTCGCCGCCGGAAACCGGCACCCGCAGCGTCGTCACGGTTCCTCGTCGATTTCGCGGGCCGAGAAGCCGAGCGCCGAGAAGCCGCCGTCCACCATGATCATCGAACCCGTCGTCGCCGGGAACAGGTCGGACAGCAACGCCACGCACGCGCGCGCGACCGGCGTCGGGTCCGAGGTGTCCCAGCCGAGCGGCGCACGATCGGTCCACGCGTTCTCCAGCGCCGCGAACCCCGGGATGGAGCGCGCCGCAATGGTGCGGATCGGGCCGGCGGACACGAGATTGACCCGGATACCGGCCGGGCCGAGATCCCTTGCCAGATAACGACTCGTCGATTCCAGCGCGGCCTTGGCCACACCCATCCAGTCGTAAGCGGGCCACGCCTGCCGGGCATCGAAGTCCAGCCCGACGATGCTGCCGCCGGCCGTCATGAGCGGCCGCACCGCCACCGCGAGCGACTTCAGCGAATAGGCGGAGGTATGCACGGCGGTCGCCACATCGGCCCACGGCGTGTCGAGGAAGACGCCGCCGAGCGCGGTCGCCGGGGCGAAGGCGATGGCGTGCAGCACCCCGTCGATGCGGTCGACATGCTCGCCGACCCGGCCGGCGAGGCTGGCGAGCTGCTCCTCGTTCGTCACGTCGAGTTCCACGACGGGCGCAGACTCCGGCAGCCGCTGCGCGATCCGCTCGACGAGCGACATGCGCCCGTACCCGGTGAGCACCACGCGCGCACCGAGCTGCTGGGCGAGCCGCGCCGTGTGGAACGCCATCGAGGCCTCCGTGATCACGCCGGTGATCAGCAGGTTCTTCCCCGCGAGCAGGCCGGTTCCCAGCGCGGATTCAGGTGCTGTCATCGTGGTCCTCCATCGAGAGTGCTTGCGGGATAACTGATATGACGTAGTTCCGGGGTCGGGCGGGCTCGGCCGTCAGTGCCCCATTCAGTGACCCATGCCGAGGCCGCCGTCGACGGGGATCACTGCCCCGGTGATGTACCCGGCGCCGTCCGACGCTAGGAAGGCCACCGCCGCGGCGACCTCGTCCGGGTCCGCATACCGGCCGAGCGGGACCTGTCCGAGGATCTCCGCCCGACGCGACTCGGGTAGCGCGCGCGTCATATCGGTATCCACGAAACCGGGGGCGATCACGTTCGCGGTGATGTTCCGGGAGCCGAGTTCGCGGGCGATCGACCGGGCAAGACCGACCAGGCCGGCCTTGGATGCGGCATAGTTGGCCTGCCCGGCACCGCCGGAGAGGCCGACCACCGACGAGATGAACACCATGCGCCCGAAGCGCCGCTTGAGCATTCCCATCGACGCGCGTTTCGCGACCCGGTAGGCGCCGGTCAGGTTGGCGTCGATCACGCCGCCGAACGTCTGCTCGCTCATGCGCAGCAGCAGCGTGTCGTCGGTGATGCCGGCGTTCGAGATCAGGACCTCCACCGGGCCCTGGGCCGCTTCGACAGCGCTGAAGGCCGCGTCGACGGAGGCGGAATCGGTGACGTCGCAGGCCACGGCGGTGATGCCGTCAGGCGCCTGGCCGGAACGCGAGGTGACCGTCACCCGGTGCCCGTCCGCGGACAGGCGGCGGGCGATGGCCAGCCCGATCCCCCGGTTGCCGCCGGTGACCAGTACGGACCGCCCGGCCGGCGCCGCTACCTCTGCCACGGTTCCTCCACTGATCGCTGCCGCCCTTGGTGTCGGCGCTTGTCGCTGCACTTGGTGTCGCTGTCCTTGGTTTCGCTGACTGTATCCGGCTCCGCATCCGGCCTCGCCGACTCTATCGGGCGCCGGGGATCGATCCGGCTACGGCACGCGGCCGGTGACCATCAGGGTGAAGGCGGCCGCGACGATCGTCACGATGGTGCCGGCGATGAGCCAGGGCCGGGAGGCGTCGCGGTGGACCGTCTCGTAGCCGATCTGTTCGCCGAGTTGCGAGTACACCGTCTTGAGTTCGGCGACGGTGTGCGCGGTGTGGAAGTCGCCGCCGGAGATCTGCGCGATCTGCCGCATCGCGTCGGTGTCCAGCGGCACCGCAATCTGGGTGCCGTCCAGGTTGATGCTGCCGTGATCCGTTCCGAAGGCGATCACCGAGACGGGGACGCCGGCGTCCTTCGCGCGCTGCGCGGCGTCCTGTTCGCTGCGACCGACGGTCCGCTTGCCGTCGGTCATCAGGACGATTCGGGCAGGGATCGATTCCTTCGATCCGGCTGTGCCCCCGGTGCCCCCAGTGCCTCCGGTAGCCCGCGAGAACATGTCGATGGACTGCAGCGCCGAGATGATCGCCTCGCCGGTGGCCGTGCGTTCGTCCAACTTCAGCGAGTCGATCGCCTGCAGCACCGGGGCTCGGTCCGTGGTCGGCGAGACGAGGACGGTGGCGATCCCGGCGAACGAGATGAGGCCGAGATTGACGCCGGGCGTGAGGTTCTGGGCGAACTCCTTGGCCGCATCCTTCGCGGCGTCCAGGCGATCTGGCGCGACGTCGGTGGCCTGCATCGACAGCGACACGTCGATGGCGAGCATCACCGTCGCCCGATTCCGCGGAACCTTCGCGTCCGCCGTGGGCCCCGCCATCGCGATCACCAGGAGCATCAGGCCGACGGCAATGACCGCGAACCCGACATGCCGCCATCCGCCGGGGCGCCTGGGCGCGACGCGCTCCAGCAGGGCAAGGTTCGCGAAGCGCAACGTGTGCACCCGCGCCCGCCGGATCGCGATCACGTAGCCGATGACGAGTGCGAGGACCAGCACACCTGCGGCGAGGAAGGCGGGATGCGCGAGCGTCATGGCGCCCCCGTGCGCCCAACGCGGGCCGGCACCGCTGCGCTGCCGCCGGTCATATCGCGCCTCGCTCGATGATGCCCGGCGCCGCGGCCCCGGTCCAGCCACGCTTGCGCCGGGCGACGAAGCGCATCACGTCCGCCGCCCAGTCGCGATCCGTGGACAGCGACAGCGTGGGAGCGCCGACCCGGCGCAGTGCCGCCATGACCTCGGCGCGGTGCTCGGCCGCGGCGGCACCGAAACGCGCCCGCAAGGCCCTGCTGGTGCGAATCTCCTTGCGCCGTCCGGTCTCCGGGTCGACGAGCGTCACGTAGCCGACGGCCGGCAGCTCCGTATCACGTGGGTCGCTGACCGCCACTGCCACCAGTTCGTGACGCGCACCGAGCGCGCGCAGCGGGCCCTCCCATGTCAATGGGCCGAGAAAGTCCGAGATGGCGACGACCAGGCCGCGGCGCCGCGGTGGCCGGCGCAACGCCTCCAGCGCGCCGGCGAGGTCGCCGCGGTGGCCCGGCTCGGTGCGCGGGGTCAGCGCGATGGTGCGCAGCGTGTGCTGGATCGCGTCGCGGCCGCCGCGCGGCGGGAGGCGTCGGATGGTCCCGCCGGCGACCACCACCGCGCCCAGGCGATTGCCGCCGCCGCGGGTCAGATGGGCCATGACGGAGGCCGCCGCCACGGCGAGGTCGCGCTTCTCGCACCGCGCGGTGCCGAAATCCATCGATGCCGACAGGTCCACGGCGAGCCACACCTCCAGCTCGCGGTCGGCGACCGTCTGCCGGATGTGCGGGACGGTCGTGCGCGCCGTCACCGACCAGTCCATTCGGCGGACGTCGTCGCCGGCGACATACGGCCGCGCCTCGCCCGGTTCGCTTCCCGGCCCGGGGACCAGGCCGAGATGGTTGCCGTGCAGCAGCCCGTCGATGCGGCGCCGGATCGTCAACTCGAGGTCGACGAGCGCCGCGTCGATGCGGGCGGGGTCGCTGGTCGTCGGAACCGTGGCGTGGGTGAGCACGCGGTCACACCCCGGGGCGCTGCGGGCTGACCTGGGGCAGCGGGATCACCTGCAGCAGCCGGTTGGTGATTGCGTCGACCGCGATCCCATCGGCGAGAGCATCGTAGGAGAGCACCATGCGGTGCCGCAGCACGTCCGGTGCCACGTCGATGACGTCCTGAGGCACGACAAAATCCCGCCCCCGGATGAGGGCCAGCGCCCGTGCGGCCGCGACGATCCCGAGGCTGGCGCGGGGCGATGCTCCGTAGGACAGCCAGCCCGCGACGTCATCGAGTCCGTGGGCGGCCGGTGTCCGCGTGGCGTACACCAGGCGAACGACATAGTCGACGAGCGCGTGATGCACGAAGATCTGCGCGGCCACCCGTTGCAGGCGCGCCAACTCGGCGACCGGAATCACCTGGCGTGGCTGCGGTGGGACGACGCCCATGCGATAGACGATCTCCCGCTCCTCGTCAGGCTGCGGGTATCCGACGAGGACCTTGAACAGGAACCGGTCGCGTTGCGCCTCCGGGAGCGGGTAGACGCCCTCGTTCTCGATCGGATTCTGCGTCGCCAGCACCAGGAACGGGTCCGGCATGGTGAAGGTGCGGCCGCCGATCGTCACCTGGCGTTCCGCCATGACCTCCAGCAGCGCCGACTGCACCTTGGCCGGCGCCCGGTTGATCTCGTCAGCCAACACGAAGTTCCGCACCACGGGACCGAGTTCGATATCGAACTGCTCCCGGCCGGCGCGATAGATCCGCGTGCCCACCAGGTCGGACGGCACCAGGTCGGGCGTGAACTGGATTCGGGCGAAGGATCCGCCGACCACCGTGGCGAAGGTCTCCACCGCCAACGTCTTCGCGACGCCGGGGACGCCCTCGATCAGCAGGTGGCCACCGGCCAGCAGGCCGACGAGCATGCGCTCGAGCATCCGATCCTGGCCGACGATCACCCGTTTGACCTCGAACATCACCCGCTCGATGGTCGCGGCGTCGGCGCTCGGGTCCGGCAGCTGCTGCGGTGTCGCACCGACGCGGGCGGGTTCGGCGGATTCGGCGGCGGTATCGGTGACCGCAGTCCGTGTGGTGCCGTCGGGCATCGTCATCGCCCACCCCGCTTCCGTTCGTGCCGGATCGTGTACCCCCTACGGAAAGATACCGGCGTTACGGAGAGATGACGGCACCGTCGGTACTGCCGGCACTGCCGGCGACGGACTGCGCGCGCCGCCGCCACCAGTCGAGATCGGCGGGCGTATCGATATCGCGGGCCTCGGGCCCCTGCGCCTCGACCTCGGCGCCGATCAACGGGTCGAGCAGCGCACGCAGCGAGATGCCGTGCCAGTCGGCCCGCGTGCCGAGCGCCCCGCGCAGCGCGGCCGCGTCGAAGACACCGACGCCGTACTGCCGCCGGTCCGCCTCGACGAGCACGCAGCCCTTCACTTCCGGGTCGGCCGCGGCCGCCGAGAGCCGTTGCCACGTCTGCGATGTGACCCCCGCCTGGTCGACGGCCATGATGCCGATCCGCTGCCGCTGTCCGGTGCTAGGCGTCGGAAGCGCCGCGACTCCGGCGGCGATACCCGCGGCGGGGCCGCCGCCGGGCGGGTCCTCCCTGGTGAGCGTCACCCGGGGCCGGGCCGGCGCGTGCGGGCCGACGATCACGACGGGACGCCCCTGCGTGGTGCCGAGGGCACGATCCAGCAGCGTGCGACCGCCGAGTGCGATGCTCGCCTTGTCGGTGCCGCCCGCGTCACCGCCGTCATCGGCGTCATCGGTGCGATCAGTGCCGGCGGGGCCGCCGGAGCCGCCGAGCCGCTGTGCCCGCCCGCCGCTCAGGATGACGAACGCGTCGGGGAAAGGCAGCGTCATATCCGTCATATTCGCTGCCGCGCTCGCCGCCATATGGCCGATGATGCCAGCCTCGGGACGGTCAGGTGCCGGGGCGTGTCGCGCCGATGAATCCGCTCCAGTACATGGGCGAGATCTTGACGACGTCACCGGACTGCGGCGCCTGGATGATCTTGTTGTTGCCCATGTAGATGGCCACGTGGTGAATGGTCGCCGGGTTCGACGTGTTGTAGGCGAAGAACACCAGATCACCGGGCTGGAGGTTCGCCGGCGCGACCCGCTGGCCGTAGTTGAACTGGTAGCCGGAGTAGTGCGGCAGGTAGACGCCGGCCTGCGCCCAGGCGTAGAGGGCGAGCCCCGAGCAGTCGAATCCGATCTTGTTGTAATCGCCGTAGTAGTCGGCGGTTCCGCCGTCGTGGATCCCCCGCGATGGGCCCCGGGCCGTGCCGCCACCCCAGGCGTAGGGCGTGCCGAGGTACGCGAGGGCCGCCTGCACCACGATCTGCCCGCGGGACATGTTGGACACCGGAACATTCGGGCCCGGGTCCACGCCCTGCTGTTGCAGCTTTTTGCGCGCCGCTTCCTGGGCCGCCCGCGCTTCGGCGAGCTTCTTCTGGTACTCCTTCGCCTTCTGGATCGCGAACGCGCGGTTGCTCTCGTCCTGCGCGGCGAGCTGGTCGGCCAGCTGCTTCTCGCGCATGAGCTCCTGCGCCTGTTGCTGCTGGATGGCGGCCTGCGCCGCGATGCGCTGGTCCTCCTCCTGCTTCGCCTTGAGCCAGGCCTGGTATTGCGCGCGCTGCCCCTTGAGTTCGGCGACCTGGTTGAGCGCCCCCTGGTACTGGTCCTGTTGCTGCGCGAGCTGGCTGGTGAGCGCGGCGAGTTGGCTCTGACCGTCGGCGAAACTCTGGGCGGCCGCCTTCTGCGCCTGGTCGGCCTCGACCTGCGCCTGCTGGGCCGCGTGCTCGGCCGCGGTGGCATCGGCCAGCGCGGCCTTGGCCTTGGAGTCCACGTTCGCTTTGGTGGTGCGGGTGGTCGCGAGCGTGTCGAGGACGCTCGCCTGGTTCGCGGAAACCTGCTCGATCATGTCCCTGCGCAGCAGGAACTGGTCCATCGAGTTCGCATCGAGCAGGGCATTCAGCGACGAGCCGACCACGGATCCCTGGCGGAACGAGGCGGCCGCGAACTGGGCGGCCTGGTCCTGGGCGGTGACGATCTGATCGGCGGCCTTCGCGGCGGCGGCCTCGGCGGCCTTCGCGGCCTGCTCCGCCTGTTTCGCGGCTTCCTTCGCGGTTTGCAGGTCGACGAGCGCCTTCATCGCCAGCTCCGCCTTGAGCTCCATGGCGTCCTGGAGCTGTTGGATCGTGGCCTGGGTCGACGACACGATGCCGCTCAACCGGCCGACCTCGGCGGCCGAGGCGGCGGCCTGGTTCTGGCTCGCCGAGATCTGATGGTCCGAGGGATTGGGGGGCGGCGCAGGCACGGCGGCAGCCGAATGGACGAGAACGACGGTCGACGAACACGCGATGGCCACGGTCACGACGACCGCCCAGACCCTGTGGCCCCTCGTCATGGCTCGCTGCTCCATGGTTCGCTGGGCGCTGCGATCCGATCCCACGAATGCTCCTCCCGCCGGGTTGCGTGCACCGCTACGGAAAGCTCGAGCCACATCGTGGTGCGACGCGAGTGCCCGCAGCCCCCGCACCTAGGCCATCGGCGCATACGGGCACATCATGAGACACTCTGCCACTTAGTTATCGTCAGCGCCAGCAGAAACTTTCGCCACTGCAGG
>MKSW01000003.1:254411-327646 GCA_001897425.1 Actinobacteria bacterium 69-20 | reverse complement strand
CGCCGCGACGGCGCAGCGCGACGTTGTCGTCGACGAGCAACCGGTGTACGAACCCGTAGGAGCGTCCGGTGGCCGCCGCAAGCGCGCGGATGCTCTCGCCCTTCTCGTAGCGCTTCTTCAGGTCCGCGGCGAGGTCCGTCCGCGCGCTGCCGGTGATCCGGGCACCTTTGACGATCGCCTGCGCCGATGTCTGTGCCGATCTTGGTGTCGATCGGGATGCCGATCTTGCTGCCGAAGTCTGTGCCGCCGCGTGCGTTGGCATCATTCCCACCTTCTCGCTGCAGGGCGAACGCCCGCCCCGGATTCTCTGGGTACCGGCAGCTACACGATGGGGGCTGCCTCGCTCATTCCGGGGCGTGCGGGCTCGTGCGCTGCCGTGGATCACTCCATGATCGACCCGATCCGTGATCCGTGCCACCGCAGACGCGCAGCACCCGCCGATCGATCAGGCGAGCTCGACGAGATCGAGGTAGTCGGCTGACCAATGGTCCTCGGTCCCGTCCGGCAGCACGATGACGCGCTGCGGCTCGAGCGCGGTGACCGCGCCCGGATCGTGCGTGACGAGAACGACGGCGCCCGCATAGTGCCGGAGCGCGTCCAGCACCTGCTCCCGGCTGGCCGGGTCGAGATTGTTCGTCGGCTCGTCGAGCAGCAGCACGTTCGCCGCCGAGGAGACCAGCCCGGCCAGCGCGAGTCGGGTCTTCTCGCCGCCGGACAGCGTCCCGGCCGGCTGATCGAGCTGTTCCCCGGAGAACAGGAAAGCGCCGAGCAGATTCCGCAGCTCCTGTGCGCCGGCGTCCGGGGCGGCGTGCCGCGTGTTCTCCCACACCGTCGCTTCGGGGTCGATCGTGTCGTGCTCCTGGGCGTAGTAGCCGAGTCGCAGACCGTGCCCCGGCTCGACAGTTCCGGCATCGGGTTGCTCCACGCCCGCCAGCAACTTGAGCAAGGTGGTCTTGCCCGCGCCGTTGAGACCCAGGACCACCACCTTGCTGCCCCGGTCGATCGCGAGGTCCACTCCGGTGAACACCTCGAGCGATCCATAACCTTTCGAGAGCATCGACGCGGTCAGCGGTGTCCGCCCACACGGTGCCGGCGCGGGGAACCGGATCTTCGCGACCTTGTCGGCCACGCGAACCTCATCGAGTTCGCCGATCATCCGCTCGGCGCGGCGCACCATCTGGTGTGCCGCGGCGGCCTTCGTCGCCTTCGCGCCGAGCTTCGCGGCCTGCGCCTTGAGCGCAGTCGCCTTCTTCTCCGCGTTGGCGCGCTCGCGACGGCGACGCTGCTCGTCGGCCGCGCGCGCCGCGAGGTAGCGCTGCCAATTCATGTTGTAGATGTCCACCGCGCCGCGTACCGCGTCGAGGAACCACACCTTGGTGACGATCGCGTCGAGTAGATCCACATCGTGACTAATGATCACCAGGCCGCCGGTGAACGTCTTCAGGAAATCGCGCAGCCACGAGATCGAATCCGCGTCCAGGTGATTGGTCGGCTCGTCCAGCAGCAGTTGAATGTGCCCGGAACCCGTCTCGTCGGAGGCGGCGAACAGGATGCGCGCGAGTTCCACGCGCCGGCGTTGCCCGCCGGAGAGCGTGTGCATCTGCTGGCCCATGACGCGGTCCGGAAGCCCGAGGTTGTGGCAGATCTTCGCGGCATCGGCCTCGGCCGCGTATCCGCCGAGCGCGGCGAAGCGCTCCTCGACCCGCCCGTACTTGGCGATGGCCGCATCCCGCTCGGCGCCGTCGGCCAACTCCGCCATCTGGATGTGCAGCTTCTCCAGTTGCGCACCCAGCTGATCGAGGCCCCGCGCGGACAGCACGCGCTCCTTCGCGGTGACGGCCAGGTCGCTCTCGCGTGGATCCTGTGGCAGATAACCGATCTCGCCGCTGCGGGTGATGGTCCCGGCGTACGGCAGACCCTCGCCGGCCAGCACACGCATGGTCGTCGTCTTGCCGGCGCCGTTCCGCCCCACCAGGCCGATCCGCTCACCGTGCTGGACGCGCAACATGGCGTCCGACAGCAGGATCCGCGTCCCGGCCCGCAGCTCGAGTCCGGTTGCGGTGATCACGTGGACCCATGCTACCGGCTGCGGTGTTCGCTCCGTGCCGCCAGCCGGGCGCGGCCGGTATGGCACCGCGACGCGCCGTCAGGCGCCGAACAACGTCATACTCGCTACCCTGCAATCATGATGAGGATGATCGCGGCGATCGATTCCCGCGGCGGCCTGGCGACCGATGACGGCATCCCGTGGACGCTGCCGACGGACCAGAAATTCTTCGTCGAAACCACCCGAAGCGGTGTGATCCTCATGGGTTTCGGGACCTACGTCGAGTTCCACTCCCCCATGCACGGGCGCACGAACTACGTGGCGACCCGCCGGACCTCCGCGCTCAAGAGCGGGTTCGTGCGGGTGCCCGACGCCGCGGAGTTCGTCTGCGATCACGCCGACGAGACCATCGACAACATCGGCGGGGCCGGGCTCTTCCGGTCCACGCTGTCCCTGGCCGACGAGCTGGTGCTGACCCGCATCGACGTGGACTTCCACTGCACGAAGTTCTTTCCGCCGTTCGAGCGGGATTTCCGGCTGGTGACGGAATCTCACCCCATCGAGGAGAACGGCGTGCGGTTCACGTTCCAGATGTGGCGTCCGCATCGCGCACGGTGATCTCGACGGCGAGGCACCGCCGTGCGACGTCGTCCAGCACCGCGCGGCGCGGCTCGGCGATGTCGGTGAACGTGCGCCGGGGCAGGTCGGTGAGGTGCGCGAGCCGCGGATCGTCGAGAACCGCGTGCATGGCCGTGGTGTCGCCGCCCACCACCAGCCCGGCGAACGTCCCGTGGTGCGCGGAGAGGACGCGCACCGCCGCATCGGCCGCGGCCCGGAAGGAATCGCGGCGCTGATTCCCGCGCCGGCGCGCGTACCGCTGCTGGGACCAGCCGCCCGCGGCCGTCCGCGACTGCACATAGCGCGTGTCGGTGGAACTCGTGAGCACCGATCCGGCCCGGCACACGCCGATGGAGAACGCCCGCTCCCGAACGAGAATCATTGCCACATCGCCCATCTGGGCTATGTGCGTGAGCAGCGCCGCGATCGGCTCAACCTCTGTAGCCCGTGCTAATGGCGGAAAGGGGATGGCCAGATCCGCCGTGGCCCCGTCACCGCCTATGACGGTGATCGTGGCCACGCCCCGTTCGGCAGCGGCGATGCCCCGGTGGCGATCGGCGAACCGGGTGAGCCAACCGGGCAGCCGCGCCGCCTCCACCTCCACGACCCGGCCCCCGCCCGCGGCCTGGCGCGCCCGCATCAGGGGTGCTCCGCCGGGGCACGACGACCGGAAGAGCTCGCCGCCTGCGGCGCGACGATCGTCATAAACGTTGCGGCCCTTCGTGTCACGGCATCCGGCGGCGATGCGACTCCGGCACCTGCGGCTCCCCTCACAACGCACTCCCCGCCGACCAGAGCTGCCCGGCGTGCCCGGAGAGCGCGGCCGCGGTCGCGACGGCCCGGTCGTCCGTCAGCGAGGCCACATAGTCGATGATCCCGCGCCCGCGGCCGAGCCTTGCAAGGTCGTCCGCGGAGGTGGCCGGCTCGCCGGTCGGCCGGATGAGCAGCTGCGGCATGGAGCGCGCCACCTCGCGATAGTCGTCGGTGGCCAGCCGCACCAGGTCGAGCAGGCGCCGGGGCGCGCGGCCGACGTCGATCGGGTCCGTCAGCCAAGATTCGAGATCCCGCACCAAGGCCGCGAGCAGCCGCGCCTGGCCGCGTTGCAGCAACGCCAGGTCCGGGCGGTCCAGCACGAACCGTTGGTGCACGAACTTGAGCACGGCGACCTCGTGCCACGCCTGTTGGGTCAGCAGCACATGGGCGGCCCGGACCGGCGGTGCGGCGGCGGTGGTGACCGAATCCTGCAGGTGGCTGATCCAGGTCGCGGTGAACAGCCCGACGGCGCGTTCGGCGGCGATGGAGGAATCGAACGGCACGGCCAACAGTCCGTCGACGAGTTCGTCACCGACCCTCTCCACGGCCGTCGCGAACACCTCGTCGTCGACGATCCAGGCGTCCTTAGCGTGCAGCCTGCGGCGCAGCAGTTCCAGCGAATGGCCAGGGCGGCGGCCGTCGCCCTGCAACTCGCCAGGTGACATCGCGCTGAGGGTAGCGCGCAGCCGCATCCAGGTGCGGAACTCGGCCGCGACGGACGCGTGCTGCAGCACACCCGCGCGGTGGAAATCGTCGAGATCGTGCAGGGAGTAGGCGATGTCGTCCGCGAGGTCCATCACCGAGCATTCGACGGTCTGCTGCCACGGACCGATCTGCGGGTACGCCCGGCGCACCTCGATCAGCTCCGGCACGTCGACCACGTACGCGGAGAATTTGAGCGATCCGGCGCCCTCGGGGCCGGGCGCGGCGCCCTTCGGCCGCTCGGCGGCCTCGGACGGATGCGGGGTGGGGAACCCGGTCCGGGCCCACGGATACTTGAGCACCGCGGCTCGGACGGCCGCTGTGAGGTCCAGGCCGTGCTCCTGCTCGCCGTGCACGTCCAGCGTGGTGAGGATGCGAAAGGTCTGCGCGTTGCCCTCGAAGCCGTCGATCAGGCCGAAGCGGGAGCGGGCGATCCGGTCGAGGATCCGCTCGCCGAGGTGCCCGAACGGCGGGTGCCCGAGGTCGTGGGCGCTCGCCGCGGCCTGGACGACGACCGGGTCGCAGCCGCCGAGCCGGTCGATGAGCGCCATGTCACCGCGATCCCGGAGCAAGGTTGCGATCGCGCGGGCGACGGCCGTCACCTTGACGGTGTGGGTGAGCCGGTTGTGCACGACCTGGCCGGCGGAGCCCTGATTCACGACCTGCGTCACGGCGGCCAGCCGCGCAAAGTAGGGCGAAAAACGGATGCGCTCGAGATCGTCGCGGAAGGCCCCCTCGGTCGCCGCGTCCATCTCGGCGGCGTCGAACGCCCCGGCGGTCGCGCTGCCTCGGGAGCCGTTGTCGCTGCGGCGCGCGAGGCGGGGATCCATCTGCCTACCGTAGCGGCGCCGGCTCTTCAGACGTGCGCGCCCGGCATTCGCACTGTAGGCGCGCGTCAGATGCGTCAGATGTTGAAGCCGATGGCGCGCAACTGGTCCCGGCCGTCGTCGGTGATCTTCTCCGGGCCCCACGGCGGCAACCACACCCAGTTGATGCGGTAGTCCGCGACGACGGGCGTCGGGCCGCCGGTGAGCGCCGCGCAGACCTGGTCCTCGATCATCTCCTGCAGCGGGCAGGCGGCCGAGGTCAGCGTCATATCGATCAGGCACACGTTGCCGGAGTCCACCTGCAGGTCGTAGATCAGCCCGAGGTCGACCACGTTGATGCCGAGCTCGGGATCGATGACATCCTTAAGCGCCTCCTCGATGTCGTCGAGGGTTGCTGCCGCGACATCGCTGCCCGGCGCCTGGGCCGCCTGGCTCGCCGGGGCGCCTGGCTCGGTCGCGGTCGCGAAGGTCCCCCCGGTCATGCCGTCGAGATCCGCGGCACCGCGCCCGGCGCGATCCGCCGTCATGGTCGAAACGTCGTTGTCACTCATCGGAATATCCTTCGTCAGTCGGCAGCTCGCCGTCGGTCGTCATCACGGTGCGGTTGTCATCACGCTGCGGAAACCTCGGCCTGCGCCGCGGCCAGCTTGAATGCCTTCCATCCCAGCAGAGCACATTTGACGCGGTTCGGGTACTGCGCCACCCCGGCAAACGCGACGGCGTCGCCGAGCAGGTCCTCATCGCCCGGGTCCGCGCCCTTGCTGGTGATCATCGCCTCGAACGCGGCGAGCTTCTGCTGTGCACGAGTGAGGCTTTCGCCGATCACCAGGTCCGTCATGACGGACACGGACGCCTGCGAGATCGAGCATCCGAGCGCGTCGTAGGACACGTCCTGGACGGTGAGGCCGCCGCTGTCACCTCGCTGCACGGCCAGCCGCAGCGTGACCTCGTCGCCGCAGGTCGGGTTCACCTGGTGGGTCTGGGCGTCGAACGGCTCACGCAGACCCGCGTGGTGCGGCGCGCGGGAGTGGTCCAGGATGATCTCCGCATACAGGTCGTTCATCTGCATGCCACTCACCTCCCCGCGAAGAACTTCTGTGCGCCGGCCACCGCGTCGACGAGGGCGGCAACCTCGTCGGCTGTGGAGTACACCCCGAACGTAGCGCGCGAGGATGCGGAGACGCCGTAGCGGCGATGCAGCGGCCACGCGCAATGGTGCCCGACGCGCACGGCGACCCCCGCGTCGTCGAGCAGTTGGCCGACATCGTGCGGATGGATGCCATCGACCAGGAATGCGACGGCCGGCCCGCGGTTCGCCGTGGTCGACGGGCCGAGGATCGACACCCCGGGAAGCGCCGAAAGCCCCTGCAGCGCCAGGCCTGTCAGCTCCATGGCGTGCGCTTCGACGTGGTCCATGCCCAGGTCGGTGAGGTAGTCCACGGCGGCGCCGAGGGCCACCGCCTGCGTCACGGGCGGGGTGCCCGCCTCGAACCGCGCCGGCGGCGCTATGTACGTGGAATGGTCCATGTACACGACTTCGATCATCGATCCGCCGGTCAGGAACGGGGGCAGCGTCGCCAGCAGCTCGTACTTGCCGTACAGCACGCCGACGCCGGTCGGGCCGAGCATCTTGTGCCCCGAGAACGCCGCGAAATCGACGTCGAGCGCGGCAAAGTCGGTGGCGCGATGCGGCACGGACTGGCAGGCGTCCAGCACCACGAGTGCCCCAACCCGATGCGCCGCGGCGGTGAGATCCGCGACCGGTGGCAGCGTGCCGAGCACGTTCGATTCCCCGGTGAGCGCCAGCACCTTGGTGCGCGGCGTGATCACGGCCGATATGTCCGACAGGTCGAGCCGGAAGTCGTCGGTGAGCCCGAACCACTTCAGCGTTGCGCCGGTGCGCCGGCACAGCTCCTGCCAGGGCACCAGGTTCGCGTGGTGCTCCATCTCGGTGACGACGATCTCGTCACCGGGGCCAACCGCGAACCGGGCGGCATCGCCGGTGGCATTCCCGAACGCGTAGGCCACCAGGTTCAGCGAGGCCGTCGCGCCCGCGGTGAAGATGATCTCCTCCGGCCGGCGGGCTCCGACGAATGCCGCGACCTTGGCGCGCGCGCCCTCGTAGTACTCGGTCGCCTCGTCGGCGAGTTGGTGCGCACCGCGCTTCACCGCCGCATAGTGGTCGGTGATGAACTCCTGCTCGGCGTCGAGCACGCACACCGGGCGTTGCGACGTCGCGCCGGAATCCAGGTACACCAACGGTTTCCCGCCGCGGACGGTCCGTTCCAGGACCGGGAAATCCGCCCGCACGCGGGTCGAACCGAGTTCGGGGCTGTCGTGCGCTACGACGGCCATGTCAGGCCGGCACCGCCTGGCCGGTGAACCGCACGTACCCGTCCGCCTCGAGCTCCTCGGCGAGTTCTGAGCCGCCCGACTCGGCGACCTGACCGGCGACGAACACGTGCACGAAGTCCGGCTGGATGTACCGCAGGATGCGCGTGTAGTGCGTGATCAGCAGCACGCCCACCGCCTCGCCGGCCGCGGCCGAATCCGCCTTGTAGCGGTTGACGCCCTCGGACACGATCCTGAGCGCGTCGATGTCCAGGCCGGAGTCGGTCTCGTCGAGGATGGCGATCTTCGGCTTGAGCAGGCTCATCTGCAGGATCTCGTGGCGCTTCTTCTCGCCGCCGGAGAAGCCCTCGTTCACGCTGCGCTGCGCGAAGTCCGGATCCATCTGCAGCGATTCCATCTCGTCTTTGACCTCTTTGAGCCACTGCCGCACACCCGGTGCCTGACCGCGGACAGCCGTCGCTGCGGTGCGCAGGAAGTTCGAGGTCGTGACGCCCGGGATCTCCACCGGATATTGCATGGCGAGGAAAAGACCCGCCCGGGCCCGCTGATCGACGGTCATCGACAGCACATCTGTCCCGTCGAGCAGCACCGTGCCGGAGGTCACCCGGTACTTCGGATGGCCGGCCAGCGAATAGGCGAGGGTCGACTTGCCGGAGCCGTTGGGCCCCATGATGGCGTGGGTCTCGCCCGCATCGATGGTCAGGTTCACCCCGCGGAGGATCTCCTTCGAGGTGTCGTCCGTGATCACCGAGACGTGCAGGTCGGAGATCTCAAGCTTTGCCATGGGTTCGTGTACTCCCGTATGTGTTGGTGAAAAGAACTGATATGACGGTGTTCTCGGTGTTCTCGGCGTCACATCCCCGAAATCGCAAGCTCCCGCTCGACGGTCTGCGAAATGTGCTCGATGACGGACGAAATGCCCACCTTGTGCAGCACCTCGTGGAAGAACCCGCGTACGACCAGGCGCTTGGCCATCTCGGGGGTGATGCCCCGTGATTGCAGGTAGAACAGGTGGTCGTCGTCGTAGCGGCCGGTCGCGCTGGCGTGCGCCGCCTTGATGATCTCGCCGGTCTCGATCTCGAGGTTCGGGACGGAATCGGCGCGGGCGCCGTCGGTGAGCAGCAGGTTCCGGTTCATCTCGTACGAGTCGGTGCCCTCGGCCGTGGCGCGGATCAGCACGTCGCCGACCCAGGCTGTGCGCGCACGCTCCCCCTGGAGCGCGCCCTTGTAGAGCACCTCCGATCGGCAGTTCGCGGCGGTGTGGTCGATGAAGATGCGGTGTTCGAGGTACTGGCCGGCATCGGCGAAGTAGAGGCCGAGCATCTCCAGATCGCCGCCCGGGCCGCGGTAGTCGACGTCGACCGATGTCCGAACCACGTCGCCCCCGAACGTGAGCAGGCTGTGCTTGACCTTCGCGTCGCGGCCGACCGAGATGTGGTGGTGCGCGAGCTGCACCGTGTCCGCCGCCCAGTCCGCGATCGTCGCCAGGTTCAGGTTCGCGCCGTCGCCGACCATGATCTCGACGAGGTGCGCCACGGTCGCCGAGCCCTGCTCCTTGAGCACGACGGTGGCGGCCGCGTGGTTTCCGAGCCGGAGGAGAATGTGCGCGGCCTCGGCGATCGATGCGTCCGCGCCGTCGATGGTCACGACGACGGGCTCGGCGACGGTGGAGTCCGCGGGCACGTCGATGAGCAGCGTGTCCGGGTTGTGTTCCATGAGTCGCGCGGTGACCCGGTCGGTCGGCAGGTAGTCCGAGGCGCCCTTGAGCGCCCGGCCTGCTGCTCCGGACACGACCCGTACGTCCGCGCCATCCACCGCGTCCCAGGTCGCGGTAAGCGCGCCCACGGTGAACTCGGCGTCCGCGTGCAGGCCGCGCAGCCTGCGCAGCGGCGCGAACTTCCACAGCTCGCTCTTCGACGTCGGCACGGGATGGTCGGCGACGTCGGTGGAGGCGACCGGGTGCAGGTGCGATGCGACGCCGGAGGTGCGGACGGTCCGCCCGCCGACGTGGGAATGCGCGGCAAGCCCGTTGGGGCCGCCGAGCGTCGGCCCTGTGGTCGGGTTGAGGATCTGGGTTGTCGTCATGAGGTCAGGCCTGATCGGCCGGTCAGCCCTTCTGTGTGTCGTGGACGGTTCGTCGAGGTGCGGCGGCGCCTACCCGACGGCCCCTTCCATCTGCATTTCGATCAGCCGGTTCAACTCCAGGGCGTATTCCATCGGCAGTTCCTTGGCGATCGGCTCGATGAAGCCGCGCACGATCATCGCCATGGCCTCCTCCTCGGTCAGCCCGCGGCTCATGAGGTAGAACAACTGGTCGTCGCTGATCTTCGACACGGTGGCCTCGTGGCCCATCGTCACGTCGTCCTCGCGGATGTCGACGTACGGGTAGGTGTCGCTGCGGGATTTCGTGTCGACAAGGAGCGCGTCACATTTGACGGTGGACCGCGAATGGTGCGCGCCGGGGTTCACCTGCACGAGCCCGCGGTAGGAACTGCGGCCGCCCTCCCGGGAGATCGACTTGGAGATGATCTCGGACGAGGTGTGCGGCGCCAGGTGCAGCATCTTGGAACCGGTGTCCTGATGCTGGCCCTTGCCGGCGAACGCCACCGACAGCACCGATCCCTTGGCGTGCTCCCCCATCATCCACACGGACGGGTACTTCATCGTCACCTTCGCGCCGATGTTCCCGTCGACCCACTCCATCGTCGCGCCCTCTTCGGCCTTGGTGCGCTTCGTGACGAGGTTGTAGACGTTGGTCGACCAGTTCTGGATGGTGGTGTAGCGGCAGCGGCCGCCCTTCTTCACGATGATCTCGACGACCGCCGAGTGCAGCGAATCGGAGCGGTACACCGGCGCGGTGCAGCCCTCGACGTAGTGCACGTAGGCGTCTTCGTCGACGATGATCAGCGTCCGCTCGAACTGGCCCATGTTCTCCGTGTTGATGCGGAAGTAGGCCTGCAGCGGGATCTTCACGTGCACGCCCTTCGGCACATAGACGAACGACCCGCCCGACCAGACCGCGGTGTTCAACGCCGAGAACTTGTTGTCGCCGGCCGGGATCACGCTGCCGAAGTACTCCTCGAACAGGTCCGGGTATTCCTTGAGGCCCGAGTCGGTATCAAGGAACACGACGCCCTGCTGCGCGAGGTCCTCGCGGATCGAGTTGTAGACGACCTCCGACTCGTACTGCGCCGAGACACCGGCGATCATCTGCTGCTTCTCGGCCTCCGGGATGCCGATCCGGTCATAGGTGTACTTGATGTCGTCGGGCAGGTCTTCCCAGGAGGTGACCTTCTGCTCCGTCGACCGCACGAAGTACTTGATGTTGTCGAAGTCGATCTCCGACAGGTCGGCGCCCCAGGTGGGCAGCGGCTGCCGCTCGAACAGCTTCAGCGCCTTGAGCCGGCGCTCGAGCATCCACTCCGGTTCGTCCTTCAGGTGCGAGATGCCACGGACCACGTCCTCGTCGAGCCCGCGTTTCGCCGTGGCGCCCGCCGCGTCCGAGTCGGACCAGCCGAACTGGTACGTGCTGAGCGCGTCAATCGTCTCGGCCTGGGCCAGACGGGCCTCGCTGAGTTCGGGGGCTGCGGTCATCGAGCTGTCCTTCTCTGCGTGTCGAATGGTGATCGAATGCTCATCGGGTCGCGGCCGCCCGGCCGCCGGATGCTATGCGAACGCCCCGCGCAACACTGTTCAACGGCGTCGTCTGCGGGTTCGTGCTCGGTGCGTTCGGAATTACGGGGTCCGGAATAAAGGTGGTGCAGAACGAGTCCCCGCGGGCGATGGTGGCGAGCCGCTGGGCGTAGGTACCGAGCGTCTCGGTAAACACGGCCAACTCCTGTTCGCACAGCGCCGGATACTTGCCCGCCACGTGCGCCACTGGACAGTGGTGTTGCGACAGCTGTTCACCGATGCCGACCTCGTCGACACTTGCGACGTATCCCGATCGGGACAGGGCCTTCGCCAGAATGCGCGCCCGCTCGGCGACGGTGGACGCGGCGTCCAGTTCCCCGCGCACCGTGTCGACGATGCGCTCGGCCCGCTGCCGCGCGAACTGCGTCACGGCTTCCGGCCCGACGTGCTCGGCGAGGTAGCCCAGGGCCTCTTCGGCCAGCTCGTCATAGGCGTGCGGCAACCGTCGCCGCCCCAGATCGGTGAGCAGATACACCTGCGCCGGCCGGCCGCGGCCGCGCCTGCCCGCGACCGCCGCATCTCGGCAGGTGACCGACCCCTCCGCATGCAACGCGTCGAGTTGCCGCCGCACCGCCGTCCCGGACACGCCCAACGCAGCCGCCAGGTGCGCCGCGGTCGACGGCCCGTCGATCAGCAGTCGGCGGACAACCTCACCGCGCGCGCCGTCCTCGCCCGAGGCGATCTGCAGCGATCCAGCATCCTCGGCCCGTGCGCTGCGCACGGGCGCCGCTACCTTGGCCGACGTTTTCACAACTTGAATGTTACCTATTTGCTCCGAGCGGTCCAGCGGGGGTACCCGCCACGCGCCGCGTCGTGATCAACGTCTCGACGGCCCCGCGGGCACCCGTGCAGGGCCGGTCCCTATCCTGTGCCACGTGGCAGTACCCGATCCGTCTCCCGAGGCACGGCCCGATTCGCCGCTGATCGCATCTCAGCCGTTCGCGTCACAACCGGCCGCAGCTCAACCGGCCGCGCTCGCCCTGGCCGACGTCTCGAAGAGTTTCGGCAGCGTCCGGGCCGTGGATCGGCTGACGTTCACCGTCCCTGCCGCGTCCGTCTTCGCAGTGCTCGGTCCGAACGGCGCCGGGAAGACGACCACCATCGACATGTGCGAGGGCTTCGCCCGCCCCGATGCCGGTTCCGTCCGCGTTCTCGGTGTCGATCCCTGGCGGCAGCAGACGACGCTCCGCCCCCGGATCGGGGTGATGCTCCAGGCCGGGGGCGCCCACGGCGCGGCGCGCACCCGCGAGATGCTGCGCCTCGTCGCGCGATGCGCCGCCCACCCGCACGACCCGGACCAGCTGCTCGACATGGTCGGGCTGTCCGCGTCCGCCCGCACGCCGATCCGGCGCCTCTCCGGCGGGCAGGCGCAGCGCCTGAGCCTCGCCATGGCGCTGGTGGGCCGGCCCGAGTTGCTGTTCCTCGACGAACCGACCGCTGGCATGGACCCGCAGGCGCGCCACCTGGTCTGGGAGGTGCTCCGCGCGGCGCGCGCGGACGGCGTGACCATCGTGCTCACCACGCACCTGCTGGACGAGGTGGAACAGCTTGCGGATCGCATCCTCGTCATCGACCACGGCCGCAAGGTCGCCGAGGGCACCCCGGCCGAGCTGACCGATTCCGGTCGCCGCCGCCTGGAGGACGTCTACCTAGAGCTGACCGGGTGGGAGGTGCGGGGATGAGCGCGCCCCGATTCGCACCCGGCACGTTCGCACCGCGTCCCGGCCGGGCGAGCGCCGGCGCCATGGTCCGCGCCGCCACCGCGCAGGAACTGCGGATCGTGCTGCGCAACGGCGAGCAGTTGCTGCTCGCCTTCGTCATCCCGCTCGCCGCGCTGCTGGCCATGAGCACGATGCACATCACCGACCTGCCGGAGCCTCGGGTGGATACGGTCACGCCCGGCATCCTGGCCCTGGCGATCATGTCGGCGTCGTTCACCTCCCAGGCGATCCTCACCGGCTTCGACCGTCGCTACGGTGTGCTCAAACGCCTTGCGGCCACGGGGTTTCCGCGCTGGCTGCTGCTGGCGGCGAAGTTCGGTGCGACCGCCGTCGTCATCGCCGGGCAGTTCGTGGTGCTCTGCCTTGTCGCCGCCCTGGCGCTCGGCTGGCACCCGCACGGTAACCCGCTCTGGGTGGTCGTGCTGAGCCTGCTCGGGCTCGGCGCGTTCATCGGGCTGGCGCTGCTGCTCGGCGGGACCATGCGCGCCGAGGCCGTGCTCGGCGTCGCGAACCTGGTGTGGCTGATCCTGGTCGGCATCGGCGGGGTGCTGATCCCGCTGTCGAAGGCGCCCGGCTGGTTGCAGACGGTGGGCGGACTCACCCCCGCGGGCGCGCTGTCGAACGGACTTCGGGACGTGCTGACCTACGGCCAGGGGCCCGGCGCAGCGAACATCGTCATCCTCGTCGCCTGGCTCGCTGTCGGCTGGACGGCGACCGTACGCTGGTTCAGATGGCAATGACGACGTCCCCGACGGAATCCGCGACCGATACCGCGGCGGCTCCTCCCGCGGCGGCCCAAGCGACGACGGTCACACCGCGCCGTCGGAGGCTCTCGACGGTTCTCGGCTGGCTGCATGGGGTTTGGAAGGTCGCCGTCGGCTGGCGCCCGCCGATGCGGCTGATCGCCGCGTTCGCCTGGGCCGCCGTGATTTCGAATGCGCTGATCTCGGTCACCGGGTCGGTCGTCCGGGTGACCGGCTCCGGGCTCGGCTGCACCACCTGGCCGGACTGCCAACCCGGGACCCTGGTGCCCGAATACCGCACCGGAATGGCGGCCATTCACCAGGCCATCGAGTTCGGCAACCGAACCATCACCGGCATCGTGCTGGTGGCATCGCTGGGCACGTTCCTGCTGATCACGCTCATCCGCCCGGCGCGGCGCGGCCTGCTCTGGCTCGCGGCGATCGGGCCCATCGGCGTGGTCGCCCAGGCCGTGTGGGGCGGGATCGTCGTCTACACCGGCTTGAAGTGGTGGACGGTGATGCCGCACCTGCTCGTCTCCCTGGTGCTGCTGTTCGCGGCCGTGGTCACGCTGGTGCGGCTACGCGAGAACGATTCGCCCGCACGGCTTCTGGTCCCGCGGCCGCTGTGGCTGCTGTCCTGGTTGACGGTCGTGGTGCTGGGAGCGGTGGTGGTGATCGGGTCGCTGGTGACCGCGGCCGGCCCGCATGCCGGGGACGCCACCACGCCGCGCCTCGATTGGGACATCCGCGATTCGGCGCAGCTGCACGCCGACCTGATGTTCCTGTACCTCGGCCTGATCGCCGCACTGGGCGTGGGTTTCCTCGCCATCCGCGCGCCACGGAAGCTGCTGGTGCGCATGGGCTGGCTGGTCGGGATCACGCTGGGCCAGGGCGCGGTGGGGCTGGCGCAGTACTTCCTCGGCGTGCCAGCCGGCCTGGTGGTGCTGCATGTGCTGGGCGCCGTATCGCTGATCGCCACGGCGGCGTCGGTCGTGATGGCCACCCGGGAACGCGGGCCCGCGCCGGCGCTCACCGATCGGGTATGACGATGTTCCGGGCCGCGGTCAGGTCGGGATCACGACGGTCACGTCGGGGTGCAGATCACCGAGCCGGCGGTCCAGAGTTGCGAGCTTCCCGCCGTGGTGCCGAGCGAGCTGGGCGAGGTACGCGTCGGTGACGTCGCCGTGGCCGTGGACGCGGGCCAGCATGGGCCGGTCATAGCCAACGTCGTCCGGCCAGAACTCGTGGCCGTTCCGTTGCGTCACTCGAGCCAGCACTTCTGCTGCTTTGAGGGCACGGTTCCCGGTGCGCACGAGATACCGAACAAGGCTTCCCTGTGTGATCGGCGTGGTAGCGAACAGAGGATGCTGCGTGGTCCAGTCGACCACCACCGCGTAATGCTCATGCGTGGCCATCGCTCGCGCGATCAGCACGTTCGCATCCCACAGGAACGTCGAACCGGCCGCCGCCATCACTCGTCGTCCAGCGCTCTTCGCACGTCTTCCGAGGTCACCGGATAGCCTAGATCGACAACCATGAACCCGGTATCGGGCTCGATGTGGTAACGCGGATAACTGCCTTCCGCCGGGGGATCGACGGCCTTCTGCACATAGTCGGCGATGACCTTGCTGACCGACGTACGCCGGTCCGCCGCGATGTTCTTCACCCGGCGGAGGGTGTCCTCCGGCAGGTCCACAGTGGTGCGCATACGTCCAGGGTAGGCAGGGTTGCATCACTGATGCAATGATGCGAGCGCCGCTATCGCCGACGGGTGCCCATCTGGACGCGATCGGCCGCCGACGGGGCCAGCAGGCCCGTGGTCTCGCGGTCCCATTCGCGGACAGGCAGGCCGAGCCGTTCGCAGATCGCGGTCGCGGCATCGACGGACGAGGCGAGCGCGTCGCCGAACTCCCCGCTCGGCGCGATCACGACGATGCGAGCGCCCACCCGGCCGACGTGGTTGATGACGGCGACCACCCCGTCGCCGTGGCGCGCGGCGAACGCGCGCAGGCGCGTCTCCACGTCGCGGTCCTGCCGCGGCAACTTCGAGGCTCCGCCGCCCGTGGCAGTTAGTGCCACGGAGCCCACCCCACCGGCGCCCAGCCGAGCGCGGCGTCGACGGCCCAGGCCACCGACACCACGGTCAGGTACAGGTTCGACAGGTGGAACAGCGTCATGGGTTTGGCCGCCGCGCCCCGCACCACCTTCAGATGCAGCGAGTGCGCCGCCGCCAGGAACACCACACCGGCGGGCACCGCGATCGCCAGGTACAGCCACGCGGACGCGGGGATCAGCACCAACGAGCAGACCACCATCCCCCAGCTGTAGAGCACGATCTGCCGCACCACCGTGCGCTCCGAGGCGACCACGGGCAGCATCGGCACGCCGGCCGCCGCGTAATCCTCCTTGTAGCGCATCGCCAGCGCCCAGGTGTGCGGCGGCGTCCAGAAGAAGATCACCCCGAAGAACGCCCAGGCCGGCCACCCGATCCCGCCGGTCACCGCGGACCAGCCGATGATCACCGGCATGCATCCGGCGAGGCCGCCCCAGACGATGTTCTGCGATGTGCGCCGCTTGAGCAGCATGGTGTACACGAGCACGTAGAACAGGATCGCGACGGCGGTGAGCACACCGGCCTGCCACGTCGTCGTCACCGCGAGGAAGAGAACGGACACGACTCCGATCGCGATCGCGAAGATCAGCGCATTGCGACGGCTCACCGTATGCCTGGCCAGCGGCCGGTTCCGCGTACGGCGCATGATCTCGTCGATGTCGGCGTCATAAACGCAGTTGAGAGCGTTCGCGCTGCCGGCGGCGAGCATCCCGCCGAACAGCGTCGCGAACATGACGGCCAGGCTCGGCACCCCGCGCTGAGCAGCGAACATGGCCGGCACGGTGGTGATCAGCAAGAGCTCGATGATCCGCGGCTTCGTGAGCATCACATAGGCGGTGATGCGATCCGCGATCGTGACCGGACCGGCGCCGGTATGACCGCTGGTATGACGCTGCTCGTCTGCCGGGCCACCGACCGGATCGGCCGCACCGGGCCGGGGCTGCCGCGGGGAGCGCACCTCGTGCGAGCGCGCATCTTGCAGGGCCGCGCGACCGTCCGTCACCACTGGCACATCACCCTGCCCACGTCCGCGTCGTCCTCCCGCATTCGCCCCGCGTCTCGCCAAATTTTCCCTGCTCCCGCCAAATTGTCATAGTACGGGCTGTCACTTCGCGCGTAACGCCGACACCGCCCCGGGAATCCAGCATGCCGCCGCGGGCACCACTCGCCGGGAATGATCATGGCCATCCAGGACCGTCAGACGGCAGCGCTAGGCTCGACAAGTGGTTGGGGTGCATGGCCCGGGTCCGATCGGCCCGGCCCGCGAACGCTGTCCGGCACCCGAATCGCCGTCTTTTTCCGCGACGAACGAAGGAGGGTCGCCGACGTGACCGCTGCCGCGACGACACCACGAACCGACGATGAACTCCGCGAGCTTGTGACACCGCACCTGCCCGCGGACTGGTCGAGTCTGGACGCGCAGGCCGTCGACACGGTACGCGTGCTCGCCGCAGATGCCGTGCAGAAGGTCGGAAACGGGCACCCCGGAACCGCGATGAGCCTCGCTCCCCTGGCGTATGCGCTGTTCCAGCGCGTGATGCGGCACGATCCGGCGGATCCCGATTGGGTCGGCCGGGACCGATTCGTGCTGTCCTGCGGGCACTCCTCGCTGACCCTCTACATCCAGCTCTACCTGTCCGGGTACGGTCTGGAGCTCGCCGACCTCGAGGCGCTGCGGACCTGGGGGTCGCTGACGCCGGGCCACCCCGAGCATGGGCACACCCGCGGTGTGGAGATCACCACCGGGCCGCTGGGCCAGGGGCTCTCGTCGGCGGTCGGCATGGCCATGGCATCGCGGCGGGAGCGCGGCCTGTTCGACCCGGACGCACCGGCCGGCACCTCTCCCTTCGACCACTACATCTACGTGATCGCCTCCGACGGCGATATCGAGGAGGGCGTCACCTCGGAGGCGTCGTCGATCGCCGGCCGTCAGCAACTCGGCAACCTCATCGTCTTCTATGACGACAACCAGATCTCGATCGAGGACGACACGACGATCGCGCTGTCCGAGGACGTGCCGAAGCGCTACGAGGCGTACGGATGGCACGTCCAGCGGGTCGAAGGCGGCGAGAACGTATCGGACATCCTGGCCGCGATCGACCGCGCCCGGGCCGTCACCGACAGGCCGTCGTTCATCGCGATCAAGAGCGTTATCGGTTATCCCGCACCGGATCTGATGAACACGGGCAAGATCCACGGCGCGGCGCTCGGCGCCGACGAGGTGGCGGCCGTGAAGCGGGCGCTGGGCTTCGATCCCGACAAGAGCTTCGTCGTGGATGACGCTGTCCTCGCGCATGCCCGCGAGGTCCAGGGCCGTGGCGCGGCGGCACACGCCGCGTGGCAGCAAGGCTTCGACGCATGGGCCGCGCGCGAGCCGGAGCGCAAGGTGCTCTTCGACCGCCTGTGGCGCCGGGAGCTGCCGGCGGGCTGGTCGGACGCGTTGCCGCATTTCGATGCCGATCCGAAGGGCGTGGCGACCCGGTCCGCGTCGGGCGCGGTGCTGTCGGCGCTCGCGCCGGTGCTGCCCGAGTTGTGGGGCGGCTCGGCCGATCTCGCCGGATCGAACAACACCACGATGGCCGGCGCCGACTCGTTCGGCCCGATCGGCGCCACCACCAAGGAGTGGAACGCGCACCCCTACGGACGCACGTTGCATTTCGGCATTCGCGAGCATGCGATGGGCGCCATCCTTACCGGGATCGCGCTGCACGGGCCGACTCGGCCGTACGGCGGCACGTTCCTGGTGTTCTCCGATTACATGCGCGGAGCGGTCCGGCTCGCCTCGGTGATGAAGGCACCCGTCACCTACGTGTGGACGCACGACTCCATCGGCCTGGGCGAGGACGGGCCGACGCATCAGCCGGTCGAGCACCTGGCCGCGCTGCGGGCGATCCCGGGCCTATCGGTCGTGCGACCCGCCGACGCGAACGAGACCGCGTTCGCGTGGAAGGCGATCCTGGAGCGTCAGGCGATCTGGGCGTCCGGCCCGGTCGGCCTGGCACTGACCCGGCAGAACGTGCCCGTGCTGGCCGGCACGTCCGCGGAGGGCGTGGCCCGCGGCGGATACGTGCTCGCGGGCGACGAGCGCGTCCCGGACGTGATCTTCATCGCGACCGGATCCGAGGTGCAGATCGCGTTGGCGGCGCGCGAACGGCTTGCGACGGAAGGGGTTTCAGCGCGCGTGGTTTCCATGCCCTGCGTCGAGTGGTTCGCCGAGCAGGACGCTGCGTACCGCGAGGCGGTACTGCCGACAGGCGTCACGGCCCGCGTCTCTATCGAAGCGGGCATCGCCCAGTCGTGGTGGCAATGGATCGGATCGGCCGGGCGCCCCGTGTCGCTGGAACATTTCGGCGCCTCGGCGGACTACAAGACGCTGTTCCAGGAGTTCGGCATTACCGCCGAGGCGGCGGTGGCCGCCGCGCGGGAATCGATCAAGGAATCAATGGGGGCCGACGGGCGCTGAGGCGGGTGGATGCCGGCCGCGGGCACCACGTCGGCGGCACAGCACACCACGGAACACCGTCATACCCGACGGCATGGCTGTGAAGGAGTGGATCTTCGATGAGCGACGCACTGGGTGATCTGACGAAGGCGGGCGTATCGCTGTGGCTGGACGACCTGTCTCGGGAGCGGCTCCGGACGGGAAACCTCGCCGATCTGATCGCGCACCGGCACGTCACCGGGGTCACCAGCAACCCGACGATCTTCGCCGGCGCGCTCGGCGACGGGTCGGAATATGCGGCGAAGGTCGCCGATCTCGCGGCCGGCGGGGCAGCGTCGGCGGACGCGGCCAGGGTGCTGATGACGGACGACGTGCGCGACGCCTGCGACCTCTTCGCAGCCACCTTCGCCGCGACCGACGGGGTGGACGGGCGGGTGTCGCTCGAGGTCGAACCGAGCCTGGCGCATGACACGCCGGGCACGGTGGCGCAGGCGCGGGAACTCGCGAAGATCGTCGGTCGGCCCAACCTGTACATCAAGATTCCGGCGACGGCCGAGGGCATTCCGGCGATCGCCGACACGTTGGCCGAGGGCATCAACGTGAACGTGACGCTGATCTTCTCGCTGACCCGGTACGAGCAGGTGATCGGCGCCTTCTTCGAGGGCCTGGAGCGGGCGAAGGGCAACGGGCACGATCTGCATGCACTCACCTCGGTGGCGTCGTTCTTCGTCTCCCGTGTCGATGTGGAGGTCGACAAGCGACTCGACGCGATCGGCGGCGCGTCCGCTGCCGCGCTGCGAGGCAAGGCTGCGATCGCCAACGCGCGGCTCGCCTATCAGCTGTTCGAGGAGAAGTTCGCGTCCGATCGGTGGAAGGCGCTGGCGGCGGCGGGCGCGCGAGTGCAACGGCCGCTATGGGCCTCCACCGGGGTGAAGGATCCGAGCTACGACGACACTCGTTACGTGGTGGAGCTTGTCGCGCCGGACACCGTCAACACGGCACCGGAGAAAACCATCGACGCAGTCGTGGACCACGGCGTGATCCGCGGCGACACGGTGCGCGGTACCTATGCGGAATCCCGCAAGGTCTTCGACGATCTCGCGGCGCTGGGCATGGACCTGCCGGACGTGTTCGACACGCTGGAGCGGGAGGGCGTGCAGAAATTCGACACCTCATGGGCGCAACTGATCGCGACCGTGCAGGGCGCGCTGGATCAAGCGGCCTCCGGCGAGGGCAAGGCCGGGAACTGACCATGGGGCTCAACCACGTCGACGCGCCGGGCGGCATCTCGCTGACCCTGGGCTACCGGGACGAGGCCGCGCTGGCCGGCGCCGTCCGGGCGCTGGTGGATGCGCAGGTCGCCTCGAAGATGACCGCGCAGGACCCGACCCTGTGGGGTCCGGACGCCGAGCACGAGTCGTCCATCCGGTTGTCCTGGGTGACACTGGCCGAGACGTCCCGTCCGCTGGTGGCCCGGATCGAGGCGTTGCGCGCCGAACTGGCCGCCGACGGCGTCGACCACGTGGTGCTGGCGGGCATGGGCGGCTCCTCGCTGGCGCCGGAGGTGATCGCGGCCACCGCCGGGGTAGAACTGGTGACGCTGGACACCACCGACGCCGAACAGGTGCGCTCCGCCCTTGCCGAGAAGTTGGAACGCACGGTGCTGGTGGTGTCATCCAAGTCGGGCACCACGGTGGAGACCGACTCGCACCGGCGCATCTACGAGAAGGCCTTCACCGACGCCGGTATCGACGCGGCGTCCCGGATCGTGGTGGTGACGGACCCCGGCTCGCCGTTGGCGGACCTGGCGACACAGGCCGGCTACCGGGCGCTGTTCCTGGCCGAGCCCCATGTGGGCGGCCGCTATTCGGCGCTGACCGCGTTCGGCTTGGTTCCTGCCGGGCTGGCCGGCGCGGACATCTCCGCGCTGCTGGACCAGGCGGCCGCGGCGGCCCCGGGCCTCGCCGCCGACTCGACGGAGAACCCCGGGCTCCGGCTGGGCGCGATGCTGGGATTGGCGCACAACGCCGGCAGCGAGAAGGTCGTGCTGGCCGACAACCGCGGTGGGATCAGCGGTTTCGGCGACTGGGCCGAGCAGTTGATCGCCGAGTCCACCGGCAAGCTGGGCAAGGGCCTGCTGCCGGTGGTCGTGGAGTCCGTCGACGCACCCGGATTCGCCGATGCGAAGCGGGACGCGATCCTGGTCACCATCGGCGACCTGGACGAGACCCACTATCCCGCCTCCGGTTTCGGTGCCGCAGTGGCCGGGCCGATCGGCGCCCAGATGCTGCTGTGGGAGTACGCCATCCCGGTCGCCGGGCGACTGATCGGCATCAACCCGTTCGGCCAGCCCGATGTGGAATCGGCCAAGGCGGCGGCCCGCGCCCTGCTCGACGCACCTGGCGGGCAGGACGACGACGCGTCACCGGAGGCCGCTGCTGCCCGCGGCGTGCCCACCTTCGACGGCGTCACGGTGTACGGCATGCCCGAGATCACCTCGGGCGCCAGCAGCCTGGCCGACGTGCTGGACCGGTTCCTCGCACTCGCCCCGGCTTCTGGGTACGTGGCGGTGCAGGCCTACCTGGATCGGCTGACGGATGACGCCGCACGGCTGCGTCCCCTGGTCGCGCGGAAGACCGGTCTGCAGACCACGTTCGGCTGGGGGCCCCGGTTCCTGCACTCGACGGGCCAGTACCACAAGGGCGGCCACCCCAACGGCGTCTTCCTTCAGATCCTCGGGGCCGTGAGCGAGGCCGGAGAGAGGCAGGCCCGTCGCGACGGAGTCGCAGGGCCGCCGAGCGGAGCGCCGAGCGAACAATTCGGCACAGGGAGCGGAGATCTCGCGGTACCCGACCGGCCGTACACGCTGGGCACCCTGCAGCGCGCGCAGGCCCGCGGTGACGGTTCGGTGCTGGGGGGCCACGGCCGGCCCGTCATCGGCCTGTACCTGTGGGACCGGGCGGCGGGGCTGGATGCCATCGCGGCAGCCCTGTCGTGATGCGCTCGTGACGCAGTCGCGAACGGCTTGCCGCCATCATCGACACGTGAGGAAGACAAGGACCGCATGAAGGCAGTTTCTTCTCAGGTGTCGCGTGGCGGCAGCGGCTACGGCACTCGGCCACGAACCTCCGGTTCCGCCAATGGTTCTGTCAGTGGCTCCGTCAGTGGCTCCGTCAGTGACTCCGTCAGTGGCTCCGTCAATGGCTTCGCTGATCGTTTCGGGGACGCCGAGTCGGTGGACAACCCGCTGCGCGACCCGCGTGACAAGAGACTGCCCCGCATCGCCGGGCCGTCCAGCGTGGTGATCTTCGGCGTCACCGGCGACCTGTCACGCAAGAAGCTGATGCCGGCGATCTACGACCTGGCGAACCGTGGCCTGTTGCCGCCGGGATTCGGGCTGGTCGGCTTCGCCCGCCGGGAATGGGGACGGGAGGATTTCGAGCAGGTCGTCCACGACGCCGTCCGGGAATATGCGCGTACCCCGTTCCGCGAGGAGGTGTGGCAGCACCTCGCGGAAGGATTCCGTTTCGTCCAGGGGAGCTTCGACGACGACGCAGCCTTCGATGAATTGGCCACCACCCTCGATGAGCTCGATGCGGTCCGCGGCACGGGCGGCAACCACGCGTTCTACTTCTCCATCCCGCCGAAGGCGTTTCCCGTGGTGCTGCAACAGCTCGCACGGGCGGGCATCTCGACCGGCCGTGAGAACCAGTGGCGGCGCGTCGTCATCGAGAAACCGTTCGGCAGCGACCTGGCCACCGCGCGCGAGCTCAACGACTTGGTCGGTGCGGTCTTCCCGCGGGAGAGCGTGTTCCGGATCGACCATTACCTGGGCAAGGAGACGGTGCAGAACCTGCTGGCGCTGCGGTTCGCCAACCAGCTGTTCGAGCCGATCTGGAATGCGCACTACGTCGACCACGTGCAGATCACGATGGCCGAGGACATCGGGATCGGCGGTCGCGCCGGGTACTACGACGGCATCGGCGCGGCGCGGGACGTGATCCAGAACCATCTGATGCAGCTTCTCGCGCTGACCGCGATGGAGGAACCGGTCTCGTTCGACCCGCGCGACCTGCGGATCGAGAAGACGAAGGTTCTCTCGGCGGTGCAACTCCCGGACGACCTCACCCTCACGACCGCGCGCGGCCAGTACACGGCCGGCTGGCAGGGCGGCACCAAGGTCGCCGGCTACATCGAGGAGGACGGCATCCCAGCCGATTCGACCACCGAGACCTACGCCGCCGTCAAGCTTCTCGTCGATACTCGGCGCTGGGCCGGGGTCCCATTCTACCTGCGGGCGGGCAAGCGGCTGGGGCGGCGGGTGACCGAGATCGCAGTCGTGTTCAAGCGGGCTCCGCGGCTGCCGTTCGCGCGAACCGATACGGAGGAGCTGGGTGCGAACGCCCTGGTGATCCGGGTGCAGCCGGACGAGGGCACCACGATCCGGTTCGGTTCGAAGGTGCCGGGGCCGACGATGGAGGTGCGCGATGTGTCGATGGACTTCCTGTACGGGCAGTCGTTCACCGAATCGTCGCCGGAGCCCTACGAGCGGCTGATCCTCGACGTGCTGCTCGGCGTGCCGTCGCTGTTCCCGCAGGACGAGGAGGTCGAGCTGTCCTGGCGGATCCTCGACCCGATCGAAGAGCACTGGGCCCGGTCGAGACACCGACCCGAGGGTTACCCGGCCGGCACCTGGGGCCCTGCCGGAGCGGACGCCATGATGGCCCGCGACGGCCGCACCTGGCGCCGGCCCTAGCCAAGGAAGCTGACTACATGATCATCGATCTGCCGTCGACCACGACCTCCGCGGTCAACAGATCGCTCGTGGACCTGCGGGAGCGCGGCGGGACGGTTGCCCTCGGCCGGGTACTCACGATGGTGATAGTGACCGATGAGTCATCGGCGGAGGAGCCGATCGCGGCCGCCAACGCGGCCTCGTTCGAGCACCCCTGCCGGGTGATCGTGGTCGGTCGCGGCGCGAAGCGGGGGTCGCCCCGCATGGACGCGCAGATCCGGGTGGGCGGAGACGCGGGAGCGAGCGAGGCGATCGTGCTGCGGCTCTACGGCGAGCTCGCCGATCACGGCGCCTCGGTCGTCGTCCCGCTGCTGCTGCCCGACGCCCCCGTCGTCGCCTGGTGGCCCACCAACGCGCCCGACGTCCCGGCCGAGGATCCCATCGGTGCGCTCGCCCAACGCCGCATCACCGACGCCGCTCATCAACGGCGGCCACTGGCTGCTCTCGAGCGACGACTCGCGGGGTACCGCCCCGGTGACACCGACCTGACCTGGACCCGGATCACGAACTGGCGTGGCTTGCTGGCCGCCGCACTCGACCAACCGCCTACCGAAACGGTGACGTCGGCGGTGGTGTCCGGCGCTCCGGACTCGGCGTCCACGGATCTGCTCGCCGGCTGGTTGGCCCTCCGGCTCGACTGCCCGGTATCGCGCAAGAGGGCGGGTCATGCGGGCACCGGAATGCACTCGGTGACGATGAACCGGGCCTCCGGCCCGATCGTGCTGTCCCGACCCGCGACGAGCACGGCGACTCTGCAGGTTCCCGGACAACCGGCACGACGACTGGCCTTGCCGAGACGATCGCTCCGGGATTGCATCGCCGAAGAACTCCGCCGGCTCGACGCCGATGAGGTCTACGCCGAGGTTCTCCGCTACGGCCTTCCGCTGCTGACGAAGCCTGGTGGTAACCCGGCGTCATCAAAAGTCGCCGGGGCGAGCCGATGAGCCGAACGGTCGTCGTGCATCCCACGGCCGATGTGCTCGCTGCCGCGGCGGCGGCGCGCCTGATCACCGCGCTGACCGATATCCAGGCGGACGGTCGTGTGCCCGCTGTCGCGCTTACCGGCGGCGGTGTCGGCATCGCCACCCTGGCCGCCGTCGCCGCATCGCCGGCGCAGGCGTCCGTGGATTGGCGCCGCGTCGACATCTATTGGGGCGATGAACGTTTCGTCCCCGTCGATGACGATGATCGTAATGAGAAGCAGGCTCGGAAGGCCCTGCTCGATGGGCTCGATGTCGACCTGGCGCGGGTGCATCCGATGCCACCGGCCGACGGCCGCTTCGGCGCCGATGTCGATGCCGCCGCCGCGGCGTACGCGGGCGAGCTCGCCCAGCGCGATGCGCCGCTGGACGTCGTGCTGCTCGGGATGGGCCCGGAGGGGCATGTGGCCTCGGTATTCCCGGACTCCGACGCGGCACGCAGTCGGGCGACCGTGGTCGCGGTCCGCAACTGCCCCAAACCGCCGCCGACGCGTATCTCGCTAACGCTGCCGGCCATCCGCTCCGCCGCGGACGTGTGGCTGCTCGTCGCGGGCAACGCGAAGGCAGACGCCGTCGCCGCGGCCCTGGGCGGCGCGGAGGAGATCGACGTCCCCGCGGCCGGGGCAGTCGGGCGGGAGCGCACCCTGTGGCTCATCGACCGCACCGCCGCGACTCGGCTCGGCGTCGCGCCGACAGCGCTGTAGGTGTCGTCACACACGCCACGGCCCTACGGTGACACCACCCGCGATATGTTGCGTAGAGACCGCTTCGGCCGTTTCCATCACCGCGTTCAACCCGCAGTGTCCAACCCGAAAGAGGAAGAACGGACATGTCAGCAGTGAAAGCTCCCGTCACCGTGACCGTCACCGGCGCCGCCGGACACATCGGCTACGCCTTGCTCTTCCGCATCGCCTCGGGCGCGATGCTCGGCGCGGACACACCCGTCCGGCTGCGCCTGTTGGAGATCACCCCGGCGCTCAAGGCCGCCGAGGGCACCGCCATGGAACTCGACGACTGCGCCTTCCCGCTGCTGGCCGGAATCGACATCACCGATGACGCCACGAAGGCGTTCGACGGCACGAACGTCGCCCTGCTGGTAGGTGCCCGTCCGCGCACGGCGGGCATGGAACGCGGCGATCTGCTGCAGGCGAACGGCGGCATCTTCAAGCCACAGGGCGAGGCCATCAACGCCGGCGCCGCTGCCGATATCAAGGTCCTGGTCGTGGGCAACCCCGCGAATACGAACGCACTGATCGCCGCGCACTACGCGCCCGATGTGCCGAAGTCGCGGTTCACGGCCATGACGCGCCTCGACCACAACCGCGCGAAGTCCCAGGTGGCGGCGAAGCTCGGCGTCACCGTTGCCGACGTGACGAAGATGACGATCTGGGGCAACCACTCCGCGACCCAGTACCCCGACCTGTTCCATGCCGAGGTGGGCGGCAAGCCCGTCGCGGATCAGGTGGAGCGCGACTGGCTGGAGTCCACCTTCATCCCGACCGTGGCGAAGCGCGGTGCGGCGATCATCGAAGCCCGCGGCGCCTCCTCGGCGGCATCGGCCGCCAACGCCGCGATCGACCACGTGCACTCCTGGGTGCACGGCACGCCTGCCGGGGACTGGGTGAGCGCCGGCGTGGTGTCCGACGGCTCCTACGGCGTCGCGGAAGGCCTGATCTCCTCGTTCCCGGTGACGTCGGACGGCACCGATTGGTCTGTCGTCCAGGGCCTCGAGATCGACGAGTTTTCCCGCGGCAAGATCGACGCCTCGGTCGCGGAACTGGCCTCCGAGCGCGACGCGGTCAAGGAACTCGGCCTCATCTGAGCGAGCCCCACCTGAGTGAGTCTCGCCGACCGGTGCGAAGTACCAGACAAATCGGTCGCATATCGCGACATTTCGCACCGGTCGGCGTGGAGCGCGTCGGCGCGGCCCTTCAGCCGGCTGGCTGCCGGTAGACGGGTGTTCCGCCCGCGGTGACCCTGATGTGGTTGCGGGACGTGACCGGGGCGTCGGGGCCTCGGGACCAGACGCCGTAGAACTCGCCGGTGATGATGTTGCGGGTCACGACGGTGTCGACGGTTCGCTGGCCGAGGTCTTGCGGGTTGAGGCGGGAGTCGACGACCACGCCGGCGGTGTTCGCGGGCACACCCATTGCCCAGTTGTTGCCGGACAGCATATTTCCGGTGACGGCGACGTCCATCGTTGTCGATCCAGGTGCGGCGGCATGCACAATGATCCCGGCCTCGGCCGAGTTCGCCACGATATTGTGGGCGAATTCGATCTCGCTGATCGTGCTATGGACAGCGTTGGTTTGCACCACGATCCCGCCGACGTCCGGCGCACCGTGCGGCCCGAACCCCGTGCCGCGCTGAGGGTTCGTCGTGCCGATCACGACGTTGCCGGTCACCGTGTCGTGTCCCATCTGTTCGCCGGTGTTGAAGGCGGCGATCACGATGGCGCAGCCGGCGTAGTTGGCCCACAGGATGTTGCCCGCCACGACGTCACGATCGGCGGGGACGTTCGCCGTCGGTGTGGTCCCGGTTCCGCCGATGACCTGGCCGGGGTCGAACGGGCCGTCGTCCATCACGCCGATCCCGCCCCGGCCGTTATCGAACACCACGTTGCGTTCGATTCTCGAGTCGGACACGCCGAACAGGCTGATGCCGAACGCCTGCGGCAGGTCGCCGGCCGATGGCGGAGCGCCGATGGGCCCAGACGGTGGGGCGTCGAATCCGTTACCGTGCACGGTCGAGCCGGTGATCGTCAGTTGCGATGTGTCCTGGGCGAGGATGCCGGCATCGCTGGCGCCGGATACCGACACGCCGGCCACCGTCACGTGTGTCGTGCCCGGCCCGATGTAGATGCCGACATCGCATCCTGTGGCGTCGACACGTCTGCGGGCAATGCGCTGGCCGGCGGTCGCCACCACCGCGGCAGTGAACCCCGACGTGCCGGCCGCAGTGCAGCGCGGTGGGCCGGCGGCCGCCGCGCCCGCCCCGACAGTGACCAGTCCGGCGGTGCACGCGAGGACAATAGCCGGCGCGGCTACCGACCTGAAGAGGATTCGGCCGGAGATGGATCGTGACATGCGGATCACTTCCCTGAAGTGTTCGTTGGAGTCTTCGACAGTTCGGTCAGGATGTGCGCAACAGATCGTCCTAGTTTCGGGAACTACCGAATAACCTGATCACTGAGCGTGACCATCAGAAGGCGTCCGCTGTTGGAGGTGCTGTTTCGACAAGAGGACAAGCGCGGTCGTGCGTTGTCGGTTCACGCAGTCCGCGCCGTCATCACCGTCGCGCGGGCGCGCGGCGTAGCGAATGCTGTGTGTTCGATGACGACGTATCCGACGAAGCTGGCGGCGAAGCCGGCCGCGGCGACGTAGCGGATGCCGATCGCGAACCCGATTCCCTCGGTGATGACGCCGGCCGCAAGCACGACCGCCACCCACCTCGGGACACCGATCTTCAGCGCCGCAAACGCCAGCAGGATGACCCCTAGGTCGGCGAGCTCGGAGAGCGGCTTGACGACGAATGCCCCGCCGGAATCCACATGCTCAAGCAACGCGGTTGCCTGCGCGGCGGTCAGGCCACTGGTCATCAGAGCGCCGGCCATTTGGAAGGTGCCGTCCATGACGACCGCGATCATGCCGAGGACGCCGAGGACGCCGCCGGTCAATGCGAGCCGAGGCGACCGGTCGTGTGTGAGCCAAGCGAGCCACACGACCCCGGCGATCAGCAGCACGGCGGCGACCACATTCAGCGTCAGGCCCAGTTGGGTCAGTCGCGATTGCGACAAGAATGCCGCCGCTTGGTCAGCGGCGTTGCCTGAGACGGTGCGTTCGATCAGCACGGATGTGACGCCGAACAGAGGTGCCAGGACCAGGCACGTCGCACCGGTGCGAGATGGTATGGACATCGTTCTGCCTCCCTTGCGTGGGCTCGCCGGTCCGGCACCGCGGAGGTGACGGCTCAAGGCCTAACGAGATCGGCGAACCAGATGATGGCAAGGGTGCGCGCGACGCGGCATGGACACTATGGGGCGTTCGACGTAACTTTTCTGGGAAACCGAGTTCACGCGGGTGCTGTGCGCATGCCCTTCTATGGCGCGCCTGACCCGCGATGACGACGGCCGTCGACCGGAGACCGGATGAACACAGCGCACACGCGATGGATTCGTGCGGGGGCCGACCGCCGCACACCGTTCGTGGGCCGCGAGCCGGAGCTCGGCCGGCTACGCACGGCTATCGCTACCGCTGCCGGTGGTGACCCCACCGCGGTGGTGATTCTCGGTGTACCCGGCGTCGGCAAGACCCGACTCGCCTGCGAAGGCCTTGCGATGGCTGCCGCGGCCGGTTTCGCCAGGTTCGCCGGCCGCTGCGATACCGTCAACCGCGACGGGGCGTTCACCCCATTGGTGCAAGCATTCGGCCCAGCCCTGCGGGCGATAGCGGAGCCGAAGCGATCCGCGCTCACACACGATTTGCCGCAACTTGCGCTATTGATAGGTGGCCTTGGGATTGATCCCCCGCAACCGTTGGGAGATCCCGCGCTCGAACGCGCCCGGTTGACCGAGGGCTTCACGCGCCTGCTCGTGCGACTCGCCGGCGAGCAGGCGTTGACGCTGCTGATCGACGACGTGCACGCCGCCGACGACGGGACAGTGGCGGTGCTTCAGCGGATCAGCTCCGGTGCGCTGGATCGGCCGGTGCTCTTGCTGTGCACTGCCCGATCGGATGATCTGGAGACGGGCCGCGTCCTCGCCGGCCTTGCGGACACGTCACTGAAGATCGACTATGTGCGGCTCGATCCGCTCCTGCCGGACGAAGCGACCAAGCTGGCCGGCGAGGCCCTCGGGGCGTGCCCGGACGAGCCGCTGGCGGCCCTGATCACCGATCGGTGCTCGGGCCGGCCGCTCTTGATCCACGCTGTCGCTCGTACGCTGACCGAAACCCGGCTGTTACGGGCCTATGACGGACTGCTCGGCCTGCGCCCGGGCGCCGAGATGCCACTGCCACCCGGTGTGCAGGCTCAGCTTCGGGTGCGACTGGCGGCTGCCGACGCCGACGAGCAGCCCTTGCTGCGCATCCTGGCAGTGGCCGGGGACGTCGACGTCGACGTGCTGATACGTGCCGCCGGGATACCCCAGGGCCGCGCGCTGGCCGCCCTGGACCGGCTGTACGAACGCGGAGTGCTCGAGGTAACGCCGCCGGCATTGTGCAGGTTCGCGCATGGACTGCTGCGTGAGACCGCACTCGCGGACATGTCCCCCGCCGCGACCCGCAGCGCGCACACCGCCTTGGTCGGCACGCTCCGGCCCGAGCCCGGAAACCGCATGTCGATCGCCGAACACGTGTTGGCCGCAGGGTCGCTCATTGGTCCTGACGAAGCGATCGGCCATCTGAGGGCAGGGGCTTCGCGCGCGCGACAGCTCGGCCTGATCGCGCCGGCTGCCCGCTACCTCGCCGCTGCCGCCGACATCGCCCGTGCCGGCACAAGCCGCGAGGTGCTGCTCGGTGTGTTCGTCGATCTCGCTACTGCCTGGTAATACCTGGGCGAGGTGCGACGGGCAGCAGCGGCGTGGTCCGAGGTGGCCGCGGCATATGCCGAGTACGGAGACGCGTTGGGCGCTGCCCGGGCGTCTCGTGAGCTGGGGATGCTGGCCTGGAGGGTCGGTGACATCGCCACAGCGAGCGACCGACTCGATTCGGCCGAGCGGATCCTCGACGGGCTTGAGCCGTCCGAGGAGCACGCCCGGCTGCTGCACGCGAGGGTTGTCGCCTCGGTCCGGCTGGGCAACGTCGACGCGGTGCGCATGGCGGCGACCCGGCTGCAGGTGATCGCAGCGACGCTTGGCTCGCCGTCGATCGTGGCCCGAGCGCATTTGGCCGAGGGGGCGCTTCGCTACGCGGAGACCGACTACGCGGCGGCCGCCGAGGCGGACCGCCGCGGCCTGGAAGCAGCGCTGGCGAGCGATGAACCGCTGCTGGTGCTGCGCGCGTACGACCAACTCTCGGTGACCGCTGCCGCACAACTCGACGTCGTTGGACTGCGTGAGCATAGCCAGGCCAGTGCAGACCTGGCCGACAGCCTGGGCAGCCTGAGCCTGGCCGGCTGGCCTCACGGACGCCTCGCTATCGCCGCACTGCTCGGTGGGGACTGGGATGCGGCGTTGCGCGGCATCAGCAAGTTGGCCGGCATTGTCTCGGATACCGGGGAACGGCGGGGACAGGTCTCGGTCTGCGCTTTGCGGGCATGGATCCTGACCAGACATGGCCAGCTGGCCGAGGCACGCGACGTGTTGGACCAAGCGCATCGGCTCGCCGGCGCAGAGCTACCGGCGGATCGCAACATCTTCGTTATCGTCGCTCTCGCAGAGACGATCTGGGCGCTGGCCGCGGACGAACCGGAGCGGGCGCTGGGTCAGCGCGCAGCGCTCGAGGACCTGAGCAGCGGCTGGCTCCCGCTGTTGGCATTGGCCGAGGTCGGACAGGCTGCGATGAGGTGCGGCGACGTCCAGGGTGGGCGCGGAATCGCCCGACGGTTGCGGTCGGTACGTTCCTGCGTGACCGCCGCCCCGGCCGTACTGGCCGACTGGCTCGACGGCCATGCCGACTGCACGGCGGCGTGCCCGGGTGCAGGAGTGCCGAAGCTGCGGGCAGCGGCGAGCGGGTTCGAGCGACTCGGGCTGCCCTTCCACGCCGCACGTGCCGGCCTAGCGGTGGCATATGCAGACAGCGACCGCGCACGTGCGGTCGACCAAGGCCGCACGTCGCTGACGATCTTCGAGCGCCTCGGCGCCGCCCAGCAGGCGGAGCAAACGCGGTCGATGCTGCGCTCCTATGGCGTCACACCGTCGCGGGGCCGAGCCCGTCACCGTACCGGAAGCCGGCTCAGCGCCCGCGAACTCGAGGTGGGCTGTCTGGTCGCGGCAGGCTTGTCCAACGCGGATGTCGCCACCCGTCTTTTCATCAGCCCACGTACCGTGAGCACCCACCTGGAGCGCATCTATAGCAAGCTTGAACTGACCTCGCGTGTCGCGCTGACACGCTACCTCGCAGACTCCGGCCTGCTCGCGCGGGCTGCAGCTACCCGGCCGCATGCACCGCGGTGACGGTCCGGAACACCGGTTGTTGACACGCCGGATACGTCACGCTACGGATACCCGGGCTGGCCGGCCGACGCGACCATGACTCCACGACAGGAAGTGGCGGCCCCGGTGTGCGGCGCAGCCACGTACGAGGCAGGGAGCTTGGCATGACAGGCACCAATGGGACGGCCGCGCATCATGCGGGCATGGTCATCGGCCTGCACGCGTTGAGCGGCGAAAATACCTCCGACGCTGGCGTGAAGGCGGCGACCCTGGGTGTGCTTGCCCGCGCCGGAATTGCCGTGCCGGAAGGTCTGGTGCTTACGGCGGCGGCAGCCCGCGCGACCCTCGCCGACACCTGCCCACGGCCGACGGTCGAGCAGGTGCTGGCCGCGTCTCTGCCGCCCGATGTCGAGGCGGCTCTCGATTCGATCGCCCGGCACTTCGGGGATGCGACGCTCGTGGTCCGCTCGTCGGCCGCCGCGGAGGACCTGCCGGACGCGTCGTACGCCGGTCAGCACGACAGCGTGCTCGGCGTGCGCGGGCGGTCGGCACTTGATCGGGCGGTGCGACGCTGCTGGGCGTCGGTGTACGGCGAGCGGATCCGGGCCTACCGGCCCCATGTCAACCAACCCCAGGCCATCGCCGTGCTCGTGCAACGGCAAATCGACGCGGATGTTGCGGGCGTGGCGTTCTCGGCGAACCCGGTCACCGGGGTGCTCGACGAGGTGCTGGTCTCCGCGGTACCCGGACTTGCCGACACACTGGTCGGCGGCGCCGAGCAGCCCGACGAGTGGGTGGTACGCGGCGGCGAGGCAACGCCCGTGCGGGTGGCCCGACGGGCGTTGACCGCCGGCCAGGCACTGGCCGTCGCAGAACTCGCGTTGCGGATACAACGAGTGCTCGGCGGGCCGGTGGATGTGGAATGGGCCATGGCCGGCGGACGGCTGCTCGCGGTGCAGGCCCGACCGATCACCGCGTTGCCGCACCCGCCCGCGGCCGACTTTCCGCCCGGCATCTGGATCAAAGACGTCGATCACTACCCCGAGCCGCTCACCGCGTTCGGCGCGTCGATCGCGGTGCCGTGGGTCGCCGAGGGGCTCTCGTCGATGCTCGCGTCCTGGGGGGGCCTGCTCGACCGGATGGAGACCTGGTGCGTCGGTGGCGAGGCATACCTACGAGCGGTGCCGCCGAGAGACCGCGACGGCACGCCCCCGCCGTGGTGGGTGCTCGGCTTGCTGGCTCGGATCACGCCCTCGCTGCTCCGAAGGATGCGCGCGGCGCGCCGGATGGTGAACCCCGAGACATTCACCGTGCTCGCTCAGCGGTGGGAGACCGAATGGCGACCGCGACTGCAGACCGCGAGCCAGCAGTTGCACGCCGTCGATGTGCTGGCGCTGGACGATGGCGCACTCGACACACATGTGGGCCTGGTCGTGGAGACCGCCCATGAGGCGATTGGGTATCACTTCCACCTGATTCCGCTCTACACCGTCCCGGTGTACGAGCTGGTCCACGCCTGTACGCGGCTACTGGGATGGAGCGAGTCCGAAGCGCTCGCACTGCTCGCCGGCACGTCCGTCAGTTCCTCCGCACCGGCGCGCTCGCTCGCCGACCTGGCCGGTCGGATCAGTCGCAGCCCGAAGGCGCGGGCCACCGTGGAACTAGGCAGCCCCGGCCTGGCCGCGCGGCTGGCCGATGCCGATCCTGCGCTCGCGACGGCCTACGCCGATTGGCGCTATCGCTACGCCACCCGATCGATCAACAGCGACCCCGGCTCACCCGTATACACCGAACAGCCCTGGCTACTGGACCATCTGCTCCGAGACGCCGTCCACGCACAGACGACCGGTGAACCCGGCCTGGCCGAACGCACCGCAGCGACCCGCGCCCAGGCGGCCCAGCAAGCGCGGACGGCCCTGTCCCATCGGCTGGCACGCGACCGAGAAGACTTCGAGCGAACGCTCACCGCTGCGCGGCGCTACTACCCGCTCCGGGAGGACACCACATTCTGGTTGGCCCAGCTCGGCGGGGCATGCCGACTTGCCCTGCTCGAGGCTGGGCGGCGCCTAGCCGACCGCGGGCAGATTGTCCACGCGGCGGACGCCGCGCAACTCGATCTGGCGACCCTGCGCCGGGCGCTCACCGGACGCCCGTACGAGGACCTCCATGCGCAAGTCACCCGGGCTCGCGCCGAGCGAGCCTGGGTCCACCTTCACCCCGGGCCCGCGCACGTCGGGAGCCCGCCCCCACGAATGCCCGACATCCGCGGTCTGCCCGCGCCCGGCCGGCGACTCAACGCGGCCCTGATGTGGGCTCAACCCAAACAACCAACGCCAGCACTGGACGGCGCCGCGATACTCACGGGGTCTCCGGGATCCCCCGGTGCACACACCGGGCCGGTACGCATCGTCTGCGGCGCCGCCGACTTCGACGCGCTACGGGCAGGCGAAGTACTGGTCGCGCCGACCGCCGATCCCGCCTGGTCAGTGCTGTTCGCCGTCGCCGGGGCGCTTGTCACCGACAGCGGCGGCATCCTCTCGCACGCGGCGATCATCGCTCGCGAACATGCCTTGCCCGCCGTCGTAGGCACCCGCACTGCAACGAGCACGCTGACCGACGGCGAGATCGTCACGGTCGACGGCACCACCGGCCGTGTCTACCGGGACACGGACGGGCCGTCCACGTCGTAGTCAGCGTGCCATCGCCACCGTCGCTGTACTGCGTCGCCGTCGGCCGCGGCTTGCCAGCCCAGCGCAGCGCCGTCGAGAGGCTCGGCCTGATCTAGGCGGGTCTCGCCGACCGGTGCGAAGTACCAGACAAATCGGTCGCATATCGCGACATTTCGCACCGGTCGGCGGAGGATCTAGTCGAGCAGATCCGGGACGCCGGCGGACGAGTCCGCGCCGGAGAGCCCGGCCAGCACGTCATCGAGTTCATCCGGCTTGACCAGCACGTCCCGCGCCTTGGACCCGACCGACGGGCCGACGATGCCGCGGGTCTCCATCAGGTCCATCAGCCGCCCGGCCTTCGCGAAGCCGACCCGCAGCTTGCGCTGCAGCATCGACGTGGACCCGAGCTGCGAGGTCACCACGAGTTCCACCGCCTGCAGCAGCAGGTCCAGGTCGCCACCGATGTCCGGGTCCACCTCGTGCCCCGGCTCCGCCTTCGGCACCGTCACGCCCTCGGCGTACTCCGGCTCCGCCTGCTTCTTCGTGAACGCGACCACCGCGTGGATCTCGTCATCGGAGACGTAGGCCCCCTGGATGCGAACCGGCTTGGACGCCCCCATCGGCAGGTACAGCCCGTCCCCCATGCCGATCAGCTTCTCCGCGCCCGGCTGGTCGAGGATCACCCGGGAGTCCGTGAGCGACGACGTCGAGAACGCCAACCGCGACGGCACATTCGTTTTGATCAGCCCCGTCACCACGTCCACCGAGGGTCGCTGCGTCGCGAGCACGAGATGGATGCCAGCCGCCCGGGCCTTCTGGGTGATGCGGACGATCGCGTCCTCCACGTCGCGCGGCGCCGTCATCATCAGGTCCGCGAGCTCGTCGATGATGCACAGGATGTACGGGTACGGCCGGATCACCCGCTCGGAGCCGGGCAGCGGCATGATCTTCCCGGCGCGCAGCTTCCGGTTGAAGTCGTCGATGTGGCGCACCTCGAACGCGCGCATGTCCTGGTAGCGCTGCTCCATCTCCTCGACGAGCCACGCCAGCGCCGCCGCCGCCTTCTTCGGCGCCGTGATGATCGGCGTGATCAGGTGCGGAATGCCCTCGTACGGCGTCAGTTCCACCATCTTCGGGTCGATCAGGATCATCCGCAGCTCGGACGGCGCCGTGCGAGCCAGCAGCGACACCAACATCGAGTTCACGAAGCTGGATTTGCCGGACCCGGTCGCGCCGGCCACCAGCAGGTGCGGGGCCTTCGCCAGGTTCGCGGTGACGAACTCGCCCTCCACGTCCTTGCCGAGTCCGATCATCAGCGGATGCTGATCGCGGCGGGTGTCCGGGTGCGCGAGAACGTCGGCCAGGCGCACCATCTCGCGATCCGCGTTGGGTACCTCGATGCCGACGGCCGACTTCCCCGGGATCGGCGTGAGCAGCCGCACATTGTCCGTGGCCGCCGCGTAGGCGAAGTTCCGCGCCAGCGCGGTGATCTTCTCGACCTTCACCCCCGGCCCGAGTTCGAGTTCGTACCGCGTAACGGTCGGCCCGCGCATGAACCCCGTCACCGCCGCGTCGACCGTGAACTGATCGAGCACCTCGGCGATGCGGCCGATCATCTCCTCGTTCGCCACCGACCGCTTCTTCGCGGGCGCGCCCGTCTTCAGCAGCGTCAACGGCGGCAACTGGTAGCTGCCGTCCACGGCCGGGTCGAGCGTCAGTTGGGTCGGCTCCGAGACACGCGGTCCGTCCGCGACGGTGGCCGGCCCGGTGACGCGCGGCCCGCTCGGCCCGAGCATCGGTTTCGGGTATGACGCTGTTCCGCCCGGTGCGGTGCCTGCGATATCCCCGGCACCGACCTCCCCGGAGTCGACGGCGTCGGCCGCCATGGACTGGCGGCGCCGGGACGGCCTGCGCAGCCGCGCGGTCGCCAGATCGGCATCCTCTGCCAACGCCACGTGGTTTCCCGCGCGGTAGTCGAGCCGATCGCCGTCCGCGCCGTCCGCGGCCGCATCCGGCGCACCGGCCATGAGCCGCCAGCCCTTGCGAGCCAGCGGCGGAATGTCGCGCAGCCGGGTGCCGGTGATGAGCAACAGTCCGAAAATCCCCAGCAGAACGAGCAGCAGCACCGCCGGGAGCAGCGTGAGCCCCCACAGCAGCGGCTGCCCGATAGCGAAGCCGATCACGCCGCCAGCGGTCTTCCAGGACGCTAGCGATGTCTGAGCCGCAGCGGGCTCACCTGCCAGCACAGACAGGTGGAAGACGCCCGTCACTGCGAGCGTGGCGGCGATCCACCCGGCGACTCGCCGGACCCGGTGCGGCTGGTCTGCGGCGGTCCGCATGAGTACGACTGCGCCGACGAGGAGCAGCACGGGCAGCACGGCGCCAGGCTTGCCGAAGCAGACGCGGACCGCGTCGTCGACGATCCGCCCGACCGGGCCGGCGGCGTGGAACCACGAGCCGATGGCGCAGACCGCCGCCAGCGCGATCAGTCCGAGCGCGAGCCCGTCCCGCCGATGTTCGATCTCGATGTCCTTCCGCACTCCGGCACCGCGTCCCGCCAACCTCGCCGCACCGCCTACACCTCGCGACGCGAGGCGCCATACGCCTGAAACGCCCCGGCCCACTCCGCGACCCAGGCCGAGCACGGCCTTCGCCGCGACCCCGTGGCCCGCCTGCTTCCGCGCGCGGGGTCGGCGCGCCGGCGCGCGCCGCGAGCCGGGACGCCCGGACCGTGTCGCCGCCCGGGTGCTCGCGGAGGTCCGGCGCGCGGCGCTCGTGTTCGCGCCGGCCGTTCGGGAGCGCGCCGGTGTGCTGCGCGTCCCGGCACGCGGGCGCGCCGCCGTCGAGGTCTTCCCGGCCATGGCGCCCAGCTTATTCCCTCTGGTCCCATCTGCCCCAGGTGCCACACCGCGCGCTCGGCAGTCGCCGCTGCGCCGCGAGGAGTAACGGGGTGGGACTGCCCTGCGCTACGGGTAAGGGTGCACGGCGATGACGGCGGCGACCGGGAGCGGCCCGTAGACGTGCGGGAACAGCTCAGCCCCGCTGCTACCGGGCGCGCTTCCGGGCATCGCCATCTCGTCGACCACCGGGACGTCGAGCAGTGACGGATCGATCGACAGCAGCACCACCGGTTCCGTCACATCGGCATAGAAGGCGTTGAAGACGCCCCCGACCTGGCCGGGGTGCGAGCAGTGGATGAAGCCCTCGTCTGCCAGGGTCCGGCCGCGCGTCGAGATCCGGTACTCGCCCCGCGCCTGCGCGGACTCCCAGTCGCTCTGCAGGGCGATGTGGTAGATCGGCTCGGCCTCGAACGGCGGACCCGCCGTCATACCCGTCATATCCGTCACGTCTGCGGACCCGGCGATAACAGTTACACCGCAAGCACTGTCGGGACGATCATGGGGCGGCGCCGGTAGGTGTTCGACGCCCAGCGGCCGACGACCCGACGCACCGCCTGCGCCACCCGATGCGTGTCGGTGATGCCGTCGGCCTCGCTGGACGCGAGTTCGGCCTCGACCAGGGGTATCACGCCGTCCAGGGCGGCCGGGTCGTCCGAGAAGCCGCGGCCGGAGATCGTCGGCGCCGCGACCGCCCGGCCGGTGGATGCGTCGATCACCACGGTGATCGCGATGAATCCGTCCTCGCCGAGCACCAGCCGGTCGGACAGGGTGGTCTCCCCCACGTCGCCCACGGCATTGCCGTCGACGTAGACCATGCCCACGTCCACGTGTCCGACGATGCGGGCACGCCGGTCGTGTAGGTCGACCACCGTCCCGTTGGGCGCCAGCACCACCCGGTCCGCGGGCACGCCGGTGGCCTGGGCCAGCTTGGCCTGGGCGCGCAGGTGCCGCCATTCGCCGTGCAGCGGCAGCACGTTGCGCGGCTGCACGGCGTTGTACATGAAGAGCAACTCACCGGCCGAGGCGTGGCCGGACACGTGCACTTTCGCGACGCCCTGGTGGATGACGGTGACGCCGAGCGCGGCGAGCTCGTTGATCACGGTGAAGACGCTGGTCTCGTTGCCCGGGATCATCGACGACGCGAGGATCACCGTATCGCCCTCGGACAGCGCGACCTGCCGATGATCGCCGCGCGACATGCGGGACAGCGCCGAGAGCGGCTCCCCCTGCGACCCGGTGGAGATCAGCATCACCTGGTGATCCGGCAGGTCCAGCACCTGCTCGAGCGCCAGCACCAGCCCGTCCGGCACCATCAGCAGCCCGAGCTCGTGCGCGATCTGCATGTTCCGGACCATCGAGCGCCCGACGAACGCGACCTTCCGCCCATGACGCTGTGCCGAGTCGAGCATCTGCTGGACGCGATGCACGTGGGAGGCGAACGACGCAACAATGACCCGTTGGCGGGCCGAGCGGATGTAGGTGTCGAGCACCGGCCCGATCTCGCTCTCGGAGGCGACGAACCCCGGCACCTCGGCGTTCGTGGAGTCGACGCAGAACAGATCGACCCCTTCGCGGCCGAGCCGGGCGAAGCCGCCGAGGTCGGTGATCCGGCCGTCCAGCGGCAGTTGGTCGAGCTTGATATCGCCGGTGTGCAGCACCGTCCCGGCCGCGGTGGTGATCGCGACGGCCACCGCGTCCGGGATCGAGTGGTTCGCGGCGAAGAACTCGAGCTGAAAGCCGCCGACGGTGTGCCGCTGCCCCTCGGCGATCTCGCGGAGCACCGGCTTAATCTTGTGCTCGCGGCACTTGGCCTCGATCAGGGCCAGTGAGAAGCGCGCGCCGTACACGGGGATGTCCTGGCGCAGCCGCAGCAGGAACGGCACGGCGCCGATGTGGTCCTCGTGGCCGTGGGTGATGACGAGCGCGTCGATGTCGTCGATGCGGTCCTCGACGAGCCGGAGGTCGGGCAGGATCAGGTCGACGCCGGGCTGCGCGTCCTCGGGGAAGAGCACGCCGCAATCGACGATCAGGAGCCGGCCGCGGAACTCGTAGACCGTCATATTGCGGCCGATCTCACCGATCCCGCCGAGCGCGACCATGCGCAGGGTGCCGTCCGCCAACGCCGGGGGCAGGCCGCCTCGGGCGAGATCCCGGCCGCGCCCGGCGGTGGCCAGGCTTCGATCGGCGGCGGTCATCGGGCCGCGCCGGCGGTGGTCGTGCTGCTTCTCATATCCTTGTTGTTCGCCATGTCCTCGTTGTTTGCTGTGCTGCTTGCTGTGTCTGCGCGCGCCCCGGCGGTGGCCAGGATCTCCGCGAGCGGGGTGAGTTCCGCGAGGTCCGACTCGATGCGTGCGGTCTGTTCCGCGGTCGCCGGGATCTGCGGCAATCGCGGCTGGCCGACCGGGAATCCGGCCAGCGCCAGCGCGGCCTTGGCGAAGACCAGGCCGGCGCCGCCGCCGGTGCGCGACATGGCCCGATGCGCCGGCATGAGGGCCAGGTGGATGGCGCGGGCGGTGATGTAGTCCCCGGCAAGCGCCGCGTCGACCATGGCCCGCAGGTACGGGCCGACCACGTGCGAGATGATGCTCACCACCCCGACGCCGCCGACCGACATCCATGGCAGGGTCAGCGGATCGTCACCGGAGTAGTACGCGAGATCCGTCGCCGCGAGCACGCGGGAACCGGCGTATAGATCGCCCTTCGCGTCTTTGACGGCCGTGATCCGCGGGTGGTGCGCCAGTTCGATGAGGGTGTTCGGTTCGATCTGCACGACCGCGCGCGGCGGGATGTCGTACAACATGACGGGCAGTGAGCTCGCGTCCGCCACGGCCCGGAAGTGCGCGAGCAGGCCGGCCTGCTGAGGGCGCGAATAGTAGGGGCTGACGATGAGCGCGCCGTGTGCGCCGGCGGCCTCGGCCTGGCGGGCCAGGTGGATCGAGTGCGCCGTGTCGTAGGTCCCGACGCCGGTGATCACCGTGGCGCGGTCGCCCACGGCCTGCACCGCCTGGCGCACGATCGCGGCCTTCTCCGCGTCGGTGGTGGTGGGCGACTCGCCGGTGGTGCCGTTGACCAGGATGCCGTCGCTGCCCTGATCGACCAGACGCTCGGCCAGTGCCCCGACCTTCTCGACGTCCAGTTGCCCATTCGAGTCGAACGGTGTCACCATCGCGGTCAGCACGGTGCCGAAGGGGCGGCCCGGACGACCCGCCGGACCAGCAACGAGTTCCGTCATCTCGATCCGCCCAGCCTTCCGTCGGTGCGCCCTCGCTATGCCCGAGGGAAACCATGTGTCACCCAACGCTACCGGTGCCGGGGCATGCCGGATTCCATGGCATCGCACCAGGTTGCGTGACGCCACGAATGGCGTCATAATGGCGTCATGGACTTGACACCATACCTTCAGCGCCTGCGTGACGACCTCCTCGCAGCGGCGTCACTCGGGGACGAGCAGACCCGACGGGCAGCGGCCCTGCTCTCGACAGCACTGGAGCCGGCCGCGCGGCTGGCCATGATGTCCGCACTGGCCGACCTCGCGGCCGAGGTGACGGGCGCGCTCCAGGACACCACCGTGGACATCCGGCTGGACGGAGCCCAATTGCGGGTGTCTGTCGACCATCACGACGCACCGGACGCCGCCGCCGACTGGGCCGCGCACAGCACCTCCGCCGGGCATGACGAGGACGCAGGCGAGGACGAGACCGACCTAGGCGGCGAGGATCTGGGCCGCGCGGTTCGCGATGCGAGTGAGGAACTGTCCCGCACCACCCTTCGGCTGGTGCAGAACCTCAAGGCCCAGGCCGAACGCGCGGCGAACGCACAGGGCGTCTCGCTCAATACGTACATCCAGCGGGCCGTATCCGACGCGGTTCGCTCGGCCGGCGGTCGCCGCGGTCGCGGACCGCACACCGTTTCCGGATTCGTCCAGGGCTGAGCGCCGTCATGCACACGTTCGAAACCCCCGGCCCGCTGACGATCGAGATCCACAACCACGCCGGTGAGATCCGTCTGGAGCTGACCGACACCACGACGACCACGGTCGAGTTTTCCGTGGCCGGTGACCCGCCCGTGCCGTGGCTGCAGGAACTCTGGGGCACCTTCGGCGGACCCGGGCGGGCTCCGTTCGATGCGCCGTCGATCGACCGGGCGATCGCCGATTTCAGCCCGGCAGCCGACGGCGGCGGAAGCGGCGGCAGACTGTTCATTGACACCCGCCCGGCGGTGGCCGGCTGGCGCAGGCGGATCGATGTTCGCGTCACCGCACCACGCTTGTCCGAGGCGCGGCTGCACGGGCAGGCGACCGATGTCCGCATCGCCGGCCCCGTCGGTCCGCTCACGGTGCACACCGCGTCGGGCGACGTGACCGCCGACGAATGCTCGGCCGACGCCCGGTTGACCATGGCCTCCGGTGACGTCGTTCTGGGGTCGGTCGCTGGAAATGCGTCGCTGCGCTCGGTATCCGGCGATGTGCGGATCGGCACGGTCGCCGGGCGCGCCGAGGTGCAGAGCACGTCCGGTGACGTGCGCATCGGGTCGGTCGGCGGCGATGCCACCGTGCGGACGGTTTCGGGCGACGTCACGATCGCCGAGGCACGCAGCGGAGCGGTACGCATCGCCACCGTGTCCGGCGGCGTCGACATCGGATTGCGGAACGGCGCCCTGGCGTCCGTGGGGCTGAGCAGCATGAGCGGCCGCGTCCACAGCGATCTGGCGGTCGAAACGAACCGGCCGGCCGCGCCGGCCTCGAACGAACCCGGCGCCGCGCAGCGACGCACCGATGTCGATATCCGGGTGAAGACGGTGTCCGGCGACATCCGGATACGGCGCGCCAACCACTCGGGTGGCGCGCCGGCCGCCCCGCCCGCGCCCTAGCGCGGTCTACGCGGCCGGTCGCCCGATGCGGACCTTCCATACCTCGGGGCCCTGTTCCAGGTAATCCCAGGTGTACGCGCCGGTGTGCTCGGCCTCGAACTGGTAGTAGAGCGGCTTCGGGTCATGGTCGTTGATGAGGATGAACCCCTGGCCCGGGACCAGCGCCCCATAGTTCTCGAAGATCATGGCGTGCCGGCGGGCGGGAGGCTCCTCCCGGACGTCCAGCGGGTAATCGGCTGCGTCGGTGCTCACTCGTGTTCCTTTCTGCGGAGGATCAATCGCCGGTTGCCGACTCGCGGCCCTGCGGGAGTTTCGCCAGGTAATGCATCGTGCCGTTGATCCGCTCGGCCTGGCGAGGCCAGTCCTTCAGCACCCACCACGCCTTCGCGGCGACGCGTGACGCCTGGTCGGGCTCCCCTGCCGCGCCGAGCGCGCGCACGGCCTTGACCAGCAGGTCGGTGAGGCCGGCGATCGTCACGTCCGGCGCCTGCGCTGCCGCGTGCGCGTGATCGGCGGTCCCGCCTTCGGGTGAATCGGTTTCTGTCATGGGCCGAGTGGACGTTACCGCATCCAGCCCAACTCGATCTTGGCCTGGTCGCTCATCAGCTCCGGGCCCCAGGGCGGATCCCAGACGATGTCGACCTTGATGGTGGCATCCCCCGGCAGACCCCAGAGGGCGCGGTGGATGCTGTCCTCGATGTATCCGGCCAGCGGGCACCCGGGCGTGGTGAGCGTCATGGTGATCAGGATCTCGCCGTCCACCACACGGATCCCGAAGACCAGCCCGAGATCGACGATGTTGACACCGATCTCGGGGTCGATCACCTGGTACAGAAGGTCCGCGACCGTTGCCCGAGTGACCTGACCCCCCAGCAGTCCGAGGGCGTCACCCGCCGTGGCGGTCGACTCTTCGACCGGGGAGGCAGGCTCCTCGATCGTCGGCGTGATGATCGTGCGCATGTCTCCAGGGTGCTGGCCGGACGAATATTGCACAAGTGCCTGTGACTTATTCATCCCCCGCGCGGGCCTACCGGGGCCGCCCGGTGCCATCCAGCCGCCCGATCGAACGCCCGCATCCGGGCCGCTCGCCGCCGGGCCGCCACGGGCAGGCATGATGAGTCGTTGAATCTGCCCGGGATCGAGTCGACGTCAAGGGGGTGCCGCCATGGGCCCGCACGAACGGTGGACCGCACTCCTCGATATCCTCGGCCGGGACGGCCGCCTCGACGTGGGCAGTGCCGCGACGGAACTCCATGTCTCCGCGGCGACGATCCGCCGCGACCTCGATCACCTGTCCGAGCAGCAACTGCTCACCCGCACCAGGGGCGGCGCGGCGCCCGCGAGCGTCGCCTACGACCTTCCGCTGCGCCACAAGTCGAGCCGGTTCGCCGAGCAGAAGAGCCGGATCGGCGCGGCGGCCGCCGCCCTCATCCCCGCCGGATCCGTGGTGGGGATCAATGGCGGGACCACGACGTCGCAGGTGGCGCGCGCGCTGGTGACGCAGCCCGTTCTCGCCCCGGCGCCTGGTTCCGGCGGTGGTGCCGAGGCCGTCATGGACGAGGGGATCGTCTACACGATCGTGACGAACGCGCTGAACATCGCGAACGATATGGCGGTGCGGCGCACGGTGAAGCTGGTGGTGACGGGTGGGGTCGCGCGGCCGAGCTCTTACGAGCTGGTCGGGCCGCTGGCGGAGCCGACGTTGGTGCGCGTCCACCTCGACTACGCGGTGCTCGGAGTGGACGGGTTCGATATGAAGGTGGGGGCGACCGCGGACCATGAGGGCGAGGCCGCGGTGACGGCGCAGATGGTCGCCCGTGCCGCACGCGTGATCCTGGTGGCCGACTCGAGCAAGCTGGGCCGCGCATCGTTCGCCCGGGTGTGCACCGCGGATGCCGTCGCGGTCCTCGTCACCGACACGGACGCGGATGACGCCTTCCTCGCGGAGGCGCGCGCGGCCGGGATCGAGGTCGTGGTCGCCTGAGCACGTCCCGGTTCGGGACCCGCAGGGCACCGCGACAGAAACACGAAGGGTGAGGTCCATGGCGCGAGCGCGCGTGCGGCCGGCGCTGCCGGACGACACCATGCTGTTGGCCACGTTGCAGCGCACCTGGTGGCAGGACGCCTATGCCCACCTGCTGCCGCCGAGCGTGCTCGCGGTGGAACTCGACCAACTCGCCGATGCCTGGGCGGCGCAGCTCGTCGGGGCCCGGGCCCTGATCGCCGAGGAGAGCACACATCCCGTCGGGTTCGCCCTCGTCGACCCGCACATTCGGGACGACGGCCTCGGCCGCATCGAGGTGCTCGGCGTCGTTCCACGGTGGGCGCGGCGCGGCCACGGCGGCCGGCTGCTCGCCGAGTGCGCCCGCGTCTTGCATGACGCCGGTGCACACGCCGGGGTGTGGTGGGCCGTGGAATCGGACGAGTCGATCGCCGCGTTCCTCGCGGGCGTGGGCTGGCAGCCGTCCGGCCGGCGGCGGGTGCTCGACACGGGCGAGGGGCATCTGACGGAGATCCAATACTCCGGCACGCTGCACCTGCATTTGGAAGACCTACCGGTGGAGGACCTGCACCCAGGCGATCCGCACCTCGATGATACCGAGTAACGAACCGCGTGATACCTGTCGGCGCGCGCCGACCGGCACCTCCAGCGCCCGTCGGCGCTCGTCAGACGTCGAGCAGGGATTCCAGGCCGACGGTGAGACCCGGCCGCTGGCCGACCGCGCGGATCGCCGCGCGCACCCCCGGCATGAACGATGCCCTGGTCAGCGAATCGTGCCGAATGGTCAGCGTCTCCCCTTCGGAGCCGAACAGCAATTCCAAGTGGGCGACCAGACCGGGCAGGCGGACGGCGTGCACGTGGATCCCGTCCACGGTCGCACCTCGAGCACCGCCCGCGTCACGTGTCGTAGCGTCGGGCACCGGGCCGAGACCGTCCTCGGCGCGAGCTTGCGCCATGGAGCGGGCGGCGCTGATCGCCGTGCCCGATGGCGCGTCCACCTTTCCCGCATGATGCAGTTCGACGATCTCCGCCGATTCGAAGAACCGCGCCGCCATGCTGCCCAGCCGCATGGCGAGTACCGCCCCGATCGCGAAGTTCGGCACCACCATGACGCCGATCCGCGGATCGTCGCCGAGCCAGCCCCGGACCGTCTCCAGGCGATCCGCCGTGAACCCGGAAGTCCCCACCACACAATGGATCTCGTGCTCGATGGCGAAGGAGATGTGGTCCATGACGGCGTCCGGATGCGTGAAGTCGACCAGAACGCCGACTCCGGCGTCGGTGAGCGCGTCCACCGGATCGTCGCGGTCGAGCGCCGCGACCAGGCTCATGCCCGGTTCCGCCTCGACCATCCGGCACACCTCGACGCCCATGCGGCCGTGCGCTCCGAGAACGCCCACACGATAGCCGGTCTCGTTCACCGTCAGCTCCTCGCTCTTGCTGGCCAGACCGGTCGTCGCGCCAGGGCGCGAAGCGGCCCGGGCAGTTCTCGCGCGCGGGAATACGGTCCGGAGACCGCGACGGTGGCCGGCCGAGTGAGCAGCCGCCGCGCCATCGCAGTCACCTCGTCCCCCGTCACACGGCGTATCGCATCGAGCTCGTCGTCGAGCGGAAGGTAGCGGCTCGCGGTCAGCACCCGGCGGCCCAGCCGGTTCATCCGCGACTCGCTGTCCTCCAACCCGAGCACTGTGCCACCGCACAGCTGCCCCCGTGCGAGGGCGAGCTCGTCGCCTGTGAACCCGTCCGTCGCGACCGCTTCGAGCTCACGTCGGATCAGGTCCGCCACGATGGAGAGGTTCGCCGGTTGGCAGGCGGCGTACATCGACCAGGAGCCGGTATCCGCGTACGCGGACGTCGAGCTGTAGCAGCTGTAGGTAAGGCCGTTCTGCTCGCGGATGCGCTGGAATAGTCGGGAGCTCATGCCGCCGCCGAACGCCGTCGAGAGCACCGCCAACGCGAACCGGTCCGGGTGGTGCCGCGGCAGCGCGGGAACGCCGAGGGTGAGGTGCGCCTGTTCGATGTCCCGCGTGACGACCCGTACCGACGGGCCCGGGTCGGTGAAGCCGGCCCCCGCCCGCACCGCTTGGGGGCCCTGCGCCGGGTCGAGCCGGTCCGCGAAGGCAGCGCGTACCCAGCGCACGACGTCACGATGTGCCACCCCGCCAGCCACGGCGATCACCATTGAACGGGGGTCGTAGCGGCGCCGGTAGTAGCCGTGCACCTGGCGCCGGCTCAGCGCGGCAACGGACTCAGCGGTGCCGCTCACCGGGTCGCCGACGGGGTGACCGGCGAACAATCGCGCAGCGAACGCCTCGGCCAGGCTGTCGTCGGGATCGTCGTCCCGCATGGCGATCTCGTCGAGGATGACGCTGCGTTCCGTCTCGACGTCGGCCGCGGCGATGCGCGCGTTCAGCACGACATCGCACACGACGTCGACGGCGGTGGCCGCGTCATGCGCGAGCACATGCGCGTAGTAGCAGGTGTACTCGTGCGCGGTGAACGCGTTGAGCTCGCCGCCGACGGCGTCGATGCTGCCCGCGATCTGGACCCCGGTGCGAGCCTTCGTCCCCTTGAACAGCAGATGCTCGAGGTAGTGGGACACGCCGGCCAGCGAGCCGGCTTCGTCCACCGAACCCACGCCGACCCACACGCCGATGGAGGCGCTGCGGGACGCGGGCATCGTCTCGGTGACCACCCGCAACCCGCCCGGGAGCACCGACAGTGCGACCGCCGAGTCGCCCGGGCCCCGCTCCAGAATCCTGGAGCGGGGCATAGAAGAAGACGCGGGCGAAGACCCAGCGGACGACACGTGTGGTGCGGTGGATGCGCGGATCAGGCGTCGGCCTTGTCGTGCGACTGTTCGGCTGCGGCATCGGCGACGGGCACCAGCGAGATCTTGCCCCGACCGTCGATGTCGGCGATCTCCACCTGCAGCTTGTCGCCGACGTTGACGACGTCCTCGACCTTGTTGATCCGCTTGCCGTGACCGAGCTTCGAGATGTGGACGAGCCCGTCACGACCCGGCAGCAGCGAGACGAACGCCCCGAAGGCGGTCGTCTTGACGACCGTGCCGAGGAAGCGCTCGCCGACCTTCGGCAGCTGCGGGTTCGCGATGGCGTTGATACGGTCCACGGCTGCCTGGGCGGCTGCCCCGTCGGACGCGGACACGAACACGGTGCCGTCGTCCTCGATGGCGATCTCGGCGCCGGTCTCCTCGGTGATCGAGTTGATCATCTTGCCCTTCGGCCCGATCACCTCGCCGATCTTGTCGACCGGCACCTTGATCGTGGTGATCCGCGGTGCGTACGGGCTCATCTCGTCCGGCGAGTCGATGGCCTCGGCCATCACGCCGAGGATCGTCAACCGGGCGTCCTTCGCCTGGTTCAGCGCGGCCGCGAGGACCTCGGACGGGATCCCGTCCAGCTTCGTGTCGAGCTGCAGCGCGGTGACGAAGTCCTTGGTGCCGGCGACCTTGAAGTCCATGTCGCCGAACGCGTCCTCGGCACCGAGGATGTCGGTCAGCGCCACGTACTGCATTTTGGGTCCCTCGGCCGTGTCCACTGAATCGGACACCAGGCCCATCGCGATACCGGCCACCGGTGCCTTCAACGGCACACCGGCGTTCAGCAGGCTCATCGTCGATGCGCAGACCGAACCCATCGACGTGGAGCCGTTGGAGCCGAGCGCCTCGGAGACCTGTCGGATCGCATACGGGAACTCTTCGCGGCTCGGCAGGACGGGCGCCAGAGCGCGCTCGGCCAGCATGCCGTGGCCGATCTCGCGCCGCTTCGGCGAACCGACACGGCCGGTCTCCCCCGTCGAATACGGCGGGAAGTTGTAGTTGTGCATGTAGCGCTTCTTGGTGATCGGCGACAGCGTGTCGAGCTGCTGCTCCATGCGCAACATGTTGAGCGTGGTGACGCCGAGGATCTGCGTCTCGCCGCGCTCGAACAGCGCCGAGCCGTGCACCCGCGGCACGAAGCCGACCTCGGCGGACAGCGTGCGGATGTCCGCGAGGCCGCGACCGTCGATGCGCACCTTGTCGCGCAGGATGCGCTGCCGGACGACCTTCTTCGTTACGGCCTTGAACGCGCCGGCGATCTCGGACTCCCGGCCGGCGAACCGCTCGCCCAGCGCATCCAGGAGATCCGCCTTGATCCCGTCGGTCGCGCTCTCGCGATCCAGCTTGTCGGCGATCTGCATGGCAGCACCGAGTCGGTCGGCCGCGAGGCCGGCGACAGCGTCATACACGTCGCTCTGATACGGCGGGAACAGCGGGAACTCACCGGTCGGCTTCGATGCCTTGGCGGCGAGCTCGGACTGCGCCTCGCAGAGCGCCCGCAGGAACGGCTTCGCAGCCTCCAGACCGGCGGCCACCACCTCTTCGGTCGGGGCGGTCGCGCCACCGGCCACCAGTTCGACGGTTCGTTCGGTGCCCTCGGCCTCGACCATCATGATGGCGACATCCGAGGAGCCGTCGGCGCCCTCGACGACGCGGCCGGCAACGACCATGTCGAAGACGCTGCGCTGCATCTCCTCGTAGGTGGGGAACGCGACCCACTGGCCCTTGCCCGCCTCGTCGGCGATCAGCGAGATGCGCGTGCCCGCGACCGGTCCCGAGAACGGAAGCCCCGCAATCTGGGTCGACGCGGAGGCGGCGTTGATGGCCAGCACGTCATAGGCGACGTTCGGGTTGACCGCCAGCACGGTGATGACGACCTGGATCTCGTTGCGGAGCCCCTCCACGAAGGACGGGCGCAGCGGGCGGTCGATCAGCCGGCAGGTGAGGATCGCCTCGGTCGAGGGTCGCCCCTCGCGGCGGAAGAACGAGCCGGGGATGCGCCCGACCGAGTACATGCGCTCTTCGACATCGACGGTGAGCGGGAAGAAGTCGAACTGCTCCTTCGGGTGTTTGCCCGCGGAGGTCGCGGACAGGACCATGGTGTCCTCATCGAGGTAGGCGGCGACGGAGCCGGCTGCTTGGCGGGCGAGGTGGCCGGTCTCGAAGCGGATGGTACGAGTGCCGAAACTGCCGTTGTCGATGACGGCGGTCGCGCTCGTGGCGGTGGGGTCGGACATGAATCTCCTTGGGTGAACGGGCCAGAGCCGCTGCCCGAGGTCGCCACGCGAATGCCGGCCATCGATCGAAGCAACCGGGGCGGAATGCTGCTCCGGTGGCCACTACCGAGGACCGGCCGTGATCGCGGGTCGGATCGGGCGGCGCTGTATCTGGCGATACGGTGTCTGGCGGTACTAACTGGTATGGACTTGTGCGTACCCGTAGGTACGTGTGGCGCCCGCGCCAGCGTCCGGGGACGGCGACGCGGTAGACGTCGGGGGAGCCCGTGTCATGGTGCTCCCCCGACGCTCGGCTATCGGCGCAGGCCGAGTCGGTCGATGAGCGAACGGTAGCGTTCGATGTCGACCTGCTGGAGGTGGCGGAGCAGTCGCCGGCGACGGCCGACCAGGGCCATCAGGCCGCGCCTGGTGTGGTGGTCGTGCTTGTGTTCCTTCAGATGCTCCGTCAGGCCGCTGATCCGGCGGCTGAGCAGGGCGACCTGCGCCTCGGGTGAGCCGGTGTCGGTATCGTGCAGACCGTATTCGGCAAGGATGGACTTCTTCTCGTCGGCGGTGAGCGCCACGGGTGTACTCCTCGTACTCTCGGTCCGTGCGCTGCCCGCACCGGACGCATGCCGGGGGGATGACGGTGCCGGCCGCCACGGACTGAGGCCGGACCCAACCGGACATACTACCAGGGGCGGGCCATCGGCCGGGCCGTCCGATGCCCGGTCGGCGAGAGGAAGGCGATGCGGTGATCGAGCATTGGCGAGGGTTGGATCAGATCCCGGCCGGCTGGGGTCGTTGTGTGCTCACGATCGGGGTCTTCGACGGCGTCCATCGGGGACACCAGGCCCTCATCGGGGCGGCGGTCGAGCGGGGTCGTGAGCTCGGGCTCCCGGTCGTCGTGATGACCTTCGATCCGCATCCTGCCTCGGTCGTCCGACAGGGGCACCATCCCGCGCTGTTGTCCACGCTTCGGCGGCGCGCCGAGCTGGTCGGCTCGCTCGGCGCCGATGTGTTCCTCGTGTTGCCGTTCACGCCGGCCGTGGCGGCGATTCCCGCGGAGTCGTTCGTGCACGATGTGATCGTCGAGCGGCTGCACGCCGCTTGTGTCGTGGTCGGCGAGAACTTCCGTTTCGGTCACCAGGCGGCCGGCAGCGTCGCCCTGCTCGAGGAACTGGGACCGCGCTTCGGATTCACCACCTTCGGCGTTCCGCTCGTCGGCGAGGATCAGGTGACCGTCAGCTCGACGTACGTCCGGTCGTGCGTCGCCGCCGGTGATGTCGCGGCGGCTGCCGAGGCGCTCGGCCGGCCCCATCGCATCGACGGGTTCGTGGTCCACGGCGAAGGCCGGGGCGGGTCCCAATTGGGTTACCCCACCGCGAATCTCGACCCGGAGCCGTTGTCCGCGATTCCGGCGGACGGCATCTATGCGGGCTGGTTCCTGCTGGGATCGCGTCGCAGCCCCGCCGCGATCTCGATCGGTTCGAACCCCACCTTTTCGGGCGACGTGCGCACCGTCGAGGCGTTCGTGCTCGACGAGGGCGGCAACTTCTACGGGCGACGGGTCGCTCTGGAGTTCGTGCAGCGGCTTCGCGGCATGGAACGGTTCGATTCGCCCGAGGATTTGATCGCGCAGATCGGGCGGGACGTGCAGCGCACGCGGGAGATACTGGGCACCGAGTGACGTCGTGACGGGCGGGGCCGCGGTCGTCCGGTGGCGCGCGGGCCCCGTGATGAGCGAACCGCGCCCCGGGCCCGATCGCTTCGGCTCCGTCATATCCGGGAGCTGTGTCACCCTCGGGAGCACGTCATCTCGGGCAGCTACGTCACCTCCGGAAGCTGATGTTTCGCGACCAGCGACGCCGCCTCCAGGCGCGATCGCACCCCCAGTTTCGTCAAGACGGCCTGCACGTGCGTCCGCACCGTCATGGTCGAGACGCCGAGTTCGACGGCCATGGCGAAGGTGCCCTTGCCCTCGACGATCATCTCCAGGCACTCCCGTTGCCGCGGCGTCAATGCCGCGACGAGCCGGTGAAACTCGGCCTGCTCGCCCGGGCGCGACGCGACCGTCCGGTCGAAGGAGCCCTCGACCACGATCTCGCCGTCGGTGATCCGGGCCATGGCCTCCAATAGTTCGACCGGGCCGCGAGACTTGTGCACATAGCCTGCGGCACCCGCAGCGAGCGCGGATCGCATCACATCGGACGACGTATCGGCGGTACGGATCACGATCTTGGTCGACGGGGACTGCGTCGCCAAGCGCTCGATGATGCCGACATCATGGCCATCGCGTAAGACGAGGTCGATGATGCACAGTTCGGCATCGTACTTACGGATCCAGTCGCGGACCGCAGCGTGCAGGGGCGGTGCGATCCGCGCGTGGTATCCGTGCCGCTCCAGCAGATCGGCCAGATAGGCAGTGACCAGCACATCGATATCCGCAAGGACGACGGTCCCGGGCTTTTCCATCGCTGCGCCTCTACGATGCCGCATCACAACGTGGAACTTTCCGCGCGCCTGCGCCACCGCGTATCGAGGCTAACGCCTGGTGGCCGCCCCTGCGAGTTGCCGGATGGCCGAGGGGCTCGTCGTCATCTCGAATGGTCGGTCTCGAATGTGTCGGTCTCGAATGATCACAGCCCCCGAAGGAACTCACCTGAGGCCCCGTCGTGTGGGTGGTCGGGCCCTCGTCGCACCGCGGGCGTCGCTGCCGCCGGCCGACGACGGGAGCGCGGCCAGCAGACATCTGCCCACGGCAGCGACGCGAAGCTGACCGGTGACCCCGAGGTGCGCGCCGATGGCACGGACACGTCCGCGGACCGTGTACGGGGACAGCGAAAGCCGGGCGGCGATGCGGGTCACGGTCACGCCGTCGCACAGCAGCCGCAGGATGTCGACGTCAGCACGGCTGAGCGCGGCGAGCCGGGCCTGCGCTTCGCGTCGCTGGACACGACGGGCACGGAGCGTCTCGAGTACGGCGCCCTGCATGTGGCCGCCGATGACGAGGTGTCCGCGATGGGCGCTCACCAGGACCTCGCACAGATCCTCCGTGGGACACTCGGCCGGGACGATTCCCGCGGCCCCCGATTCGAGAATCTGCGCCGCGTACTCCGGGTCTCGCGAGTCACTGACGATCACCACAGGCGTACCGATGCCGCGATAGTGGATCGCCTCGAACAGGTCGGCGAGGTCTTCGACGCCGAGGTCGTCGTCGTACACGACGGCGACGTCGATGCCGCCGCCGAGGCACGTCAAGGTTCCGGTCAAGGTGGACGTGGTGAACGTCCGGCGCGCGACGTGGCGGCGCTCGAGGACGGCGGCCGTCGCGGCTGCGATCAACGGCTCACGATGGCACACCAGTGCCGAAGCGATCGTGGGGGCGATATCCATCGCGATCATCCCCTGCCCTGCCGCGGCCGCATGTCCCCGGCAGCGTACGCGGCCGCCTGCAGACGGCTGTGGACGGCGAGTTTCGACATGAGCCGCTGTGCATGCGTGCGGACCGTGTTCGAGGTGATCCCGAGCCGGACGGCGATCTCCTTGGTGGACAGCCCGCTTTCGATGCCGCGAAGCACATCGTGCTCACGTTCGGTGAGCGCGTCGACGCGACTCGACGGGTCGGCCGCCGAGGCGGCGTCGGAGGGCTGGACCAGCTGCCGAGACAACGCCCACATGCGGCCCGAGGACGGACTGAGCACCACCTCACGAAGGGTCTCCGCCCCCACCTGCGAGGTGATGACGGTGATCGAGATGCTGCCGAAGAGATCGGCGAGATCATCCTCGTCGGAGACGACGCACACCAATCGGGGCCGGTCAACGGGCGGGCGCTGGGCCAGCCGAGCGAAGATCCGACCCGCTGCTGGGACGTCGTCGGGGGTGATCCCGACGATCACCACATCGACCTGCGGGCTGGCGATGACCCGCGCCACGTCGCGTGTGGTGCGACCGACGGCGGCGATCTCGACGTCGCCTGCCCCGTCGAGCAACGCGCCGAGCCCCTCGGCCACGACCGGCCGGCGATCGAAGATGGCCACCCGCAGCACCGGCGTCGGGGCGGGCTGAGAAACGGAGGCGGCTACGGTAGGCGCGCGCAGGTCAATGGGCATGGCAACTGCCCCTGGCTCGATGTGGCGGGTGCTGACCAGGCCGCACCGGCCGCGGCATCTCGCGGCGCCGGCCGATGGAGCCGCACCACAGTCGACACGATCGTGCCGCATCGAGCGCCCACATGCACCCTTTCGGCCCGCCGCCGGCACAGTGTGCCTCCCGAATTTCCCTATTTTGCACGGAAACCCTCCTCAAAATCACCCGAATGGCACTTTGACAGTATGCGAACTTCACGCTTCGCACATACGGCAATGGAAGGAATCCATCTCATACAAATCGATGAGTCGGATGGTCCGCACGAGCGCGCGACGCCACACTGACGCTGGCTCGATGCGTTGCCCGATTCAACGAGGTGTCCGATTCAGCGTGTCGTCCGATTCAGCGAGGTGCCGGGAGCGCCGTCGGGGACTCACCCGAGAGAAAGGAGCACGGAATGTCCGGGATCGTTGCCGTTCGCGGCCGTCGCGCGGCATCCGACGTGCTTGTTCGCCTGAAGGGGCTGGAGTACCGAGGCTACGATTCTGCCGGCCTCGCCGAGCTCGCCGCAGACCGCAGCATTCACGTCGCACGATCGATCGGCCCGATCGACACGCTTATCGATCGGATCGCCCATGAGACCCGGCCCGCGACGGCCGGGCGGTTGGCCATCGGTCACACGCGGTGGGCGACCCATGAAACGGCCGCAGTCCGCAACGTGCACCCGCTGTCGGACTGCGATCACCGCGTGATGGTGGTGCACAACGGCACTCTCGACAACGCTGCCGACCTGCGGCGAGAGCTTGAAGGATCAGGTCATCAGTTCGAGTCTGATGTCGACAGTGAGGTCATCCCGCACCTCATCGAGCAGGGCCTTCTCGGCGGCGAGACAGCCTTCGAGGCTTTCCAGAGCGCTGTGCGACGGCTACGCGGCTCATGGGCCATCGCCGCGCTCATCGCGAAGTCCAACGCGATCTACCTCGCCCGTCAGCGACTGCCACTCATGGTGCGCGGAACAGTCGGACGCTTCGCCGCCGCATCGGACGTGACGGCGACGATCGGTGTCCGCGGACCACTGCGCATCTTCGAGGACGGCACCATAGCCGAGTTGGGGACCCAGTGGCACTGGGCCGGAAGCGCAGCGAAGGGACCGACGCCGGTAGTGCTCACGGATGACGCACGACCTGTGCCATCAGGCCGATACACCACCGATGCCGCGACATGGGACCAGGTATTGGACAGCACGGCCGCGGATATCCACGAACAAGGCGAACTGGTCGAACGCCTCGTCGCCGAGACGATCGAGGAGTTGCCCTCACCTCGGCTTGCCACGCTGCTCGGCCCACGGGCGCCGAATCGCATCGTTCTGCTCGGCTGCGGCACCTCCCACCATGCGGCGCAGGTGGCTGCGCGTGTGGTGCGCATCGTCGCGCGGGTCGATGCCCGCGCCGTGGTGGCCTCGGAGTTCGACACGACGTTGCTGACCCCGTTCGACGTCGTCGTTGCCTTCTCGGCGTCGGGCGAGACGGCCGACCTGCTGGCAGCGCTCGATCAGGTCGACACGCCTGTCCTGGCCATTACGGGCCACCCGCAATCGTCCCTTGCGCGACGCGCGGACGTGGTCATCGATACCGATGTCGGCCGCGAGCGCGGCGCGGCCGCGACGAAGACGTTCACAAGTCAGGTATTGGGCGGGATCCGATTCGCATTGACCGTCGCACACGCGATGGGGTTCGCTTCACGCGCCGCGCGCGCCGCATCGCTGCTCGCGATGGTCCCGCACGAGTTCTCCGCAGCGATCGAACAGCGCGGCCCGATCAGCGACGATGACGCGCGCATCCTCGCAGCGGAACCCGGTTGGGTGTTTCTCGCCACGGGGGCGGGACTGCCCTATGCCGCCGAGGGCGCACTCAAGCTCAACGAACTCGGCTGCCGGTGGGCCGAGACCTTCCCAGTGGCGGAGTTGACCCACGGCCCGCTGGCGCTGGTCGCACAGGGGACGCCGGCGGTGCTGATCGACGACGGCACACCACGCTGCGCGACGGTACGGTCCGAACTGCTCGCGCGCGGCGCCCGAGTGATCACGCTCGGCCCCCCGCGCCCCACCAGCACCGAGGAGTTCGGCCGTCACATGCCGTGGGGACCGATCGAAGTCGTTCCGAGCCTGCAGTACTTGGCTTTGTCGATCGCGGTGGCCCGGCGACAGGGCGCCGAGAGCCACGACCCTATCGCTACGCCCACTGTCGCTACGTCCACCAACTGAACCTGCGGCACTGCGCGGGCACCCACTTTTGGGGGTTACCTGACTCGCACGGCATCACCGATGATTGCCCCAGGGGCAACGAGATGCATGTCAGTATCCATGCTGGAGGTGCCATGAGAGTGCGTATCGGCTACGCGCCCGGTGTCTTCGATCTGTTTCATATAGGGCACCTCAACATCCTGCGAAATGCACGACACAATTGCGATTATCTCATCGCCGGGGTGGTCTCGGATGAGATGTGTGCGCGGGCGAAGGGCACCGTGCCCGTGATTCCACTCGTCGAACGTCTTGAAATCGTCAGCAGCATCAAATACGTCGATCAAGTGGTTGCAGAGACGCTACCGGAAAAGTTGGACACCTGGCGAGAGATCGGATTCACCGTCATCTTCAAGGGTGACGATTGGCGGGGAACGGCCAAGGGCCAGAAGCTTGAGCGGGACTTCGCATCGGTAGGTGTCGAGGTTGCCTATCTTCCCTACACCGTGCATACGTCGAGCACCATCCTCCGACGAGCGCTCCGCATCTTGGACGGCGGCGATCGGCCATCCGTGATGGCGGGTACATCACCGATATCGGCAGACACATGGTGACCACGACCATGGGCGGGAATCCCGCGCTCGCGCCGGCGAGCGTGGGCCTGGGCACTCCACGCGAGCGATTCACTGATCCGGAAGGGGTGTATTCGCGTGCGCCGGCCGTATGACAGCGGCCCGGATCTCACGCGCCGGAAGCCATCGGCCGCGAGGATCACGAGCGGTGACCCCGACCGTGCCGTACCCGATTGGGCTCGACGATTCAGTCGCGACTTGGCGATCACCGATGCGCTTTCCATCTGTTGGGCCGCAGTGGGAGTGCAGGTGGTTCGGATTCCGGGGATCGACTCCCACCCGGCAATTGTTCCGCCTAATATCGCGTCGATCGCATTGACCTTGGGAACGGCCGTGTTGTGGTTCGGGGCGCTCCAATTGACCGGGAGCAGGGACCATCGATTTATCGGATTGGGCGCCATCGAATACAAGCGTGTTGCTAGGGCGACGCTTTCGGTATACGGCAGCCTCGCGCTTTGCTCCTATGCCTTCGATCTCCAAGTGCCGCGACAATACGTCTTGGTAATGATGCCCGTCGGTCTCGTCGCGCTCTTATTGAGTCGGTTCCTGTGGCGCCGGTGGCTTCATCTACGGAGGTCCTCCGGCGAAATGATGACACGCGTGCTCGCCGTCGGCGACCAACGCACCGTCAATGACCTTGTCCGGGACCTTCGGCGTGCGCCGATGTCGGGATACGTCGTGGTGGGTGCCTGCGTACCGGCAGGGACAGAATGCTCGAGCGTCGATATTCCGATAGCAGGCGACCTGGCCCACGTCGTTTCAACCGTCCAGCGCATCGACGTCGATGCCGTGGCCGTGACGGCCAGTGGTGCGTTCGGAGGCGACGACGTTCGCAGGCTCGGCTGGGAGCTGGAGGACACCACCGCGGAACTCATGCTGGCACCGGCGCTGACGAACATCGCCGGCCCGCGAATTCACACTCAGCCGGTCGCGGGCCTGCCCCTGATACACGTTGCGCGCCCTACGTATCACGCCGCAAATCAGTTGCTCAAGCGGAGTCTCGACCTGCTGCTGGCAAGCCTCCTGCTCGTCCTTCTCCTTCCGGTGTTCGTTGTCACGGCCATCGCGATCAAGGTGGGCAGCCCGGGGCCGGTCTTCTTCCGGCAAGTGCGTGCCGGGCTCGGGGGTTCCACATTCCGGATCCTGAAGTTCCGCTCCATGGTTCCCGACGCGGAATTGCGCCTGACCGAGGCGGAGTACCGGGCCCGAGATGCCGGCAACGAAGTCATGTTCAAGGTCAGGAACGATCCGCGGGTCACGGCTGTCGGTCGATTCATCCGTAGGTACAGCATCGACGAGCTCCCGCAACTCCTGAACGTCATCGCCGGATCCATGAGCCTGGTCGGTCCGCGCCCACCCTTGATGAGGGAGATCGAGCTCTACGGCGCAGACGCACGCCGGCGACTGCTCGTGAAACCCGGCATGACGGGCCTCTGGCAGGTGTCCGGCCGGTCCGACCTGACCTGGGACGACACGGTGAGGCTGGACATGTACTACATCGAGAACTGGTCCCTCACCGTTGACCTGGTCATTCTCTGGAAGACGGCGAAGGCAGTCCTGGCGCCGGAAGGTGCGTATTGATGGACGCCATCCGCCCCTTGCGTCTTGGTCCCAGCCCCCGGAGGGCATCATGAACCGTTGCGCACTCATCACCGGAATCACCGGTCAGGACGGCTCTTACCTGGCCGAACTCCTCCTCCAGAAGGGGTATGACGTCCACGGCGTGATTCGGCGATCCTCGACGTTCAACACCCAGCGGCTCGATCACCTCTACCAAGACCCGCACGACGCTGCGGCGCGGCTCTTCCTGCACTATGGGGATCTCGGCGACGGTTCGCGCCTGGTCACTCTTCTCGACAAGGTGCGCCCCGACGAGGTCTACAACCTGGCGGCGCAATCGCATGTCCGGGTCTCGTTCGACGAGCCCGAGCACACCGCTGACACCGTCGCCGTCGGGACCGTCCGGCTCTTGGAGGCGGTGCGCATGGTGGGTATCACGCCGCGCTTCTACCAGGCCTCGACATCGGAGATGTTCGGCTCTACGCCACCACCGCAATGCGAGTTGTCTCCGTTCGCGCCACGCTCTCCCTATGCCGCGTCAAAACTCTTCAGTTACTGGATCACCAAGAATTACCGTGAAGCGTACGGCCTTTTCGCCGTCAACGGGATTCTTTTCAACCATGAGTCACCGCGACGGGGCGAGACTTTCGTGACCCGTAAGATCACCCGGGCTGTCGCACGGATCAAAGCCGGATTGCAGAAGGACCTCTACCTCGGAAATTTGAACTCCGTGCGGGACTGGGGATATGCGCCCGAGTATGTGGAGGGCATGTGGCGGATGCTTCAGGCGGCGGAACCAGCCGATTACGTCCTGGCAACAGGAATAGGGCACACCATCAGCGAATTCCTCGAAGCCGCGTTCGGTCATGCAGGACTCGATTGGCGAGACTATGTTCGATTCGATCAGCGGTATGTCCGGCCGACCGAAGTGGACGCCCTGATCGGAGATGCGACCAAGGCGCGCGTCGACCTCGGCTGGTCCCCCACCGTGCATGCCCTGGAGCTGGCAAAAATCATGGTGGATGCCGATATCGCAGCACTCGAACATGAGGGCACCCAGTGGGTCGATTCGGTCCCGCTCGAAAGTTGGCCCCCGTCGTCCCGGACGCGCGAGTTGGTCGGACAATGAGTCGGGCACTCACGCGCATTCCCCTGCGCAAGCAGCGACATGCACTCCCTACGATGCTCACGCGCCCATCCGTTCGAGCCATCGGCCGGAGCAGGCCATGACCGAGGTGCTCGAAGGGCCACGCCTGGTCGACGCCGTTTGCTTTGAACCGACGCGTCTCGACCGGACGAGCCCGATCTATGTCGCCGGCCATGGCGGACTAGTGGGCTCTGCGATAGTCCGGCGTCTCGACCGCGAGGGTTTCAGCAACATTGTTTGCAGGTCGCACCAACAGCTGGACCTCACCCACCGCGACTCGGTCTTCGCGTTCTTCAAGCGAATCGAGCCCCGCTATGTGATACTGGCGGCTGCGAAGGTGGGTGGAATCGTCGCGAACAACCTGTACCCCACCGAATTTCTGAGCACGAATATCCAAATCCAGACGAACGTCTTGGACGCTGCATTGGCGTGCGGCGTCGAGCGACTGCTGTTTCTCGGTTCGTCATGTATCTACCCGAGGAACGCGCCGCAACCCATCGACGAAGACGAACTCTTGAATGGATACCTCGAGCCGACGAACGATGCCTATGCGATAGCGAAGATCGCCGGAATCATCCATGTCCAATCGGCTCGCCGGCAATACGGCAAGGCATGGATCTGCGCCATGCCGACAAACCTCTATGGCCCGGGTGACAACTTTTCGCTCCGCGGCTCCCACGTACTTCCCGCATTGATCCGTCGATACGACGACGCGGTGCGGCTCGGAAAGACCGTCGTGACCAACTGGGGTACCGGTAATCCACGCCGAGAGTTCCTGCATTCGGACGATCTCGCAGATGCCTGCCTGTACCTGCTGGAGCACTACGACGGTCCACAACACGTCAACATCGGCACCGGCACCGATGTGTCGATCCGGGAACTGGCCGGGTTGATCGCGACGCTGACGGGGTTCGCCGGAGATACCCGGTGGGATGAGTCCCAGCCGGATGGAGTGTCACGAAAGCTACTGAGCGTCCGCAAGCTCAATCGAGCGGGGTGGGCGGCCTCGATCGGCCTCGAACAGGGCCTGCGGTCGACGATCGACTGGTATCGCTATCACCGTGCTGCCGCGCGCGGCGCCGACGATCGACGGTGGGACTCGAGCAGGGCTCGTTAGGCCACGGGGATGGTGCATCGCACCACGGCGCCTCCGCCTTGAGGGCCGTCGATGTGGAGCCGTCCACCGAGGTCGGCGACCGCTCCGGCCAGTAGGTTCAACCCGATGTGCCCGTTCCGGCGGCGCTCGGCGGTGTCTGGCGGGAACCCACAACCGTCGTCCTCGGCGATCAGGTGGACATCGTCGGGGTCTGATGTGATCGTGATCGTGGCGTGGTGCGCCCCGGAATGCGCCGCAGTATTGGTCAAACACTCGCGCACAGCCCGGTACATGACGGTCGCCGCCTGCGGGCTCACCGGTGTTCGCAGGTCCACCGTGACGTCCACGTCGATGCCATGGTCGCGCTTCCATCGCGCGGCGAGGTCCGCTATGGCAGCAGGCAGGCCCTCGGACGACAGATCGGGCGGGGCGACGTCGACGATCAGCGTTCGGAGCGCACGAGTCGATCTCCGAACGGCGTCGTGACTGAGATCGAGCATCTGTCGCGCGACCGAATGGGGCCCTTCTGGCAAGGTGCCCGCAAGGGCTTCCAGCGCGTATCCCGCGCCAGCGAGGTCCTGGACTACGCCGTCATGCAGGTCGCGGGCGATATTTCGGCGTTCCCGGTCGGCGGCGGCGATCTCGTTGGAGAGCAACCGAATCCGCTCCAGATGCGCTTTGCTCACTCTCCGCAAGAGCCACACCGAGACCGGAAGGTTCAACAGGAGCAGGAGCGACACGGCTCCGGTCGACAGGATGATCAGCCTGACGACCAACGCGGACTCCGAGGTGCGCAGCCGCTCGTCAGTGGAATACAGGAGCATCCTGACCGTGGTCCCGTCCGGAAGTTGCACCGGCATGTCGACCTTCACCATCCGGCCCGTCGCCGCGCGTCCGATCTCGGACTCCGCTTGATCCACGGTGATCAGCGTGGCGTGGGGTGCCGCCGGAATCGCCGGCGGGTTCGGCGACAGCGGTTTACCGATCAGGGAATGATCGTCGGCGTAGATCACGCGCGCATCACGCGTCAGAACGCGGGTGGCCACCATCGCGCCGACGCGGCGCCGGACCTGGGCAGCGTCGTCGAGATCCGTGAGTGCCTGCGGATCACCATCCACGAGCGCTTGGATCGACGTGACGAGCACTGTGCTGGCGAGGACTTCGCCACTGCGCACGGCCTCGGCCAACTCCTCGTCGCGGGCGATATGCGTCGCGACGAGGGTCGAAGTGACGACGACGACGGCAAAGGCAACGAGCGCGCCCATCGCCAATGCAACGACGGCCCGACGGACCGTGCGGTCCGGAGGACCAGCATCACGCGGGGATCCCGCTGCCATGGTTGACCAGCCCGTATCGCCGCGCCGTCGCCAACGCCTCCAGCTGCGAACCCACCCCGAGCTTCGCGTATATCGCTTTCACGTGACCCCGGCAGGTGTTGACACTGATATTCAGAATGCGAGCGATCTGCGCAGGGCTGACGCCGTTGTCCAACAACGCGAGAACCTCTGACTCCCGTGAGGTCAACCGGGTGACGACGGCGTCGTCCGGCGTCGTCCCGGACGTGTGTTGTCGCAGTGACGGCGCCGCCAAGAACGATTCCGGCCGAACCGATCGCAGGACGAGGACGAGCTCGCGCAGCGATCCTGACTTCGGGGCGTAGCCGTTGACCCCCGCGCTAGCCGCTCGGGCGACCCAAGCCCAGTCGTCGCACGCTGACACGGCGACAATCAGGACGGCGGGCATCTCGGCTCGAATCCGTCGGGCCACTGCGAGACCATCGTCGGCGCCCAGTCGGATGTCCAAAACGATCAGATCGGGCCGAAGGCGGATCGCCTCTGCCAGGGCGGACTCTGCCGTACTCGCCGTCCCAGCCACGACGAAGCCGGGCTGTCCGCGCAAGGACATGGCGAGGGCGTCCGCGAACGCACGGTGATCGTCCACGATCAGGATCGTCTTTGCGCCACAATGCTCCGTCATGCCTACCTCCGTGCCAACTTCCCAGGACATACCAACTCAGTTCGCGATTTTACGGCGAAACGTCCAATAAGTCGAAATGGACCCTACGAGATAATGAGTGGACGAGGTACGACAATGTGACCGAACCGCGGATCGCTCGAAACCCCCAATACTGGGGGTCCCCAAATTTCGGGGCTTAACAATATGACGAACCCGTGAATGCTGTAAGTATGCAGTCGAGCATGCGCCGCCGCGCCCCGCCCGACCCGATCAGAGTCGTCATCAGCGACGATCACGAACTCGTGCGGATCGCGCTGAGCGCGGTCCTGACTACTGCCGGCATGAGCGTCGTCGAGACCTGCTCCAACGGGGTCGAGACGGTGGCTGCCGTAGCCCGACTACGCCCGGACGTCGTCGTGATGGATCTCTCAATGCCCCTGATGGACGGCATCGAAGCGACCCGGAAGGTCCTCGCCATCGAGCCTGACACCCGGGTGGTGATCCTGACGGCAACGCGGGACGGCCCGAGCATCGACGCGGCGTTCGCCGCCGGGGCCGCGGCGTTGGCGTTCAAGGACGACGGAACCGAGGCGGTGCTCGCGGCGATACGCGGTCCGACGAAGAATCACGACGTGAAAGGCGATGGGAAGCACACATGAAGGGGAACGATTTCGCGCAGCACGGCCCGACCGGAATTCAGATCTGCGTGATCGGCGCGGGTTATGTGGGTCTCACTATCGCCGCGGGCCTCGCCTCTCTTGGCCACACGGTTATATGCACCGATACGTCAGAATCACGAATCCGCCGGCTCCGGCTCGGTCACGTACCCTTTCTCGAGGAGGGGCTGCCGGAGGTCGTCACAGAGATGCAGACAATGGACCGGCTGACATTCTCGCCCGACAATATCTCGGCCGCGGCCGATGCGGACTTCGTCTTTCTCTGCGTCCCCACCCCGCCCAAGGCAGGAGGCGCCGCAGACCTGCGCCACGTCCTTGACGTCGCGGACCAAATCGGCCCGTTCCTCAAGCCAGGAGCGGTGGTCGTCACCAAGTCGACGGTTCCGGTCGGCACCGGGGACCTTGTTGCGGGGCGGTTGGGCCGCACGGACATCGCCGTGGTCGCCAACCCGGAGTTCCTGGCGGAGGGCACGGCATTGCGGGACTTCTTTCGACCGGATCGGATCGTCATCGGTTCGAGGAGCCTCCGAGCGGCGAACGCCGTCGCGAGTCTCTATTCGGGCCTCGAATGCGACGTGATCGTCACCGATATTCGGACGGCCGAGTTGATCAAGTACGCATCCAACGCCTACCTCGCCACGAGACTGAGCTTCATCAATTCACTGGCGGACTTGTGCGAGGCCGCGGGTGCCGATATTCGCGACGTCGCCCGCGGAATGGGCAGTGATCGGCGGATCGGACCGGCGTTCCTGCGACCCGGCCCGGGATGGGGCGGATCCTGCTTCCCCAAGGACACGCGGGCGCTCATACGAATCGCAGCGGATCACGGCGTGGACCTTCCGTTGGTCCGGAGCGCCGTTCGGATCAACAACGACAGGAGATCCGCCATGGTGCGCCGGATCCTGGCGGAATTGCCAGCCGGGCATCCCCAGCCGACGATTGCCATGTGGGGGCTCACCTACAAGGCCGGGACCGACGACTTGCGCGATTCACCGGCGGTGGCAATGGTGCAGGACCTGCTCGCCGCCGGTGTAGCCGTGCAAGTGTTCGATCCGACGCGGCATGAACGCATGGACCGCGTCGTGGTCTGTCATGACATGTACACGGCGTGCCAAGGCGCTCATGTGCTCGTGGTGGCGACCGAATGGCCGCAGTTCGCGGACGCAGACCTGTCGTTGGTCCGGAAGATCATGGCGGGTCAGGTCGTGGTTGACACTCGGAACCTGTTGAATGCCGCGGCGGTCCACTCGGCCGGGCTGCGGTATCGCGGCGTGGGTGTGCCGTCCCAGGTGTCCGACGTCGTCCGATCGCCCGAAACGGCCCGCGAACCGCTCGCCGTCATGTCGCCCTAGCGGCGGACAGGCACGGTTGGGAGGGGACATGCGCATCGCCCTCATCCACAGCTATTACTCAAGCGCCGTCCCCAGCGGCGAAAACATCGTGGTCGATCTCCAGGCCCATGCGCTACGGGCTGCTGGCGAGGACGTGCTGGTGGTGAGCCGCCGCACCGACGACGTGATGGCCCGGCGAGGCGCGCAGGCACGCGCCGCCCTCTCCGTGGCGACCGGACGCGGACCGGATCCGACCGCACAGCTGACGGCTTTCAAACCGGACGTGGTGCACGTCCACAATCTCTTCCCCAACTTCGGCGGGGCGTGGCTCGGGCATTGCACCGTGCCGGTCGTCGCCACGCTGCACAACTTCCGGGCCTTCTGCAGTGCGGGCACATTGTGGCGAAGCGGCCATGACTGCGAAGAGTGCCTCACCGGGGGCTCGTTCCGAGCGGTGCGGCACGGCTGCTACCGCGGTAGCCCCCTCGCGACCATGCCACTTGCCATTGCGACCCGAGATCGCGGCAGAACAAATCCCGTCCTGCGGCATGCGGCGGCGCTCATCGTCATGGCGCCTCGGAGCGAGTCGACGTTCGTCCAGATGCGACCCGATCTCGAGGATCGTCTGCACGTCGTGCCCAACTTCGTCCCGGATCCGGGCGGCGTGACGGCACCGATGCCCGACGCACCGTGGATCTTCGTCGGGCGCCTCACGGAGGGCAAAGGCATCGATCGCCTGATCGATCGGTGGCCTGCGACGGAGCGGCTGATCGTGGTCGGATCCGGCCCGCTGGAGGACCGCCTCAAATCGGCCGCGGCGTCGAAGGCGATCGATTTCGTGGGCCAGGTCGCCCGCGACGCGGTGCCACCCCTGCTGGCTCAGTGCAGGGCACTGGTCTTCCCCAGTCTCTGGCGCGAATCCGCACCGGCCATGACGTACGTCGAAGCGCTGGCGGCAGGCAGGCCGACGCTCGCCATCGGGACGAACGCGGTTGCCGACGACGTCGCGGCGTCTGGATCGGGCGTCGTCATTGCGGACGTCTCCTTGCTGGTCGACGGGATGGCGGCGATATCCGCCCGGCTGCTAGAAGCATCCGGCGCAGCGCGGCGCCGATACGACGCGCGCTTCTCCGAGCGGGCCTGGCTGCGGCAGATGTCCGGAATCTACGAAAGTGTCGTGAGCTGACGATGACGCTGTATACGCCACCGACGGCCGATAGGCCACAGCCGCAGCAACGTTGCACCAACGGGACGGAACCCACCAGCGCCGACGCGGCAGGGTCAGTCCCGCGGCACGGCCCACTTCCGGGGTGGGATGCGGAGACCCGGTTCGTCGGCTCACTACCGTTCCAAGTCACCCACCTCGATGACGTCGTCGACTGGGTCGTCAACGTGGCCGCCCGGAACCATCTCCCCATCAACGCTCGGTTCCTGAACGCATGGAACGTCGCCCTCGCCCGCGAGGACGCCGATTACCGACGCCTCTTGGTGCAAGAAGGCATCAATTTCCCGGACGGAACCCCCGTCGCGTGGGCCATGAACTCGCAGCGAGGGCCGGGCAGGCCCGCTGGCCGGGTGCGCGGACCAACAGTCTTCTCGGACGTGATCCGCAAAGGCGTGCCGTCCGGCGTCCGCCACTACTTGCTGGGCGGTTCTCCCGAGGTGCTCGAGCAACTGGTCCGCGCGCTCAGCGCCGATTACCCGGGCGTCCGGATCGTGGGTCGGTATTCGCCGCCCTATGCACCGGTGACCAGCGCATACGTACGCGACTGCGTCGACCGGATACAACCGTGCCGCCCCGACATCGTGTGGGTCGGTCTGGGCACGCCGAAGCAGGACCTCGTCGGTGCCGATCTGGCGGCGGCACTGGGCCTCGCCGTGTTGAACGTGGGCGCAGCCTTCGACTTTGCAGCCGGCGCGGTGCGGGAAGCTCCTCCGTGGGTGCAGAAATCGGGATTCGAGTGGTTGTTCCGACTTGCCGCAGAGCCCCGTCGGCTGTGGCGCCGCTATCTGATCGGCAATGTCCAGTTCCTCGCGGCTGTGGTCGCCGAACGTGGGAACGATCGTCGACTCAAGCGCGCGCTGGAGCCCGAGCGCGGCGAATGAGGCGTCACCTCACCCGATGACCGACGACTTTCACGTCGAAAAGCACTCTCCGTGAGATTCGGCCACCGTTGATCACCCGTATGGCACTTTGACGCCCGTTCGCCGCGTTTTCGAGGGCACATCGAGTATGACGAATCGCCCATACCAGGCAAACCCGTCCTGATGCCAGAAGACGTCGTCTGTAAGCTATCTCACATTTCTGAGCGCCGTCCGGAGGGGAAGGCGCTGACGCCAACGCGATTTCACCCGTTCGGCCCGACGCACATAGTGCTCAGTGGCCGTAACGACCCATGAGCGCCCGTGGTTCCATCCAGACGGATGGAAACACGACGGGACATGATGACGTCGAAGTAACCGCGACATTCGCGTCATCAATGGTCGATATGCGACGGACATCTTTCGTCAGGCGAGTTTTCCGCCGAATGAGAGAAGTGTGTGCGATAACGTCTTTCGCTGCCAGGAGATATGGCAAGGCGCGTTCACGGCGCCCCATCGGCTTCTGCCCAACGAGCCTTGCGACGCTTCGCCGTTCGACTCAAGGCCATCGTGTGGATGCCACTGACGAGCGAAGGGTTGTCTCGATGGCTCGACATCGGCTGATCGACGGAAAGTCGCCCACACGGCGGCAAGGGGGACGCGTCACCGGAGCGTTCGTCCTTGCGATGGTGCTTGCTGCGGTTCCGGCCTCGATCAGGCTCCTGTCGGATCCACCCTCTGCCGGTGCCGCGTCGTTCGGACCGCAGCGGTCATCGACAACGCCGGATCGGACGCACGGCGCCATTCCGACGCAGACCGTGACAAGCCCCGCACAAAGGGATCAGACGGATTCCGACTGGGGAGAGTCAACAGACACCAGCACCCCTGACCGCACTATGACGAAGTCCGCCACACCCGATAAGCGCGCGGCGAGCACGGCGTCGACCGGCACCGGTGCCACAGCGACCCCGGGGGCTCAGCGGCCGTCACGGCACGCGACGCAGTCGAAGAGCAGTTCGGCCAACGCCGCCATGCCGGCCGCACCGACCAGCTCAGCCGTGGCGAGCAAGGGAACATCCGCCGCAGCGTCCCCACCATCGAATCCCGCGGCTTCGACTACGCCGGGCTACCCGACATCGGTCGTGGCAGCGCCACCATGGACCCCGGTGACGTCCCCATCGTCGCGCACGGTCACGACGACATCCGGCACATCGAAATCGGCAGCGCCGACGATCCCGGTCAACAACAGCGCATCGTCGGTGACGACGCCCGCAGCATCATCCCCCGGAACCACGGCATCGCAGAGCCCGACGACCGCCATGGCAGCAACGATGAATTCCTTGCCGTTTTCCGGTAAGGCGCTGGTTGACGCGCAATTCGCCGGTCAGCCGATAGGCCCCGTGGCGCCGAAGAATTTCGCCGCAGTAATGGGCGATGTGAGCACCTGGGCACCCAACTACAAGGACATGACGATCGTGCCCGATGGCTCGGGCGGGCAAGCCGTGCGGGTGACGCTCGATCAGGGGACCATTCACAGTGGCCCCAATGGCACGCACGGGGTCGTACTCTTCGCGAAACTCCCGGGGCAGATCGATAACGCTTGCATTTCGTATCGCGTGCGGTTCGATGCCAATTTCGACTGGTCCATGGGCGGGAAGCTGCCGGGATTGTCAGGTGTCGCTCCCGGTGTAGCGCCGGGAGCGCCATCCGGCGGCCACCCGACCGATCAGGGCTGGTCAGGGCGACTGATGTGGCTCGGTGCGGGTTCGTACAGTTGGGCCGGACCGACCAACACGGTCGTCAGCTACATGTACCACCCTGGCCAGAAGAGCATTTATGGAGACAACGTCAGGTGGGGCAAATCCTTCGTCGCCGGGCAGTGGCATCAAATAGCCCAGTGCTACACGATGAACACGGTCGGCAAGAGCGATGGCGTATTGCGCGCGTGGTTCGACGGACAATTGGTCGTGAACGACACGAGCTTCGTCTACCGCACGCGGAGCGACGTTCATATCAATTACCTGACCTGGGACGTCTTCCGAGGCGGCGCGACGATGAACTGGGCGGGAAGTCGAACGGGATACATCGACTTCGAGAACGTTCGCGTGTCGATTCCCAGTTAACGCTATTCCCGGTCAGCACTGACGGCCATCGACGAGCTCGGCCACCGCATCCGCGCGCCGGCTGCTCCCGGATGCCGACCACGCTGGTGCGGATGGGCGCGCCCGTGATTCACTGGTCCTCCGTGATACGCGGCGTGTCCCGCACCGCAGGCGTACCGAGAGGAGCGTCCCCGTGCCGTCATACTCGGAGCGCCCCGACCGAGGAGCGCCGCTGGCGACGATCGTGGACGTGCTCGCGGCCGCGCAGAAGAGCAGTGTCGGAGTCAGCGCCTACTCACGGTGGGTGAACCGCCCCATGGGGCGACGCATCGCGGCGCTCGCCTTCAAGGCCGGACTGACGCCGAATCAGGTGACTGCCATCAGCGCCGCCTTCACCTTCAGCGGCATCGTCGTGCTGGCGCTGGTTCCCGTCTCCCCCTGGCTCGGCATACTCGTGACGTGTTTGCTCGTGATCGGGTACGCGCTCGACTCCGCGGACGGGCAACTCGCTCGGCTACGCGGAGGCGGCACACTGGCCGGCGAATGGCTCGATCACGTGGTCGATTGCGTCAAGGTCGCCACGCTCCATGGCGCGGTGCTGATCGGCTGGTACCGATTCTTCCCGCTGCCCTCCCAGGCGTTTCTTCTCGTTCCGCTGGCGTTCGCCGCGGAATCATCGATCTTCTTCTTCACCCTCATTCTCTCGGAACAATTGCGCCGATTCGCGACGGGTAACCGCTCACGAGCGGACGGCGGCAACAATGCGACCCGGACCCTGCAGACCCTCGCCGTATTACCTGCGGACTACGGCGTCCACTGCTGGATATTCATCCTCTGGGGCGTAACGGCGGTATTCATCCCGCTGTATTCCGTTCTGGCCGCGCTGAACATCGCCTTGCTCCTCGTCGGGCTCGGTCGTTGGTTTCGCGAGGTGAGCCGCCTCACGGTCGCGCGGCCGAGCTAGCCCGAATCAACGCGGTCCCCGCAAATCACTCCGCTATCACGTAACGCGCTCCCCCATCACAGGATGCGCACGGGGCATTCCAGCGAGTGATCGGAGTGACCGCCCGGACACAATCCATCCTCGGAGCAGGGATACATCGCCGACCGCTCCCCAACTTTGGGGGTTACGCGTCCTGCGGGGTCGAACGCACGATCAGGTGGCCCGAATACGTGGCGACTACCTCGAAGGAGGGAGTCCCCGGATGAAGGCAAACACTGCGCGTAACCACTTTGGAGCGTGTGATGTCCAGTCGAGTCGGGCTTGTGTCCTTGGCCGTCGGAATCTTCCTCATCGCCGCCGCCGGCATTGCGGCGATGGCGATAGACCCTCCCACCGGGGCAGCGTCGGCGCCAACTCCCGGCGGAATGACGGTGGGGACGGTGGCCTGGCTGCTCTGTGGCGTGGCCGGCCTCGCGACCGGACTCCTGGCCTTGCGCCGATCCGGACGCACTCCGTCCGGGAGCAGTACATCGCGGTCGGAACCGGCGACGATGTCACGCGACCACGCCACGGCATCGTGACGGACCGGCTCCGACATGAAGACCAAGTCTCCACGAAATGGGTCGACTGACCAATCGCGCACCGTGGGTTCGGACGTTCGGTGGATCGGGTTAGCGGTCGCGATCCTGATGATGGCCATCATGGCGGGTTGCACGGCTACGCCGCGCTCGTCGTCGAGCCCGGCAGCGCAGGCGTCCCACCTCAGCACGTCGGCCACGCACGCAGCGGTCGCGCCGAACGCCACCGGCTCACCGTCGGCAGGCCCCACATCATCGTCCAAACCAGCCCTGGCGCCGACGGCGCCCTCGACTCGGCCGACCGCACCAGCGACACCGACGTCGAACTCCCCGGATTCCCGGTCGACGGGTGGCGGTTCTCGGGCGACCCCCACCCAGGGATCACCCGGCACGACCGCGAACACAGCGGCCGGCACGACGGGCCCGGCCCCGGCAACCTCCGCCCGGCCGACCGCACCGCCGCCCACTACCGCGGTCAAGCCGCCCAGCTCCGGTGACATCGACACCACCGTCGCCACCAGCAGTGTCGCCGCACTTCCGGCGGCCGACCTCACCGCGCCGGTGCGCCCCACCACAGGGGTCACCGTACAGATGACGCAGATTCGCTCGATCACCACCGAGGCGCGATTCCCCGGAGAGATAGCCGGGCCCGGGCTCGCGATCACGCTGCGTATCGACAACGCCGGAAGTGCACCGATCGACCTCGACAACGCCATCGTCGATCTCCGGGGCGCGGACGGCACTCGAGCCGTCGACGTCAGCGGCAGCCCCGCCGCACCGCTGTCCGGTTCGCTGGCCCCCGGCGCCGGCGCGACCGGCGTGTACGTCTTCACCATTCCATACGACCAACGAGACCCGATCAGTGTCCTGTTCAGCTACTCCGCACAGGCACCGACGGTGACCCTCGTAGGCGACGCTCGCTGATCAGGGAGACATCATGAACATCTGCCGCATGGTCGGACGGGCAGCGTTGGTGGCGACGTCCTCCATGGCACTACTGGCGGCGACGATGGTCGCCCTGGCAGCGCCGGCGTCCGCCGCGGACGCACTGCCGGGGCCCGGACCCGTCATGCAACGAACCGCCGGCATGGCGACGGCGGACGCCTTGCCGACGGTGCAGATCGACGGCGTCGTCTGGGCACAGGCCATCAACGGCAACACGGTCTACGCCGGCGGGCAGTTCTCGAACGCCCGGCCGGCGGGCTCCGCGCCGGGCGTGAACACCACGCCGCGGAACAACCTGCTCGCCTATAACCTGACCACCGGCAACCTGATCGCGTCCTTCAACCCGAACCTGAACGGCCAGGTGCTCGCGCTGGCAGTCTCCCCGGACGGGTCGAGACTCTACGTGGGCGGAGATTTCACCACCGTGAACGGGGTCAAGCGCGGCGGTTTCGCCGCCTTCGACACGTCGACCGGCAGCCTTGTCGCCAGCTTCCACCCGGACACCAACTACGCCGTCCGCACCATCGTCGCGACCAACACCGTGGTGTATTTCGGCGGGAAGTTCGCCACCGTCGCCGGCGTCGCGCGGAGCAATCTCGCGGCCGTCAGGGCGTCCGACGGCGCCGTGCTCGGATGGGCACCGACGGCGAGCGACCGCGTCAATGCCATGGTCATGACTCCCGACGGCAGCCGGCTGATCGTCGGCGGTGCCTTTACCACCGTCAACGGCGCACCGGCCTACGGCCTTGCCTCCCTCGACTCCAACGACGGAACCCTGCTGCCCTGGGCCGCCGGCAATGTCGTCCGTAACGCGGGCAACAATGCGGCGATCCTCGGTCTCTCAGCCGACAGCAACGCGGTGTACGGCAGCGGATATGTGTTCGGCTCGCTCGCCGACGGCAACCTCGAAGGATCGTTCTCCGCGGATCCGGACAGCGGCCAGATCAACTGGGTCGAGGACTGCCACGGCGACACGCCGAGCATCTCCGCCAACGGGTCGGCGCTGTACACCGTCAGTCATGCGCATTACTGCGGAACGGTGGGTGGCTTCCCGCAGTCGAACCCCTGGGCCACCAACATGCGGCACGCCATGGCCTTCACCACCCAGGTCACCGGAACGCTCGGCCACAGCCTCTACACCGGGAACACCTACAAGGACTGGTACGGCACCCCCAGCCCGTCCGTCTACGACTGGTTCCCCGACTTCACCATCGGCAGCTTCACGGGGCTGAACCAGGCCACCTGGACCGTCACCAGCAACTCGAAGTACGTCCTGTACGGCGGAGAGTTCATGAAGGTCAACAGTGTCGGCCAGCAGGGTCTGGTCCGGTTCGCCATTCCTAGCATCGCGCCGAACAAGCAGGGCCCACTGCACGGCAGCACCTATTGGCCGCTGAACGTGCGCTCGATCCAGCCCGGCACCGCGCGCCTCGCCTTCCCGGCCAACACCGACCGTGACGACCTGACCCTGACCTACAAGATCGTCCGCGACGGTGACACCGCCCATCCCATCTCCACGACGACCTCCGACTCGACGTTCTGGAATCTGCCGACGCTCGGGTATCTCGACACCGGGCTCGCCCCGGGGAGCACCCACACCTATCGGGTCTACGCATCGGACCCCAACGGGAACGTGAATGTCACCGCGCCGGTCTCGGTGACTGTCACGACCACGCCGATCAGCGCCTACGCGAACCGCGTCATCAATGACGGCGCCACCACGTTCTGGCGACTGGACGAGCCGTCGGGGACGGCCGTCGCGGACTGGGCCGGCTTCAATGACGGTGTCGCCGGATCCGGGGTGACCCGCAACATCACCGGCGCCATCCTCGGCGATACCGACACCGCCTCCGGTTTCTCGGGCACGTCGGCCGGCGTCGTCGCCAGCCAAACCCCGATCCCCGGCCCCAACACGTTCACCATCAGCGCCTGGTTCAAGACGACGACGCACTCCGGCGGGAAGATCGTCGGATTCGGCGACGCGAACACCGGGAACTCGGGCAGCTACGACCGGCACATCTACATGGACAACAGCGGAAAGATCTACTTCGGTGTCTACCCCGGCTCGGTGCAGACCGTCACCAGCGCCAAGTCCTACAACGACGGGGCGTGGCACCAGGTCGTCGCCAGCCTGGGCGCCGGCGGCATGACGTTGTTCCTCGACGGGCAGAAGGTGGGCTCCCTGGGCAGCGTGACCACGGCCCAGGACTATAGCGGCTACTGGCGGATCGGCGGCGACAACCTCAACGGTTGGACCAACCAGCCCAGCAGCAGCTACTTCGCCGGCAGCATCGACGATGTCGCCATCTTCCCGACGGCGCTCACCTCACCAACCGTCCGCAACGAATACCTGGCCGCCGGGTACTCCATTGCCGGCGTGCCCCCGGCGCCGGCCGACGCGTACGGCGCCGACGTCTACAACCT
>MKSW01000003.1:144771-254376 GCA_001897425.1 Actinobacteria bacterium 69-20 | reverse complement strand
TCACCATCAGCGCCTGGTTCAAGACGACGACGCACTCCGGCGGGAAGATCATCGGATTCGGCGACGCCGACACCGGTGTCTCGACGAGCTACGACCGGCACGTCTATATGACGAACGACGGGCATCTCGTCTTCGGCACCTATTCGGGAGGGTTCCAGGCCGTGACGACCGCCGGCTCCTACAACGACGGTCAGTGGCACCAGGTCGTGGCCACCCAGGGGTCGGATGGCATGAAGCTCTATGTCGACGGCGCCCTGGTCACCTCGAATGCCGCCTACACCGGGGCGCAGAGCTTCACCGGATACTGGCGGGTCGGTGGCGACAATCTCGACGGCTGGCCCAGCCAGCCCAGTAGCAGGTTCTTCGCCGGAACGATCGACGAAGTGGCCGTCTATTCCTCGGTGCTCCCCGCTGCCGAGGTGGCGAATCAGTACACCCTCGCCACCGGCAAGACGCCGAACACCCCGCCGACCGCCGCCTTCGTCACCGCGCTGAGCGGGAAGGTGCTGTCCGTGGACGGCACCACGTCGCACGATGCCGAAGGCCCGATCGCGCAGTACAACTGGACCTTCGGCGACGGTGCCACGGCGACCGGTGCCACCGCCCAACACACCTACGCATCGGGTGGTTCGTTCATGGTCACACTCACCGTGACGGACAGCGGCGGAGCGATCGATGTGGCAAGCCACCAGGTCGACGTCACCGACGACTACGGCTCGCTCATAGGCGCGAGCCACCCCTACCTGTTCTGGCGACTCGGTGAGGGACCGGGTGCGACGACGGCGCTCGACTCGAGTACGAACAATCACGGCGGCACCTACCAGGGCGGCGTCACGCCCGGCGGCACCGGCCCCATCGCCGGCTCTCTGGCACCGCAGTTCGACGGCAATTCCGGAGTCGTCGTCGCCCAGGAGGCGGTCAATGATCCGACCGTCTACTCGGAAGAGGCCTGGTTCAAGACCACCACCACCTCCGGCGGAAAGATCATCGGCTTCGGAGACGCAGCCTCCGGGAACTCGTCCAACTACGACCGGCACATCTACATGGACGCCGCAGGACATATCAACTTCGGCGTGTGGACCGGCTCGGCGAATGTCGTGACGAGCCCCGGCGTTTATGACGACGGGCAATGGCACCATGTCGTCGCAACGCAGGGCCCCGACGGTATGACGTTGTATCTGGACGGCCAGAGCGTGGGCACCAACCCGCAGGCCGCCGCGCAGGCCTACGTCGGGTACTGGCGCGTGGGCGGAGACACCTCGTGGAGCGGGGCACCCTACTTCGCCGGGCAGATCGCCGATGCCGCCGTCTACTCCAGCGAATTGAGCGCGGCGACCGTGCAGGCGCATTACACCGCCGGGAGCGGCACCGCGCCCAGCGCAGCCTTCACCGACACGCCGAAGGGTCTCGCCGTCGACTTCGACGCGAGCGGCTCGACCGCCGCCTCCGGCAGGACGATCAGCTCGTACGCGTGGGACTTCGGTGACGGCTCGACGGGTACCGGCAAGACGACGAGCCATACCTACGCGACCAGTGGCACGTACCCCGTCAAGCTCACCGTCACCGACAGCGCGAGTGCGACGGCGAGCGTGACCAACCAGGTCGCCGTCCAACAGCCGCCGAACGCCTCGTTCACCGCGACCCCGAAGGGAATGTCCGTGCCCGTCGACGGTTCGGCGTCACAGGCGTTCGGGTCCGCGACACTGACGAAGTACACCTGGGACTGGGGCGACGGCAGCCAGGCCCAGGACACGACGGCCGCAACCACCACGCACACGTACGCGACGCCGGGCAGCTACACCATCACGCTCGTCGTGACGGATAGCTCGGGCGCAAGTTCCGCCCCGGCCACACAGACGACCGCCGCCACCCACACGGCTCCCGTGGCGGTCATCGGCCAGCCGACGATCTCCGGTCTGTCGGTCGCCTTCGACGGTTCGGGTTCGACCGCATCCGACGGCGCGACCATCACCACCTATGCCTGGCAGTTCGGCGATGGGTCCACCTCCACCGACAAGGCGCCATCGCACACCTACGGCGCCGGCGGGACCTATACGGTGACGCTCACGGTGACCGACGATCAGAGCGCCTCCGGGACGGCCACCCAGAACGTCACCGTCTCCACGGTCTCGGCGCAGGTGCTGGCCGCGGACACGTTCGCGCGATCGGTGGCGAAGGGTTGGGGCTCGGCCGACACCGGTGGGGCGTGGTCGACCGCCGGGTCCGGAACGAGCTTCCAGGTCGCGGGCGGGGTTGGGCAGGTCACCATCGCCACCCCCGGACGCAGCGGAACCGCCACCCTGAACGCCGTGTCCGGCTCGGACATCGACGCCTACGTCGACATGTCGCCACAGCAGACCGTCACGGGTGGCGGGGTCTACTCCTCGCTGATGGTGCGACGGGCGTCCACGACCTACTACAGCGCCAAGATCCGCGTCGGCGCCGACGGATCGGTGCTGCTGTACCTCACCCGGACGATCAACGGAACCGAGACGAACCTCGCGGGCATGACGGTCGCCGGGCTGACGGCCGGCGCCGGCGATGTTCTGCGCACCCACCTCCAGGTGACCGGATCCGGTCCGGTCTCGCTCGCGGCCAGCGTGTGGAAGGCTTCCGGCACCGAGCCGTCCGCATGGCAGCTGACCACCACCGACAGCAGCGGATCTGCCGTCATCGGCCCTGGCGCCGTGGGGCTCATCGCCTACCTCTCCGGTTCCGCCACCAACGCGCCGGCAACCATCACGTACGACAACCTGCTGGTCTCGACGAAGCCGTGACATCACGATGGCGATGGGCCGACCGGCGCCCGGTGTCGACGGAGTGCAGGGGGGACGGAACCCGCGGCCCGGACAGCCGCGGGGCCGTCCACTCGCGTCGGAGTTCTCGTACCCGCCACCTCTAGCGGCGCCCCGTGCGCATCAGGTCCGTGCGCATCAAGTCCGCGCGCGGTCCCCGCAAGAAGTCGGCGTCGCGCTGCTGCTGATCCTGGTCTGGGGATCGGCGGTGGTGCCGCGCGTGATCCAGAGCTTCACCGCGCCCAAGTTCCGCCGAACCGCGGGGATCGACTACGGCAGATACACGGCTGTTGCCGTGCTCTCGCATGACGTGCTCCGCGCCGCGATCGTGGCCGTCTGCGTGATCCTCGTCATCGATTCGGTGCGTACCCGGCGGCGCGTCCCCATGGCACCGCTCCTGCTGTTCCTCGCACCGTGGGCGTTCATGACGATCCGTGACCTCTATGCCCACACCATGCCGTCGATCGACGGTTTGACGTATCTCGGCGTCGCCGTGGCACTCTGGGCAGCCCACCCCTCGATCACGTGCCTGCGCACCCTGGCACATCTCACGGCCCTTGCGGCAGCGATCTCGATGCTCATGGCGCTCATCAGCCCGACATCCGCCCTGTTCCGGTCGACCCAGGGCCAGTTGATCGCCGCAGACAAGCAGATCATCCCGTCCGGCATGTTGGCCGGATTCCTGACGCAGCCCAACAACCTCGGGCAATTCATAGCGCTGGGCATCCCGACCATCGCGCTCGTGAGCCGGCGCTCGCTGCGGTTCACGTATCTCGTCCTGTGTGTCTTCGCGGTCGTGTGGTCCGCGTCGCGCTCGTCCCTCTACGCCGTCGCCCTCGTCGGCGCCGTGGCGCTGGCCCTCTCGTGCGCCAGGCAACCGCGTTCTCGACGCCGCGTCGGCGCGGTCGCCATCGTCGTCTCGTTCGGCGCCGTGTGCGCCCTTCCGTTCCTCACCAGTGACCCCACTGCCTACAGCGGTCGGGGCATCATCTGGGACATCAGTCTTTCGGCGTGGCGCACGAACGCCTGGTTCGGCTTCGGCGCCAACTGGTACGGCGACATCGCGACCACCACCTCGTCGATCATGGGCTCGGCGTTCCACGGCCACAATCAACTCGTGCACGTGCTCGTCACCGGCGGAGCATGGTTCGCACTCGCGATCGGCGCGATGCTCACGATGGTCGCCGCACAGGCACTCCGGCATGCCGCGCGGGGGTCCGGAGTCGGAGTCCTGTACCTGGTGTCGCTCGCCGGAACGTGTCTACTCGAGGTGTCCCTGGTGTTCGTCGACAACTCGTCGATGTTCCCCGTGGTCGTCCTCCCGTTGGCCGTCCTGTCCTTTGCCGCACGTCCGCCATCACCGTCCGCGCCGGTACTCGTAGCGCGCCACACCCACGCAACCGAGCGCGACGCCGACACCATTGAGGATGTCGCGCTCGCCATGGCACCGCGTGGTGGAATCCGCCACGAGGAGCCCGTATGCGAATCGGCCGATGCCGCGCCCGGCCAGGGCCGCGGCCCGCGCACCGAGCGTTACCCGCGTGGCGACTCGCCGCACGGCGCCATCGCGGAGCAGAACCTGAACGCGCGCCCACCCGTTGCTCGTTCGCACCAGCCGGAACCGAACCCAGCCGCGTGATATCCGATGCGGCGCAACGACTTCCTTCACGACGGCTTCGTCACACCAGCGGATCTGGCCACCATGCTTCGAAATGCTGTAGGTCAGCATCGTGTCGCTCCCCCCACTGAGCCCGAAGCGCGCATCGAATCCCAGGCCGTGCCGTCGCAGATGCTGCATGTCCAAGAGCAGATTGCTCGTCGCCGCGCCGCGGATCACCGTCCCCGTCGACCGTCGGCGCCGCCCGAAGATGCCGACGTCGACGACCCACGGATCGATCGGCCCGGAGAATTCGTGCTCCACGGGTCCGGCCACGGCGGCACAACCCCATGCCGACCAGCACGCGACCAGGTTCGTGAGCCACTCACCGACCGGGAGTTCGTCGTCATCGATGAACACCAGCGCGTCGGCGTCGGCGGATTCGGCCAGCGCCCTGTTCCGCGCGGCGGAAATGCCCGGTTCGGGCTCATGGACGTACCGGACGCCGCACCCGGCCCAACGAGCGACCTCCGACGCCGCACCCGCATCGGGATCGTTGTCGATGACGAGGATCGTGGCGCGAGGATCGATGTCCGCAGCCTGGCCGCAGAGTGCCTCGATTGCGCCAGGCAACAGGTCGGGCCGACGAAAGGTGGCCATCGCCACCGTGATTCTCGGGCTGCCGTTCGATTGCTCCGACACGAAACACCACCGACCTCTGGCGAGGAGCACAAACGTGTATGTACGTGAAATGACACCATGATAACGCAATAAGGTGGAGGTATGCAATGCCGCAGCATATCGCGGGGTTTCCCAACGAGGTCCGATTGCCGGTGGTCATCGCGGTTCTCACGTACCATCGAAATGACACCCTACCGCGTACCGTGGATGCATTATTGGAGGCCTGCCAAGACTACCCGGCGGCATCGGTTCTCGTCATCGACAATGACCCGTCCGGCGACGCAGAACCGATAGTCTCGGCATTAGCCGACGGCGCACGCCGCGGCACACTGCGATACGTACAGGAGCCACGACCCGGCATCGCAGCCGCACGCAATCGCGCCTTGCAAGAATCCGCCGACGCCCGCCTCCTTGTGTTCATCGACGATGACGAACAACCGACGAGTGGTTGGTTGGGCCACCTGATCGGGCTCTTTCAGGAACGGGAACCGGCCGCGATCGCGGGCCCGGTCGTGTCCGCGTTCGCACGCCCACCTGATCCTTGGATCGAAGCGGGCCGGTTCTTCGCCAGACGCCGACTCCCGACGGGGAGTGCTATCGGGTGGGCGGCAACCAACAACCTGCTCCTGGACATGGCCCAGATCCGTCCGCTCGGCATCACCTTCGACGACCGGTTCGGGCTCACCGGAGGCTCGGACACGCTGTTCACCAAGCAGCTCGTGCGCAGCGGCCGCACCATCCTCTGGTGCGACGAAGCGGTGGTGATCGACCATGTTCCCGCATCTCGACTCAGCCGACAGTGGGTGCTGCAGAAGGCATTCCGCCTGGGAAACGTCACGCCACGGATCGAGACGACGATGGCGGCACCTGGGTTCGACCGGCTGCGGATCCGCGCCACGTACGTGGTGAGCGGGGCCGCGCGGATCGTCATCGGCATCGCACGGTCTGCGTTCGGGTTCGTGACGGGAGACATCCGACATCGGGCCCGCGGCGCGCGGCTGGCGGTCCGCGGCGCGGGAATCACCCTCGGTGCGTTGGGATACAGGTACGTCGAATATTCACGAACGCAGCAGGCCCGAACCATCGCCAGTTCCGCCGATGCCGCCTACGGTCTCCCCTAGCGATGGGCCGATTCGGAGACACCATGAAACTCGGGGATGTCGCCGCGCAGGGCGCCGGCGTGACGTTCGCGGTACAAATCGGCCAGACGCTGGTGCAATTCGTTTCCGTGGTCGCGCTCGCGCGTCTTCTCACGCCCACCGATTTCGGTCTCGTCGGAATGGTGACAGCCGTGATCGGGATCGCATCGATTGTTCAGGACTTCGGGCTCTCGATGGCCGCCATACAAGCGCCGACCATCAGTGAGGCGGAGCAGACCAATCTATTCTGGGCGAACACTGCCCTGGGCCTGACATGTGGCATCATCATGGCGGCATCGACACCGCTTGTCGTCATCGGTTACCACGAGCCGCGCCTTACGCCCATTGTCCCGGTATTGTCAGGGGTGTTCCTGCTCAGCGGGTTGAGCGTGCAGCAGAGCGCGCGGCTCGCCAGGGAGTTCCGTTTCAAGGCGCTGGGTATCGTAGGAATTCTGTCGCAGGCCATATCAGTGGCCATAGCGATCGTCTTGGCTTTTCTTGGCGCTGGTTTCTGGGCGATCGTCGCGCAGCAGATCGCCTTCGCGGGGCTCACGGTCATCGGGTGCTTCCTGGCCACGAAGTGGTGGCCGGGGCTACCCGTTCGTGGCGCCAGCATCAGACGTTTCCTGCGGTTCGGCACGGGGGTGCTCGGGACGCAATCGATCTCTTACGCGACCAAGAACGTGGACAACATCGTGATCGGGGCCGTGTGGGGGGCGGTGCCGTTGGGCCTGTACAGCCGGGCCTACCAGCTGATGCTGGCGCCGCTCAACAAGATCAACGCCCCACTGACCCGCGTGGCACTGCCCATCCTGTCCCGGATCCAACAGGACGATGCCCGGTTCATGCACTACCTCTCGAAGGCACAGGTCGTCTCCTGCTACATCACCGCCAGCGCGTTCGCGCTCATCGCGGGCCTCGCTGAGCCGATCGTTCGGGTGCTGTTCGGCGAGCGGTGGCTTGCGGCCACGCCGCTGGTCGCGATACTCGCCATCGGCGGCATCTTCCGCGCGGTCGCGCAGATCGCGTACTGGGCCTACCTCGCCCGAGGCGCCTCGGGGCCGCTGTTCCGGCAGCGCCTGGTGACGGGCCTGATCACTGTCGTGCTGATCGTCGGCGGTGTGCCCTGGGGTGCTGTCGGCGTAGCGATCGGCTGCACCGTCGCGTCCCTCGCCGCCTGGCTCATCGCCATGGTCCACGTGGCGAGCGCGACGGGGATCGACTCCGGGCGGCTGCTGCGCAACGCCACGTTGATCATCGCCTGCGTCGGTGTCCCATGCGGAATCAGTGGCTGGGCAGCGAGCACGCTACCGATCCCCCCGGTCGCGCAGATCCTGGTCGGGGTGGGCATCGCGGGCGCCTGCTTCATGCTCGCCTACGCGACGATCCCGTGGATCCGGTCCGATGTCCGGTTCAGCTGGGGATTCATCCGGCGGTCGGTCGCCCCCCAGCGCGCGGAACGGGGGCTGGATCGTGGCCGACATGAGGTGCCGAAAGGCCCGGGCGTCGACGGTTCGCGACGGTAAAATGCGGTGTCAGCGCCGATCCGCCACGCGACCGTGACCCTGATCGTGCCATCGACCGAGGAAGGGCACGGCATGAGCATCAGCGAGTACCTGAGGGCGATCGCCCGGGGTTGGTGGATGGTCGCGATCGCGGTGATCGTCGGCGCCAGCGCCGCCGCCGCCTTCATCGCGACGACACCGCCCACGTATGCCGGCTCCGTCACGTTCTTCGTGAACACGACGCCGGGGACGGGCGTCAGCCCCTTGCAGAGCGATCAGTATGCACAGCAACGGGTCGCCACCTATGTCCGACTGGTGTCGAGCGATCGACTCGCCAGGTTGATCGCTGCCGACACGCATATCGATCAATCGCCCCAACAGATCGCGGCGTCGATCTCGGGCGAGTCGCCGCTGAACACGGTCCTGCTCACGGCGACCGTGCAGGGCGCCTCGCGTTCCGATGTCGCGGCGGTGACGAATTCCGTCTCGACACAGTTCGTCAAGATGATCCGGAGCATCGACCCCACTGTCAGCCTCGAAGTCACGTCGGGGCCGACCGTGCTGCCGGCACCGATCGCGCCGCGCAAGAACCTGGACCTGGGTGTCGGCATCCTTGCCGGCCTGGTGATCGGCTCGGGCGCGGCGATCCTGCGCCAGACACTCCATGCGACGGCACGCTCGGCGGCCGCGCTCTCGGCGGTCGGCGGAACGGCGGTGCTCGGGTGGATAGCGAACGACCCCGCCGTCCGCAAGGGATCCGTAGTGATCGACGCCACCACGAGATCCGCCCGGACCGAGGCGTTTCGCAAGCTGCGGACCAATCTGCAGTTCCCAGGCGCGACCGAACGCGGCAGCGTCGTCGTCGTCACGTCGTCGGACTACGGCGAAGGGAGATCCACCACGGCCGCAAACCTTGCCGTGATCTGTGCAGAAGCCGGCAAGAAGACGCTGCTCGTCGACGGCGACCTACGCCGGCCCCGGATCGCGGACTACCTCGATGTGAAGCGGGCGCCGGGGCTCGCCGAGGTCCTCGCCGCCGAAGCCTCGTTCGACGATTCGGTGCAGCCCTCCAGTACGAAGGGCATGCTGGTCCTCGCCAGCGGGTTCGTCCCGCCGAACCCTGCCGAACTCCTGGGCTCGCAGGCCATGACCGACCTGCTGATTGATCTGCGCAGGAGATTCGATATCGTCATCGTGGACTCGCCCCCGCTGCTCCCCGTGACCGATGCTGCCGTGGCCGCCAGCCAGTCCGACGGCGCTATCGTCGTCGTCCGCTACGGCAGAACGAGACTCGCGCACGTCGCGTCGGCGATCGGCGCCCTGGAATCGGCCAACGCACGGGTGCTCGGATGCGTCGTCACCATGGCGCCCCGGAAGGGCGCCGGTGCCAAGCGCGCGCAGGATGCCATGGAATTCTCCAGCGTCCGACCCCAGGGAGTTGGGATCAGCTCATCGGACCCGGAGAGCGAGGCGGACGTCGACCAAGACCTGGACGAGCGGGCACAGCCATTGCTGGATGACGAGATCGCGACGTGATCACGACAGCGGGTGCCGCGCGGCGCTGCACGGTGGGGTTGCACAGCGGCGCCGCACGGCTCAACCCGCCGCCTGCCACACGAACACGGGCCGAGCGGAGGTGCCGGTCTCGGTGACCAGCGCGAGCAGCTCACCGTCGGCGTCGAAGACGGCGTAGGTCCCGTCGACGCCGGCGGCGGGCAGGGGGCGCCCATGACGAAGATCGGCGGCCTGCGCCGCATCGACCTCTCGGGCCGGAAAGGCCCGCCGGGCCGCGACCGACACCGGGAGCATTGCCTGGCGCACCACCGCTGCCAGTCCCTCGGGCAGGGGCCGGCGGCCCTCCCCGCGCACGGGAACGCCGTCCGGGTAGATGTCCACCGCATCCGCCACGTCGAACGGACCGACGACGCGGCGGCGTAGCGCCGTCAGATGGCCGCCGACGCCGAGCGCGGCACCGAGGTCCCGGGCCAGCGCACGCACGTACGTGCCGGTGGAGCACTCGACGATCACGTCCACGTCCAACGCGCCCTCGGACGCGCCATCCGGCACGCGCGGCGGCGCCGTTGCCTCGAACCTGCTCACCTGCACTCGGCGCGGCGCGAGCCGAACCTCCTCCCCCGCACGCACCCTGGCGTAGGCGCGCCGCCCGTCGACCTTGACCGCCGACACGGAGCTCGGGACCTGGTCGATCGAACCGGTGAACGCGGCCATGACCGCGCGAACAGCGTCATATCCGATTCCGGAGGCATCGGTGCGGGCGATGATCTCGCCCTCGGCGTCGTCGGTGGTGGTGGCGGCGCCGAGCCGGATGGTGGCGCTGTACGACTTGTGCGCGAGTGCCAGGTGGCCGAGGAGTTTGGTGGCGCGGCCGACGGCGACCACCAGCAGTCCGGTTGCCATGGGGTCGAGCGTGCCGGCATGTCCGACGCGGCGGGTGCCCAGGATGGCGCGCACCCGCCCGACGACATCGTGCGACGTGACCCCGGACGGCTTATTCACGAGCAGTAGGCCGGGCGGTACATCCGGCTGCGCGGAGCGCGGTTCGTCTGGCGCCGTCATGTGGCCGTCTCCTCTCCGGCGGCAGGGCGCGTGGTGCGCACGGGATGCGCCGGATCGGCCGGCGGGGCGGGAACGGCGGCCTCGTCGTCCGTCGCGGTCAACGGCTGAGCACTGCCATCTGCGCTGTCATCGGCGCTGTCATCGGCACTGTCATCGGTGCTCGCATCTGCGCCGGCGTCTCCGTTGCCGTCCGCGCCGCCATTCGCGGCGGCGAGGCTGCGTGCGCGCTCGGCCTCCTTGGCCAACAGGACCGTGTCCACGAGTTCCCAGCGGTGCGCGGTGATGTGTACGGGAACCTGCTCGCCGCGGGCGGTCGCGAGCAGCACCTCGGCGCGGGTGCGCAACCACCAGGTCACCATCCGGGTCAGGCCCACCGCGGTCAGCACCGCCATCGCGGCGAACGCCCAGCGGAACGCCATGAGCGTGTGGTGCGCCTGGTTCGCGTCGACCAGGTCGAGGATCTGACCGACCACGTAGACGCCGATCACCGACCCCGCGAACCCCCCGACGTTGACCATGCCCGTCGCCGTCGAGATGCGGTGCCGCGGGTTGTAGTCGCGCGCCAGGAAGAAGCCGACGGTGCTCGTCGGTCCGCCGACCGCGAGCAGCACGATCGCCACGATGACGACTGCCGACGGCGGCCGACCGCCCGGCCAGCCGATGAGCCCCAGCCACGCGATGAGACAACTGAGCGCCACGCCGACGGCGACCGGCGTGCGGACGACGGGCCGACGCGAGACGATCACACCGATGGCCAGGCTCGCGACGATGCCCACGAAGACCATCAGCAGGAGCAGCGTCGATGCGGTGTTCTCCGGGTACCGGAGCCCTTCCGTCAGATACGGGAAGCCCCACAGGACGCTGAAGACGGTCGGGCCCGTCATGGTCGTCAGGTGCACCCAGAAGCCGAGACGGCCGGCAGGTACCTTCCATGCCTGGCGTAGTTCAGCCCAGACTCGGTGACCGGCGACTCGTCCACCTGCCGCGCGCTGTGGTGTGTCCTCGGCCGGCTGGCGGATCGCGGGCCGGAGCAACAGCACCACGTAGCCGAGGGACAGGCTGCCGGCCACGATGAACGTGGCGGTCCAGCCGAAGTGGGTGAGCAGAACGGTCAGCGGCAGCGTCGCGACCAGGTTTCCGACGGATCCGAGCAGGCCGGTCACCGCGGTAAGCACCGCGTATCGGCGCGCGGGGAACCAGGCCGCGACCAGCCGCAGCACGGAGATGTACGTCATCGCATCGCCGCAGCCGAGCAGTCCGCGGGCGAGCAGCGCCAGCGGATACGTCTGCACCAGGGCGAAGCCGATCTGGGCGATCCCCATGGTCGTGGTCGCGGCGATCAGCATGCGGCGCGGCCCGAAACGGTCGACCATGATGCCGGTAGGCACCTGCATCAGCGCATAGACGCCGAGTTGCAGCGTGACGAATGTTCCGAGCTGGGCCGCGTTCAGCGAGAACCGCTGTTCGGCGAGCGGACCGGCGACGCCCAGCGACGTGCGGTGGAACACCGCCAGTACGTACACACCGGCGCCGGTCCCCCAGACGAACCAGCCGAGCCGGCGCCGCACCGGGGCGGTCAGCCTGCGCGCGCCGCGGCGCACGCGGTGTGCGATCGCGTGCGGCTGGCGCGGCGCGGAGTCGGCGGCGGTCACGGGGCGGGTCACGTTTCTGGGGGGTCGGATGGGTCTGGCATGCGGGTCGGTCGGCGCGCGGCGGGGCGCGGCAAGGACCGCGGACTAGCGGCGCGTCACTCCTTGATCATCATCGACATCGTTATCGACATCATCATCGACGAAGGCCACATCCTCGTCCGACCGAGGCTGCCGGTAAGGATCGGGGTCGCCGGCAAAGCTGGCACCGGCGGCCCGTGCGGCGACCGCGGCATCCTCCTGTCGGGCCTGTGCGAGCAGCGCCTCGATGTGCCGGGACTGTTCGCCGACCGTGTCCAGGGTGAAGGTGAGGATCGGTGTGAACTTGATGCCGGTCTGGCGCCCGACAGCACTGCGCAGGACGCCCGTGGCGCTGGCGAGCGCCGCTGCCGTGTCCGCCTTGTCCTGATCATCCCCGAGAACCGTGTAGTAGACGGCGGCTTCGCGCAGGTCCGGCGTCACCGTGGCGGCGGTGATCGTCACCATCTTCAGACGCGGGTCCTTGACCTCCCCCTGCAACTCGGTCGCGACGATCGCCACGATTCGCTTGGCGAGGCGTCTGGCACGTGCCTGATCCACCATCAGGGTCTCCTTCCGTCCTGATGCCAGGACACAACGACGAACTCAATCGTCCGAACCGACGAGACGCCGGCGCACCGCCAGAAGCTGCGTTTCCGGATTGTCCGCCACCAGTCGCTCGCACTCGTCGAGGACGCGCTCGGTGAGACCGGCGTGGCCGGAGACGACCGCGACACCGATTCGGGCCCGGCGATGCAGATCCGCGTCGCCGACCTCCGCGACGCTCACTTCGAGCCGTCGAAGATGCGCCAGGAGCGGGCGGAGCACCGCTCGTTTGCCCTTCAGCGAATGCACGTCCCCCAGCAACAGGTCGCATTCCATCGTGCCGACGAACATCCACCCCTCCACGCGGCCACCCATCGAGCGGCGCCGCCGGGCGGGCCCGTCGGGCCCGCCCGGTGACTGGTCGCGGTGATCGGCACAGCGCCGATCAACCGCAGCACCGATCAACCGCGAGGCTTCTCGCGAACCTCGTACGTCTCGATGGTGTCTTCGACCTCGATGTTGTTCCAGGTGCCAAGGCCGATACCGCATTCGAAGCCCTCGCGGACCTCGGTGACGTCGTCCTTGAACCGGCGCAACGAGTCGATCGCGAGGTTGTCGTTGATCACCACGCCGCTGCGCAGCAGCCGCGCCTTGGAGTTGCGACGGATCTCGCCGGACCGCACGATGCAGCCCGCGATGTTGCCGAACTTGGAGGACCGGAACACCTCGCGGACCTCCGCGGAACCGAGCGCGACCTCCTCGAACTCGGGCTTGAGCATGCCCTTCAGAGCGTTCTCGATATCGTCGATCGCTTGATAGATGACGGTGTAATACCGGATCTCCACGCCCTCGCGATCCGCCAGCTCCGCCACGCCGCGAACCGGCTTGACGTTGAAGCCGAGCACGATCGCGTCGGTGGCGGCCGCCAGGTTGATGTCGTCCTGGGTGATGCCACCGACGCCGCGGTGCACCACCCGGATGACGACCTCGTCCTCGCCGGCCTCCAGCTTCATCAGCGAATCCTCCAGCGCCTCCACGGTGCCGGAGTTGTCACCCTTGATGATCAGCGTGAGTTGCTCGATCTTCCGCTCGGCGAGCGCCGCGTTCAGCGTGTCCAGGGACACCCGGCGGCGGTTGGCGACCAGGGCCTTGCGGGCCCGGGCCTGACGCCGCTCAGCGATCTGCCGCGCGACGCGATCCTCGTCGACGACGAGGAAGTTGTCGCCGGCGCCGGGCACCGAGGTGAAGCCGAGGACCTGCACGGGCCGCGACGGAAGCGCCTCGTCGACCTCCTTGCCGTTCTCGTCCAGCATGGCGCGAACACGGCCGTACGCATTGCCGGCGACGATCGAGTCGCCGACCCGCAGCGTGCCGCGCTGCACGAGCACCGTGGCCATCGCGCCACGCCCGCGGTCGAGGTGTGCCTCGATCGCGACGCCCTGCGCCTCCATATCGGGATTCGCGCGAAGGTCCAACGCGGCATCCGCCGTCAGCAGCACGGCCTCCAGCAGCCCGTCGATGTTGGTCCGGGCCTTGGCCGAAATGTCCACGAACATCGTCTCGCCGCCGTACTCCTCGGCAACCAGGCCGTACTCGGTGAGCTGCTGGCGGATCTTCGCCGGGTTCGCACCCTCCTTGTCGATCTTGTTCACCGCGACCACGATCGGCACGTCCGCCGCTTTCGCGTGGTTGATCGCCTCGACCGTCTGCGGCATCACGCCGTCATCGGCCGCGACCACCAGCACCACGATGTCGGTGGCAGCCGAGCCGCGGGCGCGCATCGCCGTGAACGCTTCGTGCCCCGGCGTGTCGATGAACGTGATCAGGCGCTCACGTCCGTCGAGTTGCGCGGGAACCTGATAGGCACCGATGTGCTGCGTGATCCCGCCGGCCTCGGCATCGACGACGTCCGTGTGCCGGATGGCGTCCAGCAGCTTCGTCTTGCCGTGATCCACGTGGCCCATCACGGTGACGACGGGCGGCCGGACCCGTAGGTCGTCCTCGTCGCCGACGTCTTCGCCGTAGGTCAGGTCGAACGACTCGAGCAGCTCACGGTCCTCGTCCTCCGGTGACACGACCTGGATGTCGTAACCCATCTCGGACCCGAGCAGTTCCAGGATGTCGTCGGATACGGACTGCGTCGCCGTCACCATCTCGCCGAGATGGAACAGGGCCTGCACCATCGCCGCCGGGTTGGCGTCGATCTTGTCGGCGAAGTCGGCCAGTGACGATCCGCGCGGCAGACGGATGACCTCACCGTGCCCACGCGGAAGCGCCACACCACCGATCGACGGTGCCTGCATATCGTCGAACTCTTGGCGCCGCTGTTTGCGCGACTTGTGCTTCTTGCGCGGCGCACCGCCCGCACGGCCGAACGCGCCCGCGGCACCACTGCGCCCACGGGCCCCGCCACGGCCGCGGAAACCGCCACCCGCACCGGGTCCGCCGGCACCACCAGCGCCGCCGGCTCCGCCGCCCTGCGCGGACCCCGCGCCTGGTCGAGTCGGCCGGTACGTCGAGCCGCCACCCGTGCCGGGACGGCCCATCCCGCCGGGCCGGGCACCTGGCGCGCCCGGCGCACCGGGGCGTGCGGGCCGGCCGGCGCCGGCCGGCCGCGGCGCCCCGGCCGGTGCGCCGCCGCGTGGACCACCGGGACCGCCGGGGCCTCCCGCGCCGGGTCGCGGCCGCGCGGTTGGGCGCGCGCCGGATCCGACATTGAACGGGTTGTTGCCCATCCGCGGCGGGCGCGGCGCTCCCGGCACCCCGCCCGCGGGCCGCGGTGCGGGCTTGGGCCGCTCCGGCGCGGTGTCGGCGACCCGGTCACCCGGCGCCGGCGCGGCGTGCGCCGCGGGGGACTCGGATTCAGCGGACACGGCCGGCGCGGGCCTGGCGGCGGCCGGCCTCGGCGCGGGCGATGCCGGTGTCGCGGACGGTGCCCCAGACGCTGCCATAGCCTCCACCACAGGCGGCTCGGGCGACGCCGGTGCAGTCGCAGCACCGTCACCGCTGGACGATGCCGGTTTCGCAGCGGCTTTTCTTCCGCTCCCGTCGGCGCGGCCGTCGACACCGTTGTCAGGTGCCGGCGCCGATCCTCCGGTTGCCGGGAATGCCGCATATAGCTTGCGGACGACGGGCGCCTCGATGGTCGAGGACGCCGACTTCACAAACTCGCCGAGTTCGCCGAGTTTGGCGATCACGTCTTTGCTCGATTGCCCCAGTTCCTTGGCGATCGCGCTGACGCGGACCTTGCCTGCCACTGCTCTCCTCACGGTGAGGCCGGGCGGGGTCCGCTCGGCCTCGACTAGTTGGGTGCGCTGCTCATCGGAAGAGCTTCACAGCGTGCTCACGATGGGTCGACCTCGTTTCCTTGTGCCTGACCGTCGTCACATGGCGAGACAAGCGTTATGCGCCCGGGTCGGCACCGAGGTACCGCGTGACGAGCGATGTGTCGACCTGTCCGGTGAGCCGCAGGGCCCGGCCGAACGCTCGACGTCTGCTGGCGGTCGAAACACATCCGGCATCCGGATGCACCCAGGCCCCCCTGCCGGGCAGCCTCCGCCGAGGATCGGGCGTTACGACCCCATCCACGACGACAACACGTAGCAATTGCGCGTCCGGACACCGCTCACGGCAACCGATGCAGGTTCGCACAGGGCCACCGCTCCGTGCGTGCCCGAAACCGGCGACGTTGACTCCGTCGCGGGACGCGTGGACCATTCTAGCCCCTGTCGCGATCGTGCTCTGTCTCGACCCGCTGTCCCTCCGCGTCGCTGCGGATGTCGATGCGCCACCCGGTCAGCCGGGCGGCGAGCCGCGCGTTCTGCCCCTCCTTGCCGATCGCCAGGGACAATTGGAAGTCCGGCACCACCACCCGAGCGGCCTTCGCTACCTCGTCCACCACCGTCACGGACACCGTCTGCGCCGGCGACAGGGCATTCGCGACGAAGACGGCCGGATCGTCATCGAAGTCGACGATGTCGATCTTCTCGCCGTTCAGTTCGCTCATCACGGCGCGGACGCGCGCCCCCATCGGGCCGATGCACGCGCCCTTGGCGTTGATGCCCGGAACCCTGGCGCGCACGGCGATCTTGCTGCGGTGCCCCGCTTCTCGCGCGATCGCGACGATCTCCACGCTGCCGTCCGCGATCTCGGGCACCTCCAGGGCGAACAGCTTGCGGACCAGATTCGGGTGGGTCCGGGACAGCGTGATCTGCGGCCCACGCAGGCCCCGCACGACGGATACCACGTAGCAGCGCAGACGCTGACCATGGACGTAGTTCTCGCCGGGCACCTGTTCGCCGGCCGGTATCACGCCCTCGATATCGCCCAGGCTCACCACGACGACGCCGCGCGCGTTCACCTTGGCATCCGCGGACACCACTCCGGTGATGAGATCGTGCTCCCGGCCGGCGAAGTCGCCGAAGGTGCGCTCGTTGTCCACGTCACGTAGCCGCTGCTGGATCACCTGGCGCGCCGTGGTGGCGGCGATGCGCCCGAAATCCGCCGGCGTGTCCTCCCACTCCTCCAGCACCGAGCCGTCCGGGCCGATCTCCTGCGCGATGATCCGGATCTCGCCGCTGCGCCTGTCGACCTCGGCGCGGGCGTGCGGATGGAAGTGATCGGTATGACGGTACGCGGACAGCAGCGCCGTCTCCAGCGTGCGGATCAGGTCGTCGAATCCGATCCCCTTGTCGCGTTCCACGAGCCGCAGCGCGGTGATATCCACGTTCATCGCGCACCTTCTCCTTCACCAGAATCGGGGGTCGGGTCGGCGGCCGATGCCTGCAGGCCGGCGAGTGCCGCGGCGACCGGGGCGGGCGGCGGCGCGAACTCGGGCTCGATGGTCGCGCGCGCAACATCGCGGAGCGGAATCCTCGCCGGGGTGAGCCCGTCGGCGCCGGAGAGCGCCAGCAGATCGTCTCCGGCGACGCACGCCAACCGCGCGACTACCTGTGAGCGGTCGTTCAGCGCGATCGTCACCAGCCGACCGGCGGCGCGCCGGAAGTGCCGCGGCTCCGTCAGGGGCCGGCCGATCCCGGGGCTCGTCACTTCCAACGTGTATGGTCCAGCGCCTATGACGTCGGTGCCCGCGGCGCTGTCCGCCGATTCGTCGAGCAGGGCCGAGATCTGCCGGCTCAGCGCGGCGGCGGCGTCCAGATCGACCCCGCCGTCGCGGTCGACGATCACCCGCACCAGCCGCGTTCCGCGAGCGGCGCGCACCGACACGTCCTCGAGGTCGAACCCCGCGGCGGCGACGATGGGCGAGACGAGGCTGCGAAGATCGTCCCCGTCATCGAGCGCCATCGGGTGTCACTCCTCGCGTGTCCAGTTGTCAAATGTCACTTGACGTGTGTCACCAGGCAGCCTAGTGGAGGGCGGGGTGTGCCATCCGACGGACCGCCGGAAACCGCCGGGTACCCAGTCGGCACCGGCCGGCACCGCGGGGCTGACATGATGGACGGGTGCACGAGCCTCGACGACACCTGCTCACCCGGCGCGCGCTGCTGGCCGGCACCGGTCTGGGCGCCCTGGTCGCGGTCGCGGGCTGCAATCCGTTCAGCAAGGCGGCGCGAACCGTGACCGTCACCGCCGAGCCCACCACGAGCAGCCAGCCGCCGGCGCCCGCGACCCCCATCCTCTCGCTGGTGGCTATCACCCGACTGCACCTCGACCATCTGAACCAGGCCGTCGCATCCGATGCGCGCGACCGGGCGGTCCTCACGATGCTGCGCAACGACGTGCAGGCCCACCTCGCAGCGCTCGAGGCCGAATACGGTCGGAGCATCGGGAACACCGCGGTGCCCGGGACATCGTCATCCACGCCGCCTCCGACCGGAACGTCGTCGACCGGCGCGAACGACCCGGATACGACGCTCGCCCTGATCCGCGGGGACGCCGGCAAGGCGCAGAGCGCGTTCACCGATGCGCTGGCGGGGGCGACCCGCTACCAGGCGGAGCTGTACGCGTCGATCGCCGCGTGCGTCGCGACACATCGGATGGTCCTCTCATGAGCACGACACGCCCCGGCGAAACCACACCCGACCCGTCCGCCGCCGCGGCCCCGACGACGGCCCCGCCAGGTTCTTCCACGGGCACCGGGTCCCTGGCGAAGGACACCATCGACGCCCTGCAGGCGGCGCTGGCGTCGGAACACGCCGCGCTGTGGGCCTACGGCCTGGTCGCGGCGTACGACCCGAAGGCGGCGGCCGCCGTGACCGCGGCCATCACCAGCCACCAGAACACGCGGGACCTGGCGGCGAACCTGATCGTGCAGGGAGGTGCGACACCCGTCGGGCCGGACCCGGCGTACACCACGCCGCACCCGGTGACCGACGTAGCGACCGCGCAGGCCCTGGCGCTGATCATCGAATCCGATTGCGCGGCGGCCTGGCGTTCGGTCGCGGGCCACACCGACGACTCCACGCTGCGCGGCACCGCCCTGTCCGCCCTGACGGATTGCGCGATGCGCATGGTGTCCTGGCGGAAGGCGGCCGGCGACACACCGCTGACCATCCCGTTCCCGGGGGCGCCGACGCAGTCCGCGTGAGGCCCGGTCCGCGCGCCGGGAGCCGGCCGGACCGCGCTACCCGCCCATGACGACGTTCCGGACCCGGGCCACCGCCTCGGCGACCGGCACGTCGGAACGCTCGCCGCTCGCGCGGTCGCGCACCTCGACGACGCCCGTCGCCAGCCCGCGCCCGACGACGACGATCGTCGGCACCCCGATGAGTTCCGCGTCGGCGAACTTCACCCCGGGCGACGCCTCCCGGTCGTCGAGCATCACCTCGACGCCGGCCGCGTCCAGCTCCGCCGCGATCCGCTCGGCCGCGCCGGAAATCTCGTCGCCCTTCCCGGCGATGACGATATGCACGTCGGCCGGCGCGACCTCGCGTGGCCACACGAGACCCTTGTCGTCACAGGTGTTCTCGGCGATCGCTGCGACCGCGCGCGACACGCCGATCCCGTACGACCCCATCGTGACGGTGACCAGTTTCCCGTTCTCGTCCAGCACCTGCAGGTCCAGCGCCTCGGCGTACTTGCGGCCCAGTTGGAAGATGTGCCCCATCTCGATGCCGCGCGCCGATTCCAGCGGCGCCCCGCAGGAGGGACACGGATCGCCGTCGAACACCTCGGCGGCCTGCACGGTGCCGTCCGCCGTGAAGTCGCGCCCGGCTACCAGGTCCAGCACATGGTGCCCGGGAGAATCGGCCCCCGTCACCCAGGCCGTGCCGTCGGCCACCCGCGGGTCGACGAGGTAGCGAATGCCCGTGGCGGATGCCGCGCCGAGCACGCCCGGACCGACGTACCCCTTCGCGAGGCCCGGGTACTTCGCGAAGTCCTCCTCCGAGAACGGCGTCGGCTGGGCGGGCGTCACCTGCGCCTCCAGCCGCTTCATATCGACCTCGCGGTCGCCCGGCACACCGATCGCCAGCGGTTCAACTGACCCGTCCGGCTGGTGCAGCATCACCAGCAGGTTCTTGAGTGTGTCGGACGCGGTCCACGCCCGCCCGTCGGAGCGTGCGTACTTGCTGTTGAGCAGGTCCACGAGCGAGTCGATGGTGGGCGTGTCGGGGGTGTCCTCGACATGCGCGGCGGGCAGTGCCGCCACCGCTTCCGCCGACAATGCGGCCGGCGCGGGGACCGTCACGGCCTCCACGTTCGCCGCGTAGTCGCAGGTGGAGCACCGCACGTACGTGTCCTCACCCACGGCGGCCTCGGCCAGGAACTCCTCGGACCGCGACCCGCCCATCGCCCCGGACATGGCCGACACGATCACGTAGGAGAAGCCCAGCCGGTCGAAGATCTTGATGTACGCGTCGCGATGCCGCTGGTAGGCGGCATTCAGCCCGGCGTCGTCGATGTCGAACGTGTAGGAGTCCTTCATCACGAACTCGCGCCCGCGCAGGATGCCCGCCCGCGGCCGCGCTTCGTCGCGGTACTTCGTCTGGATCTGGTACAGCGCCAGCGGCAGCTGCTTGTACGAGGAGACGATGTCCTTGACCAGCAGCGTGAACATCTCCTCGTGCGTCGGCCCGAGCAGGTAGTCGCCCTTCTTCCGGTCCTGGAGCCGGAACAGCGTGTCGCCGTATTCGGTCCACCGGCCGCTCGCCTCGTAGGGCTCCCGCGGCAGCAGTGCCGGGAAGTGCACCTCCTGGGAGATCTTGTCCATCTCCTCGCGCACGATCGACTCGATCTTGCGATACACGCGGTAGCCAAGCGGCAACCAGGAATAGATACCAGGCGCGGCCCGGCGGATGTATCCGGCCCGCATGAGCAGTCGGTGGCTCGGCACCTCCGCGTCCGCCGGGTCCTCTCGCAGGGTGCGCAGGAACAGGGTGGATAGGCGCGTGATCACCGACGGGCTCCTCAACGTGTGATGCCACTGCAACTGATATGACGCGGCTGGCGATGTTCTCGTGGCTGCCCCATCGCCGGGCGCAGCCCGTCCAAGCGTAGTGGCACCCGGGCCAGGTCCCGGCAGGTCGGTCGGCCGGGGTGCTGGGGTGCCGACCGGATGACATGAGGCACCCGGCACAGGGCGCGCGAGTCAGGGCGCATCACGCCGCCGATAGGCTCGTGCCTCGTGCTGATCCTGCTGCCCCCGTCGGAGACCAAGGCCCCGGGAGGGCGCGGCCCGGCTCTCGATCTCGAGACACTGCTCTTCCCGGAACTTCGTCATACCCGGGAAGCCCTGATCAGCGAAGTGGCGCGGCTGTCCGCGGACCTGCCCGCGGCGCGCGCGGCGCTGAGGGTCACGGCCACGAAGGACGACGAGATCGCCGCGAACACGCAGCTTCGTACCGCGCCGACAATCGCCGCGCTGAACCGGTACACCGGCGTGCTCTACGACGCGCTGGGCGCTGGCGCCATGAGCCGCGCCGAGCGGGCACGCGCCGAGGCCCGCATCGTCGTCATCTCCGCGCTGTTCGGTGCCGTGCGGGCTGCCGACCCGATCCCGGCCTACCGCCTCTCTGCCGGGTCGACGCTCCCCCGGCTCGGCGGCATCGCTGCGTGGTGGCGACCCGCACTCACACCGTGGCTGAGGCGTCTCGACGCACCCGTGCTCGACCTACGTTCCGGCGCGTACGCGGCGTTCGGCCGGATCCCCGGCGCGATCACGGTCCGCGTGGTCACGGAGCGGCCAGACGGCACCCGGCAGGTCGTGTCGCATTTCAACAAGGCCACCAAGGGGCGCCTGGCGCGAATCGTCGCCACCTCCCGGGCCAAGGTCGCCACTGCCCATGACGTCGTTCGCCTCGCGTGCCGCTCGGGTATGCGCGCTCTGCAGACCGGCGACGACGCGCTGGAGGTCGTGACCTGACCCGCCGCCCCCTGCCCCGCGATTTGTCCGGCGCGACCGCAGACAGCGCGCGATGGGTCGGACGAGAGCTACCGTGTGCAGAACCGTTCCGCACCATGCCGGAGAGCGTCGGGGTGATCGCTGTGCCAGAGAAACCGCGCCGCATCCGCCCGGCGACCATCGATGACGCGGAAGCGATTGCGCGCGTTCACGTGTCGTCGTGGCAGGCGGCCTACCAGGGACTCTTGTCGCAGGCATTTCTCGACTCCATGTCCGCGCAGCGGAGTCATCAGAACTGGACGCACATCCTCACCCTGGGTGCGCAGGATGTACGGGTCGCCGAGACCGCCGGCGACGTCGGCGGATTCATCGCGACCGGGGCGCGTGCCGACGACCCCTCCGACAGCACAGTCGGCGAACTCTGGGCGATCTACCTGCTACCCGATTGGTGGGGCACCGGCACGGGTTCCGCCTTGCACCAGGCGGGCATCGACGCTCTGGCGAGCCGATTCGACGAGGCGATCCTGTGGGTCCTCGACGGTAACGCACGGGCACGAGCCTTCTATGAACGGCACGGCTGGCGTGCGGACGGCGAGCGCAAGACCGCGACCATCGGCGGCGCCGCCGTCGACGAGGTTCGATACCGCCGGCGACTCCGGCCAGCCCCCACCGGCGAGCCGTAGCACACTGCTACAATCGGGGTGAATCGACGGGAGGTCCCGATGCGAACGATCCCGCAGCGCGAATTGCGAAATGACAGCGGCCGCATCCTCGCGGAGGTTGCCGCCGGCGAATCTATCGAGGTCACGAGCAACGGCGTCGTTATGGCAGTACTCGTGCCGCCGCGCCTCGGTCTAGTGGAGCGAGGCCGTCGCGATGGCACAGTACTTCCGGCGGGCCGCCGTATTCGGGTCCGCGATCTGAACCGGGTGACGGCGGATGAGCCGCTGCAGGTGGTGCTCGACGAGTTGCGTGGCGAGCGGTGACGACGATCTATGCGGACACCTCCGCGTGGGGAAAGCTCGTCAAGCAGGAGCCGGAGTCGGACCACTTTTCCGCGTACGTAGACGAGCGCCTGGACGCCGGCGACGACTTTGCTTCCTCTGCCCTGCTGATCACCGAGATGAACCGACTCGCGGAACGCTTCGACATCCCACGGACCCTCGTGTCCGAGGCGCTGACGCAGGTCAACATCTTCCTTCCACAGATGTCGATCTACCGCGAAGCCGGCCGTCTACCGGGCGGGGATCTCCGCAGCCTCGATGCGATCCACCTCGCGCACTGCCTCGCGATCGAGGCGGACGTGCTGGCCTCCTACGATGAACGGCAGCTGGCCGCGGCCCGCGCATTGGGGATTCGGACCGTATCGCCCGGGTGCTCGAATTCCGACAAGTGACGCCTCGGGAGCTTCGCGGGTATGACTTCGGGCCGGTCAGTCCAGTGGGTGCCGGTATTTCAGGCCGGGGAAATTTTCGAAGCCACGGTCGGAGCTGACCAGAACGGCGTCATGCTCGACCGCCGGCGACGTCGGCGGATTCATCGCGACCGGGGCGCGTGCCGACGACCCCTCCGACAGCACAGTCGGCGAACTCTGGGCGATCTACCTGCTACCCGATTGGTGGGGCACCGGCACGGGTTCCGCCTTGCACCAGGCGGGCATCGACGCTCTGGCGAGCCGATCCGACGAGGCGATCCTGTGGGTCCTCGACCGCAACGCACGGGCACGAGCCTTCTACGAACGGCACGGCTGGCGTGCGGACGGCGAGCGCAAGACCGCGACCATCGGCGGCGCCGCCGTCGACGAGGTTCGATACCGCCGGCGACTCCGGCCGGACCCGGACGACTTCTCCGGGACGATCACCGGCGCTTCTCCAGCGGCAGGCCCTCTTCCACGATGTCGAGCAGCGCCGAGTTGTCGTGCGGATCGACCCCCGGCAAAGGGTCCCAGCCGGGCCGCAACGGCCGAATCCGGAACGGCGCACGTGCGCGCCGCGGTTGCTGCAACAGCTCGATCAGTGCCTGCTCGACCAGCGATGTGACCGTCGAGCCCTCCTCGGCGGCGCGAATCCGCACCTGACGATAGATGTCGTCATCGATGTTCAACGTGGTGCGCATGCTGCAAGCATGTACGCAGATCGCCAAATCTGCACGTCGTTGATCGCTCCCGCCGTGAGCGGTCCACGCCGCGCGGCGCCGCGCCGTCGATCCCGGCTCAGTGCCCGACCGGCCCCGAGAATGCTTGGGGCGTCACCGATTCCGGCACGCCTAGGCCGGTACAGGGGTCCCAGCCGATGCCGGCCTTGTAGGCACCGTTGCTGCCCTTCGTGATGTCGCGGGTGTGCGGGGCGGGCTTGGCGGGTTGCACGCCGCCGTAGAGCCCGGATTGGGCGAGGCCCACGCGGGCTCCGGTGAGTTGCACGATCCGGGCGACCAGCGCGGCCCATAGCGGCGCGACCGCGCTCGTGCCCCCGATCACCGTCCACGAGCCGTCCACGTACACCTGGTAGCCGGTCTGCGGGTCGGCGACCGCGGCGACGTCGGGAACGCCGCGCCCTACGCGCCCGCCGACACGTGCCGGAACACCTGCGCTCTGCTGCCACGCGGGCAGCGGGAAGGTGTCGCTGACACCGCCGCCGGTCGCTCCCCCGCGCCCGCCGTCGTTCCAGACGACCTCCGAGTCCACGGCGCCGTTCGTGGCCACCAGCGATGTCCCGCCGCAGCCGAGCACATGCGGGCTGGAGGCCGGGAAATCCGCATGGACGACCCGGCCGGAGGCATGGCGCCTGCTTCTCGCGTCAGCGCTCTCCGTGTCGCCGCTTGTGGCGTCGCTGCTTGTGGGACGGCTGCTCGGGGTGTCGCTACTTCCGTTGTCCCCGGCCGCCGCGGTCACGGTGATGCCCATGGCGATCGCGTCGGCGAACGCCTGGTCCATCGCGGTCCGCGCTGCCGCGGTCCACTGGTCCTCGCTCTGTCCCCAGCTGATGCTGATCGCCGTCGGCGTAGGGGTGGCATGCGACGCTGCCGCGATCGCGTCGAGGAATCCCGCGTCGGTGTTCGGGGCGAAATACACATCGATGGTCGCGGCCGGTGCAAGTGCGCCGACGACCTCGATGTCGAGCAGTACCTCGCCGTCCGCTCCGGTCGGATCTTGCCCCGGGACGTTCGCAGCCCCGTCCACGCCGATCGCCCGCACCGTCGGTGTCGGGATGCCGAGCCGACCGAAGTAGGTGTCCAGGTCGGCCTGGGCGAACCCGCCGCCGAGTTCGATGATCGCGACCGTCTGCCCAGAGCCGTCGGCGGCCGGCATCCGGTAGATCTCGGCGAGTTGCGGCGGCGTGTAGCTGGTGCCGCCGGCATGCGGAACGGCGACGAGCGAACGCGGAAACGCTTGCGGCGCCGTGCCTCCGAGAACGGCAACGACCACATCCGAGAGTTCCGACGGCGGTTCGGCGAGCCATCGCCGGACGACCTCGGCCGGGCCTTCCACGCGCACCCGTCGCGACGGAGCATGCTCCTCGACGACGGTCAACCCGGCGGCACGGGCCAGGTCGCAGACCCGGCTCATATCGGCCGGCTCGGCGCCGAATCGCTCGCCGAGCATGGCCGACGTCATGGGTTCGGTCGCGCCCGGTGCCGCTTCCGGTACCACTGCCGGGCTCCCCGTCGCCGCGGCCCGCTCGCCGATCCCGGTGCGCCGGCGCAGCACGATGGTCGCGGTCGCGCGCTGCCCACGCCCCTGCGCAGTGCTATCGCTGTGTGCCATGGCCCTGTCCCTTCCATCGTCGGGGTGCTGGCCGGGAATCGCCGCACCGTGGGCGCCGAGCAACATCACATGACGCTGCCGCCGACCCGCTCCAGTCGCACGATCACCGACTTCGAGGTCGGCGTGTTCGAGCCGTCGGCCGTCGAGTCCAGTGGCACGAGCACGTTCGCCTCCGGGAAGTACGCCGCGACGCAGCCCCGCGTGGTCGGATAGGCGACCGCCCGGAAGCGCCGCGCGCGCCGCTCCACACCGCCGAAATCGTTGATGACGTCGACGATGTCGCCGTCCGCCAGACCCCGCTCGGCGAGATCGTCCGCGTGCACGAAGACGACCCGGCGACCGCCCTTGATCCCGCGGTACCGGTCGCCCAGCCCGTACACCGTGGTGTTGAACTGGTCGTGCGACCGCACGGTCTGCAGCAACAGGCAGCCGTCCGGCACCTCGACGGCGGTCGGCGGGTTGACCGTAAGGTGCGCCTTGCCGTTGTCCGTGGTGAACGTGCGCGAATCGTGCGGCGGGCGCGGCAGCATGAACCCGCCGGGTTGCGCAACCCGCTCTTCGTAGGAGTGGAAACCCGGAACGACGTGCTCGATGTGCTTGCGGATCACCCGGTAGTCGTCCCGCATCCGCGACCAGCCGAAGTCGTCGCCGAACAGGCGCTCGGCCAGCCCCGTGACGATCGCGACCTCGCTGCGCATGTTCGGCGACCCGGGCTTCAGCTTGCCCTCCGATTGATGCACCATCGCCATCGAGTCTTCGACCGTGACGAATTGCGGGCCGGTCGCCTGCTCGTCGATCTCGGTCCGGCCGAGGCACGGCAACAGCAGCGCCTCCTCGCCGTGATACAGGTGGGAGCGGTTGAGCTTGGTGGCGACGTGCACGGTGAGTGTGCAGTTGGCCATCGATTCGGAGGTGACGAGCGTGTCGGGCGTCGCCGCGACGAAGTTGCCGCCGAGCGCGACGAACACGTCGACCTTGCCGTCGCGCAGCGCGCGAATGGATTCGACAGTGTCGTAACCGATCTCGCGAGGCGGGCTGAACGAGAACTCGGCGCCGAGCCGGTCCAGGAACTCCTCCGGCATCCGCTCCCAGATGCCCATGGTGCGATCGCCCTGCACGTTGGAGTGCCCGCGAATCGGCGACGGCCCGGCGCCCGGCCGACCGATATTGCCGCGTAGCAGCAGGAAGTTCGTGATCTCCCGGATGGTCGGGACCGCGTTTTTGTGCTGCGTCAGGCCCATCGCCCAGCACACGATGATCGAATCGGCTGCCGTCACGTAGTTCGCGATCGCGCCGATCTCCGCGCGCGTCAGGCCGCTCTGCTGCTCGATCTGTGCCCAGTCGAGGGCGCGCCAGGCCGTCATAGACGCATCCAGCCCGTCGCAGTAGGTGCGCAGGAAGTCGTGGTCGAAAACCGTTCCGGGAGCGGCATCCTCGCGTTCCGTCAGGATCTTGTTCAGTCCGTTGAACAGGGCCAGGTCGCCGTTCACCCGCACCGGCACCAGCTCGTCGGCGAGCTGTGTGCCCTTGCCGACCAGGCCGCGCGGCGACTGCGGGTTGCGGAACTCGCCGAACCCGGCTTCCGGCAGCGGGTTGATGGCGATGATCTTCGCGCCGCGCCGCTTGGCCTCCTCGAGCGCGGTGAGCATGCGCGGATGGTTGGTCCCAGGATTCTGCCCCGCGATGATGATGAGGTCCGCGTGCTCGGCGATGTCCGCCCGCGTCACCGTGCCCTTGCCGACGCCGATGGTCTGCATCAGCGCGGTGCCGGACGATTCGTGGCACATGTTCGAGCAATCTGGCAGGTTGTTCGTGCCTAGCCGCCGGGCGAGCAGCTGGTAGGCGAAGGCGGCCTCGTTGGAGCAGCGCCCGGACGTGTAGAAGACCGCCCGGTTCGGGTCGGGCATGGCTAACAGCCGATCCGCGACGAGCTGCAACGCGCGATTCCAGGAGATCGGCGCGTAGTGCGTGGCGCCCGGCGCCAGATACACCGGATCGGTGAGCCGCCCGAAATGCTCCAGATCGTGATCGTCCAGGGCGCGCAGCTCGGCGATGGAATGCACGGCGAAGAAGTCCGGGCGCACTCGCTTCCGGGTGGCCTCCCAGGCAACGGCCTTCGCCCCGTTCTCGCAGAACTCGGCGGTCTTGCGCTCCCCCGGCTCCGGGTCGGGCCACGCGCACGACGGGCAGTCGAACCCGTGCACCTGGTTGAGCGCCAGCAGCGTCTTCAGCGACCGCTGCGGGCCCATCTCCGCCATCGCATAACGCATCGAGGCGGCCACGCCGGGGATGCCCGCCGATGTCGTCTTCGGCGCCCCGACCGCGACGTCCTCCTCGGATATGACGATGTTCCGCGCAGACTCACCCATGGACCAACGGTAGGCCCTGGACGCTTCCGCTGCCGAAGAACTGCCGATCAAACGTGCTCCGGAGTAGCGTCGGCGCATGAGCCTGAATCGCCCGGTCGCCCCGAATCCGTACGAACTGCTCCCCGCCGTGCCGAGCTTCTCGGTGACGTCCGCCGACCTCCGGGACGGCGCTCCCATGCCGAAGACGCACGTCTACGGCCCGGATTCGCCGGGCGGCGACAACCGCTCGCCACAGCTCACGTGGTCCGGCTTCCCGGCCGGTACGCAATCGTTCACGGTCACCTGTTTCGATCCGGATGCGCCCACGCCGTCCGGTTTCTGGCACTGGCTCGCCGTGGACATCTCGTCATCGACGACCGCACTTCAGACGGATGCGGGCAGGTCGGACAGCTCACTGCCCTCCGGCGCGTTCCACGCCCGCAACGATTTCGGCGATCACGCCTACGACGGCGCCGCCCCGCCGCCCGGTGACATGGTGCACCGCTACTTCTTCGTGGTGCACGCGGTGGACGTGCCGAAGCTCGGCCCCGACGCGTCCGCGAGCCCTGCCGTGATCTCGTTCAACCTGGCGTTCCACACGCTGGCCCGGGCGATCCTGGTCGCGACCTTCCAACACTAGGAAGATCACCCGTGGTGTGGGATTCGTTGCGGCTTCCGGAACGAATCCCACACACCAGATGATCATCCGGAAGCGGGACGCATAGCCTGGGGGCCATGCCCCATTACGACCTCGTCATCATCGGCACCGGCTCCGGCAACTCGATACCCCGACCGGCCTTCGACCACTGGTCCATCGCGATCGTGGAGAACAATCTCTTCGGCGGCACGTGCCTGAACGTGGGCTGCATCCCGTCGAAGATGTTCGAGTATCCGGCCGAGATTGCGCACGCACTGCACGGCGCCGCGGCGCTCGGCGTCGAGGGGCACATCGAGAACGTGCACTGGCGTGCCATCCGCGACCGCATCTTCGGTCGCATCGATCCGATCGCCGCGAACGGCAGGCGGTATCGGGAGAGCGACGAGTGCCCGAACGTCACCGTGTACACCGGCACCGGTCGGTTCACCGGTCCGAAGGCCATGCACGTCGAGCTGAACGCCGGCGGGAGCGCCGATATCACGGCCGACCGCTATGTGCTCGCCGCGGGATCGCGCGCGATGATCCCCGACATCCCCGGCCTGGACACCGTCACCTACCACACCTCGGACACCGTCATGCGGATCGAGGAACTGCCGCACCGCGTCGTCATCGCCGGCGGCGGATTCATCGCCGCGGAGTTCGGGCACATCTTCGCGTCCTTGGGCTCGCACGTCACCCAGGTCGCCCGCGGCGAGAAGCTGCTGCGTCACCTGGACGCCGAGGTCGCGCAGCGCTACACCGACATCACCGCCGCGCGGTACGACGTGCACCTCAACTCGACGATCGGCAAGGTCTCGCCGCAATTGTCCGGTGATGACGGTGTTCTCGTGCAGATCTCCGGTCCGGACGGCGGTGCCGCGACGGTCGAGGCGGACCTGCTGCTCCTCGCCACGGGACGCACGCCCAACGGCGACGAGCTCGGTGTGACGGCGACCGGCGTCGAGCTCGACGCGGACGGATACGTGGTGGTCGACGAGCACCAGCAGACGACCGTGCCGGGCATCTGGGCGCTCGGCGACATCTCGTCGCATCGCATGCTCAAGCACGTCGCGAACCGCGAGGCGCGGATCGTCGCGCACAATCTCGCGCACCCGGACGACCTCGCGGCGGCGGACAACCGGTTCATCCCCGCGGCGGTGTTCACCCACCCGCAGATCGCCTGCGCCGGGATCACCGAGGAGCAGGCGCAGGCCCGCGGCATCGCCTATGTCACGGGCCGCCGCGACTACGGCGGCATAGCCGCCGGCTGGGCGCGCGAGGACACGACCGGCTTCTGCAAGCTGCTCGCCGACCCGGCGACGGGCCTGCTGCTCGGCGCGCACATCATCGGGCCCGAGGCGGCCACCGTGATCCAGCCGGCACTGTCCGCGATGCAGTTCGGCATCCCGGCGCACGAGTTCGCGCGCGGCCAGTACTGGATCCACCCGGCACTGCCGGAACTGCTGGAGAACGCGCTGCTCGATCTGCCCGCACCGACCGGTTGACGTATCCGGGCCTACCGGCCGACGGATCGTGCCTTCCGGCCGCTGGCGGCCGCGAACAGCGTCATACTCGGTTCCCCGCGGCGAATCGCGACGGCGCTACGGGATGGTGAGCACCTCGGCGCCGTCGCCGGTGACCACGATCGTGTGCTCGAACTGGGCCGTCCAGGACTTGTCGCGGGTGGTGACCGTCCAGCCGTCGGACCACTGGTCCCACTCGATGCCGCCGAGGGTGACCATCGGCTCGATGGTGAACGTCATACCCGGCTCAAGGATCAGGTCGGCGGTCGGCTCGTCATAGTGCAGCACCACGAGCCCGGAATGGAAGTCGCGGCCGATGCCGTGGCCGGTGTAGTCGCGTACCAGGCCGTAGCCGAATCTCTTGACGTAGGACTCGATCACGCGACCGATCACGTTGATCTGCCGGCCCGGTGCGACCGCCTTGATGCCGCGCCGCAGCGCCTCGGCGGTCCGTTCGATGAGAAGCCAGTGCTCCTCGGAGATCTCGCCAGCCGGGTAGGTGGCGCAGGTGTCCCCGTGCACGCCGTCGATGTAGGCGGTGACGTCGATGTTGACGATGTCGCCTTCCTCGATCACCGTCGAGTCGGGGATGCCGTGGCAGATGACCTCGTTGAGCGAGGTGCAGCAGGACTTGGGGAAACCGCGGTAGCCCAGCGTCGACGGGTAGGCGCCGTGGTCGCACAGATATTCGTGCACCACCTTGTCGATGGCGTCCGTGGTGATGCCCGGCTCGATGATCTTGGCGCCCTCGGCCATAGCGCGCGCGGCGAGACGTGCTGCGACGCGCATCTTCTCGATCGTCTCCGGGGTCTGGACGTAGGACCCGCCGGACAAGGTCGGCGCCGGTTTGCCGACGTACTCGGGCCGCTGGATGCCGCTCGGGACGGTGCGGATCGGTGTCGGGGTGCCGGGGGTGAGCGCGGCGCGTGTCGATACTTCGGGCATGCCGTCGAGCCTACGGCGCAGCGTCACGCGGCCGTCAGGCGGTTGTCAGCTCTTCGGCAGGGCGGCCAGGAAGGCGTGCACGATGTCGTTGCTGCGCTTCGAGGAGTTGCCACCGACGATCAGCACCGAGAAGGCGACGTCCCCGCGGAAGCCGACGGTCCACGCGTGCGCCTGGATCTGCCCGGCGGCGTCGACGTACTCGGCGGTGCCGGTCTTCGCGTATACCTCGCCGTCGCCCTTTAGGCCCTTGGCGGTGCCGTCGGTGACCACGGCCCGCATCATGGTCTTGAGCGCCGCCTGCGCGGCGGGCGATCGCGGCGGGGCGGGATGGTCGACCGTGGTCGTGGTGCCCCGGATCAGCACGGGCAGGGGCATGTTGCCGGTGGCCGCGGTGGCCGCCATGAGCGCGGCGGAGAACGGGGTGAGCAGGTCCGTGCCCTGGCCGAAGCCGTTCTCGGCGCGGGCCAGGGTCGAGTCGCCGGGTTGGATGGCACCGGTCAGCGTGGTGATGCCGGCGATGTCGAAGTCGAGGCCGATGCCGTACTGCCGGGCGGCCGTGGGAAGCGCGTCGTCGGCCATCCGCGCCGCGAGCATGGCGAACGTCGTGTTGCAGGAGTGCGAGAACGCGGTGGTAGCGGTGACGGTGCCCAGCGAGAAACCCTCGTTGTGGATCGTCCGATTGTTCGTCGTCCATTCGCCGGGGCAGGCGACCATGGTGGTCGGGGTGATGAGGCCCGCGTCGATCGCGGCGGTGGCCGTTACGATCTTGAACGTGGAGCCCGGCGGGTAGCGCCCGGTCAGCGCGATCGGCCCGTCCGCGTTCGCTGCGGCGTTCTGTGCCACCGCGAGGATCCCCCCGGTCGACGGCTGGATCGCCACCAACACAGCGGGTTCGGTGATCGGGTCCAGCGCCGCCTGCGCGGCCTCCTGGACCGTCGGGTCCAGGGTGAAGACGACCTTCGGCCCCGGAACCGCCGGATGCTGCGCGATCGTCTGGAGCTCGTCGCCGGCCATGTCGACGGTGATGACGCGCCAGCCGGGTTTCCCGGCGGCCAGCTTCCGCGCCACCGGTACCGCCGTGCCGAGCACGGCCTGGGCGAACCCGGAGGTGGGCGGCAGGTCGCGCATGGTGGACGGCAGGCTGACGCCGTCGATCGCCGACAGCTTCGCCTCCACCGGCGAGAAGTCGTTCTCGCGGAGATTGGTGACCGTGTAGCTGGCCTGGCCGGCGGCCTTCGCCGCCTTCACGCCCGCGGTGATCGACTTCTCGGTGACGGTCGGGTCGAGCTTGCCGAGGATCGCGGCGAGCGACTTCGCCGTGGCGGCGAGGTCGGCCACCTTCGTGATCAACAGCACCACCGAATACACGCGGACCGGGGCGATGAGCTGTGCGTCATTGCGGTCGACGAGCGGCCCGTCGGAGGCCGGCTCGGCGCGGACGGACAGGGTCTGACCGGGGCCGAGGTCGGGGTGGATGATCTGCGGCGAGTAGTCCAGCAGCCAGCGCCCGCCCGATGCACCACCCGATCCACTGCCCGGATCCGCCAGCGACCAATGCCACGGCACCGTGTAGGTCCAGGCGCCGGCGACCGGGAGGGTCCACGTCATGGTCGCGGTGACGGTGGCGGCGCTCGGCGACGTCCGGTCGACGCGTCCGGTCGAGATCTTGAGATTGGTTGCCTTCAGATCGGCCATGACGGTGCTCATGAGTTGGGCCGCCGCCGAGGGATCGGTGGTCCATGCGGACGAGTCCTGCGTGCGACCGGCCTGCCAGTCCGCCACGAACTGCGCAATGGTCGCGGCCGGGTCGCTCGCGGGCGCCGCGTCCGGTGGCGCCGCGGTGGGCCCGGTGCACGACGCGAGCATGGCGAGGGCGATGAGCACCGTGATCGAGCCGAAGAGTCGTCGCCAGCGCCGCACCACACCCGACAGTATTCCGGCCGGGCCGGCCCGATCGCGGTCGGCACGCCGGGGCGGCGTATCTCGGATCAGAACAGTATCGACGCGAACGTCCCGGCCCGGTGGAAACCGACACGGTCGTAGGCGGCACGGGCGGCCACATTGTGCGAGTTGACGTACAGACTGGGCAGCCTGCCCCATCGCTGAACGGTCCGGACGACGGCGGCGGTGGCCGACGACGCGATACCGCGTCCCCGCCACCGCGGGTCGACCCAGACGCCCTGGATGAGCGCCACGGCGCTCGACAGCGCGCCCACCTCAGCCTTGAAGACGACCGTGTGCCCGTCGAAGATCGCGAAGGCCCGTCCGCCGGCGACCAATTCCGCCACCCGCGCCCGGTACCCGGCCCCACCGTCACCGGCACACGGATCGACGCCGACCTCCTCGGTGAACATGGCCACCGCCGCCGGGTAGTAGTCGTCGAGCCGGTCGGGGGTGACGCGGACCACGCGGGGATCGGGTCGCAGCGCGGGCGGGTCGGGGCAGACCATCAGCGGCTGGTCCGGGCGCACGTCGCGCGCCGGGCCCCAGGACGGCCGCAGATGTTCCCACAGCGGCAGGGCGAACTCGGCGCGACCGACGATCGACGCGCATTGCCGCCCGCGTTGCTGCAACGCGCGTGCCACCTCGCCCAGCGCCGCGGCATCGCCCGACAGCGGAACGAGGTTCGGTCCGGCGAAACACAGTGCGCCCTCGCCGTAGTCGCTGCCCCAGAACGTCCCGCCCAGCAGAGCCCGATCCATCCCCACGCTCTCGAAACGCGCCGCGACCATGCAGGTCCCCACCGGATCGTGGGCGAGGACCGCACCGACCGACGACGCCGCGCTTCGGCCGAGCGGACGCGCGGCGGCGTCCCGACTGAATCGTCGCGCGGCTGCGCCGCGGAAGTGCACCCGCAGTCCTGTAGCCACCGTGTTTCCGCCTAGCCGAACAACCGGACCGGGTTGACGATATCGGCGACCGCGGTGAGCAGCGAGAGGCCGATGAACAGCAGCACCACGACGTAGGCCACCGGCATCAGTGCCGCCACGTCGAACTCCCGCGGGCGGGAGCGCCGCCGAATCTTTGCCCAACCTCTGCGGATCCAATCGATGACGGCACCGAGCACATGCCCGCCGTCAAGCGGCAGCAGCGGCAGCAGGTTCAGCAGGAACAGGCTCATGTTGAACCCGGCGAGCAGGTTCAGCACCCAGGAGATCTTCGCCTTCACCGGCCACGGCTGGGCGAGGATCTCGCCGCCGATGCGCCCGGCGCCGATGATGCCCATCGGCCGGTTCGGATCGTTCTGCGAAGGGTGGACGATGGCGTTCCACACGGCCGGAATCCGCTGCGGGATCCGCGCGACGGCTTTGCTCGCCGCAACGATGAAGTTCCCGGTCTGCACGAATGCCGAGCCGATGCCCTGCCGCACGTACACCTCGTCCGGGCTGACCCCGAGAAAGCCGATCACCGCCGCGCCGTCCGGGTTCCCGTTCGCGTCGTACTTGGGCCGCTCGGTCGCGACGATCGGTACGTCGACCGTGTGGCTGTCCCCGGCGCGGACGTAGGTGAGGCGGATGGTCTTGCCGCCGGAGTCGGCGATCACGGACTGGAACTGGGACCACGAGTCGATCGATGCGCCGTTGACGGCGGTCACGCGATCGCCCGGCTTCAGGCCGGCCTGCGCCGCCGGCGTCGCCGGATCGGCGGGGACACAGGCGGTCCGCTGCTCCTGTCCCGATGGCGCGACGGGAACGATACAGGCGCTCACGTCATGAATGGTGGTGGTCGCGGCCGGGATACCGATCGCCATCATCGCGATCGCGAACAGCACCACGGCGAAGATGAGGTTCTGGGCAGGGCCGGCGACCATGACGACGATCCGTTTGAACGGATGGAGCTGGTAGAACTGGCGACCTTCGTCGGCGTCCGTCACCAGGGCGCGATCCCCGGCGCGGGTCTGCTCGCGGATCTGCCGGGCGATACCGAGCGGGCTGGCCGCCGTGGTGTTGAAACGCGCGCGCCCATCCTTCGCGGGCGGCACCATACCGATCATCCGGATGTACCCACCGAGTGGAACGGCCTTGACGCCGTACTCGGTGTCGCCGCGGCGGCGTGACCAGATGGTCTTGCCGAAGCCGACCATGTACTGGGTGACCCGAACCCCGAACAACTTGGCGAACGTGAGGTGGCCGGCCTCGTGCCACGCGATCGACACGATAAGTCCGAGCGCGAAGATCACCACGCCGAGCGCATACCAGAGCACGGTCGTCACCGAGGCCCCACCTCCGCCGAAATCGTCGCCGTCATCGACGCCGCTGCCATCGACACCGCACCGCGCGATGCGATGTTCCACGCTCCATCATCGCCCAACACTGCCGCGAGGCGGCCCGTGGCGTTCGACGCATCAGAGTTCTCCTCGGCAATACTCACGGAAACATCAAGGATTTGCGAGGATCCTTGACCGTCCTGGGGCCCGGTGCCCGCCGTGCGACAAACGGAATCGTTGCGGACATACTTGCGGGGTGACGGGCACGGAGCGATCGAACGCGCGCTGGATCGCGCTTCTCCTCGCCGGTGCACTTGTCGCATGCGCGGCCGTGGTCTACGCGATCGTCCGGATCACCGGCCCGGGCAATGCGGAGACGCCGCCGAGCACATCGGAGACCACTGTGACCGGCCAGTCGTCCGATGCGCCGTCCACGGAAAGCGGACCCGGCGCGGCGTCGACATCCGGTTCGACTTCGCTCGCCTCGACCTCGACCACAGGTCCGCCGCAGGTCACCGGCTCATCGAAGCAGTCGGACTCGTCCCGGCCGGACGCATCCCCCTCGGTGCCGCCCACCACGACGCTGCAGCTTCCCGGTGCGCACGTGGTGCTGCCCGCGGCGTGGTCCGGCACGGCGAAGGTGACGGTGACCGTTGCCGGCGACTGCGCGACGGCCACCCCGTCCGTCTATACGGATATCCCGGCCGACCTCGCCTTGGACCTGGTGCAGAACGAGGCGAATGCGGCGGAGGTAGCCCTCCCGCCCGGCGTTCACGGCGACGATGTCGCGCTCACGCTGGGTATCAACACGAGTGGAGTGCCGTCGCTCGCCGTCTATTCGTCGCAGATCGAATCGTCGGGGGCCTTCCAGCGCTACTGGAACCTGGGCCTGTCGCCCGGGCCGCAGCGAACCGACATCAACGGCACGCTCATCGACCAGTCCGCCGACGGCGCCAACCCGAACCTGATGGTGGATGCCGAGACATCCTTGCAGCCGTGTGAATCGGCCGGCACCGTGTCGCTCCCCCGCGCGCTGGCCGAGGGCTCCGTGATGACCGGCTGGGTATCGCAAACCGCGGCCGAACTCACCGTGCGGGCCACGACGACGGACGGCAAGCGCGACGTCACCGTCGAGGTCACCCTCACCCGTAAGCAATAGCTGTTCGGGCCGAGCGGGTCGGCGGGGCATGCGCCGCCCTACCGTGCGAAGATACGGGTAAGCACCGCGAAAGGCCGGGAGAAAACCAGTGGTAGACACTTCGCTCGAGCACCACGGAAGCGCACACGGCACCGTCGGCGACGGCATGAACAGTCCGGCTGTGGCCGGTTCCGCAGGAGAGCCGGCCGTCCGTTCGGCCGCCCACCCCGCCGTGCATTACAACCCGGACGCGCCCAGCGAGGAATGGGGCTGGCACGGTTCGTGGCGGGTGTTCGCGCCGCGCGGAAGCACCATCCTTCTCGCGCTCGGCGTGGTGATGCTGCTCCTGCTCAACTTCACCGAGCACGTCTCCCATGTGGAGAACTACTACTTCAACGGCATCGCGCTGATCGGGGTGCTGTGGATCGTCGCCCGCATCCGGTCCGGCCGCGCCATGCGCCGTCGTCAGCCGAGCCAGTCCACACCGCAGCGGGATCGGTAGCTGCTACCGGCTCGTGGCAGCGAGCTGCCCGCACGCGGCGGCGATCTCCTGGCCGCGCGTGTCGCGCACGGTGCATGCGACACCGGCGGCCCGCACGCGGCGCACGAACTCCTCCTGGACCGGCAACGGCGAAGCATCCCACTTGCTGCCCGGCGTCGGGTTCAGGGGGATGAGGTTCACGTGTACCAGACTGCCGAGCCGCTCGTGTAGCAGCCGGCCGAGCATATCTGCCCGCCACGGTTGGTCGTTGATGTCGCGGATCAGGGCGTACTCGATGGAGACCCGCCGGCCCGTCGCGTCCGCGTACCGACGTGCCGCGGCCAGCACCTCGGCGACTTTCCAGCGGTTGTTCACCGGCACCAGCGTGTCGCGAAGCTCGTCGTCGGGCGTGTGCAACGAGACGGCAAGCCGGACCTGTAAACCCTCGGCCGTCAGCTTGTCGATGGCCGGGACCAGGCCGACCGTGGAGATGGTGACGGAGCGGGCGGAGATGCCCAGCCCGTGCGGCACCGGCGCGGTGATCAACCGGACCGCGGCGAGCACCCGTTTGTAGTTGGCGAGCGGCTCACCCATGCCCATGAACACGATGTTGGACAGCCGCCCGGGCTCCCCCAGCGCACCGTCCCGCGCCGCGGCCGCCGCCAGGCGCACCTGCTCGACGATCTCCCCGGTCGACAGGTTCCGGGTGAGGCCGCCCTGGCCGGTCGCGCAGAACGGGCAGGCCATGCCGCACCCCGCCTGGGACGACACGCACAGCGTGATGCGATCCGGGTAGCGCATGAGCACGGACTCGATCAGCGTGCCGTCATGCGCCCGCCACAGTGTCTTGCGGGTCGATCCGTCGTCGCACGCGATGGACTTCACCTCGGTCAGCAACGCCGGCAGCAATACGTCCACGAATTCCGAGCGGCCCTGGGCCGGGAGATCCGTCATCTCCGCCGGGTTCCGGCTCAGACCGCCGAAGTAATGGCGGGCAAGCTGATCGGCGCGAAACGCCGGCTGCCCGGCCGCGACCACGGCAGCCTTGCGCCCCGGTTCGTCGAGATCGGCGAGGTGGGTGGGCGGCTGCCCGCGGCGCGGCGCGGCGAAGACTAACAGCGGAGATGACGTCATAACCCGGCCATTCTCGCACGCCGGGCAGGTACCGAAGCCGCGATCAGCCCAGGCCGAGGGACTTCATGCGTTCGCCGTGCCCGTGTTGCAGGCGGCGGAACAAGGCGCCGATGCCGGTCAGATCACCGGATCCGCGAACGATGAGCTCGGCCAGTTCGCCGCGATCCGCGACCACGTACTGGGCCTGGGTCAGCGCCTCGCCGAGCAACCGCCGCCCCCACAGTGCCAACGGCCCGGCGAGTCGCGGATCGGCCTGGCACGCCTTGCGCACCTCGCGGACCGCGAACGCGGAATGGCCTGTGTCGTCCAACACGCTGAACACCAGATCCCGCGTGGTGGGGTCGAGCCACTCGGCGACCTCACGATAGAAGTCGGCGGCCAGTCCGTCGCCGACGTGCGCCTTGACCAGGGACTCCAGCCACGAGTGCGGCGCCGTCGAATCGTGGAACGCGTTGAAGGGGGCGACGAACGGCAGCATCGCGTCCTCGACCGCAACATGCAACCCGGCGAGATGGTCGGCCAGCCGCCGGAAATGCCCCAGTTCCGCCGCCGCCATCTGCGACAACTGCACCCGGCCGGTAAGCGTCGGCGCGTACCGCGCGTCCGCGGCCATCCGGTCGAACGCGGACAGCTCGCCGTACGCCAGCACGCCGAGAAGATCGACGACCGCCTGCCGCTCCGGCGCCGCGGCGTCGACGGGCACGTGATCGGTCATCGTCGCTCCTGACTTCAGGCCGCAGGCTGCGCGTGGCGGTTACCCGGCCGTATCGTCGAGCCTACTGACCGCCGCCCCGGCACGCCGACAACACCCCGGGCGCCCGATGACCAGCCGCGATGCCGGCGTGGCCGTATACTCGACTACGGAACGGCCGCGTGCACGCTTCGCGTGGCTGTTTGTATGTGTGGAATGTGCGCGCGTCGTCGGACGTCGCCCCGGCGAGTGCCGGCGGGCGGCCACATCCGATTCGAGCCCGGATCGAGCAAATGCCGATGTGGCTCGCGTGAACGCGCGCGAGTCGACAGAGAGGCATCAGCACACACATGAGTACACCCACCATCGATGCTGCCGTGCACCCGGAGGGCGACATCGGCGAAGCAGCGAACATCGTCATAGACGGCATGATGAACGGCGCTGTCGCGGCAAACGCCGTTGCCGCACCGACATTCGCGGAACTCGGCGTCGATCCGCGCATCGTCGCCGCCCTCGCATCCATCGGCATCGAGCGGACGTTCGCCATCCAAGAGCTCACGCTGCCGATCGCGCTGCCCGGACACGACCTGATCGGGCAGGCGCGCACCGGGATGGGCAAGACCCTCGGGTTCGGCGTCCCGCTGCTGCACCGGCTGGCGGCCGAGTCCGCCGAGTCCACCCCGGGGCAGGCGGCGCTCCCGGTGGGCCGCGCCCCCCGCGCGCTGATCATGGTGCCGACCCGTGAACTGTGTCTGCAGGTCACCCGGGACCTCACCGCGGCCGCGAAGAACCTCCGGCTCGCCGTCGCAGCGGTGTACGGCGGTCGTGCGTACGAACCGCAGATCGCGGCCCTCGAGGCCGGTGTCGACGTGATCGTAGGAACCCCGGGCCGGCTGCTCGACCTGGCCACCCAAGGGCGGCTGGTGCTCGGGAAGATCGGCGTCCTGGTGCTCGACGAGGCCGATGAGATGCTCGACCTCGGCTTCCTGCCCGATATCGAACGGGTGCTGGGCCTGGTGCCGAGCCGGCGGCAGACGATGCTCTTCTCCGCCACGATGCCCGGGCCGATCATCAAGCTCGCGCGCACGTTCATGGTGCAGCCGACGCACATTCGCGCGGAACTGCCGGCGGACAGCATCATCCACCGCACCACCACCCAGTTCGTCTACCGCGCCCACGCGCTGGACAAGGTCGAGATGCTCGCCCGGATCCTGCAGGCGCGCGGCCGCGGCCTGACCATGGTGTTCACCCGCACGAAGCGCACGGCGGCCAAGGTCGCCGAGGAGCTCGCGGCGCGGGGATTCGCGGCCGCCGCGGTGCACGGCGACCTGGGCCAGGGCGCGCGCGAGCGATCGCTGCGCGCGTTCCGGCATGGCAAGGTCGACGTGCTGGTGGCGACGGACGTCGCGGCGCGCGGCATCGACGTGGACGGCGTGACGCACGTCGTGAACTTCCAGTGCCCGGAGGACGAGAAGACCTACATCCACCGCATCGGGCGTACCGGGCGGGCCGGGAACAGCGGCGTGGCCGTGAGCTTCGTCGATTGGGACGACATCCCGCGCTGGCAGCTGATCAACTCGGCGCTGGACATCGACTTCGCCGATCCGGTCGAGACCTATTCGTCGTCGCCGCATCTGCGCACCGACCTCGACATCCCCTCGGACGCCGGCGGAACGTTGCCGGAGGCGCGACGCACCCGGGCGGGCCTGGATGCGGAGAAGGTCGAGGACATCGGCGAGACCGGCCACCGCCACGGCTCGCGGGGTTCGCACGACTCGCAGGGCGGGCGAGCCAGGGGCGCCGGACGTTCAGGAGCCAGGCGACCGCGCGGCGGGAAGGGCGGATCGGCGACGGAGCCGGCTGCCGCGGCGCCGCGCACGTCGCACGCACCCGAGGCCGCGGCGTCCGCTCCCGAGAAGGCACCCACCGACCGCCGGGAGGTCGCCGGGTCGTCACGCCGGCGCCCCCGCAGGCGAACCCGGGGCGGCGCAGCCGCCGACGCGAGCTGACCATTCAGTAGTCTTCGACACGTGATGCTGCCGCGCCGCACCAGGCGACTCGTCGACGCCGCGGTGGCCGCCGTGATCTTCGTCGCGGTCGCGGCGGTGGCGACCGTGCTGTGGCTCGGCAGCGACGCGCGGGCCACGTCGGACGACATCGCGGCGCCCGGCTCGGTGCCGCCGACGCCGGCGTCTGCGACAGCCGTGCCGGCGGCGCTGCATCAGGTGTGGGAGTTGACCACCGACCCGCGATACGGCACGGTGGTCTCCCCGTACGGGTCCGTCATCACCGCGGACGATCACGCCGTGGTGGGCCATGACGCCACTACCGGCCGGCAGCTCTGGAGCTATACCCGGTCGAACCGGGACCTGTGCGCGATCGGGTCCGGCGATACGACCGCCGACGGCCTTTCGACGTGGTCCGGTGTGCACGGCGTGATGACGCTGTTCGCCAAGAACGGTTATTGCTCGCAGGTGACGCTGCTCAACCCCACCACCGGGGAACGCCTGTACCAGCGAACGAGCCCTAACCAGGATCCCGGCCAGCTGTTCTTCGGCTCCCCCTATGTCGGGTGGATGGGCAGCGACTATCTCGAACTGTGGCGGCACGACCTGGTGGCCACGATCCGCTACGGCAACCAGCCCAACCCGGTGAACGCCAACGGCCCGCACCTGGGCTGCACCTTCTCCGACGCGGCCGTGACGACGGACCAGCTGGCGACGATCGAGCATTGCGGGGGCACCACGAACCTGGTGCTGAACTGGCCGACGCCGGCCGACGCCCCGGGCAACGACAAGGGTTGGGACGCCAACCATTCGACCCCCAAGGCGACCATCGACCTCAAGAGCCACGATGCCGTGATCGTCGGCATCACCGCGGATCGGGTCGCCGTCCTCGTCTCCCAGCCGTCCCCCGCCATCGTCGTTTATGACGCGTCCGGCGACGAGACGTCGCGAAAGCCTGTCGACGTATCCGCGGCCGAGATCACCCAGACCGCCGCGGCGGGCATCACCCCTTCCGTCGTGTATCAGACCCGTCGGTACACGCTCGTGGGCCACCACCTCGTCGCGTTCTCGAGTCAGACCGTGAACGTGCCCGCACCGCCGCCGACCACGACCGTGGCTCCGCAGAGCGGCGGGGACGTCACCGCGGGCGCCGGGTCGTCCACCGTGAGCAGCCCGCCCACGCCCGAGACCGTCAGCGTCGCCAACCCGGTGCTGGACTGGGTGGCGCCGGACGCCGTGGGGCTGCCCACGCGCGTGGCCGACTCGATCGTGGTGCCGACCGCGGCCGGACTGGCCATGCGCACCGTGGTCACCGGAGACGTGACGCGGGTGATTCCCGTCCAGCGGGGCGGCTATACCGGCCGCGTCGACGTGACCAGCGTGGGCACCGTCCTCGTGGAGACCCGCGGCGCCGCCGTGGTCGGCCTCGCCGGTTAGCCCTCGCCGGTTAGCCCTCGGCGGCGAGCGCGCGGCCGCGGTCGATCAGCGCCACCAGCACAGCCACAGCACGATGCCCACGGCGACAATGACTGCCACGGCGAGCCATACCCGCGCCGCGGGCGCCGTCCGCGGGCGTAGCCACACGGTGAACTCGCCCGCGACCCCGACGCCGAGTTGCGTCAGCGCCCGCCACCAGGTCGGGCCCGCTGCCGCCGTCAGACCTGTGCCCGGAGCGATCCGGGTCGCGAACAGCTGAAGCACGACCAGGCCCAGGCCGATCAGCACGAGTCCGCCGGAGAGGAGTCCCGCGACGACCTCGACCACCCGGGCCGGGCCGTGGCTGGGCCCACTGCGCGGGGGTCGCGGGCCTTCGGCGGGGACCGCCGGCAGCGGAATCGTGTCCATGCCGGGCTACCGGGGTTCCGGCCCGACGAGCGGCGTGGCGCCGGACGACGCGGACACGATGGCGCGCACGGCCTCCGCGTCCGACGTGTCCTGCCCGATGCGGACGGCCTTATTGCTGCCGTGGTAGTCGGACGCTCCGGTGCGGATCAGCCCGAACCGGTCGGCCAGGCGCCGTAGGTCGGCGCGCGCATCGGGGCTGTGGTCGGGATGGTCCACCTCGATCCCGGCGAGCCCGGCGTCGACACAACTCCGGATCATCGCCGCGTCCGTGATCGCGGCGGCGCCCCGGGACCGCGGGTGCGCCAGCACGGGCACACCGCCCGCCCCGCGCACCAGGCCGATCGCCGTCATCAACGCGGTGTCCGCCTTCGATACGTAATACGGCCCGCGACCGGACAGGTAGGTCGCGAACGCCTCCGTTACGGACGAGACGAGACCCGCAGCCATGAGCACACGCCCGATGTGCGGCCGCCCGACCGGGGCCCCGTCGGCGATGTCGAGGACCTGCTGCCGGGAGATCGGCAACCCGGCGGCCACCATGCGGTCGACCATGGCGAGTCCCCGCTCGAGGCGGTCGGCGCGCAGGCGGGCCAACTCGGCCGCAAGCCGGCGATCTGCCGGGTCGAAGAGGTAGGCGAGCAGATGGACCGAATAGCGCCGGCCGTCCTTAACGAGGTGCGTGGACAGTTCGGCTCCGCGAACCAGCGTCACCTCCGGCAGTCGGACCTCGATCGCTGCCTGCCATCCGTCGGTGGTGTCGTGATCGGTGATCGCCAGGGTGGTGACGCCCTGTGCTCGGGCCGCCGCCATCCATTCATCGGGCTGATCGGTTCCATCGGAGAACGCGGTGTGGGTGTGCAGGTCGATCGTCATCGGCGGCCGGTTCGCTGCTGCCCCACTAGGGAGTGCCCGGGCCCATCTGCATCTGCGCCAGCAGGGTGCGGGCCTGCTCTGCCGTCCGCGGTTCACAGAGGACGTCGTACCGACGGGCGACCACCTGCGAGGCGGAGGTGAAGTCGCGGCGGCCCTTCGTCATCGAATACCCGAGCAGGCCCATGATCGCGCCGAATACGGCGCCGATGGCGACCGTGAAGACGATCAGCGCGAGGAGCGACTTGGTCTGGGAGAACATCGTCATCACCAGCCCGACGAACAGGCCCATCCAGGCGCCGGACGCCGCGCCCGCGGCGGCCAGCTTCCCCGCGGTGAGCTTGCCGGTGACCCGCTCCACCAGTTGCAGGTCGGAACCGACGATCGTCACGTCCTGCACCATGAAGTCGTGTTTGCCGAGGTATTCGACGGCCGCCGACGCCTGCGCATAGGTCGGATACGCGGCGACGGCGAACCCGGTGGGCGGCGTGGGCATCCGGGCCGCAGCCGCCTGTGCGCGGAAACCGAGGGGCGACGACATCGGAACGACCTCCCATAAGCCGAGGGCAGAGTTCTCACGCGGTTCTCCGGACACGCCCGTCGGACATGTCCTTGCGTCCATCGTGACACATGGCACGGTGGTCGAACGCACGATCGGGCCGTCTGCCGGGTGTCGCAGGCCCGCCGTAGGCTGGCAGGGAACCGAAAAACCGCGCAACGGCACCGCGCGATGCCGCGCTCACCGAAAGCAGCGTTCATCAACGTTCATGAACTGCAGAGATCACGAGGAATGGTCGATGGCTGTCACCGAAGAGGACGTCCGCGCCGCATTGGCGAAGGTGAAGGATCCCGAGATCCGTCGCCCGATCACCGATCTCGATATGGTCGAACGCGTGGCCGTCGAGCCGTCGGGCCTCGTCAAACTCACCATTCTGCTCACGACGGCGGGCTGCCCGCTGAAGGAGACGATCAGCCGGGACGTCACGGCCGCCGTCCGGGCTGTGCCCGGGGTCACCGATGTGGAACTGACGCTCGGGCACATGAGCGACGATCAGCGCACCGCCCTCAAGACGCGCCTGCGCGGCGGCAGCCTGATCGACATCCCGTTCGCGCACAAGGACTCGACCACGAAGGTGATCGCCGTGGCGTCCGGCAAGGGCGGCGTCGGCAAGTCCACCGTCACGGTCAACCTTGCCGCGGCCATGGCGGCGCAGGGACTCTCGGTCGGGCTGCTGGATGCGGACGTGTACGGGTTCTCGGTCCCGCGCATGATGGGCATCACGCAGCGGCCGACGCGCATCGACGACATGATCCTGCCGCCCGTCGCCCACGACGTGAAGGTGATCAGCGTGGGCATGTTCGTGCAGAACAATGCCGCGGTCGTCTGGCGTGGTCCGATGTTGCACCGCGCGTTGGAGCAGTTCCTCGGCGAGGTGTTCTGGGGTGACCTCGATGTGCTGCTGCTGGATCTCCCCCCGGGCACGGGCGACATCGCGATCTCGTCCGCGCAGCTTGTGCCGTCCACGGAACTCATCGTCGTGACCACGCCGCAGACCGCAGCGCACGAGGTCGCCGAGCGCGCCGGATCGATCGCGATCCAGACACGCCAGAAGGTGCTCGGCGTGGTCGAGAATATGAGCCCGATGACGCTTCCGGACGGCACCGTGCTGGACCTCTTCGGCTCCGGCGGCGGCCGGCAACTCGCCGAGACGCTGACGCGGCAGACCGGCATGCCGGTACCCCTGCTCGGGCAGGTCCCGCTGGATATCACGCTGCGCCAGGCCGGCGACGAGGGCGCGCCTATTGTGCTCACCGACCCGTCGTCCCCGGCCGCGACCGTGCTCCGGGACATCGCCAAGACCGTGGCCGGGCGGCCCGCTCCGCTGGTCGGCCGGCGGCTCCCGCTCGCCGTCGGATAGCACCGGAGAGCACTGCGCCGTTGCGGTCCGGACCCGGTCGCGTCGCGCGGTGTCCCGGGCGCCTCGGATCAGGTGAATTCGGCGTCCACCCAGCCGGCGCCGGACGGTGCGACGGGCGGTTGCGATGCGGGTAGCACGGAGCCGGCCGCCGGCTGCTCCGGTTCGCCGGGCGTCGATGCGGCCACCACCGCGCCGTTCTGGGCCTGATCCGGTGTGCTCGAAGGTGCCGTCGAACTCGCCGGCCCTCCCCCGTTGTTGCCGCCGGCCGCGCCGTCACCCGTTGTTCCGTTCAGCCCGAGGAACCCCTTGACGCCGCCGGAGAACTCGTCGCCGAGCAGGGTCTTGCCGACCATGCGGCGCGGGTCCAGGTCACGCAGTTCGCGCAGTTCCTTGAGCTCTTTCAACGACTGCAGTTCCGCGATCTGGCGACGCAATTCGTCGAGTTCCGGGCCTAGCTGCGACCGCATCTCCGACTGCGCGCCCGCTGCGAATGTGCGGAGCTTGCGCAACGATTCCATCAGCCACTTCATGGCCGTCGGGATCCGCTCCGGACCGAGCAGGAACAACCCGGCCAGCACGATCAGAATGATCTGATCCCAGGACAGACCGAACAACGGCTGCCTCCTCGCACCGCGCGTATCGGCCCCAGCCTACCGGCGGATAACACTATGCAGCGCCGAGGGTGACCGTGACGGTCATCGACCTCCCGTCGCGCAGCACCGTGACCGGAACCGCGTCGCCGACGGCATGCTGTTGCACGGCCACGATCATCTCGTCCGCGGTTCGGACCGCGCGCGTCCCGATCGCGACGATGACGTCGCCCTCGGCGATACCGGCACGCGCGGCCGGACCGCCTGCATCGACACTCTGGACCTGCGCGCCGTCGATCGCCCCGTCGGTCGCCGACCGCACATTCACCCCGAGGCTCGGGTGGCTGACGGTGCCGTGCGCGATCAACGTTTCGGCGATCTGGCGCGCATCGTCGATGGGGATCGCGAATCCCAGACCGATCGAGCCGCCCGACAGCGGATCGCCCGACAACGTTCGAATCGCCGTGTTGATCCCGACCACGGCACCCGTCGCATCCACCAGCGGACCGCCGGAATTGCCCGGATTGATCGGCGCGTCGGTTTGGATCGCGTCGATGACGGCGTTCGTGTCCGTGCCCGCTCCGCCGAGCCGGACCGGGCGGTGCAGCGCCGACACGATCCCGGTGGTGACCGTCCCGGCCAAGCCCAGCGGCGAACCGACCGCGATCACCGCGTCGCCGACCTGAAGCGTCGTGGAGTCGCCGAGGTCGGCGACGGTGAGACCGCTGACCTTGTCGACCTTGAGCACCGCCAGATCCGACGCCGGGTCCCGCCCGACGACGTGCGCCGGGACCCGATGGCCTGCGCTGTCATTCAAGCCGTCATTCACGTCGTTGAAGACGACCGTCACCGACGCGTCGGCGTCGGTCGCCATCGTGATGACGTGGTTGTTCGTCACGATGTACCCCCGGCCGTCGATGACGATTCCCGAGCCGGTCTCGCCGCCGTCGCCGACCCGGACGTCGATCGACACCACGGCCGGGAGCACGCGCGCGGCGATGCCGGCCACCGACCCCGGCGGACGTGAGACCGCGGGCTGTGCCGACGCGAGCGTCACCGGCGGTGATGCCGCCTCACCGGCCGGGCGCGGGCCGAGTAGCAAGGCGGCGGCGCCGCCCGCGGCACCGACGGCCAACGCGGCGATGACGAGCATGACGAGGGCTCCGGGGCGCAGGCGACGCTGGAACAGGGCCTCCCGCAACGTGAACCGCTCCATCGTCGCCGGAGCGGCCACGGTCGCCGCGGGCTCCGGCTGTGCGGGCTCGCCCAGAACCACGTCGGACCGCGGGTCGCGCCACGGCTCACGCGGCTGCGCGGTGTCGACCACAACTATGTCGATCACGTCGGGCACGGTCGGTGGCCGCTGAAGCGAGTCATGGGCTCCCGGCGGCCGCGCGAACGCCTCCGACACCGGTGCGGGAACGCCCTCCCGCACCGTCACGAGCCCGTCGAGATGCCCGGATCGCGAAGCGGAAGCGCGACCGGGATGGACTTGAGCGAATCCAGCAGCCCGGTCGGTATGGCGGGGCACGGCGCGGATCGGAGCTGGCTGCGGACCATCGTCTGCTCGTCCACCTCGTGCGCGCACTGGCTGCATCTCGCGATGTGCGCCGCCGCCCGCTGAAAGGCGGTCAGGCCCATCTCGCCGTCGGTGAACGCGACGACCGCGTCGAGGCCCAGATGGTCCGCGAATTCCGGCATCGCGAAGATCGAGGACAGCGTCATACCCGCTCGTCCCTCGCCAACCGGTCCACGCGATCGGCCCGATCCATGCCGCGCGCCGCCAGGCTGGTACGAAGGGCGCGCCGACCGCGGTGGATCCGCGAGCGCACGGTGCCGACCTTGATGCCCAGCGCCTCCCCGACCTCCTCGTACGTCAAGCCCTCCACGTCGCAGAGAACGACGGCGGCACGGAACTCCGGCGCGAGCTCGTCGAGCGCGGCCTGCAGGTCGGGGTCGAGGTTGGCGCGGCTCATCGCCTGTTCCGGGGTCGGCTCGCCCGACGCGATCTGATCGGTGTCCTCGCCCAGCGGCTGCACGCGGATGCGGGCCCTGCGCCGCACCATGTCCAGGAACACGTTCGTGGTGATCCGATGCAACCAGCCGGTGAACGACCCTGGCTCGTAGCGGTCGAGGGACCGGAACACGCGGATGAAGGTCTCCTGGGTGATGTCCTCGGCGTCATGCTGATTGCCGGCCAGCCGATAGGCGAGGCGGTACACACGATCGCCGTACTCCCGTACGACCTCGTCCCAACTCATGTCCGCGCTCATCGGCCCCGCAGTCTCCCTCCCCTGGGTGCTTAGCGTAACGATCGCACGGTTCCGATTGTTCCCCATCGCACGGTGGATCGACGATTCTGCGACGAACCTTCTGCGACGAACCGCGGGAATCGCGCCGAATTCCGTCGTGCGAGGTCCGGCTCCGGGTAACCTCACCCGCGTGAGCACATCTCTCCCGTACGCGGAACTGTTCATCGCGGAGAACGACCAGGCGACGGCCGCCCGCGACCGCGCCGGTGACCTGGGCTGCGCACCGATCGGTGCCGGGGCCGGGGCCGCACTCGCCTTCATCGCGGCCGGCATCGCCGCGCGCAATGTGGTCGAGATCGGCACGGGCACAGGCGTTTCCGGATTGCACCTGTTCGACGGGATGGTGGACGGGGGCATCCTCACCTCGATCGACATCGAGTCCGAGCATCAACGGGCCGCGAAACAGGCCTTCAGCGACGCGGGTATCGCACCGGGACGCGCCAGGCTGATCAACGGGCGCGCCCTCGACGTGCTGCCGCGCCTCACCGATGGCGGCTACGACCTGGTGCTCATCGACGGAGACCCGCGGGAGTACCCGCAATACCTTGTCGAAGCGGCCCGGCTACTGCGGCGCGGGGGGGTCGTCGTCATAGCGCACGCGCTGCACGGCGGGCGGGTCGCCGATCCGACCGCGCGCGATGCGGAGACCGTCGCGGTGCGCGACGCCGGTCGGTCGCTGCGCGACGACGACCAGTGGACCGCGGTGCTGATCCCGCTCGGCGACGGCCTGCTCGCCGGAGTGAAGCGGTAACCGGTCGGGCCTGCGGCCGCAGGCCGCGAGCAGCGCCATGCGGTCATACGTCATACCTCGACCTGCACACCTTTGCCGATCACCGTGATACCGGACTCGGTGACGTTGAACCGGGACCGGTCGGCGTCGAGGTCCACGCCGATCCGGGCGCCGTCGGGAACCAGCACGTGCTTGTCGAGGATGGCGTTGCGGACGACCGCGCCCCGGCCGATCTCCGTTCCGGCGAGGATCACCGACCCCTCGACGTGCGCGCCGGAGTGGATGCGCACGTTGTTCGCGACGACGGATCGCTCCACCGAACAGCCCGAGAGGATGCTGCCCGACGCGATCATGGACTCGGTGGCCGTGCCGTTCTGCACGAACTTGGCCGGCGGCAGCGCCGGCACCTGCGTGTGGATCGGCCACTCGGCGTTGTACAGGTTGAAGATCGGGTGCACGGAGATGAGGTCCATGTGCGCGTCGTAGTACGAATCCAGCGTGCCGACGTCGCGCCAATAGCCACGATCCCGCTCGGTGGCTCCGGGGACCTGGTTGCGCGCGAAGTCGTACACGCTCGCGGTGCCGCGCTCCACGAACATCGGGATGATCGAACCGCCCATGTCGTGGACCGAGGACGAGTCGGCGGCATCCTCACGCAGCGCGTCGACCAGTGCCGTGGTGGTGAAGACGTAGTTCCCCATCGATGCGTACGCGACGTCGGGGTTGTCGGGCACCGCGGGCGGGTCGGCGGGCTTCTCCAGGAAGTCCGCGATGCGTTGGCCGTCCGGCGCGGTCTGGATGACGCCGAATGCGGTGGCGTCGGCCCGCGGCACCCGGATGCCCGCGACGGTGGCGTCCGCGCCCGACGCGATGTGGTCCGCGATCATTTGTGACGGATCCATCCGATAGACGTGATCCGCGCCGAAAACGACCAGATAGTCGGGATTCTCATCGTTCACGAGGTTCAGCGACTGGTAGATGGCGTCCGCGCTGCCGGTGTACCAGCGTGGGCCGAGTCGCTGCTGCGCCGGGACCGGGGTGACGTAGTTTCCGAGCATGGTGCTCATGCGCCAGGTGGTGGTGATGTGTTTGTCCAACGAATGCGACTTGTACTGGGTGAGCACGCAGATCTTCCACATGCCCGCGTTCACCAGGTTGGACAACACGAAGTCGATCAGCCGGAAGCTGCCGCCGAAGGGCACCGCCGGCTTCGCCCGGTCGGCCGTGAGCGGCCACAGGCGCTTGCCCTCGCCGCCGGCCAATACGATCCCCAGGACCGTCGGTCTACCCGCCATAGGACGACCCTAACGGGCCGGTGATCGCTCCGTCGCGCGCATACTGCCGTTCCGGGTAGCCGGTCCGGGTTCACGGTGCGGCTGGATGGTCCGGCCGGATGGTCCGGCTGGATGGTCCGGGGCGCCGCCGTTGGCAGATCGCCGGTGCGTACGCTCGCCCCATGCACACCGCGATCCTCACCCGCGAGTTCCCGCCGGACGTGTACGGCGGCGCCGGGGTCCATGTGCAATACCTGGTGCGGGAGCTGCGCACGCTGATCGACGTCGACGTGCACGCGTTCGGCGCCGACAAGCCGGGAGCGTACGGTCACGCACCGAACCCCCGGCTCGAGACGGCGAACGCAGCGCTCGGCACGCTCGGTGTCGATCTGGACATGGTGGCCGCGTGCGGCAGCGTGGACCTCGTCCATTCGCATACCTGGTACGCCAACATGGCGGGGCACTGGGCGAAGCTGCTCTATGACATCCCTCACGTCGTCACCGCCCACTCCTTGGAGCCGCGCCGGCCGTGGAAGGCCGAACAGTTGCGCGGCGGGTATCGCCTGTCCTCGTGGGCCGAGGCGACGGCGTATCGCGACGCAGATGCCGTGATCGGGGTTTCCGCCGACATGGCCGCCGATATCCGTTCCTGCTACCCCGCTCTCGATCCGGGCAAGGTGCACGTGATCCGGAACGGCATCGACACGGCCATCTACCGTCCGATGCCTGAACGCGATGTGCTGGAACAGCGGGGGGTGGACCTCGACGCGCCGATCGTGGCGTTCGTAGGGCGGATCACCCGGCAGAAGGGGGTCGCGCATCTGGTGGCCGCCGCACACCGTTTCGATCCGGGCATCCAGCTGGTGCTCTGCGCCGGCGCCCCCGACACGCCCGAGATCGCCGCCGAGACAGCCGACGCCGTCGCCGCCCTCCAACGCGCGCGCCCCGGCGTGTACTGGATGGATCACATCCTCACCCAGGCGGAGATCATCCAGGTGCTGTCTGCCGCGACGGTGTTCTGCTGTCCCAGCGTGTACGAGCCGCTGGGCATCGTGAACCTGGAGGCCATGGCGTGCGAGACCGCCGTGGTCGCGTCCGACGTGGGCGGGATCCCCGAGGTGGTGGTGGACGGCGTAACCGGCACGTTGGTGCATTACGACCCGAAGACGCCCCGGGCCTTCGAGGGCGATCTCGCGGCCGCCGTCAATGCGATCGTCGCTGACCCGGCGCGAGCCGCCGCGCAGGGCCGAGCGGGACGCGCGCGCGCGGAAGCCGAGTTCTCCTGGCCGGCGGTGGCGCGGCAGACGGTGGACCTCTATCGGTCTCTGCTCTAACGACGCAGCTGCGGAGACACTGCTGCAGAGACACTGCTGCAGAGACAGGCTCGCCCGGGCGGAGCGCTGGCGCGCTCTCGCCCGGGCGAGAGCGGATCAGCTGACGACGGCCTTGAGCGCGTCGCCCAGCGCGGACGCCTCGTCAGCGGTGATCTCGACAACCAGCCGCCCGCCGCCCTCCAACGGAACGCGCATGACGATGCCGCGGCCCTCCTTGGTCACCTCGAGAGGACCGTCCCCCGTGCGGGGCTTCATGGCCGCCATCTGCGACTCCCTCCAGGACTTCACCAACGCCAGCGGGTCGCCCGTCGACGCAGACGCCCACGCCCACGCCGCGCGCGGACACCCTATTGTCTCCCATGGACGGGTCGGAAGACCAACCGGCGCCGCACGATGCCGCGCGCGGCGACGTTCTTCGCGGGTGATGGGAGGCGGCCATGACGCAGTTCGACGGCTCGGCGCACAGTGCGGAGGAGTCCGCGGTGCTGGTCGGCGGAGATGACGGCGTGCGCACGCTCACGCTGAACCGGCCCGGCGCGTTCAACTCCTTCAATGCCGAGCTCAAGGCAGCGCTGCTGTCCGCCGTGCGCGCTGCCGCCGAGGACGAGTCGGTCCGGGCGCTGGTGATCACCGGGTCCGGGAAGGCGTTCTGCGCAGGGCAGGATCTCAAGGAGCACCTGGCCCGGGTTGCGGCCGACGATCCCGCGGTCGCGCAGACGGTCTCCGATTTCTACAACCCCCTGATCACCGCGGTGACCGGCATGCGCAAACCGGTTCTCGCCGCGGTGAACGGCGTCGCCGCGGGTGCCGGTGTGGCGCTGGCCCTGGCGTGCGATCTGCGCATCGCGGCGGCGTCGGCGTCGTTCACCATGGCGTTCGGCCAGGTCGCGCTGTCCGCCGACAGCGGTGCGTCGTACACGCTGCCCCGGTTCGTCGGAGCGGGCCGGGCGGCCCGCATGATGTTGCTCGGCGAGCGGGTGCCCGCCGACGAGGCGCTGCGCATCGGGCTCGTCGAAGAGGTCGCCCCCGACGACGCATTCGCCGACCGTGTTACGGAGGTGGCGCGGCGGCTTGCGGACGGACCCACCGGCGCGTTCGGCTGGATCAAGGCATCGCTTGCGTATGGGGCGACCCATGATCTGGCCGACTCGCTGGACTTCGAGAACGGCGCCCAGATGGCGTGTTTCGCGTCACTCGACCATCGGGAAGCGCTCGACGCCTTCGTGGCCAAACGTCCGCCGCGATTCGGGCCTATACGCTGATCCTGTGGGACCACTGGGAGAACTCGGAGCACTGTTCAATCCGGGCATGCGACACGAGGAAGAGGAGAAGCGCGCCAAGCAGATGCTCCGCGAGGAGGAAGGCACCGGCCGTAAGGGACGACTGGGCATCGACCTCGAGTCCGGCGTCGTGGTGATCGGCGCCGACGGCGCAGCCCGCGCCGACGCGGATCCGGCGGATCGTGGCGCGGCAAACGGGCGCGGCCGGCCGGAGCCGGACCGCGAATCGGGCTCGGCCTCGGCCGCTTCCGGAGCCGCTACCGGAGCCGCTACCGATACGGATGGCGGCCGGAACGGCGCTGTGAATGGCGCTACAGATGGCGCGCCGGCGAAGCGTGCCGCCAAACCGGGCGAGCCCCAGGTCGCGCATCGATCCGTCACAGCGGCACCAGAAGGCAAGGCCCGTCGGGGCACGGGCGGCGGCCCGGCGGCGGGCCGACCCGCGACCGGCAACCCGGTCGGCAAGGCGCGACGCGCGAAGCCCTGACGTCTCGGCGCGGGCTACGTTTCGCCCGCGTGCCGCGGCCTACCCGGCGGCGTCCGCGCGGAAGCAGGACGCGACGTGGTCGTCCACCATTCCGGTTGCCTGCATCAGGGCGTAGCACGTCGTCGGCCCCGTGAATCGGAACCCCCTGCGTCGAAGCTCCTGCGCCATCGCTGTGGACTCCGGCGTGACGGCCGGGATCTGTGCGGCCGTCTCCGGACGCAGGCGCGGCACGTCCGGAGCGAAGGACCAGAGCAGTCCGTCCAGGTCCTGCGGCGAGTCGCGGCACACTCGGGCGTTGTGTATGACGGCTTCGATCTTGCGTCGGTTGCGCACGATCGCGGCATCGGCGCACAGGCGCCGAACGTCGTCATCGTCGAATGCGGCGACCGCATCGATCCGGAAGCCGGCGAACGCGGCTCGAAAGGCATCGCGTTTGCGCAGGATCGTCAGCCAGCTCAGACCCGACTGGAACGCCTCGAGGCTGAGCCGTTCGAACAGCACGTCGTTTCCGTGCAGCGGCCGGCCCCACTCCGTGTCGTGGTACGTCTGATATTCGGGGGTCACGGCCCACGGACATCGAACGACGTTCATTCGGCGGTCCGGCCGGCCGACGGCGCGTCGGCAACGGGGCCCGCGCCGCTCGGTGCCGTCAGTCGCTCGATGGTGCCGTTCAACTGGTCTATCTCGTCCGCAAGCCGATCCAGCGCCCAGTCGACGTCGCTCATCCGGTAGCCGCGCAGGGCGAGGCCGAATCGGACCCGGCGCACATGGTCACCGCGGAGCCCGTCCGCCGGAAGCTCCGCCGGCGATGTGCGCGCGGGCAACGGAGCCATCTGCTCGCCGCGCCCGAAGGCCACCGCGGCGATCCCGAATGCGACCGCACCGATGACGGCGGCGATGACGATGTACTCGATGACGGTGATCACAGCGTCGATCGTGCCATGTTCGATCGTGACTTGTCTGATCGCGACACAGCCGGCCGCGCCCGCGTCAGGCCATTCCCCGGCGGACCGCCGCCGGGGCACGGCTGGCGCGAATCGACGCGACCATTTCCAGCACGCGGCGGGTCGGTTCGACCTGGTGCACCCGGAACATAGCTGCACCCGCCGCCGCGGCCACCGCGGTGGCGGCCAGCGTGCCTTCCAGACGCTGGTCCACCGGGAGGCCCAGAGTCTCGCCGACGAAGTCCTTGTTCGACAGAGCCATGAGCACGGGCCACCCGGTGGCAACCAGTTCGGCGGTACGGTCGACCAACTCGAGACCGTGGTAGGTGTTCTTCCCGAAATCGTGCGTCGGATCGATGAGAATGCCCTGCCGCGGGACACCGGCCGAAACGAAACGTTCTGCGGCGCTGACTGTCTCGTCGATCACCGCTGCGACGACATCGTCGTAGGCGACCCGCATCGGATTGGTGCGCGGCGCCGCGCCGCCGGTGTGCGAGCAAACGATCCCGGCGCCGTACCGGGCGGCAACCTCCCCGAGGTGGGGATCTGCGCCCGCCCAGGTGTCGTTGATGAGATCGGCTCCCGCATCGCACGCCACAGCGGCGACCTCGGCGCGGTACGTATCGACGCTGATCGGCAGATCGGGGTGCGCTGATCTGATCGCGGCGATGGTCGGCACCACCCGATCGATCTCCTCCGCGATCGACACCGCGGGCCCCGCCCCCGCCTTCACACCGCCAATGTCGACCAGGTCGGCCCCCGCGAGTACTGCCCGCTCCACAGCGGCGAGCGCGCGCCCGGGATCGAAGGTAGCGCCGTGATCGAAGAACGAGTCCGGCGTTCGGTTGATGATCGCCATGACGCAGGCGCGATCCGTGCGCAACCGCCTGCCCCGAAGGACGACCTGCGGATACGTGACGGCGGCGGTCATCGACTCAGCCTACGGTTCGCCGCGCAGCAGTTCCGTTGCCGCATCGGCCTCCTTCCGGTGGCGCAGGCGCCCTTCGGCCGTGCGTCGATCATCGGGCAGATGTCGACACTGCGACGAGGTGTTCGAGATCGGCGGCATCCATGAAGTCTTCCGGTGTGATCGTCCGTCCGGCCGCAACGTAGTAGAACGCGGCTCGGACATTGTCGAGAGGCAGCCCCCGCAAACGTGACCAGGCCAAGCGGTACGCGGTGAGCTGGACCGCGGCGGCCTGCGCGTGCGCTCCCGTGGGGACGCTGCCCGTCTTCCAGTCGATGACGGTGGCGCCGCCATCGGTGTCTGCGAACACCGCGTCGATCCGGCCGCGGACCGTCAACCCCGCGACGTTCGTCACGAACGGCACCTCGACGGCGATCGGCACGCGATCGACCCACGGCGATGCGCGAAATGCCGCCACCAGGTCGGACAGCTGCTCGTCCGGCGCCGCACCCTCGTCCCGCGCGCCGGGCAACTCGTCAAGATCGAGCAACGCGTCCCCGCCGAAGTGCCGTTCGAGCCACGCATGGAACGCCGTCCCCCGTCGCGCTTGCGGAGCCGGGGGCTGCGGCATCGGGCGGTGCAGCGATCGGGCGAGGCGTCGCGGATCGGCGGCCAGCTCCACGAGCATCGACACGGATACCGCCGAGGGCAACGGCACGTCCACTTCCTGCGGCATGCTCGCTGCCGCGGCACGTTCGGCGAGGAGGAGATCGATGTCCGCGTCCCACTCGCTCTCGACGTCGGTCGGCACCGCTTCGGGCGTGCGACGACCAGCGGCGCGCACGAGTTCCGCCGCTGCCTCAATCGATGGCCGCCGGTCACCGAGCGGGTCCACCGGCCACTCGCCGACGATGGGATCGTCCAGCAAGGGGTTCGACGCTCCGTCCACGGGTGGATCGGCCCAGACGTCAGGGTCGCCCAGCAGGTCGCTGGAGCCGTCGGCAAGCTCCCGGAGGAATGCGCCGGGGCCCGTCGCGGTCTTGCGCGTGGCGCCCCAATGATGGGCGGACAGCACGAGGTGGTGCCGCGCCCGGGTCACCGCGACGTAGAACAATCGCCGTTCTTCGGTCAGCTGAAGGGCGCGCCAGGCGGCGCGATGCGCCTGGACGGCATCGGCTAGTTCCCGCTGGTCCGCGCCCGCCGGCAGATCCAGAGCCGGGAGATCGGCACGATCGCCGCGCAGCGCAGGCGGCAGGAACCCGGCGTCGCCGAGCCAACTGCTCGACATTCCGCTCGGGAAAACCTCGTCCGACAGGTGCGGAATGGCCACCACGTCCCACTCGAGCCCCTTGGCGGAATGCACGGTGAGCACCTGCACCCGGCCGGGCGGCGACTGCGCCGCGCCGGGCGGCAGGCCGTCTTCGCGCTCTCCGGCCGTGGCCAGGTAGTCGAGGAGCTCGACGGGCCCGGCACCGGTCGCCGCCACGTCGGCCACGATGGACTCGAACTCGTCGAGATGCGCGCGCCCGTCCGGGCCGAGCAGCACCTCGACCTCCAGACCCAGCACTCGTTCGATATCGGTCACGATCTCGCCGAGCGGTGCCGTCAGCCGTGTTCGGAGCCAACGTAATTCGTCCCGTAAGGCATTGATTCGCCGCCAGCCTGGCGCGGAGTAGCGGTCCGCATCACCGGGGTCGGCGAGCGCATCGGCCAGGCCGGCTTGGTCGACGTCCTCGCCTCCGATTGCGTCCGCGAGGGCCAGCCTGATCTTCGCGAGGGGGCCGCTGGCGCCTTCTCCCGCGGCGGTACCGTCCGGCGAACCGGGCGACACGACGCGAAGTTCGCGGGCACGCCGCGCGAGTGCCGCAAGATCCGCGATGCCCAAACGCCACCGCGCACCGGATAGGATGCGCACGGCCGCGGGGCCGGATCGATGGTCCACGGCGAGGCGCAGCATCGCGATAACGTCGGCCACCTCGGGTTCGTCGACGAGGCCACCCACACCGACCACTTCGACGACCAGGCCGCGGGCGCGCAACGCAGCCGCGACGCCGGGCATCGCTGCGCGACGCCGGACCAGGACCGCCATGGACGGGTCCTCGCTTGTTCGCTCACGCGCGTCCACGAGAACGCCGGCAAGCCACTCGTTCTCGTCGTCGATCGTCGTCAGCAGAGCACTGCTGACCTTCCCGCGGCCAGCCACGTCCGACGGTCTGAGCTCCCCCACCGGGACCGCGCCCGCGCGCACGTCCACGGACGCCACATTCGCGATATCGAGTATCCGTCGGTCGTTCCGGAAGCTGACCAGCAGCGGACGAGTCACGGCCGGCGAGCCGTCACGACGCGGAAAGTCCGTCGCGAACCGGAGCAGGTTCGACGCGGACGCGCCCCGCCAGCCGTAGATCGACTGCACCGGGTCGCCGACCACGGTGACACAGTGACCCCGCCGGCTCGGGCCGCCTCCCGGAGCAAGGCCCGGCCCGGGGTCGCCGAACAGGGTGCGGAGGATCACCCGCTGGGCATGACCGGTGTCCTGGTATTCGTCGAGAAGCACGACGGGGTGCCGCGCACGCAGCGACTGCCCGACCGCTGCCGACGTCTCGACAAGAAGCGCAGCAAGCCGCATCTGGTCGGCAAAATCGACGGCGTGGATCTCCCGCTTCGCCTCGTCATACGCGCGCACCAACGGAAGCAGCGCGCGCCGGTTCGTCAGCGCGGCGATCGGGCCTACCAGACCGTTGTGGATCTGCGACCGCTGTCCCCTGCTCGGCGGCGCGTCCGACAACGCCGCGATGATGCGTGTCAACTCACCGTCCAGCATGTCGGTGGTGACCAAGTGGTCGCCGAGCGCCCCGGATATGGCGAGGAGGTCCTGCGTCACCCGATCCGGACCGTAATCGGTGTCCAAGTCGGCGTCCCAGCTGCCGACCACGCTGCGGGCGAGTTGCCACGAGGCCGTCGCGGTCAGCACACGCGCGGTTGGTTCGATACCGGCCAGCGGCCCGAACTCGTCGATCAGCCGACCGGCGAACGAGTGATAGGTCCCGATCACCGGTTCCGAGCCGGCCAGCGCCGCAGCATCGTCCACCACGCCCGCGCCGGCCAGCATCCGCAGACGCGAGCGAACACGTTCGGCCAACTCGGTGGCCGCCTTGCGCGTGAACGTGAGCCCCACGATGTTGCCCGGTTCCGCCAGTCCGTTCGCGACGAGGTAGGCGACGCGCGCGGCGATGGTCTCCGTCTTCCCCGATCCGGCGCCGGCGATCACCAATGTGGGCTCCAGCGGTGCGGAGATCACGGCAATCTGCTCGGCAGTAGGCGCCGGCCGTCCGAACACAGCCGCAAGTTCCAGTGGGTCGATCCTCATCGCGTCACCTGCCGGCCCTCGGGTTGTATGGGGCAGGCCGTGCGTACCGGGCAACGGGCGCAATAGTCGCCCTGCCGCGCGACGTAGGTCGATCCGGCCGCGCCCGCCGCGACTCGGCGCAGTTCACCGATCCAGTGTTCCCGCGACTGATCGTCCTGCGCCCGCTGCGAGCGCAGCACCGGCTTCCCGGTGCTCAGATAGACGAGTTCTGCACCACCGAGCCGCGTCATCGACGTCGGAACCGCGACGGACAGCCCACCCAGCGCAATCGCGAGTTGGTAGACGGCCAGCTGCACATGCTCCTCGGCAGCCGCCTTCGTCGGCGGTGTTGATCCGGTCTTGAAATCGGTGACGACGACTCGGCCATCCGGATCGGCCGATAGCCAGTCCACCCTCCCACGCAGTCGTATGGAGCGCGGGCCGTCCGGTGGGAGCACGACATCGAGGTCCAGCTCGGACCCGAGGTAGGTACGCGTCCCGGACTGTTCGCGGATCCACGATGCGAGTGCCTGTCTCATCGTCTGCATGCGTCGGCGGAGGTGTGCGATTTCCCATGCCGGCAGATGATCCTGGGATTCGAGGTACTCCTCGATGGCACGGTCGATATCGGCGTCGTCCGCGCCCGCTGCCATCCCCTCGGCCAGCGCGTGCACCGCGATGCCCAGGAGCTGCGCCTGGCTCTGTTCGCCGCGTCCGCCGTTCCGCTCCAGGACGGTGCGCAGCGGGCATTCCTGAAGGGACGCGATCTGCGACGGCGAAAGGACGATCTCCGCGTCGCTCGGGATCAACGGCTCCTGAGTGGACAGTTCCAGAAGTCCGTACCAGTGCGCGGGATCCGCGGCGTGAATACCGGTAGCGGCGAGCCGCGCCAGGCCGCGCGCCGCGGTAAGTCTGCGCTGCGGGCCCGACGCCGCCTCGTTGGGGGACGCAGCCTCGTCGAGGGACGCCGCCTCGCCGAAGGACGCCGCCTCACCGGGGGACGCCGCCTCACCGGGGGACGCCGCCCGCCGAAGGTCGGCGATCAGCGCCGGGAGATGCAGCGCGCGGCGCGGGGTGCCGCGTGCCCCCAGCGGCCAACCGACCGGAACGGCGCCATCACCTGCGATCTCCGCAAGGAATTGCGACGGTCTCGTCTCCTCGTCATGGACGGCCGTCACGATGAGGCGTCGGCGCGCGCGCGTCGCGGCGACGTAGAACAGTCGCCGCTCGTCGGCGAGCACGCCCGCCGCCGGGAGCGGCGCTTCGATGCCCGCCGCCGCGTCGAGGAGTTCGCTCATCCCGAGCAGGCTCGATCGTCGGCGCAGATCTGGCCACACCTCGGCCTGGACGCCCGCCACGGCGACGACGTCCCATTCCAGCCCCTTGGCCGCGTGCGCCGACATGACAGCGACCGCCTGCACCTCTCGCGTGACCGCCCCGGATACCGGTATCTCGTCGTCGTCCAGCACATCCAACAGGCCCGGAATACCCGCTGCCGGAAGTTGGGCCGCGAGATCGGCCGCACGATCGAACAGGGCCATCACCGCGTCGAGGTGGGCATCGGCCCGCGCACCATCGCGGCCGCCACGCTCGCTCTGCTCGAGCAGCCGGCCCGCCAATCCCGATGCTTCCCACACCTGCCAGAGCACGGTCTCGGCCGCGGCAGCGGACGCTCCGCCGCGGGCGATCGCCACCAGGGACGCGACTCGACCCACGGGCTCCGCCAGGTCTTTCGGGAGTCCGGGTGGCATCGGGCGATCTCCCCGCAGGATGTTCGCGATCAACGCGCCGCTCGACACCCCATCCTCGGGCGCCCATCCGGGCGCGTGGGCGCGGACCGATCGTCGTAACCGCCGCAGCGACAGGGGGTCGAGGCCGCCGACGGGCGAGGCCAACAGCGCGAGCGCGGCGGGCCCGCGCGGGCGACGCGGGTCCACCCCGGCACGTAACACGTCGAGCAGTGCCGCGACGAGCGGTTCCGCGGAAAGGGGCCCCGCCGCACTCGTCGCCACCGGCACACCGGCAGCAGCCAGCGACCGACGGATGGCCGCCCCCGTGGCCATCGGCGACCGGAGCAGGACAGCCATCCGCGACCAGTCGACCGACGATTCGGCGTGCGCCCGGCGGAGTTGGTCCGCGATGTAGGCACCCTCCTGCGCCGCCGTAGGCAGCACCCGCACGTCGACATCGCCCGCCGGTTCCGCGTCGGCCGGTTCGAGATGACGATGAATATCCCGGCCGGGCAGCAGATGCGCGACACCCCGGGTGCGTTCCACCAGTACGGGCGCCATCCGGTGGCAGGTGGTCAGGGCTGTCACCGCCTCCGTCTGCAGATGCTCCATCACACCGGGCGCGGCGCCGCGGAAGGCGTAGATCGCCTGATCCGGGTCGCCGACCGCCACGAACTCGTCTGCGCCGGTGGCGAGGAGCTCGATCAGCTGCGCCTGGGCCGGGTCGACGTCCTGGTACTCGTCCACGAAGATCCGACGGAACCGCGCCTGCTGAGCGGTGAGAACCGCCGGGTCGGCGAGGCGGTCCAACGCGGCGGCCGTCAATTCGGCCTGGTCCAACGCCGCACCGAGCCGCGCAGTGCCCTGCCGTAGATCGCCGATATCCCGGTATTCGTCGATGAATTCGGCGACCGCGCACCACTCGGGCCGGCGCAGTCGCCGTCCGAGTGCGGCCACGCGGCGCGACGCGATCTGGCGCTCCGCGAGGCGCAGCAGCAGTTCGCGTAACTCGGACGCGAAGGCGCGCACCCGTAGCGCCGGACGAAGCTCGGCGGGCCAATACCGGCCACCCTCGTCCGCGTGGCCGGCCAGCATCTCGCGCACCATGAGATCCGCCTGGCCGGCGTCGAGCAGCCGCGGCGGCGGGTCGCCCGCGGCGAGCGCCGCCGATCGGACGACGGAATAGGCGTAGGAGTGCAGGGTTCGGACGATCGGCTCGGTCACCGTGATGTCGAGGCGGGCGGAGATGCGCGTCGCGAGCTCGGCCGCGGCCCGGCGCGAGAAGGTCAGCACGAGGATCGAGCTAGGGTCGACGCCTCGCCGCAGGATCCGATCCGCCACCGCCTCGACGATCGTCGCGGTCTTTCCGGTGCCGGGACCGGCGAGAACCTTGAGCCGCCCTGCATCGTGATCGATCACCGCGCGCTGGCCCGGCGCGGGTACGAAAGGCGCGCGCGGACGCACCGCGCGGGTGAGGACGTAGCGCGGAGACCATCCATCCCGCACCACGCGGGGATCCGAATCGCTCAGCACAGGCCCATGGGATCACACGCCTCCGACAGTGCACGAAGATGGTCGTGTGGACATGGTTCTGGCCGAGCGGATTCTCGACATGGTCGCGTCGGTGCCGCGCGGCAACGTGGCTACGTACGGCGACATCGCCGCGCTCGCGGGAACCCCGTCGCCGCGTCTCGTCGGTCGTGTCCTCGCGGAATTGTCGGACGATGCGACCCCGTGGTACCGGATCCTCCGCGCGAACGGCACACCGGCGTCCCATCTGGTCGTCGAGCAGTGCGAACGTCTTCGCTCCGAAGGTGTCGAAGTCAACGGCGGCCGGGTCGATCTCCGACGCTTCCGGTGGCGACCCGGGGCCTTACCACGCGGCTAGGACACCGGCGCCGCCGAAGGCCTGTCGGACGGTCGGTTGTCCCCCTGGCGTTGATCCATCCACAGGTATGACGCCGTTCGCGACAAGCGCATCACGGTGGCGGCAAGGTGAGCGCCATGACCCACCACACTGCACACGCCACGAGCGAACCGGCCGTCCGGTTGTCCGGAGGACAGGGCATCGTCGCCGCCATCCCACAACTCCTCGGCTTCGTGCCGACCGACAGCCTGGTGCTGGTGTGCCTGACCGGGCCGCGCAGCCGGGTCGGCCCGGTGGTGCGCGTCGATCTGTTCCCACCGGGTTCGACCGACATGGTGCGGCAACTCACCCAGCATGCCGTCCGATACGCGGATTCGGCCGTGGTCGTCTGCTATGACGACGCGGGGCGGCCGGCGTGTCTCGACCCCGTTCTCGAAGCCCTCGCCCGCGGCGGCGTTCCCGTGGTCTCGGCGCTGTGTGTCGGCGGCGGCGTGATCCGCGAGGCGGCAACCGCACGGGCCATGGCGGACGATCCCGGCATCCCGATGCTGGATCAGAGCGACCCGCAGTCCCAACAGCTCGCCGCCGCTACCGTTCTCGCAGGGCGGCGGGTGCTCGCCACCCGAGCCGAGCTCGCGGCCTCGATAGCCGGTCCGGAGGGGCCAGCGGACGATGGGTTCCGCACCGCGCTGGCGGATGCGCGCGATCGGTTCGCGGCGATCCTCGCGGAGTCTCCCCGCGATCTGACGGTGCCGCTCTCCGTGGCCCTCGATGAGGCCTTTGCCCGCGTCGTGTCGGAAGACCGGTCCCCGTCCGGCGTCGGCCCTCATGCGGCCGCCGACCTCATCGTGCTGATCGGGCACATCGGTTGCCGTGACCAGCTTGTTGCGCGCGCCGTGGGTCGCGGTGACGCAAGCGCTATCCCTGCGCTCATCTCGGTGGCGCGCCGCTGCCCGCGGGACTGCGCGGCCGAGATCTGCGCCGTCCTCGCCGCGGCCGCCTATCGCTCCGGCGACGGTGCCTTGGCCCAGTGCGCGGTGGACCGCACCCTTGAATCGGCACCGAACCATCGCCTCGGCAACCTGCTGCGCGCGGCCTTCACGGCCGGAATCCCCCCACAAAGCCTTGCGGCGCTCGCCGAGATCCGGATACCCGCGGATCAACGAGGAGCGAAGAAGCCCACCAAATCTACGGAACAGCGCCAGCGACGAGCGATCTCGCGGCTGTCATGATCCGCGTCGTCGACTCCGGCGTGCTGCGCGGATGGCCGAGACCCAGCGCCAGCCGGAACAGGACCGCGCGTCGCAGCAATGCTTCCCAGTCCGGGAAGTCCGACCACTCGGCGGCGAACTCGCGCGGCGCACCGCCCCATGCCACGGCGTCGACCACCACCACGGCCGCCGCGAACTCTGCTGGGCGGAAGAGCGGGTTGAAGTCGATGACGGCCGGCGGTGCCGAGCCCGCGAACAGGACGTTGCCGAACAGGTCACAGTGAATCAGCTGGTCCGGCAGTCGGACCGGCTTCCGCGCCGACGCGATCTGTGACCATAGATCGGCGCCCGCACCGGCCTCGAGCCCCGGCTCGTCAGATCGCGCCTCGCCCCAGGCAAGGCGATCCGCCCAGCCGATCAGGTCGGACCGCTCGGCGAGCAAACGGGGCCGTGCCACGCCGCGCAGCGACTCATGCAGCTGCACGGACACCCGAACGGTGTCGGCATAACGCGCGCTCGGCCGGCCGGAAACGAACCGTTGCGCGCACCACCGGCCGACCACCCAGCGCCCATCGAGTGATCGAACAGGCCGCGCCACCCGGATGCCCGAGACTCTCAGCGACTCGAAGACGCCCGCCGACCATGCGGCTGCGACCGGGTCGGTGACGGCCTTGAGCACAACGTCACCGTGCCGCCACACCTGCCCGACGGCGCCGGCAAGACGTTCTCCGGGAATACCGGCCACACCGAACGCCGCCAGCACGTGCTCCGGGGGCGGCGTGGGTTCATTCACCGGGGCCTCCGCGGGCCGCGGCACGACGAGCGGCAGCGGAATACGACACCGCCCTAGTATCGCGGAAGCATGGGAGCGATGTCCTGCGCCCATGCCATCACACCGCCGCCGAGGTGCAGGGCGTCGTCGTATCCGGCGGCGTGCAACGCGCGCAGGCAGTCGGCCGAGCGGGCCCCGGATTTGCAGTACAACACGATGAGGCGGTCGTGGGGCAGCTCATCCAGGGCCTCGCCCGAGAGGATGCGCCCCTTGGGGATCAAGACGTCCCCGGGGATGGCCACGAGGTCATGCTCCGGCGGCTCACGGACGTCGACCAGCAGGACATCGTCACGCTCGGCACGCAGCGTCTCGAGCTCGCGCGGGCTGATGGTGGCATCGGTGATCGACTGCTCCCCTGCGGGGCGCGCCCCGCAGAACTCGTCATAGTCGATCAAGCCGGTGACCTCCGGTGCGGACGGGTCCGGCCGGAGCCGCACCGTCCGGAAGGTCATGTCCAGTGCGTTGTAGACCAGCATGCGACCGAGTAACGATTGGCCGATGCCGCAGATCAGCTTGACCGCCTCGGTCGCCATGACGGACCCGACCGTCGCACACAGCACGCCGAGCACACCGCCTTCGGCGCAGGACGGCACGCTGCCCGCAGGCGGCGGCACCGGGTACACGTCGCGGTATTGCGGCCCGCGGCCGGCCCAGAACACGCTCACCTGGCCCTCGAACCGGAAGATGGACCCCCATACGTACGGCTTTCCGAGCAGCACGCACGCGTCGTTGACGAGGTACCGGGTCGCGAAATTATCCGTTCCGTCCAATACCACGTCATAGCCGGAGAAGATGTCCAGCGCGTTCGCGGAGGAGAGCTGCACCGGGTGCAGAACGGTGTGCACGAGCGGATTCACCGCCGCGACCGCACGCGCTGCCGATTCCGCCTTAGGCCGTCCGACATCGCCGTCCGTATGGATGATCTGCCGTTGCAGGTTGGATGTCTCGACGACGTCGAAATCGACGATCCCGATCGTTCCCACGCCTGCGGCGGCGAGATAGAGAAGCGCCGGCGAGCCGAGTCCCCCGGCGCCGAGAACCAGCACCCTCGCGTTGTTCAGCCGTCGCTGCCCGACGCTACCGACCTCGGGAATCAGCAGGTGACGGGAATACCGCTGCGCTTCGACGGTGGACAGCGCCGGCCCGGGCGACACCAGTGGCGGCAGGTCGGACCCGGCCGTGCCACCGGCCGTGCCATGAACTAGGCCGTCGAACAGACCGTCAGTCATAACGCCAGTGTGGCACAGCGGTCAGGACGCGTGCGGCGGTGTGACGAACGGATTCGCGAGGCAGGTCTTGCCGTCGGCGGACACCGGACCACCCGGGTTCAGGCGGGCGATATCGTCGTCTGACGTGCTCCACGACTGCTGCATCATGACCGGAGCGAGCGCGCCGTTCGCCGGACACGGCTCGTGCTGGCGCCCGAGCGCGTGGCCGACCTCGTGGTTGATCGCGTAGACACGGTAGGAATCCAGGTCTCCGCCATACGCGTAGGCGCCGCGGACCCACCGCGCATCGTTGATCACCACCCGCCCGAGCGCGTGGTTGTAACAGCTCGCCTCGAGTGACACGTCCCAGCCGCAGAAGTCGGCCCGCCGGGTCGTCATCTGGCTGGTGAGGCTCACCCGGAAGTCGGGGGTACCCGAATCGACACGTTGCAGGGTGAATTGGCCACCACCGGTCCACGAGCGCGGACTGGACAGGATGGCCACGACCAGATTCGCGAACTGCTGGTCCGCGCTCGCCGATTCGATACCGTCCTCCACCTCAACGGTGAAGGTGCGATGATCCGCGCCGGTGCCGAACGGCTGTGACGTCCCGGGCACCACGTGAAAAGCGCCGGTCCCCGTCTTGGCGAACGGTGCACCGGATGGCAACAGGCCCATGGTCACGCCCTGGAAGGCCGCGTCGGCAGCGGCCGCAGGCGGCGTCGGCAGCGCGGTTCCGGCGTGCGCCGCGGCGACCACCGCGGACGGCGGCGCGTCCACGGCGGGGCTCGCCCCCGTTGTCGGTGGGTCGGCCGAGTTCACGGTCGTCGTGACGCCCGGGCCGGCGACCGTCACGGTGCTCGTGGCCCCGTTGATGACGGTGACCGTGACCTGCGCACCCGCACCGGCCGCCGTGTCCGGCGGCACCGCATCGGAGCCCGTCGAATTGATCACGCCGACGACCGTCATAACGGTGAGCGCGGCCAGCACCGGAAGCGCATAGGCCCGCCAACCGTAGTGGTGGACGAACCAGCCGACCGCGCTACGCCGGCGCTGCGACCTGGTGCGCTTGCGCCCGACCCGCGTCCGCGGCGGCGGCACGGGATCCCACCGCGCGCGCAATGGCTGCGTGCGCGGCGGATCGGCGCCGTGGCCCGGGTCGTCCCAGAGCGTCGACCGCGACAAACCGCGTATCCCGACATCGGGCGGCTGCCGCCAATCCGCAGCGCGCGGCGGCGCGCGCCGGACTCCGGCGGTCGCTCCCTGCGCGGCGGTCACTCGCCCGCCCGATCGCGAGTAGGAGGTGCGACCGCTCGTCGGGCCCTTCGGGTCGATGCTGGTCACTTCGCTAGAGTGCCACACCATCGAGAACCGCAGGTTCAGGCGCGCCCGGGGCCAGCGGCTGAACGTCGCGGGCCGCGGGGGCTCGGCGGTCCACGGGCGTCGCCGCGCGCCAGAGCGCCAGCATGGCCCGGGCGACCTGGGCGGGACGTTCCATCTGCGCCACGTGCCCGGTGCGCGCGAGCATCAGCAGGCGGCCGTCGGCGAAGTCGCGGACGGTGCGGCGGGCCAACCGCGCGTCGACGAGTCGATCTCGCGTACCCCACACGATGAGTACCGGCACCCGCACCGACCGGCAGGCCGCCGCGTACGACCACGGCCCCGGCCGCATCTGCGCGCGGATCAGGGACCGCAGCGACATCACCGTTGCGTCCCGCATCCACGGAAACGCCGACCGCTCACGGAATTCGTGTTCGGCAGCCGCCAGGTCCGCGGGCGACAGCCGCTCCGGCTCACCGAAGCACACGGCCGCCAACGCGGAGGCACGCTGCGCCGGGCTGATGAGCGCCAGTTGGCGCACCACCCACGGCCGGATACCCGGAAGCATGACAAGCGCCAACTTCGGATCGGCCCCGCGCTCCCCCGCCAGCCGCAGATCGGGGACCGCCGGCGACACCAGCGTGAGCGTGCGTACCAGCTGCGGGAACCGTGCGGCGAGGTAGGTGGCGACAACTCCCCCGCGCGAGTTGCCGACCAGGTGGACCGGCCCGCGGGAGACCCGTTCGATCAGCGATGCGCACAACTTCGCCTCGCGTGTGATCGAGTAGTCGCCGTCGCGCGGCGGCTCGGATCGCCCGGACCCGGGAAGGTCCATCGCGAAGCCGGTCGAGTGGCCGTTCAGCGCCGCGGCAAGCCGGTCCCAGTTGGTCGACGCGCCGTCGAGCCCGTGGATGTACCACGTATGCGGAGCCCGCGCCGGCCCGTCCGTCCGCCGGACGAGGACGTCCTGACCGCACACCGTCACGACCTCGGCCGGGGGCGGCTCCGCCGCGAAACCCGGTATGGGAGCGAGCGTGTCGTGCGCCAGTGGCGCCGTCGACCATCGCGTGAGCTCATCGCGCGGACGCGGGCCGAAGTTTCTCACGGGCAGAGGCATGCCTCCATCCTGCCTGCCCGGCTGGCATTTCCGGATGCACGGGCCGGGTTGACGGATATGACGGGCGGGTTGTCCCCCTGTCCGGATTCCATCCACATCACGCTGCGGCCGCTGCCATACCCCGGCGGTCGGACATAGCGTCGTGCCCATCTCAATCCGCTGCCCGGAAGGATCGGCCATGGCCTGTGACCTGGAGGTCGACACGGATCGGATGCGGAAGGCATCCGCGCTTCTCGTCCTCGCCGCAGAGTGCGACGGCATCGTCGAGCGACGATACGGCTGCCTCTCCGCCGCCGGCCGAGCGGACGGCCCGCCCGGATTCCGGGAGGCCGCGCGGCTGGCGATCGTTCGGGCCGACCAGTGCATGGCGGCTGCCAGCGCGCTCGCGTCACACGCAGGTCGGCTGGCGGATTTCCTCCGCACGGCGGCGGACAGCTTCGATCGCGCGGAACAGCTGTGCGCGGCGGGCGGCTGACGCGTGGCCCATGTGACGTCCCAGTGGGCGAACCGATACGGATTGCCTGACCCCGCCCTCCCGGCCGATGATCTGCGGCGCGCCGATGCCGCTGCCCTACGCGCCGCAGTGGTGCGGTGGGAGGCGGTCGACCTGTTCGTCGGGCAGGGGGGCGATCGGGCGCGGAACGCCCTGGCCGCGCTGCAGCAGGGATGGTCGACGCCGCAGGCGTCGCAGGCTGTGGCCGCCCTGGCACGGACCGGTGACCGCCTCGCGGACTCGGCCAGGGCCGCGGCACAGGCCGTGGTATCGCTGGCGGGGGCGCTCGAGGGGGCGCACCGCGATGTCGAACGGGTCTACGCGCAGGCCGAGGCGGCGATCACGGCGCAGCAGCTGCGCCGGGAGCCGATCGCGACGAACGTCGCCGAGATCGCCACGATCGCGGCCGAGCGCCGCGCCCTGGTCTCCGGCATGCACGCCGAGGTGCGATCGGCCGAGGCCCGGTTGGAGGCCGTGGCGCTGAGCACCACGCACACGCTGGCCGTGGACCCGCGCGACCTGCTCCCGCCCGGGGTGGCCACGCAGCCACCGAACCCGGGCGCGCGGGATCTCGATGCACGGAACCGCGCCGCACTGGCTGCCGACCGCTCCTCGGCGGACGGGAGGCACGCATTGTTCGCACGGGCCGTCCAACGCGCTCTCGACGAGGCCGCTGCGCACGGGCAGGTCGTGCAGTTACTCACCTACGACGCGGACAGTCTGGACGGCCACGGGGCCGCGGCCATCGCCGTCGGCGATATCGCGCATGCCGACACGGTGTCGGTGCTGGTGCCCGGCGTCGGCAACTCGCCGACGGACATGTCCGACGCGGTTCGGCTCTCCGCCGACCTGGCCGCCGCGACCGCGAGATCCGGGCCGGCCGACGCGACGAGCGCCGCCATCGCCTGGTTCGGCTACGACATCCCGTTGAGCTGGACCGCCGACCAGCGACCGATCGGCGGGCGGAATCCGGTCGCAGAGATCATCGCCAACTCGGTCCTGGCCATCGACGCCAGTGCGGCCGTGTCCGGAGCGGCGCGGCTCGGCGCGTTCACCCGGGAGATGCGGGCCATGATCGCTCCGTCGGCCACTGTAACCCTGATCGGCCACTCCTACGGATCGACCGTGGTGTCGCAGGCGGCACGCACCATGCCGCCGGAGGCCGGCATCGACGATATCGTGCTGCTCGGTTCGCCCGGGGCGGGGTATCACGTCGCCACGGCGCACGACTACACGGCCGTCCCGGCAGACCACGTGTACACCGTCGCATTCCCGGGCGACCCGATACCGAACGACATCACCGACCTCATCGCGGAATTGGCGAACCCGGCCGGCATCATCGCTCGCGCGCTGGCCATGGGCGATCGAACGGGCCCGTTCGGCACCGACCCGAACGCACCCTCGTTCGACGCGCAAGCGATCATGGTGCCATCGGGGATCAGCTGGAACGGCGGCGTGGACCTTGGACAACATGCCTTGGACAACTACCTGTCCGGCCCCTCCCTACAAGCGGTGGCGGCGGTGGCCGCGGGGCGCTATTCGGTGGTCCCGGTACGCCGGGAGCGATGATCACCGATGCCCGTACCCCGGTCCGCGTAGGGTTGTCGGGCACCGGTCGACGCATCCACGGCGGCCGAGCGGACAGGAGGTGTCGATGCCAGCCCAACCGCGTCGAGGCACGAGCCGGATGAATCGCACGGCGCGACGGGCTCAGCTGCTTGATGCGGCACGCGGTGTCTTCGTCGCGCAGGGCTTCCACGCCACTGCCATGGACGATATCGCCGACGCGGCCGGCGTCAGCAAACCTGTGCTGTATCAACACTTCCCGTCGAAGCTAGCGCTATATCGGGCGCTACTCGAGGCATCGGCCGACGAGATGGTTCACCTGGTCCGGCAGGCGATCGCGTCGAGCGAGGACAACGGCCTCCGCGTCCATAACGCCACTGCGGCATACTTCTCGTTCGTCGCCGATGAGGGGCAGGCGTTCCGGCTGATCTTCGAGTCGGACCTACGGGACGAGCCGGCCATCGCCGCGATCGTCGACCGGGCCACGGAGTCGTGCATCGCGGCGATCAGCGACACGATCACGGCGGATACCGGTGCGGACAGTGCGAGCGCGCGGCTCCTGGCAGCGGGCCTCGTCGGCCTCTCCCAGGTCAGCGCGCGCTACTGGCTGGCCCAAGCAGACTCGATCACGCAGGACCGCGCCGTGGAACTCGTCTCCGAGTTGGCCTGGCGCGGCATCTCGCACTTTCCGAGGAATACCTGACCCGCCGCGGTCGTGCGGTCAGCTTCCGCTCGTGAACCCGACGCGCCGGCTGTCCGCGGGACCGATCTCGACGTATGCGATCTTCGCCGTCGGGACGATGACGCGGCGACCCTTGTCGTCCAAGAGGCTCAGCACCGTGGAGCCCAGCGCCTCGGCGACCCGCTGCTCGATCGCCTCCGGCTTGTCGTCGACGGTTAGCGTCAACTGGCGCCCGTTTTCCGCGATCCCGATCGTGACGTCCACCAATGACCTCCCAGGCGCGAGCCGTGACGGCTTCCGCTTCGATGATGCCCGCGTGGGCACCCGTGACCCTGCGCCCACCCGGACGCCCGTGTCATTGTGCCCTACCGGGCGCCTGTGTCACTGCGCCCGCACCGGCACCCATCAGAACAACCGGCCTTCGGCCGAGTCCATTCCTCGCAGCGCGTCGTAGTCGAGCACCACACAGCGCAGGCCACGATCCTGGGCCAACGTCCGGGCTTGCGGCTTGATCTGCTGCGCGGCGAAGACACCCGTCACCGGCGACAGGATCGGATCCCGGTCCAGCAGCTCGACGTACCGGGTCAACTGCTCCACGCCGTCGATCTCACCGCGTCGCTTGATCTCGACGGCGACCACCGCGCCGGACGCGTCCCGGCACAACAGGTCCACCGGACCGATGGCCGTCGGGTACTCGCGCCGGATCAGGGTGAACCCGTCGCCCAGGACCTCGACCCGCTCGGCCAGCAGCGCCTGCAGGTGCGCCTCCACCCCGTCCTTGATGAGTCCCGGATCGAGGCCCAACTCGTGCAGTGAATCGTGCAGGATCTCCTCGACGGTGATCACCAACGTGTCGCCGCCGCGGCTCGTGACCGTCCACATGTCTCCGTCGACGCGCAGGGCGCACGGCGGGCTCATCCAATTCAGCGGCTTGTACGCGCGATCGTCGGCGTGGATCGATACGGAGCCGTCCGCCTTGATCAGGATCAGCCGGGTCGCCATCGGGAGATGTGCGGTGAGCCGGCCGGAGTAGTCCACCGAACACCTGGCCACCACGAGTCGCACAGTCGGCACCCTACCGGCAACGGCCCCGCCCCCGGGACCCGGCCGTCAATCGGCCCACACCGGCCGGCGCTTTTCCAGGAATGCCGTCATACCCTCATGCGCCGCCGCGGTCTGCGACGACGCGGTCATCGCCTCGCAGGCAAGGGCGTAGGCGTCGGCCTCCGGGCGGTCGAGTTGCGCGTACAGGACGCGCTTGCCCCATGCCTTCGCCGCCGCGCTGCCCCGGGTCGCGCGCGACATCAGATCGTCGACGGCGTCGTCCAGCTCGGCATCGTCCACGACCCGATTGACAAGGCCCCAGGCACAAGCGGTCTCGGCGTCGACGACATCGCCGGTGAACGCCATCTCCATGAGCCGCTTCCGCCCGACGGCGCGGCCCACCGGCACCGACGGCGTGTGGCAGAACCATCCGCCCTTACCGCCGGGCAGGGCCAAACCCGCCGATCTGGCGGCGACCGCGAGGTCGGCGGATGCCACCAGCTGGCAGCCGGCCGCGGTCGCCAGCGCATGGACGCGCGCCACGATCACCTGCGGCAGCGCGTGCATGGTGAGCATCACGTCGGTGCACAGCCGCATCAGGTCGGCGACGCCGATCGCATCACGCCCGACCACGTCGGCGAAGTCATGGCCCGCCGAGAACACCGGCCCGTTCGCCGCCAGCACCAGGCCCTTCGCGTCGCTGCCGCCGACCTCCCGCAGGGCGCGCAGCAACTCCTCCAGCACGGCAGCGGACAGCGCGTTGCGCCGGGCCGGATTGTTCAGCGTGATGCGGGTGACCGGGCCGGGCGCGAACACCGTCAGATACTCGTAGGACATACCCCGACCGTAGCCCCGACAGTGGCTCCGACGGCAGCCCCGTCGACCCACCGGCACGGCGCCAGTCGGCGCACGGGAGGATCGTTCGTGTGACAGCATCTCCAACTGCGCAGTCTCCCGCAGCGCAGTCCGCCACGACCCCATCCGCTGCCACGGCGCCACCCGCCGCCGCACCGTGCTGCGACGCGGATCGCGCCGCCGGCGACAGCCCGATCGGTTCCGCCCCGTCCTTCGACACCTTCCTGCTCCTCGATCACCGCTCGCCGTGGAGCCGGACGGCCGCCGATGACGCCGTTCGAGGCCTGCTACCGCGGGCCGTACAGCACGCGCTGGCAGCTTCGCCCAGAACCCGGGCGTTCGCGGTCCGGCCCGTTCGGGACCGCCACCGCGTGCCCCTTCAGGCACCCCGCGCCGGAAGAGTGGGCCACGACCCCTTCCTGGCGACGTTCCCGGGTGGTCTCGACGCGACCGCGATCGCGGGCCTGGCCACGGGGGCAACAGCTGTCGACGGATCCATGGTCGAGGACATCGTCATAGGCGTCTGCACCAACGCGAAACGCGACCGCTGCTGTGCGGTACGCGGCCGGCCTGTCGCCGCTGCCCTGCGCACGACGTTCGGCCAGCGCGTCACCGAGATCAGCCACCTCGGCGGGCACCGTTTCGCCGCCACGATGCTTGTTCTGCCGATCGGGTACAGCTACGGTCAGCTGACCCCCGACCTCGCCGATGCCGTCGTGCGTGCCGCGCTGGACGGACTCGTCCACCCGACGGGCCTGCGCGGCCGGTCGGATCTCTCCCCGGCGGCGCAGGCGGCCGACGCGTACTGGCGCGTGGCACTGGGACCGTCCGCCGTCGACGCGGTCCGCATCGAATCCGAGACCCGCGTCGATGGCGCCGTCCGCGTCACGGCGACCGTTCAGGGCAGCCGTGACGACGTCGTGGTCCGCTACGTCGCGGGCGCTCGCATCGAGGAAACCACCTGCGGCGGAAAGCCGATCCAGACCGGCCGGTGGAGCGTTGCCAGGGCATAGCCACCCAGGCGTCGCACCGGCCGGCCGTGTCAGCGATCCGGTGCGCGCTCCACGGTCGCGCCGAGCGCGGCGAGATTCTGCACGAAATCGGGGTAACCGCGGTCGATGTGGAACACGTCGTGCACCTCGGTCACGCCGTCGGCGGCCAACCCCGCGAGCACCAGGCCGGCGCCGGCTCGGATGTCGGTGGCCCACACCGGCGCGCTGGACAACTGGTCCCGGCCGCGGATCGACGCGTGGTGCCCGTCGATATGCGCGTCGGCGCCCATCCGGATGAGCTCTTCGACGAAGCGGAAGCGTGCGTCGAACACGTTCTCGGTGATGATCGAGTGCCCGTCGGCCACTGCGGCCAACGCCAGCGCCATCGGCTGCAGATCCGTCGGGAACGACGGATACGGCAGGGTCACGAAGTCGACGGCGCGCGGGCGCGCGTCCATGCGGACCTCGAACCCGTCGGGGGCGCGCGAGACCGCGGCCCCGGCGGCCACGAGTCGTTCGAGCGGGACCGTCAGGTGGTCTGCGTCGACACCGTGCACGCGCACCCGGCCACGGGTCACCGCGGCGGCGAACGCCCAGGTGCCCCCGACCACGCGGTCGCCGACCGTACGGTGACGCGTCGGCGACAGCCGGTCCACGCCGTCGATCACCAGCGTCGGGGTGCCGGCACCGGTGATCCGGGCACCCATGCCGTTCAGCATGTGCACCAGATCCGCGATCTCCGGTTCGCGTGCGGCGTTCTCGATGGTCGTGGTTCCGGCCGCGAGAACGGCTGCCATGACGATGTTCTCGGTCGCGCCCACGCTCGGGAAATCGAGCTCGATCGTCGCGCCGCGCAGTTTCGCCGCCTCCCCGACCACCGCGCCGTGCTCGATCCGCATGGTGGCGCCCAACGCCTGTAGTCCGTTCTGGTGCATATCGAGCGGGCGAGATCCGATCGCGTCGCCGCCGGGCAGGGCCACGATCGCGCGGCCGAGTCGGCCCATTAGCGGGCCCAGTACGCAGACCGACGCCCGCAGGCGGCCGACAGCCGGGAAATCGGCGTGGAAGGACGGCTCCGGCGGCGTGTCGATGGTGACCACGTCTCCGTCGACGTCGACACGACATCCGAGGCCCCGCAGCACATCTGCCATGAGTGGGACGTCGAGGATACGCGGGCAGTTCGAGATGGTCGTCGTCCCCTCGGCGAGGAGCGCGGCGGCCATGAGCTTCAACACGCTGTTCTTCGCGCCGGTCACCGAGACGTCGCCGTCGAGCCGGGCTCCCCCGGATACCAAGAGCTTCTCCGGCTGCACATCCACGCCGCACAGCGTATCCGGCAGGGCTCTACGCTACGACCATGGCCATTCATGTCACCCGCGTCTACACGCGGACCGGAGACGCCGGCACGTCGCGGCTCGTCGACGGCGCGATCGTGCCGAAAACCGACCCGCGTCTGGTCGCGTATGCCGACTGTGACGAGGCCAACTCCTGCCTCGGTCTGGTGCTGGCCCTCGGCCGGCCGCCGCAGGCTGTCGCCACCGTCATATCCCGCCTGCAGAACGAGATCTTCGACGTCGGCGCGGATCTCGGGACGCCGGTCATTGCCGAACCGGCGTGGGAACCGCTGCGCGTGACGCAGGAATACGTCGACCGCCTCGAAGCGGATTGCGACTCGTTCAACGCGGAGTTGGCCGACCTGGACTCGTTCATCCTGCCGGGCGGAACTCCGGCCGCGGCGCTGCTGCACCAGGCCCGGACCGTGGCCCGCCGGGCCGAACGATCGGCGTGGGCGCTGTACCGGGCGGAGCCCGAGCGCACCAGCGTCCTGGCGTGCACCTACCTCAACCGACTGTCGGACCTGCTGTTCATCCTCGCGCGGGTCGCGAATCCCGGCGGCGACATCCGGTGGGTACCGGGCGGGGATCGCGCCGACGCCGGCATTCGGCGGCGCAAGGGCGTGCGTCAAGCGCGCACGTAACCACGGCGGTACGCATTCGGTGACCGCACGGGATACCGCCTACCGCGGTGGCGCGTCTCCCACGCTGCCGTCCAACCGCTCGCGGTCCGGCCGACGCATCCCCGGCGGACGCGACTCGACCCAGGACCGAAGTGCGGTCAATGCATCGGGGGACAGAGCCATCTCGATCGCGATGCCGGTGGCCGCGCCCGGCACGATCACCACACCGGGAGGCAGCAAGTCGGGCTCGGCGCCGATGGGCGGCCGGACCGGGCCCAACGTGAAGTCGTCCCGATTCAGTATCAGCGCTGCGGTGGGCAGCACCGAGAAGGCGCGGTACAGACAAAGCTGTCCTCCGCGGTAGCGAGCCTGACCGAGGAGCCAGCCACGATCGTCGGCGGCCCGCCTGCGGCGCCAGCTGACGTCGAAGCTGCCGGCGCGCGCCAAGATCGCGCGACGCAACACCACCAGGACGATCAGCGCAATGATGCCCAGCAGAACGACCAGTCCCAAGACCTCTGCCAGCTCCATCACGCAATCCCGCCGCGATGTGTCGCCAGCCGACTAAATCTCTTGGCCGGTCGCCAGAAGCTGGGCGCGCGCCCGTCTCAGTTCGGCCTCTGCTTCGGCGGAGTCGGTGCCCACGGCCTTGGCGCGTTCGTAGATCTCGCGCGCGCGTTTGATGTCGATCTCGTCCTCCATCTGCGCGGACTCGGCGAGGATCGACACACCGTCGCTCGTCACGGACAGGAATCCGCCATGCACCGCAACGCCGAAGATGGTGCCGTCCGGCTGCTGGATCCGCGCCGCGAACCCTTCCTTCAACTCCGCGAGCAAGGGGGCGTGCCCGGCCATGATGCCGATATCGCCGTCGACGGTACGAGCGACGACCATGTCGGCCCGACCGGACCAGACGGCCCGTTCGACCGCCACCAGGTCGACCTGCATATCAGCCACCAGCGCCGCTCCTACCCCGCCCGACCGAATGAGAACATCGCCCAGTCTATCCGACCCGGTGCGCGGTCCCTGCGGCCCCCAGCGGCGGCTCGGTGATGGCCCGGTGATGGCTCAGCGGCGGCCCAGCTGCGGCTCGATCGCACCCGCACGGCATCTGGAAGGATCGGCGGCATGGTGCACGCATCCGACGACGAGACGGCCCAGCTACGCCCCCTGCCGGAGGACTGGTCGACGGCACTGGCGATCGTCGCGCACCCCGACGACATGGAGTACGGCGCCGCAGCGGCCGTCGCCCGCTGGACCGGGCAGGGCAAGGAGGTGCGATATCTGCTCGCCAGCCGCGGCGAGGCAGGGATCGACGGGATGGATCCGGCCGCGGTGCGCCCGCTGCGGGTCGCGGAACAGCGCGCGGCATGCGATGCCGTGGGCGTGTCATCCCTGGAGTTCCTTGATCACCCGGACGGCGTCATCCACGATGCGCTCCGGCTGCGCCGCGAGTTCGCCGCGGCCATCCGTCGGCACCGCCCCGAGGTGGTCCTCACCATCAATCACCGCGAATCCTTCGGTCCGGGCACGTTCAACATGGCGGACCACCGGGTGGTCGGCCTCGCGGTACTGGACGCCGTGCGCGACGCGGCGAACCGCTGGATCTTCCGCGACCTGGTCGATGCCGACAGCTCACCGCTCGCGCCGTGGTCCGGCGTGCGCTTCACGGCCGTGGCCGGCTCGCCGGAGCCGACGCATGCGGTGGACGTGACCGACACCGTGTCGGCCGGGATCGCGTCCTTGAAGGCACATGCGGCGTACCTGGCGGGTTTGGGCGCGGCGGGCGCCGATCCGGATTCGCTCGGACAGTCGTTCGTGATGCGCCACGCCGATCGATTCGCCGGACACCCGTGTACGGCCTTCGAGGTGTTCGGTCTCCCGCTCGGCTGACCGCCGCCAGGCTTCGCAACCAGCGCGCCCTGCCCGGCCCCGCTAGGAGCGCTTTGCCCGGCACCGCTACCAAGAAACGGGCAGATCGTCGACGCCGAACACCACCGAGTACTCGTGAAAGCTGATCTCGGCGGGCGCGACATCCAATCGGAGCCCGGGGAACGCTCGCAGCAACGCCGGGAATGCGATCCGGAGTTCCATCCGGGCCAGTTCGGAACCGACGCATCGGTGAATGCCATGACCGAAGGCGAGGTGCGAGGTCGACGCCCGGGACACCTTCAAGCCGTCCATGCCGTCGCCGAGCGCCGCATCGTGGTCCGCGCCGGACAGCGAGCACAGCACGAGGTCGCCCGCCTCGATGTGCTGCCCGTCGATATCGATGTCCGAACGCGCGAACCGGGGGAAGGCGACCTGGACGACCGACAAGTACCGCAAGAGTTCCTCGACCGCGTCATGAACCGCCGCCGCATCGCCATCGCGGACAACGGCGGCCGCATCGGGATTCTCCAGCAGCGCGATAGTGCCGAGTGCCAGCATGCTCGCCGTCGTCTCGTGGCCGCCGATGAGAACGCCGTCGGCCAGACCGGCCAGTTCCTCGTCGTCCAGCTCGTCGCCGTGGGCGCGGATCAGTCTGCCTAGCAGACCGTCGCCCGGCTCACGGCGCTGCGCCTCGACCAGGCCACGCATGTACTGCAACGACTCGCCGATCGCCGACAGGCCGGTGCCGGCGCCACCGAAGATGTCGAATCGCGCTCCGGAGAGCTTCCGGAAAGCCTCGCGATCCGGATACGGAACACCCAACAGCTCGCAGATGACGAGTGACGGCAACGGCATTGCGAAATGCTGCACCAGGTCGGCGGGCGACCCAGCAGACTCCATCTCATCGAGCAATTGGTCGACGATCTCGCCGATGCGCGGGGCGAGACGCTGCAGGCGCCGGGCAGTGAATTCGGGGGTCAGCATCTTCCGCAGCCGGGTATGCGCCGGAGGGTCTGCCATGCCGAGACCGCCCGGGTTCTGCTCCGCGGACACCGCGCCATGAACTGCGCCGGTGAGGTTGCCGAAGTCGTTGGAGAACGACGCGGCATCACCGAGCACCGCCTTGGTGTGCTCGTAGTCCGAGACGATCCAAGCACCGATACCGAACGGGAACTCGACTTTCCGCACGGGTTCATGCGCCCGCAGGACCGCTAGGTCGGGCACGGGGTCCAGTCCGGTACGGCGCAACGGCACGAATGGGTCTACGGTCACCGACTCCGACGAGGGGCGGGAACTGGACGTCATGGCGATCCTCGGCTCGGTAGTACCTACCGCTCCATCATGATCGCCCCGGCCGGCGCGGTCGGCGCCGTTTACGGGTCTCCCATACGATCCCCATGCACCGGCGCCGCGCCACTTCCTCCGCGCCGCGCCACGAGCATGGGGCGCACAGTCGAGGAAGTGGCGCGCGGTCGCGGGGAGCGGCCCTAGCCTCCTAGCTCAGCCTTCTAGTTGCTTGGCCTTGGCGAGGACGTCGTCCATGCCGCCCACGTTCAGGAAGGCCTGCTCCGGGACGTGGTCGTACTCGCCCTTGGCGATCGCGTCGAACGCCTCGATGGTGTGTTCCATCTCCACGTACGACCCGTCCTGGCCGGTGAACTGCTTGGCCACGAAGAAGTTCTGGCCCAGGAACCGTTCCATGCGACGGGCGCGGCCGACGAGGAGCTTGTCCTCCTCGGAGAGTTCGTCCATGCCGAGAATCGCGATGATGTCCTGCAGTTCCTTGTACTTCTGCAGGATCCGGATCACTTCCTGTGCGACCTGATAATGCTTCTCGCCCACGTACTGCGCGTCGAGGATGCGCGAGGTGGACGACAGCGGGTTCACCGCCGGATAGATGCCCTTCTCGGTGATCGCCCGGTCGAGCTCGGTGGTCGCGTCCAGGTGCGCGAACGTGGTCGCCGGCGCAGGGTCGGTGTAGTCGTCCGCCGGCACGTAAATGGCCTGCAGCGAGGTGATGGACCGGCCGCGGGTGGAGGTGATGCGCTCCTGCAGCTCGCCCATCTCGTCGGCCAGCGTCGGCTGGTAACCCACGGCGGACGGCATGCGGCCGAGCAGCGTGGAGACCTCGGAACCGGCCTGGGTGAACCGGAAGATGTTGTCGATGAACAGCAGCACGTCCTGCTGCTGCACGTCGCGGAAGTACTCGGCCATCGTCAGCGCCGACAGGGCGACGCGCATACGCGTCCCCGGCGGCTCGTCCATCTGGCCGAAGACGAGCGCGGTGTCGGCGATGACGCCGGACTCCGTCATCTCGACGAAGAGATCGTTGCCCTCGCGGGTCCGCTCCCCGACCCCGGCGAAAACGGAGGTGCCGCCGAAGTTCTTCGCGACACGGGTGATCATCTCCTGGATGAGCACCGTTTTGCCGACGCCGGCGCCGCCGAACAGGCCGATCTTGCCGCCCTGCACGTACGGCGTGAGCAGGTCGATGACCTTGATCCCGGTGACGAGCTGCTCGGTCTTGCCCTCGAGCTGGTCGAAGGGGGGCGCCTTCCGATGGATCGGCCAGTGCTCGGCGTCGCTCGCCGCACCCGGCTCGTCCAGGCAGTCGCCGAGCGCGTTGAACACGTGCCCCTTGACGGCGTCGCCGACGGGCACCGAGATCGCGGAGCCGCTGTCGGTCACCACCGCGCTGCGGACCAGGCCGTCCGTGGGCTGCATGGAGATGGCGCGCACCACGTCGTCACCGAGGTGCAGCGCGACCTCGAGGGTCAAGGTGCGCGTGACGCCGCCCAGGTCGACGTCGACGTGCAACGCGTTGAAAAGCTCCGGCACGCTGCCGCGCGGGAACTCCACGTCGACGACGGGGCCGATGATCCGGACGACCCGGCCGGTCGCCTTCTTCGTCGGTTGTTGGGTTGCGGTGGTCATGTGGCTAGTCCTCTTCGCTTGACGAGGCGGCGAGTGCCTCGACACCGCCGACGATCTCAGACAGTTCCTGAGTGATCTGCGCCTGCCGCGCCTGGTTGGCGAGCAGTGTGTACTTACGGATGATGTCCGCGGCATTGTCCGACGCGTTCTTGCACGCGGCACGCCGCGCCGCGGACTCGCTCGCAGCGGAGTCCAAGAGCGCCGCGTAGATGCGTGTCGTGACGTACTTCGGAAGCAGCGCGTCCATCAGCGAATCCACACCGGGCTCGAACTCGTACGACGGCAACGGACCACCCGGGGCATCGGTGCCGACGTACTCGACCTCCATCGGCGCGACGCGCCTGGCGCGCGGCACCTGCGAGATCATCGACACGAAATGCGTTGACACGACGTGGATTCCGTCGATGCCGGCGGCCTTCGTGCCGTCCGGCAGCTCGACCTCGCCGTCCGATCCCGCCAGGAACGCCGGCAGCAACACCTGCACCGCCGCCTCGGCATCCGCGTAGGAGGGCTTCTCCGAGAACCCGGTCCAGGATGCCGCCACCGGCCGCTGCCGGAACGTGTAGTAGGCGAGACCCTTGCGACCGACGATGTACATCACGGGCTCGCGGCCCTGCTCGCGGATCAACGCCGCGAGCTCCTCGGCCGCCTTGATCGCGTTCGCGTTGAACCCGCCGCACAGGCCGCGATCCGACGTCATCAACAGGATCCCGATCCGGCGCGCATTGTCGCGTTCGGCCAGCAGCGGATGGTCCAGCGTCGAGGCCGTCGCCAGGGCGGTGAGCACCTGGGTGATCTGCGCCGAGTACGGCGCGGACGCGGCGACTCGCGCCTGCGACTTCGCGATGCGCGACGTGGCGATGAGTTCCTGCGCCTTGACGAGCTTCTGCGTCGACTGAGTCGCGCGAATCTTCTGCCGGAGTACCCGAACCTGTGCCATTACCGCTCACCTCCCCGATGGGCCCGCGTGCCGACAGGCCCCGCACTCGCCCGCACTCGTACTCTCACGTTGTCCGCCTTGATCCGCGACCCGACCCGGCCGTCACTTCTTGACCGGAGCGGCCCGCCGGACCTGCACCTTTTCCTGGTCGACCGCGGACTCGTCCATCGGCTTCGCCGGCGTCTCGCGCCCGAGCAGGACGCCCTCCGACGTGGTGAACCCCTGCGCGACCGTGTTGAGCGCCGCGAGCAGCGCCTCTTCGATGGCGTCGGATAGCACCTTCCCCGTCCGGATCTTCTCCAGCGGCCCGTCCTGGACGTGCCGCAGGTACTGCAGGAAGTCGGCCTCGAAGCGGCGGATGTCCTGCACCGGCACGCGGTCGAGATGCCCGCGGGTGCCGGCCCACAGGGACGCCACCTGCTCCTCGACCGGGTACGGCGAGTACTGCCCCTGCTTCAGGATCTCCACCAGCCGCGAACCACGATCCAGCGACCGGCGCGACGCCGCATCCAGGTCGGATCCGAACGCCGCGAACGCCTCGAGCTCGCGATACGCGGACAGGTCCAGGCGCAGCGTGCCGGACACCGCCCGCATGGCCTTGACCTGCGCGGCGCCACCGACGCGCGACACCGAGATGCCGACGTTGATGGCGGGGCGCACACCGGAGTTGAACAGATCGGACTGCAGGTACACCTGACCGTCGGTGATCGAGATGACGTTGGTCGGAATGAACGCCGACACGTCACCTGCCTTGGTCTCGATGATGGGCAGGCCCGTCATCGACCCGGCGCCGAGGTCGTCGGACAGCTTCGCACAGCGTTCGAGCAGCCGGGAGTGCAAGTAGAACACGTCGCCGGGGTAGGCCTCGCGGCCCGGCGGGCGGCGCAGCAGGAGCGAGATCGCGCGGTAGGCCTCGGCCTGCTTGGACAGATCGTCGAAGATGATCAGGACGTGCTTGCCCGCATACATCCAGTGCTGGCCGATGGCCGAGCCGGTGTACGGCGCCAACCATTTGAAGCCGGCGGAGTCGGACGCGGGCGCGGCGACGATCGTCGTGTACTCGAGCGCGCCGGCGTCTTCTAGCGCCTGGCGTACGCCGGCGATGGTCGAGCCCTTCTGCCCGACGGCGACGTAGATGCACCGGACCTGCTGGGTCGGATCCCCGGAGTCCCAGTTCGACTTCTGGTTGATGATGGTGTCCACGCACAGCGCAGTCTTGCCGGTCTTGCGGTCACCGATGATCAGCTGCCGCTGCCCGCGTCCGATCGGCGTCATCGCGTCGACGGCCTTGACGCCGGTCTGTAGCGGCTCGCGCACGGACTGGCGCTGCACCACCGACGGCGCCTGGAGTTCCAGCGCCCGGTGCGTCTCTGCGGCGATCTCGCCCAGACCGTCGATCGGCTGGCCGAGCGGGTTGACCACGCGGCCGAGGAACGCGTCGCCCACCGGCACGGACAACACCTCACCGGTCCGGCTGACCTGCTGCCCTTCCTCGAGTGTCTCCGCATCGCCGAGGATGACGACACCGATCGACCGCACGTCGAGGTTCAGCGCCACCCCCTGCACGCCGCCCGGGAAGGAGAGCAGTTCGTTCGCCATCGTCGAGGGCAGTCCCTCCACGGTCGCGATCCCATCACCCGTGGACGAGATGATGCCGACTTCTTCACGGCTCACGGAGGGCGCGTAGTCGGCGACGTAGCTCTCGATCGCTGAGCGGATCTCGTCGGGAGAGATCGTCAACTCGGTCATCGTTCTTCGTTCCTCATCAGTTGGTGGTGCCCGCAGTGGATAGTGCACACAGTGGGAGGGGTCATCGGGTCAACCGGGCGCGGACCGCGTCGAGGCGACCCGACACGCTGCCGTCGATCACCTCGTCACCGACGCGCACCGTGAGGCCGCCGCGCAGTGCGGGATCGACGAGGACGTGCACGGCGATCTCACGGGAGTAGATCCGCGTCAGTGCGACGCGCAGTCGCCCCGTTTCCGCCGCCGACAGCGCAACCGGCGAGGTGACGATAGCCACGAGCTTGTCGCGGCGCTCGGCGGCCTGTTCCACGAGCTCCGCGACGCCGTGCCCGAAGGTGCGCCCGCCCAGGTCCCGCGCCAGCGACGTGAGCAGTTCCGTCGTCAGCGGGTGCGCCTTACCGGCGAGCAGGCGGCTCACCAGGTCGGCACGCGCCGTCGCGGAGACCGCCGGATCATCGAGTATGACGGAGATCTCGGGGTGGGCGTCGATGATCCGACCGAAGCGGAAGAGTTCGTCCTCGACGTCATCGAGTTCGCCGGCCCGCTCGGCCTCGAGGAACAAGGCGGTCCGCGAGAGCCTGCGCAGTCCGTCGACCAGATCCGTTCCGGTCGACCACTGGTTCTTCGCCACGGACGCAAGCAGCGTCAGCGAGGTGGCACCGATCTTGCCGTCGAACAACCGGCGCACCAGGTTCGCCTTCGCCTCCCCGCTGACCGTGGTCTCGGTGAGCATCCGGCGCAGATGCGGTTGCCCTGCCAGAACGGCAGCGGCACCGGCGAAATCGCCGGCCACGGCCGCGAGCGCCGCCTCGTCCAGCGTCGCGGCGGTTGTCAACAGCGTGCCGGTGGACGCCGTCAGCGCGTGCTGAGATGCCAGGCCCGCCATCAGCTCTCCAGCTCGGCCAAGAACCGGTCGACGGTGCGACGCTGCCGCGCCTCGTCCTCCAGCGACTCGCCCACGATCTTGCCGGCGAGCTCGACCGCGGTCCGGCCGAGGTCGCCGCGCAATTCGGCGACGATCTGCGCCCGCTGCGCATCGAGTTGCGCCTGGCCGGCGGCGGCGATGCGTTCGGTCTCCGCGCGGGCCTTGGCCACCAGGTCGTCATGGATCGACTGCGCCTGCACCCGCGCCTCTTCGCGGATCTTGGCGGCTTCCTCCCGTGCGCCGGCGAGCTGCTGGTTGTACCGCTCCAGCGCGGCGGCGGCGTCTGCCTGGGCCTGCTCGGCCTTGGCGATACCGCCTTCGATCGCCTCGGTCCGCGCGGCGTAAGCCTTCTCGAACATCGGCCACGCGAACTTCTGCAGCACGAAGACGAGGATCGCGAAACACACGATCCCGATGACCAGCTCACCCCAGGGCAGACCCAGAACGGCCGGACCGGTGGCTTCGAGCAAATGAGGCATTAGCCATCAACCCTTTTCCCGTTGCGATTCACCAGCGGACCGGCAGCGCTCAGGAGTGCGTCGAGTAGATGAACGGCACCACGAAGCCGAGCAGCGCGAGCGCCTCGGACACGGCGAAGCCGAGGAACGCGTACGTCCGGGTCAAACCGGCCGACTCGGGCTGCCGGGCGGTCGCCTGGATGTATGCGGCCCACACGATGCCCACACCGATACCGGGGCCGATGGCGGCCAGACCGTATCCGATGGCACCGAGGTTGCCGATGATGCTGATGTCCACGCCTTGGGCTGCGGCGAGAGCCTGGATGGCCATGTGGTGCTTCTCCCTTTCGGTGGTTCCGGAACCCCGCGGGTGCGGGCCGGGTCGTCATGCGTACGGAATCTGTCGTGCGTTATCGGTGGGTCCGTACCCGAGTCGTCGGGCGTTGACCGGTCGCTGCGTAGACCCTGCGCCGCGCCGGTAGCTGATCAGTGCGAGTCTGCCATTGCCGCTTCGAGGTAGATGGCGGTGAGCAGCACGAACACGTAGGCCTGCAGCGAGCAGATCAGCAGCTCGAAAAACCACAGGCCAACGCTGGCCAGCGCCGGAAGCACCGCCATCGCGTAGTTGAGGCCGCCGGACTCCAGCAGGTAGATCGTTCCGGCGCCGGCGACGACGACCAGCATGTGGCCGGCGAACATGTTCGCGAAGAGCCGGACCGCCAGCGTGAACGGCTGCAGCAGGATCTTGGAGAGGAACTCCATCGGGATCAGCAGGATGTGCATCGGCAACGGGATCCCGGGGATCACGCAGGTCGCCTTAAGATAGCCGAGCAGTCCGTGCTTCTTGATGCCGACGAAGTTGTACAGCACCCAGACCATCGCGGCAAGCGCTGCCGGGAAGACGAAGTGCGAGGTGACCGGGACGGCGGCCACCGGGATGATCTCGTAGATGTTCATCACCAGGATGAACACGAACATCGTGGAGAGGAACGGCGCCCAGCCCCGGCCGGCCCGGCCCATCACCTCGATGGCGATGCCGTTGCGCACGAAGCCGTAGATGCCCTCGGCGAAGAACTGCACCTTGCTCGGTACCACCGCTGCGCGGCGCGCGGTGGCCAGGAAGAACACCAGGATCGCGGCGGTGCCGATGACGAGGAGCCCCACGACCTTCCATGACGCGATGACGCTGCCGTTGCCGACCGCGTCGTAGAAGAAGGACTCCGTGACGGTCGGAGGCTGAAAGCCCCCGGTGTCGCCCTGCATGGGGAGCAGGGCGGCCATTGCCGCACTCAATGCCACCGCGCGCTACCTCTCGGAACGTGTCGGCGCCGACTCACGGGAGTCGGCCGGTCGATGTCTTTCGTCCTCGGGCGCGCGTCCGTACCGTGCCACCACCGCGTACACACCGAGAGCCATGCCCAGGATCGTGCCGATCGGGGTGGCGAACCGGGTCCCCCACCAGTGATCGAGCAACCATCCCACACCACCCCAGACGACCAGGCCGCCGAGCAGGGTTGATGTCGCAGCCCAACCGAGCTGCGCCCCGCTGGGCGCGCGCGTCGGGGCAGACCGCTTGAACATGGCAGCATGACCCTATCAGGACCGGGCCGGCCGATCAGCACCCGCCAGGACCAGGATCAGGCGATGTGGCTCACGTCTCGTACCGCGGGGCCCGACGCGGCCTCCGAGACCATCCGCGAGAACGTCCGACTGCGTCGGTTGATGCGGGTCAATGCGGGTCGACGTAGAAGATCTTCGCCTTGGCGACGTACGTGAGGTGCGCCGTCATCCACGCGACAAGGCCGATCGCCACGGACACCGCCATCCACCGCGGCGCGACCGGCCCGTCGGCGGGCATCAGCACGACCACCACGCCCAGGGCGACGATCTTCGCCAGGTACGTCGCGAGCGCCGTGACGAGCACGGCCTTCGGGTGCCGCGCCCCGACGTAGGCGATGATCACGGTCGACACGGTGAAGAATGCGCCGACGATGCCGAATCCGACGCCCACGCCGGCCGCGGCCCGACCGCCGGACACCAGCGCGGCCACCACCGCCGTCACGCCGCCGACCGCCACCAGCACCGCCCAGCAGGACTTCAGGTGCGCGACGGACCACGGGCCCGTCGACCGGCTGCGCTCGGCGGCGCGCTGCACCTCGGCCAGTGGGAGCTTCGGGCCATCGGCCGGAACGTTCGTCATACTCGCTCCTTCGCGGCCCCGCTCGCGACCCGCAGATGACGGCGGACACGCGGCCAGAACGTCGCCCCCACCGCGACCAGCAGGCCCCCGGCCGCCGGCCAGATCACCATTTCCCACTCCGTGAAGGCGAGCGCGACGGCGCTGCCGGAGATCACCACGGCCCATATGTAGAAGACCAGGACGGCCTGCTCGTGGCTGTGTCCCAGCGCGAGCATCCGGTGATGCAGATGACGCTGGTCGGCGCTGAACGGATGCCGCCCTTCCTTGGTCCGGCGGACGACGGCCAGCAGGAAGTCCAACGCCGGGATGAAGACGACCGCCAGCGCGACGATCAGCGGCGCCAAGGCGGCGACCGTGGTCCGAGCGCCGTACGTCGACGGACTGATGGTGCCCCCCACCTCGACGATCCCAGCGGCCATGGCCATCCCGATGAACATCGAACCGGCGTCGCCCATGAAGATCCGCGCCCGATAGAAGTTGTGCGGCAGGAAGCCGAGACACGCGCCGACCACCGCGACCGCTAGCAGCGGGGCCTGCGAGGCCGCACTGTCGTTCGCGGACACCTCCAGCACGTGCGCGGAGAACACGAACATGCCGATGCCGGCGATCGCCGCAACCCCGGCGAGCAGCCCGTCCAATCCGTCGATGAAGTTCATCGCGTTGATGAGCACCAGCGTGATCAGCACCGTGACCAGCGTGGACTGCGCGCGATCCAGGGTCACCGTGGTGCCGTGGATGCCGTCGCCGGTCGGCAGCCACATCACGATCCACTGCACACCGAAGAACACCATGATCGCGGCGGCCAACACCTGCGCCGCCAGTTTGGTGACGGCGTCGAGGTCGAAGCGATCGTCGAGCGCGCCGACGGCGCAGATCACGCCGCCCGCGATGACGACGCCGAGCAGCTGGCTCGAGGAGGCGAACGCCTGATGCAGTTGCGGCAGCTGCGACGCGAGCACGAGGGCGACGGTGACGCCGAGGTAGACCCCGAGGCCGCCGAGCCGCGGTGTCGGCCTGGTGTGCACGTCGCGGGCCCGGATGGGCGTGAACGCGTGAACCTTGACGGCGAGGTGTCGCACCAGTCCGGTGACGACGAACGTGACCAGCATCGCGACGCCGAGAACCAATGCGTACTCGCGCATCGGCAGGGCAAACGTGGGCACCGGACCAAGGGTAGTCGGAGGTTCGCACGGCCGGGCACCACAGCGCACCGTCGGGCACCACCGCTTGCGGCACGGCGCCGGGTCGTCGGCCGGTAGGCCAGTCGGCTCGTCAGCCAGCTCGTCCGTCAGCAGGCGGGATGTCGATCACCGTGCGCAGCTTGTCCAGCGGCACCGCGCCCTCGCGCAGCACCCGCGGCTCCGGCCCGCTCAGATCCACGATGCTCGACGCCACCCCGACTGGGGCCCGGCCGCCGTCCAGGTAGACCGTCACGTCGTCGCCGAGCTGGTCGCGGGCGTCCTGCGCGGTCGTCGCCGGTGGGTGGCCGCTGCGGTTCGCGCTGGACACCGCCATCGGGCCCACCGTGCGTAGCAGGTCCAGCGCCACCGGATGCATGGGCATGCGCACCATCACGGTGCCGTTGGTATCGCCGAGGTCCCACGCGAGCGACGGCGCCTGCCGGATCACCAGCGAGAGGCCACCCGGCCAGAACGCCTCGATCAGCGTCCGCGCGGTCTCGCTGACGTCGAGCGCGAGACCGTCGATGGTGTTCCACGAGCCCACCAGCACCGGGACCGGCATGTCCCGCCCGCGCCCCTTGGCCGCGAGCAGCGCGCCGACCGCGGGCGAATTGAACGCATCCGCGCCGATGCCGTACACGGTGTCGGTCGGCAGCACGACGAGTTTCCCGGCGCGGGCCGCGTCGGCGGCGGCATCGAGGCCGGAGCGCCGCTGATGCGGCTCGGAACAATCGAAGGTGGTCACGATGTTCCAGTCTGTCAGGTGCGGCAATCAGATGCGGCAGTCAGGTGCGATCGGCGGCCGTCGCGAGGCGTACCCGGCGGGCCGTCACGAACCGCGGGCGGCCTGCCAGATCCGCATGATCACGGACATCGGCCAGCACGCGCCGGGCGGCGAGCAGGGCCGGTACCGATTCGCCCTGGCTTTCGTCGTGTTCGATCACCAGCGCGCCACCGGGGCGGAGCAGGCTCGCAGCGACGGAGATCAGCGGGCGGATCACGTCCAGACCGTCGGCGCCGGCGAACACCGCCTCGGCCGGGTCGTACCCGGACACCTCCGGCTCGACGTCCGTTCCGACCGGGACGTACGGCGGGTTCGCGGTCACCAGGTCGGCCGTGCCGTCGAGGTCGGCCAGCAGCCGTTCGTCGGTGAAGTCGCCCCCGCGCAGCCGGATCGGCGTGTGGCCTGCCGCAGTCTGCAGGTCCGCGTTGCGCCGGGCCCAGGCGAGCGCGCCCGGCGCCTGTTCGACGGCGTGCACGGTGGCGTCGGGGCGCGCCGCGGCGATCGCGAGGGCGATGGCGCCGCTGCCCGTGCACAGGTCCACGACGACAGGGCCTTCGACGTCGGCGATCTGTGCGAGTGCCGCTTCGACCAGGAGATCGGTCTCCGGCCGCGGGATGAACACGCCCGCCCCGACCTGGATCGTCACACCGCCGATCACGACAGATCCGGTCAGGTGCTGCAGCGGAACGCGCCGCGCGCGCTGCGCGATCAGGTCGCGGTACGCGTCCATCTGCGCCTCGTCGAGCAGCGGGTGCAGGCCCAGCCGGGTGCGCGGGATCCCCAGCATGTGCGCCGCGAGCTCCTCCGCATCGACCTTAGGCGACGGAACGCCCGCCGCGGCCAGTTGCTCGGTCGCGGCCATCACGGCGACGCGCAGCGACTGCCGCGTGCCCCGGGCGCGTGCCGGTTCGCCACGGTCCGACCCCGGAGACATCGTCATCTCCGGACGACCCCGTCCACGTCACCGGCGAGGCGCGCGGCACGATCCGCGGCGGCGAGTGCGTCCAGCACCGCATCGAGATCCCCGTCGAGCACCTGATCGAGGTTATAGGCCTTGTAGCCGACGCGGTGGTCCGCGATGCGGTTCTCCGGGAAGTTGTAGGTGCGCACCCGCTCCGAGCGGTCGACCGTGCGCACCTGTGAACGCCGCGCGTCGGCGGCCGCGGCGTCGGCGGCCTCGCGGGCGGCGACCAGGAGACGGGACCGCAGGATGCGCATCGCCTGCTCACGGTTCTGGATCTGCGACTTCTCGTTCTGGCAGGACACCACGATCCCGGTCGGCAGATGGGTGATGCGGACCGCCGAATCGGTGGTGTTCACGGACTGCCCGCCGGGCCCCGACGACCGATAGACGTCGATCCGCAGGTCGTTGGGGTTGATCTCGACGTCGGTCGTGTCATCGGCTTCCGGCGCGACGAACACGCCGGCTGCGGAGGTATGGATCCGCCCCTGCGATTCGGTGACCGGGACCCGCTGCACCCGGTGCACACCGCCCTCGAACTTCAGCCGCGCCCAGACGCCCTCGGCCGGCGTCGGAGTGCCGGGAGCCTTGATGGCCACGGTGACCGAGGTGTAGCCGTGCAGGTCGGATTCCGCGGCGTCGAGGATCTCCGTCTTCCAGCCGCGGATCTCGGCGTATCGCAGGTACATGCGCAGCAGATCGCCGGCGAACAGCGCGGATTCGGCGCCGCCCTCCCCCGCCTTGACCTCGAGGATGACGTCCTTCGCGTCGTCGGGATCGCGCGGTGCCAGGAGCTCCAAGAGCTCGGTCTGGAGCTTGCCCTCCCGCCGCGTGAGATCCTCGGCCTCGGCCGCGAAGGCGTGGTCCTCGGCGGCAAGCTCTTCGGCCGCGGCCCGATCGTCCTGCACTGCAGCCAGTTCCCCGGCCACCCGCACGATGGGCGCGAGTTCGGCGTACCTGCGGCCGACCCGTTTCGCCCGGCCCGGATCGGTGTGCAGACCGGGGTCCGACATCGTCCGTTCCAGGTCGTGGTATTCGGCGATCAAGTCGTCCAGCCGGCCGCCGTGACCGTCGCTCTGTGCCGTCATCTCTCCCGCCGCCCTACCGGTTTCACCGTCCGGATACGCCGTCCGGCCATGCTCTCCGGATACGCCGTCCGGATCCGAGGCCGCGCCCGTGCGCGATACCCGAAACACACCAAACGGCGCCCGCCGACCGTGGGGTCAGCCGGGCGCCGTCTGAGCAGCTAGCGAGCGCGCTTGCCGTACCGCGCCTCGAACCGGGCGACGCGGCCGCCGGTGTCCAGGATCTTCTGCTTGCCCGTGTAGAACGGGTGGCACTGAGAGCAGACCTCCACGCGAATCTGGCCGCTGGTCACCGTGGAATGCGTGGTGAAGTGGTTGCCGCAACCGCACGTCACGTCGGTGAGCACGTACTCGGGATGGATCCCGGTCTTCATGTGATAGTCCTCTTTCGCTTAGCCGCCGGGTCGCCCGCGCGGACGCGCGAACGTGAACCGGAGCCCGACTCATCAGTATGCCAGAACGGAAAAGCGGGTATGACGCTGTTCGTCGCGATGCCGTCTTCGGCCGGCCGGGCGCCGGGCGGGCGCCTCGCGGGGACGGTGCGGGTGCCGCACCGGCAACCGTTACGGTGCGTGAGTGGCGATCATCCTGGCACTCGTGTCGAGCGTCCTGTGGGGGATCGCGGATTTCGCGGGCGGCACCGCCAGCCGCGCGCTGCCGGCGCTCGTCGTGGTCCTCACTTCGCAGACCGCCGGGCTGATCGCCGTCACCGTCGCTGCGACGGTGACGGGCGCCTGGACGGACGCTGCCGGATACATCCCGTGGGCGGCCGGCGCCGGATTGGTCGGGGCGGCCGGGCTGGTGACCTTCTACCACGCCCTGGCGGTCGGGACGATGGGTGTGGTGTCGCCGATCGCGGCGCTCGGCGTCGTCGTGCCGGTCGCCGCCGGGCTGGCCACCGGGCACCTGCCGTCGGCGGTGGTCGCCGTCGGCTTCGTGCTGGCGATCGCCGGGGTGGTCGCCGCCAGCGGACCGGAGCGATCGGCCGGACGCAGTCTCACACCTGTGCTGCTGGCGATCATCGCGGCGATCTGCTTCGGCGGGGCGCTGCTGTTCATCGCGCGTGGCGCCGCGTTCTCTCCCGTCATGACGATGGTCGGCATGCGCGTGGCGTCCGTGTCAGCGCTGGCGTGCCTGTTCCTCGTCAGACGGCTGCGCGGGTCGCGTAGCGCGATCGACGCGCGAGGCGGCCCGGCCCCACGGCCGTCCGGCGCGTCACGACGGTTGCGCCTCGACCCCCGGCTCTGGGTGATCGTCCTGGTCGCCGGGCTGTTCGACGTGTCCGCCAACCTCACCTTCGGCCTGGCCAGCACCGCGGGCGCGCTCACGATCGTGGCCGTGCTCGGGTCGGTCTACCCGGCCGTTACCGTCCTTTTGGCACGCGTCGTCCATCGGGAGCTCTTGACGCGCATGCAGCAGATCGGCGTGACGGTGGCGGTCGTCGGTGTCGCACTGATCGCCGGCTGGAGCTAGCCCGCCCCACATCCGACGATGCGAGCCTCAGTCCGACAGCGGCATGTTCTTTGCGACGGTCATCAGGAACTCGGCGTTGGTGCGCGTCTTGCGGAGCTTGTCGAGCACCACCTCGAGGGCCTGCTGCGGCTCCAACGCGGCGAGCACCCGGCGTAGTTTCACCGTGACGGCCAGTTCGTCCGGACCCATCAACAGCTCTTCCTTGCGGGTGGACGACGCGTCGATATCGATGGCCGGGAAGAGCCTCTTGTCGGCGAGCCGGCGATCGAGCTTGAGCTCCGCGTTGCCGGTGCCCTTGAACTCCTCGAAGATCACCGTGTCACCCGCCGATCCGGTTTCCACCAGGGCGGAGGCGAAGATCGTCAGTGAGCCGCCGTTCTCGATGTTCCGGGCGGCGCCCAGGAACCTCTTCGGCGGGAACAGCGCCGTCGAGTCGACACCGCCGGACAGGATCCGGCCGGACGCCGGGGCGGCGAGGTTGTAGGCCCGGCCGAGGCGCGTGATGGAGTCGAGCAGCACGACGACGTCCCTGCCCATCTCCACCAGACGCTTCGCCCGCTCGATCGACAGTTCGGCCACCGAGGTGTGGTCGCTCGGCGGACGGTCGAAGGTCGACGCGATCACTTCGCCCTTGACCGAACGCTGCATGTCGGTCACCTCTTCCGGGCGCTCGTCCACGAGCACGACCATCAGATGGCATTCGGGGTTGTTCGTGGTGATCGCGTTCGCGATCGCCTGCAGGATCGACGTTTTGCCGGCCTTCGGCGGCGACACGATCAGCGCTCGTTGGCCCTTGCCGACGGGCATCACGAGGTCGATGACGCGCGTCGTCAGGATGTGCGGTTCGGTCTCGAGGCGCAGCCGCTCGTTCGGGTACAGCGGGGTGAGTTTGGTGAACTCGGGGCGGTTCCGCATGAGCTCCGGATCCAGCCCGTTGATCGTGTCGAGCTTGGCCAGCGGCGTGAACTTCTGCCGTTGCGATGCCTGCTCGCCGTCCCGCGGAACCCTGATCGAACCCGTGATCATGTCACCGCGGCGCAGTCCGTACTTGCGCACCTGCGACATGGAGACGTACACGTCATTGGGGCCGGCCAGGTACCCCGCGGTCCGTACGAACGCGTACGAGTCGAGGACGTCGACCACACCGGACACCGGCACGAGCACGCCGTCCTCGTTGATCTCCGGCTCGCTCGTGTCGCTGAACCGATCCCGTCCGCGCCGGTTGCGATCGCGATAGCGCCGCCCACGCCGCCGCGAGCCGTCACCGCCGTCGTCGCCGCGGTCGGAACGATCCGCCCGGTCGGAACGGTCGGTGCGGTCGGCCCGCTCGGTCGCCGTCCCGCGGTCGGATCGGTCCGCGCGGTCCGTTCGATCGGTCCGCTCACTGGTCGTCGCACGGTCGGAACGGTCTGTGCCGCGGCCGTTCTCGCTCGTCTCGTCGGTATCGGTAGCACTGCGCCCATCGTTCTGGCGCCCATCGTTCTGGCGCCCGTGCCGATCGCGCCGCTGCTTGCCGTCACCGCGATCGCCGCTCGAACGCCGTTGATGCTCTCGCGCGCGGTCCGGCGCACTGCCGTCGGCGCCACGTTGGCTGTCCTCGTGGCTCTCGCCACGCGCCGCATCGGGTTCCCCGGCGGGCGGTGTGTTGATGACGGTCGCTGCATTTCCGGTGAAACGGCCGTCGCGTTCGCCCGCAGCCCCAGCCGCAGTCGCGGCTGCGGCACCGTCGACCGCCGCACTCCCATTCGTGCTCCGGCGCACCCCGCGATTCGCCGAGGCGGGAGCCTCCGCCACGACGTCGGTCAATGCGGGTTGCGAATCGGCGACTCCGGCGGGTCGGCTCGCGGCGCGGCGTCCACGCGTACCGGCCGCAGCGGCCGGGGCCGCCGTGCCGTCGCGGCGCTGCGCGATCGCGGCAACCAGGTCGCCCTTTCGCATGGCGGAGATGCCCTTGATACCCAGATCGGTCGCCAGGACCTTGAGGTCCGCGAGCACCATCGATGTGAGGCCGTTGCTGCCGCGGGCACTCTGGGTGCGGGTGGCCAACTCCGTGGTCTCGGTCACGAAGATCCTTCCTGTCCCGGCGGCATGACGCCGCTGCGGGGTTGCATGGAATGTGCCGACGCGGATGGCGCCGGCCTCGCCCGGATCGTGCCGGACGGTTTCAGTGGTGATGTGTCTCTCGTGCAGGTTTCTGATTCGCGCATGAACCGTGGTGGTGTACATGCATGTCGTCATCCGCAAGAACGCGGCGGCAGGTCACACACCCGCCGGCGATAGACCCCCACACGGAACCCCGGTCGCACCGCGACCGGACGGTCACCGTTCAGACTACCGGTGCGGACCCGCCGTCCGCAACATCGACCTGGAACCGGGCGCGCCGAACGGAACGCCGTCGACGGTCGCGCCGTCGACGGGAATCGCCACCTCATCCGCGTGGAACCCCGGCTGCTCGATCGTCGACCATGTCGGCACGTCCGTGCACAGCAGCAGGACGGACGGTCCGGCGCCGGACAGCACGGCAGCAAATCCGCTGCGGCGCAGCCTATCGAGCAGAGCCGCCGTTTGCGGCATCACGCCTTCGCGATACCGCTGATGCAACCAGTCCTCGGTCGCCTCCAGCAGCAGCGCCGGGTCGTGCGCCATGGCGTGCACCAGCAGCGCGGCCCGCGCGGAGTTCGACGCCGCGTCGGCGTGCGGCACCTGCGCTGGCAGCACGGCGCGGGCCGTCGCTGTCGCGCAGGCCGCATCGGCCGTCAGCACCACCGCGCGGATGTCCGGGTGCACCGGGGAGCGCACCGCCCTGGCCGCGCCGCCCGACCGCGACATCCAGGCGATGGTGAACCCACCGAACAGGACCGGTGCGACATTGTCGGGGTGGCCCTCCATCTCGGTGGCGAGCGCGAAGACTGCCGCATCGTCCAGGCGTGCGGCGCCGTCGGCGGTGAGCGCACGCGCCATCAGGATTCCCGCCACGATCGCCGCCGCCGACGATCCTTGGCCACTGCCGTGCGGAATGCTGTTGACGCACCGCATGCGCAGTCCGGGAACGGGTTCGCCCATCGCCTGCCAGGCGCGGCACGCTGCCTGGTAGACGAGGTGCGATTCGTCCGTGGGCACCTGCGCCGCCCCGACACCCTCGACCACGATGTCGAGCCCCGATTCGGCCGGTTCGGCGATCACTTCGTCGTACCGGCCGAGCGCGAGGCCGAAGCTGTCGTACCCCGGGCCGAGGTTGGCCGACGACGCAGGCACCCGGATCCGCACCTCGGCCGGGTGCGCCGCACCTAGGCTCACGCGAGGTCCAGCGCGGCGGCGACGGCTTCCGGGGTCGGGTCGATGATCGTCGGCTCGGCCACGGACTTCAGCGCCGTGTCAGGGTCTTTGAGGCCGTGGCCGGTCACGGTGCACACCACGAGCGCCCCCTTCGAGAGCCGACCGTCGGCCGCGGTCTTCAGCAGTCCGGCGACGGATGCCGCCGAGGCCGGCTCGACGAACACGCCGACATCCTTTGCCAGAATCGAGTAGGCGGAAAGGATCTCGTCGTCCGTCACCGAATCGATCAGTCCGCGCGACTCGTCCCGCGCCGCGACCGCACCATCCCACGACGCGGGCGCCCCGATCCGGATGGCCGTCGCTATCGTCTCCGGATCGGACACCGGATGGCCGAGCACCAGCGGCGCCGCACCCGCGGCCTGGAAACCGAACATGCGCGGCAGCGCATCGACGACGCCGTCCGCGTGGTACTCGCGATAGCCGCGCCAATACGCGGTGATGTTTCCGGCATTGCCGACCGGGAGCAGGTGCACGTCCGGCGCCCGCCCGAGCTCGTCGCAGATTTCGAACGCGGCTGTCTTCTGCCCTTCGATCCGCACCGGGTTCACGGAGTTGACCAGTTCGACATCGGGCGAGTCGACCGCCGTCTTGCGGGCCAGCTCCAGGCAGGCGTCGAAATTGCCGCGCACCTGCAGGATCCGCGCCCCGTACGCCACCGCCTGGGCCAGTTTGCCCAATGCGATCTTCCCGTCCGGGACGAGCACCGCGCTCGCCAGCCCGGCGCGGGCCGCGTAGGCCGACGCCGAGGCGGAGGTGTTACCCGTCGACGCGCAGATGACGGCCTTCGCGCCGCGGGCCAGCGCGTAGGTCACAGCCACCGTCATCCCGCGGTCCTTGAAGGATCCGGTGGGGTTCGCACCCTCGACCTTCAAGTACACGTCGCATCCCACACGCGCCGACAACCGCGGCGCGGGCACCAGCGGCGTAGCGCCCTCTCCGAGGCTGATAACCGTTGCGCCGTCGGGGATCTCGACACGATCAGGGTAGTGGGCAATGAGGCCGAACGGCCGTGTGCTGTGGGTCATCACGCCTCCTCCGCCACGCGCATCACGCTCGTGACCTTCCGCACCGCGGGCAGCTCCGACAGGCGTGCCACCGTGGCGGCCAGCACGGCATCCGGCGCCATGTGGGTCACGAGCACCAATGTCGCGTCCGCGCCGCCGCCCTCTTGGCGCACCGTCGAGATCGAGATCCCGTTCGCCGCAAGCGCTCCCGACACCGCAGCCAGCACCCCGGGGCGATCTTCGACGTCCAGGCAGACGTGGTACCGGGTCGGCACCTCGCCCATGGGCCGGACGGCTAGGTCCGCGTGGGCCGATTCGGCCGGCCCCCGCCCCCCGGCGACGATGTCGCGCGCCGCCGTGACCACGTCCCCCAGCACGGCGGACGCGGTGGGCGCGCCGCCCGCACCCGGACCGTAGAACATCAGCCGCCCGGCAGCCTCCGCCTCGACGTACACGGCGTTGTAGGCCCCGTCGACCGTCGCCAGCGGATGCGTGCGCGGCAGCATCATCGGATGGGTCCGGACGGACACCGCATCACCGCCGTCGGTGGAGACGCGCTCGCAGATGGCCAGAGCCTTGATCACGTAACCGATCTCGGCCGCAGCGGCCACGTCCGCGGCGGATACGTCGGCGATGCCCTCGCGGTGCACGTCGCCGGCGTGCACCCGCGTGTGGAAGCCGATGGACGCCAGGATCGCCGCCTTGGCGGCGGCGTCGAACCCATCGACATCGGCGGTCGGATCGGCCTCCGCGTAGCCGAGCCTCGTCGCCTCGGCCAGCGCATGCTCGTAGGTCGCGCCGGTGGACGACATCGCCGAGAGGATGTAATTGGTAGTGCCGTTGACGATGCCCATGATCCGCGAGATCCGATCCCCTGCAAGGGATTCCCGGATCGGGCGGATCAGCGGGATGGCACCGGCGACAGCCGCCTCGAAGGACAGGTCGGCGCCCGCGGCGTCCGCCGCGGCGAAGAGGGCGGGCCCGTCCTCGGCCAGTAGCGCCTTGTTCGCGGTGACCACCCGCGCGCCGCGCCGCAGTGCCGTGAGCAGCAATGTCCGCGCCGGCTCGATCCCGCCGATCACCTCGACCACGATGTCGGCCCGCGGATCCGCCACGAGGGACGCGGAGTCCGTGGTCACCAGGCCGGCGGGAATGTCCTCGTGCCGGTGCGGCCGGCGGACAGCGACGCCCACCAGCTCGATCCGGGCGCCGATCCGAGCCGCCAACTCGTCGGCGTGTTCGACGAGCAGGCGTGCCACCTGCGAGCCGACCGTGCCCGCGCCGAGCAATGCCACCCCGATGGTGCGATTCGTGGAAGGGCTCGTCATCGACCCGTCCCCCGCCTCGACGCGCCGCGGAATACCAGCACGGCGTACACCAGCAGCGCGACCACCACCGCGACCGCCACGACGGCGATCGTGGTTCGCGCCCACCCGGGCACGGGCGGGTTCACGAGCACCACCACGATCAGCGCCGCGGCCACAGCCAGCAGCACCACTCCGGGCACCAGCGACGGCGGCTTCGGGCCGTCCTGCTCCGAGTCAGGCACCAGTTACTCCCACACTTCCAGGTTCATCAGATCGTCGATGGTCTCACGACGCAGCAGCACCGACGAGCGGCCGTCCGTCACGGCCACCACCGCCGGTCTCGGCAACCGGTTGTACGTGCTGGCCATCGCATAGCAGTACGCGCCGGTGGCGCCGACCGCGATCAGGTCCCCCGGCGCCAGGTCCGCCGGAAGGTAGCAGTCTCGCACGACGATATCGCCGCTCTCGCAGTGCTTGCCGACGATGCGGCACAACTGCGCGGCCGCGTCCGACGACCGCGACGCGAGCGCGGTCGTGTATTCCGCGCCGTACAGCGCGGTGCGGATGTTGTCGCTCATCCCGCCGTCGATCGACACATAGCGCCGAACCGAGCCGGCGTCGAGTTGCACATCCTTGATCGTGCCGACCTCGTACACGGTCACCCCGCACGGGCCGACGATCGCGCGCCCCGGTTCCACGGCGATGCGCGGGACAGCGATGCCCGCCGCCCGGCACTCTCGCGACACGATCTCGCGGAGCGCGTCCGCCATTGCCGCCGGGTCGGGAGGATCGTCCTCGGTCGTGTAGGCGATGCCCATCCCCCCGCCCAGATCGAGGAGGGTGACCGTGTCGACGAGTTCGGGGTATCTGGCGATGAGCTCGGCGAGCAGTCCGACCACGCGGTGCGCGGCGACCTCGAAGCCGGCGGCATCGAAGATCTGCGAACCGATGTGGGAGTGCAGCCCCACGAGGGAAAGACCGTCGGCCGCCAGGACGCGCCGCACGGCCTCGGCGGCGTCGCCGCCGGCCAGCGAGAAGCCGAACTTCTGATCCTCATGGGCCGTCGCGATGAACTCGTGTGTATGGGCCTCGACGCCGACCGTCACCCGCACCATGACGGGAACCGGCCGTCCGATCAAACCGGCACCGGACGCCGTCATATTCGTCAGCCGGGCGATCTCCGCGAACGAGTCGATCACGATGGCCTCGACCCCGGCTTCGATCGCGGCGTGCAGCTCGGACTCCGATTTGTTGGAACCGTGCAGGGCGATCCGTCCGGGCGGGAATCCCGCTTTGAGGGCCAGCGCCAACTCCCCCTCGGAGCACACGTCCAGCCCGAGCCCCTCCTCGGCGAGCCACCGCGCTACGCCACCGGACAGGAAGGCCTTGCCGGCGTAGTGCACGTTGGCCGGATCACCGAACGCGACGGCGAAATCCCTGCAGCGACTACGGAAGTCGCCCTCGTCCATCACCATCAGCGGGGTGCCGTACCGGGCCGCGAGGTCCCGCACGTCGACGCCTCCGAACCGTATGACGCCGTCCTCACCACGATGCGTGCCGCGCGGCCATACGGTGGGCGCGAGCTCGTTCAGGTCCGCGGCCGCGACATGTGCGGGCCGGTCGGGCGGGATCACATCGGCATGCCGCGGACCGGCCGGATGCGCGATCACATCCGCTCCGGTGCGGTGACGCCGAGCAGGGCGAGGCCGTTGGCCAGCACCTGCCGGGTGGCGCGGCACAGCCACAAACGGGCCACCGTCGCGTCGGTCGCGGGCTCGTCCCCCATGGGCAGGATGCGCACTGCGTCATAGAACTTGTGGTAGCCGCTGGCGAGGTCCTCCAGGTAGCGCGCGACGCGATGCGGTTCGCGCAGCTCCGCCGCGGCGGCGACGACCTGCGGATAACCGGCCAACAGCGCGAGAAGCTCTGCCTCCTGGGCGGTATCGAGCAATGCCGGGTCGTAATCATCGCCCAGCTCGATGTGCAGGTCGGCCGCATGCCGCTCCAACGAGGCGAGGCGGGCGTGCGCGTACTGCACGTAGAAGACCGGGTTGTCGTTGGTCTGCCTGGTCCACACATCGATATCGAGGTCGAGCGTCGTGTCCACGGAATAGCGGATGAGCGCATATCGGGCGGCGTCCACGCCGAGGGCGTCCACGAGATCGTCCAGGGTGACGACGGTGCCGGCGCGTTTGCTCATGCGTACCGGCTCGCCGCCGCGCACCAGGTTGACCATCTGCCCGATGAGGACCTCCACCGTGTCCGGGTCGTCGCCGAATGCGGCGGCCGCCGCCTTCAGCCGAGCGATATAGCCGTGGTGGTCGGCGCCGAGCATGTAGATGCATAAGGAGAACCCGCGCGACCGCTTGTCCAGGAAGTAGGCGAGATCGCCTGCGATATAGGCAGGATTGCCATCCGACTTGATGACGACACGATCCTTGTCGTCACCGTATTCCGTCGAGCGCAACCACCAGGCGCCGTCCTTCTCGTAGAGGCTCCCCGAGTCCTTCAACCGGTTGACCGCGGTGGTCACGGCGCCGGACGAGTGCAGCGAGTCCTCGTGGAAGTACACGTCGAAATCGGTGCGGAAGGTGTGCAGCGTCGACTTGATCTCGTCGAACATCAGCTGCACGCCCTCGGTGCGGAAGGTGCGGAGCGCCTCGTCGTCCGGCAGCCCGGGCGCCTCCGGATGATCCTGGACGATTCGTTGCGCGATCTCGGCGATATAGGCGCCGCCGTAGCCATCCTCGGGCACCGGCTGGTTCCGCGCGGCCGCCAGCAGGGACGTGGCGAACCGATCGATCTGCACGCCGGCATCGTTGAAGTAGTACTCGTTGGTGACAGCAGCACCCTGCGCACGCATCACCCGGCCCAGTGCGTCGCCGACGGCGGCCCATCGCGCGTGCCCGAGGTGCAGCGGCCCGGTCGGATTGGCCGATACGAATTCGAGGTTGATCGCGATTCCACTGAGAGTGTTTGCGCTGCCATACTTCTCGCCGGCGATGACGACGTCGCGCGCTAAAGCGCCGATGGCCGCTGTCTCGAGCCGGATGTTGACGAAGCCCGGGCCGGCGATCTCGACGGACGCGATTCCGGCGGCGCCTCGCAACCGATCGGCGAGCGCCTGCGCCACCTGCCGCGGCGGGACCCCAGCCTGTTTGGCCAACTGCAACGCGACCGGCGTTGCGTAATCCCCGTGCTCGCGCGACCGTGGACGGTCGATCGTGATCTCGTCGGGAACGGCGACGGACAGCGTGCCGTCGGCGACGGCCGCGGTCAACGCGGCACGCACCTCATCGGCCAATTGGGCGGGATTCACCGGTTCATTCTAGGAAGTGCGCCGCGACGCCCCGACACGCGAGTGCACGGGCTCAGGGCCGGCACAGGATCTCGGCGTGCGGAACCGCGAAGAATGCGTCCGGCGCGCCGACCCATCTCCGCCAACCGTCCGCGATGCGGCCCAGGTCCGTCCGGCTCGCGCGGCCCTGCGTCAGCGCGGCCTCGGCAAGGTCGGATGCGACGACTCGATCCGCCCACAGCCCGCCCCACCAGCGGCGCTCGGGCTCGGACGCGAAGCACCAGATGGAGGCTGTCACCGTGACGTCCCTGAACCCGGCGGCCCGCGCCCAGGCGGACAGGTGACGGCCGGCGTCGGGCTCACCGCCGTTGCCCCGCGCGACGTCGTGGTAGATCCGCAGCCACTCGTCGAGTTCCGGAATCCGCGGATACCAGAACATTCCGGAGTAGTCCGCGTCCCGTGCCGCGACGAAACCGCCTGGGACACAGAGGCTTCGCATCTGTCGCAGGGCGACGACCGGGTCCGGTAGGTGCTGCAGGACCTGGTGCGCATGCACCACGTCGAAGGGCCCGCTCGGATGCGCCCAGCCATCGATGCCGGTGGCCAGGAACTCGACGTCGGCCCGCGCCTCGTCGGCTGCCGCCCTGGCCTGTTCCAGCACCTCCGCCGACGGGTCGATGCCGACGACGCGGGACGGCGCCACACGCCGCGCCAGGTCGATCGTGATGGTGCCCGGCCCGCAGCCGACGTCGAGCAGCGACATGCCCGGCCGCAGGTGCGGCAACAGGTACCCGGCGGAGTTCTCGGCGGTGCGCCAGGTGTGCGACCGGAGCACGGACTCGTGGTGTCCGTGCGTGTACCGGGGCTGCGGCATGCTCATGCTCCCGTCGACGCAACTGTGTCTCTGTGTCTCTGTGTGGTCGACTCTATGCCTGCGTCCTAGGATATGGAACTTAGTCTTACTCCATGGGATATATGGCGGCCCAGCCACGTCGTCCCGGGGACGCCGCTCGTGGCCCCCGCGGCGGCGTGCGGAGCGATGGCGACCCGGCACGGCGCCATGCGATAAAGTTGGTCCTCGGGCCCCCGTAGCTCAGGGGATAGAGCACCGCCCTCCGGAGGCGGGTGCGCAGGTTCGAATCCTGCCGGGGGCGCCCATCATCGCCACAGGTCACAACGCCGCGCGGCGCTCTTGCAGATCAAGGGCGCGTCAAGGGTCGCCAACCCGCAGCGTCAAGCAGCGGCGGGTTCGAAGGCGACTGTCAGCGCCATACCCATCGCCGCGGCGAGTCGATCGAGGACCGGGATCGTCGGGACAGTCCCGCCGCCCTCCAGTCGCGAGAGCGCGGACTGCGTCATCCCCGCCCGCGTTGCCAATTCCACCTGAGTCAGGCCGAGCGCAACTCGTCGCTCATGCACCGCCTTACCGATCAAGTAAGCGCGACGGGCCTCGTCGAACCCCTCACGAAACTCGGTCGAACCGCGGCGAGCTCGAACGATCTCCTCGTAGGAACCATGCTGACCACTCATGACCGACCCCTCCTTTCCGGATCGAAAACCTGATGCGCCATACCGTGCGACGCTTCGCAGGTCTGCTGCGCTCGAAGCGCCCGCGCGACCTCCGCGGACTCGATCTGCCGAGACTTCGCGAATACGGTCAACAACACGACCCGCCGTGCCGGTGCAAGCCAGTACGTCACCCTGGTCTGACTTCGAAGGATATAGCATTACAGCTATATTCAAGGCCGCTCAACCGACACGTGCACTTCGAGCGGTGTCGGCTCGCTCATCCACCCCTAATCCCACGGGGCATCACGCCCGGGGTGATGGCGACGTCAGCAGCGGGACCCGGCAGCGCCGCCCGTCATCCGGCGAGCCGGTGCCGCTGCAACAGGCCGGCGGCCGTGAGCGCTCCCTCCCATTCCGCGCGAACCGCCGGTGGCAGCCGAAGCTCGGGCCACAACTCGACCAGGTCCTCGAGGTTCACCCATCGATAGATCGCGAACGACGTCCCCTTCGTGAGGCAACATTCGTAGAGCGCGATCTTCGTGGCGCGATCGCCCAAGTCGACCGCCTCGAACGAGCGGCCGGGGTGTTCCGCGACCCAACATGTCGGGGCCCGGACGCGGCCCTCTCGCGGGCCGTCGCACCGATCGAGGTGGACCGTCGCCGAACAGTCCCCTGTCCACACGGCCGAATCCTTGAGCGGAGTACTCATACCGATCGCCTCCCAGGTTGACCCGGTGGGCCCGACCGGCGACGGCCGCAGTGAGCCGCACTCCTCGGTCGGCGCGGCAAACCGGATGCCAGCAGGCATGCCCGGTGACGGTCCGGCATGCCGCGATCGCCCGGCGTTGCATCTTCCAGGATTCTATGTCGCGTCGGCGCATCGGTGAGAGCCGAAAGTCCCGAGCCGGACAAGGGGTGCAGTCGACGCGGTCGTCGCCGACGGGCATGTACCCGGGCATACGTCCCAGGCATATGTCACAGCACTCCACCACGCCGGTGGCCGCCACCCGGAGTCCGTCAGTGGTGACGGTGTAGATGCGGCACCGCGGCCGCGGACATGAGGGCAGTGATCACGAACGCGCCGACGATCGTGAGCGGCCAGAACATTCCGCCGTCATGCAGCACCGCGGGCAGGATGATCCCGGCCGCGAACAGCGCGGCGGTGGTGATACCGAAGAGCCACCAGGCCTCGACGTGGTCGTCGCGCATGGGCTCACCGACCAGCCGCTCCCGGCTCGAGGTTCGCCCGTCCGCCTTCTCGTTCGTCGCCATACCATCGCTCCTCGAACATGGCCCGCCTGATTTCACGCTACGCCGAACGTCACCGGCACACGGTCCGGATCAACCGCGCCGCGTTTCCACCGAGCATGACGTCGACCTCCGCCGAGGAGTAACCCCGCGCACCGAGCGCGTCTCGCAGCACCGCGAATTGCCGATACGACGTCATGACCGGGCGATAGTTGGCGTCCATATCGGTACCGATGCCCACGTGATCCGGCCCGACAACGTCCGCCAAACGATCGATCTCGCGCACGAAGTCGTCGAGGGACCGGGACGAGAAACCGCTGGGCCACACGCCTATGACGCCGTTCGCGTCGGCGACGACGTGAGCGTGTTCCACACCGATCATGCGCGGATGGTCGTGTCCGGTGCCGCGCAGGTGCGTGTGCGACACCATGATCGGAGCCGTGGACACCCGCACCGCGTCACAGGTGGTCTCGAAGGTCGCGTGCGCGAGATCCACGAGCATCCCGAGGCGGTTCATTTCGCGAATGACGTCCGCACCGGCCTCCGTCAACCCGGCATGCGTCGGCGGCAGCGTCTGCACATCGCCGAACCGGTTCGCCGCATAGTGCACCAATTGGACGGACCGGACGCCCCGCTCAAAGGCGGCTTCGAGCCGCGCGAGATCGGTGTCGACGAAATCGGCGCCCTCGCAGGCCAGAAGCGCGCAGGGCACGCCGGCCGCCGCGGCCGCATCCAGGTCGGAACCCGTTGCCAGCAGCCGCAAACCCGCGGCATCGACAGCCGCGCGGGCCGCGGCCACCTGCCGCAGGTGGTCGGCGTAGGCAACGTCGTCGCCGACGGGCGGGCCCGGTACCAGCCCGCCGGCCGGATCGAGTCGCAGTGCGCGAAGGTCCGAGATCGTCGCCACCGCAACCGCCGTCATACCCGCCGGCCGCAGGTCCGCGAGGTCGGTCGCCGGGCCGCCGAGCGCGCGCAAGGCCATGGCCGGATCGTCGTCGGCCAAGCCGTCCAGGAAGAACCTGCCCGGGTGCGCATGGAGATCGATGGTCATGGCCGCCACGCCGCGTCCGCCTCCCCTCCGCTGGTCCGACGGTACGCCGCATCGGCATGTCCGGACGCGTCCGTGGACTGCGGGCTCGCCGCGCGGGGTCGCCGATCCGGTCGGGGCGCGGGTCAACTGAACAGGAGCACCATCGGCGGCGCCACCACCAGCACGAACGCGGCGCCGTAGATAAGCGCGCTCATCGGCCGCGGCAATGCCCCCGGCGCCTCGGCCGAGATCCTCGTGATCCGCGTACGCAGCTGTCGACGCCAGGCGTCCGTGTCGGCCCCGCCGACGGCCAGGTGCTGATCGCGCAGCTTGTGCAGCGCGCTGTGCAGCGGCGCCCGGCCGCACCGCCGAACCGCCGCGTCGTCGGCGAGCATCTCGACGAGCAGGGTTACCGCCCCGACCGCGCGCCGGCCCGGCGAAAGGAACGGGAACGTCTTCGCCCACGCGATGAAAGGCTGGATCACCAGATCGTGCCGGCCCCGGGCATGTGCCTGCTCGTGCGCCAGCACAGCCTCCAGCTCGGCGGCGTCGAGTACGTCGAGCGCACCACGGGTGAGCACCACCCGCGGGCGGAACCCCGGTAGGCAGTACGCCACCGCGTGCGGATGGTCGACGAGGCGGACCGGGGTGCCCATCTCCCGGCCCGCGGGCCAGCGCGGCTCCAGAGGGGTCGAGATAAGGGCGAGGCGGTGACGGTGGGAGCGGCGATCGGCCAGGATGCGCATGGTCGAGGTGGCAGTGGCCGAAACGAGGTAGACGCCGACGCCCAGCGTGATGCCCATCCCGAACCAGCCCGCCGGCCCGAATCGGCGCCACTGCCCGGGCACGGCGGCGACTCCCGCGACCCACTGCCCCGCAAGATCCGCCGCGGCGAGCGTCAGGCCGGCGGACAGCACACCGAGCCCGCCGCCCAGCCCGACCGCCTGCCACAGCACGAGCGCGGCGCGCGGTGATCGTGCAGTCCATCGGGCCCGGGCTAGGCCGGCCGAGGCGGGTCCCGCGAGCAGGGCGGTCAGCGCTGCCAGGCAGACGGCTTCGATGTGGAGCAGCACCTTACCGGCGTGGTGGACGGTGCCGGAGCATGCGGCGCAGGTGGTCGGTGTCGGTCGACGTCACCGAGCCGAGGAACCGTGTGAGTGCCGCCTCGCGGTCCGGTGCCCGGCCGAGGGCGTCGAGCATAATGTCGGCGATGTACTCCTCGCGAGTCGCGGCCGCCCGGTACAGGTGCGGGTGAGCGAGCTCATCGCGCGTCGCCAGACCCTTGGCGCCCAGCCTGCCCAGGACCGTCAGCACCGTGGTGAGCGCGAGGTTCCGGTCGGGCAGCGCGGACGTGACATCGCGGGCGGTGATCCCGGCAGGGTTGTCCCACAACACTTGCAGGACCGCCTGTTCCAGCTCCCCGCGCCCCGCCACGTGCCGGCCTCCCTCGTCCTGGCCGCCACTCCGGCGACCCTCGTCGGCGACGCTCACACCGTCCCGCGGCCACGATCCTACAACGTGTAGAACGTCTCACTCCTGTTCGTTCTACACGGCGTAGAGTTTTCTACGGAATGTAGAGGAATATTCCGGCGACCCGTCGCCGGAAGGCACATATCCCGCGTGGTCACCGGCCCCCAGGGAACGGAAGGCACTGATATGACGACAACTTCGCACCGGACCCGATCGGCACCTCCGGACTCGCGGGGGTCCGCCACGGCCACCGACACCGGATTCCGCGCGCAGCTCAGCCGCGGCGAGGACCGGATCGACCGCACGACCTGGGCCGGTGGCATCCCGCCGCGGCCGGCCATCGCGCCCCGTTTGCGGGTGGGCAAGGACCGCTGGTTCAACCTGCTGTGGCTGATTCCGATCGGCCTGGTGCTGCTGTTGGTGGCGGTCGCGGTGGCGCAGTGGCTGCGGACCGTTCCCGCGGTCGAGCACTTCATCGCGGCCTATCCCGGCGACCATCCGAACAGTGCCGCGTCCGGCGCGGTGGGCACGCCGTGGTGGCTTGCGGTCCAGCACTTCGTGAACATCCTGTTCATGATGTTCATCATCCGGTCGGGCTGGCAGATCCTCACCGACCACCCGCGCCTGTACTGGACCCGGCACAGCCGTCCGGGCGCCGAATGGGTGCGCATCGCGCCGAAGGCACCGGACGATCCGCTGTGGACGGCGAAGCAGGACTCCGTCGACCTGCCTCCGCAGGTCGGCCTGCCGGGGGTGCGCCATTCCATCGGCTTGGCGCGCTGGTGGCACCTCACGATGGATACCGGCTGGCTCCTGAACGGCGTCATCTTCTACGTGCTGCTCTTCTCGACCGGGCAATGGCGCAAGATCGTGCCGACCAGTTGGGACGTGTTCCCGAATGCGCTGTCCACGTTGATCCAATACGCGTCGCTCGACTTCCCGGTGAACAACGGGTGGGTCGCCTACAACGGCCTGCAGCTGCTCGCCTACTTCGTGACGGTGTTCGTGGCGGCGCCGCTGGCGCTGGTCACCGGGCTCGGCATGTCGCCCGCGCTGTCCACCCGGTTGCACCGGATCAGCAAACACTTCTCGATCCAGCTGGCCCGCTCGCTGCACGCGCTGATCATGGTGTGGTTCGTGGTGTTCATCGTCATGCACGTGACGATGGTGTTCACCACCGGCGCGCTGCAGAACCTGAACGCCATGTTCGCTGCGCGCCACGCGGGGGACGCGGTGGGACTGGGCGTCTTCGCCGTGGCCATGGTTGTCGTGATCGTCGCGTGGGTGTGGGCGAGCCCGTTCACCATGAAGCACCCGCGCACCGTTCAGAAGGTGGGCGACGCAATCGTCGGACCCATCCAGCGCAGGCTGGAAAAGGTGCATGTCGAGCCCGGCACGTACACGGACGCCGACATCTCGGACTACTTCTGGCACAACGGCACCTACCCGGACTCCGACGAGTACCGGCGGCTAATGGCCGGCAACTTCGTGGACTACCGGCTGCGCGTCGGCGGTCTCGTCGATCACCCCGTCGAGCTGAGTCTGGCCGACCTGCGGGCGCTGCCGCACCACGAGCAGATCACCCAGCACTACTGCATCCAGGGCTGGTCCGGGGTGGCCAAGTGGGGTGGCGTCGCCATGTCGACGATCGTGGATCTGGTGCGGCCGAGTCCCGAGGCGAAGTGGGTCGTCTTCTACTCGATCGCGGACGGATCGGACGGCGGCCTGTACTACGACGCGCACCCCATCGAGCAGATGGAGCTACCGCTGACGATGCTCGCGTACGACATGAACGATGAGCCGCTGTCCTACGGGCACGGGGCCCCGCTGCGGTTGCGCAATGAAGTGCAACTCGGCTTCAAGCACGTCAAGTGGCTCGGCGGCATCGAGTTCGTGGCGCACTTCGCCGAGGTCGGGTCCGGGTTCGGCGGATACAACGAGGACCACGAGTACTTCGGCTACAGCCAGTCGATATGACGATGATGACGACCGACGCGGCCGGGCACTGCCTGCACGGTGAGGCCCGTCAGGTCTCGGTCCGGCCGCGTCGCGCGACCGCGTCCACGATCACCGCGGCCAGCAGCACCAGCGCCGTCACCATCAACTGCGGAGGGGCGTCCAGGCCGATGAGCCCCATGCCGTTGTTGATGACCGCGACGATGATCCCGCCGACCAGGGCGTGCACCATCTTGCCGCGCCCGCCGAACAGACTCGTACCGCCGATGACGGCGGCGGCCACCGCGTAGAGCACCAGCTTTCCGCCGTCGATGTTGTTCGACACCGAGCCAAGAAACGACCCGTACACCATGCCGGCGAGCGCCGCAGTCACCCCACCGAAGATGAAGGCGATGAGCCGGATCCGGTTGAGGTTGATGCCGGCACGCCGCGCCGCCTCGGCATTGCCGCCGATGGCGTAGACATACTTGCCGTAGCGCGTGCGCGTCAGCAGGAAGGTCCACAGCGCAAGCACCGCCACGATGATCGGTACCACCCACGGCACCCCGCGCAGCGCGATGATGCTGCTGCCGCGGTTCGCGTTGCAGATGAGTACCAGGACGACGCCGGCGATGGCGATCGCGATCGCCTTCACCGTGGTGAGCGCGAGCGGCTCGGCCGTCAGGTTGCTCGCCCGGCGCCGCAGGTTGCGCCGGAAGAGCAGCACCACGTACAAGGCCACCGCCACGATCATGATGATCCAGCCGGCCAGCGGGTCCAGGTTGCCGTTGACGAGGTTGAAGATCACCGAATTGGTGATGCGCAGGGTGCCGCCGCTGGAGCCGCCGATGTGGTCGACGAGGTAGATCAGCACACCCTGCAGGCCGAGCATGCCGGCGAGGGTGACGACGAACGAGGGCAGACCCAGTCGCGTGATGAGCAGCCCCTGAATACCCGTCATCAGCGCTCCGGCCGCAAGCCCGGCGATGATGGAGATCCACCAGGGCCAGTCCGGGCCGACGTTCGACGACGACAACGCCACCGTCACGACCGAGGCCACGCCGCCGACATAGCCGATGGACAGATCGATCTCGCCGAGCAGCAACACGAAGACCTCGGCCATGCCGAGCAGGATCAGCGCGGCACCCTGGATGATCAGGTTCGTCAGATTGCCGGCGGACAGGAACTGCGGCGCCTTCACCTGGAAGATCACGATGATGATGACGAGGCCCACCAGCACCGGCGCCATGCCGCTTTCGCCGTGGCGCACACGCCTGGCCCAGCCGCGGACGATGTCACCGAAGGATCCGTTCGCCGGCACGACGGCGCTGGTGGCGGTCCCGGTCGCGGACGGCGGAGCGGCACCGTCGTCGGCGCTCAATTCTTTGTTGGTGGTCATGGCGTTTCCCTCGCCCCACTTCCCGCCCGTCCAGCCGCCATGGGCGCCCCGCCGGTCGTGATCAATTCGACGGTACGCTGCGTATCGAAGTCCTTGACGGGTCCCTGCCCGGCGATG
>MKSW01000003.1:124615-144764 GCA_001897425.1 Actinobacteria bacterium 69-20 | reverse complement strand
GCCTCCCACATCACGGCGCGGGCCACCGCGACCGCCTGCCGCTGCCCGCCGGACAGCGAGCCGACCGCCTGCCGGATCGACCGCACCGTGACCACCGAGAGATCGGCCAGCGTCTGCCGCGCACGGATCTCCATCGCGGCGTCGTCCAGGATGCCGTGGCGCAGGGTCTCCCGGCCCAGGAACATGTTCTCGACGATGTCCAGGTTGTCGCAGAGCGCCAGGTCCTGGTAGACGGTGGCAATCCCCAGCGCCGCAGCGTCTCTCGGCGAGTGGACATGCACTACTTCGCCGTCCCAACGAATCTCGCCGGAGTCCGTGTGATGGATACCGGAGATCGCCTTGATGAGCGTCGACTTGCCGGCGCCGTTGTCGCCGACCAACGCGGTGACCTGGCCGGCCGGTACTTCCAGGTCGACGCCGGCGAGCGCCTGCACGGCGCCGAAACTCTTGGTGACGCCGTGCAGGCTGAGCAGTGGATCCGTCACGGTGCTATCCCGTCCGGCCGATCAGGACGAGATGCCCGCGGCAGTGCACGCGGCCGCGAAGTCCTTCGCGCACAGCTGGGCAGCCGGCACGAACTTGTCCTTGATGACGGTGTCGTTCATGTTCTGCGACGTCACCCATTCCGGCTTCAGCAGCACCGACGGCACCTGCGTCTTGGATTGCGTGTCGTCCGTCTGACCGTTCACCAGTTCAGACGGCGGGGTCTGGCCGGCCCGCAGGTACAGCGCCAACGCGACCGCGGCCTGCGCCTCCAGGTAGATCGGCTTGTAGACCGTGCCGCACTGGTAGCCGGCGAGGATGTTCTGTAGGCCGACCAGGGTGGCATCCTGCCCGGTGAGCGGGAACGTCTTCGGCTTCACATTGTGCGTCTTCAAGTACGTGATGATCGGCGCCGCGTTCTCGTCGTTCGGGATGATCGCCGAGTTCGCGGTCGGGTGCGCGGTGAGGGCCTGCTGGAACTCCGTGGCGGCGGTCGGCGGATCCCAGGTGCCGGCCGGTTCGGCGAGCCGCTTCCAGGTTCCCGCCTGGACGAGCGGATCGACGATCGAGTCGTAACCCTGCGCGAACAACGTCGCATTGTTGTCGGTCGGCGCGCCCTTCATCTCGATGAACTGCGGGTCCTTCACTCCCCAGTCCGACAGGCACTGCTGGAAGCCCTGGCCGATCAGCTTGCCGACCTCGACGTTGTCGAAGCTGACGTAGTAGGCGCGGCTGCCGCCGAGGGTGAGCCGGTCGTAGTCGATCACCGGAACGCCGTGCGACTTGGCATACGACTCGATCTGCGCGCCGGTTCCGGAGTCGAGTGGGTCCATGATCAGCACGGTCGCGCCGGCGGAGATCGCGGTCTGTGCGTCGGTGAGCTCCCCGGAGGTACTGCCCTGTGCGTTGACGATCGAGAAGTCCGACGACGTGAGACCGGCCGTCTCCAAAGCCTTCTGCAGATACGGCGCATCGAATTCGGTGTACCGGGCGGAGGTGACGGTGTCCGGGAGGATCACAGCCACCTTGCCCTTGCCCGCGGAGGCGACCGACTTGAGAGCGGCCATCGCGGAGAAGTCCAGCGTGAAGGACGACGCGCTGACGCCGGCCCCCGAAGAGGAGGACGACGACTCGGAGGTCGGCGCCGATGACGAGGACGACGAAGACGAGGATGACGACGAGGATGAGGAGGAACTCGACGACGGACTCGACGAGGGTGACGAGGAGCTCGACGAGCTGGTCCCACCCGCACCGTTGCTACTGCATGCTGCAACGACGAGGCTTGCGGCGACCAGTGCCGCAGACCAGGCGACTTTCTTGGCTATCACGCTTGTTCCCTTCTATGACGGCGGCACATGTCACCTTTGGGCACATTGCCGCATTGCCCTAGTTGGAACGCTAGGCATCGCGGCGTTAACAGAAAGAGAAAATTCCCCGGCCGCGCGTGAACATTCCGTTAACGGGGGCCGGCTATTCGCCGGGCGCCGCGGACTCGTCGTTGTCGACCATGCGATATCCGACCCGCGGCTGCGTCACGATGATCGGTGCGGCGCCGTCCGATTCAAGCTTGGCGCGCAACCGCCGGATATACACCCGCACGTATTCGGTGTCCGTGACATAGCCCGGCCCCCAGACGCGCCGCAGCAGCGTCTCGTGGCTAAGGAGCTTGCCGCGGTTGACGGCGAGCTCGCGCAGCAGCGCGAACTCGGTCGGCGTTAGGTGAACGATCCGGCCGTCCCGCCGGACCACCCGCGCCGCGAGGTCGAGCGCGATCCGGTCCCCGATGGCGATCGACTCGCTGTGCTCGCTGCTCGGCGCCGGCCGGCTGCGTCGCAGGGTCGCCGTCACCCGCGCGAGTAGTTCCTCGATGCCGAACGGTTTGGTCAGGTAGTCGTCCGCGCCGGCGTTGAGCGCCGTCACCTTGTCCTGCTCCCCGCCGCGCGCGGAGACCACGATGATGCCGATGGTTGATCGCTCTCGGATGTCCTTGCACAGCTCGAAGCCGTCCGCACCCGGCAGCATCAGGTCGAGCAGCACCATGTCCGGTCGCTCCGTCTCCACGATCGGCAACGCGCGCTGTCCGTCCAACGAGACGACCACATCGAACCCCCGCACCAGTAGGTTCGCGCGGATCATGTCGACGATGTTCGGGTCGTCCTCCACCAGCAGGACCTTGGTCGCGAGGTGTTGGTCGCCGGCCGTCGGGCGTGATCGGTCCGTATTCATGCTGGGCTCATCCCGTGCTCACTCCGTGCTCACCCTGTGCCGTCACCCGATCCGGCCGCCCGGGGATCCTCAGCCAGGTATACCGCCACCCGGGTGCCGACCGGAACCTGCTCGATCTCCAGCGACCCGCCGTGTGCCTCCACAATGCCGCGCGCGATCGACAACCCCAGGCCCGAACCGGATGTCGCCCGCCGAGCGTCGCCCGCTTCGCCGTCCGCGAGATCCGCACCCGGCAGGCCGATCCCGTCATCCGTCACCGCCACCGCGACGCCGTTCGCGGTCCGGGTCACCTCGACCGTCACGTGCGTGTCGGCCGGGTTATGACGGACGGCGTTGTCCATCAGGTTGACGAACACCTGCTCCAGGCGGTCGTGATCGGCCCACAGGCTGGGCAGCAGCCCGTCGCCGGAGATCGTCACACGGTCCGCCGCGTCGCGCGGTAGGCAGGCACGGGCCGCCTGCAGCACGAGCAGCACGTCGCACCAGTCCGGGTTCAGTCGGAGCACCCCGGACTCGATCGCCGAGAAGTCCAGCAGGTCGCCGACCAGCCGGGTCAGCCGCGCGGACTCGTCGCTGATCCGCGCCACGAACCGGCCCTTGGATTCGGTGTCCCAGACGACGTCGGGCGCCGCCAGGCCGGACGCATAGCCGCGGATCGCGGTGAGCGGCGTTCGCAGTTCGTGGGACAACCGGGAGAGGAACTGCCGCTGCAGATCGTGACTGCGTCGCAGTGCGTTGGCCTCCTGCCGGGCGGCGTCCGCCTCCTGCCGTTCCAGCACCCCGGCGAGGTACCCGGCGTAGAGGCCGACCAGATCGAGCTCGTCGCGCGCCGGCGCGGCCGGATCGGCGCGGAACACCGTCACCACGCCGAGCACCTCGGCCGACCCGACCACCGGAACGGCGTAGCACGTCCGCGCGGGCGAATCGCCCGGCGGCGGTGATGTGGGTGGCCAGCCGGCACGGGCGCGCAGGGAACCGTCCATATCGACGGCGACCTGCCCGGACGCCGCCGCGACCCCGGCCGGCCCACCGCCACTGCCGAGCGGCAGGGCGGCGATCTGCTCGGCCTCGGCGGCGGGTATTCCGAGGGTCCACGCGGAGTGCAGCATTCCGTCGCGTACCAGATGCAGGCATATCCGGTCGGCACCGAGCGCGGCGGCGAGGGCCGCGACCACCAGCGGCAATCCCGAGGCGGTGTCGGTCGACGCGAGCCGGTCGACCAGGTCCTGCAGGCGGAGCAGTTGACGGCGCGCGGAGGTGTCCATCGGCTGACCGGCGACCAGCGCCGCGACGTCGTCCGGATGCACGGTGGCGGGGTCGACCTCCGCGACGACGGTCCCGTGTCGCAACACCGCGATGCGGTCCGCGAGCCGCATCATCTGCGGGATGTCGTGGGAGACAAGCAAGATGGTGCGCCCCGCGCGGTGCAGCCGCGCGATCAGCCGCTCGACGAGCCCGGCCTCGCTCACGCCGAGCGAACCGGTCGGCTCATCCAGCACCAAGAGCGCCGGATCGCCCTGGACCGCGCGCGCGATGGCGATGAGCTGTTGATGCCCGCGCGGCAGACTTGCCATCGGCTTCGTTGTATCTGAGATCGAGATCTCCAAGTCCGCGAGGATCGCGGCCGCCGCGGCATGCGTCTCGCTGTCCGATCTCATCAGCCACGGGCGCTCGCGCCCGAGCGTCAGATTCGAGGCGACGTCGAGGTTGTCGCACTGCGCGGCCGTCTGCCAGACGACCCCGATACCGGGATGCCGAAGGGCCGAGCGCCCACCGCTCACCCGTCGGCCGCCCACCTCGACCAGGCCCAATGTGGGCACAAGATCGCCGACCACGCAACGCATCAACGTCGACTTCCCGGCACCGTTCTCGCCGGCGACGGCGAGCAGTTCACCGCGCCGAACCGTCAGGTCGACACCGGTGAGCACCTGCAAGGCCCCGAACCGCACGCACAGCCCCGCGATGCGCAGCACTGCGGTCGCGGTGCGATCGGGTGCCAGCACGGTCGCACCGGTCGGGAACGTCACGCACTCATTCTTGCCCCGCGCCACCGCATCGCGTCGCCGCCGTACCGCACGGCACAGGGCTTGCCTTCACTTCGTATCTGGCGCGACACTTCTGCACTCTTCGGACATATGCGACGGGCGTGCTCGCGTGGCGGTCGCGGCTGTCGCTCTGCTGCCGCCGGCACCCACCGGCGCGCTGATCATGCCGTGACCATGACGACCGCGCCACCAGCATGCCAGGCAATCACACCTACCATCCTCTCTTGAGGGTCCGGCGATCTATACATAGAATCGGTGGCAACCTTATGTATGGGCATCGGAGGCGCTGTGGTCACCACGATCGACATCGATCAGGAGCTGCTCGGAGAGGCGAAGGACGCGCTAGGCACGAGCACCGCGAAGGCGACCGTCGACCAGGCACTCCGCGAGGTGGTGATGCGCCGCCGCCAGTCGCTCGCACTGGCGGCTCTCGCCGGGGTCGAGTTCGATCCGGATGCGAAGAAGGTCGAGCCCACCGTTGGCTGAGTCGACCCTACCGTTGGCTGATCGAACGCGCCTGCTGCTGGACAACAGCGTCTGGCAGCGGATGCCGAGGCCGAAAGTCCGGGCTGCGGTCGAAGCTCTTCTTGCGCAGGTGTCACCACTCGACGTCCTCATATGCCCGCCGGTCGCCGCCGAAGTCGGCTTCAGCGCGCGGGATGGCAAGGGCCACGATCGCGTCCGTCAGGCGCTGGCCGAGTTCCCCGACTGCGAGAAACATCCCGGCACGAGCTTGGTGCTCGACATCCAAAACCGTCTCTGGAAGGGCGGCCTGCTTCGAGCCGTCGGCGCGACCGACACCGAGATCGCTGCCTACGCAATCGCCAACGGCGCCACCGTGGTGCACTACGACGCCGACTTCGAGCACGTCGCCAAAGTCTGGCCAGACTTCCGGCACCGCTGGGTCATGCCCCGCGGCTCGGTCGATTAACCGGCAGAATCTCGAACGCCGCCGACTTGCTCCGCTCGCCCGACTCACCCGAAAACAAGTGGGCGCGGACGGGTTCGAACCGCCGACCGCCCGGGTGTAAACCGGGTGCTCTTCCGCTGAGCTACGCGCCCTAGAACTACCGTGTCCATGCCGCCGGCGGTGTCCCACGTCAAGCGCGCCGGGGCGGCATGTGCCCAAACAGCCTGCCACGCGGACGGCAGCGCTGTCACACCCCCCGGTCCACGGCGGCGCCCGGCCGGACGCTCGCGTCCGCGAACAGCGTCATACTCGTTGCTCGCCCACCGGACGGTGGCCGGTCAGCGACGCGACTTGCCGGACGACCGGGCTCGCGTGAGCTTGACCGTCCGCCAGGAACCGAACGGTATGCCGCTGGTCGCTTGGCCTAGGCCGGCCGTGTCCGCAGCCTCGTCGATGTCGCCGGCGCCGACGAACCCGTCGAGGCCGGCACGCGGCGTGATCAGGATGATGATGCCGTCGTCGGCCAGCAGCGTGATCGCATCGACCAACTCGTCGGCCAGATCGCCGTCTCCTGCGCGCCACCACACGAGCACGGCGTCGAACACCTCGTCCGCGTCGCCGTCCAGGATCTCCGAGCCGATCACGGCCTCGATCCCGGCGCGCAGATCCATATCGACGTCATCGTCGTACCCCAACTCGCCGACGATATCGCCCGCGGCCAGACCCAGCCGGGAGGCGGCGTCGGCGGCCTTCCCCGACATGTCGCTCACTGAAAGACCTCATCCTTTCGCCCGAACGGCCCGGGCTATCCGGCGCCCAAGACCCGCGTGCATCACCCTAAACGCCAGCACCGGCGATTCGGTACGCGCGTGCCGTGGAACACGCACGCAGGCGCCCGGGAATCCCCCACTGTGCGCCGCAGGTCTCGTTCCGATCACGATCCGGGCATCCCGGACTATGCAGGGCACCGGTTCACCGGTTACTGTTCCAGCGTTGTTGCTCTTCTCCTGATGCTTCCGGGCATCTGTCGGGGTAAAAGCACATCCCCCCGGCCGGATCGATCCCGCCCGGGGTGTCATCACCCCCGCGGAGGCGATCTCCGCGGACAAACGCTCGAGGAGAGCAAGCATGTCGCAGGGCACGGTCAAGTGGTTCAATTCCGAGAAGGGCTACGGCTTCATCACCCCGGACGAAGGCGGGGGTGATGTGTTCGTGCACCACACGGCCATCAACACCACCGGGTACCGGACGCTCGAAGAGGGCCAGAAGGTCAACTTCGAGATCGAGCAGTCGGACAAGGGACCGCAGGCGACCAGCGTCACCCCCGTCTGATCCGATCCGAACCGGTTGGGAGTCGGCGTCGAATTCTCGGCGCCGGCTCTCGTCTGTTCGCGACCTCGCGCGCGGCCGTGGATTCGGCGCGGTATCCGGGCCGCGGCTGGCATGCTTGACGCCGTGACATCCGCCGGTTGGGATGACGGCGCTGCCCCGCCCGGCCGCATCAGCGCCGCGACATTGCGTTCGGTGGAACGCGCCGCCGGACGGTTGGCCACGCTGTCGGTCGCGCGGATGGACGAACGACTCAGTTGGTTCCGAGCGTTGCCCGCCGACCAGCGCTCGTGGGTCACCCTGGTCGCTCAGGCGGGCATCACCGGGTACATCACCTGGGTCAACAATCCCGCGAGTGATTCGCGCATCGCCGGCGAGGTCTTCGGCACCGCACCCCGGGACTTGATCCGTGCCGTCTCCCTTCGGCGCACCGTGGAGTTGGTGCGGGTCGCCATCACCGTCGCCGAAGAGCAGGTGCCGGCGCTCGCCGAGGATCCCGAGGAGCGCCGCGCGCTTCGCGAGTCGCTGCTGCGTTACAGCCGGGAGATCGCCTTTGCGGCGGCAGCCGTCTATGCGGCGGCCGCCGAGACCCGCGGCGCGTGGGATGCGCGGGTGGAAGCGGCCGTGGTCGACGGACTCGTCCGCGGCGAGGATCCGCAATCGTTGTCGTCCCGGGCCGCGACACTCAACTGGGAACAGGCCGGTCCGGCCAGCGTGGCCGTGGGAGCGGCGCCGCCGGGCGAGCGGGATCTGGCCGTCGCGGCCGTGGCGGAATGGTCACGCCGGAATCGGCGCGCGACTATGGCCGCCGTACACGACACCATGTTGGTCGTGCTACTCGCCGGGACCTCGAGCCCCGGGGCGGGCCTGACCGATCTCTTCGGGGCCGGCCCCGTGGTGCGGGGACCGGTCGGTCTCGGCTTGGCCGGGGCGAGTCGGTCGGCGGCAGAAGCGATCTCGGCGTTCCGGGTGTTGCCGGCCTGGCCGGGCGCGCCGAACCTGGTGGACGCCGCCGACCTCCTGCCAGAGCGGGTGCTGGCGGGCGACTCGAGCGCCGCGGAACTGCTTCGCACCGAGATCTTCATGCCGCTGGCCGCCGCCAACGCGCCACTACTGCCGACACTGGACGCCTACTTGGCTCACGGCGGCGCACTAGAGCCGGCCGCGCGCAGCCTGTTCATCCACCCCAACACCATGCGCTATCGGCTGCGCAGGATAGCCGAGATCACCGGGCGCGACCCATGGCTGCCGCGCGACATGCTCGCCTTCACGATGGCCTTGGCCCTCGGCCGGCTGCCGCGGACACAGGGCGAATCGCACTGGACGATCCATCCGTAGGACTTAGAGACTCCCTACAAGTCTCGGGGGTCGACTTCGTGCCCGGCAGCCCGGCCTCGGCTACCGCGGCCATGATTTGCTGAACAGGTGATCGCCGTCCTCGCGCCCGGCCAAGGCGCCCAGAAGCCGGGCATGCTCGCGCCGTGGCTGGAACTCCCATCGGTGGCCGAGTCGATTGCCGCGATGTCGGACGCGGCCGGTCTCGACCTGGAGAGCCTGGGCACCTCCGCCGGTGCCGACGACATCAAGGACACGGCGGTCACGCAACCGCTGGTCGTGGCGACGTCCCTGCTCGTTGCTGCCGTGCTGGACGCGGCAGTCGGGTTGCCGGAAGGAGCACCCACCGCCGGGCACTCCGTCGGCGAACTCGCGGCCGCCGCCATCGCCGGCGTCATGGACCCGGTGACGGCCGTCGGCCTGGCGGCCAGGCGGGGGCGGGCGATGGCGGAGTGCTGCCGGGCCACGCCCACCTCGATGGCAGCGGTGCTGGGTGGGGAGACCGACGATGTCCTGGCGGCGCTCGAGGCTCGCGGCCTGGTCGGAGCCAATGTGAACGGCGGTGGCCAGATCGTCGCGGCTGGCCCGGTCGAGGCGCTGTCGGCACTGAAGGACGACCCCCCGGGTGGCGCCTCGCGGGTGATCCCGCTCAGCGTCGCGGGTGCCTTCCACACCGGCTACATGGCCGCGGCGGAAACAGATCTCGCCTCGGCCGTGAACAGCGTCATCCCCGCCGAGCCCACCCGGCCGCTGCTGACCAACGCGGACGGGAGCGTCGTCGGGAGCGGCGCCGCCTACCTCGGCCTGCTGGTGCGGCAACTGACCCGACCGGTCCGATGGGATCTGTGCATGGCCCAGCTCGCCGCGCTCGGCGTGTCCGGAACCGTTGAGCTCGCCCCCGCGGGCACGCTCACCGGCCTGGTCAAAAGGGCCCTGCCCGATGTGGCCACGCTGGCCATCAAGTCCCCGGACGACCTGGACAAGGCCCGTGAATTCATCGCGGAACACGCCACGGCGTCGACCAAGCTCCCGACCGGCACCCCCTCCGATGATCGATCCGATAGGCAGATCCGATGACTGTGCACATCGTTACCCCACCGACCGTGCCAGGCACCCGCATCGCGGGCCTCGGTCACTATCGGCCCGACAACGTCGTCACGAACGACGACCTGGCACAGCACATCGAGACGAACGACGAGTGGATCCGCAGCCGCGTCGGGATCGCGGAGCGGCGTTTTTCCTCCCCCGACGAAACAGTCGCATCGATGGGTGCGAACGCGGGCCGGGCCGCGCTCGCCGACGCCGGACTCACCCCTGCGGACATCGACGCGGTGATCACCGCCACTTGCACACTGGACGCCCCGATTCCGCACGCGTCGACCAGGATCGCCGCGGCGCTCGGCATCCACGCGCCCGGCTCGTTCGATGTGAACGCGGCCTGCGCGGGGTTCTGTTATGGGCTCGCCGTCGCATCGCAGGCCGTGCGCTCCGGCAACGCCCGGAACGTGCTCGTGGTCGGCTCGGAGAAGCTGACCAGCTGGATCGACCCGAAGGACCGGGCGAATTCGATCATCTTCGCCGACGGCGCGGGCGCCGCCGTGGTCACCGCCTCCGACACCGAACAGATCGGCCCGATCGCCTGGGGCAGCGACGAGACGCAGACCGAGACGATTTACATCGCCGACCGCAACTCCTTCGTCTACCAGGAGGGCCAGTCGGTCTTCCGCTGGGCGACGTCGGCCATCGCGCCGGTCGCGGTGCAGGCTGCGAAGAACGCCGGCATCGACCTGGCGGACGTCGACATCATCGCCTGTCACCAGGCGAACCTGCGGATCGTCGATGCGATCGCGAAGCGCCTGATCAGCGCGGGCGCCAGGCCGGACGTCCGGGTGGCACGCGACATCGTCACCACCGGAAACACGTCGTCGGCGTCCATCCCCATCGCGCTGGACCGGATGCGCGCGGCCGGGGAGGCGCAGCGCGGCGACGTCGTGTTGGCGGTGGGATTCGGCGCCGGCCTCACCTATGCGAGCCAGGTGTTCGTATGCCCGTAATGCGCGAGACAACACCGACGGTAGGGCAGAATCGCCCGGGGGACTCCCCCACCGTCCGGCACCCAGCCGCGGCGCCACCCGAACCGAAAGGAACCATGAACCGTGAGCAGCTCTGAGGAGATCCTCGCCGGACTCGCCGAGATCGTCGAAGAGGTCGCCGGCGTGTCGGCGTCCGACGTCACCGCAGACAAGTCCTTCACCGACGACCTGGACATCGACTCGCTGTCCATGGTCGAGATCGCGGTGCAGGCCGAGGACAAGTTCGGGGTCAAGATCCCCGACGACGAACTCGCCAACCTGAAGACCGTCGCCGACGCGGTCGGGTACATCGAACGCAACCAGGGCTGATCCGTCGGGCGCGAGGCGCGCGCCGGTCGTGACGGTGCCGCGGTCGTTCCGATGGTCAGGCAGTCGCCGGGACGGCAGACCAGGCCGCTGATCCGGTCGTCGGCGGCGTCGCGGGTCGGTCGTCGGCAGCGTCGCGGCCGATAACGGACCCGGCGTCGACCCGACCGATCGTGCGCCACACGGAGCGAGCGAGCGCGACACCACCCGCCCCCCGATTTCGAAAAGCAGGCAAGGACATGTCAACCGAACCGACAGTTGTGGTGACCGGCATCGGGGCCACCACCCCCCTCGGCGGCACTGCTCCCGAAACATGGCAGGGCATGCTCGACGGGCGCATCGGCGTCACCTCGCTCACCGCGCCCTGGGTCGACCGGTTCGACCTACCGGTCCGCATCCATGCCCCGCTCGCGGTCGAACCGACCGAGATCCTGCCACGCGTGGAGGCACGCCGACTCGACCGGTGCCAACAGGTCGCGATGGTGGCCGCCCGCGAGGCATGGGCGGACGCCGGAGCGCCGGAGGTGGAGCCGGAACGGCTCGGCACCGTCATCGGCACGGGCATCGGCGGCGCGCTGACTCTGCTCGACCAGGACGACCTCTTGGAGACGGCGGGCCTTCGCAAGGTCGCGGTGCTGACGATCCCGATGCTGATGCCCAACGGCCCGGCCGCCGCCGTCGGGCTCTGGGCCAAGGCGCGCGGCGGCGTGCATGCGCCGGTCTCCGCCTGCGCGTCGGGCGCTGAGGCGCTGGCCTGGGCGTTCAAGCTGATCAAGAGCGGGGACATCGACGTGGCGATCGCCGGCGGGGCCGAAGCGTGCATCACGGCTCTGCCGGTCGCCGGATTCTCGCAGATGCGCGCGATGTCCACCCGCAATGACGATCCGGCCCACGCCTCCCGCCCGTTCGACCGCGACCGGGACGGTTTCATCCTCGGCGAGGGCGCCGGGATGCTCGTCCTCGAACGCGAGGAATCCGCGAGGGCCCGCGGCGCGAAGATCTACGGGGTGCTGGCGGGCGTCGGCATGTCGAACGACGCCTACCACATCACCGCCGGCGAACCCGAGGGCGAGGGCGGCGCTCGCGCCATCGTCAGCGCGCTCAAGTCTGCGGGCCTGTCGGCGAGCGACATCGGGCACGTCAACGCGCACGCCACCTCGACGCCGGTCGGCGATCTCGCCGAGTCGAAGACGATCCGGCGGGCGCTCGGCGACCACCCGGTGGTCACCGCCACCAAATCCATGACGGGCCACCTCCTCGGGGCGGCCGGCGCGGTCGAGGCGATCGCGACCATGCTCGCCATCAGGGACGGCGTCGTCCCCGGCACCCGGAATCTGGACAACCAGGATCCGGAGATCGAATTGGACGTCGCCGCGAAGAATCGCGAGGTGTCGCTCGACGCGGCGGTCAGCGATTCGTTCGGGTTCGGCGGGCATAACGTCGCCCTGGTCTTCACGAAAGCCTGAAACCGCATATGACGACATCCGTGACCGAAACACATCCGGGAAGCCTCGGCCCCCGCAAGATCGACCCGCGGGAACCCGAGGTACGCCTCGCGGCGCTGCTGGATCCCGGCAGCATCGTGCCACTGCACCACCGTGACACCTCCGGCGTGGAGGCGGTGCGCGGGCGCATCGACGGCGCGAAGGTGATCGTCTACGTCACCGACGCGACCCGCCAGGGCGGCGCGATGGGCTTCGAAGGATGCCGCCATATCGTCGACGCGATCGACATGGCGATCCGTGAGCGGATCCCCGTCATCGGGCTGTTCCATTGCGGCGGAGCGCGACTCGCCGAGGGCGCGGCCTCGCTGGACGGGGTCGGCAACATGTTCGCCGCCATGGTGCGGGCATCGGGGAAGGTGCCGCAGATCTCGGTGGTGCTCGGGCCGTCCGCCGGCGGCGCCGCGTACGGCCCGGCGCTCACCGACGTGGTGATCATGGCTCCGGAGGGGCGACTGTTCGTCACCGGCCCGGATGTGGTCAAGTCGGTGACGGGCGAGGACATCGACATGGAGTCGCTCGGCGGGCCGGGCACGCACGGGCGCAAGTCCGGCGTGGTGCACATCGTCGCGGACTCCGAGGCGGACGCGTTCGCCCGCGCGCGCCGGGTGACGCTGCTCTTCTCCCGCCCCGGGATCGCCGGCGTCGCCGGCCTGCCGGACGATCCGGAGCTCGGGTCCCTGCTGCCCGCCGAGCGGCAACGCGCCTACAACGTGAAGCCGCTCATCGACCGGCTGCTCGACGAGCCCATGGAGGAGCTGCAGGCCCGTTGGGCGCCGAACATCGTGATCGGGCTGGGTCGGCTCGCCGGCCGATCGGTGGGCGTGGTCGCCAACAATCCGCTGCGGCTGGGCGGTTGCCTCGACTCGACATCGGCCGAGAAGGCGAGCCGGTTCGTCCGCCTGTGCGACGCGTTCGGCATCCCGCTGCTAGTGATCGTCGACGTGCCCGGGTACCTGCCCGGTGTCGGCCAGGAATGGGACGGTGTGGTGCGGCGCGGGGCGAAACTGCTGCACGCGTTCGCCGAGGCTGTGGTTCCGCGCGTCACGCTGGTGACGCGTAAGGCGTTCGGTGGGGCTTACATCGCCATGAACGCGAAGTCGCTCGGCGCGACCGCCGTGTATGCCTGGCCGGGTGCCGAGATCGCCGTCATGGGCGCCAAGGCCGCGGTGTCGATCCTGCACCGCCGCAAGCTCGCCGCGGCCCCCGAGGAGGAGCGCGGCGCCCTGCACGAGCAGTTGGCTGCCGAACACGAGAAGCTCGCCGGCGGGGTCGCGCGCGCGGTCGAGATCGGCGTGGTCGACGAAATCATCAGCCCGGCGGAAACGCGCCGGCGGGTCGCCGAGGCGCTGGCCTCTGCACCGGCCGGGCGCGGCGCGCACGGGAACATCCCGCTGTAGGGCTGGGTCGCCCCTTCGCCGAGCGGTGCGAAATGCACCGGTTAACGACCGAATTGTCGTGTTTTTCGCACCGCTCGGCGTGGGAGAGCGTGCGCAGCGTGAGAGACGGCACTACCCAGCCGCAGCACGGGCCTTCGCCGCAAGCGCTTGGTGCGCCGCGGACTTGACGACGCTCAGCGGCGGCCGCGGGATACGCGCGCTGGCGATCCGCAGAGCGAGCACGGCGGTCGCGGCCGCATCGAGTCGCGCGGACGGCAGCGCGCCAGATTGCACGCCTCGGACGATGCCGGCGGCTGCGGCGGCCGGGTCCACGGGCATCAGCAGCAGATCCTCGCCGGCATTGAGCGCGGCGACGGCCGCGGCTCCGGACCCGTCATGCGCGGTGATCGGCTCCATCTGCAAGGAATCCGTCATCGTGACGCCGGTGAAGCCCATCCCGCCGCAGCCCTGAGACCCCTTGCCACGCAACAGCTTTCCGACGACGTCGGACGAGATGCTGGCCGGCACGGTCGTGTCCCCCACCGCGGGGAACAAGACGTGCCCGGTCATCACCATCAGCGCGCCCGCGTCGACGCCGGCGGCAGCCGGGATGGCCTCGTGCGCATTCCAGTCGGCGCAGCTGACGGGCAGTGTCGGCAGTGTGACATGGGAGTCGGCCGCGATGCGCGCGAGCCCCGGGAAGTGCTTCATCGCCGACACGACACCGGCCTGCTGGTAGCCGGTGACCGCCGCGGCGACCAGGGCCGCGACGTGCTGCGGATTGCTCCCGTACGAGCGGCCGTACTGACCGATGGCCGATGCCGCCCCATTCGTCGGCAGCACTCCGAACACGGGCGCGAAGTTCACGGTGACGCCCACGGCGAGCATCTCCTGGGCGGCAGCCGTCGCGATCTCGCGTGTCAGCGACGCGGCCTGTGCGGCATCGTCGATGGAGCCGAGTTGGATCGCCCCCGGGAAGGCCGTGAACCCATTCTTGAGCCGCTGAACCGCGCCGTATTCCTGATCCGTTCCGATCAACGGGGGGACCCCGGTCGGATCTGAAGCCGCGTCCTGGCGAAGGTGCGTCGTGACGGCAGCGACCTGCGCCGGGGTACCGGCTGAGGTGCCGTCCACCACGCCCTTCGGCGCGAACAGGATGACGCCACCGTAGTGCTGCTTCGACAGCGCCCCGGTGCCGATCACCGTGCTTCCGGTGACCATGAGCACCGAGGTGGCCTTGTCCTGCAGCGTCATCGATCCGACGATCTCGGCCGCTTTCGCCCGGTCCGCGGCGGTGACGCTGATCCCGGTCGGCGTCGTCCCGCCCGATGTTCGCGCTGCCGAGGTCGTCGCCCCTGCGGTCGGCGCCGAGGAGGCCGAACTCGACGGCGGTGTGCTCGAACCGACCGTCGAAGATATGGCGGTCGGGGACGAAACCGACGTGCTGCCAGCCGATGTCGAATTGGGAACGGTGATCCCGGTCGAGATTCCGGTGCCTTCCTGCGCTCCGGTAGATGCGGTAGGGGGTGTGGTCGCCGATGTCGGCGTCGGCGCACTGGCACTGTCGCCGGCGGATCTCGATGGCGTTCCGGTCGCGCCGACCGAGCACGCCGTGATCGCGAGCAATGCGGTCATCGACAGCAGGCCCGCAGCGCGGGTACGCGAGTGCCTCAGCATGGCGCGATCGCCGGCGGCTTCGCCGATGTCCCCACCCGAAGACCGACGCCCTCGTCCTGCACCCGATACGTGACGTCCCATCGGACGCACTGCGCCTGAAGCTCCGCCGGAGCGAACTGGATCGCCTGATGCGAGGTGAACTGCATACGGACCGTGAGTGGATTCCCCGCGGTGATGTCCGAGATGTAGACATCCGAATCACGAGTCGTGCTGTAGTCCCGGGTCCAATCGTCCCGGTCACGCTTTGCCTGGGCTGTGGTCACGGTCGACAGCCACGCGTCGTAGTCGTGGCCGTTGATGGCCGTGAAGTAGCGTGAGATCAGATCCGTGACATCCCGAGCCTGCGGCGTGCTTTCCGCGCGCGGCGATAGCCCCACGGCGACGGGACCCTTCGAGGCGGACGGATCCGCCGTGCCGGTCGTGCGATCTGTCGGGGGCGCGCCCACAGAGACGGCGATGCTGCCGACCGTCGCAGCCGGCTCGCCGACCGATCCGTCCGCCGTCCCCGCTGATGGCGAGGCTGACGGGGCCTGCCCCGCCGACCCGGCCGATCCTGCGCCGGCCAGCCGAACCGCAGCACGCTGCGCGTGGCCCACGGCGAACGCTGCCCCGGCGCCCGCCACCATCAGCACCGCCAGTGCCAGCGAGAGCAGCAGGGTCGTCCGACGACCGGAGCGCATCACGCGCGGACACCGCCTTCCACTCCGCCGAATCGGTCCTGTCCCATCGCCCACAGGGACGCCTTCGCGGTCAGTGGGTTCCCAGCGGCCGATCACGGTGACGAACTCGACAGTCAGCCTGCCATAGTCCGGGATCACCGCAGCGCTTCGGCGCGGGCGGGGAGATACCGCCACCCGAGGCAGCGGGCGAAAGGTTCAGCCGACCTGGTGCAGCCAGGTGATGGCGGTTCCGTCGCCTGCGCGACGGTACGGTTCGAGTTCCGCGTCGACGTCGGCACCCAACGCCGCAGACAGCCGCGCTCTGAGGTCGTCGACCCCGTCGGCGCGGGCCATCAGGTCGGCGATATGCGATTCGCCGAGCATCACATCGCCGTTAGCGGACACCGCTGCGCGCCAGAACCCGCGGCCGGGGATGTAGCAGATCCGCTCGCCGTCGACGCCGGGACTGGCATCCTCGGTCACCTCGAAGCGCAGCATCTGCCATTTCCGCAGCGCCTTCGCCAGCCGGCTTCCGGAGCCCGGCGCCGCCGACCAGGGCAGGCTCGCGCGCAGTTGCCCCGGCGACGCCGCTTGTTCGGTCCATTGCATCGACACGCGCGTACCCAGCACATCCGACATCGCCCACTCGACATGCGGGCAGATCGCCGGCGGCGCCGAGTGGACGTAGACAACACCGTGTGCGAGCACCATCACCGCCCCTTTCCGTCTCCGCTCCGGCGTCTTCCCCAACGTGGCGCGGTTCCGGTCAATGCGATCGGTACTCGGTGGTGCTCTGAAGTTATGTCGGTATGGCAATAGTTGTCAGGCTGTGACCATTGTGCACGGTGAGTGGCCTGTTACGCCAGTATCATTTCGCTCGGCCGTGTCGCGCCGCAACCCGAGTATCGAATATGACGTCGACCATGACGCCGTTCGTGGCCGAACATCGTCATAGTCGATAAGACCCGCGCGCATCGGGACCCCGATAGCGACATGGAGCTGGTGGGGACCGGGTGGGGCGGGCGGGGCTCGAACCCGCGGCTGGCGGATTATGAGTCCGCTGCTCTGACCAACTGAGCTACCGCCCCGTACGAGCAACGCCTTTCATGACCGTGTCAACCCCGACCATATTCACAGCATTACCGCCTCGTACCCGCTGAGCGTACCGGCTCGGTGTCGGCCGCACGGCGTAAGGTCCGGCCATGGCGATTCACATCGCGCTGCTGCGCGGAGTCAACCTGGGGTCGCACCGGCGGGTGGCCATGGCCGATGTGCGCGGCGCGCTCGCGGCCGAAGGCTTCGACGGTGTCGCCACGCATCTGCAGAGCGGCAATGTCGTCCTCCGCTCCCCGCTTGCACCGACGGAGGTCGGCCGCACGATCGAGCGGTCGCTGGCGGAGCGGCTAGGCCTCACCACCACCGTGATCGTGCGCTCACCCGAGGAGCTTGCGGCGGCCATCGACGCCGATCCGTTCCGCGCGATCGCGACGGACCCGGCGCGCCACGTGCTCGGCTTCCTGTCCGCTGCGCCCGAGCCGAGAGCACGCGCCGATGTCGAGCGGATCATCGCGGGCCTGCCCGCCGACGGCGACCGGCACGCGTTTGCCGGAGCGCACTTCTACCTCTGGTGCCCGAACGGGATCAGCTCGTCGCCGTACTTCAAGGTGCGCTGGGATCTGCTCGGTGTCGGTGTGACGCAACGGAACTGGAACACCGCCACCGCGCTGCTGCATATGGCCGACGGCCCGGACTGATCCTGCCGCGCTGTCGGTCTCAGTGCCGCTCGTCGCATGAGCGTCTCGGCGTACGCATCGGCGGCGATGAGGTTTGCCCTCGGACCGCTCCGGGTAGGCCAGCGACAGCAATGCGTTGGGAGGTGTGGCCATGGCACGACCCACAGCATCCGCGCCACCGCGGCGTTCCGGCCGGGAGCGGTTGACCTCCGACCAGCGCAGCGCGTTCCTGGCTGCCGAACTCGGGTGGACCATGGACGCCTTCGACTACTTCATCGTGGTACTGGTCTACGCCGAGATCGGCAAGGATTTCGGGGTCTCGCTGGAGAAGATGGCCTTCCTCACCACCGTCACCCTGGTCATGCGACCGGTCGGCGCGCTGCTCTTCGGCCTGTGGGCAGATCGAGCAGGCCGGCGGATACCGCTCATCGCCGACGTGTGCTTCTACGCGACCGTCGGCTTCGTCTGCGCGTTCGCACCCAACTTCACGGTGCTGCTGGTGCTCCGACTGCTCTACGGCATCGGCATGGGCGGCGAGTGGGGACTCGGCGCGGCACTGGCCATGGAGAAGATCCCGGCCTCACGACGCGGCTTCTTCTCCGGTCTGCTGCAGGAGGGCTATTCCTTCGGATATCTGCTGGCGGCGTTGGCTTACCTTTTGGTGCACTCCGCGCTGGGCCTGTCGTGGCGCTGGCTGTTCGCGCTGAGCATCCTGCCGGCACTGATCAGCCTGATCGTTCGGGTGCGGGTCCGCGAATCCGAGGTGTGGGAGAACGCCCAGGACGCGATGCGAAGCACCCGAACCCGGCTGCGGGACGTGGTGTTCAACGCGGCGATCGTCCGGCGGTTCATCTACCTGGTGCTGCTGATGACCGCCTTCAACTGGATGAGCCACGGCACCCAGGACGTGTACCCGACGTTCCTGAAGGCCACCGACAACGGCGGCGCCGCGCTCGCGGCGTCGACCGCGACCTGGATCGCCGTCATCTACAACGTCGGCGCCATCATCGGCGGACTGGTCTTCGGGCCGCTGTCCTCCCGGTACGGCCGCCGCTACACCATCGCGTTCTGCGCCGTCCTGGGGCTGCCGATCATCCCCCTGTTCGCCTGGTCGCACGGCGCGGCCATGCTCTGCCTGGGCGCGTTCCTGATGCAGGTGTTCGTCCAGGGCGCCTGGGGAGTGATCCCGGCGCACCTGACCGAGATGTCGCCGGACGCGATCCGCGGCTTCTACCCGGGGGTGACGTATCAGCTAGGCAATTGCCTGGCCGCCTTCAACCTGCCCATTCAGCAGGCGCTGGCCGCCTCGCACGGGTACCCGTTCGCCCTGACCGTGACGGTGATCCCGGTGCTGGTTGTGGTCGCCGCGCTGACCCTGATCGGCAAGGAGTCACGCGGCATCACATTCGGCTCGAAACAGACCGCGCTGTCGCCGGCCGTCGGCACCCGGCGGTGAAGAATCCGCGCGCCACGGCCACACGCTGCTCCGTGTTGTCACGGTGCGTCAATCCTCAAAGTGATGGATGAGTGATCCCAAGGCCCTGCGAAGATCATCTTCTAGGGCGTTTCCCCAGGTCAAGCTCCCCCGGTTGGACTCGAACCAACAACCGTCCGATTAACAGTCGGATGCTCTGCCAATTGAGCTACGGAGGACCGGCGCTCGCCGATTCTCGCGAGTGCGTGTCAAGGATAACGGATGATCCGTGATGGGCGCACCTCGCTCGAGTACAAGCGCCGAGTTACCGCCGAGCGGTGCGAAATGCACTCGTCCGTGTCCGATTTGCCTGCAATTTCGCACCGCTCGGCGGGGGCGGGGCAGGCAACGAGGACAGCTATCCGCGGCCGAGCCGGCGGCGTTTCGGCGGGGTGATATCGACGCCGCCCATCATGGCGAACCCGGCAATGCGGACCACGGGCGAGCCGGGCGGCGGGGCCGGGTTGGCCTTGTTGTCGACGCCGCCCATGAAGCCGAACGCGTGGCATTCCACCGATACGTCGTCCGGGACGGTGATCTGGATACCGCCCATGAGCGCGAAGACGTCGATGGTGACTTCGGCGGCCGCGAAAGACGCCTCGGTGAGGTCCAGTTCCACCCCGCCCAGCACCGCGACGGCGTGGAACCGCTCGGGAACCGTCCAGGCGCCTTTGCGCTCGGCGCCGCTCATGATGGCGACCGCGCTACCGGACGCCGGCCCCGGGCGCACGCGCGCACCGGGCCGGACATCGGGCGCGGCATAGGGAGCGGTCGCCGGAAGCTGCGGCTCCGGGAATGCGAGCTCGTGGCCGGGGAGGTCGTGGGTGACTGGACGCAGCTCCCCGATGGTGCGCGCGGCATAGACCTGCCGCAGTCGCTCGTCCACCTCGGTGATCGTCAGCCGCCCCTCACCCATCGCCTGATGGAGGATGCCCGCGACACGTTCGCGGTCGGCATCCGAGGCGCGGATACGGTCGGGGTCGGGCACGGCGTCTGGG
>MKSW01000003.1:0-124578 GCA_001897425.1 Actinobacteria bacterium 69-20 | reverse complement strand
ATCGAGGCGCACCTGCACCGCTAGGCCGTCATGCCCAGCGACCCGCCGCAACGCCACCCACGCCCCGGCGCCCGGCCAGTCCAGACGCCGACTGGCTGCCACCGAGCGGCGCACCCGTTGATGCACGACGTCGGTGAGCCTCGTCGAGTACTGCGGCCGGATCGTCACCTCCGGGCGATCCCGGACGACAACCGTTCCGTCCGGCCAGGTTTCGACCACATCGACGACCGTCACATACATGGCGCCGTCCGCCAGCCGAGCCTTGGAGATCAGGTGCCAATCCCAGCACTCCGCGGCGCCCTCGGCCACGAACCAGAGCCCGAACCGGCTGGCCGCGAGCATTCGCCCGTCCAGCGTCCGCACACCGGCGAGGATCCTGTCGGCCGGCGGCAGAGCGCGCCGCAGCGCCTCGGGAACCGGGTTGCGACGCTGCAGAAGTCTCACGATGCGTCCGCTCCCCTGGCGCGATCGGCGAGCGCACGGCGGTACGCGGCCATCTGGTTCAGGTCAGAGCGCAGCGCCGCCGCCCGCTCCTTGTCGCCGGACGTCTCGGCCCGCTGCAGCGCGCCGACCAGTTCGCGCTCACGCACCGCGGCACGCCGTTCCGCCATGCGCGCGAGAATCGCTCCGGCGTACCGTGCCTCGGGCTCGGCGGAGCGGTACTGCAAGGGTTCGACGGCCAGCTCGGTGACCACCGACCGCAGCGGCCCCGACGGCAGTTCCTCCTTGATCTGCGTCACCCACGCCGCACCCGCGGCCACCGACGGGCCGCCGCACGCGACGACGGCGGCATGGATAGCGGCGTAGGCCGGGTCGCCGAAACAGTCGTCGCCGATCTGTTGATACCCGGCGGCGACCAGCGCGGGATACTGCAGCACCAGCTTGATCGTCTCGCGTTCGACGACAGCCGCCGCGTCATTGCCACGCGGGCGCGCGGGCTCCCGATCGCCGGGGCGCTCCACCGCCGGCCGCTGTGCCGCCGGCTGATGCGTCGCCGTGGGCATCGGGGCTCCCGAATCACCGCGTCGATGATCGGGCCGTGCACCGGGCTCGCGAGCGCGGCTCATCGATCGGTCGGCGTCACGATGTTCCGCCTGCACCCGCGCCTGGACGTCGCGTGGATCGACGCCGACGCGATTCGCGAGTTCGCGGATGTAGCCGCTACGTGCGGTTCGGTCCTTGATCCGGGCAACCAGGGGGGCCGCCGCGGCCAGCGCGCCGGTGCGCCCCTCCACGGTCTCCAGGTCGTAACCGTCCAGCACTCGCGAAATGGCGAACCGGAACAGCGGTGTCCTGCTCCGAACGAGGTCGCGCAGGGCCGTGTCGCCGCGCGCCTGACGCAGCTCGCACGGGTCCATGCCCTCGGGCGCCACCGCGACGAACGTGTTCGCGGCGAACCGCTGATCCGAGTCGAACGCCTTGAGCGCCGCCTTCTGCCCCGCGGCGTCGCCGTCGAACACATAGACGACCTCGCCGCGCATGAGGTCGGAGTCCATCAGGTATCGGCGCAGCACATCGATATGCCCTTCGCCGAACGCGGTGCCGCAGGCGGCGACCGCCGTGGTGACCCCGGCGAGGTGCATGGCCATGACGTCCGTGTAGCCCTCGACGATCACCGCTCGCCTTTCCCGCACGATGTCGCGACGGGCGAGGTCGAGCCCGTAGAGCACCTGGGACTTACGGTAGAGCCGCCCCTCTCCGGAGGTATTGACGTATTTCGCCTCGATCTTGTCGTCGTCGAAGATGCGCCTGGCGCCGAAGCCGACCACGTCGCCGGCCGCGTCCCGAATCGACCAGGTCAGGCGCCGGTGGAACTGGTCGATAGGCCCACGCGGACCGCGCCGCGCCACACCCGCCTCGATCATGTCATCGACCGAGAACCCTTGCTTCACAAGGTGTTTGACGAGCGTGTCCCAGCCGCCGGGCGCGAAACCGCAGCCGAAATGCTCGGCCGCCGCGGCGTCGAACCCCCGATCGGTCAGATAGGCCCTAGCCGGCGCCGCCTCGCCGTCGGCTAGACGCGCCGCATAGAACTCGGCGGTGGATCTGGTGATCGCGGTGAGCCTCGACCGGCTCACTCGCTCCCCACCAGACCCGCGCCCGGCGGCGAGCGTCACCGTGATGCCGGCACGTTCGGCGAGTTGTTGCACGGCTTCGACGAAGGTCAATTGATCGATCTTCATCAGGAAGTCGAAGACGTCCCCGCCCTCGCCGCAGCCGAAGCAGTGGTAGAAACCCCGCGCGACCGAAACGGTGAACGACGGCGTCTTCTCGTCGTGGAAGGGGCACAGCCCCTTGAGGTTTCCACCGCCTGCCCGTTTCAGCGCGACGTAGTCGCCGACCACGGCTTCGATGCGGCTCGCGTCGCGGACGCGCTCGCGGTCGGCGTCGCTGATCCGCCCGACGGCCCGCTCCATCACGCGATCGAGTCTAGGTGGCGGTGTTGCCGCGGGCGCCGGCCGGCGAGCTCCACGGGCTCGATACCTCAATACAGGGACTCGTCCAGGAGCTGCCGGTGCCTGGCCACCGCCTGCGCATCGGTCAGCAGCGACACCTGGTCCACCACCACGCGCAGGCGTGCCCGATCGTCGGCCGCCGCCTGGTAGAAGCCGACGAACGTCGGATCGAGCGCGGCGGCGCCGCGGTCTTGGATCCCGGCGACGAGTTCGGCGAGCAATTGCTGTTGGCGCATCTTCCGAGCGCGATGGGCCGGGTCGTTCATCACGTAGTGAAATGCGATGGCCTTGAGCACCGCGACCTCCGCGGCGAGCAGCCGCGGGACATCGAGGTCCGCCGCATACCGGGTGAGCGGCTCGGGGCCGAAGGTCGCCCGGGTCTGCGCCACCGCGCCGGTCACGAACCGGCCGGTGAGCTCGCTGGTCAGCTGCTTGAGCGCCGACGCCGCGGCCATGCCGGGGGGCAACCCGATACGGCTCGCGATCGCCGGGAGGCGCAGCAGGTCGGCGAGCACGGTCGCCAGATCCGGCGCCGACTCGGTGGAATACGCCGCGGCCGCGGCGGTCGCGACCGCGAGGCGTTCGTCCGGGTCGCTCGACAGCCGCACCAGGTCGACCCTTCCGGCGATCACGCCGTCCTCGACATCGTGCACGGAATAGGCGACGTCGTCGGCCCAGTCCATCACCTGCGACTCGATGCTCCGGGCACGATCGGCCGGCGCAGCGATGCGGATCCAGCCGAAGACGTCCAGATCGTCGTCATACACGCCGAACTTGCCGCCGGCCGCCGGACGCCGCCACGGATACTTGATCACCGCATCCAGCGACGCCCGGGTCAGATTGAGCCCGTCGCATTCGCCGTCCGGACCGATGACCTTCGGCTCGAGCCTGGTCAGCAGCCGGAGGTTCTGCGCATTCGCCTCGAAACCTCCTGCGCTGTCGGCGATCTCGTTGAGCGCCGCCTCGCCATTGTGGCCGAACGGCGGGTGCCCGATGTCGTGGGCCAGCCCCGCGAGATCGACCAGGTCGGCGTCACATCCCAGTTGTTCGCCGATATCCCGAGCGATCTGCGCGACCTCCAGGGAGTGCGTCAGTCGCGTCCGCGGCACGGCGCCGTCACCCGGCGTCACCACCTGGGTCTTGCCCGCCAGCCGCCGGAACGAGCCCGAGTGCAGGATGCGTGCCCGGTCGCGCGCGAAGGCGCTGCGGTCCACGATGCCGTCCGCGATCGGCAGCACCGCGGACTTGGGGCCTTCCGCCGCGCGGCGCTCCAGGTCGGCGCTCGTGTAGTGCCCACGCACGGGGCGGTGCGCATCGGCCTCGTCGGGCACCGCCGTCATCACGGCACCGCCGTCATCGCAGCACCCGCATCACAGCACCGCCGAGCCCGACCCGGACGACCCGCCGATCAACCGATAGAACATGGTGCCCAACAACTCTCGCAGGATGTATCGCCCTTCGATCGACCGCTGCGTCGACGGCCCCACCGAGACCGGTGACACCTCGACCGCCAGCCCGAGATCGCGGGCCATCATGCGGCTGCGCGCGAGATGCCATGGGTCGCTGACGAGGATGACGCTGTTCCAGCCACGCTCGCGTAGCACGACGTCGGCCGCTCGCAGGCTCACCAGCGTGTCGCGGCCGGTCGGCACCGCGACCAAGGCCGCCGCCGGCAGGCCCGCCGCCCGCAGATAGCGCTCCCCGGCCTGCCCCTCGGTCGTCGCATCGCCTACCTGCCGGCCGCCGATCGTGACAACGTGCTCCGCAGCGCCCCGGCGGTACAGGTCGGCCGCATGATCGAGCCTGGCCCGGAATACCTCCGACGGGCGGCCGTTGTACTGCGCCGCCCCCAGCACGACGATCGCGTCCGCGTGGGCGGTTTGGTCGGTGTGCGCGACCTGCACGATGCGCACCACCAGCCCGGCGGTGATCACGACGGCGATGACGATCGCGCCGATCAGGTAGCGCCCGATCGTTCGGCCGAGCCGCATTGACGCTCCCTCCATCGTGGCCATGTTCATCGAGTGCCCGCACCGGCCGCGTCACGTGGCAGCACACCTCGGCGCCGTCAATCATGCCAGGACCCCCGCGGCCACCGGCCGGATCTACCCGCGTTCGGTGGCGACGCCGGTCGTGCGAGGAGGCACCCGGTGCCGTTCCTGGACGACTTTGGACGTTTGCGACGAATGCGGTGTATTGAGGGAAGGGAAGATCCCGGTCCGCAAGGATCAGAAGGTCGAGGCTGACGAAATGCGACACGGTCGGACCGGGCCACCGAGGACCAGCGGTGCGCGCCGCCCGATGCGGAGCGTCGCCGTCCATCGGGTGCCCGGCAGGTGCGCTCGGCTGGCAACAGCGATGATTGCGGTGCCGCTGGCGATCGCAATCATGCTCCCACTGCCCGCGGCAGCCGCCGGCCCGACGCCAAGGACCGGTATCGCCGTGGGCGATCACCCCACGGGATGCGCGATCCCCCCGGACCGCGTGAGGGTGAGCGTGATCGATCAAGCCGGGCCGAACTCGTCGGTGAACGCGTGGGATCATTTCCTCGCGTCGGTCACGCTCACGGATCTGGACGGATTGCCGGCGGGATGTTCGGTGGTCGTCGGGTTGCCACCCATGTTCGGTGAGATGGACGACGCAACTCTGTATGTCGATACGCATGGCCCGGCGACTGCAACAGTTGCGCCGAATACGGTCGCGACGATGTCGGTCGACGCCGCCGCGCGCACGCTGACCTTCACGCTCACGGGCTACGCGGTCACCCACCGGAACGTGACTGCCGAGGGCCATGCGCTCGCCCAGATCGACAACACGATCCGGCGCGGGAAGGCCCAGCCGGTCACCGTAAGGATCAACGGTGCCACCCGGGAGGTCGGCACCGTGACAGGTGCGAGCTGCGCGCAGAACTGCCCGGGTCTGCCCACCGGGCCGTCGCAGTGGGGGGCGATCGGTGACAATGGCACCGGGTCGACGACGATCCAGACCCAGAGCGCGGTTCGGTCGGGAGACGTCATCACGGTGATGGATCTCGGGCAAGCGCCCGATCAACGAATCACGGGAGTCGACTGGGTGAGGGGCTTCGACTGCGTCGGCACCTGGGGCGACCCGGGCGTGGTCGCGTCAGATGGCTCCTGCGACCTCGACAGCGGGCTCGCCGCGAGTGTCGCCCGCACCGCCGAGGGTTATCGGGCCGTCGCCACCGAGCGCAATGAGTTTTTCCGCATGCAGCTGGGAGTCGAGTTCCTCGGCCGAGGTCCGTGGACCGGCACGATCATCGTCGCCGTCACGGGCGCCGCGCTCCGCCCCGTACACGGTCGATTCCTACGACTTCGGCACAGGCGGCCAAGGCACCGGCGCCCCGGGCGGCAGCGTCCGATCCGGCCCGCAGGCCACGACGCTCTCGAACGTCACCATCGGGCCGTGGCGCTGGTTGGTGCTGCCGTTGGCCGTCGGGATCGCCATGGGTGCCACGGCGATGGTCGCGGACCGTCGCGCGCGAACGCGCTACGAACCGTGAAGTCGTTCGCCCAGGTATGACGGCACGCGATCCAGCGAGATCCGTTGCTGCGCCATCGAATCGCGCTCGCGGATGGTCACCGCGTGGTCTTCCAGCGATTCGAAGTCGACGGTCAGGCAGAACGGCGTGCCGATCTCGTCCTGCCGGCGATAACGGCGCCCGATCTGGCCGGCGTCATCGAAGTCCACGTTCCACGTCTTGCGCAACTCGGCGGCCAGATCCCGAGCGATCGGCGACAGGTCGGCGTGACGCGACAAGGGCAACACCGCCGCCTTCACCGGCGCGAGCCGCGGGTCGAGCCGCAGCACCGTGCGCTTGTCCACGCCACCCTTGGTGTTCGGCGCCTCATCCTCGGCGTAGGCATCCACCAGGAAGGCCATCAGCGACCGGGTAAGCCCCGCAGCCGGTTCGATCACGTACGGGATCCAGCGCTCGCCGGTCGCCTGGTCGAAATAGCTGAGCTCGCTACCGGAGTGCTCCGAATGCGTGGTCAGGTCGAAGTCGGTGCGGTTGGCGATGCCCTCCAGCTCGCCCCAGTCGCTGCCCTTGAAACCGAACCGGTACTCGATATCGACGGTGCGCTTCGAGTAGTGCGACAACTTGTCCTTGGGATGCTCGTAGTGGCGCAGGTTCTCGCGCGCGATCCCGAGGTTCACGTACCACTCGGTGCGCTCGTCGATCCAGTACTGATGCCAGGTCTCGTCGGTGCCCGGCTCGACGAAGAACTCCATCTCCATCTGCTCGAACTCGCGCGTGCGGAAGATGAAGTTGCCGGGCGTGATCTCGTTGCGGAAGGATTTACCGATCTGCCCGATGCCGAACGGCGGCTTCATGCGCGCGGCACCCATCACGTTCGCGAAGTTCACGAAGATGCCCTGCGCGGTCTCCGGCCGCAGATAGTGCAATCCGGACTCGTCCTGCACCGGGCCCAGGTGGGTCTGCAGCATCATGTTGAACTGTTTCGGTTCGGTCCACTGCCCGCGCACACCGCAATCGGGGCAAGCGATCTCAGACAAAGGAATGGTGTCCGGATCGACTGTGCTGTCTCCGTGCCCCTTCTTGTGCGCCACCGCCTCCTGAAGCTGATCGGCCCGATGTCGCTTGTGGCAGTTCAGGCATTCGATGAGCGGATCGGTGAACGCCGACACGTGCCCCGACGCCACCCACACCTGCCGCGGCAGGATGATCGACGAATCGAGCCCGACGACGTCGTCGCGGCCGCGCACCATCGACTGCCACCACTGGCGCTTGATGTTCTCCTTGAGTTCCACCCCGAGCGGGCCGTAGTCCCACGCCGAGCGGGTTCCGCCGTAGATCTCGCCGGCCGGGAAGACGAATCCCCGCCGCTTCGCCAGCGAGACAACGGCATCCAGACGGTCGGCGGCCACATCGAACTCCTGATCCTGCGGACGGGAACTGATCGCCCATGACGACGTTCGGGCAAGGCACCAGCCTATCGAACGGGCTCCCGCACCCCGTCGCGCCGCCGGGTCACGGCGTCGGCGCACCGTAGGGACACCGCTGGCGCAGCGTCAGCGCAGCGTGAGCGAGAAGTACGGCCGGCGGCCGTCGGCCCCGAACAGATCGGTGATCGTCTGGTACCCGACGCGGGCACCGTCGAAGAGCACATCGCGCCGGTGCGTCAACTGGGCCACATGATGCGAGCCCGAGGGCGCCGCGACGCGCCGTACGGTGGCCTCGCCGAGAACAACGTCATGGTCGAAGCAGGCGCTTGCCCGGTCGGCGTCCCAGCGCACCCGAACGCGCACGTACGCGTCACCGAGCCCAGGCTGCCACCGGTTCAGGACAGGCCTGAGCAGCGGCCGGGAACGCGGCACGGCCGGCCAACGCCCCTGCGGTGCGCTGTTGAGCAACAGCACGTGGGTGCATCCGTCGTCGAGGGCCGCGTAGACCGGGTCGGGGCAGAGCAGGCCGCCGTCGATGTACCGGGTGCCGTTCACGACCGGGGGCTTGCCGGCGAGCCACGGCATCCACGCGCCCGCCTTGAGGTATTCGATGCCGTCCGGCCCCATGTGCCGCATGTCCATGAGTTCGGCGCGCACGTCGTCGACATCTGTGAGCACCGCGTACAGCGGTTGCCGCGCGACACGGACGTTGTCCCACCCGATCGGGACCGTCTTGGACATCACCTCCTCGAACGCGTAGTCCATGTCGAGGACGGGTTTGGTCACGTCCCAGCGACGTTGGCGCCGGACGAACCCCTTGGTCAGGTGGTCGTAGTACACGGCGAGGCCATCCCAGTCCGACCCTCCGAACGCGTACGCGAGGTTCAACGCGCCAGAGGAGGTCCCGTAGAACGCGTCGAACGCGTTCAGCAGGCCGAGGTCGCGGAGCGCCAACAGCATTCCGCCGGAGACGATGCCGCGCATGCCGCCGCCCTCGACGGCGAGTCCGAGCCGGAATCCGTCGCCGCGGTGCCCGGCGTGACGTGCGCGGATCAGGGAGATGACGGTGTCAACCGGCATCCGGACTCCTCCTCGGCGGCGCGTGAAACGGTGCGGCGTACGGCCGCACCTTGACGAGCGCCAGAATATCCACAGAGCGGGGGCCGGCGCACCCGACCGTGCGCCATGTTTGCGAAGGATGTTCCGCATGAGTGAACCCGGTCCGCTGCTCGTGATTCAGAACGACCAGACCTGCCCGCTGGGATGGTTCGGCGACTGGTTCGCCGCGGCGGATGTTCCCGTCGACGTCCGGCTGGGTTTCGCCGATGACGACATTCCGATCGATGCGGACGGCTTCGCCGCGGTCATCGTGCTCGGCGGTGAGATGGGCGCGAACGACGACGCCACGTGCCCCTGGCTGGCGCCGACCCGGAGCCTGCTTCGCGCCGCGGTCCACGGGGACACGCCGGTCCTGGGCATCTGCCTCGGCCATCAGTTGTCCGCGGTCGCGCTGGGCGGCGCGGTGGAGAAGAACCCGGCGGGCCAGGCAGTCGGCCTGACCCCGGTGGCGCTCACCGACGCGGGGCGGGCCGATCCGTTGCTGGGGAGCGTGGCACCGGGGTCGGCCGCCGTGCAGTGGAACGCGGACATCGTGACGGTCTCCCCGCCCGGCGCCGTGGTGCTGGCGGTGTGTCCCGACGGTTCACCACAGGCCATTCGTTTCGCGCCCCGCGCTTGGGGCGTGCAGTTCCATCCCGAGGCGTCACCAGAGATCTTCCGGTCATGGATCGCGGACGCGGCGGCTGGTGCGACGGGTCCGTCGAGGGATGCCGAGCGCGCAGAGCGCGCGATCGCCGAGGCTGAGATGCCACTGCGCAGTGCGTGGCGACCGTTCGCGGAAGAATTCGCCCGGATGTGCGGATTCGGGCTCGGCTCATGACGATGCCAGCCAGCGGTGGGCGGCGTGGCATGCGCCGTCCGCCGCGGATCCGGTGGACCCAGATCGTCGCCGTCGCCATCGTTCTCGCGGTCTTCGTGGTCGGTCTGGTAGTGGCCGGATGGATCGGAGCATCGATCATCGCGGCGCTGTCGGCCGTGGCCGGACTGGTTCTCATGGCGCATTGGCGGGTGCTGGATCAGCGGGTTCGCCTGGTACGGATGGTCATCGTGCTGATCGGGTTCGCGGTCGCGCTGAGCCTGCTCACCCGGTAGCGGCCGGCGCGATCTCCCGGATCCGATAGCCGTCGCCGTCGGCCTGAAGGTGGATTCGCACCGTGGCCTGCGCCACGGGGGCCGTGTATCCGACGAGCGCTCCCGCTTTCCCGTACACGGGATAGGCCGGCAATGTTTCGACGACGTCGACGGTCGCGTCACCGGACGGCGCGAGGTCGACGAGGGTGGCCGACTGGATCCCGTGCTCGGCCGCCGTGACGCGCTGCCCGGCAGCCGCCAGCGCCGTCATCCGCGCCTCGTCCTCGATCCGGCCGGCCGCGCCGTCGGCATAGACGGCATCCAGCGCCGATGCGTCCCCTGAGACGAACGCGGTGCTCCGCGCGGCATCGAGTCCCGTGATCACCGAGAGCCAGTCGGCGACGTGGTTCGGTGCGGTGCCGTGCGCGGGCTCTTCCCCGCGGTGCGCGCCTGCCGCGTCCCTTGCCGTTTCGGTCGCGGTGCCGGCAGCCTCCGTCCCGGGGGTCGTCGTCACGGGCGTCCGGCTATGTGTCGCCGGTGCGTCGGCCACGACGGGCCGGCCAGAACCCTGCCCGGCCCAGGACCATCCGGCGACGACCGCCCCGGCCAGCACCGCACCGACCGCGAGGGCAACCGCGGCCACCCGCCACGACCGGGGCCGCCCAGCGGGACTCCGCCCGCGCAAGCGATGCCGGGGCGCACCCGGCACGACCGGCGGCCGCACCGCGTCGGGTCGGAGCACGGTCGACGCGGCCGGGCCGCGCAGCGCTCCGTCGTCGTCCGAGGTGACGAGTCCGATCGGTTCCGGCCGACCGACCGCACGAAGGTCGACGGCGAGCCGGCCAGCGCTGCCGCGATCCGCGGGTTCCGGCGCGAGCAGGCGCCGGATGACGCGACAGAAGGCATCGGGCGCAAGGCGGTCGTCGATATCGGGCCACTGGCCGATCGCGGATTGGGCGATCACGTCTTCGAGATCGTCCGCCGGCCATGCCGCCGCACCGCTCAGGCAGCGCAAGGCCACCGATCCCAGCGAGAACAGGTCACCGGCCGCGCTGGCGGGGGCGCCTCGGACGATCTCGGGCGCCACGTCGGCCGGTGTCACGTGCACCGGTATGCCGAACTCACGGGCGGCTCGGGCCGCGCCGAAATCGGCGAGCAGCGGCCGGCCGTCGGCATCAAAGAGAACATTGTCGGCGGAGACGTCGCCGTGCACGAAGCCCCGCTCGTGGGCCGCGGCAAGCGCGTCGGCCAGCGGTATGAGCACCGTCAACGCCTCCGGCCAGGGCAGCCGGCGGCGATGGTGCACGAGACGCGCCAACGATCCGCCGTCCGCCCACGGGAACACCAGCGCGACCAGCTCGGGTGTGGTCACGATGTCGATCGCCGACAGCACGTGCGCGTGGTCCACCGTTTGGCCGATCACCGCTTCCCGCTCGGCCCGCTCGCGGCCGTCGGCGGGGAACAGCTTGATCGCCACCGGCCGATCGTCGGCGATACGCACACCGCGCCACATCGCCGAAGCGACGCCCACCGGTATGCCGTCGACCGAGTCCGCGTGGGCCACGCCGCCACCTGCGGCGGCCGTCATCCCCGTCATCTCCGGCGCAGTGACATCCAACAACGTGGCATCCGGCGCAGCGGTATCAGACGCTGTGACATCCAACGCCCCGACACTCGACGCGGTGACACCAAACTGCGTGCCCGCCGCCGTGAACACCGGCCGGACCAGCCGATACCCGGGCACCTCGATGCTCATGCGGCATGACAGTAGACACCCGCGGCGAACGGCGTGGCAGGTTATCCACAAACCCGTGGTAGAGCGGTCGGGCGCGGTATCGGCGTGCAGGTCGAAACCGGAGCGGCGTACCGTCTGGCGCATGCGCCGAGCCCGCACCCCGCTCCGCTTCGTCGAACCCGGAACCATGGCCTACGCCGAGGCGTGGGATCTGCAGCGCACGCTGGCCGAGGATCGCGTCAGCGGCACCGGCCAGGATTCCGTCATCCTCCTGGAGCACCCCAGCGTGTACACCGCCGGGAAGCGGACCGAGCCGGCCGACCGACCGACCGACGGAACACCCGTCATCGACGTCGATCGAGGAGGCCGGATCACCTGGCACGGCCCGGGCCAGCTCGTCGGATACCCGATCGTCGCCCTCGCCGACCCGGTCGATGTGGTCGCCTACGTTCGGATCCTCGAACAGGTCCTGATCGAGGCCTGCGCCACCGTGGGGGTCGAAGCCGGCCGGGTGCCGGGGCGTAGCGGTGTCTGGCTGCCGGCCGACGCCTTCCGCCCGGAACGGAAGGTGGCGGCGATCGGCGTCCGGATCGCGCGCGGCGTCACCCAACACGGTTTCGCGCTGAACTGCTGCTGCGATCTCACGGCTTTCGGCAGGATCGTGCCGTGCGGCATTGCGGACGCCGGCGTCACATCGCTGTCCGAAGAGACCGGGCACACGGTGACCGTGCGCGATATGCAACCGACCGTCAAGGCGCTGCTCACGGCCGCGCTGGACGGCACCCTGCCGGTCACCGACGCGGTGATCCCCCGCGGCACCCCAGCAAGGAGTGGACGGCAATGACCATCGAGCACAGCGGATCGACGCAGCCACCGGCCCGTCGGATGCTGCGGATCGAGGCGCGCAACGCCGAGACCCCGATCGAGCGCAAGCCGGAATGGATCAGGACCAAACTGCACACCGGCCCGGAGTTCACCCGGCTCCAGGGGCTGGTGAAGCAGGAGGGGCTGCACACCGTCTGCCAGGAAGCGGGCTGCCCCAACATCTACGAATGCTGGGAAGACCGCGAGGCGACGTTCCTCATCGGCGGCGACACCTGCACGCGGCGCTGCGATTTCTGTCTCATCAAGACCGGACGGCCCGGCACCTTCGACGCCGACGAGCCCCGGCGCGTGGGCGAGTCGGTCGCCACGATGGGGCTCAAATACGCGACCGTCACCGGCGTGACCCGCGACGACCTCGCCGACGAGGGCGCGTGGCTCTACGCCGAGACCGTTCGGCAGATCCACCAGCAGGCACCGGAAACCGGCGTCGAGATCCTCACCCCGGACTTCTCCGGCAAGGCGGACCTGCTGCAGCAGGTGTTCGACGCCGGCCCCGCCGTCTTCGCGCACAACATCGAGACGGTTCCGCGGATCTTCAAACGGATCCGGCCCGCGTTCAGTTATGACGGGTCCCTCGCCGTGCTCGCACTGGCCAAATCGGCCGGCATGGTGACCAAGTCGAACCTGATCCTCGGCATGGGCGAGACCCGCGAGGAGATCACCCAGGCGCTGGAGGACCTCCGCGGGGTGGACTGCGATCTGCTTACCGTCACTCAATATCTCCGGCCCTCCCCCAAGCACCATCCGATCGACCGCTGGGTCAAGCCGAGCGAGTTCGTCGACATCCGCAAGGAGGCCCTGTCCATCGGCTTCGTCGGGGTGATGTCCGGCCCGCTGGTGCGCTCGTCCTACCGCGCCGGGACGTTGTACCGCCAGGCCATGGACTCCCGCACGGCCGCCGCCAGCCGCTAGCGGCGGGGGCGGCGTCGATCGCCCCGTAAACTGGTGGCCATGGCCAGTTCGTCATCCAAGTCCGCGCGCGCGACCGCGGCGAAACCGTCGCGTGCGGAGCGCCGGGCGGCCAAGGCCGAGAAGCGGGCCGGCAAGAAGGAACGCCGCGCCCAGCTGTGGCAGGTGTTCAAGACCCAGGTCAAGCAGGACAAGCGACTGCTGCCCTACATGATCGGCACCCTGCTCGGCACCGCAGGACTCATCACCCTGCTGTCCTGGCTCACCCGGATGACGTGGTGGATCGGGCTGATCTTCGGCGTGATCATCGGCGCCATGCTGGCGCTGATCGTGTTCGCGCGCCGCGTGCAGCGCAGCGTCTACAAGCAGGCGGAGGGCACCCCCGGGGCAGCGGCGTGGTCGCTGCAGAACAACCTCAAGGGCCGCTGGCGGATCACCCCGACGGTCGCCGGCACCACTCACCTGGACGCCGTACACCGCGTGATCGGCCGCCCTGGCATCATCCTGGTCGGCGAGGGCGCGGCACATCGGGTGAAACCGTTGATTGCGCAGGAGAAGAAGCGCATCGCGCGCGTGGTGGGCGATACCCCGATCTACGACGTGATCGTCGGCACCGAGGAGGGCGAGGTGCAGCTGCGCAAGCTCAACTCGTACCTGATGAAGCTCCCCCGCAACATCTCCGCCGGCGCGGTCGGCCAGCTGGACCTGAAGCTTGCCTCGCTCGCCACACGCAGCCCGCAGGTGGGGCTGCCGAAGGGCCCGATGCCCGCCGGCGCCAAGATGCGCAGCATGCAGCGCATGACCCGCCGCCGCAGCAGTTGAGCAAGCCTCGCGCCGGGCGGTGGCGCATCAGCGTTGCGCCGACATCCGTAGCGCCGAACCGAATATGACGCTATTCGTGTGCCGGGCCGGTTCGCGCCGCTAGCGGCAGGATCCGACCGGACCATAGCCGCCGCACGGCCACCCGCAGCTCTCTCTCGTCGCCATGGTTCTCGATCACGGCATCGGCCAGTGTGCGCCGTTCGTCATCGGAGATCTGGGCCGCGATCCGGGCGCGCGCGTCCGCCTCGGCGAGCCCCCGGCGGATCAGCCGCTCCACCCGCACGGCCTCGTCGGCGACCACTGCGACCACCAGGTCGAACTCCGCGGCCTCCGTCCGTGAGCGCAGGATCGGGATGTCGTTGACCACCACCGCCCCGGGATCCAGCCGTCCCGCAGCATCCCGTAATTGACGAAACTCCGCACGCACCAACGGATGTGTGATCTCCTCCAGCCGGCGCCGGGCGGCCGGGTCAGCGAACACGATGGCGGCGAGCGCGCCACGGTCCAGCGATCCATCGGCCGCAAGCACACCGTCGCTGAACGCGTCCACCACGGCCGCGAGCCCGACCGTGCCGGGCGCCACCACCTGACGCGCGAGCACATCTGAATCGATCACCACCGCACCGAGCTCCGCCAGCAGCGCGGACACGGTCGACTTCCCGGCGCCGATCCCGCCCGTCACGGCCACCGTCAACATGACGAGCCGTCGCAGCGCTCGCCGAAAACCCGCGACACGCGGCGCAACCTGCGGAAATTCACCACCCATGGACCGTACCGTTACAGCAAGCACACTCGCGCGTTGCGGTCAACCGCAACGCCTGCCTCCGAGGGGGATCCGTGCGCACATCGACGGCGACCATCGTCATGCCGGGCCGTCACCGCGTCGGCACGCCCGGGCTGACCCCGCTCGCAGCCATGATCAGCCTGCCGCGCCGAAGCCTGCTGCAAGTGTGGCGATACGTGGGCCGACACCGGCTCGGCCGTACCGCAGGACAAATGCCCACGCAGGCACCGCGGCCCGCGCACGCCCTCTAAGCACGAAACGCGCGCTCCTCCGGCCGCCTCGCACGCGGCCGTCGTTATACCAGATGCGCGAGAGCCGCGGTCGCGAGCTTCTGCAGCGCCCCGCCGAGCGCGGAATCGGCCACCACGCCGTTCGCGATCGCGATCGACACGGTCAGCGCACCGACCGGCATCACGAGCAGCCCGCCGTCCCGCAGCAGGATCTGCGCCTGATGCCCGGACACCTCCGCGGTCTGGGCGGTCGCGCCCTGCGCCGTCTCGGATTGCACGGTGACCGTCGTCTGCTGGGCGGCCGCGTCCGGAGTGGCGTACGCGGCGAGCGCCACCACGAGTTGACGCGGCTCGGTGAGGGTGTCGGTGCCGTAGTAGCACTTGATCCGGCCGAGCATGTGCGCGTCCGGGTTCGGAACGTCCTCGAGGCGAAGGCCCTTGGCGGGCAACGACTTCCCGATAGAGCGGGAGATGTCGGCGTCGGACAGCATGGTGGTGCACGAGGTGCCGAGCGCCGTCGTGGCCGCGGCCGCCTGCGGTCCGGTCGTGACGGTCGTCGCCGTGGTGGAGGTCGTTGACGTCGTCCCCGATGTGGTAGCCGTCCCGGTCGTCCCGGTGGTTGCCGTATTCGCACCCGGAGATGACGACGTTCCGCCCTGCGGGCCGCCAGCCGTTCCGGTATCGGTAGCGCTCGGGAGCGCGTTCGGATCCACGACGGTAATCCCCGCGCCGGTCGAACCGGTGCCAGCGCCCGACGGATTCCCGGTCTCGGTGACCACCTTTGTCACCGTCAGTGGCACAGTCGAAGCGCCACGCGAACAGCCGGTGACGGCGAGGGCGACCACCACGGCGACACTCAACGGAAGAACCAAACCGACCGCAGGCCAGTGGGAATGGGCGGAACGGGACTCGCGGCGGTGCATGACCTCCACGGTAGCGAACCGCGGCGGGGTCAGGCCGTTCCCACGCCGGGCCGCCTCGCCGTGCACCACGCCGGGTGGGCCGCCCCTGGGCACGGGCACATAGCCCTGGCCCAGCCCACAGCAGCGCCCGCCGGGCGGAGCCCGCGAACAGCGTCATACCCGAAAGACACGAAAACCGGGGCGGCGAGACCAGCTCGCCGCCCCGGCACCACGCGATCGGCACCGCAGAGAACGGCACCGCGCAAGAGATCTCACTCGTTCCCGGAGAGCTTCTCCTTCAGCTTGGCGAGCGCCTCGTCGTCCACCAGGGAACCGCCGTGCGATCCGCCCGACTCACCGCCCGACGCCGACGAGTAGTTGCTCGGCGAGTCGGACGCGGCCGCGGCATCGTCGTCCAGCGCCTTGGAGATCTGCTTCTGGTGCGCCTCGTACACCGCATGCGCGTCGGTGTAAGCCTTCTCCCACGCGTCACGCTGCTGCTCGAAGCCCTCCAGCCATTCGCCGGACGCCACGTCGAAGCCTTCCGGCGGGATGAAGTTGCCCTGCTCGTCGTAGTGGTCCACCACGCCGTACTGGGCGCGCACCTCGTCGAACTCGGCGCCCAGCGGGATGCCCTCGTTCGCCTGCTTCAGCGAGAGCGAGATGCGGCGCCGCTCCAGGTCGATATCGATGACGCGGACGAAGATGTCGTCGTCCACGTTGACCACCTGCTCCGGCACCTCGACGTGCCGGCTGGCGAGCTCGGAGATGTGCACCAGGCCCTCGATGCCGTCGAAGACGCGGACGAACGCGCCGAACGGAACCAGCTTGGTGACCTTGCCCGGTACGACCTGCCCGATCGCATGGGTGCGCGCGAAGTGCCGCCACGGATCTTCCTGAGTCGCCTTGAGCGACAACGAGACTCGCTCGCGGTCCATGTCCACGTCGAGCACCTCGACGGTGACCTCCTGGCCCACCTCGACGACCTCGTTCGGGTGGTCGATGTGCTTCCAGGACAGCTCGGAGACGTGCACCAGGCCGTCCACGCCGCCGAGGTCGACGAACGCACCGAAGTTCACGATGGAGCTCACGACACCCTTGCGGACCTGGCCCTTGGCGAGCTGGTTGAGGAACTCGCTGCGCACCTCCGACTGGGTCTGCTCCAGCCACTGGCGGCGGGAGAGCACCACATTGTTCCGGTTCTTGTCCAGCTCGATGATCTTCGCCTCGAGCTGCCGGCCGACGTACGGCTGCAGGTCGCGCACGCGGCGCATCTCGACGAGGGAGGCGGGTAGGAAGCCGCGCAGGCCGATATCCAGGATCAGGCCGCCCTTGACGACCTCGATGACGGTGCCGGTGACGACGCCGTCCTCCTCCTTGACCTTCTCGATCGTGCCCCAGGCGCGCTCGTACTGGGCGCGCTTCTTGGACATGATCAGCCGACCCTCTTTGTCCTCCTTCTGCAGGACCAGAGCCTCGATCTTTTCGCCGATCTCGACAACCTCGTTCGGGTCGACATCGTGCTTGATGGACAGCTCGCGGGAGGGGATGACGCCTTCGGTCTTGTAGCCGATGTCAAGCAGCACCTCGTCGCGGTCAACCTTGACAATGGTGCCTTCGAGGATGTCTCCGTCGTTGAAGTTCTTGATCGTCGCATCGATGGCGGCGAGAAGATCCTCGGCAGAACCGATGTCGTTGATCGCGACCTGCGGGATCGAGGAGGGGGTGGTCGGGACTGAGGTAACAGTCATGTGGGTGGTTGCTCCGATGGTGGATGGTGGATCGTGCGGGGCGCGCGCCGGATGTCGTCGGATCTTGTGACGCGCGTTCATGTGCCGTGTTGCCACCCGCCCGCGCGCAGAACCTTCGGTGCGGCCTGCTCCATTCCGAGACAGCACTCACCCACCACGCGGGCGCAAGTTTACCTTGTCCGCGCGGATGGGTTTCACCTGGAGCGGCGCTGCGCTATTGTGCCCGGCTTGCGTGCGCGGGTTACGTGCCCTGTTGCTACGCCCGCCGCGGCCGGGGGGCGTGCTTGGATTGGCACGTGACTTCCCTCGGCCCGACCCAGCCTCGCATGATTCCCGCCGACCAGCGGACGTCGGCGGCGGCGAACCGGCGCTGGTGGGACGCGGACGCGGACGCCTATCACGCCGAGCACGGCGCGTTCCTGGGGGATGCGGACCTCGTCTGGTGCCCGGAGAACCTTCGCGAGGCGGACGCGCACCTGCTCGGTGACGTGCGCGGGCGGCTGGTGCTGGAGGTGGGCTGCGGCTCCGCGCCGTGTGCGCGGTGGTTGGTGGCGCAGGACGCCTCGGTGGTGGCGTTCGATCTGTCTGCCGGGATGTTGCGATACGCTCGCCTTGGTAACGAAAGAGCGGAGATGACGGGGATCACGGGATCGCCCGCCGCGCCCCCACGCCTGGTGCAGGCCGACGTCTGCGCCCTGCCGTTCGCAGACGGCGTCTTCGATATCGCGTTCTCCGCCTTCGGCGCAATCCCCTTCGTGGCGGACTCCTTAGGCGCGATGCGCGAGGTCGCCCGTGTGCTGAAACCCGCTGGGCGGTGGGTGTTCTCAGTGACGCATCCGATGCGGTGGATCTTCCCGGACGACCCCGGCCCGCGCGGGCTCACCGCGATCCAGTCCTACTTCGACCGTTCGCCCTATGTGGAGGTGGACTCCGCCGGGGTGCCGGCCTACGTGGAGCATCACCGGACGATGGGAGACCGCATCCGGGATCTCGTCATGGGCGGTTTTACGGTGCTCGATGTGATCGAGCCCGAGTGGCCGGAAGACTTTGCCGGGGTCTGGGGCCAGTGGTCCCCCGAGCGCGGGGCGATGTTCCCGGGCACGGCCATCTTCGTCGCCGAGAAGCGCTGATTCGGCGATCAGGCCCGCCCGCCCGCAGGGTCCGCCCACCACACCACGGCAGCACGGCCCAGACCGCCGGGCGGGTCCACCGCGAGGTCGACGAGCGCGCGGCGCAGCAACGCGAGCCCCGGCCTCGTGCGCGGGAAGCGCCGGTGGTGGCAATAGATCACGCCGCAGTGGTGCGGCACGGCCGCGATTGCGGCGGCGAAGGTCGACACGTCCTCGGTCACCACGACACGCCGCTCTCGGGTGGCCGCCTGGAGGACCTCACTGTCCGGCCGCCCCCGAAGCTCCGGCCGGTGCGCGATGACGGCGACGGCGTCGATGCCGTCGGAGACGAGTTCGCCCGCCAGCCAGCCGGGGTAATGCTCGTCGAGAAGGTACTTCAGCGGCGCAGCGCGACCGGGCGCGGCCGGATCGAGCCCGGCGCGCGATCGCGTCGGATCCGTCATGCGGATTCGAGGCGGCGCCGGTCCCGCCAGACCGCGAGTGCGCGGTCCTGCGCCTCGTGCTCCCGTTCGACGGTCGAATCGATCTCGTCGCGGTATTCGGCCCAGTACAGCAGCGCCGCCTCGACGTCCGCGATCGACAGCCCCACGGCATCCGCCACCGTCGCCGCGTCGCGGGACCCCGCCGGATGCGCCAGCCAGGCCTCGGCGACCGTCCAGACCTGCGGCCCGTCCACCAGGGCGGCGCGCCGCTCGGACCCGACCGCAACGAAGGAGATCCGCGGATGAGCTTGCATCCGCAGCCACTCATCGACCGCGGTCACAACGACCGTCGACTTCGCGGCCCGATGCTGCCGGGCATAGGCGACGAGTCCGTGGTCGACCGACCCGGGGAATCGAATGTTCGTAGGCGCTACCACGCACTACAGCGTAGCAGCGCCGGGTTCGTGCGGAAGAGGCGGAGATGACGTCGTTCCCGGCGCCCCGCGCCGATCGCGCCACTCACCGCATCGGTGCAAGACATACGCTAACCTTGGTACATGTCCATGAAGCGCACGAATGTGTATGCCGACCCGAAAGACCTCGCGCTCATCAAGGAGGCGGCGGCCCAACGCGGCATTTCGGAAGCCGAAATCCTGCGAGAGGGGATCAGGCTAGCCGCCCTCGGCGCCCGAGTCTGGGATGAGCCGCTCATCCCCGAAGACGAGACAGTGGACCTGCACGGGCCCGTCCGGCGCGCAGACATCCAGCAGGCCGTCACGACCTCCGTACGCGGGAAAGGTGACCGCATCAAGGCCGCTGGATGATTGCGGTCGCCGATACCTCCGGCCTCTTGGCCCTGTTCAATCGATCGGATCCCGAACACGCCCGCACCCGCGCGGCGGCCGATGCCTGCGGCCTGATCGTCGTCAGCCCGCTCGCCATCACCGAGATCCATCACGTGGCGACGGTCCGCGCAGACCGCCGCACCGCCGACGCGATCGTGCGCACCATTGCCAACCGCGTCGAGGAAACCCGAATTGCCCTCGCTCCCGCAAGCAGCCGACAGCTCTTGACCGCCCTGGCGATCCGTCGGAATTACGCAGCGCTCGACCTTGACCTCGTCGACGCCGTCACGGTCGCCGTCGCCGCCGAATATCGCACCAATGATGTCCTCACGCTTGATCGACGCGACTTTCGCGCCATGCGCCCGCTGACCGACCACCCCGCTTTCCGCCTGATTCCCGACGACAGGTAGCCGCTCCGCCCGGCACGCACGACCCTCATGGACGACACGGAGATGACGTCGTTCCCGGCGCTCCGCGCCGCCGTGCTTACTTCGGAGGCCACATCGTCAATTTTGGCGATGGGCGGACGAATGATCTTTGAGAGGCTGAAAGGCGCGGACGGGTGTGCCCGTCCTGTGGCGTCGCGGCGGAGACCGTGCGGCGGCGGTGCGACGACATGCGCGGGAGGCGTGTGTTGCCGCGCTCTGTGCAGCGCTGTGGGGGAGAACGGGGGCAGGCCATCAGGCTGGGAACGAAGGTCGGCAGCATGGCCGGTGTCGTCGCGTTCGCGCTGGCGGCCGGCGGGATCGCCGCTGGGCTATTGATCCCGGCGGTGGGCGCGATCCCGCACAACATCATCGGGGCGGGGCACCTGACGATCGAGGTGAACCACGGCCTGGGCAGCGACCTCTCGATCGAGAACCTCGCCCCGGGCGAGAGCCGCACGGCCGATCAACTCGTGACGGCGGACATGGCCGGCGTGGGTGCGGCGGATCTGGCGATGACGCTGTCCGGGGCGGTGCCCGGACCGTTCACCGACAATGCGTGGATGACGGTGTCCGTCTCCGTACCCGTGTCCGAGAGCGATGCGCATTGGGCGGACGGCCGGTGCGCGCCGGCGGGCGGGTTCGCGGATGCCGCGACGTACCCGGTGCTGGCGGCGCTGCACGATCCGCAGACGCTGCCGCTAGGCTCGCTCACCGACTCTCATGACGCCGTGTGCGTCCGCTTCGAGATCGGGCTGGCGGCGTCCGCGGACAATTCCGTCCAGGCCGCGACCGGCGGATTCGCGATGGACTACACCCTCAGTCAGACGCTGGCAAGCCCATGATGACCACGACGCAGACCGTGCATACTCCCCCGCTCGGCCGTTCGCGCCCACGCCGCGGCCGGGCGATGCGCCGCACCGGCGGGCTGCTTTCCACCCTCGCGTTGGTGACACTGGGCCTGGCAGGTGGCCTGTGGCTGGGCTCGCCGGCGAGCGCCGCCGCACCGCCCATCCAGGTGAAAATGGCTGGGGATACGGATTTCTCGACCGTCGCGAGCACACCACTGCTGAACATGACGGATCTGGTGCCCGGCGGGTCGGTCAGCGGCACGATGCAGGTCCGTGACGCGAGCGGCAACGGTGGCGATTCGGGGCTCGCGGACACGATCTCGCTGCAGATGGTCAACGTGACGATCGCCGACGGGCCGGTGGGCGGGCCGACGCGGGCGGGATCCGGGCAGGCGCTCGCGAAAGCGCTCGGCCTCACCGTCCACGTTGCGGCCAACGGCACCTCTGCTGGGGCGGCCGAGACTGTGGCGTCGCTGGAAAGCAGCGTCACGCTCGCCAGCGGCCTGCACGACGGCGACGTACTTGAGGTGACCATGACGGCCACCCTGCCGAACCGAGACCCGGTGCTGGACAATGCGTTCCAGTACGGCCGGATCACGTTCGACCTGCAACTGGAGTTGACGAGTGCGGCGGTGAATCCGGGCGGCGGCACCGGCGGTGCAGGAACTGGCGGCGGAGCGGATGGCGGCGCGGGGCCGGGCATCCAGCAGCCGGGCAATGTCGCCGAGAATGCGGGCGGCGGCTCGCACATTCAAGTGCTGGGCACCGAATCGGTGGTGGCCGGCCCGGCCGGCGGCGCGGCCGGAGCGCCCGGCAAGGCCGGCATCCTCGTCCTCGGCGAACACGGCGGCTCGCTCTCCTACACCGGCGCCCCGATCATCGCCATGCTCGCCGCTGGCGGCGCTGCCCTCCTCCTCGGCCTGGTGCTGCTCCTCGCCGCCCGGCGGCGGGGCAAACGGCTGGTACGATGAAAGTATGACCGCCCGCAAATTGACCGTGAGTCTCGACCCGGATGTGGTGGATCGAGCCAAGCTCGAAGTGGCTGAAGGCCGCGCGGAGTCACTCAGCGCCTGGATGAACGCGGCTGCCCAGGCCCGGCTGGACTCCGAAGAGGTTGCGGCGGTTCTCGCCGACCTCTTCGACGCGACAGGCGGCCCGGTGACCGATGTAGAACTCGCCGAGGCTCGAGAGCGCCTCGCGGCGGTGGAGCCTCGATGACACTGGTCCTGGACGCCGGAGCGCTCATTGCGATCGATCGCGGCGACAGGCGCACCGCCGCGCTCATCGAGGTTGCCCACCGTGATAGACGCGACATCGTCGTCCCGGCCGCAGTCGTTGGGCAGGCGTGGCGTGATGGCAGCCGTCAGGTGCTCTTGGCTCGACTTCTTGGATCGCGCGATGTACAGATCGAACCGCTCACCGATACGGTGGCGCGAGCCGCAGGCGTGCTTTGCGGACGTACATCGACAAGCGACGTGATTGACGCCTCGGTCGTCATCTCCGCGCGCCACCACCGTGCGGCGGTGCTCAGCTCGGACCGGGACGATCTGGAATTTCTAGATCCGGGCCTTCCAATCATCGACTGCTGACGCGCGCCCCGGAAGCCTGAGAGGGCGGCGGCCACCGCGCCGCCGGTGCACTGGGTCTGATAGCACAATCAGCGCTTGTTGCTATCATAAACTTATGAGACAGCTGATCACACGAGTCGACGACTCGCTCGCGGACGCCGTCAAGGAGCGCGCCGCTCTGACCGGAGAGTCCGTCAACGCCTTCATCACTCGGCTGCTCCGCGGGGCGGTCGCCGACGCTCACGCTTGGAAGGCCGACGCGATCCGCGCCGGGATATTGGTCTCCCGCGCCCCGCAACAGGCCCCGGCTGTACGCCGCACCATCTCGACGCCCGCCGGGTACGCCTCGGCACTTGTTTCGGCCGAGCGCGACGAACGATGATCATCTACATCGATACGAGCGCTCTGGGCCGCATCTACCTCGGCGATCAGTCGGACAGCGCCGCCTTGGCGGACGTACTTTACGACGGCAGCGATCCCGTCGTGACCAGCGAGTTGACCGATGTCGAGATCGCCAGCACGATCGCACGCGCGCAGCGAAATGGTGCCATCGACGCTGCCGACGCGGACAATCTGCTGGCCCGGTACACGGCCGACACCTCGGACTCCGGCCCACTGGGCGTTATTCCGCTGGGCAGCGCCACCACGGCGCTCGCCCGCGAATACGTCCACGTGACGCCCGTCCGCACCCTGGACGCGATCCACCTCGCCGCATGCACGAGGGTCGCGGACATGACGGCCGACACAGTACTCCTGCTCTCCCGCGACAACCGGCAGAACGACGCGGCTCGGGCGCTCGGATTGGGCATTTTCGAGAGCTAAGCCGCCCGGGGAGCGACGACGCTCCGTAGCACCACGAATGCTCTGCGTCACTCATTCGGGTCGAATCATCAATTTTGAGAATACGAGGCGTAGCCGCTGCGAAGCACCCTGGAATCGGGCAGGCGGCAACCGTTGCCGCGCGGACAAGCCCGGGATGTGCGGGAGGCACACATGAAAAAGGGGAAAGTTGCCAGACTCGCGGGCTTCGCAGGTGCGCTGGGGCTCACCACCGTGCTCGTCACCACAGCCGTGCAGGGGACGGGGGCGTACTTCACGTCGGAAACAGGTGGACAACTGACCGGAACCACAGGTCATCTCACCGTCCAAGCGCAGAACACTACACTCAATTTCTCCAACCTGGTTCCTGGGGTTGATAAGACCCAAAAGGTTAGTTTCAACACCACGGCTGGGTCAGCTACTAATTCTGATATCTGGCTTGTTTTCGATTCAAATTCAGCGGCGTACGGCGCATTCACGGGCGCCAAGGATCCGTCTGGGAAGGCATACGTCACGAATGGCACTGCCGTTACAGACGGCGGATTGGGGCAATATGGCCATTTTGCCGTAACCGGTCAATCAGGTATCGGATTTGAATCGTACAACCTTCAACTTCCTAGTGTTAGTGACGCGATGCAAGGTTATTCGTCCTCGACCGCACGTAACACTTGCACCGTCACCGACAACGGCGACGGCGGAAGCAATGTCCAGCACGTGGTCGGAGGTGGCACCGATATTGCCGAGTGCGGAGTTCCTGCGGCAATATTAGTCTGGAAGAATCTCGCTCCCGGCGCGATGGGCGCATCTGCCACGATTAAATTTGGCGTTACAGGTGACATGACGGCCATGGATTCCCCGCAGGTCAATCTGCCCTTCAAGATTGTTGCGACCCAGGTCGGCCAGTACCCTCTGATTCAACCTGGCACAAAGGCAGCCACAAAGAATCCCGCATCGGTAGGGACCGTGGGCTCGAACTGGTGATGATGTAGCGTAGCTGGAAGCGCGTTACTCGGGAGGCCCCATGCGTATCCGACATTGGATCGCATGGGGCCTCCTGGTGTTTGTGATCTTGGGGATCGGCGGAGTCGCGTACGGGTTCCACGCCGCGGGTTACCAAAAGTTTGTGGTGGAGACAGGGTCAATGGTGCCGACTCTCGACCCGGGCGATCTCGTAGTGGATCGACCCGCGAGGGGCGACTTCCGGGTCGGCGACATCATCACGTTCCGGCATGGGCAGGGCAACGATCTGGTGACCCACCGGATCGTCGAAATCACCCCTCAGGGCATCAAGACCAAGGGCGACGCCAATCGCACCGCGGATGTCTGGACCATTCCGGACGACTTCGTGGTCGGCGTGGTGGCGTTCCATATCCCAAAGGGCGGCTACGTCGTTACATTCCTGAGCCAGCCCGCGGGCATAGGGGCCGTGGCTCTCGCCCTGGTGGCGCTCATTCTCCTGTGGCGCCTCTTCTTCCCGAACGAGGAGAGCGAGCCCGGCGAGAAGCACGACGCCGAGGAGGCTGGCGACTCCCCCGATGTGAGTGTGGCCGCGACCTCGGCCGGAAAGCATGAAGCCGTCTCGGACGATGCGGAGGACAGCGCCCCCCTCCCCTGAGCGCAGCCCTTTTCAGGTGTGAATGTAGCAGCATTTGCGCGGCGTGTCGCCCTGCTGGACTCACACCGTTCTGCAGCATTCACACTCTCCATCTAAGGTGTGCGTCTAGCAGCAATGTGTCGCGATTGTCCCGGTTATACACACACCGTTCTGAAGCATTCACACTCTCCATCTAAGGTGTGCGTCTAGCAGCATTCTGTCCGATTCGGCCCTGTTTTACTCACACTCCCCTGCAGCATTAACACTCTCCATCTAGGGTGTGCGTCTAGCAGCATTCTGTCCGAATTGGCCCGGTTCTATTCACACCCCTCGGGTGCGTACGTCACGGCGAGAGCGCCCCTTCGGCTCGCTTCGCCCGCGATACTCATGAGGTGTGAATGCTGCGGCTGCGGGGCCCCGGCTGGGGAACCCGTGTGGCGCGGTAGCGCGGCTCATCGTCATACCCGAGGAGCACGGGAAGCCGTCGGAGCGTGGCCTTTCGAACCGGGCAAACCGGCAGCAGCGGCCGATCGGGACGATTATTCACCCGAACGAGGCTTGTGGGAAGGCGTTGACGCATCACAGACTGTGAGCGCACGGCGGTTGTGCTTCTGCCGCGCGACAGCTGGTGGAGGTGCGTGGGGTGTCGATCAACGTGGCGGCGAGCGATGTCGGTCGCGTGCCTGTGCCGGTCGATCACCGCGAGGCGATGGGCGGATACGTCGGCCCCGATCGGCGGAGGCCGGTGCCCACGGCGGTTCGGCCGAATGTCGCGGCCATCGCCGGAACGGCCGCAGGCGTCCTCGCGCTGTGGACGGCGCTGGGCGCTCTCGCGATGCACCGGTCACATGCTGCGCGGGTGGCATTGATCGATGCGTCCGACTCCCTCTGCGGCGCACTGCTTCTCGCCTCCGCCGCGATGCTGTTCGCGATCTGGCGGATCACCGGTCGGGCCCGAGCGGCACTCGGTGTCGCGGCGCTCACGATCACCGCATTCTCGTTCCCGGCCGTCTCCATGATCGCGGGTGTGACGGGCATACCCGCCTTTCACGGCGGGTACGCAGGCCTGCTGCGAGCATTCGTGAAGCTGGCGGTGCTGGGCATCGGCGTGATCGCACTTGTTTCGCCGGCGGTCGTGGCGCGCCTCCGGCCTCGGCAACTCACTATCCCGATGGTGCTCGTGGTCGCGAGCGGAGCGGCAGTCGCATTCGCGCTCGAGGCCGATGGCGGTGCCACGGCCCTCGCCCCGCTGCTCCGCGGGCTGGAAGTGATCAACGCGGCAGGGTGGGCGCTCCTAGGCCTCACCTTCATGGTGGTCGGTAGGGTGAAGCATCGAGCGGGCGACATCCTGATCGGCGGCGGCTCGCTGCTGCTGATGCTCGGGTCTGCGGGCCATGCCGCGTTGGATTCGCCGCATGCCAGTCAGGCATTGATCCGCGTCGGAATCGCGGTGCTGCTGGCCACGCTCGTGGCGGCCACCGCTGCGAACTATCTCTGGCAATTGCACACGAAACGCGGCACTCGGCTGTTGGCTGTGAGCAGCGCATTGCGCAGCGCGCGAACAGATCTCGCCGATCTGGAATCCGATCAGGCCCGCCGACTGCATGACGCCCGGAACGCGATCTTCGCGATTGCCGGTGCCACGGAGCTGCTGGCCCGGCCGACGATGCATCCCCGGCTCGACCCGGCCCGCCTCCAGCGCCTCATCACCGCTGAGCTGGACCGGCTGGGACATTTGCTCGATCCCCACTTTCACGGCACCGCAAGCATTTTCGGAGTGCGCGAGATGATCGAACCTCTCGCCTGCGCCTACCGGGCCCGCGGTGTCGACATCACGTGCGAGGTCGAGGACTGCAGGGTCTACTGCGGCCGCGACACGCTCGCGAATGCGGTCAGCAACATCCTGACGAACGCGCGCGTGCACGCGCCGGGCGCGCACATCTGGATCACCGTCTCCCCCGCCTATGACGCTGTTCTGGATGCAGACACTGTCCGGATCACCATTGCGGACGACGGGCCGGGGATCCCGGCCGCCGAGCACGATGCCGTGGTGTTGCCGGGAGTGCGCGGATCGATGGCGACGCACGCGGGAAGCGGTCTCGGCCTGGCGTCCGCAGCGCAGGCGTTGGCGGAGGTGGGCGGGACTCTGCGCGTCACGGCACGAGAGGGCGGAGGAACCGTGGTCACACTGCTGGTGCCGACGGCGGCGGGGGCGGGGACCGAGGCGCCGGCCGCGCGGGAGTCGGCCTTGGCCGCACGGGGGCCGGCCCTGGTTGCGTGGGGGCCGGCCCTGATGTCACGGGAGTCGACTCCACCTGCAAGAGGGCCGGCCTTGGTGGCACGGGAGTCGGCCTCGGTCGCGCCGCCGGTGCTCCGCCCAGTGGGACTGTGAATCCAGCCGGTGGATGTCCCACATCAACAGCGAAGGGTGTGAGTGCTGCAGCAATGTGTCGCTTTTGTCCCAGTTACATACACACCGGGAGCGAGGGTGTACGCACGGGGGCGAGGTATTCGCACGGGCGCGAGGACGTGCGCACGGGGGCGAGCGTGTGCGCACGGGGCGAGTGCGTACACGCTGGGGCGAGGGTGTGCGCACCGGAGTGGGCTGGCCACGCGGGTGGGGTGTCGGAGGCCAGTGACACACTCCGCTTGGCGAATCGAGAGGGCGGAGGAACCATGATCACGACAATGGTGCGCACAGCGGAGGTACCGGTCCCTGATGCCTCGACAGCGGGCTTCCCCGGCACGGCAGCTGCGGCCGGAACGCCCGGAGCGGCAGCCCGAATGCGTGCCGAAGAACCGAGGGATGGGGAGGGCGACGCGAGAGTCTTCCGATGATCGGCCGCCGGGTGGTGCTGGTCGACGACCACGCGCTCGTGGTGGAAACGCTGGCGGCCGCGCTCGCGGATGCCGGCGTGACATGCATAGCGGTCGCACCGCGGCCCGCGGGTCAGCTGCTTGCGGCGCTGATCTCGGAGGAACCATCGCTCGTGCTGCTGGATCTGGACCTCGGCCCGTTCGGCGACTCAATCCCGCTGATCGCCCCGCTCACCGAGTCTGACATCCGCGTAGTGGTTCTCACGGCCCAGACGGACCGGACCAGGCTAGGCGAAGCCGTAGAGCAGGGCGCCATCCGCATCGTGCCGAAGACGGCACAGTTTGCGAAGCTCGTCGCGACGATCCGCGAGACGACGCTGGCGGACGGGATCCGCCACGACCCAGAGGCGCAGGCATTGCTGCTCGATCTGGCTGCCTACCGCGCCCGGGCGGCTACCATGCGTGCACCGTTCGACGCGCTCACCGATCGGGAGAAGCAGACCCTTGTCGAACTCGCGCAGGGCCGCACTGTTCAGCAGATCGCGTCGCGATGGGTGGTCGCGGAGACCACGGTACGCAGTCATGTTCGGGCGATCCTGACCAAACTCGACGCACGTTCCCAACTGCAAGCCGTGGTCCGCGCCGTGCACGCCGGCTGGATCGACCCCGAGGCCGAGCTTGACGCTGCCGTGAACCCAGTCGTGAACCCAGTCGTGAACCCGGCCGCGAACGCCGCCACGCCCGAGGCGCGAATGCGGCCCCGTGGACCCACGCACACCGCCCCTGGCCTACCGACATGAACGGCCAAGATCCGCGCGGACGGCCTGGTGAATCCGTTCCTGCCTCGCGCCAGCCCGTAGCAGCCGACTGAGCGAGCAACGCTCAGTGCGCGGCGGCATCCCAGCTATCGCCGTGGCCCACGGACACCTCCAGCGGAACGGATAGCTGGTAAGCCGAGCCCATCTCCTCGCGCAGGACGGCGGCGATCGCGTCGAACTCCCCGGTGCCGACCTCACAGACGAGTTCGTCGTGCACCTGCAGCAGCATCCGCGATCGCAACCCCTCCCGGTCGATGCGGCGCTGCACGCCCACCATGGCGAGCTTGATGATGTCCGCAGCGCTGCCCTGCATCGGGGCGTTCAGTGCCACCCGCTCCGCCATCTCACGCAACTGCCGGTTGGACGACGTGAGCTCCGGCAGGTACCGCCGCCGGCCGAGCAGCGTCTCGGTGTAACCGGTGCGGCGCGCCTCGTCGACGATGCGGTGCAGGTAGTCGCGCACACCGCCGAACCGCGCGAAGTAGGCGTCCATCTGCGCACGGGCCTCGTCCACCGAGATACCCAGCTGTTGTGACAGGCCATAAGCCGAAAGCCCGTACGCCAGCCCGTAACTCATGGCCTTGACCCGGCGCCGCAGCTCCGGGGTCACCTCGGCGGCGGGCACGCCGAACGCCCGCATCGCGACCTCGGTGTGCAGGTCCTCCCCCGACTTGAACGCGTCGATCAGCCCCTCGTCACCGGACATGTGTGCCATCACCCGCATCTCGATCTGCGAGTAATCGGCGGTCACCAAGCCGTCGAACCCGGGTCCGGCGACGAATGCCGCGCGGATCTGCCGCCCGGCCTCGGTCCGCACCGGAACGTTCTGCAGGTTCGGCTCCGTCGAGGAAAGCCGCCCGGTCGCGGCCACGGTCTGCAGGAACGTGGTGTGGATGCGACCGGCGTCATCGACGGATTTCACCAGTCCTTCCACCGTGGTGCGCAGCTTGGTCACGTCGCGATGGCGCAACAGCGCCCCCAGGAACGGGTGACCGGTCTTCTCGTAGAGCGCTTGCAGCGCCTTCGCGTCCGTGGTGTACCCGGTCTTGGTGCGCTTCGTGCTGGGCATGTGCAACTCATCGAAGAGCACGGTCTGCAACTGCTTCGGCGAGCCCAGGTTCACCTCGTGGCCGATCGCGGCGTACGCCGCGCGTTCCGCCTCCCGCGCCTGCTCCGCGAACTCGGACTGCAGCTCGTCCAGGTAGTTCACATTGACCGCGATGCCGGTGCGCTCCATCCGCGCAAGTACGAGCATGACCGGGATCTCGAGGTCATGCAGCAGCGACAACTGCTGCGCGGCAGCGAGTTCCGCTTCCAGTGTGGTCGCCAGGTCGAGGAGCGCACGCGCGGTCGCCATCACCTCCGTGTCCGCGGCGTCGTCCGCAATCAGGGCGAGCTGTGCACCGGCGCCGGCGCCGCCATCGCCGATGGTGCGACGCAGGTAGCGCTGCACCAGGTCGGGCACGTCGAAACTGCGCTGCCCAGGAAGAAGTAGATAGGCGGCGAGGACCGTATCGCATGCGACCCCCTCCACGGCCCATCCGCGCTGCGCCAAGGCGTTGATCTGCGGCTTCGCGTCGTGCAGCACCTTCGGCCGAGCCGCGTCGGCGAAATAGGCGGCGAGCGCGGCGTCGTCGTCCGGCCCCATCGACGCTACATCGATCGTGGCGGCATGGTCGTCGCCCGCGGCCAGCACCACCTGGTGCACGTCGCCGCCGCCGGAACCGAACGTGCCCTGGCAGATCACGGCGACGCGCCCGGTTGCGTGACGCGCCAACCATGCGCCGACCTCGCCGGTGCCGAGTATGCGACCCTCGACGTCGAAACCGCCGTCAGCGTCTACGGTCTCGGAGTCGTCGAACGTATCCAGCAACCGTTCCCGCAGCACTCGGAACTGCAGATCGTCGAAGATGCGGTGCACCGCCTCCCGATCGAACGGCCGCGCAGCGAGATCGCCCGGGACGCGATCGAGCGGCACAGACCGCACGAGTTCAGTCAGCCGCCGGTTCATCAACACGCCGGACAGGTTCTGCCGCAACGCATCCCCCACCTTGCCGGGCACCTCGTCCACATGGTCGACGAGCGCGCCGAGCGATCCGTACTCGCGGATCCATTTGGCGGCGGTCTTCTCCCCCACGCCCGGAATGCCGGGCAGGTTGTCCGACGGGTCACCGCGCAGCGCCGCGAAATCGGGGTACTGCACCGGGGTGAGCCCGTACTTGTCGGCCACGGCTTCGGGCGTGAACCTCGTCATCTCCGAGACGCCCTTCACCGGATAGAGCACGGTGACCCGGTCGTCCACCAGTTGCAGCGCATCCCGGTCCCCGGTGCAGATCCGCACCGACATTCCTTGCGCGGCAGCCGCTGTCGCCAGTGTTGCGATGATGTCGTCCGCCTCGAAGCCCTCGACCGACAACGTCTCGATGCGCAGCGCCGCGAGCACCTCCCTGATGAGCTCCACCTGCCCGCGGAACTCCTCCGGCGAAGCGGCCCGCTGCGCCTTGTACTCCGCGAACTCGTCGGTGCGCCAGGTGTGCCGGGACACGTCGAACGCCACCGCGACGTGGGTGGGCCGCTCGTCGCGCAGCAGGTTGATCAGCATTGAGGTGAAGCCGTAGACGGCGTTGGTGGCCTGCCCCGTCGAGGTCGCGAACCGGTCCGCGGGCAGCGCATGGAACGCGCGATACGCCAGCGAATGCCCATCGAGCAGCAGCAGTACCGGATCCGCGCCGGCGGGCGCATAGGGTCCGCCCGAGAACATCGTCATACTCGTCATGCTCGCCGTGCCGACCGTCGGCGCCGAAGCCGACGCTGATGCCGATACCGATGCCGCGGTTGCCTGTTCATCCACGGCCCGAGTCTAGGGTCAGGGTCGGATGGCGTTGCGTGCCGCGCGCTCGCCGGTAAGAGGAAGGCTCCCGATGAGCGACGCACCGAAACCGCCTATGACGATGTTCGGGACCGATCCCGCCCGGTTCCCGACACCCGATCAGATCCCACTCGGGGAGCTCGCGTCGCGGATGGGGATCGTCGTCACCGAATCGACGCCGGAGCGGATGGTCGCGACGATGCCGGTCGCCGGGAACCGGCAGCCGTTCGGACTGTTGCACGGCGGGGCCAGCGCGGTGCTCGCGGAGTCCATCGCCTCGATCCATGCGAACCTGCTCGCCGGCCCCGGCCGGTTCGCCGTCGGCGTCGAACTCTCCTGCACGCACCATCGGTCGGCGAGGGACGGCGCGGTGACGGCGGTATGCACGCCGCTACACGTGGGCCGGACGGTCGCCACCTTCCAGATCGCTATCCGTGACGAGGCCGGCAGACCTACCTGCACCGCCCGGCTGACCTGCATGAGCCGTTCGGCGGAGCGCACGACGCCAGCCGTCGACGGAACGTCGTGATGGCGGGCGGCTCGGGCGCGGCGTGACACTGCGAGGTAACAGGTCGATTACGCAGACCGCCGGTGACGTGGATCTCTACTAGTCTCAGATCATCTGCCGCTCCGGCCTACCCGGTGCAGCGGTGCGCTCGGATGCAACAACGCGTCCGGAAGAACCCGGCCCGTCAGAATGGGAGTACGTATGCGAAGAGGTAAGTGGACCGCCGTCGCGGCCATGGCAGCCGCAGCAGCCATGGTCACCGCTGCTTGTAGCAGCAGCGGCAACGGCGCAGGGAGTTCGTCCAGCACGGAGAGTTCCTCGTCGAGCAGCAGCTCGTCATCGAGCTCTTCGGAGACGTCGTCTTCGACCCCGGAGTCGAGTTCATCGTCGGAGACGTCCTCCGGCGGCGGCGCGGCCACGGGGGCAGCGTTCCAGTTCGGCTACGTGCTGCCGGAGACCGGACCGCTGGCCACCCTCGGCCCTCCGCAGATCGAGGCCCTGAAATACGCGATCAGCCAGATCAACGCCGCCGGCGGGATCAACGGCCAGAAGGTCGGCGATCCGATGGCGGGTGACGAGGCCGGCAACGCCTCGATCGCCGCACAGTCGGCGACCAAGGAGATCAACGCGCACGTCAACGCGATCATCGGCGCGGCGGCCACCGGCATGACGATGGCCATCATCGATAAGGTCACCGCGGCCGGAATCGCCGAGTGCTCCGGCTCGAACACCGGCGTCAACCTGACGGATTACAAGGGCAAGATGGGGCCGGGCGGGCAGCAGTACTACTTCCGCACCGCACCGTCCGACGCGCTGCAGGGCCCGGTGTTGGGCAACCTAATCGTGTCCGACGGCCACAGCAACGTGGCGATCATGTCCCGCGGTGACGACTACGGCAAGGGTCTGGCGAAGGCCACTGCGGACGCCATCACCGCCGCCGGCGGCACCGTGGTCTACAACGAGTCGTACGATCCGAACACCACCGACTTCTCCGGCATCGCGCAAGCGGTGAAGGCGAAGAACCCGGACGCGATCGTCACCATCTCGTTCGACGAGGGCTGGCAGCTGCTGAAGGCCTTGTTCAACCTGGGGCTGACCCCGAACAAGGTGGGCGTCTACGGCGCGGACGGCATGTCCTCGACGACGGCCCCCGCGAAGACCTGGGCGAGCGATCCCAAGATCGTGGACGGCATGAAGGGCACCGCTCCGGCGTCCGTCGACAACCCGACGTTCACCAAGGACATCAAGGCGTTCGCCCCGAGCCTGACCGAGATGCAGTTCGCGCCGCAGGTCTACGACTGCGCGAACATCTTCGCGCTGGCCGCGGAGCAGGCGAAGTCGAACAATGCGCAGGACTGGGTGAAGAACGTTCCGGGCATCACCAAGGACGGCACCGAGTGCAACGACTTCGCGAGCTGCAAGGCACTGATCGACAAGGGTGAGGACATCCACTACGTCGGTGCCGCGGGCGACCTCTCCTTCGACAGCGCGGGCGAGCCCGGCAAGGCCACCATCCAGATCTACCAGTACTCGGGCGGTGGCAAGTTCAGCGTGGCCGGCACCAAGGAGTCGACGATCAGCTGAGGCTGACCGATGTTGGTTGACCCTGCGGTGACCAGGTAGTCACCGGAACGAGGCGGCCCCCGGCCGGGATCTTCCCGGCCGGGGGCCGCTTCGTCGCCCGGGTCGGGGGGGGGTGATCGCCGGCGTCCGGCGAATCGGGGGTTTCGGGGCGGCCGGCGCCGCATAGACAGCCGCGCATCCAGAGCCCCCGCCCGACATGGCCGGACGGGGCAAGGCAGATGGGCTGCTGGGTTGACGGGCCGATCGGCTAGCGGGCAGGGATGATCCGGCTCAGGTGCCGACGCGCGCCAACGTCCCGAGATAGAGCTCGATGACCTTGGGGTCGGTCAGCAGATCGTGTCCGGTGCCGGTGTAGGCGTCCCGGCCCTGATCCAGCACGTACCCGCGATCGGAGATCTCCAGGCAACTGCGGGCGTTCTGCTCGACCATCAGGATCGACACGCCGGAGTCGTTGATCGTCTTGATGGAGGCGAAGACCGAATCTTGCATGATCGGCGACAGGCCGGCGGACGGCTCGTCCAGGAACAGCACCTGGGGGTCGGTCATCAGTGCCCGGCCCATGGCGACGACCTGGCGCTCTCCGCCGGACAGCGACCCGCACTTCTGGTGCCGGCGATCGTGCAGCACCGGGAACATCGACGTGATCGCCTCATAGCGGTCGCGATACTCCTTGGGCCGCAGGTACATCCCCATCTGCAGGTTCTCTTCGATGGTCAGCGATGGGAAGACGTTGTTGTTCTGCGGCACGTAGCCGAGGCCGCGGGCCACGAGCTTGTGTGCGGGCAGCGAGCTGATGTCGTCCGCGCCGAGCAGCACCTGGCCGGACCGCACCGGAACCAGCCCGAACATGGTCTTGATGAGCGTCGACTTGCCGGCGCCGTTCGGGCCGATGATGCCGACGAGCTCCCCCTTGGCGACGTGCACGCTGCAGCCGTTCAAGATGTTCACGCCGGGGATGTACCCGGACACCAGGTCGATCGACGCCAGCACCGGTCGCTCGGCGGGAGCCCCGGTGGACGCCTGAGCCGGTACCGCGAAGGGGCTCTGTGTCGGTTCGCTCATCGCCCGGCTCCTCCGTCGGATTCGCCGTCCGGACCGTCCGTCGCCAGCGCGCGCCGCGCGCCGAGATAGGCGTCGATGACGGCATGGTTCGACCGGATGTCGTCCGGGCGGCCCTCGGCGATCACGGCGCCCTCCGCGAAGCAGATGATCCAGTCGCTGATCGACATGATGACATCCATGTCGTGCTCCACCAGGATGATCGTGGTGCCCTCGTCGCGCAGCGCCTGAATGTGCCCGAGCAGCGATTGGGTCAGCGCCGGGTTCACCCCGGCCATCGGCTCGTCCAGCATGATGAGCGCCGGGTCGACCATCATGGCGCGCGCCATCTCCAGGAGCTTCCGCTGGCCGCCGGACATCGTGCCGGCGAAGTCGTCGCGCATGTGCGCCAGATTGAACCGGCGGAGCAGCTCGTCCGCCCGGGCCTCGATCGTCTTCTCCTGGCCCTTCCAGGACGGCCGCAGCAGCGACGGCAGGAACCGCTCGCCACGCTGCGCGGTGGCACCGAGCATCATGTTCTCCAGCGCCGTCATCCTGGTGAGCGCCTTGGTCAATTGGAAGGTGCGCACCATGCCCAGGCGCGCAATCCGGTAGGCCGACATCCCGGTGATGTCCCGGCCGTTGAAGCTCCACGTGCCGCTGGTGGGCTTGTCGAACCCGGACACCAGGTTGAAGAAGGTGGACTTCCCGGCACCGTTCGGGCCGATCAGCGCGGTGATGGTGCCGCGCTGCACCTCGAGGCGATGCACGTCCACGGCAGTCAGGCCGCCGAAGCGGCGGCTCACCTGGTCGGCGACCAGGATCGGGTCCGGCTTGTGCACACCGGGCTCCGCGGTGACACCGGCGAGGGCGCGCGCCGCGGGGCTCAGCTCATGCGCGGTCTCCTGCTGCGCATGCAGCACCTTCTCACGGCCGGCGGCAAGGCTCGGGTCGATGGCTTCGCCCTCGTCCATCGCCGAGGCCACGGCATCGGCACCTTCGGCCGCCGCGGCGTGAGCGCCTTCGGCCGTCATACTCGCGAAACCCGCCGGGGCGTCACCGGTCTCGTCGTCATCGGACTTCAAGGCGCATCTCCTCCTTGTTGCCGAGGATGCCCGCAGGCCGGAACACCATGAGCAGCATCAGGATCACGCCGACCACGGCGATGCGCACCGCACCGACATTGGCGTTGGCTCCTGGGAACAGGTCGGTGAGGAACGAGCCGAGGAAGCTGAAGACGAACCAGAAGATCAGCGCGCCGATCACCGGCCCGACGATGCGGCCGGCGCCGCCGAGGATGACGATCACCCACAGGTAGAACGTGATCTCCGGCATGAAGTTGGTAGGCACCTGGCCGGGAATGTTCATCGTGTACATCACGCCGGCGAGCCCACCGATGACGCCGCCGAGCACCAGGCTTTGCATCTTGAAGCTGAAAACGTTCTTGCCGAGGCTGCGGGCGGCCAGCTCGTCCTCTCGAACGGATCGCAGCACGCGGCCCCACGGGCTGCGCATCAACAGGAACATCAGCACACACGCGAGGATCACCAGGGCCCAGGTGACGACCATGACCCACAGGTCCGAACCCAGGAAATGGAGCGGACCGAAGTCGTAGGTCTTCCCGCCGACGAACGGGCTCAGTTCGGTGAACCCCTGGTTCGGCAACCGCTGCGGACCGGATCCGGCGAGCGCGGGGTCGGTGAGCCCGAGGGAGCCGCCGGTCAGCGGCTCGAAGTAGCTGGAGTTGACGAAGAGACGGAGGATCTCCCCCACCGCGATCGTGGCGATGGCCAGATAGTCGCCGCGCAATCGGAGCGTCGGGACCCCCAGCAGCAACGCGAGCACCACCGAGACGAGGATCGCGACCAGCACGCTCACGCTCAGCGGGAGGCCGTACTTGGCGACGCTGACCCCCACGCCGTACGAGCCGACCAGCATGAAGGCGACCTGGCCGAAGTTCAGCAGGCCGGTGTACCCGAAGTGCAGGTTCAGGCCAACGGCGGCGAGCGCGTAGATAGCCGCGGACGGGCCGAGCATGTCGCTCAGCGCCGAGGAGAAGATTCCGCCCCAGTCCATCGCCGGCCCTATCCCGCTCTCTGAAGGCGTCCGAGGATTCCCTGCGGCCGCACCAGTAGCACCACGACGAGCACCAGCATGGCCCAGGCGTTCTGCAATTCGGGTGGGAACCACACCGTCGAATACTGAGCGACCAGGCCCACCACGATGCTGCCCAGCATCGCACCGTACGCGCTGCCGAGGCCGCCCAAGATGATGCCGGCGAACATCAGCAGCAGCAGCCGGAAGCCCATGTCGAACGAGACCGCCGAGGTCAGCCCGAACAGGATGCCGCCCACCGCCGCCAGCGCGCCGCCGATCACCCAGACCTGCAGGATTACGCGATCCACATTGATCCCGGACGCCTCCGCGAGGTCACGGTTGTCGGCCAGGGCTCGCATGGCCTTGCCCATGCGCGTGCGCTGCAGCATCACCGCGACGCCCACCAATATGGCGATGGAGACGACGATCGTGATCAGGTCCATCGGCGTGGCCGAGAACGGTCCCCAGGTGAGCTGCGTCTGTGCGGTGGCCTGTTGGAATTGCTGGCGATCCGGGCCGAAGAAGAACTGGATCCCGTTCCGCAACAGGAGCGAGAGCCCGATCGAGATGATGAACATCTGGATCAGCCCGCTGCCTCGCTTGCGGAGCGGCCGCCACAGGGCGAACTCCAGCAGCCCGGAGAGCGCAGCCACGGCGATGACGGCGAGCACGATGGCGATCACGAACGGCCACTGCAACGGCGAGGTCCCGAAGGCGAATGCGACGACGGCCCCCAGCGTCACCAACTCACCGTGCGCGAAGTTGATCAGGCGCGTCGTGCCGAAGATCAGCGAGAGCCCCACGGCCGTCATCGCGATGATCAGGCCGAATCGCAGGCCCGTGATGAAGATCGAGATCAGGTATTCCAACTGACCCGAGCCGCCGCCCCCGCCGGTGGCGCCGGTGCCTTGGCCCTGCTTCACGAGCGGAAAGAGGGCAACCTTCGAAAAGCCGGGCTGCACGACAAGGCCCTTCAGCGTTTCCTTGCCGGCCGTCTGCAGCTGCACCGTGTTCGGCAACGTCTTGACGTCCAACGTCACCTGATAGGTGCCCGCGTGCGGCACCGGGATCTGCCACTTGCCGTCCTTGCCGCTGGTCGCGGAGCCGATCTCCTTCCCGTCCTGCGAGACGGTGATTGTCACGCCTTCGATCGGTTCGCGCGTGCCGCCCTCGCCGATCGGGGCCATCAGCGTTCCGGAGATCGTTTCGCCCTGCGCACCGGACGAGCTGGACGGCGCCGCCGCGTCACTCGACCCGTCCGCGACCAGGTGTGACGAGGACTGGCCGAACGCCGCTGCCCCGTCCGGATGCGCGGTCGCCGGTGATGCGGCCGGTGATGCGAATGCCGCGCCGCCACCGCATAGGGCGATCAAGGTAGCGAACATGATCGGCATGACGATCGCCAGCAGGCGTCTGCGCACGTGCGTTCCTCCGCTCCGCTGATCGTCGTGCCAGTGACGGGTTTGATCTAAACACAGCACGCAAGGGCACCCTTGCTTTACGCCGTGTTTGCGGTACTGATTGTTACCCGATGGGCCGCGATCGCGCACTACTAGACTCGCCAAAGATTCGAACGGTGACACAAGGTGACCAGTCCGCGGCGGTCCGTAGGAACGCGATGGACGCGCCCGCGATGCTCGAGCGCCGCACCATGAGCCGCCGCTAGGCCCGCCGCGCGTGCCGACCGCCCAGTCACCTCGTTTCCGATCGTGCCGGTAGCATCATCACGGCGGGAGCCGATCCCGCGCGAGCCCCCGTAGCCCAATTGGCAGAGGCAACGGATTCAAAACCCGTCCAGTGTGAGTTCGAGTCTCACCGGGGGCACTGTCTGCGATCTGCCCAGCAGGCCGGATTGCGCAGTGGACAGCATGGGCACGGTAGTTCGGTCGAGCCCGGCCCGGAACGTCGTCATACCCGACCGGCAAGATTCAAGCCGTGAGCATCGACGGCGACACGAGCCCCGCAAGCCCGGCCGAGCCGCGGCAAAAGCTCCCGGGCATCGTCTGGGTGCTGTCGGTGATCGCGGTGTGCGTGGCCGTCGGGTTCGGCATCGTGGCGCCCGCCCTGCCCGTCTTCGCGCGCGATTTCGGCGTGGGGGTGACCGCGGCGGGCCTGGTGATCAGCATGTTCGCGGCGATGCGGATGGCCTCGGCGTTCGGGGTGGGCAAACTCGTCGACCGGCTCGGCGCACGGCTGGTGCTCGGCACCGGTCTGGTGATCGTGGCGGTGTCCAGCGGGTTGGCGGGCCTGAGCCGGAATTACCTCGAGCTCCTGCTGCTGCGCGGGGCGGGCGGTATCGGCTCGGCGATGTTCTCGGTGGCGGCCGCGTCGGTGATGGCGAACCGGATCCCGTCCGAGGTGCGGGGACGCGCGATGAGCGTGTGGTCCGGGTCGTTCCTGCTCGGCGGCGTGCTGGGGCCGGTGGTCGGCGGGCCGCTGACGGCGATCAGCCTGCGCACGCCGTTCTTCTTCTACGCGGGAACGCTGGGGGTCGCCGCCGTGGTCGCCTTCAGCGCCCTGCCGCACGTCCCGCGTGTCGCGACAACCGCCGAGTATGACGATGTTCCGGCCGAAGGCGTTCGAGAAGCGTTGCGCCTGCCGCATTTCCGAGTCGCTCTACTGGGCAGCCTGACCGAGGGTTGGTCGGTGGCCACCCGGAGCGCGCTGGTGCCGCTATTCGTCACGGAGGCGCTGCTGCTCAGCGAGGCGTGGAGCGGATACGCGCTGGCCATCGCCGCGGCGGTGAATGCGGCGGTGTTGCTGCCGCTGGGCCGGTGGAGCGACCGGCGGGGTCGGCTGGGCGTGGTCGTGATCGGTGGCACGGCCGGCGCCTGTGGGATGGCGGCGTTGGCCGCTCCGCCCGCGATGTGGCTGCTGGTCGGGGCGATGGCGCTGCTCGGCATCGGCGCGGCGGCGCAGGCAGTGGGGCCGAGTGCCATCCTGGGTGACGTGGCGCGGGGGCGGCGCGGTTCGGTGATCGCGACCTATCAGGTGACGGGCGACGCCGGGACGATGATCGGGCCGATCGTGGCGGGCGCGCTGGCGGATCTGTTCGGTTTCTCGGCGGGCTTCGCGCTGACCGCCGCGATCTGCGTGGTTCCGGCCGTGATCGCCGTTCCGTACATGCGTGCGAAACGGGCCGGCAGCACAGTGTCGGAGGAGGATGGCACGATGCCGGCATGACGGACAGGACGCTCGGGCGGATCGCCGCCCTGCTGCGCAAGGCAGAGTCGACCGACAATGCGCACGAGGCCGATGCCTACATGGAGGCGGCGCAGCGCATCGCGACGTCCGCGTCGATCGATCTGGCGGTGGCCCGGGCGCACACGGTGCACCGGGAGCGACGGGCGACGCCGACCCAGCGCGAGATCGTGATCGGCGAGGCCGGAAGGAGGGGTCTGCGCACCTATGTCGAGCTGTTCCTGGCGATCGCCCGGGCGAATGGGCTGACCTGCGATGTGGCGCGGAACTCGACGCGGGTCTTCGCCTACGGGTTCGACTCCGACTTGGATGCGACGCACGCGCTGTACGCGTCGCTGATCGTGCAGATGGTGCGGGCCTCGGACGAGTTCATCAAGTCCGGCACGTACGCGGCGGAGCGGGTGGAGCGCTATTCCGCGACGCGGCGACGCTGGGAGGTGGGCGTCGTCAGCCCGATCACGGCGCGGCTCAGTTTCCAGCGCGCGTTCGCGGCGCGCATCGGCACGCGGCTACGCGAGGCGCGGGAGGCGGCGACGGCCGAAGCGATTCAGCGGGAGGCGATCCAGCAGGAGGCCCTCCGGCGAGAGACGGCAGCGGGAGCGAACCGCAGCGAGCCCGCAACGGGCGTGGCGCTCGCGCTGCGCGCACGCGATCTCGAGGTGGCCGACCACTACCGCGCGAATTCGACGGCCCGCGGCTCCTGGCGGGGCTCGGCGGCGTCGGCGGGGCATTCCCGGCACGCGAGTCGGGCCGGGGATCGGGCGGGCCGGGCCGCGCGACTGGGGACCGAGCGCGAGATCGGCGGCGGGCGCGGGCAGATCGGCCGCGCCGGCGCGGAGCCGTGAGCGGGCGCGCCCGCGACCGGCAGCGCTCGGCCGTGTACGCAGCCGAGGACCAGGTCGCCCGGATCCTCGATCGCGCGGCGCACTACCCGGTGGTCGAGATCGCGGGGTCGCGGCTCACCCTCCCGCCGGAGCGCCGGTTCGCCGACATCGCTTCTGTGCAACGGCATGTCGATGCGGTTCTCGCGCTGCCGTGGGTTCGGCAGCGGTGGTCCGACGCGGTGCGCCCAGTGCGCGTGCGGGAGCGGGGCGGGGCCGCGCGGGCGCACTACGAGGTAGCGGGCGCGGTGATCGCAGTGCCCGTGCCCGAGCACGGAACCGGGTGGGCGCTCCGGGAGCTGGTGGTGCTGCACGAGATCGCGCACCACCTCGGCGGTTCGGAGGACACCGGCCACGGCCCGGCTTTCGCGGGCCGGATGCTGGAGCTGGTGGACGGCATCATCGGCGCCGAGGTCGCGCTGGTGCTGCGGGTTGCGCTGGCGGACCAGGGGGCGGCCGTCGGATAGCGGCCCGGGTCGTTACGGTTGACCCGTGAATGCAGCGCATCTCGATCCGGACGAATTCCGGCGACAGGGCCACGCGGTCGTCGACTGGATCGCCGACTATTACCGGCGCGTCGAGGAGTTCCCGGTCCGGTCGGCCGTGCACCCCGGCGATATCGCGTCCGCCCTGCCGCTCGACCCGCCGGCCGGTGGCGAAGGCATCGAGGCACTGCTCGCCGATCTCGACCGGATCGTGCTGCCCGGGCTGACGCACTGGCAGCATCCGTCGTTCTTCGCGTACTTCCCGGCCAACACGTCCGGACCCGCCATCCTGGGCGACCTGCTCTCGTCGGGACTGGGTGTGCAGGGCATGATCTGGGCCACCAGCCCGGCGGCGACCGAGGTGGAAACCCGCGTGATGGATTGGCTGGCCGAGCTTCTCGACCTGCCGCAGCGCTTTCGATCCGGTGGTGCCGGCGGCGGCGTCATCAACGACACGGCCTCTACCGCGGTGTTGACGGTGTTGGTGGCGGCGCTGCACCGGGCGAGCCGCGGGCGGGCGCGGGTCGACGGCCTGCGCGGTCAGTACACGGTGTACTGCTCGACCGAGGCGCACTCGTCCGTGGCGAAGGCGGTGGCGATCGCCGGCGTCGGGTCGCAGCAGTTGCGGTTGATCCCGACGGTCTCCCCCGGCGGCCCGATGGACGTCGCGGCCCTGGCCGCCGCGATGGCCGCGGATCACTCGGCCGGACTCGTCCCGGCCATGGTGGTCTCCGCGGTGGGCACCACCGGCACGGGCGCCGTCGATCCGACGGCGGAGATCGCGGCGGTCGCCGCGCGGCACGGGGCGTGGGTGCACGTCGACGCGGCGTGGGCCGGCGTCGCGGCCGTCGCGCCCGAGCACCGGCGCCTCACGAACGCGGGGCTCGAACTGGCGGACTCCTACGCGACGAATCCGCACAAATGGCTGCTCACCACGTTCGACTGCGATGCGCTGTACGTGGCCGACTCTGCGGCGCTGATCGGCGCGATGTCGCAGACGCCGGAATACCTGCGCACCCGGCAATCGGACGCGGGCACCGTGATCGACTACCGCGACTGGCACATCCAGTTGGGTCGCCGGTTCCGGGCGCTGAAACTGTGGGCGGTGCTGCGGCACTACGGATCGGCCGGGCTCGCCGCGCACATCCGCGCCGGAGTTTCGCTGGTGGACCGGCTCGTCGCCGGGCTGCAGGGAGATGCGCGGTTCACCGTGACGCACCGGCAGTTGTCGTTGGTGTGCCTGCACCTGGCGACCGGTGCCGGACTGGATGCGGACAACACCGCGACGCTCGCGTTGATGCACGCGATCAACGACTCCGGCGCCGCGTACCTCTCGCACACGTCGGTCGACGGCCGAACGCTGCTCCGGGTGGCGGTCGGGACCCCGAGCACGGAGGAGCGTCACATCGACGCGCTGCTGGATGCCATGCGCGCGGCAGCGGACAACGTCATACCCGAAACCGCGACCGCACCGGCAGCCGCGGCACACACGGCAACCGGCGAGCCGGCCGGCCGCTAACGGAGCCGCATCAGGCCCTCCTGGACGACCGTGGCGAGCATCTGGCCGTCGGCGCTGAAGAAGTGGCCGGTGCACAGCCCGCGTGCCCCGGAGGCGCTCGGTGACGACGTCTGGTACAGCACCCAATCGTCCATGGTGATGGGCCGGTGGAACCACATGGCGTGGTCCAGCGAGGCGAGCTGGATGCGATCGACGCCCGCCGCGATCCCGTGGCTGATGAGCGCGGAATCCAGCAGCGTGAGGTCCGACATGTACGCGAGCAGGCACACGTGCAGCAGCGGGTCGGGGGGCAGCGCACCGTCGGCACGGAACCACACCTTCGTCACCTCACCGGGCTGCGGGCCGCGCGCCCGTGCCGCCCAGGGCGTGTCGGTGGCGTAGCGCACCTCGAACGGGCGCGGCAGGGTCGCCCACACGACTATTTGATCGCGGTAGGGCGCGAGTTGCTCGGCGTAACCGGCGAGGGTCTCGGGGCGCGGAGCCGACGGCATCGGCAGGGCATGGTCCACCCCCGGCTCGTCGAGCTGGAAGGACGCGGACATGGCGAAGATCGGCTGCCCGTGCTGGATCGCCGTCACCCGCCGGGTGGAGAACGACCGCCCGTCCCGGGTGCGGTCGACCTCGTAAACGATGGGCGCCCTGGAATCTCCCCCGCGCATGAAGTATCCGTGCAGCGAATGCACCCGCCGGTCCGCAGGTACGGTACGCCCGGCCGCCGTCAGCGACTGTGCGGCGACCTGACCGCCGAACACCCGGACCGGCGCAACCTCGGGCGACGAGCCGCGGAACAGGTTGTCTTCCAAGCGTTCTAGGTCCAGGATGCGCACCAGCGCATCGAGCACCGCCTGCCCGCGCGGCACGCCGTCGGTATCCCTCAACACATCTGTCACGGGCATAACGGTATCGGCCGACAGCGCTCAGCCATCCGCCACCCGGCGGCTCGGGGGTCAGATGTCGTCAGCGCCGAGCCGGTGCACGCGGATCAGGTTCGTCGACCCGGACGTGTTCGGCGGTGAGCCCGCGACGATGACCACTCGGTCACCGACCGAATATCCCGGCACCTGCATCACCGCGCTGTCCACCTGCCGGATCATCTGGTCGGTGGTTTCCACCGGCGGAACCGAGAAGGCCTGTGCCCCCCAGGTGAGGGACATCTGCCGATAGGTTGCCGGAAGCGGCGTGAACGCGAGCAGCGGAAGCGGCGTGTGCAGCCGGGCCAGCCGGCGGACGGTGTCACCGGTCTGCGTGAAGGCGACCAGTGCCGCCGCCCGCAGCCGTTCGCCGATATCCCGCGCGGCATACGACAGAACGCCGCGTTTCGTCTGCGGCACATGGGTGAGCGGCGGGACGGCGACGGATTCGTCTTCGACGGCCAGGATGATCCGCGCCATGGTCGTGACGGACAGCGCCGGATACTTGCCGACGGACGTCTCACCGGACAGCATGACGGCGTCCGCGCCGTCCAGGACGGCGTTGGCCACGTCGGATGCCTCCGCACGCGTGGGGCGGGAGTGTTCGATCATCGAGTCGAGCATCTGGGTGGCGACGATGACGGGCTTCGCATTCTCCCGCGCGATCTGGACGGCGCGCTTCTGTACGAGCGGGACCTGCTCCAGCGGCAGCTCCACGCCGAGGTCGCCGCGGGCGACCATGATGCCGTCGAATGCGTCCACGATCGCTTCGAGATTGGCTACCGCCTCGGGCTTCTCGAGTTTCGCGATGACGGGGACGTGCGGCGCGCCTAACTCGTCCATCACCGCGTGCACCAGGTCGATGTCGCCGGCCGACCGCACGAACGACAGCGCGATGAAATCGACACCGAGCTCGAGCGCGAATTTCAGGTCTTCGATGTCCTTCTCGCTCATTGCCGGGACCGAGATGTTCATGCCCGGCAGGGAGAGGCCCTTGTTGTTGGAGACCTCGCCGCCCTCGGTCACCGTGCAGACGACGTCGTTGCCGCGCACCTCGTCGACGACGAGGCCGACCTTGCCGTCGTCGACGAGCAGCCGGTCCCCCTTCCGGGCGTCGCGGGCGAGGCCCTGATACGTCGTCGAGACGCGATCGTGATCGCCCATGACGTCGTCGACCGTGATCGACACCTTCTCGCCCGTCGCCCAGCGGACCGGACCCGCCGCGAAGCGGCCGAGCCGGATCTTCGGCCCCTGTAGGTCGCCGAGGATGCCGATCGGCCGACCGACGCCCTCCGACGCGGCGCGCACCCGGTCGAAGACGATCTTGTGATCGGCATGATCACCGTGCGAGAAGTTCATTCGGGCGACGTCCATGCCCGCGGCGATCAGTTCGGCGATGGCGTCCGCGCTGGATGTCGCAGGACCGAGCGTGCAAACGATCTTGGCACGGCGACTCATGGATTGACCCTTCCGGTCGGGAACGCCAGCAGGGCTGCGGGCGTGGTCGTGGACTGACAGTCGTGGACTGACGCTCGTGGACGAACGCAGCCAGTCACGCCGGGAGCTTACCCGCTGTTTCTTGAACGATTCCGACGGGGTGATCAGGCCAGATCGGAGTCGCGATCGGCGTCACGGGCGTGCGGACGGCCCGACATGCGATCCTCCGACTCGGCAGTCCCGTCGTGAGGGACGGCCTTACCGTCGTCGGCGGTCTCGTCGTCATCGCCGTCGTCGCCGACCGCGGCGTCAGCGGCAAAGGTGCCGTCGATGACGGCCGTGCCGTCGGCGGGCTCGGGCTGCTGCTCGGGGCCGCCGGGCTTGTGACCGGGCGCGATCCCCCACACCGTGGCCGGATCCTCCCGGCGCAGCGACCGCGTCACCACCAGATAGATCACGGCCGCGAGGAAGACGGCGACCGAGACGAACACGTTGAGTCGCAGGCCGAAGATGTGGTTCGCGTGGTCGATCCGCAGCATCTCGATCCACCCGCGGCCCGCGGTGTATCCGGCGACGTAGAGTGCGAAGGCGCGGCCATGCCCGAGCCGGAACCGACGATCCGCCCACACGACGAGCAACGCGACGCCGACGTTCCAGAGGATCTCGTACAGGAAGGTCGGGTGGTAGGTGCCGCAGAGCACGGTCGGATCGGCCTTGATCCATTCCGTGGGGAACTCGCCGCTGCCGCAGTCCGCTGCCGTGCCGGCCACGCCACCGGGGGTGCGGAGGAATACTTCGAGCGCCCAGGGCACCGATGTCGGCGCGCCGAACAGCTCCTGGTTGAAGTAGTTGCCGAGTCGGCCGATCGCCTGCGCGAGCACGATCGCCGGCGCCAGCGCGTCCGCGATGGCGCCGAACGGGATCTTGTACCTGCGCGCGCCGATGTATGCCCCGAGCCCGCCGAGCGCGATCGCGCCCCAGATGCCGAGCCCGCCGTTCCAGATGGCGAACGCGCCCCACGGGTTCCAATTCTGGCCAGGAACGTTCGGATTGCCGAAGTACAGCTCCGGGTCGGTGATCACGTGGTAGAGGCGGCCGCCGACCAGGCCGAACGGCACCATCCACACCGCGAGGTCGGTAATCGCGCCGGGCCGACCACCACGCGCCACCAGCCGGCGGTTGCCCCACAGCGCTGCCACGATGATGCCGGCAATGATGCAGATCGCATACGCCCGGAGCGGCACCGGTCCGACCTCCCACACGCCGCGCGGTGGGGACGGAATGCCTGCGGTGAAGGGCACCGATGAGGCGAACGATGCCGCGGCCGAGAACGGCGTCATACTCGAACCTCTCGTGGGCCGGACGGCTCCCGCACACCGGCGGCGAGTTCGGCCACCAGCGTGCCCAGCCGCGCCTGACCGCCGTCGGCGGCCGTGACCAGCGCCGACCCGACGATGACGGCGTCGGCGAAGGACGCGATCTCGGCCGCCTGTGCCCGGGTGCGTACGCCGAGGCCCACACCGATGGGCAGATCGGTGTGCTGCCGGCAGCGCGCGACGAGGTCGGGGGCGTCGTGCGAGACGGTGTCGCGCGCACCGGTCGTGCCCATCACCGAGGATGCGTACACGAATCCGCGGCACGCCGCCGTGGTGAGCGCGATGCGGTCGGCCGGTGACGACGGCGCAACCAGGAAGATCGGGTCGATGCCGTGCGCAGCGGTCGCCGCGCACCATTCGTCGGCCTCGTCCACGATGAGGTCCGGGATGATGACGCCGGCACCGCCCGCCGCCGCAAGGTCGCGGGCGAACGCGTCGAGACCGTAGGCGAGCAAGGGGTTCACGTAGCTCATCACGATGGGAACCGCACCGCGGGCAGCGACGCGCTCGACGAGCGGGAACACGTCCCGGGTGCGCCAGCCGGCGGCGAGCGACGCCCGTTGAGCGGAGCAGATCACCGGCCCGTCGAGCACCGGGTCGGAGAACGGCAGGCCGACTTCCACGGCGTCGCAACCGGAATCGACGATCGTGTCGAAAAGAGCTGCGCTGCCCGGGATATCGGGGTATCCGGCGGGCAGGTAGCCGATCAACGCGGCGCGGTTCTCCGCTCGCGTCCTCGAGAACAGTTCCGCCAACAGGTCTTTCGCGGTGCTCATCGGCCGGGGCCCGGGGGTTCCGCAGCGCCGTCGCCGAGTCCGAAGTAGGCCCTGGCGGTCTCCATGTCCTTGTCGCCGCGCCCGGAGACGGTGATGACGACGGTGCCGGCCGGGCCGACCTCGCGTGCCACGTCCAGCGCACCGGCGACGGCGTGCGCCGACTCGATAGCCGGAATGATGCCCTCGGTGCGGGACAGCAGCGCGAAGGCGTCCATCGCGGCCGCATCGGTGATCGATCGGTACTCGGCGCGGCCGATCTCTGCGAGGTGGGAATGCTCCGGTCCCACCCCCGGATAGTCGAGACCGGCCGAGATGGAATGCGATTCGATGATCTGCCCATCGGCGTCCTGCAGCAGATAGGAGCGGGCGCCGTGCAGCACGCCGATCGTGCCGCCGGAGATGGTCGAGGCGTGGCGCCCGGTGGCGATGCCGTCACCGCCCGCCTCGCAGCCGACGAGTCGGACGGAGGGGTCGTCCAAATAGGCATGGAATGACCCGATGGCGTTCGACCCGCCGCCGACGCACGCGACCACCGCGTCCGGCAAGGTGCCGGTGAGGTCCAGCACCTGCTGCCGTGACTCGAGCCCGATGATCCGTTGGAAATCGCGCACCATCAGCGGGTACGGGTGCGGGCCGGCGGCGGTGCCGAATATGTACATCGTGTCGGCGACATTGGTGACCCAGTCCCGGAACGCCTCGTTGATCGCGTCCTTGAGTGTCGCGGATCCGTCGGTGACCGACACGACCTCGGCGCCGAGCAGCCGCATCCGGGCGACGTTGAGTGCCTGGCGCTGGACGTCGACGGCGCCCATGTAGACGGTGCACCTCAGGCCGAACAGGGCGGCGGCCGTCGCGGTGGCGACGCCGTGTTGGCCGGCCCCGGTTTCCGCGATGACCCGGGTCTTTCCGGCGCGCGCGGTGAGCAGCGCCTGCCCCAGCACGTTGTTGATCTTGTGGCTGCCGGTGTGGTTGAGGTCCTCACGCTTGAGCAGCAGCCGTGCCCCGCCGGCGTGTGCGGAGAGCCGGCGCGCGTCGGTGAGCGGGCTCGGCCGACCGGCGTAGGTCGTCGCAAGTCGATCGAGTTCGGCGAGGAACTCGGGATCTCGTCTGGCCTTGTCGTAGTCCGCGGCGACCTCGTCGAGAGCCGCGACCAGGGCCTCCGGCAGCCACCGGCCGCCCATGCTGCCGAAGTATCCGCGCGCGTCCGGGTCGTGCGTGGTACCGCCGAGTCCGTCGGACGCCTGCGGCAGTCCGGGGTGCGAGTCCACCACCGGATCAGTCCGCCGGCCGGGGGCAGGCGGGGTGCGATCCGGCGGTCACCAGGTCGGCGACGGCAGTCCGCGGATCCCTGCTGGTCACCAGACCCTCCCCGACCAGGACGGCGTCCGCCCCGGCGCCGGCGTAGGCGAGCAGGTCCGCCGGCCCGCGCACCCCGGATTCGGCGACGGTGACGATCCCGCTGGGCAGTCCAGGCGCGATCCGCGCGAACGCATCGCGGTCGACCTCAAAGGTGGAGAGATTCCGCGCATTGATACCGATGACGCTGGCCCCGGCGTCCAATGCGCGCGTCGCCTCTGCTTCGGTGTGCACCTCCACGAGGGCCGTCATGCCGAGCGATTCCACCCGCTCCAGCAGCCCCAGCAACACGTTCTGTTCCAGCGCCGCCACGATCAACAGGACCAGGTCGGCGCCGTAGGCGCGTGCCTCGTGCACCTGGTAGGGGCTGACCACGAAGTCCTTGCGCAGCACGGGCACGTCCACCGCGGCGCGAACCGCCGCGAGGTCGGCCAGGCTACCGTCGAATCGGCGCCGTTCGGTGAGGACGGAGATCGCCCGCGCACCGCCGTCGGCGTACGTGGCGGCGAGCTTCGCTGGGTCGGCGATCGCGGCGAGGGCTCCCCGACTCGGGCTGCGCCGCTTGACCTCGGCGATGACGCCGACGCCGGGCGCCTTGAGCGCCGCCAGCGCGCTCAGCGGCGGCGGCGCATTCTGCGCGCGGGCCTTGATCTCGGCAAGTGGCATGGCTGCCTCGCGCGCCGCGAGATCCTCGCGCACGCCGTCGAGGATGCTGTCAAGCACACTCACCCGATGGTCACCTCATCAGCCGTAGCGGGGACCGGGCACCGCGAGCGGGCCGACGCGACCATGCGATGAGGATGGCCACGTCGGGCGTGCCGTGGACCGGCCCGTCGAGCAAGCTCATGGTATCCGGCCCACGGGCACCCCAATGACCGGGTGCGGTACCGCGCGCGGTCCGCGCAGCGGTCGGCTACGGGCGGTCGATGTCGTCCGGGTCCGCGGCGGTGGGGTCGATCCCGGCGTCCAGGGCACGCCACAGCTCCGCGCCGTCGACCGCTGCCGCGGAATCGGGCCGCGTCGTCATCCGCGCCCGCGCCCGCCGGGCGGCCGGCGACTCGTACGCCGACGTACGCCTCGCCACCGGGCCGCGCGCGATCACGATCACCACCCCGGCCAGCGCCGCGAGCACCCCGCCGAGCACCGCCAGCAGCGGTCCGCCGATGTTCTGCGCGGCCGCGCCGACGGCGTCCGCCGGCCGCTTGAGCTCGGCGGCGAACCGGTCCGCGTCGGGCTGCGCGGCCGCCACCACCGACAGCGCCATCACGGCCACGCCCGCGAGAGCGACCGCCGCACCGATGATGCGACGCGGCACACCGCGCGTCAGCAGCGCCGCCCCCAGACCGGCGAGCACCACGAGCGCGATCGGCACCAGGGCCGGCACCAGGGCCGAGCCGCGCAGCGCGGCGCTCACCGGGCCGGTGAGCGGGTCGCGATAGTGACGCGTCCACCACGGCATCGCGGCCGCGCCGACGAGGCAGCCCGCCCCGGCCAGCGCCGCCACGGGCGCGGCGAGCCTGCGCCGCGAACGGAGCCGCGACCGGCGCGCACCGGAAGCGTCCGAAACGCCGGCAGAGTCCGAAGAACCCGGCAAGCCCGAAGCACCCGACTCCGGCGGCCGCGCCTCGGTCATGTGACCGCCTGCCAGGTCGCCGCCGCGGCGACGGCGGCGAGCACCGCCGCGGCCTTGTTCCGGCATTCCAGATCCTCGGATTCCGGCACCGAATCGGCGACGATCCCCGCCCCCGCCTGGACGTACGCCGTGCCGCCGCGCAGCACCGCGGTGCGAATCGCGATCGCAGTGTCCGCGTCGCCGGCGAAGTCCAGATAGCCGACGATCCCGCCGTACGGCCCGCGGCGCGCCGGCTCCAGCGCGCGGATGATCTGCAGCGCACGCGGTTTCGGCGCGCCCGACAGGGTTCCGGCGGGGAAGCATGACGCCACGGCGTCGAGCGCGCTGCGCCCCGGGGCGAGTCGGCCTGTCACGGTGGAGACGATGTGCATCACATGCGAGTAGCGCTCGATGGTGAAGAAGTCGGTGACCGCGACGCTGCCCGGCCGGCAGACCCGGCCGAGGTCGTTGCGCCCGAGGTCGACCAGCATCACATGCTCGCTGCGTTCCTTCTCGTCGGCGAGCAGGTCCTTCGCGAGCAGGGCATCGTCCTCGTCCGTGGCGCCGCGGGGGCGGGTGCCGGCGATGGGGTGCATGGTTACCGCGCCGTCACGCACCGTCACCAACGCCTCGGGCGACGAGCCGACGATCCACATCGGCTCGCCGGAGGGCGTCGGCAGATGCAGCAGGTACATGTACGGGCTGGGGTTCGTGGCGCGCAGCACCCGGTACACGCGCAGCGCGCGCTCCGAGGCCGCCGCGGCAGCATCCTCACCGGCGGCCGACCCAGCACCGTCCGATTCCGCACCGTCCGGCCCAGCACCGTCCAACCCCGCACCGCCCGGCGTCAGGTCCGCGTCGAACCGCTGCGAGACGACGATCTGGAACGCGTCCCCCGCCCGGATGTGCTCCTGCGCCGTGCGAACGGCCGCCTGGTAATCGGTGGCCTCGGTGCGCCGGCGGTAGCGCGGCTCGGCCGCCTCGAAGCTCGCGGCCGGCAGCGCGACGGGGCTCGCCAGCGCGGAGGCCATGGCGTCGAGCCGCCGGACGGCGTCGTCGTAGGCGGCGTCCACGCGCTCGTCGGTGTCGTCGTAGTTGATGGCGTTGGCGATCAGCGTCACCGTGCCCTCGTGGTGGTCCAGCGCCGCGAGGTCCGTCGCGAGCAGCATCACCAGCTCCGGAACGCCCAGTTCGTCGGCCTGGCCGTCCCCGATCCGCTCCAGCCTGCGAACGACGTCATATCCGAGATAACCGACCAAACCGCCGGTGAGCGGCGGCAGTCCGTCGAGCGGTTCGGTGTGCAGGGCGCGCAGGGTCTCGGCGACCGCCTGGAGTGGGTCGCCGGTGGTCGGCAGCCCGGCGGGTACCGACCCAAGCCAGGCGACCTCGCCGCCCGCCTCGCTGATGGCCGTGCCGCTGGCGACGCCGACGAAGGACCACCGCGACCAGGACCGGCCGTGTTCCGCGGATTCGAGCAGGAACGTGCCCGACCGGTCGGCGGCGAGCGTCGCGTACAGGCTGACCGGGGTGAGCGCGTCGGCCAGCAGCCGGCGCGTCACCGGAATCACGCGCCGGTCGCGGGCGAGCTCGCGGAAGGTGTCGCGATCGGGCACGGTGGCGCCGAGCGGCGGCAGATCGGAGGGCATGACCGCTATTCTGCCGCCCGCAGCACGCGCCCCTCGAAGCAGCTGTGCGTGCCGGTGTGGCAGGCTGCGCCGGTCTGGTCGACGAGCAGCAGCAGCGTGTCCGCGTCGCAGTCGTAGCGCATCTCGATCACTTGCTGCCGGTGCCCGGACGTCTCCCCCTTGACCCAGTACTGGCGCCTGGACCGCGAGAAATACGTGGCCGCACCGGTTCTCAACGTCCGCCGCACCGCTTCGGCGTCCATCCACGCCAGCATCAGAACTTCCCGGGTGTCGAACTGCTGGGCGATGACGGGGATCAGCCCGTCCGCATTGAACGTGAGGTCCTCGATCGGCAGCGTCCGGTGTTCGGGTATGACGATGTTCTCGGGCCGGGCCCCATCGCCAGCCGCAGACACCCCGTTCACAGCCGTGCTCCGGACGGCGTCGTGCGGCGGACCGGGTAACCACCCTCGGCGAGCGCCTCCTTGACGTCCGCGATGGCGATGCGCCCGAAGTGGAAGACCGATGCGGCGAGCACCGCGTCGGCCCCCGCGGCGACCGCGTCCACGAAGTGCGGCAGCTGTCCCGCCCCGCCGGACGCGATCAGCGGCACCGTCACCGCGGCGCGCACGGCGGTGATCATCTCGGTGTCGAATCCGGCCTCGGTGCCGTCGGCGTCCATCGAGGTGAGCAGGATCTCGCCGGCGCCCGCCTGCTGCGCGTGCCGCGCCCAGTCCACCGCGTCGATGCCGGTGCCCTGCCGCCCGCCGTGCGTGGTGACCTCGAAACCGGACGGACAGTGCGCCTGCGGGTTGGTGACCCGGCGTCCGTCGATGGCCACGACGACGCACTGCGACCCGAATCGGGCGGCCGCCTCGGACAAGAAGGCGGGCCGCGTCACGGCGGCGGAGTTCACCGAGACCTTGTCCGCACCGGCGCGCAGCAATGCGTCGACGTCCTCGACAGTGCGCACCCCGCCGCCGACCGTGAGCGGGATGAAGACGTTCTCCGCGGTGCGCCGGATCATCTCGTAGGCGGTCTGCCGGTTGTCGGAGGTCGCGGTGATGTCCAGGAAGGTGAGTTCGTCGGCGCCCTCGTCGTTGTACCGCGCGGCGAGCTCCACGGGATCCCCGGCATCGCGCAGATCAACGAAGTTCACGCCCTTGACCACCCGCCCTTCGGAGACGTCCAGGCAGGGGATGACGCGAATCGCAACGGACATGACTCAAGGTTACGGGGCGAACGCGGTGCGGGGCCGGGGCCCTTGACACCGGCCGATGCCCGGACCACAATCCCAAACCATGATCGCTTTGCCTAACAGGGATAGGCGTTCCGAACGTCGTGAGGCAACACGGCGGGAAATCCTCAATTGTGCCTGGCAGATCGCGCGCGCCGATGGGCTGGCCGCGGTCACGCTGCGCGGGGTCGCGGACCTGATGGGGATGCGCGCGCCGTCGCTGTACTCGCACGTGGCCTCGAAGAACGCGATCTACGACGCGATGTTCGGCCAGGCCTGGCGCGAGTGGTCGGCCGCCCTGGCCGCTGCGGCGCTGACGGCGCCGGCCGAGCCCCGGCGCGCCCTGTTGGCGGCGGCACGGCTGTTCGTCGACTTCGCCGCCGGCGACCCCGCCCGATATCAGCTGATGAGCCAGCCGGCCATCCCGAACTTCATCCCGAGTGCGGAGGCATACGCCGCCTCGCTGGAGGCGTACGCCCAGATGGCGGACGCACTGCGCGGGTTCGGCGTCACCGCACCGGCCGACATCGACCTGTGGACCGCGCTGATCACCGGGTTCACGAACCAGCAGCTCGCCAACGATCCGGGCGGGGAACGATGGCGAGGGCAGCTGCCCCGCCTGGTCGACATGTACTGCGACGAGGTCGGCATCGCCGGCCCAGCCTTGAGGAGTTCACCATGACGGCAATGACCGAATCGGTGCCGCGGACCGGCGTGCTGGATCGCGATGTCGCGATGCGACTCGCCGCAACCGAGTACCGGCGCTTCGCCGACCTGCTGCGCGGGCTCGCCCCGGCCGACTGGGCGACGCCGACCGAGTGCCCCGATTGGGACGTGCGCCAGGTCGCGGCGCACACGCTCGGCATGATCGAGATGGCCGCGTCCGTCCGGGAGACGATCCGGCAGAACCGCGCGGCCGCGAAGCGCCGGCGAGAGCATGGTGGGGTCGCCATCGACGCGCTCACCGGTCTGCAGGTGGATGAGCGGGCGGAGATGACGCCGTCCGAGATCATGGGCCGGATCGAGGCCCGGCGGCCGGTAGCCGCCCGTGCGCGGCGCCGCTCACCCGCCTTCGTCCGGCGTCGCCGCCTCCCGGTTGCCCAGACGGTCGGCGAGCACGAAGAGACGTGGACGATCGGGTTCCTGACCGACGTGATCCTGACGTGCGACGCGTGGATGCACCGCGGGGACATCTGCCGGGCAACCGGAGCGCCACTCGAATTGACGACCGACCATGACGCCGTTCTGGTCGCCGACGTCGTGGCGGAATGGGCCGCACGACACGGCGAACCGTATTCGCTGCGGCTGACCGGGCCCGCGGGCGGCACGTGGTCGCACGGCGTGGGCGGACCGGAGCTGGAACTCGATGCGGTGGAGTTCTGCCGGATCCTGTCCGGGCGCGGCACCAGCGAGGGCCCGCTCGCGACCGCTGTGCCCTTCTGAGCCGAACCCAAGGGAGCGCGCGATGTTGATCTTCAGCGTGGCTCGTGATGTGCGTCTTGACTTCATCGACAACATGATGTGCGGACGGGGTGCCCCATGCTCAGTTACAGATGAGAGAGCACCTCGGCGATGACGAGTTCGCCCGCTCGGTCGATGTCATAGTCCGCGGGGACGGTGCTCAGTAGCGGTGCAAGGTCGCTCCGAAACGCTTCGTCGGCCAACTTGGCCCGCAGGTTGTCAATGGCGAGTTCGGGCGTGAGCCCCTCTGGCCGGTACGGTCCGAAGGCCGCCAGCAACTGCGCACCGCTGAGTCCGAGTTCCGTGACCCCGAGCCACATGTCGAACAGGTCCCGGCCCTTCTTGCGTTGATACAGGGCGCGGATCTTGGTGGAGACAAGCTCGGCATCGGTGAAAGTTCTGACCTGAGTCCGGCCGGAGAACCAGCTGCTGGTGACACTGAACGGGCGGGTGACCAGCCGCTCGGCAGGGGACGTCTCGTGCGTATTGATCTCCACCTTGATCCGCAGCAAGACATTAGGATCGTCCTCGCCAGCGGCCGTCAGCCGCATCTTCGGATGCTGGCCGATGTCGGTACCACGTACTCGAAGGCCCACGTCGGCTGCGACTTCTCGAAGCGCGTCGAACAACGGGCCGATGCCGGCGTTGGTGCGGCGAACGAAGTCGAGGTCCTCGCTGTAGCGAAGTGGCGCGTCGAGGACCACCTGATGAAGACAGGTCCCTCCGCGGAACACCAACTCGGCCGCCAGCACCGGGTGGTTGTAAATCTCGACGATCATCCGTGCGAGCAGCAAATCCTGCTCGATCGCCGCCGGGCTCGGCCAGCTGCGCGACGTTCCCCACTGGGTGATCGCGGCTTCGGGGATCACAGGTCGGGCTCCACGTCACTGTTCTCCACGACGTGCCAGCGGTTGCCGGCAGTTCCGCGTCGCGGGCCGGCAGGGTCGAGAAGGTCTTGCGCGCGCACACGAGGACCGTTCTGCTCGAGGAGTTGTCCGAGCACCGCCGCGAGTTCGGCCGTGTCGGCCTCGCCGGCGACGCGGTCCAGCAGCCAGCCGAGTCGGCGCGCTACCGCCTGGGGGAACAGCGTTGCCGCCTCCGACAGGGCTGCCGGGGACAGTTTGCTGTCCATCGCCAGCTCGCCGAGGATCGTGGCCACGTTGTTCAGGCCGCCGGCGTCGTTGGGGCGGGCAGCAAGATCCAGCGCCGTCACCTCCGGCGTGGAGATCCGCACCTGGCCCGTGGCCGAGTTGCGCAGCACCGTCGGGTAACGCTCCACGGCCGTGCGCGTGTAGAACCGCAGCCGTACCCGTCTGAAGTCACGATCGGCTAGCGGTTTGTCGACCATGACCTGGAACACCTGCGGCCGTTGGTGAGCCGCACCGTGAAGTTCAGCAGCCGACAGCAGGCCGACGTAGTAGCGCCTGCTCAGCTTGTCCATCAGAGGCTCAATGAAGTCCATCGCCGGCACCACACCCCAGGATGCGTACCTCGGCGGGATGGCGACGTACAGTCCAGGGGTCGGAGAGAAGAACTGCCCAGCTCGCCGTAGCCGCATCATCGTCGCCGCCGCTTCCTGCTGGGAGGCTCCCGTCAGGCGCACGACAGCGGACATGTCGACCGAATGCACCCCCCGCTCCAGGAGATGATCGCGCAGGTGCCTCGGCGCGACCCGTGCGGACCCGCGCTCGCTTTCCATCTCGACGGCTACCCTCCCGAAAATGTGTAAGTAATAAAGGATGGATAGTGGCTACAGCTATCCTGCCAGCAATCATTACACGGAAACGCTCGCCAGCGCATTCCGCGGATCACGGGCATGAGGCACGTGACCTGCAGCCACATGAGCGGCCCTGCTGATCGGAACGCACGGGAGCGGGCTCAGCGTGGGCGTTTCCAGGCTGGCCACTGCTTGGCCACGTAGACGTTGCTGTCCTTCTCCTTCGGGCAGCGCGTGCACGCGCGGTAGCCCTGCTTCTCCAGCCCGCCTGATTCCGGGTTCGGGTCGGGGAAGTCGACATAACGATGCAGGCCCACGGCGCACAGCCAGTGGCGTCGCACAGGTGCCTCCTCTCGTGGGCGCGTCAGCCGGCCCAGGCGGTGAGTTCGACCTCGACGAGAAGGGCCAGGTCGATGAGCCCGGCGACCACCACCATGGTGGCCGCGGGCCGGATCGCCCCGAAGATCTCGCCGTGCACGGCGCCAACCGAGTCGGCGTGGTGCCGTGAGGTGATGTACATCTTCGTGGCGATCACCGACCCGGCGCCGAGACCGACCTGGGCCAGCGCGTCGAGGCCGATGCCGAACGCGATGCGTGCCTGCCCGGCGGGGTCGCCCGGGCATTGGGTCTTGCCGTCGACGGTCGCGGTGCATCCGGCCGTGACGGCGAGCGGCCCCACCCGCCGCACCCGGCTGTAGCCGTACCGCTCCTCCCAGGGCCCGCCGGAGGAGAGGCACAGGTTCGGCTCCGTGGCCCAGCCCGAGGACTGCGTCATGCCCGCCCCCCTATCCGCCGACGGCGGCGAGCGCGTCGGCGAGGGTGAAAGCCCCGGCGTACAAGGCCTTTCCTACGATCGCGCCCTCGACTCCGACGTCCGAGAGCTCGGCCAGCGCGGTGAGATCCGATAGCGATGAGACGCCACCGGATGCGACAACGGGCGCGGATGTCTCGGCGCAGACCGCACGCAGGAGTTCCAGGTTCGGCCCGCGCAGCGTGCCGTCCTTGGTGACGTCGGTGACGACGTACCGGGCACAGCCCTCACCGTCCAGCCGGGCCAGCACCTCGAAAAGGTCCCCGCCGTCCTTCGTCCAGCCGCGCGCGGCAAGCATGCGGCCGCGCACGTCGAGACCGACGGCGATGCGATCCCCATGCTGCGCAATGGCTTTCGCGCACCACTGCGGGTCTTCCAGCGCGGCGGTGCCGATGTTGACCCGGGCGCAGCCGGTGGCCAGGGCCGCGTCCAGCGACGCATCGTCCCGGATACCGCCGGACATCTCGACGTTCACGTCCAGGGCACTGACCACCTCGGCGAGCAGCGCGGCATTGGACCCGCGGCCGAACGCGGCGTCCAGGTCGACCAGGTGGATCCAGCGGGCTCCGCCGGCCTGGAAATCCAGCGCAGCGTCGAGCGGGGACCCGTAGCTGGTCTCGGTGCCGGCGCGGCCCTGGACGAGGCGCACCGCCTGGCCGTCGGCGACGTCGACGGCGGGCAGAAGATCGAAGGTCACAAGCAGTGAGATTACTGGGCTGAGGTTACTGGGCCGCCGCGACCACCGGGCGGCTACCGATCCCGCTCCCCGGGTGCGGCGGTGTGATCGGAGGGCGTGCGGTCACGAACATCGTCATACTCGCCGACCCGTCCGCCCGCAGGGCGCCGCGTCGCCCTGGGTGGACGAACGGCGCCGGGCAGCTTCAGGAAGGCCGAGACGATCAGCGCGAGCACGGGCAGCGCGATCAGCACGCTGAGGGTGAGCCGCAGACTGGTCGCGTCGGCGAGCAGCCCGAGTAGCGGGTTCGCCAGGCCCCCGATGGAGACGGCGAGGCCGACCGTGACGCCGCTGGCCGTGCCGATCCGGTTAGGCAGGTAGTCCTGGCCGAGCAGCACGAATACCGAGAACGGCAGGTACGACGCTATTCCCGCCACGGCGACGAGCAGGAACGCGAGTGGGAGCGAGCCGACTAGCACGACGCCCGCCAGCGCCGGAATGGCGAGCACGAAGCCGACGCGGATGGAGATCAGCGGGTTGAAGCGGTCGCCGAGCCAGCCGCCCAGCAGGGTGCCGACAGCACCGGTCACCAGGAACACGGTGAGCGCCGCTCCACCGGTGGCCTGGGAGGTGTGCAGGTGGTCGATGAAGTACAGCGCGATGAACGAGGTGAATCCGAAGAACAGGATGGACCGGATGACGACGATGCCGGTGAGCGTGAGGAAGGAACGCCAGTCGTCCGAGCCGGTGGGCAGTTGCGGCGCGCCGCGGGTCCCCGCGGGCCGGTCGAGCGTGGGGCCGAGGTAGCGGGCCAGGATGAGCGCCATGATGACGGCCGGCACGATGAGCAGCGCCGTGCCACGGAGCCCGAGCCAGAGCAGCACCGGTGTGGCGATCAGCGAGCCGAGCGCGTAGCCGGTGTTGCCACCGAGGGCGAAGATCGACATCCCGGTGTTGCTGCGGCCGGCCGCCTGCCGGGCCGCGCGCGCCGCCTCGGGGTGGAACGCGGCGATGCCGAGGCCGGACAGCGCGACCACGACCCAGGTGAGCGGATAGGTCGGCATCCAGCCGGCGAGCACGACGCCGACCGCGGCGAGCGACATGCCGCCGCCGATCATCCATCGGCGGGAATGCTTGTCGGCCCACACCCCGAAGACCGGCTGCACCACCGAGGAGAGCACCGTCGCGGCGAGGGTGATGCCGGAGACCGCGGCGTAGCTGTAGTGGCGTTCGGCGACCAGGAACGGCAGCAGGGCGGGCACGATGCCCTGGTAGATGTCGTCCGCGACGTGCGCGGTCGAGATGAGGGCGACGCCGCGCTTGTTGACAGATCGCGGTGCGCTGCGGCCTCGGCTCGTCACCCGTCCACGCTAGGCGCCCGGTGCACGGGCGGTGCGGCCGGTGTGACCGGGATCGCCCGGCACGGCCCGGCACCAGAACGCCTGCGGGTGGCGACCGATGCGCGCGATGATCAGCGTCCGGTCGATGCGGCGATCACCCTGGGGCTTGATGCGCTTGCGCAGATCGTCCGGAACGATCGGTGTGCCGCGCTGCTTGATCTCCAGCGTGCCGATGGCGTCGCGCCGCGCCCACTGCCGCACGGTGCGTTCGGAATACGGTGCGGCGTCGAGGATCTCGAACGAGCGGATCCCGGGTGGTGGCGCATCGCCGGTGAGGTAGGCAAGGTGCGGATCGAGCAGGGTCAGCCCGCGCCGGGCCGCGTACTGGCGGACCAGGTGCGCCCGGACGACGGCCGGGTCTGGATCCACCAGGTAGCGGGCGGCGGGTGTGACTGCGTCCTCCGCTGGGTCGATGTCGGTGAACTCCTCGCGGATGACGCGATCGCCGATGACGCGATCGCCGATGACGCCGCCGAGAACGCTGCTGAGGACGGTGGCGCGGCGGCCGACGGTCGCGTATTCGGGTGGCCAAGCGACTGCCTCGCGCACCGTGCCGCGCCAGGACACCATCTCGATCTCCCCCGGGCGTGCGAGCGTCTGGTAGTCGATGCCCGGCGGCAGCCGGAGCACGGGTAGGTGTGCCGGATCGGCGGCGTCGAGGTCGGCGACCGACGGGATGGTGTCGGCCGAGGTGATGCGACGTCCGGTGGCGTCGCGGCGGGCCGGGTCGGCATAGCGCAGCAGCCCGCGGGTGGTGGCGGCGCGCGCGTCGGCGCGAACGAGCCGGACGGGCAGGCCGGCCGGGCCTGCCGGGCCTGCGGTGGCCATGTTGTGCGTGGCCATGTTGTGCGCGGCCATGGCGAGGCGCACCGGGTCGATGTCCGAGCCGACCGTGACCATGCCCGCGCCCGTGAGGGCGGCGAGGTCGACGCCGACGGAGCAGGTGACGTCGTGCGCCCCGGCGTACTTCCCAGCCGAGAGGTGCGCACGGATGCGCCGGGCGCGGTGCGCGGCGACGGGCGGCGGCGGTGCCTGCTGCAGCGCCTCGTCGGTGAAAAGCCACGCATTCCAGTCGATGTCGCCCGCGCTTTGGTCGGCTCCCGCTTCGCCCCACCGCTCGACCGCCCGCCTGCGTAGCAGGACGGTTTCGACGACCGCCGCGGCATGGCCGCCGGCCGCGGAGCGGACGGCGAGGAGGTCCGCGATGCCGGTCGCGCCGGTGAGCCGCAGTCCGCTCGCAGCCTGCAGTGCGTCGACGCCGGCGCCGCTCGTGAGGAACCGGGTATCGGCGATCGAGAAGGTGTACGGCATCAGAACATCGTCATACTCGGCGGTGGAGACGACACGGACAGTGACAGCGGCGCAGACGGTGACGGCGGGAATCGAGCGGGCACGGCGACACCGCGATAGCCCCTCACCTGCCGGAGAACGTCGCCTTGCCGGGGCCGTCCGCGATGAAGCTGGCCATGCCGTGCTTCTGGTCCTCGCTGGCGAAAAGCGCTGCGAACCCGGCGGATTCGATGCGCAGCCCCGTCGCGAGGTCCACCTCCATGCCGTCGTCGATGCAGCGCTTGGCGGTGGCGAGGGCGACGGTCGCGCCGTGTGCCAGCCGATCGGCGAACGCCATGGCGCCGGCCAGCACGTCGGCGGCGGGCACAGCCTCCTCGGCGAGTCCGATGTCGACGGCCCGTGCACCGCGGATCGGCGCGCCGGTGAAGATCATCCGTTTCGCGACCGTCGTGCCGACCAGCCGTGGCAGCCGCTGCGTACCTCCCCCGCCCGGGATCACGCCCAGGGTGATCTCCGGGAAGCCGAGCAGCGCATCCTCGGCGACGATGCGGAAATCGGTGGTGAGCGCCAGCTCGAACCCGCCGCCCAACGCGTATCCGGTGATCGCGGCGACCGTGGGGACGCGCAGGTGTGCCAGCGCGTCCAGTGCCCTGGTGAAGCTCTTGCTGAACACCGCGATCTCGGCGGGGCCGAGGCCTGCCATCTCCTTGATGTCCGCGCCGCCGGCGAAGGCCTTGGGTCCGCCGTGCAGCAGCACGGCCCGCACCTGCCGGTCGGCGTCGATCTCCTGCGCAGCCGCCTCGAGCTGGCGGTGCATCGCCGAATTGATGGCGTTGACCGGCGGGCGGTCCAGCCTGATGATGCCGACAGCACCCTCGCGCTCGACGTGCACCAGTGTGTCCGTCATGTCCGCCTCCCCCGTCGTCCGTGCGCCGGCAGGATCCCTTCCGCCGGAGCGGTTGGCCCCGTCTGCGCGCGGCCCCCGCCGCGACTACCCGGCATACGCGAAGAACCGACCGCGCCGGGACTGCAGATGCAAGGGCATATCGAATGTCGCCGACAGCGCCTCTTCGGTCAAGGTGTCGTCGATGGGGCCGGCGGCAACCGCGCGCCCGGAGCGTAACAGCAGCACATGGCTGAAACCTCGCGGGATCTCCTCGACGTGATGGGTGACGAGCACCGTGGCGGGCGCATAAGGGTCCGCGGCGAGCACCGTCAGCCGGTGCAGCAGGTCCTCCCGGCCGGCGAGGTCCAGGCCCGCGGCAGGCTCGTCGAGCAGCAGCATCTCCGGATCCGTCATCAGGGCGCGCGCCGCGAGCACCCGCTTGCGCTCGCCCGAGGAGAGCACGCCGAACTGCCGGTCGGCGAGCGTCGCGACGCCCATGGCCTCCATGAGTTCGGTGGCCCGCGCGAAGTCCATCTCCTCGTAGCGCTCGCGCCAACGGCCGAGTACCCCGTAGCCTGCGGACACCACCACGTCTCGCACCGTTTCCAGGGGTGGGACCCGACCGGCCAGCGCCGCGGTGGACAGCCCTATCCGCGGGCGCAGATCCGCGACGTTCACCGCCCCGAGCCGCTCGCCGAGGATGTGTACCCGGCCGGAGGTCGGATGCATCTGCGCGGCGGCGATCGCGATCAAGGTCGACTTCCCGGCACCGTTCGGCCCGAGGATCACCCACCGTTCGTCCGCCCGCACCTCCATGGACACGACGTCCAGCAGGATGGCCGAACCCCGACGGACCGTCACCTCCCACAGGTGAAGGACGGCGTCGGGTGCAGGCACGATCGACAGGCTCACGCGCCTCATTGTGTCCCATGATCACGGGCGGCGCGCATGTCACGGGGGTGCACGCGAACGCGCGCGCCGTCATTCGACACAATCGGACGGGTGACGGCTGACTTCGCCCCCGCACCCGGGCTCCCGTATCCGCTCGGAGCGACCGTCACCGAACACGGGGTGAACTTCGCCGTCGTCGCGGGCGGGGCCCCCACCGGCAGCAACGACGAGGCACCGGCGGTGGAGCTTTGCCTGATCGACGAGGCCGGCGGCGAGATCCGGGTACCGATGGCCGACCGCACCAGCGGGGTGTGGCACGTGTTCGTCGCGGGCGTCGGCGCCGGCCAGCGGTACGGCTACCGGGTCGCCGCCACCGACCCCGGGAAGCTGCTCCTCGATCCGTATGCGCGCCAGATCGACAGCACCGGCTACGACCTGGCGGCGGCGTCAACCCCGGGCGCGAAAACCGGCGCGAAAACCGGCGCCGAAACGGGTGCGGGGGCCAGCGCAGGGACCGGTGCGGGGACGATCGGCCGGGTACCGGTCGGTGTGGTCACGGTGCCGCTGCCGCCGGCGTCCGCGCGACCGGCGCTGCCCAGGGTGCCGTGGGAACACACGATCATCTACGAGGCGCACGTCAAGGGGCTCACACAGCAGCACCCGGCGGTGCCTGCCGCGCTGCGCGGCACCTACGCGGGCATCGCCCATCCGGCGGTCATCGACCATCTGACCTCGCTCGGCGTTACCGCACTGGAACTACTGCCGGTACACGCCCACGCGGACGAGCCGCTGCTGGCCGCGGCGGGCCGCCCGAATTACTGGGGCTATTCGACACTGAGCTATTTCGCCGTCCATCCCGGGTACGCGTCACGCCCGGGTGCGGAGATGACGGAGTTCACGGCGATGGTCGATGCGCTCCACGAGGCCGGCATCGAAGTACTCCTCGATGTCGTGTTCAACCACACCTGTGAGGGTGGGCCCGGCACACCCGTGACGCTGTCGTGGCGCGGGTTGGATCCCGAGACCTATTACCTGCCAACGAATACCGACCTGACCGGCACCGGCAACACGTTGGACAGCGGGCCGCTGCCGGTGGTGCGCATGGTCACCGATTCGCTGCGGTACTTCGCCACCGATCTCGGCGTGGACGGCTTCCGTTTCGACCTGGCGCCGGTGCTGGGCCGGCCGGGCGGTGGTGGGTTCGACCCCGCGTCACCGCTGCTCACCGCGATCGCCGCCGATCCGGTGCTGCGGACCCGCAAGCTGATCGCCGAACCGTGGGATGCCACCGGCGAGGGATACGCGCTCGGCCGGTTCGGACCGGACTGGGCCGAGTGGAACGACCGCTTCCGGAACACCGTGCGGGACTTCTGGCGCGGCCGCCCGGGCGTGCGGGATCTCGCCTACCGGCTGTCCGGTTCCGAGGATGTGTTCGGCGGCCGGCAGCCGTGGGCGTCGGTGAACTTCGTCACCGCCCATGACGGCTTCACGCTGCGCGATCTGGTGTCCTACGAGAGCAAACACAACCTGGCGAACGGTCAGGACGGCCGGGACGGAACCGACGACAACCGCAGCGCCAACTACGGTCTCGAAGGCGACGGAACGGCCGCGGCTCCCGTCTCACCGGCGATCGTCGCGGTGCGCACCCGCCAGGCCCGCAACATGATCGCCACCCTGCTGCTGTCGACCGGCACCCCGATGCTGTGCGCGGGCGACGAGATGTGGCGCACCCAGGCCGGCAACAACAATCCGTACTGCATCGATTCCCCGCAGGTCTGGCTCGACTGGGCGGCGCTCGGCGACCAGGCCGGCATCGCCGCGGGAATGTTCGAGTTCGCCCGAACGGTGGCCAGGATCCGCGCGACCTCCCCGGCGCTGCATCAGGGGCGTTTCTTCTCCGGCCGGTCGCCGCAGGACGGTGACGGGATCGCCGACCTCACCTGGTTCTCGCCCACCGGCGCCGCCATGACGAACGCCGACTGGTTCGACGCGTCGAGACAGACCCTCGCGGTCTGGTTCGACGGGAACGACGTGCGGGGCCACGGTCCGCGCGGCGAAAGGCTCACCGACGACTCCTGGCTGATCGTGCTGCATGCCGGCGCGGACGACACCGCGATCACGCTGCCGGGGCTCCCCTACGGCGACGAGTACGTCCCGGTGCTGGACACCGCGACCGCGACCGGCGAACCCACGGACCCGACGCCGATCCCGTGCGGCCATCCGGTCACGATGCCCGCCCGCACCCTGTGGCTGCTGCGGGCACGCCGACCCGGCAGTGTGCTGCCCGGCTGATCCGGCGGAATGGCGATCTGAATCGGCCGGTGCGCACCGGCCTGCGGTTCGCTCCGGGGCGTCAGGGCCGCGTCACGGAGTCGCGACCAGGCCCATCTCGGCGGGGCTGGCCAGCAGCTCATGGCGCGGCAGCACGCGCACGGTGTACCCCAATGACCCCGCACGGGTCAGCGGCACCTCCGCCTGGAAGCGGTGGCCGTCGCCGTTGCCGACGAAACGCATCGGTTCGAGGTCGACGTCCTCGAGGTGGCCCTCCGCGTGCAGCCCGCCGATCACGGTCTGCACCTGAACGTCGTTCTCGGTCAGCCCCCCGAGGTCGAGGTAGGCCCGGACCGTCATGGTGTGGCCGAGCGCCGGTTCGGTATCGATGCCCGACACGTCCACGCCGCGGAACCGCACGCGTGGCCAGGCCTCCCGTACCCGTGCCTGCCATGCCGTGAACTCGGCTGCGACCGCGGCATCCGAGGTGAGCATCCGAGCGTTGACCGCGGCGGGGGCGTAGTACTGCTCGACGTAGTCGCGGACCATCCGGGTGGCCTGCACCCGCGGCCCGAGATAACTCAGCGTGTGCCGGACACGGTCGATCCAGCCGTCCGGGCGCCCCTCCGGGCCCCGGTCGTAGAACAACGGCACCACGCGGTCCTCCAAGAGGGCGTAGAGAGCCGCGGCCTCGAGCGCATCGCGCCGAACATCGTCATCGACGTCAACGCTCGGAATCTCCCAACCGTCCTGACCGTCGTAGAGCTCGTCCCACCAGCCATCGGAGATCGACAGGTTGAGGGCGCCGTTGAGCGCCGCCTTCATCCCGGAGGTCCCCGACGCCTCCTGCGGCCGGATCGGATTGTTCAGCCACACGTCGGCGCCGGCACAGAGGACGGCAGCCATGGACATCGAGTAGTTCGGCAGATACGCGACGCGATGCCGCACCTCGGGGTCATCCGCGAAGGCGACCATCTGTTGCATCAGCCGCTTGCCGCCGTCGTCGGCGGGATGCGCCTTGCCGGCGATGACGATCTGCACGGGGCGGTCCGGGTCCAGCAGGATCTCCTTGAACCGTTCGGGGTCCTGCAGCATCAAGGTGAGCCGCTTGTAGGTCGAGACGCGGCGCGCGAACCCGATCGTCAGCACGTTCGGGTCCAGGATCGATTCGGTCCAGCCGAGCTCGGCGAGAGTGCGTCCACGATCGAGCCAGGACCGGCGCACCGCGGACCGGGCCATGTCGACCAGGCGCGACCGCAGCCGGCTGCGTTGCCGCCACAGCTGAGCCGGGTCGACGCCGTCGGCATTGGGCCACGACTCCGACACGTCCAGATCCGCGCCGCCGGCGAGACCGACCGCGATCGGCCGCATCGAGGGGTCCTGCCAAGTCGCCAGGTGCACGCCGTTGGTCACCGAGCCGATCGGGACCTCGTCGACGTCGAAGCCGGGGTACAGACCCGCGAACATCGCGCGCGAGACCGCCCCGTGCAGTTTCGCGACGCCGTTGGCCCGCTGCGCGATCCGTAGGCCTAGATGCGCCATGTTGAACCGGCTGTGATCGTTCTCCGCGCCGAGCCCGATGATGGTCTCGGCGGGAATCCCCGGCAGCAGGCGGGACATGCCCGCGGCATCGGCATTGAGATAGTGGCGGACGAGGTCCACCGGGAACCGGTCGATGCCGGCCGGTACCGGCGTGTGCGTGGTGAACACCGTGCCGGCGCGCACCGTGGCCAGCGCGGCATCGACCGAGAGCCCCTGCTGCGACACCAGTGCGCTCATGCGCTCCAGGCCGGAGAACCCGGCATGCCCCTCGTTCATGTGGAACACCTCGGGGGCCGGGAATCCGCTCGCGGCGCAGTAGGCGCGCACGGCGCGCGCGCCACCGACACCGAGCAGGATCTCCTGGCGGATCCGATGGTCCTGGTCGCCGCCGTAGAGACGGTCGGTCGACTGCCGCTGCGCATCGTCGTTCGCCTCGACGTCGGCATCGAGCAGCAGCAGGGGTACCCGTCCGACCCGGACGAGCCACACCCTGGCGTGCAGTGTCTGCGAATTCGGCATGTCCACGGCGACGGTCAGCGGGGCGCCGGCCGCATCGAGTGCCGGCTCCATGATCAGGGAATGCGGGTCGTGCGCCGAGTAGTTCTCCTGCTGCCAGCCGTCACGCGACAGCGTCTGCGAGAAATATCCGAATCGGTAGAACAGCCCGACCGCAACCAGCGGCACGCCGAGATCCGAGGCCGACTTCAGGTGGTCGCCGGCCAGCACACCGAGGCCGCCGGAGAAGTTCGGCAGCACGTCGGAGATGCCGAACTCCATGGAGAAATACGCCACCGCGTTCGGGCCGGCCGCTGCGCGGCCATCGCCCTCGGCCGCGGCCGCGAGAGACGCCTCGCGCGCCTGGTACCAGCCGTCGTGCCGCAGATACTCGTCCAAATCTCGGTCCAACCCGTGCATGTGATCGAGGAAAGCCTGGTTCGCGGCCAACGCCTCCAACCGCCCGACGGGAACCGCGCTGAGGAGCTTGAGCGGATCCCCGCCGACCTGCCGCCACACCGCAGGGTCAATTTCTTCGAACAGGTCACGCGTGGGCGAGTGCCACGTCCACCGCAAATTACGAATCAACCGCTCCAGCGGGGCGAGCGCATCGGGTGCCTGCGGACGCACCGTCAACGATCGATAGGCCTTCACGTCACTCCACCTTGCACATCGAGATCGAACACAGCGGCCGCCGGCAGGGGTCTCCCCGGCGCGCCGACCGTGACAGACGCTACCGCGCCGACGGCACCCGCGGACGCCACTGCCCCGGCATGTCACGCCAACACGTTCCTTCGACTCACCGATCCGGCAGGTCGCCACCGGTGCGCGGGGTAGCGGCGACCCCGGTACGTTGGGCACGTGATCGGACGAATCCCCATCACCGCAGTGACGCCCACCGTTGATTGCGGCCGCTTCCCAGCCCATTCGACCGTCGGCGCGACGATCGACATCGGTGCCACTGTGTTCCGCGAAGGACATGACGCTGTCGGCGCGAATGTGCTCTTCCGACCGGCCGGGCCAAGCGCCGGCGGGCGCCGCGAACCGGCCCGTCCGCTGCTCCGGATGCTGCCCGGGGCGCCCGGAACGGATCAGTTCCGGGCCCAGGTGAGCCCCGACCGGATCGGGGCGTGGACGCTGCAGATCGAGGCGTGGAGCGATCCGCTGTCCAGCTGGCGACACGCCGTCGAAGCAAAGGTCGCTGCGGGGCAGGACGCGGCCGAGATGACGAACGACCTGGCAACGGGCGCGGCACTGCTGGAACGTATCGCCCGCCGGCCCGGCCACGCGCACCGGGACGTCATTCGCGCCGCCGCGGCCGCGTTGCGCGATGCGACGCTGCCGCTCGCCCAGCGCATCGGCTCGGCACTGGCCGCCGATCTCTGGCCCGTTCTGGCCGCAGATCCGGTGCGCGAACTCGTCACGCGATCGGACCGGTACGAGATCTGGGTCGACCGGCCGCTCGCCGAGTTCGGCGCATGGTACGAGTTCTTCCCACGATCGGCCGGCGCACAGATCGCCTCCGACGGCACCCCGGTGCGGCACGGCACGTTCGCCGACGCCGCCGACGAGTTGCCGCGGATCGCCCGGATGGGGTTCGACGTGGTGTACCTGCCACCCATCCACCCGATCGGTGAGATCGGCCGCAAGGGCCGCAACAACGCGGTAACGGCGCAGCCCGGCGATGTCGGCTCGCCCTGGGCCATCGGGTCGCGTCTCGGCGGCCATGACGCTGTTCATCCCGCGCTCGGAACCCTTGCGGACTTCGACGCGTTCGTAGGTCGCGCCGAGGAGCTCGGCCTAACCGTCGCGCTCGATCTCGCCCTGCAGTGCGCGCCCGACCATCCGTGGGTCACCGAGCACCCGGAGTGGTTCACCACCAGGCCGGACGGCTCGATCGCGTACGCGGAGAACCCGCCGAAGAAGTACCAGGACATCTATCCGCTGAACTTCGACAACGACCCGCAGGGGCTGTATCGCGAGGTGCTGCGGATCGTGGAGTTCTGGATCGGCCACGGCGTGACCGTCTTCCGCGTCGACAATCCGCACACCAAACCGGTCAACTTCTGGCAATGGCTCATCGCCGAGGTACACCGGACACACCCCGAGGTGGTGTTCCTGGCCGAGGCGTTCACCCGCCCCGCGATGATGCACACGCTCGCCAAGGTGGGCTTCGCCCAGTCGTACACCTACTTCACCTGGCGGACCAGCAAGGCGGAGCTGACCGATTATGCGACCGAACTAGCCGCGGCCTCGTACTACATGCGGCCCAACTTCTTCGTGAACACGCCCGACATCCTGCACGCGTCACTCGCGTACGGCGGTCGACCCATGTTCGCGATCCGGGCCGTGCTCGCCGCGACCCTCTCGCCGGCTTGGGGCGTCTACTCGGGCTTCGAGCTGTTCGAAGACGAGCCGGTGCGCACCGACAGCGAGGAGTACCTGAACTCGGAGAAGTACCAGCTCCGGCCGCGGGATTTCGTCACACCCGTGGAGCAGGGCCAGTCGCTGGAGCCGCTGATCGCGCAGCTCAACACCATCCGGAAGAACCACAGCGCGCTGCACCACATGCGCGGCCTGCACTTCCACGATATCGACAACGACAACCTGCTGTGCTATTCGCGGCGGGACGAGACCACCGGCGACACACTGCTCTTCGTAGTGGCCCTCGATTCGCGGGGCGAACATTGGGGCCACACCGACCTCACCATGCCGGCACTGGGCCTCGGCTGGAATGACGATTTCGACGTCGTCGACCTGCTCTCCGGCGAGGGCTACCGCTTCACCCGGCACACCACGATCCGCCTCGAGCCCGCGGTGCGCAGCGCCCATATCCTGCACGTGCAGCTCCCGGGATGATCGACGTGTCAGGTCCCGCCGTCACCCGCCAGGAGCGCAGCCCACGATGACCGCACCAGGGAGCGCAACAGGGAACATGGCAGGGAGCTCAGTGGCCCCGGAGATCCGCCGCGCCCACCCCATGCCGCCCGATCCGGGCTGGTACAAGCGGGCCGTGTTCTACGAGGTGCTGGTCCGCGCCTTCGCCGACTCGAACAACGACGGCACCGGCGATCTACGCGGGCTCGCCGACAAACTCGACTACCTGTCGTGGCTCGGCGTGGACTGCCTCTGGCTGCCGCCGTTCTACCAGTCGCCGCTGCGCGACGGCGGATACGACATCGCCGATTTCCGGACCGTGCTCCCGGAATTCGGCACGGTGGCCGACTTCGTGGACCTCCTCGACCAGGCGCACGCGCGCGGGATCCGCGTGATCACGGACCTCGTCATGAACCACACCTCCGACCAACACCCGTGGTTCCAGGCCTCCCGCAGCGACCCCGACGGTCCCTTCGGCGACTTCTACGTGTGGGCGGACGACGCGACCGGCTACCCGGAGGCGCGCGTCATCTTCGTCGATACCGAGCCGAGCAACTGGACATTCGACCCGGTGCGCGGCCAGTACTTCTGGCACCGCTTCTTCTCCCACCAGCCGGACCTCAACTACGACAATCCGGCCGTCGGCGACGCGATGATCGACGTGATGCGGTTCTGGCTGGATCTCGGCATCGACGGATTCCGCCTCGACGCGGTCCCCTACCTGTACGAGCGCGACGGCACCAACGGCGAAAACCTCACCGAGACGCACGCCTTCCTCAAGCGGTGCCGGGCGGTGGTGGACGCCGAATACCCGCACGCCGTCATGCTCGCCGAGGCGAACCAGTGGCCGGCCGACGTCGTCGAGTACTTCGGCGATCCGGCCGTCGGCGGCGACGAATGCCACATGTGCTTCCACTTCCCGCTCATGCCGCGCATCTTCATGGCGGCCCGCCGCGAGTCCCGCTTCCCGATCTCCGAGATCCTTGCGCAGACGCCGGCGATCCCGGAGACCGGCCAATGGGGCATCTTCCTGCGCAATCACGACGAGCTCACCCTGGAGATGGTCTCCGACGAGGACCGCGACTACATGTGGGCCGAATACGCGAAGGACCCGCGGATGAAGGCCAATATCGGCATCCGCCGCCGCCTCGCGCCCCTGCTGGAAGGCGATCGCGACCGGCAGGAGCTCTTCACGGCGCTACTGCTCTCGCTGCCCGGATCGCCGGTGCTGTACTACGGCGACGAGATCGGCATGGGCGACAACATCTACCTCGGCGATCGCGACGCCGTGCGCACACCGATGCAATGGTCGCCGGACCGCAACGCGGGGTTCTCCCGGGTCGACCCGGCGCGCCTCTATCTGCCCGTGATCATGGATCCCGTCTACGGATATCAGGCCGTCAACGTCGAGTCCCAGATCGACCAGGCCGCGTCCCTGCTCACCTGGACCAGACGCATGTTGCAGGTGCGGCGCGAGCACCCGGCGTTCGCTCTCGGCTCCTTGACCGACCTCGGCGGCTCGAATCCGTCGGTATTGTCATTCTTGCGAGTCTCTTCGGGAGGTGACGAGGACTCGGCAGGTGACACGAGGAGCGCGGCAACCGGAACCTACGCGGCGGGGCAGCACACGGCGGCACCGAGCATCGTGCTGTGCGTGAACAACCTGTCGCGGTTTCCGCAGGCCGTGGAGCTGGACCTGCGACCGTTCGAGGGCCTGACGCCGGTCGAGCTGACGGGCGGCAACGCGTTCCCGCGGATCGGCGAACTGCCCTACCTGCTGACGCTACCCGGGCACGGTTTCTATTGGTTCAGATTGATTGACGTCTCCGGAGGTGCCCCGGCCGAATGAGTGCCCACCACAACGCGTCCCCCACCGAACCCGTGTCGCACGACGGCGCCGGATCGCGCGGGGACGATGCGGCGCTCATGGCCCAGCTGATCGCTTGGTTGCCCGCGCAGCGGTGGTTCCCGGGCCAGGCACAGGCCGCGGCGGGTATGACGCTGTTCCGGCGTGAGCCCGTGTTCGAAACCGCGGAGCTCGGCGTGGACCTGCTGCTGCTGCACGCGGAATCGGAGCCGCCGGACATGATGTACCAGGTGCTCATCGGCTGGCGCTCGGACGTCCCACCGCATGTGCAGCACGCCATCATCGGCACTGTCGGCAACGAGATCTGCTACGACGCGCTGCACGATCGCGACGTCACCGGGCTGTTGCTGCGTGCTTTGGCCGAGGACACGCGGGCCGGGGCGGTGACGGCACGGCACAGCCCGGACGCCGTCATCGACGTCGACCTCCCCGGCCGCGTGCTCACGGCAGAGCAGTCGAACACGTCGGTGGTGTACGGCGATCAGATCATTATGAAGTTCTTCCGCCGGGTCGCCGAAGGGACCAACCCGGACGCGGAGGTGCTGGCGGCGCTGTCGCATTGCGCCTATATCCCGACCCTCGTCGGCGAGATCCGGTTCGAGATGGGCACGCACGCCAGCACTCTCGCGCTCGCCACGCGCTTCCTGCCGAATAGCGCGGACGGCTGGGCGATGGCCACGACCAGTGTCCGTGACCTGCTCGCGGAGGGCGATCTGCACGCCGACGAGGTGGGTGGCGACTTCGCCGGCGAGGCCAACCGCTTGGGTCGCGCCGTGGCGCAGGTCCACGACGACCTGGCCGAGGCGTTCGGGGTCCGGATGGGCACCGCGGACGATCGGGCGGCCCTGTTCGGCCGACTCGCCGCGCGCGCCGAGCGGCTCGGCGCGTCCGTGCCGGCGCTGGAACCGGTGATGAGCCGGGTTCGCGAGACCTACGGCCGCCTCGAGCCGGCCGCCGCCGGAGAGCCGCTGGAGATCCAGCGAATCCACGGCGACCTGCACCTCGGCCAGGTGCTGCGGACGGTCGACGGCTGGGTCGTGCTGGACTTCGAGGGCGAGCCGTCGCGGCCCCTTGCCGAACGCCGGCAGCACCACTCGCGGCTGCGGGACGTCGCCGGGATGATGCGGTCCTTCCACTACGCCGCGTTCCAGATGCTGGCCGCCGGGCCGCTCGACAGCCAACGCAGCTACCGCGCGGGCGAATGGGTCGCCCGCAACCGGGAAGCGTTCCTCGACGGGTACGCGGCGTCGAGCGGGCACGATCCACGTGACTGCCCGGCCCTGTCCATCGCGTTCGAGTTGGACAAGGCGGTGTACGAGGTCGCCTATGAGCACCGACACCGCCCGGGATGGGAGCAGATTCCGCTCGCGGCGATCCGGGAGTTGACCGAGCCCGGCTGACCCTGCCACCCCATCCGACGCCGAATGCCGTGCCGATCGAACGGAGCGACCATCATGCCCATCCCGCCGAACGGCCCCTCGGACGCGGGCCGCAGCGGTACCGACGCGGGCCGCAGCGCCTCCACCGCCGCCGACCGGAGCGCTACCGCCGCAGGCCGCAGCACCACCGACGCCGAGCCGCACGCCGGTGATGACGCGGTTCGGCAGCCGAGCATCGCGGACTACGAGAAGGTGATCGGCGGGGATACGAGAGACCCGCACGCGATCCTCGGCTGCCACGCACAGGGCGACGGGACGACCGTCGTACGCACGCTCCGGCACCATGCGAAGGCGGTGACACTGCTGACCGGCGGGCGAGAGGTCCCCATGGACCACGTCCACGGCGGCATCTTCGCCGCTATCGTTCCGGGCGAGGTCGGCGATTACCGGCTGCGCGTCGACTACGGCCCGGACGCCGTCTACGAGGTGGACGACCCCTACCGATGGCTGCCGACGGTCGGCGAGGTCGACCAGCACCTCATCCGCGAGGGTCGTCACGAGAAACTGTGGCAGGTGCTCGGGTCGCACGTACGCAGCTATCCGACGCCGGGCGGCGAGGTGACCGGGACGTCGTTCGCCGTATGGGCGCCGAATGCTCGCGGCGTGCGCCTGACCGGCGACTTCGACTACTGGTCCGGCGCCGGGACCCCCATGCGGATGATGGGCTCCTCGGGGGTGTGGGAGCTCTTCGTGCCGGGCATCGGGACCGGGACCCGGTACAAGTACCAGGTTCTCGGCCGCGACGGTGTCTGGCGGGACAAGGCGGACCCGGTCGCGTTCACGTCGGAGCTGCCGCCGGCCACCGCCTCGATGGTGTACGAATCCGGACACGTCTGGACGGACCAGGACTGGACGGCCGAGCGCGCCGCGCGCGGCTGGGCCGATCGGCCGATGTCGATCTACGAGGTGCACGCCGGTTCCTGGCGGTCCGGGCTCGGCTACCGGGACCTGGCGCACGCGCTCGTGGACTACCTCGACTCGACCGGCTTCACCCACGTGGAGTTCCTGCCGCTGGCCGGGCATCCGTTCGGCGGCTCCTGGGGCTACCAGGTGACGGCGTACTACGCGGTCGATCCGCGGCTCGGGTCCCCCGACGACTTCCGGTACCTGGTGGACACGCTGCACCGCCACGGATACGGCGTCATCCTGGACTGGGTGCCGGCGCACTTCCCGCGCGACGAGTGGGCACTCGCCAGGTTCGACGGCACACCGCTCTACGAACACCCGGACCCGCGGCGGGGCGCGCAACCGGACTGGGGCACGCTCGTCTTCGACTTCGGCCGGCGGGAGGTCCGCAACTTCCTGGTGGCCAACGCCCTCTACTGGCTCGAAGAGTTCCATCTCGATGGTCTCCGCGTGGACGCGGTGGCCTCCATGCTGTACCTGGACTATTCACGCAAACCGGGCGAGTGGGTGCCGAACCAGTACGGGGGCAACGAGAACCTCGACGCGGTGTCGTTCCTGCAGGAGACGACGGCCACGGTCGGCAAGGTCCTGCCGGGCGTGGTGATGATCGCGGAGGAGTCGACGTCGTGGTCCGGCGTCACCCGCCCCACGCACCTCGGCGGCCTCGGGTTCGGCCTCAAATGGAACATGGGCTGGATGCACGACACGCTCTCCTACATCGGCCGCGACCCGGTGCACCGCTCCTGGCATCACCACGACATGACGTTCGCCATGATGTACGCCTATTCCGAACAGTTCGTGCTGCCGCTGTCCCATGACGAAGTGGTGTACGGCAAGGGGTCGCTGTGGGGCCGGGTCCCCGGCGACGACTGGCGGAAGGCCGCGACCCTGCGGGCTTACTTCGCGTACCAGTGGGCGCATCCGGGCAAGCAACTGCTTTTCATGGGCGGCGAGTTCGGCAACCCCTGGGAGTGGAACGAGGCGGCCGAACTTCCGTGGCAGGTGGCCGAGGAGCCGTTCCACGCCGGGATCCGCCGGCTGGTCGGCGATCTCAACCGGCTGTACCGGACGCACCCGCCGCTGTACACGCAGGACTTCACCCCGGAGGGCTTCTCCTGGATCGATGCGAACGACTCCGCCGGGAACGTGTACGCATTCATCCGCTGGGATCCGGAGGGATCGCCGCTCGTCTGCATCGCGAACTTCTCGGCGGTACCGCACCACCGGTACCAGGTGGGCCTGCCCCGTGACGGCCTGTGGCGGGAGGTGCTCAACACCGACGCGGAAATCTACAGTGGGTCGGGCCTGGGCAACCTCGGCCACGTTCGCGCCGTGGGCGCGTCGATGCACGGGCAGCCGGCGTCGGCCCAGCTCGTTGTCCCACCACTGGGAGCGATATGGCTGGTCCCGGACGACACGAAATAGCCGCCCCCGCGGATCGGCACGTGCGGGAGCGGCGGGCGACCCGGACCATCGGCCTCGTTGTCGTCGTCACCCTGGGGATCGCGATGATCGCGGCCGGAGCGGTGGTCGCGATCGCGGTGCTACGCGACGGCGGATTCGGCGCGGTACGCGGCACGGCGCAGGCGGCCGACTATATCGACGTGAGCGGCGGCGCCATGCCCATCCGGCGGGTTCCGTCGTCCGGGTCGGGGCCGCACGCTGCCGCCGAAGAACACCTGATCATGGCGACGATCACCGACCTCACAACGTTCTGGTCCGACGAGATGCCGGGCCTCACCGGGCGACCGTTCGTGCCGCTCGCGGGCGGCCTCACCGCCATGGACTCGACCGCCGGGACCGGCAGTGCGCCATGCGTCTCAAGCCCGTCACAAATCGTGGGCAACGCCTTCTACTGTCCCTCCGATGACGGAATCGTCTACGACGCATCGACATTGGTTCCGGTCCTACTGCACCGGTACGGGATCGGCGGGCTGGTCACCACCTTCGCGCACGAGTTCGGCCACGCCGCCCAGGCCGAGATGGCGGGCACAGCCGGCGGTTCCACAGGAGGCTCGACCGCGAGTCCGTCCGACGGCTCGACAGATTCACACGGTTCGTTGCTCGGAGAGGCCCGTGCCGACTGCGACGCGGGGGCGTTTCTGGCATGGGTGATCAAGGGCCATGCCGCACACGTGCATCTCGGCGAGGACGCCCTGGTCGACGCGGTCGGTCCGCTGCTCGACTTCTCCGACCCGGCGACGGTGTCGCCCTCGGATCCGACCGCGCACGGGCTCGCCCTCGACCGGCTCAGCTGGGTGCTGCGCGGATATCGGGGCGGGGCTACCGCGTGCCGGGCCATGACGACGGACACGATGCACGCCACGCTGGGCGAGGTCGCCAGCGGCAGCACCTCGGGATCGACGCCACGGTTCACCAGCCGCCGCGCGCTGCTCGCGGCTGCCGAGAAGTCGGTGTGGGAGTTCGCGGCGCCTGCCGACGCCGCGACACCGGACGGCGCGTTCGACGCCGACGTGCGCGAGGCGACGGCGAGCGGCCTGCTCGACGTGACGGCAGCTCACGGCCAGTTCGCACAAGCGACCGTGCTGGCGCTGACCATCGGGCGCCAGCGTTCCCGAACGTCCACGGAGACTGCATGTTTCGCCGGTGCATGGGTGGCATCGGTCTTCGGCCATGCCCAGCCCGGCTCGCTCGGATCCTGGCCCGGGGATGCGGACGAAGGACTCGCGGCGGTGCGTGCCCAGCCGCACGTCACCTTCGCCGACCTAGCCGCCTACGCGGACGGTTTCCACGGCGGCCGATCTGCCTGCGGATGACGTCCGGCCGAGCGCCCTGCTCGCCCGGCGGCTGATCGGTGCCGCCGCCAGCGCAGCGTTGAAGCGTCAGTGTTGAAGCGTCAGTACAGGGCCGCGGCGAGCGCCCTGCGCGCCTTCATCACGTCCGGATCATCAGCCGCGAACAGCTCGAACAGCAGCAGCAGATGCTCCTTCGCGCGCGTTCGCTCGTCGTCGGCGGTGAGCCGTATCGCCGTGACGAGGCGGGCGAAGGCGGTAGCGGCTGCACCCTGGGAGACCTCCGTGTCCGCCGCAGCGATCGCGGCGGACACGTCGGCCGGAGCAGCGTCACTGAGCGCGACGGCGTCGTCCGGTGCCTGCGCGGCGCGGGCGAAGAGCTCCGACCAGGCCAGGCCCGATGCGGCCTCCGCGTGCCCGGGCTCTTCGGCGAGGACACCGCGGTAGATCTCGGCAGCAGCCTCGTAGTCCCCTCGGTCGTTTGCGTCGGCGGCCGCGACCATGCGCGGATCCTCCGGCTCCGGTTCGGGCGGCGGCGCAGCCGCCTCGGCCTCCCTGATGCCGGGCAACGCATCGCGCAGCTGGTCGAGGAGCGAGGTGATCCACGCGCGGACCTGCGGTTCCGGCTGCGCCCCGGAGAAGGCCGCCACCGGCCGGCCACCGGCGATCGCCACCACAGTGGGGATCGACTGCACCTGGAACGCCTGGGAGATACCGGGGTTGGCATCCACGTCGACCTTCGCGAGGATCCACGCCCCGTGGCCCTCGGCGGCGAGTTTTTCCAGCACCGGCGAGAGCTGCTTGCACGGCCCGCACCAGCTCGCCCACAGGTCGACGACCACCGGGACCCGCGTGGACTGCGCCAGCACGGCCTCGAAGGACGCGTCGGTCACGTCAACCACGTTCGGCCGCTCGCCCTCCACCGACACGGATGCGCCGGCGGACGCCGCCGACGGGCCGGCACCCGCCGCGCCCCCGGGCGAAGCAGGCCGGCGGCTGAGTGACGACAGGTCGACGGCCCGGGAGAACGCTGCCGATAGGGCAGCCTGCGCCGCCTGGCTACGTGGGTCAGACATGACCCCATTTTCCCATGGCGCCGGTCCCGGCCTCACCGGGCCTACAGTGCCCACAGTCACTTCAACGACACCGCTACCTCAATGGCAGTCACCTCAACCGCAGTGTCACCCCAGCCGCAGTGTCACTTCAACCGCAGGGGCCACGTTCCGTCGATCACGGCCGAGGCATCGCCGCGCGACCGCACATACGCCTGGAAATGCGTCGCCCACACACGCGACCACTCGGCCTGTTGCCGATGCAGCGCGTCGACCGGCGCGTTGCCCACCTCCGGGTAGGCGCTCGCGATGGAGCGTGCCACCAGGCAGGCGGCGATGGCGTCGCCGTCGGCGGAATGCGCGTCGGTCGCCGCGACGCGGTAGTGCTCGGCCGCAACCTGGAGGGTGCGCTTGCCGCGGCGATACCGGTCCACGGCACGGTCGATGACCAACGGGTCGATGATGGCCGCGCTCGCCCATCCGTCCCGACTCGCCAGGCCCGGCAAACCGTGCCGCGCGAGGGATGCTTCGAGCAGCGTCAGGTCGTACGCGGCGTTGAACACCACGATCGGCAGGCCTGCCTGCCAGGCGCGCTGCAGCGCGGATGCGATCTCGCCGACCGCCACGTCCACTGGGACACCGTGCGCCCGCGCGTGTTCGGTCGTGATGCCGTGCACCGCGGTCGCCTGATCCGGTATCGGCACACCGGGATCGACGAGCCACCGCTGCGACCGCGGATCGACGGTGCCGTCGGACCGTACGTACACGACCGCCGCAGTCACCGTACGCGCCGTCATCGGGTCGGTACCCGTGGTCTCCAGGTCGAAGCCGACCAGTATGCCGAGGTGCCACGGCGATGCGCCGCCCGCGCGGGAATGCTCGGGGGATGGTGCCTGAGTTGCGGACTCCGTCATGGTCGCCTCCGGTATCGATCGCCGCGTCGTGTCCGGCAAGCGTAGAACGGGGCGCCGACAGTCGCGGCGCCGGCGATCGCCCTGTGGACAACCGTCGCGTCAGATGCGGGCAGGCTCCGTGTAGCTGCCCCACACCTCGCGCAGCGCACCGCAGATCTCGCCGAGCGTGGCCTCGGCCCGGACGGCCTCCAACATCGGCGGCACGAGGTTCCCGCTGCCCTGCGCAACGCTCGTCATCTCCGCGAGAAGCCTTGCCACCTGGGCGTTATCGCGTCCGGAACGCCGCTTCGCCAGCTCCGCGTTCTGCTCCTTCTCCACCTCGTCCGAAATGCGCAGGATGGCCAGGTCGTCGCCGACGCCGCCGGTCAGCGTGTTCACACCGACCATCTTCTTCGTGCCCCGGTCGAGGGCGACCGCGTAGGCGAACGCCGCGTCCGCGCTCTCCCCGGTGAAATACCCGTTCTCGATCCCGCGCAGGATGCCCGACGTCATCTCGCCGATCGGGTGGTCGCCGGACGGATGCGCCTCGCGCGCGAAGGCCTTGATCCGGTCGAAGATCTTCTCGGCCTCGGCCTCCATGCGATCGGTCAGCGCTTCGACATACCAACTGCCACCGAGCGGATCGGCCACGTTGACGACGCCGGTCTCCTCCATGATCACCTGCTGGGTGCGCAGGGCGATCTGGGCACTCTTGTCCGTCGGCAGCGCCAGCACCTCGTCGAGCGCGTTGGTGTGCAGCGAGTTGGTGCCGCCCAGCACCGCCGCCAACGCCTCCAGAGCCGTGCGCACGATGTTGTTCTCGGGCTGCTGCGCGGTGAGCGACACGCCGGCCGTCTGGGTGTGAAACTTCAGCCACTGCGCACGAGGGCTGGTGGCCCCGTAGACATCTCGCATCCAGCGGGCCCAGATGCGCCGCGCCGCACGGAACTTCGCGATCTCCTCGAAGAAGTCGATGTGCGAATCGAAGAAGAACGACAACCCGGGCGCGAACGCATTCACGTCCATCCCCCGCGAGAGGCCCAGCTCCACGTAGCCGAAGCCGTCGGCGAGCGTGTACGCGAGCTCCTGCGCGGCGGTGGATCCGGCCTCGCGGATGTGGTACCCGGACACCGACAACGGTTTGTATGCCGGGATATTCGCCGTGCAGTACTCCATCAGGTCACCGATCAGGCGAAGGTGCGGTTCCGGCGCGAACAGCCACTCCTTCTGGGCGATGTACTCCTTGAAGATGTCCGTCTGCAGCGTCCCGTTGAGGTGGTCGATGGTGGCCCCCTGCCGCTCGGCCGCCACCAGGTACATGCAGAACACCGGGACCGCCGGGCCGGAGATCGTCATGGACGTCGTGACGCCGGCCAGATCGATGCCGTCGAACAGCACCTCCATATCGGCCGCCGAGTCGATGGCCACCCCGCAGTGCCCGACCTCGCCGAGCGAGCGCGCATCGTCCGAGTCGCGTCCCATCAGCGTCGGCATGTCGAACGCCACGGACAGCCCGTTGCCGCCCTCGGCGAGGATCATCTTGTACCGCTTGTTCGTGTCCACCGCGTTGCCGAAGCCGGCGAACTGCCGGATGGTCCACGGCTTCCCGCGATATCCGGTGGCGTGCAGTCCGCGGGTGAACGGGTACTCCCCCGGCCAGCCGATTCGGTCGAATCCGGTCACGGCGTCACCGGGCGGCGGGCCGTAGACCGGGTCCACCTCCAGACCGGACAACGTGGTGAAGTCCGCGTCGCGCACCCGCCCCGCGGCCTCGTCGGCGTCGTATCGCTGTTGCCAGCGGCGACGCCCCGCCTCGATCGTGTCGGCATCGGTGGCGCGGTCGGCCACCGGGTTCGCGCTGGGCTCTGCGCCCGGCTCCGCGTGCGAGGTGTCGATCGTCATGGCAGTCCGCCTCCTCGGGCACGGGAGCCGGGATCGCCGGCGCGCGCCGCATCGTGACCATCGAACGTGATCAGCGTGATTATTATGATATCCGACTATTGGACCTCCCATTACTTCGCCGAGCCGCGCACCTCCCACTACTTTCGCGGTCCGGCACCCTTGCTACCGTCGAGCAATGACCATGAACGTCACCACGTGGCGGCTCCCGTTCGACCCGATCGCCAAGGCCGCCGAGACGTGGCGGCAGCGGATCGGCCCCAACTGGGCGATGAGCGCGGTGACGAACATCATGCGTGTCCAGCAGATCCTGCAGGCGTCGGTGGACGAAGCGCTCCGCCCGCACGGCCTGACCTTCGCCCGCTACGAGGCGCTCGTGCTGCTCTCGTTCTCGCAACGCGGCTCGCTGCCGATGCGCATGATGGGCGAGCGCCTGCAGTTGCACCCGACCTCGATCACCAACATCGTCGACCGGTTGGAGGCCGACGGGCTGGTACGCCGGCTGCGGCATCCCTCGGATCGCCGCACCACGCTGGTGGAGATCACCGAGGCAGGCAAGGGTCGGCTCGGCCCGGCTACGGACGCCGTCATGAACGCCGATTTCGGCCTGGTCGGCCTGTCCGAGGCGGACGCCGACGCGCTGGGCGCGCTACTCACGAACGTGCGCCGCGCCGCCGGCGATTTCGACTAGCGACGGAGCCAGTCCAGGACGGCGTCGGCCGCGCGGTGGGCATCGAGGTCACCGTGTATGACGCTGTTCGCGGCCCGTTCCAGTTCGGTCCGCCCCGCTGGTTCGGCCAGGGCTCCGCGGAGCCGTTCCATGACGACCGATCGCACCGCGGCGCCGGCGCGGCACATCTGCCGGTCCACCAGCTCACCGGACGATCGCAGATAGGAGCGGTGCCGAGCGAACGCGTCGGCGAGTTCCGGGACCCCGGTGCCGCGCTCGGCGATCGTCGACAGGACGGGGATCTCCCAGCCGGGCTCACGCTGCACGGCCCCGGTGGCGGACCCCCGCCCGAGGGCAACCACGGACCGGAGTTCACGAGCGGTGGTCCGCGCGCCCTCATGATCGGCCTTGTTCACGACGAGGATGTCCGCGATCTCCATGATCCCGGCCTTGGCCGCCTGAACGGCGTCGCCCATGCCGGGCGCGAGTACGACCGCGACAGTGTCCGCCTGGTTCATCACGTCGACCTCGCTCTGCCCCACGCCGACCGTCTCGATGATCACGACGTCATATCCGAGCGCCGACATCAGGTCGACGGCGGCCGGCGTTCCGGCGGACAGCCCGCCCAGGTTCCCGCGGGACGACAGCGACCGGATGAAGACGCCTTTGTCGGTCGCGTGGTCGGCCATGCGGACGCGATCGCCGAGCAGTGCACCGCCGGTCAGCGGGCTGGACGGGTCGACGGCGAGCACGGCCACGGTGCGGGCGGGCCGCCCGTCGTCGCTCGTTCGCAGGTGGCGCAGCAGAGCGCCGGTCAGGGTCGACTTGCCGGCGCCGGGCGCGCCGGTGATGCCGATGATGTGGGCGTTGCGCGGCCGTCCGGTGAGCGCCCGCGCGACGAGCGCGGCATCCGGACCGCCGTTCTCCACGATCGTCAGCAGCCGTGCCACGGCCCGGACGGAGCCGCCGTCGGCCGCAGCGATCCTTTCAGCGGCGGCGTCGGACACCGCGATCAGGAGGCGGACGGCACGGTCACGATCAACGCGTCTCCCTGCCCGCCGCCGCCGCACAGTGCGGCGACGCCGGTGCCGCCGCCGCGGCGACGAAGTTCCAGCGCGAGGTGCAGCACCATGCGCGCCCCGGACATGCCGATCGGGTGCCCGAGCGCAATGGCCCCGCCGTTCACGTTGAGGATGTCTTCGCTGATGCCGAGGTCGCGGGCCGACGTGATCCCGACAGCCGCGAACGCCTCGTTGATCTCATAGAGGTCGAGATCGGTCGGGCTCAACCCGGCCTTCTTGCACGCGGCCCGGATCGCGTTCGCCGGTTGCAGCTGCAGCGACGAGTCCGGTCCGGCCACCACACCGTGGGCACCGATCTCGGCCAGGTAGGCCAGCCCGCGTCGCTCGGCTTCCGCCTTGTCCATCACGACGACGGCGCACGCCCCGTCGGAGATTTGCGAGGCGGACCCCGCCGTGATCGTGCCGTCCGGCCGGAACGCGGGCCACAGCCTGGCCAGCGTCTCCACCGTGGTGTCCGGTCGGATGCCTTCGTCGGCCGACACCGTCACACTCGACCCGCGGCCCGGCACCTCGACGGGTTCGATCTCCTCCGCGAAGATGCCCCCGGCCGCGGCGGCGGCCGCGCGCTGATGGGAGCGTGCCGAGAAAGCATCCTGCTCGGCGCGAGAAAGGTGCGGCTCCCGGTTGTGGTCCTCGGTCAATTCGCCCATGGCGACGTCGGTGAAAGCGTCCCAGAGGCCGTCGTACGCCATGTGGTCGAGCATCGTCACATTGCCGTATTTGAAGCCGGAGCGAGAGTGCGGTAGCAGGTGCGGTGCCTGGGTCATCGATTCCATGCCGCCGGCGACGACCGTCGTGAACTCTCCGGCGCGGATCAACTGGTCGGCCAGCGCGATCGCGTCCAGGCCGGACAGGCAGACCTTGTTGATCGTCAGCGCCGGAACCGACATGCTGATGCCACCGGCGACCGCGGCCTGCCGGGCGGTGATCTGGCCGCAGCCGGCCTGCAGCACCTGCCCCATGATCACGTAGTCGACCTCGCTCGGGTCGACGGCGGCCCGCCGGAGCGCCCCGCGAATGGCGACGCCGCCGAGATCTGTCGCGCTGACGGCCCCCAGTTCGCCGGACAGCCGCCCGATCGGCGTGCGTGCCCCGGCCAGAATCACTGTGCTTCCCATGGCCCAAACGCTAGCGCAGGATGTTGCCGATACGGTGAGCGCATGGGAGAAGAGACTGCCACCGGCACCACGCTCGATGGCATCGACGTGCTCACCGTCGACCACGTGGGCATCGCCGTGCCGGATCTCGATGCCGCGATCGCCTTCTACACCGGCGTCCTCGCGGGCGTCATCGAGCATCGGGAGCACAACGCCGATCAGCAGATCGACGAGGCAATGATCGTTTTCGACCGCAGCGGCGCGGCCGCGCGCATCCAACTGATCGCCCCGGCCGGCCCGGACAGCACCATCGCGAAGTTCCTCGACCGCAGTGGCCCCGGTCTGCAGCAACTGGCCGTCCGGGTCCCGGATGTTCGCGTCGCGGCGGATCGGTTGCGCGCCAAGGGTTTGCGCCTGCTCTATGACGAGCCGCGACGGGGCACGGCAGGCTCCGTCATCAACTTTGTGCACCCGAAGGACGCCGGCGGGGTGTTGATCGAACTCGTGCAGGCGCCGTGACCTGGGCGGCTGTCGTGCCGCCCATTACTGTATGCGCATGACGTCCAATGGGAGCGCTGCGGCGCGGGAACGGTTCAGTGTCGTCCGTCGGGGTTACGCGCCGGACGAGGTAGCGGAGTACATAGACCGTCTGGGGCGTGATCTCCAAGCGGCCGAAGGCGATCGTGCGGCCGCTGCGCGGCAGATGTCGGACCTCGCAACCGAACTCGCCGACGCGCACGACGAATTGGCCGCGGCGCGCGCGAGCGTGGCGGAGCTCCGTGCCGAGCTGGATCGACAGGCCTCGCAACCGATCACGATGTCGTCCCTGTCGGCGCGGATGCAGCGCATGCTGCAGATCAGCGAAGAGGAAACCGCGGAGATCCGCGCGGCCAGCGATCGATACCGCGCGGAGACGCGCGCCAAGGCCGACGCCGACGCCGAGCGGATCCGTGCGTCCGCTGCGGCGGATACCGACCGCTTGCGCTCGGACACCGAGGCCGATGTCGCCGCGATGCGTGCCGAGCTGGAGGCGGAGATCACTCGGACGCAGACGGAGATCGCCGAGCAACGCGCCGACATCGACCGAACACGGACGTCGGCGTACGAGCAGGCAAAGCGTCTGGTGACCGAGGCCCACGCCGACGCGGAGGCAACGCTCACCGAAGCGCGCGAGCGCGCCGAACACCTCTCGGCGGCGGCTGCCGCGGACCGCGCGAAGCAGGAGGAGGACTACGACCTGGCGATCGAGGCCAGGCGCCGCCAGGCCCACCGGGCGATCGTCGAGGCGGAGCAGACGTCGCGCGCCGACGCGGCGCACCGCATCGACCAAGCAAACACGCACGCGCGCAAGGTCGTCGAATCGGCCAACGCGCATGCCGAGGATCTCCTGCGCCGTGCGGCCTCGGAATCGCACCAGCGCGTGGCGGAGGCCGATGAGGCGGTCCGCAGACTCGTGACGATCCGCTCCGAGGTGCAGCAGCAGATCCTGGATCTCACCGGTCGCCTCGCCGACGTGTCGGGCATGATGACGACGGTGCGAAAGGCGTTGGAGCCACTGCCGATCGAGGCGGGGCGCCCCGATGCCGCGGCCTTCCCCGCGCACCCGGACGGGACGACCATGCCGACCATCGCGGCCGCGCTGACGGCGACGCAAACACCCTGGCAACCCCCGGCGTCGCCCGCGGATCCGGGATGGGAGCAGGAGTCCGAGCCGTCGGAAACCGCGGCGGCCGATGACGGTTCCGACGGCGGCACCGCGGAAACCACCGCGGACGAGACGGCGGAAACCACTGCGGATGACACTGGGAACGACACTGCGAACGACGCCGTGGGCGACACTGCGAACGACGCCGTGAACGACACCGTGGACGACACCGTGAAGGAGACTGTGGGCCGCGTGACGGAGGACGCAGCGAGCGACGCGTCCGACGGCGCGCCAGAGGAGTCGGCGAACGCTGTGGAGAACTCCACGAAGAACCCAGCGCCGGAAACCAGCCGGGCCCCCAAGGGGAGGAAGCGGAAGGCCGCCGCGCGCAGCCGCTCCGCTGGCGGTGACGCCGACGATGCGGGAGCCGGCGACGGCACGAACACCCCCGAAGACACTGCCGAAGACACCGCCGCGAGCCCCGCCACCGGGGTCGCTGCTTCCTGATTCGTGCCGCCGCGCTCGGGCTCCGAACGAACGGGCTCGGGAATATTAGGCTGGCCACACGGTGACACAGGGGGTGGAGGTTCGGAATGCCACGAGGCGTGGGGCTGGCTATCGGCGCCGCGGTGCTGTCGGTCACCTTGGGAGTCCTCGTCGGGGTCGTGATTCACGCCGGAATGGTGCAGCGTGCGGAGACACCACCGGCGGGAGTCGCCACGTCCGATGCGGGCCTGTCCACCACCGACTCGGTCGGATCTGTGCCGGACACCACATCGCCGCCGCCGACGAGCGCGGCCGGCACGGACGGCGTCACCGGTCCCGTCGCGCCGTCGACCGTGCCATCGACAGCACCATCAACAGTGCCGGTCACGAGCGTGGCCCCGTCGCCCGTCACCGACGGTGGCAGCACCGACAGCAGCGCCACCAGCGGCGGCGCTCCGCACGGCACTGCCACCACACCGACAAGCGCGCCGACCACCATCACGGTCACCAGCACCGTCACCGGGAGCAACTCACAGACCGGATTCAATGCCGCGTCCGCGCCCTGCGGCACGTTGGGGGCCGAGTCGTCGAGTTCGGACGGTACCACCCTGTTCTGCCAACGCGATCAGTCGACCGGCACCTTGACATGGCGTGCGGTCGTGGCGGGCGGCGGATGCCTCAACCAGTCGATGACGGGCGTGGGCAGCGACGGCAACAACTACCTGTGCCAACTGGGTTCTGACGGCCGCAACCACTGGGTCCCTGCCGGCTGACTGTCGACCCCGGACTGCCCATGGCGGACAGCGCGGCTCGGCCGTCATACCGGGAGGAACGCCCCGAACAGGATCCAGGCGATCACGGCGCACGGCAGCAGCGAGTCCAACCGGTCCATCACGCCGCCGTGCCCGGGAACCAGCGACCCCATATCCTTCACCCCGAGATCCCGCTTGATCTGCGATTCCGCGAGGTCACCGGCGGTGGCGACGAGCGCCATCACCACGCCGAGCACGGCGCCCTGCCACCAGAAGCCGTGCAGCAGCAGGGGCATGGCGATCGCGCCGCCGGCCGCCGCGGCGACGATCGAGCCGGCCATCCCCTCCCAGGACTTCTTCGGCGAGATGCGCGGCGCCATCGGATGCCGGCCGGCGAGCACACCGACCGCGTACCCGCCCGTGTCGGAGCACACCACCGCTATCAGGAACACCAGCATCCGCCCGAAACCGTCCGCGGGATGAACGAGCAGCGTCGCGAACGACCCGAACCCGCCGAGATACACGGCCAGGAACACAGACGCCGTGACATCCGCCAGATAGCCCGTCGCCCCGCCGGCGAGCCGATAGAACATGATCGCGAGCGCCGTCGTCGCGATCCCGATGGCCTGGGCCGCATGCCCCCACCACCAGGCGGTGACCACGGTCGCGACCACGCCGACGACAAGGGGCGCCCAGACGACGCCGATGCCTCGAGCGCGCTGTAGGGTGCCGCGCATCTCCCACACGGCGGTCGCCATCACCACAGCTATGAGGCCGACGAATCCCGGCCGCCACAAGGCCAGCAGCGCGACCGCGACGGCGCCGACCCCGACCCCCACCGCGATGGCCATGGGCAGGTCGCGCCCGGCCCGCGGAGTGTGCTTGGGCGGCAGTGCCGCGGCGCCGTCATCGGCGGCGCTATCCCCAGCCGCGCCGTCGCCCGGCGAGGCCCCGCCATCCCCCGGCGAGGCGGAGGCGGAACCGTCCGGCTGCCCCGCCGGAGGCCCAGATGTCATCACGTTGCTCGCCACCGGGCCCGTCAGACCTCGAGCAGCTCGGCCTCTTTGTTCTTCACCAGCTCATCGACGTGCCCGGTGTAGCGGTCGGTCAGGCCCTGCAGATCCTTCTCCGCGCGCGCGACCTCGTCCTCGCCGACCTCGCCGTCCTTGCTCATCCGGTCGAGCTCTTCCTTCGCCTTGCGGCGCACGTTGCGGATGGCGACCTTGGCGTCCTCGCCCTTCGACCGCGCGACCTTGCCCAACTCGCGCCGGCGTTCCTCGGTGAGCTGCGGGAACACGACGCGGATCACGATGCCGTCGGTCGACGGGTTCACACCGAGATCCGAGTCCCGGATGGCCTTCTCGACGGCGTGCAGCTGCGATGCGTCATACGGTTTGATGATCGCCATGCGCGCCTCGGGGGTGGTGATCGTCGCCATCTGCGGCAACGGTGTCGGCGATCCGTAGTAGTCGACCATGACGCGTCCGAATGTGCTGGCGGTGGCCCGACCGGTGCGCAGCGTGGTGAGGTCCTCCTTGACGACGCCTACGGCCTTCTCCATCTTTTCTTCGGCGTCGAGCAGGGTTTCGTCGATCATCGGATGTCAAGATCTCCCTCGTGAGTGCCGGGTGTGGATCCAGGCGTCTAGTGGAGCCTACCGGGCTCCCGCACGTCAGAGCGATTCCGGCCGGTCTGCCGGGCTCCCGACAGGAACGGCGCGATCGTCTATGACGCTATTCCGGGGTGCGCACCAACGTCCCGACGGGCTCACCGGCCACCGCCCGGGCGATATTGCCCTCGGTGAGCAGGTTGAACACGATGATGGGCATCCGGTTATCCATGCAGAGGCTGAACGCGGTGGCATCGGCCACCTGCAGTCCGCGCTCCAGGACCTCACGGTGCGTGATCTCGTCGAACATGCTCGCGTCCGCGACCTGACGCGGATCGGCGTCGTAGACACCGTCGACGGCCTTGGCCATCAGCACGGCCTGGGCGCCGATCTCCAGCGCCCGTTGCGCGGCGGTGGTGTCGGTGGAGAAGTACGGCATGCCGACACCTGCGCCGAAGATCACCACGCGGCCCTTCTCCAAGTGCCGGATCGCGCGCCGCGGAATATAGGACTCGGCGACCTGCCCCATGGAGATCGCGGTCTGCACGCGAGTGTCCAGATCCTGCTCACGTTCCAGGAAGTCTTGCAGCGCAAGGCAATTCATCACGGTACCGAGCATGCCCATGTAGTCGGCCCGCGCCCGGTCCATGCCGCGCTGCTGCAGTTGCGCGCCGCGGAAGAAGTTCCCGCCGCCGATCACGATGGCCACCTGCACGCCACCGCGAACCACCTCGGCGACCTGCCGCGCGATGGTGGACACGACGTCCGGGTCGACGCCGACGCCGCCGCCGCCGAACATCTCGCCGCCGAGTTTCAGCAGCACCCGCTGCAGCGGGCGCCGGGCCGTACGCCCGCTGTCGTGGGCCTCGTCATCCTCGATCGCAGCATCCACTGGCGACATCTCGGCTCCCCTCTACGCGATCGCGCTACCCGGATTGTGCCCGGTGGAGGGATGCGAGCACATCCCCCCACCGGTACGCCGTGGTCAGGCCGTGCCGACCTCGAAGCGTGCGAATCCGGTCACCGTCACACCGGCCTCGGCCAGCACCGCGCCGACGGTCTTCTTGGAATCCCGCACCGAGGCCTGCTCCACCAGCACGGACTCCTTGAAGAAGCCGTTCACCCGGCCCTCGACGATCTTCGGCAGGGCGCCCTCCGGCTTGCCCTCCTCGCGCGCGGTCGCCTCGGCGATGCGCCGCTCGTTCTCGACCACCTCGGCGGGGACGTCGTCGCGGGTCACGTAGCGGGCGCGCAGCGACGCGATCTGCATCGCCGCACCGCGCGCCGCGTCGGCGGCCGCAGCGTCGTCGGCGCCCGCCACCGTGTAGGAGACCAGCACGCCGATCGCCGGCGGCAGGTCCGCCGAGCGCTTGTGCAGGTAGACGGCGGTCGGCCCGGCGAGGCGCGCGACCTGCTTGAGCACCAGCTTCTCGCCGATCTTGCCGGACAGCGCCGTGATCGTGTCGGCCACCGTCGCGCCGTCGATGCTCGCGGCGAGCACGGACTCGAGGGCGCCGTCGGAGGCGGCAGCGACGTCCGCGATCTTCGCGGCGAGGCTTTGGAACTCGTCGTTCTTCGCGACGAAGTCCGTCTCGGAGTTGAGCTCGATGATCGCATCGCCGCTGGCGGCGACCATGCCCTCGGCGGTGGTGCGCTCGGCCCGCTTACCGGCGTCCTTCGCACCCTTGATGCGCAGAATCTCCTGCGCCTTGTCGAAGTCGCCCTCGGCCTCGTCGAGCGCCTTCTTGCAATCCATCATTCCGGCGCCGGTCAAGTCGCGCAGGCGCTTGACGTCGGCGGCAGAGAAGTTCGCCATGGTTCTTCCTCGTCGTTAACTGTGTTGTCGATGGGGTGGTCGCGAATATGACGATGTCCCGTGCCCGGGCCGGTTCGCCGGCCGATGCGCATGCGCCCCGTGACCTCATCGGCCCGGACCGCGTGCGGCACGGGACGTCGTCATACTCGCCGTAACGTCGGCTACTCAGACTCGCCGACCAGATCCGGCTCGGCGGCTGGGCCCTCGGCGGCGCTGCCCTGCTCCTCCTCGTGGGCCGCGAGCATCTCGCGCTCCCACTCGGCGAGCGGCTCTTCGCCGGCGTCGACCGCGGCGGCGCCCGACCGGGCCAGTAGCCCCTCGGCGACGGCCTCGGCGACGACCTTGGTCAGCAGGGCGGCGGAGCGGATCGCGTCGTCGTTGCCGGGCAGCGGGTAGTCGACCTCGTCCGGGTCGCAGTTCGTGTCCAGCACGGCGACGACCGGGATGCCTAGCTTGCGCGCCTCGCCGACGGCGATGTGCTCCTTCTTGGTGTCGACCACCCAGATCGCGCTCGGCACCTTGGCCATGTCGCGGATGCCGCCGAGGGTCTTGGCGAGCTTGTCCTTCTCGCGGGTGAGCAGCAGCACCTCTTTCTTGGTGCGCCCGGCGAACTCGCCGGAGGTCTCCATTGCCTCGAGGTCCTTGAGCCGCTGCAGACGCTTGTGCACCGTGGAGAAGTTGGTGAGCATGCCGCCGAGCCAGCGCTGGTTGACGTACGGCATGTTGACGCGGGTTGCCTCACCGGCGATCGCCTCCTGCGCCTGCCGCTTCGTGCCGACGAACAGGATCGTTCCGCCGTGCGCGACGGTCGACTTGACGAAGTCGAACGCGCGGTCGATGTAGGTCAGCGTCTGCTGCAGATCGATGATGTAGATGCCGTTGCGCTCGGTGAAGATGAAGCGCTTCATCTTGGGGTTCCACCGCCGGGTCTGATGCCCGAAGTGGACGCCAGCATCGAGCAGCTGGCGCATGGTGACGACGGCCATGCGGTCGTCCTTCCGTGAGGGCGCCCGGCGGCGCTGACTGTGGCGTGGGCATCACGGCGGTGCCGTGGTGCGGTCGTACCGCAGCCTGCCCGGTGCAGACGCGTGTTTCGGTTGTCGCCGCCGGCCGGTTGGCGTGGCGGCCCTGGCGTCTCCGGTCCGCCCCGCCCGCGCTTGCCGATCGTGGTGATCTCTCACCGGAACGGCACTGCGTGGGACCTCGGGGTGTTCCGTCCGGTGGTGCCCGGTTCCGCCGCCGGTCCTTTCGGCCATGACGACGTTCCCGGCCGTACCGGCCGCGAGACGCGCGAAGTCAGCCCGTGCTGGCACGGGCTGCGCTGACCAGAATACGGGATGCTCACGCCCCGCGTGAACGGCCGCTGCTCCGACGCGGTACATATACGCCCCCGCTCGCGACGTTCCGTGAGTTGTCCCCCTGGGCGATTTCCGTCCACATCGCCGCGGGTGCGCTGACTGGGACGGGCCCATCGGGTCAAAGCTGACAGGATGCGTGTGGCCGCGATCACCGTCATATCCGTTCTCGCGCTTGCGGCGGGACCGGCGGCCGCGCCGCCAGCCCATGCCGCCTTCGAACCGACGTCTATGACGGATCTCTCGGGCGAGGCCGGACCGTTCGTGCTTCCGCTGCCGCCGCCGGCGGTCGTACTGACCCCGTTCCGGCCGCCCGCCACGCGGTACGGTGCCGGGCATCGCGGGGCGGATCTGGCCGCCCCGGTCGGCGCAGAGGTGCACGCCGCGGCGGACGGGATCGTCGTCTACGCCGGCGTATTGGCTGACCGCGGCGTGGTGTCGGTGGAGCATGCAGGCGGGCTGCGCACCACGTACGAGCCGGTGGACGCTCTGGTCTCGGTCGGGCAGATCGTGTCCCGCGGCGATCTACTCGGCACGCTGGCAGCTGGTCATATGACGTGCGCCCCGGCATCCTGCCTGCACCTCGGCGCGCGCCTGCCGGATCGGGTCTATCTGGATCCGATGGCGCTCTTCGGCCCGTGGCGGGTGCGACTCAAGCCCTGGGCCGGGCTCGGGCCGTGATCCCGCTGGCAGTGAGGATTATTCGGCGATCGGCGACGAGCGGCTGAAGGCCCGACGACGCGCCATTGGCATAATATGTGATCAGAGGTGATGGCATGCCTACTCGTAACGTCGTCGTGACGGAGCATCAGCAGGAACTCATCGAATCGCTCGTCGCGTCCGGCCGGTACCAGAACGCCAGCGAGGTCCTCCGCGAGGGCCTGCGCCTCGTCGAACAACACGAGGCCGAAGGGGCCGAGAAGCTTCGATTGTTGCGCGAAGCGGTGCAGGCCGGATTTGCCGACATCGCCGCCGGCAGGTATATCGACCTCGACGATCAAGGCCTCGATGAATATCTCGAGGCCCGCGGTGAACGACGCGCCTCCGCCCGTTGATGGCTCGATATCGACTGTCACAGTCAGCGCAGTCCGATATCGACGCGGTTTTGGCGTGGTCCCACGACACCTTCGGGTCGGCCGCGCGCCGCCGATACCAGGGCCTTATCGCCGCGGCCATCCGCGACATCGCATCCGACCCGTACCGAGCAGGCAGCAGGCCACGACCTGACCTCGGCGAGGGCATCCGCGCCTGGCATCTGATGCTCAGCCGAGACCGGTCGCGGGCAGATCACGTCCGGCGCCCACGGCATGTGCTGTTCTATCGGTGGGATGACGGAATCGTCGTGGTCGGACGGGTGCTTCACGACGCCATGGATGTCGCTCGATACACCGGGACCCCCGACGCCTGGGACTAGAGATCAGGCGCGCGGGTGGGCCTGTGCGTAGCTGGCGCGCAGCCGGTCCGCGTGTGTTAGTCGTGTAGTTGCTCGCGACGGGAGGCCTCGTCGAGATCGATCCCCATGACCTCGGCGACGCGGTTCAGATCGATGTCCCAGCACAGGAGGGTAGCCGAGCGGCGTAGGGCGACGGCGGCGATCAAACAGTCGACCATGCCGCGGGGCGTGACCCCAGCGCGGCGGCACCTGCGATAGATGCGAGCGGCCGCCTCGAAGTCGGTCACTGGGTCGACAGGTAATAGGTCGAACCGCAAGAGCAGGCGTCGGAGGTCGTGTTCGCGGCGGTCACTGCGGGCCCCGGCCAGTACCTCCATCAGCACCGGCTCGGTCACTGCCAGCAGGCCGTCCTGTTCGATCAACTCCGTCACCCGTCGATCGACCGCGCTGCCGGTGGCACGGTCGTATTCGACCCACGCGGACGTATCCGCCAGGATCACGCGGCATCTCGCGGCGGAGCATCGGCCGGAACTGCGTCGATGGCCCGGGCGCCCCGCATCGCGAGCGCCTCATCTCGGGTCATCGGTCGGCCGGCAAGGTGCCGCAGCGCGAGGTCGACGGCCTCCGTCTTCGTATGGACGGCATAGCGGTCCATGATCGCGCGGACGTACGTGTCCTCGATCTCGATGTTGGTACGCGTCTTCGCCATACACACACTTTACGTGCTTCGTGTGTATCACGTGTACTCACGCACACGTAGAGCATTTCGAGATCGACACGCCGCATCACCGGATCGGCCTGGAGCTAAGCGCGGGGGTGGGCCTGTACGTAGACGGCTCGCAGCCGGTCCGCGGACACGTGTGTGTAGATCTGGGTGGTGGCGAGGCTGGCGTGGCCGAGCATCTCCTGGACGGAGCGGAGGTCCGCGCCGCCTTCCAGCAGGTGCGTGGCGGCGCTGTGCCGGAGCGCGTGCGGCGCGACCCCGTCTCCCCCGATCACCCGAGACGTACTACGGTGCACCACCTCTCGGACCGTACGCGGGTCGATTCGCCGGCCCCGCACACCGATGAATAGGGCCGCACCGGCCGTCTCGCGGTACAGCGACCGCCGGCCGTCGGTGAGCCAAGCATCGAGCGCACGCGCCGCCGGAAGACCGTACGGCACGATGCGTTCCTTGCCGCCCTTGCCCCAGACCCGCACCACCCGGCGCGCGGGGTCAAGGGAGTCGATGTCCAGCCCCGCGAGCTCCGAGACCCGCAACGCTGCGGCATACAGGAGTTCCAGCATGGCCCGGTCCCGCAGCGCGACTGCCTTGGCGGTCGGATCGGGATCGGTGACGGCTGCCGCTCGCGCCGCTGTGGACTGCTCCTCATCGGCCGCGCACGAGTCGGTATCCGCAGCAGCAGTACCGTCCAGCACAGCGCCGTCCGACACGGCGCCTTTCAACACTGCGCCATCCAGCCCATCCAACACAGCCGCGGTCTGATCGGCACGTAGCACCTGCGGCAGGTGACGCGGCAGGCGCGGCACCGTCAGTCGCGCCGTCGGATCCGCGGCGAGCCGGCCGGTGCGCACGGCCCAGTCGCTGAACGAGCGGGCAGACGCCGCGCGCCGCGCGATTGACGACCGCGCCGCGCCGCCCGAACCCAACCGGGCCAGCCAGCTCCGCACGACGGGCAACGTGAGCCCCGCCAGCGATGTCGCACCGTACCGTTGGAGGTGGTCCAGCAACGAACCCACATCCGAGACATAGGCCGTGACGGTATGCGCGGCCAATCCCCGCTCGGCCTCAAGATGGCGCCGGAAGTCGCTGAGCACGGCGGCGAACGCGGCACCGGACACCTGGTCCGTCGCGTCGCCCGTGCTCATGCCCCGACGGTGCCCGCATCGCTCATCGACGTCAAGCGCGCCGCGCCGCACGGTTCGCTGAACAACAGCACGAGGCTTTCGCGTCACCGAGCACTCCCGGCCCGCAGTGGCTCGCTCGAGGCCGGCGGCACCTGCCGACTGCGTGAGACAACGCGAAAGCGCCTGCCGCAGCCGTGATATCCGCCAATCCGGACCGCCAGAGCGCCTCGCGGCGGTGCCCCGGCCTCACGCGCGGCACCAGAGGCCGTCGCGGCGTTGGGCCAGGCCGAACGTCTGCAGCACGGCGAGGGCGCCCATCACGTCGGGCACCGGTAGCGCGGCCTCCCCGGCCAGCGTGTCGACACTGACCGCGCCCCGGGCGGGGATGGCATCGTGCACCCGACTCGTGACGAGGTCGAGCCCGTCGGTGGGCCGATCCCCCGGGCGGTGCGCAGGAGCGGCGGGAGCCAGCGGTTCGATCATGCCGACGAGGTCCGGCCACCCGGTGACCAAGCCGGCGCGGCCCTCACGGATCAGGTCGTGGCAGCCCACGGACATCGCAGAGCTGACCGGCCCCGGGACGGCGAACACCTGCCGGCCGAGGTTCGCCGCGGTCGTCGCCGTGTTCAGCGAGCCGGAGCGCCGCCCGGCCTCCACCACCACGGTCGCCTCGGCGAGAGCGGCGATCAGCCGGTTCCGCACCAGGAAGCGATGCCTGGCCGGCACACTGCCCGGCGGATACTCGGAGATCACGGCGCCGCCCCGCGCGATCGCGTCGATCAGCGCCCGGTGCGCCGCCGGATACGCCCGGTCGATCCCGCAGGCGAGCACCGCGACGGTGGCGACGCAGCCTGCGGCCGGGCCACCCTCGCTCCTGCGCTCACCGCTCCCGCCCCCATCGCCCATCTCGTCGTCGACCGCATGCAGGGCGCCCCGGTGTGCGGCGGCATCGATGCCGTAGGCCGCGCCGGACACGACGGTCCGTCCGAGCCGCGCGGCGTCCCCACCCAACTCGGCGGCAACCCGCACGCCGTACGGGGTCGCCGCGCGCGATCCGACCACGGCCAGCCCCCCACGATCACCGGTCGCCCAGCCGCGGCCGCGCCGATACAGCGCCAGCGGGGGCGCGGCGTGTGGGCACTGCTCGTAAGGACGCACCCACTCCAGGGGCGCGAACAATTCGTCCGGCCAGTCCGGATCACCGGGGCCGACGAGCACCGCCCCGTTCTCAGCCGCGATAGCAACGTCGCGCGCCGCCTGGAACTCCAACTCGACGCGACCGAGCCCGCCGACCCGCGGTTGCACCACTGACGCCACCTCGCCCGGCGCGCGGCCGCCGGCGATCGCCGCCCACGCCTCCTCAGCGCCCAGCGCATCGACGAACGCAACCACCGCAGGGGCCACCGGCGGCTCCGCGCATCGCAACAGTCCGGCCAGAGCGATCTCCCGGCGCGTGTGCCTCATGCCGCCTCCCCGCACCGGAGGGCCAGCGCGCGCGCCACATCCGACTCGGCCGGCCGGCCGCGCTCGGCCAGATCGGCGGCCGTCAAGGCCAGCCGGAGCACTCTGTCGTAACCGCGAGCGGTGAGCGAACCGACCCGCACGGCATGGTCCAGCAGTGACGTGCGCGGCCCACGGGATTTCCACAGCTCGCGCACGTCCGCGCTAGCGGCCTCAGCGTTGCAGCGATACCCGAAGGCGCGCCACCGGAATGCCGCCCGCTCGCGCGCCTGGACCACCCGTTGCCGGATCGCTTCGGACGGCTCCTGCGGCGGCGCGTCCCCGGTCAATGCCACCAGATCGACCGGCGGAATATCGACACGGATATCGACCCGATCCATCAGCGGCCCGGACAATCGACCCAGGTACCGCTGCCGCACACCCGCCGGGCACGTGCAGTCGACGTCCCGAGCTGCGGCGCACGGACACGGATTGGCCGCGAGCACCAATTGGAAACGCGCCGGGAAACGCGCCATGTGCTTCGCCCGCATCACCAGCACCGACCCCGATTCCATGGGCTGCCGCAGCGCGTCGAGCACCGACCGGCGGAATTCGGGGGCCTCGTCCAGAAAGAGGCACCCGCGATGCGCGAGACTTACGCTGCCAGGCCGGATATCGCCGGAGCCGCCGCCGATCATCGCGACCAGCGACGCCGAATGATGCGGGTCGACGAAGGGTGGATCGACCTTGAGCGGAGTCCGCGGATCGAGCACCCCGGCGACGGAGTGGATCGCGGTCACCTCCAACGACTCTTCCTCCGTCAGCGGCGGCAGTAGCCCCGGCAAGCGCGCCGCCAGCATGGTCTTCCCCGCGCCGGGCGGACCGATCATGGCAAGGTGGTGCCCGCCCGCGGCCGCCAGTTCCAGTGCGTACCGCGCCTGGCCCTGACCGAACACCTCGGCCATATCCGGCCCGCGGCCGGCCACCACGCTCACCGGAGGACCGGGCTCGATCAGCCGCCCGGGTTCCCCCTTCAGATGTGCGACGAGATCGCCCAGCGACCGCACGCCGCGCACCGTCATTCCCCGCGCCAGCGACGCCTCGGCAAGATTGTCCGGCGCCACGATCGCCGAATCCCGCCCGCTCGCGATCGCCGCCAGCAGGCAGGGCAGCACTCCCGGCACTGGTCGCACGCTGCCGTCCAAGCCGAGTTCACCGACCAGCACCGCCTCTCGCACCCGACGGGCCGGAACCACCTCGGCAGCGGCGAGCAGCGCGACCGCGATCGCGAGATCGAAGCCGGCACCGCGCTTGTGGACACCGGCCGGGGCCAACGAAACGGTGAGCCGGGTCTGCGGCCATCCGAAGCCGGAATTGAGCACCGCGGCGCGCACCCGGTCCCGCGCCTGCGCCACCGCCGTATCGCCCATACCGACCACCGTGATGCCTGGCATGCCCGGCGCGATATCGGCTTCGACATCCACCACCGAGCCCACCACGCCGAGCAGGGACACGGCCGCCGTATGACCGATCCCCATCAGAACGCCCCGGCCACGTGCCGGAGCTGCGGCCCGCCGCCGTCGGGCATCAGGATTCCGATGACGTCGAAGCGCAGGATCGGCCAACCCGCGGGCCGCATCGACGTGATCCACAGGTACGCGAGCCGCCGGAGCCGCCGCCGCTTCGCCTGCGTCACCGCCTCGACCGGTGTCCCAAAACCCGTGCCGCGCCGCGTCTTCACCTCGCAGAACACGACGGTATCGATGCCGTCCGTGGCGACGATGTCCAGCTCACCCTCGGCGCAGCGCCAATTGCGGGCCAGGATCACCAACCCTTGATCCGTGAGGAAGTCCGCGGCGAGTTGCTCACCGCGCCGCCCCAGTTCGTCCTTCGCTGCCATATCCCGCTCCCCATGCCACCGATATCCGGCACAGGGCCCCGCAACGGAAAAGCGTCATGGGCGTGCCGTGATCGCAAGCATGCGGCGCGCACTCACGCCAGCCACCGCGATCTCGCGGAATGTGGATGAAAATCGGTCAGGGGGACAACTCGCCGCACAATCGCCGCGCGACCCGCCGCCGCACGGCGAAGCCGCAGCGCCGACACGGGCACCAGCCCAGAAAGGGTCTACCTCAACGCATCTCGTCGGGCAGCCGGATCTCCGGCGCGTCCAGTTCCTCGACGTTCACGTCCTTGAACGTCACCACGCGCACGTTCTTCACGAACCGCGCCGGCCGATACATGTCCCACACCCAGGCGTCGGACATGCGCACCTCGAAGTACATGTCGCCGCCAGCGTTGCGTACCTGCAGGTCGACCGCGTTCGCCAGATAGAACCGCCGCTCGGTCTCCACGACGTAGGAGAACTGGCCGACGATGTCGCGGTACTCGCGATAGAGCTGCAACTCCATCTCGGTTTCGTACTGTTCGAGGTCCTCAGCGCTCACGCCGCCCGTCACGCACCCTTCCCACCGGTTGAATCAGGCCGCCAGCGGAACGGCCGTCACCCCATCATCCCCCACGCCGGCCGACGCGAACGACTGCTCAGCCTGCCGGACTCGTCGGCGCCGCACCGTCGGCTCGCGCCGGCAGCGACCACGAACGGCGGTGCAGCTCACACGGGCCGTGCCGCGCGATCGCCGCCAGGTGCTCCGCCGTCCCGTACCCCTTGTTCCCGGCCCATCCGAAGTGCGCATAACGCCCATGGAGATCGACCATGAGCGCATCGCGCGCGACCTTCGCCAGAACACTGGCGGCGGCGACGGAAGCACAGTCACGGTCCGCTTTGATGCGCGTCACCACCGATCCGTGAAAAGAATCGAGTATGACGCCGTTCGCGCCGCTCGCGGCGAAAACGCCTGCGGCATCGTCACTATCGTTGGGGCAAACGGTGCCTGAGCCGCTCACGCCATCGACACCACCCGCCTCGAACAGTCCGGCGGAGCGGTCCACAACCATCGCCTGCGCAACCGAATAGTTCGCCGATAGGTAGTCGACGTTGCCGTCGAGCAGCACCGCGTCGACCGGTGCGGAGAGCGCAGCCAGGGCGCGCAGCGCCGCCAGCCGCAGTGCGCGCATGATCCCGATCCGGTCGATCTCCGCGGCAGTCGCATGGCCGACGGCGCACTCCACGGCCCACGCGCGGATCGGCCCGACCAGAGCCACGCGGGCCGCGGCGGACAGCAGCTTCGAATCCTTCAGGCCGTCCGGCACGGGGCCGAGGTGCTGCGTGACTACGACGGCGCCCACGCTGACCGGACCTGCCAGCGCCCCGCGGCCGACCTCGTCGAGCCCGGCAACGCGCCGGCAGGAGCGGCCCATCATGGACCGCTCGGCATCGAGCGTGGGCATGCTCAGCCCGAGGGTGCGCCGGACATGATGTCGGGACTGCCGATCCCACGCCATCGCGACGGAGGCATGACGATCGCCACGGCCCGCCCGACCACGTCCTTGACCGGGATCGGGCCCTGGCATTGGACATTCGAAGCGGGCACCAGCCCCCGGCAGTTGTACGTCGAATCGGCCGAGTCGGAGCGGTGATCCCCCATCACCCACACGGAGCCCTCTGGCACCTTGTACGGCCCGAAGCACCGGAACGAGTTGAAGCGAGCGGGATCCGCCGGATTGCGTTCGCAATTCGATTCGCCGACGGTCCAATCCCATTGCGTACGGTCGGCGTCCATCAGGATGTACGGCTCGTTCAGCGACACCCCGTCCACCTGCACGCGACCCTTGGCGTCGCAACACGAGACCGTCTGGCCGCCGACCGCGATCACGCGTTTCACGAAGTCCTTCTCGTTGGGCGGCGCAATGCCCACGACCGAACCGAGCGCCTGGCCGATAGTGCCGAGCCACGTCGACGGACCGGGGATGCTGGCTTCCGGAGTCCACGTCGGCGGGCCCTTGAAAACCACCACATCGCCCTGCTTGGGCGAGCCGAAGTCATAACCGAGTTTGTAGGCGAGGATCCGATCGCCGCCGTGCTCCACCCCGTGCAAGGTGGGCTCCATGGAGCCGGACGGCACGTAGTACACGCGGGCGACGAACGTCTGGATCAAGAACGTGAGCAGGAACGCCACAACGATCAGGATCGGCAGTTCGACCCACCACGGCCGCTGCTTGCGTTTCGCCGCGGCAGCCCCCGCCGCCCCGGCGGCACCCTGCTCGTCGCGACCTTCGTCGCGGGCCCGCCGCTTCTCGTTGCGGGCCTGCGAGAGTTCCCGCCAACGCAGGACATTGGCCGCGTGTCGATCCACGGCTACCCGATCGGCCGCCGACCGCGAATCGTGATCATCGCGGCCCGCGCCGTTGCCCGCGCGATGCGCACCGACACCCGGTAGTGGCACGGGCCGTGCGGGCTGCGCCGGAGTGGCGCTCAGGGAACTGTCACCGCTCGCTGGTCCGGCTGGGTCCGTACCTTCTGGGCCGACCATTCCCGCGCCCGTCATTCCTGAGCCGCTCACTACTGAAGGTTACGTGGCCACGCAGAGACACCACACACAGCGACACCCCACGCAGAGACACCAGACACAGCGACACCGGCGAACGTTACGAGCGCACCGGCCAACGCCGAGGGGGCATCGACGGGCCGGAGATCCGGCCCGTACGCCGCAGCGCGCACGCGATCAGCTCGCGTTCTCGCGCTTTTCCTTGATCTTGGCGGCCTTGCCGCGCAGATCGCGCAGGTAATAGAGCTTGGCGCGCCGCACATCGCCGCGCGCGGTGACCTCGATCTTGTCCAGGTTCGGCGAATGAACCGGGAAGGTCCGCTCCACGCCCACGCCGAAGGAGATCTTGCGGACGGTGAACGTCTCGCGGACGCCGCCGCCCTGACGCCGGATGACGTGCCCCGCGAACACCTGCACACGGGACCGGGAACCTTCGATGACCTTCACGTGCACCTTGACGGAGTCGCCCGGGCGGAAGTCGGGGATATCGTCGCGTAGCGATGCGGCGTCCAGCGCGTCCAGGGTGTTCATGATGCTCTCTCGATTCCTGCGTCGTACCACTCGTGGGCTCATCTCGCCGCACTCGGGTCGAGCGGGCGGCAGTCAGCCCCGGGTGTCCCGTCCACTACGGGCGATGGCTGACGATCGGTGCCGTCTGCGTGCGGCAATATCCGTCGCAGGGCAACCGCTCTATTGTGCCAGATTCGTCCGTCAGCCCCAAAACCGCCCGGGTATGACGACGTTCGCGGCGGACGAGCCGCCGCAGGGGTCATGTCTCCGCCCCATCGCCCGCAACTGCGGTGTCGATGTCCACCGCGGCGTCGATCTCAAAAGCGGCGTCGATCTCGGCGCGGTGCCTACGGAGCACGGCGTACGTGACGAACGCCACGACGATGGAGGCTGCGCCGGACAGGACGATGACCGTCGAGAGACCCACGACGCCGGCGAGCGCCCCGCCGGCCAGCGTTCCGATGGGAATGCCGCCCCAGATCACGGTGCGGTAGGCGCCCTGGACGCGCCCGAACAGGTGCTCCGGGATGATCGCCTGCCGCACCGACATGATCTGCACGTTGAACGCCGCGCCCAGCGCGCTCGACAGGGCGAAGAGCGCCACCCCGAACACCGGCTGCGGAAACAGCCCCAACAACACCATGAGCGGTGCGGACGCGATCTCGCACGCACCCATCGCGCCGGTGCGGCCTAGGACCAATGCCGTTTAGTTAGGCGGCGCGGATTTCGACGGTTCCAGGGCTGTCGTATTTGGTCTGTTTGTGCCATTGGCGTTTGATGGGTCGGTAGCAGGGCCCGTAGCGTTTGATGACCCTTGGGTAGGAGTGGTTCCGGCGTTTGAGCCGGTGGGAGAGGATCTCGTCGGTGACGCGGGTGGCGGCGTCACCGATGCGGTGAGGGGGGAAAATCCGCGGAGCCGTCGGCTTCGCGGCGGATGACCCGCAGGGATCCCAGGAACGATAATCGGTCGGGGTCGATGTCGGAGTCGTTCGCGGCCTCGGTCATCAGTGCCCTGATCGCGTAGTGGGCGAGCAGAATGCCCCAGATTTCCTGGCGCACCATCTCCGGCGACTTGGATCGCAACACGCGGGAGTGGCCGATTTGGTGGGTTTCGATCTCGTCGAAGGCGATCTCGATTTCCCACCGGTGGCGGTAGGCGTCGGCCAGGTCGCCGGAGATCAGCTCTTGCCAGTCAAGGATCGAGGTCGCGACCCGGTACTGGTCGGCGTCGTCGCGGTCGCTGATCGCGTACTCCACGACCCGCACGATCACCGCCCTGCCCGATTCGGCCATCTGTTCGGCGACGGCCAGGGTGGCGGGGGCCGCGGTGCGGTTCGCGGTGATCGCCGACAGGTACGAGTCGTCGGCCAGCCGGGCCAGCACGGGTAGTTTCACGCTCTTGGACATGCGGAACAGCACATCGGCGCCGGTCGCGGCGACCTGGCCGTAGAAGTCGAACGAGTAGAAGCCCCGGTCGAAGCACACCAGCATGCCCGGCTCGAGAGCGAACAGGCACCCCTCGGCGAGTTGCCGTTCCCCGATCTTCAGCGGGCCGAACTCCGCGGCGACGACCGCGTGCGTGCCGACCTCGGACAGAGCGGCCATGCGCACCTGCGGGAACGCCCCGCCCTGGCCGGTGCGAGACGGCGACCGGCCGAAGGCTTCCTCGTTGGCGGCGGTGTCCGGCACGTCCCACACGAGCCCGTCGATGGCCATCAGCCGCCACCGGCCAGCGAACGCGCCGATCGTCGCCGTGGTCGCCAGCGGCTGGCACACCTGCTCGAACAGCTCCCTCACCGGGGCCTCGCCGAGCCGTTTACGGGCCTGGCACAACGCGGACGCAGTCGGAACCTTCCACGCCTTCTCCCACGCGGACACGAACTTCAGCCCGCCCACCATCTTGCGCATGACCTCTTCGTAGGCGTCCCCGAAGAACAGGCCCAACGCGATCACGTAGTAGACGACCAGACGGGCCGGCAACAACCTTTCCCGCTTCTCCCGGCGACCGCAGCGTGTCACAGCGTCGTCGACCTGATCTCGCCGGTAGACCCGGGCGATCACGCCCAGCGACAGATGATCCGACAACCGGCCCGGCCTCGGCTCGTCTCGCCCCGTCTCCACGTCTTCCATACGGCGAAACTATCTGCCACACAACGATTCCCGACACACAAACGCGCGCGTGTCAAACGGCCGCAGACGCCCGGAAACACGCCGGAAAGCAAATCACCTTGCCGCCCACAACAAAATATTCACCCGAACCCCAAACTTAACGGCATTGGGCCTAGGACGGCAGTGAGCCTGGGCGAGGCCACCGACCCGACGATCGCCCCGACTCCGGCCACCGCCAGTGCTATGCCGAAACCGCGCTCCGACAGGCCGAGTTCTTCCAGCGCGAACAGCACCAGGATGCCGTTGATCATTGACTGCAGCAGTCCGGCCAGACCCGTGGTGACCATCAAGGTGCGCAGCAGGCGATGGTGCATCAGCCAGCGCAGACCCACCGCGATATCGGCGCGCAGCCGCGTCGGGGCGGCGCGCGGTGCGCGGAACCTGCCGGCCACCGTGAGGATCAGTCCCGCCGACACCAGGTAGGCGACGGCGTTGCTCCAGAACGGGATCGACACGGCGATCGCGAAGAGCCAGGCGCCGATCGGCGCGCCGAGGAAGATGTTGCCGACGCTCTCCGCGGTGGCCAGCAGGCTGTTGCCGCGCTCCAGGCCGGATTTCCCGACGACGGCGGGCAGCATGGCGCGGGCCGCGTTGTCGTATACCACCTCGGCGCAGCCCAGCACGAACGCCGTGGCATAGAGCAGCGGCAGGGTCGCCGCGCCCGCGGCCGTCGCCACGGCCATGGCGATGAGCATCCCGGCCCGCGCCACATTCGCGACGGCCATCGCGGTGCGCCGATTGACCCGGTCGACGACCGCGCCGGCGGGGATGGCGAAGAGCAGCCAGGGCAGGAAGGCGAGCGACGCCATCGCCGACACGGCCAACGGGTCGCGGGTCAGGCTAGCGGCGAGCAGCGGCAGCGCCGCCTGCAACATGCCGTCGGACAGGTTCGAGACCCCGCTCGAGGTGAACAAGCGCCAAAACGGCCTGCCCAGCGGGTTTTTCGCCGGGCTCGCGGATCCGGGCTCTGTCGGTGGCGCCGTGGGCGCTCCGGCTGTCGGTATCGGCGGTTTTTCGGCAGGCGGTTCGGATTGGGCGGGGAGCATCGTCATGGCCGCTGACCCGCCCCTTCGTGCGCGGCGTCGTCCGCAGCGTCGCTCGCGGCGGCTTCTTCTCCGCCATTCACGGTGTAGTCCGTCGGGGTGGTATTGATCGACAGCGCCACCCGGCGGGCACCGGCACCGGCGGCCTGCGCGCGGAACCGCTCGATCACGGCGTCGAGTTCGCGGTTCAACTCCGCCGTTTGCTCGGCGGACAGGCTCAGGTGCACCTCTTCGCGGCGCAGCACGTCCTGCCACTCGGCGGGCCACGCGGGCGCCTGGCGCACGACCGCGAGCGCCCGTTCGGCATCGGCCTGCAGATGTGCTCGCAGGATGAGATCTGCTGCGGCCCCGGTGGTCTCGTCATCCATCAGGTCCAGTATCGGAAGCTCCCAGCCGCCCGGCGTCGGCCGCCACACGCGCTCCCGCCCGGTCCCGGCTTCCGGATCCTCGACGATAAAGCCGTGTCGGTGCAGTTGCCGGAGGTGGTAGCTGGTCGAGCCGCTCGATTCGCCCAGCGCGGCGGCCAGCTCGGTGGCAGTGGCGCGTTCCCGGTTGCCCAGTTCGGCGAGCAGCTTGAGGCGCAGCGGGTGCGCCAGGGCCTTGAGCGCGGCGGGGTCGGTGATCGACCTGCGCCCGGCAGCGGACTTCGTCATATTCGGACAGTATGTGATGCAAACGTTCCTTTGCAAGTATTTCTTTGCATTCTGGTCAGCCTTCTGCTCGTGCCGTGTCAGAGAGGAGTCAGTGGGGTAGCCGCCGGCGCTTCTTCGCAGCCCGGGCCTCGCGCTGCGCGGCGACCCGCTCGGCCAGGACCGTGGGCAGCCCGAGGCCGAGTTCGGTGAGCACGTCGAGGTCGTGCTCGTCGCAGCTCTCGGCGGGGAGATCCGCGAGCAGGTCCGGCCGGAAGCGCGCGGTGCGCCGCAGCGACTCGTCGCGCCGGTACCGCGCGATCTGCGCGTGGTGGCCGGAGAGCAGCACCTCCGGGACCTCCAGACCCCGATAGTCGGCCGGCCGGGTGTACACCGGGCCCTCCAACAGCCCGGCCGCACCGCGCGAAAACGAGTCGTCGCCGGCCGAGTCCACGTTGCCGAGCACGCCCGGCAGCAGGCGGCCGATCGCCTCGACCATGACGAGCGCCGCGGCCTCTCCCCCGGCGAGCACGTAGTCGCCGATGGAGAGCTCGCGGACCGTCATCCGGCGCGCGGCGTCCAGCGCGAACCGCCCGTCGATGCCCTCGTAACGACCGCACGCGATCACGAGCTGCGACGCGACGGAGAGTTCCTCCGCCACCTCTTGGGTGAAGCGCTGCCCGGAGGGGGTCGGGATCACCAGGACGGGGCCCTGTGGGGTCCGCGCCCCGACGAGTTCGGCTGTGCCGGAAACGGTTTCGCCGAGAACATCGTCATACTCGCTGCCGTACTCGGCGCCATATCCGGCGCCATATTGGGTGGGTGGCCAGGCGGAACCCGCAACGGAATCGAGTGCCCGGCCCCAGATGTCGGGGCGCATCACCATGCCGGGCCCGCCGCCGTAGGGCGAATCGTCGACGGTGTGGTGGTTGTCGTAGGTCCAGTCGCGCAGATCATGGACCTCGAGCTCGATGATGCCGTCGGCGATCGCCTTGCCGATCAATGATTCGTGCAGCGGCGCAAGGTACTCCGGGAAGATCGAAATGATGTCGATGCGCATGCGTCCTCCCGACGGGGTGTCAGGCGAACATACCGTCCGGAGGATCGATCGTCAGCCGTCCCGCCGCCAGATCCACCACCGGGACGATCGCCTTCACGAAGGGCACGAGTTCCTCGGATCCGTCCGGGCGGGTGACGGTGAGAACCGGGGCGGCGGGCGCGTGCAGCACGTCGGTCACGCGGCCCAGCTCGCGCCCGGCGGTATCGACGGCGGCGAGGCCGATGAGCTCGTGGTCGTAGAACTCGTCGTCGTCGGTGTGCTGCGGCAATTCGTCCATATCGACCTGAAGAACGGTGCCGCGCAAGGCTTCCGCGGCGTCGCGGTCCTCGATGCCCGCGAAGCGCAGCAGCGTGATCTGCCCGGAGCGGCCGGTGGCCTCGACGCGAAGCGGGCCGACGGCCGCCGGGTCCGTGAGCAGGACGGAGCCGGGTGCGAATCGGGCGCCAGGATCGTCGGTGCGCACCTCGACGGTGACGTCACCCTTGATCCCGTGCGGACGCCCGATCCGCCCGACCACAACCCTCATGCGAACAGTCGAGCAGTCAACGGTCAGCGTTCGTCGGTGTCGACGACGTCGACGCGCAGCCCCTTGCCGCCGACCGCCGACATCACCGTGCGGAGCGCCGTGGCGGTGCGACCGCCGCGGCCGATGACCTTGCCGAGATCGTCCGGGTGAACGTGCACGCGCAGGGTGCGCCCGCGGCGATGCGTCGACAGCTCGACGCGCACGTCGTCGTCGTGTTCGACGATCCCGCGGACCAGGTGGTCCAGCGCCTCTTCCAGGGTGTCCACGGTGCTCAGGCCTCGTCGGCTGCCGCGGTGTCCGAGTCGGTCTCCGCCGCATCGGCGTCCGCTGTCGCTGCGGATTCAGCGGCGGGAGCCTCAGCCGGCTTCTCCGCAGGGGCCTCGGCGGGAGCCTCAGCCTTCTTCGGAGCGCGCTTGCGCGCGGTGGTCGCGGCAGGGGCGTCGTCCGCGCCGATCGCGGCCAGGGCGGCATCGTAACGGGCGCGCTTGTCGACCTTCGGCGGCTGCGGCTTCAGCGTGCCCTCGGCGCCCGGCAGCCCCTTGAACTTCTGCCAGTCCCCCGTCACCTTCAGCAGCGCTTCGACGGCCTCGGTCGGCTGGGCTCCGACGCCCAGCCAGTACTGCGCGCGATCGGAGTCGATCTCGATGACGCTTGGCTCTAACTTCGGCTGGTACTTGCCGATCAGCTCGATAGCACGGCCGGAGCGGCGGGTGCGGGAATCGGCGACGACGACGCGGTAGAACGGCTCGCGGATCTTTCCGATGCGGGCGAGCTTGATCTTGACGGCCACGGTGTGCGGTGTACTCCTCGTGATGTGTGGCGGGCCTGGTGGAGAACGGTGAAGAACTCTGACCCGTCGTGCGGCGGGCACCAACACTCGCGTGGGGTAGCGAACGTCGGCACACCAATGGCGGCCGCATCCGGGTGAGAGGGTCCGGGCGCGACCGTGACGGCGTTCATTATGCCAGACGGGTGCCCGGCCCCGGACCATGGTGCGGGCCGTCATCGCCGTTATCTCGGTGACTGCCGGCGACGATGCGACCGGACCGGATGACGGCGAGCGGGCGGCGGAGGCGTTCCAGATCCTCGGCCGGATCGTCGGCAAAGACCAGCGCGTCGGCGCAGGAGTAGGCGGGCACGCCGAGCCAGGCGCGGGCATCGTGACCGGCGGCGCGCAGCACCGCGCGGCGGTCCATGCCGGTGCGGGTGAGCGCGATGATCTCGTCCACGATGCGGCCGTGCTCGATGTAGCCGCCGGCGTCGGTTCCGGCGTGCACGGCGATCCCGGCGTCGACGGCCTTGCCGAAGGTCTCGTCGCTGCGCGCATGCAGGTCGCGCATATGTTTCGCGTAGGCCGGGTATCGGTCCGCGGCGTCCGCGAACTGCGGGAAGTTCGCAATGTTGATCATGGTGGGAACCAGATGCGTTCCGCGGCTTGCCATCTCGGCGATCGTGTCGTCCGTGAGCCCGGTGCCGTGCTCGATGCAGTCGATGCCGGCGGCAAGCAGCCCGGGCAGCGCGTCCTCGCCGAAGACGTGCGCAGTGACCCGGACACCGGCCCGGTGCGCGGCGGCGATGGCCTCGGCGAGCACGTCGTCCGGCCACAGCGGCGCGAGATCGCCGATGGATCGGTCGATCCAGTCCCCCACCAGCTTCACCCAGCCGCTGCCGCGCGCGGCCTGCCGCGTGACCTCCGCGACCAGATCCGCCGGATCGTCGAGATCGACGGACAGGTCACGGATGTAGCGCTTGGGCCGCGCGATGTGCTTCCCGGCGCGGATCAACACGGGCAGGTCGTCGCGGCCGGCGAGCACGGAGGTGTCCAGCGGCGAGCCGCAGTCCCGGATCACCAGCACGCCCGCGGCGAGGTTCCGGCGCATCTGCCGCTCGGCCTCATCGATGTCGACCGCCCCGCTCGTCGCATAGCCGATGTGGCAGTGCGCGTCGACGAAGCCGGGTAGCACGAAACCGTCCACTGATATGACGGGAATGACGCCGTCCGTGACCTCGCCCGCCCCGATCACCCGCGCCCCGTCGAAGTACAGGTCGATCGAGGCCCTGGTGGCGGCGTCGATTCCGGTGAGGTGCAGCGCGGGTGACATGCCCCCATCGTCGCATCTGCGCGCGCTTCGGGATGGCGGGCGGGGGAAGGAACGCAGCTGGGAGGGTGGGGAAGATGCGCGACCGGGCGGCCCTCAGTCGAGGATCGAGTAGCCGAAGCGGAAGCGGCGGTCGGGGTCCCAGGTCGATGTGACCCTGGTGAGCCGATCGAGGGTGTCCGCCGACCAGGCGCGGCGCGCCTCGTGCGGCGCGGTCGCGAACCCCTGGAAGTTGATCAGGGTGGAGCCGGTCGACCAGGGCCGCGCGGCGTTCAGTACCGAGCCGACCGCGGCGTCGACCACGCCCCGCAGCGGCGGCGGGTACGGGCCGATGACGGTGAGGCAGAACGCGGCGCCCCGGCCGCCGACCGCATTCGGCACCGCGGGATCCCGTGCGATCGCACCGCCGAGGTGGCGGAGTTCCACGATTACCAGCGGCGTCTCCACGCCGGGACCGGCGGCAGCGAGGATCGCGTCGACCGCGGCCGGCGGGAGTCCACGGAGCAGCAACGAGTCGTCGCGCGCCGGCATCGGCTCCTCCGGATCGGAGTGCACCGAGCCGATCTGCGCGTAGGGCGTCACGGCCACCGCGTCGATGAGCGGACGCGCCGCCGCGCGCATCGGGGCGATGAGCTCGGCACCGCGCGCGGCATCGCCGATGTGCACGAAGCGCAGGTGCACCGAGAGCGTGCCGCGCAGCGGAGTCGGTACCGGGTCAATGTCCGGCACCCGCAACAGCGCGATCGACGCCGTGACGCTGTCCGGCAGGGTCGGTGCCCACTGCGCGAATTCGGTCAGCAGCCGCGGCGCGTCCGCGCCCGCGAAGTAGATCGCGCCCCCGTAGTAGGACGGCACCGGCATCAGGTCGAACTCCAGCCCGGTGACGATGCCCACCTCGCACTTGCCGCCGCGCAGCGCCCAGAACAGGTCCGGCTCCCGATCGGCGGTCACCTGACCAGATCGCCGGTGGCGGTGACCATCTCGATGCGGCGGACATGGTCCGCGGCGAACCCGAACGTCCGGGCCATGGGCCCCATCCCGCCGCCGAGTGTGTAGCCGACGACGCCGACGGTGACCGATGATCCGTTCAGCGGAGCGAGCCCGTGCGGGGCTGCCGCCTGGATCACGTCCGTCCACCGGACTCCCGCCGCGACGTGCGCGGTCCGCCGCTCCGGATCGACCGACACCCGTTGCAGCGCACGGGTGTTCACGAGCATGCCGCCGTCCACGGGACCCCCCGGCCCGTGCCCGGTGGCTTGGACCCGGACCGTCAGATCGGCGTCGGCCGCGTACCGGATCGCGGTGGCCACATCCACCGCGCCCGCAGCGGCCACCACCACATCGGGCCGGTGCGCAGCGGCCAGGTTGAATCCGGCGCAGGAACCCCGGTAGCCGTCGTCATCGGGCGTGAAGACGTCGCCGTGCAGGGCGGCCTCGAGGGTGCTGCGCTGGCTGTTGGCCCTCGCCATCTGCGTGATCATCGGCTCGGTCATCGGCGTGCCCTTCGGGTAGACGTGGCGCTGCGGTCAGGTGCGACGATGTGGTCAGAGGTGGCCTTGCTGTCAGATCTGGCCCGGCCGACCCCGAAAGTCAGGCCTGCGAGGGCCGTTGCCGTCCATGGCCCTGGGTCGATCGGGCCGGCGTGGTCACGACGCGGCTGGGCATTCCGGCACGGTGGTGGTGACCTTGATGTCGACCCCGTCCGCGGTCTTCGCGAGGAACGGGAACACCGGATAGCCGTTGTTCGCGATCGAAGGGACCGCGAACTCGAGCGAGCCGCCGGCGTCGTCCAGCGTGATGGCGTTGTCGCCGCTCGCGATGGGGCTGCCGAACTTGACCTCCAACAACTGATGCTTCCCCGCAAAGGGCGAATTGGCGGCATCGACGCCCTGCGGCATCCAGTACAGGTTCATCATCGCGATATCGTCCGCGCCGCCGCCGTCCGGCGAGAACACCATCCAGAAGCCGTCGCCGTATCGCTGGCACTTCAGATCGCCCGTTCGCGTGTGCGTGCCGGCGTGCGGGCCCGAGGCGATGTCGAGGGTGACGCTGCCCTCGCTCGCGGCCGCTCCCGCCGAGCCGGAGCCCGAACCGCCGGTGTCTCCGGCTGTATCACCGCCCGCCCCCCCGCCCGTGTCGCTCGAGTCCGTGCCCGCCGCGGACGACTGCTCGTCGGCAGACGGCGACTGCGCCGACTCCCCGGACCCGCCGGAACCGGTGTCGCCCGCAGCACTTCCGGAACTCCCAGAATGTGCTGTGCCGCCGGAGCCTGTCGACGTCGCGGGATTGCTCGCGGCGCCGGAGCATCCGGCGAGCAGGGCGCAGGCGACGACAGCGGCGAACGCCGCGGACGCGGTTCGGTTGACGGTTCGGATCAGGGTTCGTGGGATGCGGGGCATGGGTTCACTTCCTAGGTGTCGATCGGTTGTCGGCAACGGTAGGGGTGCGTCCGACCGTCGCGGCATCCGCAAAATGCGACAAGCATCCGGCCGCACGAAAAGCCGCCGGTCAGGGCACGGCTCGGTGCCGAACCGACCGTCAGGGCACCGCCGGCATGTCTCGCGAACCCGGCGGTGCGGGCACGGCGTCCAGGCGTGCTCGGTAGGCGGTGAGCAGTTCGACCTGGCTACCTGCCTGGAATGCCTCACGCAGGGACGCGAGGCGTCGCTCCACGGACCGGCGCGAGAGATAGACGCGGTTCGCCACGGCTCCGACGCTCTCCCCCGCCGCCAGCAGGTCGAGCAGCTGCCGATCGGAATCGGTGATCACGACGGCCGTCCGGCCGACACGATGGTCGAGACCGCCCAGATGGCGGAGGTCGTCGCACAGCGCGCCGAGCACGGCGCGTTCGGCCACGCCGTGGGCGACCACTCCGGCACCGGAGGCGGCAGCGAGGATCGCCTCGGCGGCATCAGCGGCATTCTCGACCCGCCCCACCCAGACGATGTTCTGGCGATCGATCGGCTGCGGATTCGGCTGGTCCGGCTCGATCATCCGCGGCGTCATCGGATGTGCCGACCGTTGTGCCAGCCGCTGTGCCCGACGGATCGTCCAACCGGCGGCCGCCACATCGGCCACGGCCTGCTCGAACTGGTCCGCGTCGCCCTCGACCACGATTCGGGGCGTCATCGCCGCGCCGATCCCACCGAATCAGCGGCGACCGCCGATCCGGTCGGGTCGGCGGGAAGCACCGAATCCTCTTCGCCCACGGAGTTCCCCGCAGCAGCCAGCACGGCGGCCTGCCGTCGGTTCCCGGCGCCGAGTTTGCTCCTGGCCGCCGCGACATGGGTCTGCACCGTGCGCACGGAGATGCCGAGCCGCGCGGCGATGGCCGCGTCGGCCAGACCGCGGCCGACGAGTTCGAGGATCTCCGACTCGCGCGCGCTGAGTACCCCGGGCGTGCGACGCACCGCCCGCCGGACACCTGCCTCGCGGAGCGAACGCTCGATCATCGCCGACATCGGCACCATGCCGTGCCGCTGCGCGAGATCCCCTGCCGCGCGCAGTGTCTCGACGGCGCGTTCGCGTTCACCGGCTCGCAGCAGACACACGCCCGACAGCCACCGGCAGCGAACTTCGCCCTGCCGATGGTACGGAGCCCACAGTTCCGCGGCCGCGGCGTAGTCGGCGGCCGCCCGGCCGGGATCGCTGTCTTCCGCCCGGATGGCGGCCAACTCGCGCGGAACCGCGCGCAGTAGCGGCAACGCGCATGCCTCGTCGAGGTCGGGCAGGTCGAGGTCGGCAACACCGCAGGCGTGCGCTGCGTGAACGAACAGCGGCGCCGCCAGCGCCAGCCGATGGGCGCTTTCCGCGGCGTCACGGAACGCTGGCCACTCGGCCAGCGCAGCGGCATCGTCCCCCGCGTACCAGGCGACCAACCCGCGGAGGTGGATCAGGTTCGAGGCGCACAGACCCGAACCGACAAGGTAACGTTCGGCCACCCGCAGGCCTTCGTCGATCTGCCCGAGGTTGACCAGGGCCAGCGCGTAGGCAGAGGTGACCTCGTCCCGTGTCCGCCCCATCAGTTGGCCGGCCAGCAGCGCAGGCGCACCCTCGACTACTGCGCGGTAGTCGCCGGCGTGCATCGCGAGATTCAAGGCGGCGGCGGAGAAATGGCGCTGCCAGCGCAGTAGCCGGAGTTCCTCGGCACGCCCGATCATCTCCTCGGCGATGGCCCGTCCGGCGGCCGGGTCACCCGCACCCTCGTGACCGACGACAAGGTTGTTGGCCGAGCGCATCTCGTTGACGACGTCCCCCTGACCGCGGGACAGTTCGCGCCCCCGGCCGAGGTGGCGCTCCCAGCCCGGGTCACCCGCGTAGTAGAGCGCGGTGCCTAGAACGTAGTGCGGATAACCGTCGAGGCTGCCGGACCGGTCGGCCTCGGCAACGGCCGCCTCGGCCTGGCGGACCGCTCCCTGGACGTCGCCGGCCGCCATCAGCAGCGCCCGCGCTCCCTCGGCCAGCAGCATCGCCCGGCCGCCGTCGCTCGCACCGCTCCGTCCGTCAGGGCTCCGTCCGTCAGGGCCCCGACCCTCGGGCCGGGCATCGGACGCCAGCGCCTCATCGACCACCCGGAGCCAATTCTCGCCGTCACCGGTCTCACTGAAGACGCGGGCGCGCAGCAGCGTCGCGGTCGCCGAACCGGCGGCGGATCCCGCGCGCTGCAAGAGGTCTCCGGCCCCGGCGAAGTCCCCCGCCTGCACGGCGTCCGCGGCGGCGCGGATCATCAGATCCGGCCCCACGGTCGGTGACGCGCAGGCCGCCGCCGTCATGAGGTGTTCGGATCGCTCACCCGGCGTGGTCGCCTCTTCGACGGCGACCATGGCCGAGGCGTAAGCACGCGCGCCATCGCCGGCGAGCTGATAGTGCCGAGCCGCGACACCGGCCAGTGCCGATCCCTGGGCGAGACGTCGATGAACCTCGCGTCGGCGCTCATCCGGCATGGCGTCGACGATCACCTCCGCGAGCAGCGCGTGGCGAATACCGATCCGGCCTGCGTCGACGTGCGCGAGGCCCGATGCCGTCAGCGGAGCTGGGTCATCCACGAACGGGATCGGCACCGCGTCACCGGCGAGCGCCAGGAGTTCGACATCCGCCGTGACGGACGGCGGCAAGGCATCGAGCCGCGCCGCCATCGCGAGTTTGAGGCTGTCCACGTTGCCGGCGGCCAGCTCCTCGACGAGCAACGGGTTGCCCCCGGAGCGGGCGACGATCGTCTCGGCCTCGTGCTCCGCGATACCGGGTCGGGCATGACGCGCGACGGTCAGCGCGTCGGCTCGGCCCAGCGGCGCGACGTCGATGCGGCGGAATTCGTGCCCGCGGAGCCGATCCAGTGTCGCTGCCGCGGACGGTTCGCCGCTGCGGACCGCCACCACCAGTCGGATCCGCCCGGCCAGCAGGTCGAGCACGGCCCGCGTGGCGCCGTCGGCCCATTGCACATCGTCGATCACCAGCAGCCCGGAGCCGACGGCGGCTTCGACCGCGGCCGCCACGAACTCGGCATCGCCGCTCCACACCGATGCGTCGGTGCGATCACCCAGCGCACGCTTGAGCGGCAGGAACGGGGACCATGCCAGGGTCCGCAGCGCGCCGCCTTCGAGCACGGTGGGGCGAGACTCGCTGTCGCGCACCGCGTGTCGAATGAGCGTCGTCTTGCCGACACCTGCCTCACCGACGACGGCGATCCGGCATCGTCCCTCGCGCACGGCTTCGGTGAGTGCGGCCAGTTCGGCCTGCCGGCCGACGAACAGCGTCATACTCGCCGAGCCGATCCGCGAGAGCGGACGAAGCGCATCATTCCCCCGGTCATCGTGGAATGTTCGCACCACCGCGCCCGCGGCGCCAACCTCAGGTCCCGTCAGGTTGCGAAGTACGGCGGCGGCGCCGCCCCGTCGATGGCGAGTGCGACGGCGGTCCGTGCGGCGATCGGTCCGACGAGGTTGCCTGTGCCGCAATAGCCCCCGCACGCCACCACACCGCGGTCCACTTCGGCCACCAATGGCCGCGAATCGGGTGTGTAGCCGACCGATGCTGCCCAGCGATGGGTGACCCTCGGCGCGTCGATCAATGCGGCCCGTGCGACCCGCCCGATGAGACCATCGATCCAGGCCTGCACCGGCGCGGTCGGCCGCTGGTCGGCCGTCCATTCCGCGTCGACGAAGCGGTCCCGGCCGCCCCCCGCGACGATGCGGCCGGCAGTGTCCTGCTGCAGGTAGTCGTACCCCCAGTTCGCGTAGACGGGGCAGGGCAGCACGGCACGCCCCGGTGGGTCCACGGCGGCGGTCGCCGCCATCTGCAGCCGTGTGGTGCGCACGCGGCCATCCAGGTGCGGCAGCAGCGCGTCCAACCGCCCGTCCACCGCGACGATGACGCTGTTCGCATGAATCACCCCGTTCAGGGTCTCCACGCGCCCGGGGCGGATAGCGATGGCCGGAGTGTGTTCGTGCAGACGTGCCCTGGCCCCATAGCGCGCGGCAAGGCCCATCGCCCGGCGGACAGGGTTCATCGCGGCATCGCGCGGGAAGTACAGCCCCGTCCCGAGCGGGCCGTCGTAGCGCTCCACGGCGAGGTCGTGCGCCCGCATGAAGGCGTACTGCGCGTCGCAATCGGCCAGCTCACGCTGCCGAGCGGCGTCGTCATCATCGTCGTCATGATCGTCATCGTCATCGTCGCCGCGCCCGGGGAGCCCGGCCACCCGGATCGAACCCACGCGCAGGATCACGTCATCTCCGAGAAGCGTTTCCAGACGGTCGATCTCGCGCAGAGTCTCCCGATAGAACGCGACGGCCACATCCGCGCCGAACGTCGCGGCGAACTCGTGCACGGCTTGCGCTGGCCCGCCGAGCAGGAAGCCGCCGTTGCGCCCGGCGGCACCGGCGGCGACGCGGCCGGCGTCGATGCCGATCACGCCGAGGCCGCGGTCGAGCAGATCCCCGATCGCCGCGAGCCCGCTGCCGCCCAGGCCGACGACGCACACGTCCGCCGTGGCGTCACCGGCCAGCGGCGCGAACTCCTGCCAGGCGACACCCGGATCGGCATCCCAGCCGACCGTCGGGTCGGGTCCGCCGGCGCTCACCGGCGCGTCAGTTCTTCGGGAGGTTGAGCTTGGAGAGGTCGAAGTCGGCGGGCAGTTGGTCCAGCCCGGGGAAACCGCCAGGAAGCCCGCCCGGCGTGCCGCTACCCGCGCCCGGCAGCCCGGGGAACCCGCCTGGCATGCCGCCAGGCAGACCGGGGAACCCGCCGCGCACCTTCGGCGGCGTCGGGCCGCGCCCGGCTGAGCTCTTGCCGCCCTTCTTCCCCTTCTTGCCCTTGGCCGACTTCGTCGCCTTGCGGGCGCCCGGGAATCCGAAGCGCCCGGCCATCGAGCCCATCATCTTCTTCGCCTCGCCGAACCGCTCGAGCAGCGCGTTCACCTGCGAGACGCTGGTGCCCGACCCGGCCGCGATCCGCCGGCGCCGCGACGCGTTGATGATCTTCGGGTCGGCCCGCTCCCCCGGGGTCATCGAGCGGATCATGGCGGCGGTGCGGTCGATGTCGCGCTCGTCGACGCCCGCCAGCGCGTCCTTGATCTTCCCGGCGCCGGGCATCATGCCCAGAATCCCTTGCAGCGGACCCATCTTGCGGATCATCAGCATCTGCTGCAGGAAGTCCTCGAGGGTGAACTCGCCGCCCATCATGCGGCTGGCCATCTGCTCGGCCTGGTCTGCCTCGAAGTGCTGCTCGGCCTGTTCGATCAGCGTGAGCACGTCGCCCATGCCCAGGATGCGGGACGCCATCCGGTCGGGGTGGAACGTGTCGAAGTCCGCGAGCTTCTCGCCGGTAGATGCGAACAGGATCGGCACGCCCGTTAGCTGCCGCACCGACAGGGCCGAGCCGCCGCGCGCGTCGCCGTCGAGCTTGGTGAGCACCACGCCGGTGAAGCCCACGCCGTCGCGGAACGCCTCGGCGGTGACCACCGCGTCTTGACCGACCATCGCGTCCAGCACGAACAGTGTCTCGTCCGGCTGCACGGCGTCCCGGATGGCGGCGGCCTGCGCCATCATCTCCGCGTCTACGCCGAGCCGGCCGGCGGTATCGACGATCACGATGTCGTGCAGTTTCGCCCGCGCGTATTCCACGCCGCCGCGGGCCACCGCTACCGGATCACCGGTGGCGGCCGCCGCGTCCGTCGAACCGGTGTTGCCCGGGTCCGGCGCGAACACCGTCACACCGGCCTGCCCGCCTACCACCTGCAGCTGGGTGACGGCGTTGGGGCGTTGCAGGTCGGCAGCCACTAGCACCGGGGTGTGCCCCTGCTCCTTGAGCCAGAGGGCCAGTTTGCCGGCCAGCGTCGTCTTGCCGGCGCCCTGCAGACCGGCCAGCATGATCACGGTCGGCGGGTTCTTCGCGAGCTGGAGCCGCCGGGTCTCGCCGCCCAGGATCGCGATGAGCTCCTCGTTGACGATCTTGACGACCTGCTGCGCCGGGTTCAGCGCCTGCGAGAGTTCAGCCGCCGACGCCCGCTCCTTGATCGCCGCGATGAACGTCTTGACCACGGGCAGCGCGACATCCGCCTCGAGCAGCGCGATGCGGATCTCCCGAGCGCTCGAATCGATGTCGGCCTGCGACAGGCGGCCCTTACCGCGCAGGCCCGTGAAGACGCTGGAGAGCCGGTCGGAGAGGGTGTCGAACACGGGCACAAACCTTTACGCGTCGGGGTGGGCGTCCTGGTGACTGACAGCACTGTCGAGGCTAGCGGAAACCGCGTATGACGCTGTTCGCGCGCTCCGCGCGCCAGGCCCCGGCCCGGAGACGAGGCTATCGGGCCGCTATCGCACAGCACCTCCAGTTGCCGACGCCACCGCGGCGGTGACGGAGTTCACGACCGCCTCACACACGTCGTCGTCCAGCGGCCGCCCGCCCTGCTGCAGGTAGAAGGCGTCCACCACGTCCGCTCCGTAGGTATCCACCCGCGCGGCGACCACGTCGATCCCGACGTCGCTCACGGCTGTTGCCACCCGGAATACCAGTGTCGGATAATCGCGGGCCCGCACCTCCAGGACCGTGCTTCGCCGGGACGCGCTTGCCACGACGGCCACCGTTGGGGTGGCGGCACGACCGGCAACCGCCGCGGCCCCGGAATCCGCTTCCCGATGCAGGCCGGCGGTCGCGGATCCCCCTTCCCACCGTCGGGCCAGCGCGGCGGGGACGTCCCATGCTCCGGTCAGTGCGCGCACCAGATCGACCTGCAACACCGCCGGGTCGGGTGGGTCGCCGAACCGGGGTGCGACCACCCAGTCCTGCCGAGCGGCCGTCTCCGAGGTGAATACCGATGCGGACCGGATGGTCAGCCGGTGTAGCGCGAAGACGCCCGCCGCGGCGGCGAGCAGCCCGTGCCGGTCGGGCGCCTGCACCGCTACGGCGATGCCGTCCGGTCGCTGCACTATCCGCACTATCCGCACGGCTACGGGCGCCTCCGGTCCGCCGGGAGCGGTGCCGCCCGGAGCAGCGCCGCCGGGAGCGGGTCCGACGGCTGGGGCACCCACGTCGGAATCGCCGGGCGCACCGCTGCGAACCGTGGCGCCGCCCACCGCTGTGCCATCGCCGCCGAGCAACCGCCGGGTCCGGGATACGAGGATCCCGACCTGGGCCGCCTTCCATGGGGACCAGGCCGCCGGACCGGCCGCCGTCGCGTCCGCCTCGGTCAGGGCGGCCAGCAGGTCGAGGGTGGCGACACCGCCGACCGCAGCCGCGACCGACTCGATGGTCGCCGGATCGTCGGGATCGCGGCGCACCGCGGTTTGCGCGAGTAGCAGGTGCTCCCGCACCAGCGTCACCACCAGGGCCGCATCGTCGCGCGGAAAACCCATGCGCGCCAACCACTCCGGTGCCATTCTGGCTCCGGCGACGCTGTGGTCGCACCCGGTGCCCTTGCCGATGTCGTGCAGCAGCGACGCGATCAGCAACAGGTCGGGGCGGTTCACCCGTCGCACCAGCGCCGCGGCTTGGATGGCCGTCTGGATCAGGTGTCGGTCGACGGTGTGCCGGTGGACCGGATCGCGCTGGGGCAACGATCGTAGTCGCTCCCAATCTGGCAGCAGCGTCCCGATCACCCCGGCCAGATCCAGGGCCTCCCACACCCCGGCCAATGGTTCGCCGGCCCCGAGCAGTTCGAGAAGCGCCCGCCGGGCGTGCTCCGGCCACGGAACCGGCATCGGCGGCGCCGCGCGCACCACCCGCGCCAGTGCCGCCGGCGACACCGGGATACCGGCGAGCGCCGCGGCAGCACCGAGCCGAAGCGGCAGCGCGGGATCCTGAGCGGGATCGACCGACCGGGCGAGTACTGCCTCGCCCCCGTGTTCGACGATGCCGTCGGCAAGCGGTCGGCGCACCACTGCCAGCCCAGCCCCACGAACGGTCCCGCGGCTGGTTACCGTGTGCGGGTTCCCGGCGAGCACACGGCCGACCCGAAACCAGGTCAGGTCCGCGGCGTGCGCCACCACCCGGCCAATCCCGGATACCCTCCGCATCAGGCCGTCACGGTCGCCCAAGCCGAGGGCTGCGGCCAGTGCGTCCTGGTCCTGGACCTGCACCCGGTCGGTGGCGCGGCCGGCCAGCAGCCGCAGCGCGTCCCGAATGTCCAGCAGGTCGTCGCGCGCCTGCGCCAGCCCCTGGTGCGGGCAGTCCGCGACCCAGGACGCGGCGACCGCCCGCATCACCGCGAGATCCCGCAGGCCGCCCCGGGACTCCTTCAGGTCGGGCACCGCGGCATAGGCGAGGTCCCCGCTCCGTGCCGCGCGTGCCCGGCAGCTCGCCAACAGGTCCGGCAGCCGTCGGGCCGCGTCCGCCCGCCAGTCGGCCAGCACCGCCCGCTGGAGGTCGGCGGTCAGCGTCGGATCGCCGGCAATGTGCCGCAGGTCCAGCATGCCGAGTGCGGAAGGCAGGTCCGCCCGGGCTACCTGGCGGCACATCTCCACGGTCCGGACCGCGTGGTCCAGCTGGATGCCCGAGTCCCAGATGGGGTACCACAGTCGCTCGGCCAGTTGTGCCGCAAGGGATTCCGGGGTTGTCGCGGTGTGCAGCAGCACCAGGTCGAGGTCGGAATGCGGGGAGAGTTCCCGCCGGCCGTAGCCGCCCACCGCCGCGAGCGCCACCCCGGTATCCGGGACGTCGGCGGCCGAGGCCAATGCGGCCAGCGCTCGGTCAACGAACTCCGCGCGTCGCCGCCTGGCTGCGCTAGCCCCGTCACCGCCAGCCCCGTCACCGCCCGCCGCACCTGCGCCGTGCACCGATCTGTCGATGGCGGCGAGCCCGTGCCGTAGCGTCCCGCCCGGCGGCGCATCCGGAATGGGGTCCGCAGGCGCGCCCGGCGGCGCCGTCATCGTCAGATCGCCGCCGCGTCACGCTCACCGGTCCGCACCCGGACCGCCGTGGCGACCGGCACGGCCCAGACCTTTCCGTCACCGATCTTCCCGGTCCATGCGGCGCGCACGATCGCGTCGATCACGTCGCCGGTGTCCTCGTCCGCGACGAGCAGGTCGATGCGGACCTTGGGCAGCAACTCGACGGTGTACTCTGCGCCCCGGTAGACCTCCGTGTGACCGCGCTGCCGACCGTAGCCGGACGCCTCGCAGACCGTCATGCCCGTGACGCCGTGGGCGAGCAGCGCGGTCCGGACGTCCTCGAGCTTGAACGGCTTGATGACGGCCGTGATCAGATTCATGCAGAGGCCTCCTCGGGCTCTGACGCGGGCTCCGGCGCGCGGGCAGATGCCACGTGGCCGGATGCTTCCTGGTGGTGGGTGGCACCGCGCAGAACGCCTGGTGAGCCGATCCCGGTGCCGCCCTCGAAGTCGTAGGCGGATTCGCCGTGGATCGCCGTGTCGCCGTCGTACTCTTCGTCCTCGGACATCCGCAGGCCGAGTGTCGACCGGAGGATCAGGCCGATCACCAGGGTCAGCCCGCCGGAGAACAGGATCGCGGCACCGGCAATGATCGCCTGCGCCATCAGTTGGTCCGCGTTGCCGCCGTAGAACAGGCCGGTGCTCGTCGAGAAGAACCCGAGAGCGACCGTACCGACGATGCCGCCGACAAGGTGAACGCCGCCGACGTCGAGCGCGTCGTCAAGTCCGAGCCGGCTCTTCAGGCCGATAGCCCAGGCGCAGATTCCGCCCGCCAGCGCGCCGATGGCGACCGAACCGATAGGGCTGACGAACCCGGCCCCCGGGGTGATGGCCACCAGCCCGGCCACCGCCCCGGATGCCGCGCCGATGCCGGTCGCCTTGCCGTGCAGAACCCGCTCGACGGCCAGCCAGCCGAGCATCGCCGCACTGGTCGCGGTCGACGTGTTGATCCAGGCAAGGGCGGCCAGGCCGCCTGCGCCGCCCGCAGAACCAGCATTGAACCCGAACCAGCCGAACCACAGCAGCCCGGCACCGAGCATGACGAACGGCACGTTGTGCGGTCGCATCGGGTCGCGACCGTGACCCTTGCGCCGGCCGAGCAGGAACGCCAGCACGATGCCGGCGACGCCGGCGTCGATGTGCACGACGGTCCCACCCGCAAAGTCCATCGGCGCGATGGCCGCCGACCCGCCCGGACCGCGCCCGAAGATCAACGCCGACAGGCTGTCGGAAGCGCCGGACAGCAGTCCGCCGCCCCAGACCATGTGTGCCAGCGGGAAGTAGACGACGCTCACCCACACGACCGAGAACACCAGCCAGGTGGTGAACTTCATCCGGTCGGCCACTGCCCCGGAGATCAGCGCGACCGTGATGATCGCGAAGGTGAGCTGGAATGCGGCGAAGGCCAGGCCGCTCACCCCGGAACCGGCGTCGGCGGAGTTGGCCAGGCCGTTCGGATCCGCCGCGGTGGGCCCGAGCCTGGCCAATCCGAATGCCGTGACCGGGTTCCCCACCAGACCGCCGAGCGCGTTGCCGGCAAACGACATCGAATAGCCCCACAGCACGTACACGACGCCGACGGTGCCCATGGCGGAGAACGACATCATCAGCATGTTGATCACGCTCTTGCGCCGGACCATGCCGCCGTAGAAGAACGCCAGGCCCGGCGTCATCAGCAGCACCAGCGCCGCGGACACCAGCATCCATGCGTTGTTACCGGCATCGAGCGGCGGGATGCCTGCCCTCCACCGGTCGAGCGCCTCGGGTACCACCATGTAACCTCCCCGAACCATCGCGCCGCGGCGAGGGCCGCACCGGTTCGCGCCGACCGCAACAGCCTAGCGGCGTGGAATTACCGCAGGTGTGCCGCCTTTTCGTCGGCCGGTGAGCTCCCGCGGGGCCGGGGGTGACGTGGACCCCGGTCAGCGCACCAGCAGGTCGGTGCCCGGACGGGTGAGCATGGACAGCACGCCGCGGAGCACCTGCTCGCGCGCCGAAGCGGGCATCGCGTCGAGGAGCGCGTTGATGGGCGCCATCCGCTGTGGGAGTCGCAGGGCGCCCGAGTCGCCGATCAAGCCGAGCGACCCCGCGGCGGCGGCCAGCCCAGTCGGGGTGGACAGGTCGGCGGCCATGACGGCCTCGATCACCTCCGGCGGGAATCCCGGCTCCGGTTGCTGCGCCGCAGCGCGAACGGATTCCGACAGCGCGTCCACCAGTTCCGCTTCGTGGTCCGCGTTGGCTGCGGTGACGGTGATGTGCAGGGTCGCGGGCACGCCGCGGAAGGCGAACTGCGGCTGGATGTAGTAGCCGCGGGCGGCCATCTCGTCCGCGATGGTGAACACGTTCGGGCCGCCGTTGGTCGCTGCCAGGGCGATGAGCGTCGCGTCGGGCTCGGCCAGCACGCGCAGCCCCGGAATCTCCGCGATCCTCGCGCGAATCCTGGTCACGGCGTCCGCGGTGCGTTCCGCGATCGCGCGATAGCCCTTGTCCCCCAACCGGTTCACCACGGCCCACGCGGCGGCGATCGGCCCGCCGGACCGGGTGGACTGCAGGGTGGTGTTGAGCATGGCGTAGCCCGGCCAGTTCGTGTGCACGAAGTACTGGGCGGCGCGCAACTCCGCGCTCGCGTGCAGCAGCACGGACGCGCCCTTCGGGGTGTAGGCGTACTTGTGCAGGTCGACCGAGAGGCTCGTGACGCCGGGCACGGACAGGTCGAACGGCGGCACCTCCCGATCCCCCGGCCGGATCCCGAACCGCCGCCAGGACCCGAGGATCCAGCCGCCGATGCAGGCGTCAACGTGGCAGCGCACCCCGCGCGCGGCGGCGGCCGCGGCGATCTCCGGGATCGGGTCTATGACGCCGTGTGCGTACGAGGGCGCCGAGGCGACCACCAACACCGTGTCCGGGCCGATCGCCGCGGCCATCGCGCCGACGTCGGCCCGCAGCGTCGCCGGATCCACGTCCACCATGTCGATCTCGACACCGAAGTAGTGGGCGGCCTTGTGGAATGCCGCGTGCGCCGAGGAGGCGATGACCATGCGGGGGTGCTCGACGTCGCCTCGGGCGTCGCGGGCGGCGGCCACCGCGAGCAAGCAGGACTCGGTGCCGCCCGCGGTCACGGTGCCGACGGTCTCCGGGCCGCCACCCAGAAGCGCAGCCGCGGTGGCGACCAGGTCGCCCTCCATCGCCGGCAGCGACGGAAACGCCGTCGGATCCAAGGCGTTCGCGTGCATGGCGCTCGCATAGGCCGCGGCCGCCAGCTCATCCAGGCCGGGCACGCCGGCGTCGTACACGTAGGCGAGGGTGCGCCCACCGTGAGTCGGCAGATCATGGGCCTGCAGCGCGCGGATGGCGGCAAGGATTTCCGTGGCTGCGTCGGCATCCGCGGCGAACGGCGTCATACTCATCGCCCTTGTTTCACTGCCTCTCTCGTGGATGTCGACACCCGCCGGAGCAGCGGCAGGGCGACCAGCACGCAGACGGCCGGGATCACGGTGAATCCGACGGCGATGGCCATGGCCGCGGACATCGGCTGCCTGTTCGCAGCCGTCGCCGAGAGGTATCCGCCGATCGCCAGCACGATGCCGTAGATGCCGGGTCCTAGCGCCAGCCCGAACGTCTCCCCCGCGGTCCACACGCCCGCGAACACCCCGGCGCGCTTGCCGCCGGATTCCGTCTCCGCCTCCGCGGAGATGTCGGCGAGCAGCGACAACGGGAAGACCTGCTGTCCGGCGTAGCCGATGCCGATGATCACCACCAGGGCGATGACGACGGCAGTGGGCGGGCCGTGGAAGGTGCCGTGGTTGAGCTCTTCGCCGTTGGGACCGATGATCGACACGGCGATGAACGACTGGTACGAGGTGAACAGCGTCACCCCGATGATCCCCAGCGCACCGGCCGCGAACAGCACCGACGCCGCGACGTAACAGGCGACCTTGGAGTAACGGGCGGCGGCGAGTTGCCACAGCGGCATCACCAAGAGCGCGGGTGCGACGAACGCGGCGAACAGCACCGAGGACATGCCCGCCGAGCCGAGAACCACCCGCGCCAGGTAGTCGACGCCGGCGAGCATGGTGCCGATCCCCACGGCCTGGATCACGAAGACGATCCACAGCCGCGCGAACCGGGGCGCCGAACGCACGGCGGCGACGGTCTGCCGCCAGCCGACCGCGCTGGGCCGCGGCGTGCCGATCGGGGCGCGGGCGGTGCCAAGGAACGCCCACACCGCGCCGATCGCGATGAGCCCGCCGACCGCCAGGCCCACCAGGCGGTAGCCATTCACGCCGCCCGCGGCGTCCCGGATAGCGGGCGCCCCGGCCCCGGAGATCAGGATCGCGATGGCCAGCACGGCGATGCGGCGGGTCATCAGTCGAGTGCGCTCGGCCGGATCCGACGTCATCTCCGTGGGCAGGGCTACGTACGGGACCTGGTACAGTGCATAGGTTGTCGCGGTCGCGAGGAAGAGCACCACGACCCAGATCGCGACACCGGTCCGGCCGAACGAAGGGTGCGCGAACATCAGCGCGAACAGGATCGCGGTGCCGAGCCCGGCATAGAGCAGGTACGGGCGGCGCGGTCCGCGCGGGCCGGTGGTGCGGTCCGAGAGGCGCCCGGCGACCGGGTTGAAGACGACGTCCCAGGCCTTGGGCAGCAGCACCAAAACACCGGCGAGCGCGGCACCGATTCCGATCGTGTCGGTGAGGTACGGCAGCAGCAGCAGCCCCGGGACGGTGCCGAACGCTCCGGTCGCCAGCGAGCCCGCGGCATAGCCGATCCGGACGCGCGTGGGCAGACGCTCCGTCATACCCAGAAGCCTCTCACAGCGCAGGCCCCGACGCTCGGCACTCGCGGCCTCGCTCCCCCCGCGCCACTGAATTCCCGATTCCCGCGCGCCCGCGGCCGCCCCCGCCCGTGCAACGGGGTGTACTAGGGCTTGTTACGAAAGTGGCTGGTGTGGTTTCGGCGTGTCGTGTGGGTGGGGTGAGGCTCCCGGAGTAAACGCAG
>MKSW01000002.1 GCA_001897425.1 Actinobacteria bacterium 69-20 | reverse complement strand
CGGTCATCCTGTCAGCCTGCATCGTCTGGGCACGCCTATTAGGAGACACACCCTAGTCACCGCCACGCATACTGTGCGGTGTGACTGTCTACCACCGCCCCGGCTGGTTCACCAGCCATGTCTTCAACCCGATCGTCGCAGGGTTCACCCGCGCGGGCATCAGCGTGCTCGGCTCCCGAGTGCTCGAGGTACGTGGGCGCACCAGCGGCCAGCCGCGCCGCACGCCGGTCAACCTGCTCCAGATCGACGGCACGCGCTACCTGGTGGCGCCCCGTGGCGAAACGCAATGGGTCCGTAACCTGCGAGCCAGCGGCAACGGGCGGCTGCTGCTCGGTCGCCGTGCCGAGGCATTCACCGCGACCGAACTCGACGTCGACGAGAAGCTGCCCGTTCTGCGCGCCTACCTCAAGCGGTGGAAGGCCGAGGTCGGCATGTTCTTCGACGGCGTCGGTCCCGATTCACCGGATGACGACCTACGCCGGATCGCGTCCGCACACCCGGCGTTCCGGCTCTCCACTCCGCAGTAGCCGCAATGATCTTCGCCGACCTGGGCATCACGTGACTGGCGTGCGCGTCCGCCAACTGAACCTCACATAGCCCCGCGGCCCAATCAGCCCCACCACCGACGGATAGCCGTCATCCTCGCGGCTCACCGCTGGTGGGTGCCCGATCCGAATGGACGCCCAAACGCGTCCAGCCCGGCCAGCTGGCGGCGTCGATGACGCAGAAGCGGTTGCCTTCAGGGTCTTCCATGATGAGGTAGTCGGCGTCGGGTGGTCGTCGGTCCCAGGGCACGTCTCGTGCGCCGAGTTCGCGGAGCCGGGAGGCCTCGGCGTGCTGGTCCTGGGCGTACAGGTCGAGGTGGATCCGGGGAGGCAGGGTCCTCTCGGACGGGTGGGCATCGAGCGACACGTTGGGGCCACCGCCGTGTCGGGGATGGAGTAGGGCGAAGTCGTCGTCCACCGGGTCTCGAACGGCGTAGTCGAGAGCGTTGGACCAGAACGTGATCTGGTTCGCCAGGTTGTCGACACGGATCACGACTGAACCGATCACCAGCATCACTGCAGCCTACGACCGTGGTCGCCCATGGCACTTAATTCCGCGCTCGACGTGCCGATCGGAGTAACGAGCGTTGCTCAAGGGGGGCAACCAAGGAGGGGAGGACCCTATGAAATTGATCCAGGTGATCGCCGCCACGCCGGTCGTGGTCGCGGTCGCGGGCTTCGTCGGGCACGCCATCGCGTGCGGCGTCCGGTTCGGCTGAGGCGGACGGTGATGGCGACCCCATCGATGTACCTCGAATCGTCCGCGGCGTCGCCGCCGGTGCCTGCACATGTCACCTACTCCTAACCCGGCGGCATCCGCAGGTCAGGCGTTCTCGGTGAGGTGTGATGCGAATGAGATCCGATAGGACCCTTCGCGCATATCTGTGGCTCGTTGTCGTCATTGCGGCGCCGGTGATCGTCATGGCGGCAATCGCCGCGGTCCGCGGATTCGACGCGCGGCCGCGTGGCACGGTGGCCGTCATCGTCGTTGTGTTCTGCCTCGTGCTCATCGCCGGTGAGCTCTGGCCCATACCGGTGGCGCGCGGCAAAGGGGCCGGCGACGATCTCACGGTGTCGAGCACGTTCGGGTTCGGCCTGCTCTTCATCGCGCCGGTCTTCATCGCGATGATCGCTCAGGCGGTGGCACTGACGGCGGATGCCTTATGGCGGCGCCGCCCGTTGGACCGGCTTGCGTTCAATATCGCGCAGTACGCGTTGGCCTACTGGGTGGCACGGGTCGTGTATGCCGCGGTCGCCAGGATTCCGTTCACCCCGGTGGATCCGGCTCCGCTACCGGCCCTCCTGCCCTCTGCGGCGGCGGGTACGGCATTCTTGCTCGTCAACAACACGCTCGTCGCGATCGCGGTGGCTATCAGCGTCCAGATGCGGCTAGGCCGCGTTCTACTCGATGACCTGAAATGGCAGATCACGACGTCCGCTCCACTGCTAGGCCTTGGCCCACTGACCGTGCAGGCGATGATGTGGACCCCGGCATCGATCGTGCTGCTGCTCATGCCGATCATCGCGCTGCACCACAGCGGCACCATGCTGATGAATCGCGAGCGGGAGGCGCGGCGTGACGCTCTCACCGGGCTGGCGAATCGCACGGTTCTGCACATGGCGGGCGCCGAAGCACTTCAGAAATCCACTGGGGGCACGGCGCTGCTACTCCTCGACCTCGACCACTTCAAGGAAGTGAACGACACCTTGGGGCACGGGGTGGGGGATCAGGTGCTCATCGCGGTCGCGCAGCGGCTGCCCGCGGCGGTCGGTCCTCTCGATCTGGTCGCCCGGCTCGGTGGCGACGAGTTCGTGGTACTCGCACGGGGTGTCGACAGCGATGCCGAGGCGGTTGAACTGGCGAACCGGATCTGCTCGGCGGTGAATGTCCCCGTGGCCTTGCAGGGCGTGAAGATAGCTATCGGATGTTCGGTGGGTGTGGCCCTGGGGCCTGCTCACGGCGACAGCGTGCAGGACCTCTTGCGGTGCGCAGATGTTGCGCTGTACCAAGCGAAGTCGACACGTGGGGCCGTGGCTGTGTACGACGGGACGGCGGATCGACACTCCGCAGCCGAGCTGGGGTTGCAGGCCGATCTGGTCTGGGCGCTCGATCACCCGGGTGCGGACCAGGTCTGGGTGGCGTACCAGCCGCAACTGAGCGTCGCGAGCGGCCGGGCGACGTCGGTCGAATGTCTCGTACGCTGGCGGCATCCGACGCTCGGTGAGATCGAGCCGGATCACTTCATCCCGATCGCCGAGGGCGGTGCTCTGATCGGCCGATTGTTCGAGGTCGTCCTGGACACGGCCCTCGGCCAGTTGATCGAGTGGGATCGTTCCGGCCTGGTGCTGACTGCGTCGGTGAACCTGTCCGCGCGTCAGCTCAGCAATGTCGGCTTGCCGGAAACGATCCGCCGGTGTCTCGACCGGCACGGTATCGACTCGGGGCGGTTGATCCTCGAAGTCACCGAGACGAGGCTCATGTCGGATCCCGCCCGTAGCGTGGAAATCATCGCCGAATTGCGCAAACAGGGTGTGCAGATTTCGATAGACGATTTCGGCACCGGCTATTCGTCGCTGGCATACCTGCAGCGACTCTCGGCAGACGAACTGAAGATCGACAGGAGTTTCGTCCAGGAGATCGATGATCCGGGCGTCGCCAATATCGTGCGTAGCACGATCGATCGGGGGCATAACCTGGGATACCGCGTGGTGGCGGAGGGTGTCGAGGGTGCGGACACAGCGGCGCGGCTGGCCGACATGGGATGTGACGTTCTGCAGGGCTTCCTGCTCGGTGGGCCGGTCGCGGCGCCGGACCTGCCGGCGCAGATCGATGCCATGGCATGGGTTCCCGGACGCCGAGCGCTTCGCGACGTGAATGACGGGCGAACGGTGCTGCCGATCAACCTCCGCCGGCCGCTGGCGCTTCCGCGCCGGGCAGTGCACGACTCCGCCATGTAGGGCCGCGCACGCGCCGCTGTGCATCGCGAGGCCAGGGTCGTCGCGGCGGCCCGGGATCCGTTACAGCGCAGCCTCACCCTGCGGTGCGTGCGTCGCGACGAGTTCGGTGTCCACGCCGAGCGGCCCGACCTTGGCGGCGCCGCCGGGCGATCCGAGCGGGCCGTCCTGATCCGGCAGGGTATCGGTGAAGAAGCGCGCGTTGTCGTCGGTGTAGATCTGCCACTTCTCGGGGAGGTCGTCCTCGTAGAAGATCGCCTCCACCGGGCAGACCGGCTCGCACGCGCCGCAGTCGACGCACTCGTCGGGGTGGATGTAGAGCGAGCGTCCGCCCTCGTAGATGCAATCGACGGGGCACTCCTCGACGCACGCGCGGTCCATCACATCGATGCACGGCTCGGCGATGACGTAGGTCACGAGGGACTCCCTTCGACGCGACAAGATCGTACCGCGCAAGCCTCCGGCGGCCAGTGTGCGGGCACCGACGAGACGGGGGTGCCAACGGTGCCCGCACGAACCCAATTTATACGCCGGGCATCCGTGAAAATACCAGGACCTCACACTGTGGCGGAGGCCACCACCCGCGGCGGGAGGAGCACGGTCCGGGTCAGGTGCAGCAGCATGCCGAGGAACGTGACGAGCCAGACCGCCACCGCCAGCCAGATCTCGATGTCGCCGATTGCCTTGACGATGGGCAGGTTGTCGGCGTGGCCCAGATAGTGCGAGCCGACGCCGTACATGCCGAGCGGGAAGACCACGCTCCAGAGCGGGGCTGTATACCGCAGCGGGATCTTGTGCACGAGATGGCGCCACACGCCGGCGACGACCAGGGCCGGAACCAGCCAGGTGCCGAAAGCCCAGAACACCACCGACATGCCCGCGGCCAGGCCGCGCGTCGCGGCCACCATGGGCGCGTCTGCCATCTCGACGATGCGCGCGCCGGCGACCACGGTGATCGCGGTCGCGCCCATGGCCACGAAGTAGGGCGGGTTCAGGTCCTCGGGACCGAGCCGGAAGAGCATCATCCGCGCCGCGACGAAGATACCCGCGGCCGCGTACAGGAAGACTCCGACGGACCACGACAGGATAGCGAGGATGGCGAGTTCCCGGCGGATGCCGAGCATGTTCGGCTCGAGGGCGGCAGCGAGTACCGCGACGGACTGGCTGCCCACCACCCAGATGAACCAGGTGCCGTTGGCCTTCGCCAGGATCGGACCCTGCCGGCCGCGGCCCAGCACGGCCGACCACGGCACCACGTAGCCGAGGAAGAGCCACGCGACGGACCCGACGATGAGCAGACCGAAACCGGCGCCGACGAAACCGCGGTTGGTGAGCGCCGTGCCGACCACGTCGGTGCCGGCGACGAACGTGAAGTATCCGAAGGAGATCGACGGGTCGCGCAGATGGTCGAGCATCGCGGAGCGGAATCTGATGAAGCGGATCACATTGAGCGACACGAGCACCACATAGCAGGCCATCGCGAGGATCAGCAGCGCGCCCGACAGCGACGGCACGTTCTGGTTGGCCATGCCGACGGACATGATGCCCGTCGCCATGACCAGCGCGAAGTAACCCGGAATCAGCGTGCGAATGCCGGTGACCATGCGGTCACGAAGTGTGGTCTCCGTCATCGTCGATGAAGAGGGTCGAGAGGTGGGTCGGCGCCGGATCAGTACGGCACGCCGATGCGCCGCCACTTCCGCCCACCGGTGCCGGGCTCGGACGGCGCCTTCGCCCTACGGCTGCGGAACACCACGTACGGCCGCCAGAGGTACCACAGCGGGTAGCTCCACGCGTGGACCAACCGGGTGAACGGCCAGACCGCCCAGATCAGCCAGGCGGACGCGGCGTGCAGCTGGTAGATGAACGGCGCCGTCGTCATGACCGACACGTCCGGATTCAGGCTGAACAGGCCGCGGAACCACAGCGAGACGGTCTGTCGGTAGTCGTAGGCATCGAACAGGTTCACGACCGTCGGCACGATACCCGTCAGGATGATGATCAGCAGCAGGATCAGCGCCAGGTAGTCGACGCCGGTGGTCGCGGACCGCACCCGCGCGACGAACATGCGCCGCGCCGCGAGCACCACGACCCCGATGATCACCAGCACGGCCGCGATGTTGCCGGCGATGGCGGCGAACCAGTGGTAAAAGTGCTCCGAGATGCCGATCCCCGACACCCATCTCGCCGGGATCAGGATGCCGAGCACGTGGCCGCCGATCGCCGCGAACGTGGCGTAGTGGAACAGCGGGGCGCCCCACTTGAGCATCTTGCGCTCCTGCAACTGCGTGGAGCGTGAGGTCCAGCCGAACTGGTCGTATTTCCATCGCCAGATATGGCCGACGATGAAGATCGCCAGGGCGGCGTAGGGGAGCACGACCCACAAGAGGATCGCCCAGGTGCTGACGTCATTCATCGCGAGGTCTCCTGCAGGGACGATGTGGCCGGTCGGCCGTATCCGTTCATGTATTCCGGCGGTGCGAAGGGCTCAAGGCCGACTTCCTCCGTGGGCGGCCCCGACTGCCACGCGGTGAGCACCTGTTTGAGCTCACGGCGGCCGAGGCCCGGCAACGACGCCAGCACCGCGGCGAGCAGCTCGGCGTACGGCGAGTCGGCGTCCTCCAGAGCCCGCCGCAGCAGTTCCAGGTCCGCCCGGTGTCCGTGCAACAGGCGCTGCCCGCGTCCGCACAGCGCCGCGAAGTCGAGCACCATCGGCAGGTAGTCCGGCAGTTCGTACTCGTCCGGAGTGAAACCCGCTGTGCGGTAAGCGGTCTTGAATTCGATGAGCGCCATGCCGCGGTTGCGGGTATCGCCGTAGCGGTAGTAGGTGAGGTACAGCGCGCACCGCTTGCGCAGGTCGAAGGTGTTCACGTAATGCCGCGCGACCTCGTCCGGCGCCGTGTAGCCGAGCCACTGCAGGAACGTGCCGAGGTGCTCGCGGGCCTTGCGCGGGGTCTGCGCGGCGGTGTCGATCAGCAGCGGCAGCCCGTCGAACAGGGCCGTGGTCGGGTACTGCATCAGGATCGACACCAGCTTCAGCGTCGGATCGCTTGCCACCACGGGGATGTCGGCCGGCAGATCGGTCGCGGCGGCGGGTATGACGCTGTTCGCGGCAGCGACGCTGCCGGTAGCCGTGCCGGCCGGCCCGCGCGGGACGGCGCCATCCTCGCTGCCACTCATGCGGATCCCGCTTCCGCGGCCAGCCCCGGGGTCTTCTTCCGCCGCCAGAACGGCACCGCCGACTCGGCCCCGTTCTGGTGCGCGTGCGTGTGCGTGTGCCCGGCGGTGAACGCCTCCCCCGTCGAACCGAGCAGGTTGAAGTGGTCGTGTCCGTCGTTCGACCGGAATGTGCTCGCCGCGCTCGCCGTGCCTGTGGGCTGGAAGGAGCTGATTCCGTGCGGACCTGCCGGACCGCCGCCACCCATGCCCGGACCGCCGTCGTAGTCCAGCGAGCAGAACAGCTGCTCGTGCTGGCCCATCAGCCGCCCGGCCTCCTCCGCGTGCGCGGGGGGGATCACGTACCGGTCCGAATACTTCCCGATCGCCAGCAGCCGGTACAGGTCTTCCAGGTCTTCGGGAGTGGAACCGACCGACGCGGCCAGGCCGTCATCGACGGGCAGCCCGAGCTGCTTCGCCCGCTGGGTCGCCCGCACGGCCGTCAACTTGCGCAGCACGCTCCGGATCAGGTCGGTGTCGCCGGCGGTGAACAGGTTCGCGAGGTAGTCGATCGGGATGCGCAGCGAGTCGATCGTCGCGAAGACGCGATCCGGATCGGAATGGTCGTAGCCCTGCGCGTGCACGATGTCCGCCACCGGGGAGAGCGGCGGCACGTACCACACCATCGGCAGCGTGCGGTATTCCGGATGCAGCGGCAGCGCCACCTTGTGCCGGACGGCCAGGTCGTAGACGGGGGAGCGCCGCGCGGCTTGGATCCAGTCGTACGGGATGCCGTCGCGGATGGCCGCCGCCTCGACCTCGGGATCGTTCGGATCGAGGAAGACGTCCAACTGGGCCTGGTACAAGTCCTTCTCGTCCGGCGTGGCCGCGGCATCCAGCACCTTGTCCGCGTCGTACAGGAACAGTCCGAGGTACCGCAGCCGTCCCACGCAGGTCTCGGCGCAGATGGTCGGCTGGCCCGATTCGATCCGCGGGAAGCAGAATGTGCACTTCTCCGCCTTGCCGGTGCGGTGGTTGAAGTACACCTTCTTGTACGGGCAACCGGAGACGCAGAACCGCCAGCCGCGGCACTTGTCCTGGTCGACGAGCACGATCCCGTCCTCTTCCCGCTTGTACATCGCGCCGGAGGGGCACGATGCGACGCACGACGGGTTCAGGCAGTGTTCGCAGATCCGCGGGAGGTAGAACATGAAGACGTTCTCGAACTCCATCCGGACCTGTTCCTCCAGGCCCTTCAGGTTCGGGTCGCCGAGCGCGGTCTCGGGTGCGCCCGCGAGGTCGTCCTCGAAGTTGGACCCCCATTGGACGGTCATGTCCTTGCCGGTGAGCGCCGAGATGGAGTGCGCGCTCGGGTTCGGCGTGCCCAGCGGGGCGTTCAGCACGGACTGGTAGTCGTACGTCCACGGGTCGCCGTAATCGTCGATGGTCGGCAGGTCCGGGTTGTAGAAGATGGACAGTAGTTTGCGCAGCCGCCCGCCCGCCTTGAGCTGTAGCCGCCCCTTCTTGTCCAGCGTCCAGCCGCCGTGCCACTGCTCCTGGTCCTCGTACCGCTTCGGGTAACCGATACCGGGCTTGGTCTCGACATTGTTGAAATAGACGTATTCCGTTCCGGGACGGTTGGTCCACGTCTGTTTGCACGTCACTGTGCAGGTGTGGCACCCGATGCATTTGTCGATGTTCATCACCATCGACACGTTGGCCATTACGCGCATATCGTCACCGCCGAGGGAAATTGGTCTGCAAAGGGAACCGTCACTTGTACTCGACCTCCTGCGACCGCTTCCGGATCACCGTGATCTCGTCACGCTGGTTTCCGGTCGGCCCGTAATAGTTGAATCCGGCGGTGAATTGTCCGTAGGCGCCGATCATGTGCGTCGGTTTGATCACGACCCGGGTGAGCGAGTTGTCGCCGCCGCCGTGCCAGCCGGAGATCTCCGATTTCGGCGTCATGAGGTGACGATCCTTCGCGTGGTGGTAGTACACGGTTCCCTTCGGCATACGGTGGCTGATCGTCGCGCGGCACACCACCACGCCGTTGCGGTTGTAGACCTCGACCCATTCGTTGTCCTTGACGCCGATGGTGGCGGCGTCGACGTCGCTCATCCAGATCGTCGGGCCGCCGCGGAACAGGCGCAACATGTGCAGGTTGTCCTGGTATTCGGAGTGGATCGACCACTTCGAGTGCGGTGTCAGGTATCGCACCGTGATCTCCGGATATGACGACGTTCCGGACTGTTGATTCCCGAAATGCCGCAGATAGTTGAGCGGCGGCCGGTAGGTCGGCAATTGCTCGCCGTATTCGATCATCCAGTCGTGGTCCACGAAGAAGTGCATCCGACCGGTCAGCGTGTGCCACGGCTTGAGCCGTTCGACGTTCACCACGAACGGCGAGTAGCGCCGCCCGCCGGCCTCGCTGCCCGACCATTCCGGCGATGTGATCACCGAGCGCGGCTGGATCTGCGTGTCCGCGAACGAGATGCGTTCCGCGGCACGCTCTTCCGCGAGGTCCGCGAGTTTCTTGCCGGTCCTCTGCTCGTAGGCCTGCCAGCCCTGGATGGCGACCTGCGCGTTCGTGGTGCCGGACAGCGCCAGGATGGCCTCCGCCATGTGGACGTCCCGCTTGAGCGCCGGCCGGCCGTCGGCGACCCCGCCGCGGATGCGCCCGTTGACCCGGCCGAGTACGTCGATCGCGCCCACCGGTTTCCAGCTCACGCCCTTCTGCGGGGTGCCGAGCGTCTCCACCAGTGGGCCGAGCGCCACCATCTTCTCGGCGACCTTGGTGTAGTCGCGCTCGATGGCGATGAGCGCGGGCATCGTCACGCCGGGGATCGGCTCGCATTCGCCGTTCGCCCAGTCCCGGACTCGGCCGCCGGGCTGTGCCAGTTCGCCCGGGGTGTCGTGCTGCATGGGTGCCGCGATCACGTCGGTGCGGGTGCCCAGGTGCTTGCCGGCCAGCCGGGAGAACTCGCGCGCGATGGTGTTGAACGTGTCGAAGTCGGTGCGTGTCTCCCACGGCGGTGCGATCGCCGGGTTGAACGAATGCACGAACGGGTGCATGTCCGTGGTGGAGATGTCGTGCTTCTCGTACCACGTCGCGGCCGGCAGCACGATGTCCGAATACGTGCAGGACGACGTCATGCGGAAGTCGATCGTGGTGATGAGGTCGAGCTTCGCCCGGGGCGCCTCGTCGTGCCAGCGGATCTCCTTGGGCCGCAAGGCTTCCGGCGTTTCGTCCGCGCGTACCGCGTCCGCGGCGCCGAGCAGGTGGCGCATGAAGTACTCCATGCCCTTGCCCGAGGAGCCGAGCAGGTTCGCCCGCCAGACCGTCATCACCCGCGGGAAGTTCTGCGGCGAGTCGGGATCCCGGCCCGCGAACCCGAGCCGGCCTGTCTTCAGCTCCTCCACGATGTAGTCGGCCACTGGCTTGCCCGCTGCGGCGGCCTCGTCGGCGACGTCCAAGGGGTTGCGGTCCAGCGTCGGATGGGACGGCGTCCAGCCCATGCGCGCGGCCTGGGCGAGGGCGTCGGCGAAGGCCTTGCCGCGGAAGATGCCCTTGCCGAGTGGGGATGACAGCTCGTCGGCACCGAAGCTCTCGTACCGCCACTGGTCCGTGTGCATGTAGAAGAAGGAGGTGCTGGTCATGTGCCGGGTCGGCCGCTGCCAGTCCAGCGCGAAGGCGACCTGCTGGAATCCGGTGAGCGGCCGCACCTTCTCCTGGCCGACGTAGTGCGCCCAGCCGCCACCGTTGCGGCCCTGGCATCCGCACAGCAGCAGCAGCGTGAAGAAGGTGCGATAGATCTCGTCCGAGTGGAACCAGTGGTTCGTTCCGGCACCCATGGCGATCATGGATCGGCCGTGCGTGAGTTCGGCGTTGCGGGCGAACTCTCTCGCGATCCGGGTCACCGCCTCGGCCGGCACCGAGGTGATCGGCTCCTGCCAGGCCGGCGTATAGGGCGAATCGTCGTCATATCCGGCCGGCCACTCGCCCGGCAGGCCGTCGCGCTTCACGGCATACTGCGCGAGCAGCAGGTCGAACGCGGTGGTGACCAGGTGCCCACCGACCGTCGCCGCCGGGACGCCGCGCCGGATCGACGTTCCGCCCTCGGTCTCGCCGATGTCGAATCGCGGCAGGTCCACGGCGACCGATTCGCCACCGCGGCCGAGCATCGTCAGCGCCGGGTCGACGCCCTCGAGGTCGAGGTTCCACTTGCCCTCGCCGGATTTCGAGTAACGCGACGCCAGGGTGCCGTTCGGGAATACCGGTGCGCCGGTCGCCGAATCCATGAGCACGGTTTGATGCGCGGCCGCTTCCTGATCGCGGCCGAGATCCGCAGCGGTCAGGAACTTGTCCGGAACGTATGCGTCGCCGTTCTTGCGCAGGGTGACCAGGAACGGCAGATCGGTGTATTTCTTGACGTAGTCGGTGAAATAGTCCACCTGCCGGTCGCGATAGAACTCGGTGAGGATCACGTGCCCCATCGCCATGGCGAGCGCGCCGTCGTTTCCGGGGGAACACGGCAGCCAGTCGTCGGCGAATTTCGTGTGGTCGCCGAAGTCCGGGCTTACCACCACGACCTTCTGCCCCTTGTACCGTGCCTCCGTCATGAAATGCGCGTCGGGGGTGCGGGTGATCGGCAGGTTCGAGCCCCACAGCATGAGGTACGCGGAATTCCACCAGTCGGCGGATTCCGGCACGTCCGTCTGATCGCCGAAGACCTGCGGGGAGGCGATCGGCATATCCGCGTACCAGTCGTAGAACGACAGGATGGTGCCGCCGATCAGCGACAGGAAGCGAGTGCCGGCCGCGTACGAGACCTGGGACATCGCCGGAATGGGGGAGAAGCCCACCACGCGATCCGGGCCGAACTGCTTGACCGTCTGCACGTGCGCGGCCGCGATCAGTTCGGACACCTCGGACCAGGTGGAGCGGACGAACCCGCCCATGCCCCGGGACTGCTTGTATTGCGCGGTCAGTTCGGGTTTGGCGATGATGTCCGCCCAGGCGAGGACCGGATCACCGAGCCGCGCCTTCGCCTCGCGCCACACCTTCAGCAGCGGGCCGCGGATGTACGGATAGCGCACCCTGGCCGGGGAGTAGGTGTACCAGGAGAACGAGGCGCCGCGCGGGCATCCGCGGGGCTCGTACTCGGGGCTGTCCGGACCGACGGACGGGTAGTCGGTCTGCTGCGTCTCCCAGGTGATGATGCCGTCCTTGACGTACACCTTCCAGGAGCACGATCCGGTGCAGTTGACGCCGTGCGTCGACCGGACCTCCTTGTCGTGATGCCAGCGGTCCTTGTAGAACTGTTCCGCTTGCCGCCCGCCCTTGCGGTGCACCTCGCGGTGGTCGGGGGTCGGCGTGCCCGGCGTGAAGAACTGCGCCTTCCGCAGCAGCGATTCCACCGGCTCGCCTCCGGGCAACAGCGGCGCGAGTTGTGCGGGGTGCGCGGCCGAGGTCGTTCGGGTACTGCTGGTCATGGTGATGCCTCTACTCTCACGCATATCGACGAGCGTCGGGTCCGGCGGCGGGGTCGATGGTGCACGGAAATACTGCGGTGTGGTCTTACGTTCTGGGCATGCGTTGCATCATGTTAGTGGCCCAAACGTGTTCTCGCGCGCCCAGTTTCGGCGTTTCGGGAATCGATTTATGCAACTGATATGTTGATAAAACGCGTCGTTGTCGGGGAGATGACGGATTGTGCTCATAACAGACAGCAATGGCGTCGGATATGACAATCCGACGCCATTGTGGCCGGCCGGTTCCGGTGCCGGCCCGACGCAGGTCAGGACCGCTGGTGCAGGCGGTCCAGGGTCTCGAGCGCAATGGTCGAGTGGGCGTATGAGCCGCCGGCACGCATTTCCGCCGCCACCCAGACGGCTTCCATGATTTCCTCGTCAGACGCACCCTTGCGATGCGCCAATGTGGTGTGACCCTGGATACAGTAAGGGCATTGCGTGGTGTGCGCGACGGCGACCGCGATCAACTGTTTCGTCTTCTCCGGCAGAGCACCGTCCGCGAATACCGCCTTGCTGAACGCCTCGAACGCGTCATGCGTGTGCGGCGCGAGTTCCTTGCGCCGCTGGGCGATCTCCCGGGTGGTGGGGTGGTACATGCTCTCGGCCATGGCGGGTCCTTCTTCGTGAGTGTGTCTGGTTACCGTGCGCTCGCTGGTGTTCCGGTGGCTGGTGCCGGCCGCACGGGCGGTGTGTGATCACCGCGCGGTCAGCGCGGAAGCTGCGCCTCGATCGCGCCGACCAGTGCCGGATCGTCGGGAGCGACGGCGGACCGGAAGCGGCCGACCGGCGCTCCTTCCGGAGAGATGAGGAACTTCTCGAAATTCCATTGCACGTCCCCCGCGATGCCGTCACTGTCGGGATACTGCGTCAACTCCGCATACAGCGGATGGCGGGTCTCGCCGTTCACGTCCACCTTCGCCAACATCGGGAACGTCACGCCGTAGGTGGCGGAGCAGAACTCCGCAATCTCCTCGGGGGTTCCCGGCTCCTGGCCGCCGAACTGGTTGCACGGCACCCCCAGGACGGAGAAACCGCGGTCCTGATACTTCGCGTGCAACTGCTCGAGGCCGGCGTACTGCGGGGTGAACCCACATTTCGACGCGACGTTCACGATCAGTAGCGCCGAATCGGCGAACCGGTGTAGATCGATGGGTTCTCCGGCCAATGTGTTCGCGGGGTATTCGTAGACCGTCACGGGCTGCTCCTTCGTCGAGTCTTTCTTCGAGCTCCTCTTCGAGGCTATCCCCGTGCCGATGCGTCGGCAGGGGGCACGTCATCCGCCGCCGGCAGTACACAGTGACTGGCTCCGTCGGCCGTGCCCATCTACCAGCTCCGCCGGGGTCGGTGGTGCGCGCGGCGCGGCGGATACGATCGACCAGTTCCTGTTGTCGACCGCTGGGAGCCCGCTCGTGTCCGTTTCCGCCGCATCACCGACCCATGCCGTTCGGGTGCGAGTACCCGCCGGGACGAGCGCGTCGGTCGCGATCGGCGAGGCGGGGCTGCCGCGAACGGGCCCGGATGCGATCGTCGTCGTCCGCGATGCGGACGAGCGGCTGCGCGATCTCGCGTGGACACCGGACGCGGACACCGAGGTCGAGGCGGTCGCCGCCGATTCGGACGACGGGCGCGCGGTGATCCGGCACTCCACGGCGCATGTGCTGGCCCAGGCCGTTCAGGAGGTGTTCCCGGAGGCGAAGCTGGGCATCGGGCCGCCGATCCGGGACGGCTTCTACTACGACTTCGACGTGCCGCGGCCCTTCACCCCGGACGATCTGGTCGAGCTGGAACGCCGGATGAAGAAGATCATCAAATCCGGACAGCGCTTCGCCCGACGCGTCGTCATACCCGATGATGCCCGCGACGAACTCGCGTCCGAGCCCTATAAGCTGGAGCTCATCGGCCTGAAATCCGGTGCCGCGCAAGAGGATTCGGCAGCCGTCGACACCTCCGAGGTGATGGAGGTCGATCCGGCGGGCGGCGAGCTGACCATCTACGACAACCTGCACGCGCACACCGGCGAGCGGGTGTGGGGGGATCTGTGCCGCGGTCCGCACCTGCCGACCACCAAGCACATCCCGGCGTTCAAGCTGATGCGCACGGCCGCGGCCTACTGGCGGGGGAGCGAGAAGAACCCGCAACTGCAGCGGATCTACGGCACGGCGTGGGAGTCGGACGAGGCGCTCGCCGCCCACCTGGACATGTTGGCCGAGGCGGAGCGCCGCGACCACCGGCGGCTGGGCGCGGAACTCGACCTGTTCAGCTTCCCAGACGAGATCGGTTCCGGCCTGGTGGTTTTCCACCCGAAAGGCGGGGTGATCAAGCGGGAGATGGAGGACTACGTTCGCCGCCGCCACATCGAGGAGGGCTTCGACTACGTCGGCACCCCGCACATCTCCAAGCAGCACCTGTTCGAGCTCTCCGGGCACCTGCCGTACTACGCGGATACCATGTTCCCGCCGATGCACGTGGACGAGGAGCGCGACTCGGACGGGACGCTGCGGCGCGCCGGGCAGGCCTACTACCTCAAGGCCATGAACTGCCCCATGCACAACCTGATCTACCGCTCGCGGCAGCGCTCCTACCGCGACCTGCCGATCCGGTACTTCGAGTTCGGCAGCGTCTACCGGTACGAGAAGTCCGGCGTGGTACACGGTTTGACCCGGGTGCGCGGGCTGACCCAGGACGATTCGCACTCGTACGTCACGCGGGAAGGCGCCGCCGACGAGGTCAAGCACCTGCTGAAGTTCGTGCTCTCGCTGCTGAACGATTTCGGGCTCACGGACTACTACCTGGAGCTGTCCACCCGCGACGAGAAGAACGTCGCCAAGTTCAAGGGCTCGGAGGAGCAGTGGGCGGCGGCCACCGCCGTCCTGGAGGAGGTCGCGAAGAGCACCGGGCTGGAGCTGGTGGCGGACCCGGGCGGCGCGGCGTTCTACGGCCCGAAGATCTCGGTGCAGGCGCGCGACGCGATCGGCCGCACCTGGCAGATGTCGACGATCCAATACGACTTCAACCAGCCCGAAGGATTCGAGCTGGAGTACGTGGCCGCGGACGGCTCCCGGCAGCGTCCGGTGATGATCCACTCCGCGAAGTTCGGGTCGATCGAGCGGTTCTTCGGTGTGCTCACCGAGCACTATGCCGGCGCGTTCCCGGTGTGGCTGGCGCCGGTGCAGGTGGTCGGGATCCCGGTCGCGGACGCGTTCGCCGACCACCTCGACGCGGTGGCGGCACGGCTCCGGGCCGCGGGTATCCGGGTGGAGGTGGATCGCTCCGACGACCGGATGCAGAAGAAGATCCGCACCCACACCACCCAGAAGGTGCCGTTCCAGCTGCTCGCCGGGGCGAAAGATGTTGACGCTGGCGCAGTTTCATTCCGGTTCCGGGACGGTTCGCAGATCAACGGGGTGGGCGTGGCCGCCGCCGTCGCCGCGATCACCGAGTGGGCGGCCAGCCGGCGCAATGATTCCCCGACGGCCGAGAGCTTCCCGGTGCGTTCGGAGACGGCGTGAGCGGTGCAAGCGTGCCGGGTGGGGCTAGTCCCCCGGACGGGGCCGGGACGCCGGACGGCCTCGAGCGGCTATGGACGCCGCACCGGATGGCTTACGTCGCGAAGGACGACGGCCCCGCCCATGACGCTGCTCGCGGCGAGCCGCCGCCGTGCCCCTTCTGCCGCATCCCGGCCCAGCCGGACGCGGACGGGCTGGTGGTGGCCCGGGGGCGGCTGGTCTTCGCGGTGCTGAACCTCTACCCCTACAACGCCGGCCACCTGATGGTGGTGCCGTACCGGCACGTCGCCGACTACACCGACGCGACGGCGGACGAGGTAGGCGAGATCGCGGCGTTCACGCAACACGCCATGACGACCATCCGCGGCGTCTCCTCGCCTCACGGATTCAATATCGGGCTGAACCAGGGCGCCGCCGGAGGCGCCGGCATCGCCGCGCACCTGCACCAGCACGTGGTACCCCGGTGGAACGGCGACGCGAACTTCATGCCGGTGATCGGCCGGACGAAGGTGCTGCCGCAACTCCTTGCCGAGACGCGCCGACTGCTCGCCGACGCCTGGTAGGAGGCCGGTCGGGGGTCGCCGGCGAGCTGCCCAGCACGGCTTGCCTACCGGCGCTGCGGCTATCGTGGGTTCCTGCGCCGTGCGGCGCACATCGTGCCCATCGCGGCTGCCCATCACGGCCGGGCGAGCCGGCACCGTCGGCTCACAACAGAACGGAATCGCGCCCCCATGCTCAACGCTCTGGCCCGGGCCTCGGTGTCCAAGGTGACCGCGCCGATCGGTCGGGCCCTGCTGCGTCTCGGGCTGACTCCGGACGGGGTGACGGTGATCGGGACCGCGGGCGTGGTCGGCGGGTCGGTCGGGCTCATCGCGACCGGGTACCTCTTCCCGGGGACGGTGGTCGTGACCGTGTTCGTGCTGTTCGACCTGTTCGACGGCGCGATGGCGCGGGTGCGCGGCTACGGCACGCCTTTCGGCGTGGTGCTGGACGCCTCGTGCGACCGGATCGCGGATGCCGCGCTGTTCGGTTCCATCGCCTTCTACGCCTTCGCACATGCGCATTCCACCCCGTTGGGCGTGGCCGCACTACTGGCGCTCGGCTCCGGCCAGGTGGTCTCCTACATCAAGGCGCGGGCCGACTCGGTCGGCCTCACGATCAAGGGCGCGATCGCCGAGCGGGCCGAGCGCAACGTGCTCGGCCTGGTCGGCACCGGGCTGTCGGGCCTCGGGGTGCCGTACGTGTTGGAGATCCTGCTCTGGCTGCTCGCGGCGGCCAGCGTGATCACCGTGGCGCAGCGGCTCGTGCAGGTGCGGATCGCCGCCGTCAAGGCGGACTCGGTCAAGACCACAAAGGCTGCGAAGGCGGCGGGGGAGTCGGCGCCATGACGGCGTCGGCCGGCGGCGGCGCCCTGGCTGCCCTGGCGTACCGGGCGGCGTGGGCCACCGTCCCCAGAGTGCCGGAAAGCATGGCGCGCTCGATGGTCAACCGGATCGCCGACGCACTCGTCGATCGGCGCGGTCCGGGTGTGCTACAGCTGGCCCGGAACCAGCGACGGGTGCTCGGTACCGATGCCACTCCGGCGGCATTGCACGCCGTGGTACGAGCGGCGATGCGTTCCTACGGGCGCTACTGGCTGGAGACGTTCCGGCTGCAGCGGATGGACACCCGCGCGGTGGCCCGGCAGGCGTTGGTCGGCAGCACGGGCCTGCATCACATCCGCGCGGCGCAGGATGCCGGCCGCGGCGTCATCCTCGCGCTGCCGCACTCCGGGAACTGGGACATCGCCGGCCTGTCGATGGTCGAACTGGTCGGCGGGATCACCACCGTCGCCGAACGGCTCGAGCCGGAGAGCGTCTACCGGCGGTTCGTCGCCTACCGTGAGCAGCTGGGGTTCGAGATCCTGCCGCTCACCGGTGAGACGGGCACCTCCGGGCGGACCGCGGCCGTGCTGCGTGAGCGCTTGGAGCAGGGGCGCATGGTGTGTCTGCTCGCCGATCGCGATCTGGCCGGCAACGGGATTCCGGTCACCTTCTTCGGGGAGCGCACCACGATGCCGGCTGGGCCGGCGATGCTGGCCGCACGGACCGGCGCCGCGCTGTGCCCAGTGCATCTCGCCTACACCGATTCCGGCTGGATCCAGTACGTCGGCGCCCCGCTCGACCTGCCCGGCGCGCGACTAGCCGACCAGGTCCGCGGCGGCACCCAGGCGATGGCCGACGTCTTCGCCCGGCGGATCGCGCTCTTCCCGGCGGACTGGCACATGATGCAGCCGTTGTGGACGGCGGATCGATATGGCGCGGCCGGGGCTGCGGGAACCACGGACGGGTCTGCCGATCGGATCACAGCCGAGGCCCCGGGCGGCGCCGCTGCCTCGACCACGGCGGCAAGCCCATGAGGATCGGCCTCGTCTGCCCGTACTCGTTCGACACGCCCGGCGGCGTGCAGTCCCATGTCGCGGAGCTGGCCCGGGTGCTCATCAGCCAGGGGCACTACGTCTCGGTCCTCGCGCCCGGCGACGACAGTGCCGACGCGGCCGAGGATTTCCCGGACTTCGTCGTGCCGGCGGGCCGCAGCGTGCCGATCCGGTACAACGGGTCGGTCGCCCGTCTGTCGTTCGGGCCGATGTCCTACACGAAGGTGCGCCGGTGGATCCGCGCCGGCAACTTCGACGTGCTGCACGTGCACGAACCGGTCGCGCCGAGCCTGTCCATGCTCGCCCTCATGGTGGCCGACGGCCCGATCGTCGCCACGTTCCACACGGCGAATCCGCGGTCGCGCATGCTGGCCGCGTTCCAGGGCATTCTGCAGCCGTTCCTGGAGAAGATCACCGGGCGCATCGCCGTGTCCGAACAGGCCAGGCGGGTGCAGGTCGAACATCTCGACGGCGACGCCGTCATCATCCCCAACGGGGTCGACGTCGAGTTTTTCGCCGCGGCCGAGCCGCTGCCGGGCTATCCGCGCGCCGGCGGCACCGTGGGTTTCATCGGCCGTTTCGACGAACCGCGCAAGGGCATGGACGTGCTGCTGGAGGCCATGCGATACCTCGTGCCCGAACGGCCCGACCTTCGTCTGGTGGTAGTCGGCGCCGGGGACGAGGCCGACCTCATGCGCGAGGCCGGCCCGGAACTCGCCGAGCACCTGGTGCTGCTGGGGCGCGCGTCCGAGCAGGACAAGGCCCGGATGCTGAAGTCGATCGACCTGTACTGCGCGCCGAACCTCGGCGGGGAGAGCTTCGGAATCATCCTCACCGAAGCGATGAGTGCCGGAACCGCCGTGGTAGCAAGCGATCTCGACTCCTTCCGGCAGGTCCTCGGTGGCGGCAAAGCCGGACTGCTCGTCCCGGTCGGCGACCCCTTCGCGTTCGCCGACGGCATCGCCACCCTGCTCGACGATCCGCTGCGCCGCGCCGCGCTCGTCGACAAGGCGCGCGCGGTCGTCGCCGAGTACGACTGGCAGGTGGTCGCCCGCACGGTGGTCAAGGTGTACGAGACCGTGATCGCGGCCGACCCACGGTCCGTCGCCGAGATCGAATAAGCGAGGTTCTCCGACGTGATCGCCGCGATCCTCGTCACAGTCGTCGTCGTACTGCTGCTCCTGTCGGCGTTCCGGCTGTGGCTCACCGCGCACCGCCTCGACCGCCTGCACAAGCGCACCGAGGCCGCCTGGGCGGCCTGCGAGGAGGCCCTCGCCCGCCGCATCGTCGCTGCCCGAGCACTCGCCGCGACCGGGCATCTCCCGCCCTCGGACTCGGCAGACCTGCGTGCCGCCGCGACGGCCGCGGACCGGGCGCCGCGCAGTTCCCGGGACGCGGCGGAGCAGGCACTGACCGACGTACTCGGGGGCGTTTCCCTTGATCGGCGCGGCGACCTCGCCGACGAACTCGCCGACGCCGAGGAGCGCGTGACGCTCGCCTGCCGGTTCTACAATGACGCAGTCCGCGATACCCGAGCGCTGCGTGCCTCGTGGTTCACCCGGTTCTTTCGACTTGCCGGGCGTGCGCGGCTGCCGGAGTACTTCGACATGCCCGCCATCGCAGACGGCGGAAGTACCGTCACCGGCTGACGACAGGCGCTCCTGGCCTCGGCGCCGGACCAGCGAACCGAAAGGGACGTGCATGCACTTCAAGCACGCCGCCATCGCGGCTGCCGCCGCTCTCGCGCTGCTGGTGACAGCGGCCTGCAGTGGCAGCGCGACACCGCCCGTCGTGTCGGATACCGCCCCCCCGGCCGAGACCTCGACGAGTATGACGCTGTCCTCGGCTGCGCCGGACACGTCGTCATCGGAGATCGCCACGACCAGCACGTCTGCGGCCACCACTAGCTCGGAGCAGCCGCACGGGCCTACCGACCCGCTCACCGGGCTCGCGGTGTCCAACAATCCGGTGATCGCGGTCAAGATCGAGAACACCGATGCCGGCATGCCCCAATACGGCGTGGCGGATGCCGACATCATTTACACCGAGCAGGTGGAGGGCGGGCTCGTCCGGCTGATAGCGATTTACCACACCGTGCTGCCGACGGAGGTGGGTGCCGTCCGCAGCGTGCGGTCGACGGACGTGCAGCTGCTGCCGAGCTACGGGGCACCGATCCTGGTCTACTCCGGGGGAGCGACCGCCCAGTTGACGCGGCTGCGCGGATCGGACCTCATCGCCACGACGGAGGGCGCGCCGGGCTTCTGGCGATCCAAGGTCAAACGCGCGCCGTACAACCTGCACGCGAACCTGCAGACGATCGCGAAGCGGTACCCCGGCAAGGCGAAGGCCCAGCCCATGGGCTTCGAGTTCGCCGTGAACGATCCGCGCCTCGGCTCCGCCACCAAGGTCACCAGCATCGACGTGACGATGGTCAACGGCAAGACGTCCTTCCGCTACGCGGACGCGCGGTACCAGGCCTACTTCTGGGACAAGCCCTACCTCGACGCGGTCGGCGACAAGCACCTGTTCGTCGACAATGTCCTGATCCAGCGCGTCGACGACAGCCAGCTGGACGGCACCCTCGATCCCGCAGGCAATCCGTCCCATCTCACGAAGACCCTCGGTTCGGGGTCGTTCACGCTCTACCGCGACGGCCGCGCCATCACCGGGACCTGGAGCCGCAGCAAGGTCTCGGATCCGACCCGATACCTCGACGGGTCGGGAAAGCCCGTGCTGCTCAAGCCCGGCAAGACCTGGGTACTGCTCGCGCCGTCGAATGCGCAGATCGTGCGAAAGTGACGGCCGCGCGGCCGGTCAGCGCCACACGGCGCCGCGATACCATGGACATAAGAACCCAGACCTTCCAACAGGAGCCCCGACGTGTCCACTGAGCAGTCCGCTGCCGCCGTGCAGTCCGACGTCACCACCCCCACCACCGGGACCGCGCGCGTCAAGCGCGGTATGGCCGAGATGCTCAAGGGCGGCGTCATCATGGACGTCGTCACCCCCGACCAGGCGAAGATCGCCGAAGACGCGGGCGCCGTCGCCGTGATGGCCCTCGAACGCGTGCCCGCGGACATCCGCGCGCAGGGCGGCGTCTCGCGCATGAGCGACCCGGACATGATCGACGGCATCATCGCCGCCGTGTCGATCCCGGTGATGGCCAAGGCGCGCATCGGCCACTTCGTCGAGGCGCAGGTCCTGCAGGCCCTCGGCGTCGACTACATCGACGAGTCCGAGGTGCTCACCCCCGCCGACTACACGCACCACATCGACAAGTGGCAGTTCACCGTGCCGTTCGTCTGCGGGGCTACCAATCTGGGCGAGGCGCTGCGCCGTATCACCGAGGGTGCCGCCATGATTCGCTCCAAGGGCGAGGCCGGCACCGGCGACGTCTCGAATGCGACCACGCACATGCGGTCGATCGGTGCCGAGATCCGGCGGCTGCACGGCCTGTCCAAGGATGAGCTGTACCACGCCGCGAAGGAGCTGCAGGCGCCCTACGACCTGGTGGCCGAGGTCGCCGAGAAGGGCAAGCTCCCCGTGGTGCTGTTCACCGCCGGCGGTATCGCGACCCCGGCCGACGCCGCGATGATGATGCAGCTCGGGGCGGAGGGCGTGTTCGTCGGATCCGGCATCTTCAAGTCCGGGAACCCGGTCGCCCGCGCGGAGGCCATCGTCAAGGCCACCACCTTCTATGACGACCCGGACATGATCGCGAAGGTCTCCCGCGGTCTCGGTGAAGCCATGGTCGGCATCAACGTCGACGACATCCCGGTACCGCACCGACTCGCCGAGCGCGGCTGGTAGACGTTCACGTTGCCTGCCGGAGCCGTGCTCCGGCACGGATACGATCATGTCCATGGACACAGTGATAGTCGTATTGCATGTGCTGGCCGCGGTCTTCGTGATCGGCCCGATGGCGATCCTGCCCATGAGCGCCATGCGCTCAGTCCGGTCCGGTGACGGCGCTGCGGTCCTCACGACGGCCCGGTCGACCATGGTGTTCTCGCTGGCATCACTCGCCGTGGCCCTCTTCGGATTCGGCGCGCTCGGCATGGCGCCGAAGTCCGACGGCCTGTCCGTTGCTACGCCGTGGGTCCTGATCTCGATCATCCTGTACGCCGTCGCGCTGGCCCTCAACCTGCTCGCCGTGGTGCCGGCGCTGCGCAGTGCCGGGGAACACCTACAGGAGAGCGCGGCGGCGGAAACATTGGGCGGTAACGATTATCGACGGATCGCCATGACCTCCGGCGTGGTCACGCTGCTGCTCGTCGCGGTCACGGTGCTCATGGTCGTCAAACCGTGACCGACGCGCGCATCACGGTCGGCGTCCTCGCGCTGCAGGGCGACGTCCGGGAGCACCTCGCGGCGCTCACCAGCCTCGGTGCGGTGGCGCTGCCGGTGCGCCGGCCGGCGGAACTGGCTGCGGTCCAGGGCATCGTCATACCCGGCGGCGAATCGACGACGATCAGCCGCCTGCTCGACGCGTTCGACCTGCGTGAACCGCTGCGCGCACGACTGGCGGACGGCCTGCCCGCCTTCGGCTCGTGCGCCGGAATGATCACGCTCGCCACCCGCATCCTCGACGGCCGGGACGACCAGGTGCCGCTCGGCGCCATCGACATCACCGTCCGCCGCAACGCATTCGGCCGCCAGGTCGACTCGTTCGAGACCGATCTGCACATGGCCGGTTTCGCGCAGGCCGGGCTGGACGACCGGCCGTTCAAGGCGGTGTTCATCCGGGCGCCGTGGGTCGAGGCGGTCGGCACGGGAGTCGAGGTGCTCGCGAGCGTCGAGGGCGGGCGCCCGGTCGCTGTTCGGCAGGGGTCGGTGCTGGCCACGTCCTTCCACCCGGAGATCACCGGCGACGACCGGGTGCACAGGCTTTTCCTGTCGATGGTGCGCGGCTCGGACGGCCGCGTCGGCGCCGGCCCTGTCGCGGGATTCACGGGGATCCCGGGCAGCGCCGATTCCGCGGGCAGCACCGCGACGACGTAGGATCGCGTGTCGGGCCGTGCGTGTTCGCCTCGGCCCGGGCCCCACCACGGTGTGTGGCGATGTACCTACGTGACGACATAAGAGGTGACTTGACCACCGATGAGCGGCCACTCCAAATGGGCGACGACCAAGCATAAGAAGGCGGCGATCGACGCCAAGCGCGGCAAGCTGTTCGCCAAGCTGATCAAGAACATCGAGGTCGCGGCCCGCACCGGTGGCGGCGACGCGGACGGCAACCCGACGCTGTATGACGCCATCCAGAAGGCGAAGAAGTCCTCGGTTCCCAACGACAACATCGACCGGGCCGTCAAACGCGGATCCGGTGCGGAGTCTGGCGGCGCGAGCTACGAGTCGATCACCTACGAGGCGTACGGCCCCGGCGGCGTCGCCATCCTCATCGAATGCCTCACGGACAACAGGAACCGGGCGGCCACCGAGGTCCGGCTGGCGGTCACCCGCAACGGCGGCTCGATGGCGGATCCCGGGTCTGTCGCGTACATGTTCACTCGCAAGGGCGTGTTCGCCGTGCCGAAGGGCGATCTCACCGAGGACGACCTTTTGCTCGCGGTGCTGGAGGCCGGTGCCGACGAGGTCAACGACCATGGCGATAGTTTCGAGATCATCTGCCCCGCAGGCGATTTCCTGGCCGTTCGCTCCGCACTGGTCGAGTCCGGGATCGAATACGATTCCGCGGAGCCGACCTTCGTTCCGTCCGTTCCGGTGCCGCTGGATCTCGACGGCGCGCGCAAGCTCATCAAGGTGCTGGACGCGATCGACGACCTCGACGACACGCAGAACGTCGTCACGAACGCCGACATCCCCGACGATGTCGCCGCCCAGCTCGACGAGGACTGACTCGGCGGGGCTTGACGGACCTACGCGCCAGTCGGGGGAGACCTGCGGCGTGTACGCGCGTCGCTCACGTGGGCGTCCGGGTAATGTCCCTGACGTACATGTGTTCGGTGAGGCGCTCGGCGACGGGGTAGGCGGCACCTGCGGTCGCCGTGGAGCCTCTGGACGATGCGGGAGGACGGTGACGTGCGCGTTCTCGGCGTCGACCCGGGGCTGACACGATGCGGCGTCGGAGTCGTGGACGGCGGGCCGGGCAAAAGCCCCCGACTGGTCGCGGTCACGGTGGTGCGCACGCCCGCGGACCAGGAACTCGCGGCCCGCTTGCTCACGGTCGCCGATGCGATCGAGTCATTGATGGACGGGCACGGGCCGGATGTGGTCGCGATCGAGCGGGTCTTCAGCCAGGTGAACGTCCGGACGGTGATGGGAACCGCGCAGGTATCCGGGGTCGTGGCCCTGGCCGCGGCCCGGCGCCGAATCCCCGTCGCATGGCACACGCCGAGCGAGGTGAAGGCCGCCGTCTCCGGCAACGGCCGAGCAGACAAGGCGCAGGTGACGGCGATGGTGACCAGACTGCTTCGCATGCCCGAGGCGCCCCGGCCCGCCGATGCGGCCGACGCATTGGCGTTGGCCATCTGCCACCTGTGGCGAAGCCCCATGCAGCAGCGGCTCATCGATCTCGCCTCGGCCGGGCGGGCCGGGCGATGATCGCGTCCGTGCGCGGGACCGTCGCCGCCATAGCCCTGGACCACGCGGTGATCGATGTAGGTGGCGTCGGCCTGGCCGTGCGCGCCACCCCGGGCACACTGTCGGGGCTGAAGCGCGGCGAGCAGGCGAACCTGGCGACGACGCTAGTGGTGCGCGAGGATTCGCTGACCCTGTTCGGGTTCGCGACGACGGACGCGAAGGTGCTGTTCGAACTCGTCCAGTCGGTCTCGGGAGTGGGACCGAAGATCGCGCTCGCGTTGCTCGCCGTTCTCGAACCCGACGATCTTCGTCGCGCGTTGGCCGGCGGCGACACCGCCGTTCTCATGCGGACTCCGGGCATCGGGCGCAAAAGCGCAGAGCGACTGGTGCTGGAACTCAAGGACAAGGTCGGCGCCCTGGCGCCCGTGCCGGGCGGCGCGGCCACGTCGACGCCGGTCAACGACCGGCTGATCGAGGCATTGTCCGGGCTGGGCTTCACGAGCAAGCAGGCGGCCGAGGCGGTCGCCGGGGTCACCGCCGATGCGAGCGACGAAGCCGTTGCCGCGGGCGATGTCGGCGTGCTGCTGCGGCGTGCGCTCGCCGTGCTGGGGAGAAACCGATGAGCGAGCCGGACGGGATCCCGGCGGGGCCGGTCGCCGAGAGGCGCAGCCTTGGCAATCAAGAGCTTGGCGATGAGGACCCCTTCGACGGCAGCCCGGTCGATGCCGCGGCGACGGCGTCCGATACGGACATCGAGGGCTCGCTCCGCCCGAAGAACCTGCGCGAGTTCGTCGGCCAGCAACGCGTGCGTGAGCAACTCGACCTGGTGCTGTCCGGCGCGCGATTGCGCGGCCAGCCACCCGATCACGTACTGCTCGCCGGGCCGCCCGGTCTCGGCAAGACGAGCCTGGCGATGATCATCGCCGCCGAACTCGGCGCCGCGATCCGCTTGACGTCCGGACCCGCGCTGGAACGGGCAGGTGACCTCGCCGCGATGCTGTCGAACCTCGTGGAGGGGGACGTCCTCTTTATCGACGAGATCCATCGCATGGCCAGACCGGCCGAGGAGATGCTCTACCTGGCGATGGAGGATTTCCGCGTCGACGTGGTCGTCGGCAAGGGGCCCGGCGCGACGTCGATTCCACTGGACATCGCGCCGTTCACCCTCGTCGGTGCCACGACCCGGTCGGGGCAACTGACCAGCCCGCTGCGGGATCGGTTCGGCTTCACCGCCCATCTCGAGTTCTACGAGCCGCGCGAACTGGCGCGGATCATCACGCGCAGCGCAGCGATCCTCGGCATCGACCTCGAACCCGCCGGAGCGGCAGAGATTGCGGGACGATCCCGGGGCACCCCGCGTATCGCGAATCGGCTGCTGCGCCGCGTGCGCGATTTCGCGCAGGTGCGTGGCGACGGTGTGGTGACCGAGCAGGCCGCGCACGATGCGCTGGCCGTCTATGACGTCGACCGACTGGGTCTCGACCGTCTGGACCGCGCAGTGCTCTCGGCGTTGTGCCGATCGTTCGGTGGTGGGCCGGTCGGCCTGACCACGCTCGCGGTCGCCGTCGGCGAGGAAGCGACGACCGTCGAAGAGGTGTGCGAGCCGTTCCTGGTGCGCATCGGGATGCTCGCCCGCACCTCTCGTGGGCGAGTCGCCACCCCGGCCGCGTGGGATCACCTCGGTCTCGCCCCGGCGCGGGATACCGGGTCGCCGGCGCCGGCCGGGACCCTGTTCGACGCGGATTGAGCCTGCGCGGCCGTCCGCCGTGCGCGGGGGTGCGGCGATCATGACCACGTTCCGGTAAAGTGGCGTCGAGTTACGCGCACAGAGGCGGTCGTTGTGCTGTTGCGCGCGGATACCTACCTCGTACCTGCGCGGGCCGGCCGCGGGAATCGCCACACCAAGGAGAATGATGCAAAACCTTTTACTGCCGATTCTGATGTTCGGTGCGCTCGGACTGATGATGGTCTTCGGCATGCGGAAGCAGAAGCGGCAAGCCGCCGAGACGCAGAAGTTGCAGACCTCCATCGTTCCGGGCGCGCGCATCATGACGACGTCCGGCCTGCACGGAACGGTCACCGCCGTTGCCGACGACACGATCGAGTTGGAGATCGCGCCAGGCGTGCGCACGACCTGGGTCCGTGCCGCCGTCCGTCAGGTCGTGGTGCCGGCGCTCGAGGACGATTCCGAGTTCGAGGAGTCGGACCTCGACGAGCGCGCGGTGGTCGACGAGGACGAACCGCGCCAATCCGACGTCGGATAAGATTTCCCGTCGGCCTGGTTGCAGCCCCCGGCCGGATGCTTTTCAAGTCCGCCCGTTCGGGGCAGGCTTCCGTCTGCCGCGCATGGGGCGGCACTGTGAGGAGATAGGCAGCACGTGGCAAGTCCAGCCGGCCAGTTCCACCCGTGGCGACACATCATCACCTTCTTGGTGATCACCGCGGCGTTGTACGCCCTCGTGTTCTTCACGCCCGGTTCGACCGCACCCAAGCTCGGTATCGACCTGCAGGGCGGCACCCGGGTGACGCTCCTGGCCAAGACCACCAACGGGACGACGCCGTCGCGCGACTCCATGAACCTTGCGCGGGACATCATGGAGCGGCGCGTCAACGGGTCCGGTGTCGCCGGGGCGCAGGTGCAGATCGACGGCTCCAACCAGCTCGTGATCACCGTGCCCGGCCAGAACAATCTCGAGGGCCTGACCCGCAGCGCCCAGCTCAACATCCGGCCGGTCGTCGCCCGGTGGGCCAATCCTGCGTTCGTGGCCCAGGCTCCGGTGACCACGGCTCCATCGACGACGGGGCCGGCCGCTTCCCCGAGTGCCACGGCGACGGGGACGAGCGGTGCGGCCAGTACCGCGCCGAGCTCGCCGGCGACCGCGACAGCCCAGAACGAGGCGACGACACCGGCCACCGGGTCGAGCACCGTGACGACCGCTTCGTCGGGACAGGGGTTGCGCGGCGAGGCCGCAGCGCTTCTTCCGAAGGCAGCATCGACGACGGACGCGTCCACCACGACAACGGCGTCATCCCCGTCATCTCCGCCGCCGACGACACCGGCGACCGCGACACCTACCGGCACCACAGGGACGGCCGCGACACCCACCGCGCCGGCCACCGTGGAGCCGCCCGCATCGGTCTTCCCGGCCGGCAGCAATCCGGGCGTGCTCACCCAGCCCGCCGGCTCGGATGAGGCGGCATTCACCACTTGGGAGACCGCGGCGAAGGCGTACGCGAACGGTGGCGGGCCGACGTGCGCGCAGATCGAGTATTTCCAGGGTCTGGACGTGCCCGACAAGCCGCTGCTCGCGTGCGATCAGAACGGGCAGTTTGTCTACCTGCTCGCGCAGACGCTGATCCCTGGCACCCAGATCAGTGACGCCACCAGCGGGTTCGACACGCAGGGCGGCCACGGGTGGATCATCAACGTGACCTTCAAGGCCGACGGGTTCAAGACCTGGTCGAGCTATACCACCGCGCATTACGACCGCACCGGCGGCACCAACCCGCCGCCCGACTCCATGACGGCGTTCACTCTGGACAGCCAGGTGCTGTCGGCGCCCGTCATCAACGAGCCGATCACCACGCCCGGTACACAGGTGTCCGGCAGCTTCACGCAGCAGAGCGCCAAGTCGCTGGCCGACTCGCTCAAGTTCGGCGCCCTGCCGCTGGCATTCGACCGGCAGGAATCGCAACAGGTGTCGGCCGAACTCGGCTTCCAGTACCTCAAGGCCGGTCTGATCGCGGGCGGCATCGGGTTGCTGCTCGTCGTCGTGTACTGCCTCGTCTACTACCGCCTGCTCGGACTCATCACGATCCTGTCGCTGTTCCTGTCCGGCGGGCTGGTGTACGCCGTGATGGTGCTGCTCGGGCGCTGGATAGGCCTCAGCCTCGACATGGCCGGTATCGCCGGTCTGATCATCGCGATCGGCATCACCGCAGACTCGTTCGTCGTCTATTTCGAACGCATCAAGGACGAGGTCCGGGAGGGCCGAACGTTCCGATCGTCCGTGCCGCGAGGGTGGAAGCGAGCCAAGCGCACGATCCTGTCCGCGGACGCCGTGTCGTTCCTGTCGGCGGCCATCCTGTACCTCCTCGCCGTCGGCGACGTGAAGGGTTTCGCGTTCACGCTGGGCCTGTCCACGATCCTTGACCTGGTCGTCGTCTTCCTGGTCACGCACCCGTTGGTGGCGCTCACGTCCAAGGCTGACCTGTTCTCGCATCCGGTCTGGTCCGGCTTGGGCAACGTGGCCCGCGCCGGCCAGGAACACCGCGCGGTCGCCGCGCGCCTGCAGTCGAAGGAGGCGTAGGGCGATGGCTGACCACTCGACCGGAATGGTGTCCACGGACAACCCGGAACGTGACGACGAGGTTGCGCCGGTCAGCGTGCAACAGGCCAAGGCGGCCACCCAGCACCACGGGCTGATCTCCCGGCTGTCGACCGGTACGGGGGCCTTCGACATCCTCGGCAAACGCCGCTGGTACTACATCTTCTCCTCCTGCCTCATCCTGCTGTCGATCCTGTTCATCCTGGTCCGCGGGTTCAACTTCTCGCTGGACTTCGTGGGCGGCACGCAGCTCACCTTCCAGAAGGTTCCCGCGGCGACCACGGTGCAGGTCGCGGACGTCCTGCACAAAGCGATCGGCGTGGAGACGGACAGCGTCATCGACGTCGGCTCGAACGTCCAGGTGAGCCTGCCGAGCCTGGACGCCACGCAGGTGACCGCGGCGAAACAGGCGCTGACCACGGCGTTCCATCTGACGACGGATGTTTCCGACTCCGCCGTATCGGGAACCTGGGGGAGCGAGATCTCCACCCGCGCCCTGATCTCGGTGATCGTCTTCCTGATCGCCGTCGCCATCTTCGTCTGGGTCCGCTATGAACGTGGCATCGCGATCGGCGCCGTGCTGTCCGTGCTGCACGACCTGATCGTTGCCGCCGGCATCTACGCGCTGATCGGATTCGAGGTCGCGCCGGCCACGGTGATCGGGCTGCTCACGATCCTCGGCTTCTCGCTGTACGACACGGTGGTGGTCTACGACAAGGTCGAGGAGAACACGAAGGGCCTGACGTCCCTGCTGCGTCGCACGTACCCGGAGGCCGCGAACCTGGCGATCAACCAGACGCTGATGCGGTCGATCAACACCTCGCTCATCGCCCTGCTGCCCGTCGCCGGGCTGCTGACGGCCGGCGTGGCGATCCTCGGGTCGGGCACGTTGAAGGACCTGTCGCTCGTCATGCTGTGCGGCATGCTGATCGGCGCGTACTCGTCGGTGTTCCTCGCCGTTCCGATGGCGGTCGATTTCAAGATGCGCGAGCCCGCGATCGCGAACCACACGAGGCGGGTGCTGGCCAAGCGGAAGGCCGACGGGCTGATCGTGGACGCCGACGGCGACCCGATCGGGCGCGTGGCGCCGACGGATGCGGACGGCGAGCCTGCGGCACACGCGCGGCCGTTGGGCAATCTCCCGGGGATGCAGGCCGAACCCGTGTCGCCGAAGCTCAAGCCGGGATCGGGCCCGCTGCCGGGCGTCAAGCCGGCGCGCCCCGGTGGCAAGTCGGCCGGGGCCGCGTCCGGTAATGCTGCGTCCGCTCATGCTGCATCCGGTAAAGCGGCGTCCGGAGCAGCCTCGGCCGCACGGCCCACCGGCAAACGCAGCCGCTAGACATCCCGTCTGACCTGGGACGACGACGCTCGCGGCGCGTCGGCGATATGCTCGATCCTCCGGCTGAATCGGCGAAGGAGGTGCCCGCATGACGGAAGTTCAGACTCCCTTGGGCACGCCGTCGTCGCCGGACGGGACCGACGGCACTGCAAGCACGGCGCCGCCTGCCGACCCTCCGACCGCACGGTCCACCGATAGGCCGAGGGATCAGCGGCCCGGAGGAAAGCCACCGCAGGAGCGCGCCGCTGTGACCCCTGTGGCCCCCGCACGCGAGCGGGCCGCAGGGCAGTTGACCGGGCAGCTGACAGAGCTGGCCACCGGGCCGACCACGGCATCGAACGGCGGACCGAATCCGGGGCCGGTGTCGGAGCTGACGGCACCGGCTGCGCCGCCCCCCGACAGCGACTCCTCGTCGGCCTCTGTCGCGGCGACCACCCGGCGCGTGCGGGCGCGGTGGGCACGACGGATCACCGGTCAGCGCCACGCGGCCCCGTCCAGCCGGATGGTGCTCGAACCGCTGCTCGCCGCGCACCGCGAACTGCACCCGAAGGCCGACACCAAGCTGCTGATCCGCGCCTACGAGGTCGCCGAAGAGGCGCATCGCGGCCAGTACCGCAAATCAGGCGATCCGTACATTACGCACCCGTTGGCGGTCGCCTCCATCCTCGCGGATCTCGGGATGGACACGACCACGCTGGTCGCCGGCCTGCTGCACGACACGGTGGAGGACACCAGCTACAGCCTGGACGACGTCACCAAGGAGTTCGGCGCCGAGGTCGCCCGCCTCGTGGACGGCGTCACGAAACTGGACAAGGTCAAATACGGGCAGGCCGCCGAGGCCGAGACCATCCGCAAGATGATCATCGCGATGGCCAACGATCCCCGGGTGCTAGTGATCAAGCTCGCGGACCGGCTGCACAACATGCGCACGATGCGCTTCCTGCCGCCGGAGAAGCAGCAGCGCAAGGCACGGGAGACGCTCGAGGTGTTGGCGCCGCTCGCGCATCGGCTCGGTATGGCGACGATCAAGTGGGAGCTGGAGGACCTGTCCTTCGCGATCCTGCATGCCAAGCGCTACAACGAGATCGCGCGGTTGGTCGCCGATCGTGCGCCGTCCCGCGAGACATACCTTGCCGCAGTCACCGCGCAGCTGCGCACTGAGCTGGCCGGGGCGAAGCTGCCGGCCGAGGTGGTCGGCCGCGGGAAGCACTATTACTCCATCTACCAGAAGATGATGGTCCGCGGGCGCGAGTTCGACGACATCCACGATCTGGTCGCGGTGCGCATCCTGGTCGGCACGGTCCGTGAGTGCTACGCGGCGATGGGCGTGGTGCACGCGCTCTGGTCGCCGATGCCCGGCCGGTTCAAGGACTACATCGCCCAGCCGCGGTACGGCGTGTACCAGTCGCTGCACACCACCGTCATCGGGCCGGAGGGCAAGCCGCTCGAGGTGCAGATCCGCACCCACGAGATGCACCACACCGCCGAGTACGGCATCGCGGCGCACTGGCGCTACAAGGAGACGCGGGGAACCCACACCGGGTCGCTGACCTCGGTGGACGAAATGGCGTGGATGCGCCAGCTGCTCGACTGGCAACGGGAGGCGGACGACCCCAGCGAGTTCTTGGACAACCTGCGCTACGAGATCCGATCGAACGACATCTTCGTCTTCACGCCGAAGGGCGAGATCCACACCTTGCCGGCCGGCTCGACGCCCGTCGACTTCGCCTATGCCGTGCACACCGAGGTCGGGAACCGCTGCATCGGCGCCAAGGTGGACGGCCGGCTGGTGGCACTCGAGCGCAAGCTCACCAACGGCCAGATCATCGAGATCTTTACCTCCAAGGCAGCCGACGCCGGACCGAGCCAGGACTGGCTGAGCTTCGTCGCCTCGTCCCGCGCGAAGACGAAGATCCGGCACTACTTCGCGAAGGAGCGCCGCGAGGAGGCCCTGGAGACCGGCAAGGATGCCATCGCGAAAGCGGTTCGGCGCCAAGGCCTCTCGGTGCAGCGGCTGATCAGCCACGATGCGCTCACCACGGTGGCGCGGGACTTCGGCTACCGGGACATCTCGGCGCTGTACACGGCGGTCGGCGAAGGGCACGTCAACGCGAAGACCGTCGTCACCAAGGTCGTCGCCGTCATCGGCGGGGTGGATTCCGCCGGCGACGAGGTCACCGAACCGGCCCCGCTGCCGAGCACGCGCCGGACGCGCACGTCGGGCGACATCGGCGTCCTGGTCGAGGGTGTCAACGACGTGACGATCAAGCTCGCCCGGTGCTGTACCCCGGTGCCGGGCGACGCCATCCTCGGGTTCGTGACCAAGGGCGGGGCGATCTCCGTGCACCGTACCGATTGCACCAACGCAGAGTCGCTGCGCGCCGAGCCCTCCCGCCTGGTGGACGTCTCCTGGGACCCTGGCGCCTCCTCCGTCTACCTCGTGTCGATACAGGTGGAGGCGCTGGACCGGCACCGGCTGCTGTCGGACATCACCAAGACGTTGGCCGACGAGAAGGTCAATCTGCTGTCCGCGAACATGTCCATGTCCAAGGACCGCATGGCGATCAGCCGCTTCTCCTTCGAGATGGCCGACCCGAAGCACCTCGGCCACGTACTGCGTGCGGTGCGCGGCGTCGAGGGCGTGTACGACGTCTACCGCCTCACCAACGGCTGACTGCGGCGAGCGCGCCAGCGGAACGCCGCACCCCACCGCGACCCGGCGCCGAATCGAGTATGACGATGTGCCTGCCTGCGGCCCCGGACGTCGTCATAAGCGGCCTACTACGACCCGACCGCGACCTTCTCGATGGTGACCGGATCGGCCGGTGCGCCGTCCTGCCCGCCGCCCTTGACGCCCTTGGCCGCGATCGCCTGCACGACGTTCAGCCCGGAGCTCACCTTGCCGAGCACGGTGTAGTTGGGGGAGAGCTGGGAGTCGCCGTACACGATGAAGAACTGGCTGCCGTTGGTGTCCGCGCCCGAGTTGGCCATCGCGACGACACCGGTTGTGTACTTCTCCTTGCCGGTCAACTCGTCGGCGAACGAGTAGCCGGGGCCGCCGGTGCCCGTGCCCGTCGGATCGCCGCACTGCAGCACCTTCAGCGATGCGGCCGTGGTCAGCCGGTGGCAGGTGGTGTTGTCGAAGTAGTGCTGCTGTGCAAGCGAGAGAAACGAGCCGACCGCGCACGGTGCGTTCGCCCGGTCGAGCGCGATGGTCACGTCGCCGGTGTTCAGCGTGAGCGTCGCGTCAACGGTGCCGGTCTTCGGCGGGTTCAGGTCGGTCGGCGGCTTGACCGGCTTGGCCGCGGTCCCGCCCTTCGGATAACTGCACTCCGTGGCCGGGGCGGTGGACGTCGGCGCGGCCGTGTCGCTGGCCGAGCCCGACTGGCCCGTCGCTGTCGGCGCATCGGTGCCGGTGCCGTACGCGTTCGCCGCCTTGGTGGCACCGCCGCTCTTGGCCGCCGTGTCGTTGCCGGGCGAGAACAGCGACGAGATCAGCCAGACGCCGCCCGCGATCACCAGCACCGCGGCGATCACGCCGACGATCATCAGCCGCTGGTGCGCCGCCTTCGCCTGCTGCACGCGCCGCTGGTTCTGACGCTGCAACTTGCGCTTGGCCGCCTCACGTCGTTGCTGGTTACTCGCCACCTGAACTCCTTTGTGCGCTGAACGTCTCCCGGCGACAGAGCCTACGATCCGCCTGGCCGCATCCGGTGCGGATTCCCTGTGAGCCGCATGTGGGCCGCCCCGATAGGGTAACCGGGTGCTGATCACAGGGTTTGCAGCCGGTCCGCTGGCAGCCAATTGCTACGTCGTGGCCACCGCGCCGGACGCCGAGTGCGTGGTGATCGACCCCGGTCAGCGGGCGGTGGATCCGCTTCGCGACGTGCTCACCGAGCACCGCTTGCGCCCGGCCGCGGTCCTGGTGACGCACGGGCATTTCGACCACGTGATGTGCGCCGCCGCCGTGTGCGCGGAGTTCGGCGCGCCGGTGTACCTGGGTGCGGGCGACGTGCCGATGCTCAGCGGCCAGTTGCGTGCGCTGTCGCCCGAATTCCGAGCGAGTATGACGATGTTCTTGGGGCCGGGCGAGGATCTGGACGACCTGCGCCCGGACGAGATCCTGCCGCTGGGCGGGGGCGAGCATCTGCGCGTCGCCGGACTGGACATCGATGCGCTGGCCGTGCCGGGGCACACGCCCGGATCTATCACATACCGATTGGCCATGGATAGCGGCGAACCGGACGTGCTCTTCACCGGGGACACGCTCTTCGCCGGCACCATCGGGCGCTCCGATCTGCCCGGAGGATCGCCGTCACGGATCCTGGAATCCATTGCGGCAGAGCTGCTCTCACTGCCGGACGAGACCGCGGTGCTGCCCGGTCACGGCGAGACGACCACCATCGGCGCCGAGCGGCGCGGCAACCCGTTCCTGGCCGGGCTGTAGCCACGCCACCGCATTGAGCGGAGTTCTGCCCACAGAACGGCGTTCGGGGGGCCAGTGGCCAGAAACCCGCTCAGTCAGCGGGGCGGATGGCAATGGCGGCGAGGGGAGGGATCGGCAGCGGGCTGAGCTTCACACCCGTGGTCACGTCAATGGGGAACACCCCGCCCGCCGCGGCGATGAGCAGGAAGTGGTCGTCCGGAGTGAAGACGAGGATCGACTCCGCATCGCCAAACGCTGATGCGCTGCCGCTGCTGGGGCTCTCCTTGATCGGCGTCAAGATGCCTGTGCGCAGGTCGACCAGATCGAAGCTCGGTCCGTCATAGCCGTAGTCCAGCAGCGCCGCGTACCGGCCGTCGGGCGAGACCACCCCCTGAATCGGGCTGGTGAGTATGGACTCCGACGGTGCAAAGGCCGCCAGCCGGGTGCGGTGGCCGGTGGCGCGATCCAGGACCGCAGTGCCGCATTGTGCCGTGTCGTTGCATTCGTAGACGAGGTAGTTCTTCGGTCCCGCCGCCAGCACCTTTCCGTGCGTCACCAGGCGCGCCCCGCCCGGGCCGAGGTCGTAGGTGCCGCCGATCGCGGACGCCAAGATGTAACCGGCGCCATTGGCAGTGAACATCCAGCCGCCCGTGATGCCTAGGGACTCCGGTACCGTCATCGACGCGCCGACGGCCTTCCCGCTCGCGTCCACTAGCTGGAACGAGAGTCGGTTGCCGTCCGGAGCGAACACCCACACGTCGCCGGGATTCGGGCCGGCGAAGACCGAGCCGCCGACAGCGAGGTGAGCCTGGGCGAACTGCGCCGGCCGACCGTCCGGCACGACATATCCGGGCACGTAATCCATTGGCCGGATGATTGCCGCGTGCGGCGTGACTGCGAAGGACAGCGGGCCGTTGCTGTTGAGCGATGGCACCGGGGTCGTGACCACCTCGCCGGTGCCCGGCCGGTACCGCACCACGGCTGATCCGCTGTCTCCCTGCGCGACGAGCGCTTCGAACCCGACGAGTTCCCAGTTCTGACCGACCGGCAGCGACGAGTTCGGCGCGGTGGTGGTGATCGGCGCGGTCTGCGGGGTCACTGTGGCGGTAGGCCCAGCGGTGACGACCGCCGGGCTGTCGTGCAGCGCGCCCGTGGTGACCCCGCCCGAGTCCGGACCATGGTCATCAAAATGCCCGGATGTCGCCACGGTCGAGGACTCCGTCATATCAGTTCGCGGCGTCTCGGAACGGGAGGTCGGCGGCGGGGTGACCGACACACCGGTGGTCGGCTCGGCGCCGTGCCCGCCCGTGCCGCCGAGGAAGTGCTGCACCGAGACCAGCGCGAGCAATACCGCGAACCCGGCGACGATCGCGATCCAGCGACCCCACCCCCGGCCCGGCCCGCGCGGCGCGCCCCTGGGTGGCGGACCTCCATCCGGGCCTTCGGAACCGTCCGAGATCCACATCTCGGGCTCGATCGGCGGCTCCGTCATACCCGACACCCTGCCACGAACAGCGGCGGCGCGTCGGTTGCCGTCGAAGAAGACGAAAATTGACGTCCAGATTCGTGGCCGGACCACGTCTTTGCAGGTGAGATGGATCATGTATCGATCTGGACGTTAATTTTCAGCTCAGTTGCCCGGGTGCCCGGGCGTGACCGGCCGGGACCTGAGGCAGCGCCATGAAACAATGCCAGCCGTGAGCAAGATCGCCCCGCTGTCCGGCTTCCCCGAATACCTCCCGGCCGATCGCATTGTCGAGCAGCACTTCCTCGACACGATCCGTGAGGTGTTCGAGCTGCACGGGTTCTCCTCGATCGAGACGCGGTCCGTGGAGCCGGTCGAGCGGCTGTCGGCGCAGGGCGAGGACACCGATAAGGAGATCTACACCCTCGCCCGGCTGGCCGACACGGCAGCGACATCGCCGGGCGAGAACCGAAGCAGGGAACCGAGACTCGGCCTGCACTTCGACCTCACCGTGCCGCTCGCGCGATACGTTCTGGAACACGCTGGACACCTGAACTTCCCGTTCCGCCGCTACCAGATCCAGAAGGTGTGGCGCGGGGAGCGCCCGCAGGAGGGCCGGTATCGCGAGTTCACCCAGGCAGACGTCGACGTGATCGACGCCGGCACACTCTCGGCCCACTTCGAGGCGGAGATGCCGATCGTGGTCGCCGACGCCTTCGTGCGCCTGCCGATGCCGGATTTCGTGATCGGCGTCAACAACCGCAAGATCGCCGAGGGTTTCTACCGCGGCCTCGGGCTCACCGACATCACCGGCACACTGCGCGTGGTCGACAAGCTGGACAAGATCGGGCCGGACGCCGTCGTTCAACTCCTCACGGAGACCGGCGCGAGTGTGTCGCAGGCGGATGCCTGCCTGAACCTCGCGCGGATCCGCACTGTCGACGAATCGTTCGTCGACCGGGTGTGGGCGCTCGGCGTCGAGCACCCCATGCTGGAGGAGGGTCTGGCGGCGCTCGCCGCGGTGGTCCGCACCGTGTCGGCCGTCGCGCCGGGGACCATCGTCGCCGACCTCAAGATCGCCCGCGGACTCGACTACTACACCGGAACCGTCTACGAGACAACCCTTCTCGGCTACGAGAAGTGGGGCTCGTTCTGCTCCGGCGGCCGCTACGACTCGCTCGCCAGCGACGGGAAGACGACCTACCCGGGCGTGGGCATCTCCATCGGGGTCTCGCGTCTGGTGGGGCTGTTGATCGGCGAGGGGCTGGTGCGCGCATCTCGCTCCACCCCGGCCTGCGTGCTGGTCGCCCGGGTCAGCGAATCCGAGGCCGATCGCGCCCGGTCGCTCGCGGTCGCCACGCAGCTCCGCCGTCGCGGGATCGCCTGTGAGATGGCGCCCAGCGCATCGAAATTCGGCAAGCAGATCCGGTACGCCGACCGCCGCGGCATCCCGTTCGTCTGGTTCCCGGCGCCTGGTGAGTCGGACGCCGCCCCTAACGCCCATGACGATGTTCGCGGACAAGCCGAAAACGGAGGCGCCGCGGCCGGCCCGCAGGCCTCCGACGAGGTGAAGGACATCCGCTCCGGCGAACAGGTTCCGGCCGACGCCACCACCTGGACGCCGCCCGACGCGGACCTGCACCCCCGGGTGATCCCTATGCCGGCGTGATCCCCACCCCCGGCTGAGCCCGCAGGATGATCACCAGTTGTGTGGGTTTTGTTGCGTTTTCCGCAACGAAAGACACAGACCAGGTGATCATCCCTCAGCGCTGGCCGGTGATCCGGGTGGTCGTGGCGAGCCACGCCCGAAGGCGGGCGACCTTGAACCGGAGTTCCCCGCGAACCTCGATCCGGCCGACACGCGCGAGCTGGCGGCTCACCGCCAGCGCCGCGATGCCGATCACGCCTGCGCCCGCGAGGAGCGCCGCCCGCGCCCCGCCCCACTCCGCCAACAGGCCGACGACCGGCCCACCGACCGCGGCCGTGCCCAGCGTGACCAGCATGTAGACGCCGAGCACGCGGCCGCGTACCTGGTCAGTGCACGCGAGCTGTATCGACGTATTGGTGGTGATGAGGAACGGCATCCCGACGGCCCCGATCGCCACGAAAGCGAGCGCGACCGTCACCACGCCCGGCATGAACGCCGCGAGCAACTGCCCGAGTGCGAGACCGCCAGCCAGCGCCACCAGGTGGCGAAGGCGTGATCCCGGCCACCGGGCCGAGAGCAGTGCGCCGATCAGTGAGCCGATGGCCAACGCGATCGTCAGGAAGCCGTATCCGCCGGCGGACAGCTTCAAGTCCTTGGCGAACGCCGTGAGCACGACGGCGAAGTTCGTGGTGAAGAACGCGCAGATGCCGGCCAGCAGGATCGGATAGAACAGCACGGGCCGGCGGCCGATCTCGCTCAAGGCACCCCGCAATTGCCCGCGGGCGCGCCCCAGTCGTGGCGATCGGATCAGGTCCGCGGAGTGGATGCGGAAGAACGCGGCGAGCACGATCACGTACCAGCCGCCGGTGGCGACGAAGGCCCATCCCGTACCCACGGCGGTGATCAGTCCGGCGCTCACGGCCGGGCCGGCCAGCGCGCCGAGCTGGAACACGGCCGAGTTCACGCTGACCGCGTTGCGCAATCGCCCCGGGCCGACGATCTCGTGCACGAAGGCCGATCGGGTCGGGTTGTCGAAGCACGCCGCGGTGCCGGTGAAGAAGGCGATGGCCAGCACGTGCCACAGCCGCACCGTGTCCGTCAGGCACAGCACCCCGAGAACCGACGCGCACAGCCCTAGCGTGGACACCGTCGCCAGCAGAACATGCCGCTTGTCGAAGCGGTCGGCAACCAGCCCGGCAGACATCCCGAAGATCAGCGTCGGAACGAACTGCATCGCGGTGGCCACGCCGACGGCGAATGCGTTGTGGGTGAGCTGCAGGACGAGCCAGTCCTGCGCGACCCGCTGCGTCCACAGACCGGAGGTCGATGCCGCCTGGCCGAACACGAACCAGCGGAAGTTCCGGTTGTCCAGCGACGCGAAGATGCCCTCGCGGCTGGGCGTGGTGGTCGTGGACGGGGGAGCGGCGGGTTCGGAAGGTGACGGTGTCGAGCGGTCGGACCTGGGGGCGGTGGTGGTCACATAACTTCCGGACAGATGGGACGGGCAGCGGGTCAACTCAGCAGATGAGCGCCACCCCCATTATCACCGGCCCGCACGTGCGCCATCACAGCGCCGCGCCGACCGCGCCACCGCCCAGCCGCCGTGCGCCGACTACGCGACAGACCGCTTATGACGGCGCGTGCCCGCTCCGTTGGCCGTGCCCCGGTCCGCTGGCTTGACACCGCGTTTCGGTGCCGGTCCGCGGCTCGCGTGCTGGTTCTGGGCCGAACGGTCCGCCTTCCAGCGCGGGGCGTGGTCGGCGGATTCGGCGCGATGCGCGCGCTTGTCGTACTTCGGTGCCCGGTCCCGATCCGTGCGCGGCCTGTCGCGATCCGCGCGCGGCCGATCCCGATCAAAGCGCGGCCGATCCCGATCAAAGCGCTGCCGGTCCTGCTGCCGCGGTCGCGCCTCAACAGTGTCGGTGACCGTCGATCCGTCGTCGTCGATCATCGTGGCGAGCAGTGCGGCGGCGATCTCCTCGACCGGCAAACCCGTCCGGTCCGCTGCCGCGCGGAGGGCGCCGCGGTAGTTCTGCAGGTTGCCGGCGGTGTGCCGGTCGAGCGCGGCGGCGAGCGAGACCATGGCTCGATGCCGGTGCACCTCGGCGGCCGACGGAACGTCCACTTCGTCCAGGCGCCGGCCGGTCGCCCGTTCGATCAACTTCAGCCGCGACAGCTCCTTCGGCGTGAAGAACGTCAGCGCCTCACCGGTCCGGCCGGCCCGCCCGGTGCGCCCGACCCGGTGCGTGTAGGTCTCCGGATCGCCGGGCGCGTCGAAGTTCACCACCAGGCCGATGCGTTCGACATCCATGCCCCGGGCCGCCACATCGGTGGCGACGAGCACGTCGATCTGCCCCGCGCGGAGCCGCCCAATGGTGCGCTCGCGTTCGTTCTGCGTCACGTCGCCGCTGATCACGGCCGCGTTGACGCCGGCGCCGATCAGCGCGACGCCGAGTTCCTCACAGGCCGACCGGGTGCGCACGAACACCACGGCGGCTTCCGCGCTGGTGACGGCGAGCACCCGCTGCAGCGCCACCGCCTTGTCCCGATAGGGCAGCACGACGAACGACTGCCGGATGGCGGCGACCGGTGTCGCCGACGCCGCAACGCTCACGTCGACGGGCTGGCGCAGGTGCTGCGCCGCGACGCGCCGGATCTCCTTGGGCATCGTCGCCGAGAAGAGCGCGGTCTGGCGGTCGGCCGGCGTCGCCTCGAGGATGCGATCGACATCTTCGGCGAAACCCATCCGTAGCATCTCGTCGGCCTCGTCGAGCACCGCGAAACGGACCGCGCCGAGCGCCAGCGCCCTGCGTTCGATCAGGTCGATCACCCGCCCCGGCGTGCCGACCACCACCTGGGCGCCTCGCTTGAGCGCCCCGATTTGCTTCCCGAAGGGTGCACCGCCGTAGATGGCGATGGTCTCCACCTCCGGCAGGTGCGCGGCGAATCCGCCGATCGCGGCCGCGACCTGCACGGCGAGCTCCCGGGTGGGCACGAGCACCAGCGCCTGCACCTCGCGGCGTGCCGGGTCGATCGACGCGAGGAGCGGCAGGCCGAACGCGGCGGTCTTGCCGGTTCCCGTCTGCGCGACGCCGATCACGTCGCGTTCCGACATCAGCGCGGGGATCGCGGCCGCCTGGATGTCCGTCGCCGAGTGATATCCGAGACCCCGCAGCGCACGCAGCAGCGGTGTCGGCAGACCGAGCTCGGAGAAGGCTGTGCGGTCTCCGGAAGGTACTTTCTGCGTTTCACCGCGAAGATCGTCATACCCGGTGGACGACGCGCTGCGCGCGTGTCCGGACGAGGGGGGATCGACCGGGGACGAACCGGGGCCGAAAGAAACAGGCGCAGATGAGACAGGCAGGGATGAAACGGGCAGGGACTCGGGGATAGACACAGCGGAAGACACAGTGCACCAATCATTGACAATCGCCGGATACGGACTCGCCGTCGGCGACCGCACATGTCGTCTGGACCGCACCGAGGGCCGCACACATCAGGAAGGACGTGCGACTCGGGTCACGACAACCGCTCCATACTACCGGATGGATCGCGATCATCGCGCGGCGGCTCGCGGGCGGCGTCGCCGGTGCGCACCCCGCCGGGCTCGACGTTGGCGCGGGCGGGCGAGGATGCGCCACGTAAGATCGGACGGGCGCCGTGTCGCCGAGCGGCAGTGCCCGCACCGACCCGCTCGCCTCGTCGCCGTGCCAACCGCCAGAACGCCACCCGTCAGAACCCAACCCGTCCAAGGGCAACAAGAAGGAACGCCGTGCTTCGCGATCACACCGCCGGATCCCTGCGCCCCGAGCATGCGGGCGAAACCGTGACACTCACCGGGTGGGTGGCGCGGCGGCGGGATCACGGCGGGGTGATCTTCGTCGACCTGCGCGATGCCTCCGGGCTGGTGCAGATCGTGTTCCGCGAGGGTGAGATGGCCGCGCGCGCGCACCGGTTGCGCAGTGAGTTCTGCCTGCAGGTGGTCGGCGCTGTCGAGGTCCGCCCCGAGGGCAACGAGAACCCCGACCTGCCGACCGGCGCCATCGAGGTCACCGTCACCGACTTCACTGTCTTCTCGGAGGCGGCACCGCTGCCGTTCCAGATCGAGGCCGACGACCAGCCGGGCGAGGAAGCGCGCCTGAAGTACCGGTACCTGGACCTGCGTCGCAGGGGGCCGGCGGCCGCGCTCCGGCTGCGCTCTCAAGTGAACCGGGCGGCGCGTGCGGTGCTCGATGCGCACGACTTCGTGGAGATCGAGACGCCGACGCTCACCCGGTCCACGCCGGAGGGCGCCCGGGACTTCTTGGTGCCCGCTCGATTGAAACCCGGTTCGTGGTACGCACTTCCGCAGTCGCCGCAGCTGTTCAAGCAGCTGCTGATGGTGGCCGGGATGGAGCGCTACTACCAGATCGCGCGCTGCTACCGGGACGAGGATTTCCGAGCGGACCGGCAGCCCGAGTTCACCCAGCTCGACGTCGAGATGTCGTTCGTCACGCAGGACGACGTGATCGCCGTCGCCGAGGACGTCCTCACGGCGCTGTGGAACCTCGTCGGCTACCCGATCCCGACGCCGATCCCGCGGATCAGCTACCGCGAGGCCATGGACCGGTACGGATCCGACAAGCCGGACCTGCGTTTCGATCTCGAGATCACGGAGATGACGTCGTTCTTCGCCGAGACTCCGTTCCGGGTCTTCCAAGCCCCCTATGTGGGCGCCGTGGTGCAGCCCGACGGGGCCGCCACACCGCGCCGCGGCTTCGACGCCTGGCAGGAGTGGGCGAAACAGCGCGGCGCGAAAGGCCTTGCCTACGTGACTGTATCGGACGACGGGACGCTCGCCGGGCCGGTCGCCAAGAACATCTCGGAGACGGAGCGGGCCGGGTTGGCCGCCGCGACCGGGGCGAAGCCGGGCGACGCCGTCTTCTTCGCTGCCGGGCCGCGCAAGGCATCCCAGGAACTGCTCGGCGCGACCCGGCTGGAGATCGGCCGCCGTGGCGGGTTGATCGACGAGTCCGCCTGGTCGTTCGTGTGGGTGGTGGACGCGCCGCTGTTCGAGTTGACCTCCGAGACCGACGATGTCGCAGTGGGTTCCGGCGCGTGGACCGCCGTGCACCATGCCTTCACCTCGCCCAAGCCGGAGTTCCTGGACACCTTCGACACCGACCCCGGCTCGGCGCTCGCCTATGCGCACGACATCGTCTGCAACGGCAACGAGATCGGTGGCGGCTCCATCCGTATCCACAGCCGCGAGGTGCAGCAACGGGCGTTCAAGGTCATGGGCCTATCCGAGGCCGAGGCCCAGGAGAAGTTCGGATTCCTGCTCGATGCGTTCAGCTTCGGTCCGCCGCCGCACGGCGGGATCGCCTTCGGCTGGGACCGCATCGTCATGCTGCTCGCCGGCGCCGAGTCCATACGCGAGGTGATCGCTTTCCCCAAGTCCGGCGGCGGCTACGACCCGCTCACCGGTGCCCCGGCGCCGATCACGGCCGCCCAGCGCAAGGAGGCCGGCGTCGACGCCAAGCCGCCCGCGGCGCCGCCCGCCGTCTGATCCGCGAGCGGGCGCGCGGGCTGTTCCGCCGTCTTTCCCCCGTCCCTCCCGCTCCTTACTCCCCGCCTTGGGTGTCCCAGGTGGTGCCCCAGCGCCACGGCACATACACGAGCGGGCGATCGGGGCCGGATGGCGGGTTCAGCCAGTGGGCTCAGCTGACGCCGAGCAGCCGTAGACCTGCGGCGACCGCCGCCGCGGCAAGCACCACGACAACGAACGGGGCCTTGCGCCAGGCGAGGACCCCGCCGACCGCGACGCCGGCCGGCCTCGCCCAACCCGCGAAGCCGCCCGCGTCGAACACCGTCGCGGTGACCACGAGCGCCACCAGCAGGATCACCGACGCGGCGGTGAGCAGCAGCGACGTCCGCTCGGACAGTGTCAGCCGGGACTTCAGCCCGACACCGGCGATCCGGAATCCGAACGTGCCCACGCCGAGCAGCACGCCCCACACCACGATCTGCGTCATGGCAGCACGCTCCCCGCGGTATCGCCCGTGCCGGCCGGACCATCGTCGTGGTCACCGTCGCCGGCTGTGCGTTCGGCGACACGGCCGACCTCTTCGATGACGTAGTCCCCGGCGTCGCGCGAAGGCTCGTCATAGGCGGTTCGGCGCCGGCGGGACAGGCCGATCAGCACCAGCGGCAGTGCAGCCAGGGACAGCAGCACCGGCAGGCCACTCGGCAGGAGCGGCGTCGCGGCAACCGCGATCACGGCGCCCACCAGCGCGGCGAAGCGGGTGGTGCGGTCCTTCAGGGACGGCATCACCAGCGCCAGTAGCACGGCCGGGAACGCCGCGTCCATGCCGAAGGCGTTGGTGTCCTTGACGACGGTGCCGCCGAACGCCCCCGCGATCACACCGATGTTCCAGCAGACGAACAGCGACACACCGCAGCCCCAGAACGCGGCGCGGCGGCGGGCGGGCTCGTGCTGGGCCAGGGCGAACGCCGTCGACTCGTCGATGATCAACTGACTGCCGACCAGCCGGCGCAGCCAGCCGTGGCCGATCACCTCGCCGATCGACAGGGCGAAGGGGAGGTGTCGCGCGTTCACCAGGAGCCCGGCGGCGAAGGCCGCGATCGGGCTCCCGCCGGCGGCGATGATCGCGACGAACAGGAACTGCGACGCGCCGGCGAAGACCACCACCGAGAGCAGCATCGGCAGCCAGATCGGCAGGCCGACCGACACCGTGATCGCGCCGAACGACACGCCGACGATGCCGTCCGCAAGGCACACGAGCGCGATGTCGCGGCTCAGTTCGGGGCCGAGCCGGCTCCGGGCACGAGCCCACAACGAACGCACCTACCCGATCCTGGTGCCTGACGCGTCGATCACCAAATCGGTTGCGGCGCGGCGCACCTCGGCCCGGCATTCGCGCTGTGAGCATGCACTGTGGGCATGCACTGCGGTCACGCATCGCGCACCGCCACACACCAGGCCGCGCGCCGGCGCGCACCCGTCCCGACCGACCGGGAACAATGGCCGTGTGAGCGATGGCCTGTTCGACGCACCGACCGCCGGCCGTGTCCGCCAGGGTTCGCGCGGCATCACCGACGGCGAGAACGGATATGACGCCGTTCGCCCCGACGCCCCCGTCGACGCGAATGCGCCGTTGGCCGTGCGCATGCGGCCGTGCACCCTCGACGAGGTGGTCGGGCAACAGGCGCTCCTCGGCCCCGGTGCCCCGCTACGCCGACTCGTCGAGGGCGGGGGCGCCTCGTCGGTCCTGCTCTACGGGCCGCCCGGTACCGGGAAGACCACAATCGCGATGCTGGTCGCCGGTGCCGTCGGCCGCCGGTTCGCGCAGCTCTCGGCGCTGTCTGCCGGTGTGGCGCAGGTGCGCGAGGTGATCACCGCCGCGCGGCACACGTTGCGCACCACCGGCGAGCAGACGGTGCTCTTCATCGACGAGATCCACCGCTTCTCCCGCACCCAGCAGGACTCGCTGCTCGGTGCCGTCGAAGACCGCACCGTGATCCTCATCGGGGCCACCACGGAGAACCCGTTCTTCTCCGTGGTCTCGCCGCTGCTATCGAGATCGCTTGTCCTGCAACTCACCCCGCTCTCCGATGACGACGTGACCGAGCTCCTGCGCCGGGCGCTGGCCGACGAGCGCGGACTCGCCGGCCGGTACACGCTGGACGACGAGGCGCTCGCGCACCTCGTTGCACTCGCCGGTGGAGACGCGAGGCGGGCGCTGACCGCCCTGGAGGCGGCCGCGGATGCTGCGTCCGAGACAGAGGCTGCCGATGTACCGGATGAGCCCATAGAGCCGGTGCAGCCGGTTCCGATCGGCCTCGCGGAGGTTGAGGCGGCGGTGAACCGCGCGGCGGTGCGCTACGACCGCGCCGGCGACCAGCACTACGACGTGATCAGCGCGTTCATCAAATCGATCCGCGGCTCGGACGTGGATGCGGCCCTGCACTACCTGGCGCGAATGATCGAGGCGGGGGAGGACCCGCGCTTCATCGCCCGACGACTCATGGTGCACGCCTCGGAGGACATCGGCATGGCCGATCCGACGGCATTGCCGCTCGCGGTGGCCGCCGCCCAGGTGGTGCAGCTGGTAGGTCTCCCGGAGGCTCGGCTGGCACTCGCCCAGGCGACCATTCACCTTGCGGCGGCCCCGAAGTCGAACGCCGTCATCTCCGCCATCGACGCCGCGCTGGGCGACGTGCGGGCGGGGAAGGCGGGCGTGGTGCCGCCGCCGCTCCGCGACGGGCACTATGCCGGTGCGAAGCGCCTGGGCCACGCGCAGCAGTACATCTACCCACACAGCCTGCCGGAAGGCGTTGCGGCGCAACAGTATCCGCCGGACGAGCTGGTCGGCGTCGACTACTACACGCCGACATCACGCGGGGCGGAGCGGCCCCTCGCCGAGCGGCTGCCGAAGCTTCGGCGCGCGATCCGCGGGGCGGGGGAGGCGCACCGCGCCGAACCGGGCCTGGATCGATAACCGGCCGAGGGCCGAACCGTCCGCCGGGTTCGCTGCAGAGTGTCCGTTCGGCCGCTCAAACGGTCGATAAACTAACGCATGACCGGCAGCCCTCTCGACAGCTACCTTGCGGCAGCGGAACGACCCTGGCCACACACGGCACTCAAGGCGATCATCACCGCGATACGCGCCGGCGCCGCCTTCGATGAGGCGATCGAGTGGGGCCAGCCCTACTTCTCGCGCAGCGGGCACGCGGTGGTCAAGCTCCATGCTGCCCGCGACTGGATCAACCTGTTCTACTATCGCGGCGCCGAACTCCCCGACCCCGGTGGACTGCTCGTCGGGGAAGGCTCCAGCGGCATGCGCCGCCAGCGCGTCCACCGCGGCGATCCAGACCTCCCGCTGGCTGAGATTCAACGACTCGTGCGAACGGCCGCGATACTCGCGGGCGATTGAGCGACGCGAGCATTTCGCCGGCTGAACCGTGCCCCACCGGTCGGCGGCCTACACGAGCCACACGGCGACGTCGGCGGGTAGGGCGCCGTCGTCCGTCAGCGGCGTCGACGCGAGGATCACCTCACCGGGCGGCAGGGGAACCTCGTGACCGCTCATGTTGATCATGACGGTGACGTCGCCGTTGCGGAACGCGACGACCCGGCCGCCGGGATGGGTGAGCCACTCCAGCGTGCCGGACCCGAGCGCATAGTTGCGCCGCAGCGCGAGCGCGTCGCGGTACAGCGCCAAGGTGGAGTCCGGGTCGCCGATCTGCCGGTCGCGGGCGAGCGCGCGGAACGATTCCGGTTGCGGCAGCCAGCTTCTGCCGGTCGGCGAGAAGCCCAAGGCGGGTTCGTCCGCCGCCCAAGGAATCGGTACCCGGCAGCCGTCCCGGCCGCGCCTAGTGTGCCGCGACCGCAGCCAGGTGGGATCCTGCCGTACGTCGTCCGGCAGCGTCGTGTGCTCCGGCAGGCCGAGTTCCTCGCCCTGATACAGGTACGCCGAGCCTGGCAGGCCGAGCATCACCAGCGTCGCCGCCCGGCCGCGCTTGCTGCCCAGCGCCGCATCGGGCTGCGGATCGCCGAGGCCGATGCCCTGCTGTGGCTTGGGCTGCTCGGCATCGGCGAGCCCGAACCGGCTGGGGTGGCGAACCACGTCATGGTTGGACAGCACCCAGGTGGTCGGCGCACCCACTCGGTTGTTGAGTTGCAGGGACCGCGTGACGACATCCTGGAGAATCGGTGCGTACCAAGGGGTTTCGAGGAACGTGAAGTTGAACGCCTGGTGCATCTCATCCGCGCGGACGTAGTTCGCGAGCCGGGAGAGCGGCTGCACCCAGGCCTCGGCGACCAGGATGCGGTCGGGCCCGTACTCGCCCACCACCTTCCGCCAGCGCCGGTAGATCTCGTGCACCTCGTTCTGATCCCACATCGGACCCATCTGCCCGTCGGTCGGGGTCGGCTCGGCGCCGGCGCCGTCCAGGTGGGCACGGGCTTCCTTCGCGGTGGGCGGCTCGAAGCCCATCGCGCCGATGCGCGGATCGACGTGGTGATCGGGCAGCCCGGGCGCCTTGGCGAGTCCGTGTGCCACGTCCACCCGGAAGCCGTCCACGCTCCGGTCGAGCCAGAACCGCAGCACTGACTCGAACTCCTCCCGGACCTCCTCGCTGCCCCAGTTGAAGTCGGGCTGCTCGGGGGCGAAGAGGTGCAGATACCACTGGCCCGGTGTGCCGTCGGCACCGACCGTGCGCGTCCAGGCCGGCCCGCCGAACACCGATTCCCAGTCGTTCGGCGGCTCGGACCCGTTCGGCCCCTTGCCATCCCGGAACACGTAGCGGTCGCGCTGCGGCGAGCCGGGCGCGGCGGCCAGGGCATCGACGAACCACGGATGCGCGATCGACGAGTGGTTCGGCACGAGATCGACGATCACCTTGAGGCCCAGTTCGTGAGCCCGCCCCAGCAGCGCGTCGAAATCGGCCAGCGTGCCGAACAGCGGATCGACCAGGCGGTAGTCGGCGACGTCATAGCCGGCATCGGCCTGCGGCGACACGTAGAACGGCGACAGCCAGACCGCATCGACTCCGAGATCGGCCAGCGCCGGTAGATGCGCGGTGATCCCCGGCAGGTCCCCGATGCCGTCGCCATCGCTGTCCGCGAACGACCGCGGATAGATCTGGTAGACGACGGCGTGGCGCCACCACTCGTCGGCCGCCGGGCGAAGCGGGGCTGCGGCGGTGGGTCCGGTCGCGAGCCGGCGCGCGTCGCTGCGGTCTGCCATTCGATCTCCTATGACGGCGTAACAGGTCGGCCGTGCTGGGCGGCCACGGACGACCTTAGCGGCGTACCGTCTGGTTATGGGCAGGTGGCACGTTCTCCGCGAACCTACGGTGCCCATCCTGCTGCTCGCCAGCGTGATGCATGTGGTGCGCCGCAACGTGTTCGACTTCCTGTTGTTCTTCGGCACGGCGGTGCTGATCGTGGTGGACTCGCGCCGGATCACCGGGCGAGCCTCGGAACCCGAGGTGCCGGCCGCGGTGCGGCACCGTTGGCTGGCGGCGGCAGCCGTCGCGCTGTTCGCGGCGATCATCGCGCTGCTGCCCATCGCCGGTGGCATGGTGCGGATCGTGGTGAGCGCCTGTGGTCTGGCCGCGCTCGCATTGGTGCTGGTCCGGCCGGCCGCCGCACCGACCCCGGTGGCGGCGGGGGACGCTCCGGGCCGGCTCCGCGGGTGGTGGGTGTGGGCGACAGTCGGTGTGGTGACGTGCCTGTGGGAATTGTCGTCCTTCATCGCGCAGCAGGTGTGGCCCGCCGACCAGGTGAACCATCCCGCCGCGAGCGACCTGATCGGCCCGCTCCTCACGACCTGGCTCGGACGCGCGATCCTGCTGCTGCTGTGGGGAGCGGCGGGCTACTGGCTCCTGCATCAACTCGTCACGTCCGGCGGCCGCGGCGCCGGCACCTCTGCCGGGATGAGCGGCCCGCCGCAGGCACCGCCCACCGAACCCAGTCGCACGGACGGAAGTAGGCATTCGCAGCCGAGCGGCCCGTCGTCACCGCGATGGGAGGCCGGGCGATGAGGACGATCACGATCCTCGGCTACGTCGTGTGCGGGCTCGCGCTGCTGGCCATCGAACTACTCGCACGGTTCACCCGTGTGCCCGTCCCGACGTTGGCGGCCCTGTTCCGCTGGATGCTGCGCAGACGCAGCGCACAGATCGGCATCATCATGGCGTGGTGGTGGATCGGCTGGCACTTCCTCGGCGACGGGGCGTAGTCGCGATCCGGAACGGACGAGATCGACCCACGCGGCACCGTCCATCGCGCTGTCACCCCGCACGCCACGCGCGCTGCGCATGGCAGCGAGATCGTGGTCGGAACTGTCCGATCGGGCGTGTCTCACGATGCGATTCTGCCTCCATCAGATGACAGCGACCACGGTGACCAGGTGGTCGATGCCGGCGAAGTCATCGGGATTGCGCGTGAGCAGTACCGCGTCGAGCTCTGCCGCGACGGAGGCGAGCATCAGGTCAATGCGTCGCGGTCTGGGGTTGCGCCCGGATCGCCGCACGGATTCCGCGATGGCACCGTAGCGGTGTGCGGCCCGCGCCGAATACGGGACGGGGTCGAACTCGCTGAGGACTTGGCGATATCGCTCCTCGCGGGCCGCGGCAACAGCCGGCTCGTCGTGGTACAGGCCGAATGCCAATTCGGCGACGGTGAGCGTGCTGATGGCCGCCGCATCCGCCAATTTGTCGAGCCGGTCGGGGTACTCGATCACACAGGACGTATCGAGCAGGGCGAGGGCGTGTTCAGACACCGCGGCCGAATGGGTCGTCGTCGGTGAAACGGTCGGTGTCCCGAATGTCTCGCACCCACGCCTCGCGATCGACGGTGAGACCGTTGTCGCGACGCCGGTTCGCGACGAGTTCTGTGGTCCGCGGGAAGCGCGGCGGCTTGTGCGTGCCGGAATGCGGTACGAGATCCGCCACCGCGATGCCGTTGCGCGTCACCACAAAACTCTCGCCCGCCTCCACGCGGTCGACGATCAGCGTGTTGTTGTTCCGCAACTCGCGTTGCGCGATCCGGGTGGCCATGACGTCAGCGTAGCAAGTATGTAGCACGCATGTAGCTCAGCCTCACTACCGCAGGGCGGCGGCGATGAGGGAGGCGACGGTGCGGTGGGGCAGGCCGTCGAGTTGGGTGAGCTGGGTGATGCAGGAGAAGCCGTCCATGGCAACGACTATCGGCGTGCCGGCCGCCCCGTCCGCGCCAGCCTTACGGTCGCGGGCTGCGGCGGTCTCTGCGTCCGTTACAGCGTCGATGGCTTCGTGCAGTTTGGGCAGCCAGTGCTCGCGGGCGATCTTCTGGGAGATGGGGGCGGTGACCGCGGCGAAGCCGTAGGAGCCGGCGAGGCCGCAGCAGCCGGCGTCCAGGGTGGTGGGCCGGTAGCCGAGGCGGCGGAGCACCAGTTCGTCGGCGGCGGTGCCGACCGATGCGCGCCCCTGGCAGTGCGGGTGGACGATGACGGCGCCCCGGTCCGGCACCGTGTGGCCCGCGAAGCCGCCGTCATCTCCGTTCGATGCCCGTGGCGGGACGGCACCGGTGGCGAGCAGGTGCTCGGAGAGGGAGCGGGCCAGCCCGGCCAACCGCGCCGCGCGTGGGTCGTCGGCGAGGAGGTTGGGCAGCTCGTCGCGGAACGAGGACAGGCAGCTCGGCTCGGGCACGACGACGGGGATGCCGCGGGAGGTGAAGGGGTCGAGGATGTCCAGCACGCCGCGCAGCGACGTGCGCGCCCGATCGAGCATGCCGGGATCGAACAAGGTGCGCCCGCAGCATGCCCATTCGCGTGGCACGTGCACCGTTTCGCCGGCCGCGGCGAGCGCCGCCGCCACGTCGGCGCCCAGGGACGGGTCGAACGCGTTGGTGAAGGTGTCCGGCCACAGCACCACGGTCGCGGTGTCCGGCTGGTAGAGCGCCTTGGCGGTGTCGGTCTGCCGGAACGGCACCCGCGCGAACTCGGGAGCCGGCCGGGCGACCGTCACCCCGGCGGCCTTGCGCAGCGCCGTGCCGAGGCCGGGCATCTTCAGCGCGCCTGTCGCGAGCTGCGGCATACGGGTCGCCACCCGCGCCGCCCAGGGCAGCAGCCCCAGCGCGTACATTTCCCGGGGGCGCCGCCGGCCCTGGTAGTAGTGGTAGTTGAACTCGGCCTTGTAGGTGGCCATGTCCACGCCGGTGGGGCAGTCCACCTGGCAGCCCTTGCAGGACAGGCACAGTTCCAGCGACTGGTGCACGTCCTCGTTGCGCCAGGTGTCCGGGGTGGTCTCGCCCTGGAACATCTCGACGAGCATCTTGGCCCGGCCGCGGGTGGAGTGCCGCTCGTCGCGGGTCGCGCGGTAGGACGGGCACATCACCCCGGAGTCGTCGCGCCGGCAGCGGCCCACCCCGACGCACCGCTCGGCCGCGGTCTGCAGCGACCCGCCGTCGGCCCTGAAGGCGAATGCCGTGTCGGCGGCCATCGGGGCGAGCCGGTACTCCGGCCCGTAGCGCAGGTTCGTGTCCAGCGGGTAGGGGTCGACCAGCTTGCCCGGGTTCAGGATCCCCTTCGGGTCGAACAGCGACTTGACCGTGCGGAAGGCCTCGATGATCTCCGGGCCGAACATGCGGGAGAGCAGTTCGCCGCGCGCCTGCCCGTCGCCGTGCTCCCCGGAGATCGAGCCGCCCAGCTCGGCGACCAGATCGGCCGCCTCCTCGAGGAACCGGCGGAAATCGGCCAGGCCGGCCACCGTGTGCAGGTCGAACGGGTTGCGGGTGTGCACGCAGCCTTGCCCGAAATGCCCGTACCACGCGCCGTTGTAGCCGTACCGGCCCCACATCGCCGTCATCCGGCGCAGGTACTCGCCGAGCCGCTCCGGCGGGACCGCCGCGTCCTCCCAGCCCTCGTGATTCGGCGGCCCGTCCAGCGGGATCGCGGTCGCGGCCAGCCCGGAGGCGCGCACCTCCCACACGGCCTTCACCTCGCGCGGATCGTCGATGCGCTTCGCGTGCACCGATTCCGGCAGCCCGGCCACGAACTCGGCGGTGCGCCGCTCGACGACATCCTTGTCGTCGTCACCGATCTCGGCCAACAGCCAGCCCCGGCCGGGCGGCAACAGGGCGATCCCGTCGGTGTTCAGTCCGCGGGCCGCGGACTGGCCGGTGAGCGTGTCGTCCAATCCCTCCAGCCCCAGCAGGCCGAATGCCACGAGCGCGGGCACGGCATCCGCGGCCTGGAAGATGTCGGGGTAACCGAGTATGACGAGATTCCGGTGCCGGGGTGATGTCGCAAGATCCAGCTCCGCCTCGACGGTCAGCGCCAGGGTCGATTCCGATCCGACCAGCAGGCGCGCGAGGTTCAGCGGCGCGCCGGGCAGGATCTGATCCAGGTTGTAGCCCGACACACGGCGCGGAATGTCCGGGAACTGTTCGCGGACCTTGTCGCCGTACCGGCGGCCGGTCTCCCGGAGGCCCCCCAGGATGCGCGCCAGGGTGCCGCCCTCGGCGACCGCGGCGCGGTAATCCTCGTCGCTGTAGGCGCCGACCCACAGATCCTCGCCGTCGGCGGTGACGATGCGCAGCCGCCGCACATTGTCCACCGTCTTGCCCGCATACAGCGCATGCGTGCCGCACGAGTTGTTACCGATCATCCCGCCGAGCGTGCACCAGGCATGGGTCGCCGGATCGGGACCGAAGGTCAGCCCGTGCACCTCCGCCGCGGCGCGCAGATCGTCGAGCACCACCCCCGGCTGCACCCGCGCCGTGCGCCGCACCGAGTCGATGTCCAGGATTTGGTTCATGTAGCGCGAGAAGTCCAGCACCACACCGACATTCACCGTCTGGCCGGCCAGCCCGGTGCCCGCACCGCGACCCAGCACCGGCGCCCCCGCCGCGGCGCACAGTGACACCACGGCCGCGACATCGGCGGCGTCGCGCGGGAAGACCACACCCAGCGGGACCTGCCGGTAGTTCGACGAATCCGTCGCGTACACGGCGCGCGCCGCCGACGAGAAGTCGACATCACCGCGCACCGCCTCGGTGAGCCGATCCGCCAACAGCAGCCGATCGGCAGGAGTGACGCGGGACCGATCGACCCGGGTTCCCGGTGCGGCGGTGATCGTCACAGCCGTGCCTCCTCGCGCATGCCCCGTCGTGGGTTTTGACGCTACCGGGCAGATGCCCCGGGCCCGCGATCCGGGTACCCTGGGGAGCCGTAGCTGTTCCAGTGCCGTGTCCCTATGCGGCGTTCACAGTGCCGTGTTTGATCGGCTCTGTATTTGATGGGCACTGCTCGATGGGCACGGATCGCTGTGGATTGTCGTCGTCGGATCTCCGGCCGAAAAGGAGCTGACCTGTGAAGCGTTGGCATTACTTCACCGCAGGTCTGGCGCTCGGCGTCGCCGCGACCCGCCGGACGCGGCGCGCGAAGGAGGCAGCACGCGCAGCGTTGGCAGCGAAGCTCACCCCGTCGGCCATCGCGGCCGACATCGCCGACGCCATCGCGGAAATCGGCAACGCGGTGGGTTCCTTCGCGTCCGACGTGCGGATGGGCGCCGTGAACCGGCGGGCCGCCTACCGTCCGATGATCAACGGCGCGAACGGGTCCGTCGTGATGGTGCCGCCGGAACAGATTCGCGAACTCGACGAACTGCGATCAGCAGCGAACAGCGTCATAGGCGGTCGTACGTCGCTCGGCGAGGAATCGGCGTAGCGGTACCGCCGTCACGACACCGCCCGCACACCCGATTCGAGGACCCGGCCGCGGGCGCGGCACACTGGTACGGCCCGTCTTGAGAATTGTCACGTCCCCGAAAATGTGACGGAAATAAGGACATGTATGGAGACCCACGAGATACGCCGCCGGTTCCTGGACCATTTCGAGAAGGCCGGGCACACGGTGGTTCCGTCGGCGTCGCTCATCAGCCAGGACCCGACGGTCCTGTTCACGATCGCGGGGATGGCGCCGTTCAAGCCGTACTTCCTCGGCCAGGCGACGCCGCCGTTCTCGCGCGCCACCAGCGTGCAGAAGTGCGTGCGGACGCTGGATATCGACAATGTGGGCATCACCACCCGGCACAACACGTTCTTCCAGATGGCCGGGAACTTCTCGTTCGGTGACTACTTCAAAGAGGGCGCGATCCGGCACGCCTGGGAGCTGGTGACCTCCAGCGTCGATGATGGCGGCTACGGGTTCGATCCGGAGCGCATCTGGGCGACCGTATACGAGAACGACGACGAGGCGTTCGAGCTGTGGCGGTCGGTCGCGGGGCTGCCGGCCGAGCGGATCCAGCGCCGCGACGGCCACGACAACTATTGGGACATGGGTGTTCCCGGTCCGGGCGGGCCCTGTTCGGAGATCTACTACGACCGCGGGCCGCAGTACGGGATCGAGGGCGGACCGGTCGCCGACGAGGACCGCTACCTGGAGATCTGGAACCTCGTCTTCATGCAGGACGTGCGGGGTGAACAGAGCCCGAAGGACGGGTTCCCGCCGGTCGGTTCGCTGCCGAAGAAGAATATCGACACCGGGCTCGGCGTGGAGCGCGTCGCGTTCCTGCTGCAGGGCGTGGACAACGTCTACGAGACGGACCTGCTGCGCCCGATCATCACCACGGCGGAGGAGCTGTCCGGGCGGACCTATGGCCGCGAGCATGCGGACGACGTGCGGTTCCGGGTGATCGCCGACCACCTGCGGTCCGGGATCATGCTGATCGGCGACGGGGTGACGCCGTCCAACGACGGACGGGGCTACGTGCTGCGCCGGCTGCTGCGCCGCGCGATCCGGTCGGCGCGGCTGTTGGGCGTGGAGAAGCCGGTGATGCCGACGCTGGCCGCTGTGGTCCGCGACCTGATGAGCGAGTCGTACCCGGAGCTCGCGACCGACTTCGCGCGCATCGAGAGCGTTGCCGCGGCGGAGGAGACGGCCTTCTTGAAGACGTTGTCGTCCGGGTCGAGGCTGTTCGACCAGGCCGCCGCCGAGACGAAAGCTGTTGGCGCATCGGTGGTGCCGGGCGACACGGCGTTCGCGTTGCACGACACGCATGGGTTCCCGATCGATCTCACCCTGGAGATGGCCGCCGAGGCAGGGCTCACCGTGGACACCGAGGGTTTCCGCGCGCTGATGGACGAGCAGAAGGCGCGGGCGCGCGCCGATGCCCGGGCCCGGAAGGGCGGTTTCGGCGATCTGACGGTGTACCGGGAGTTGCTGGACACGTCCGGCCCGACGGAGTTCACCGGATACACGGAACTTCAGTCCGAGGGGACCATCCGCGGGCTGATCCGCGACGGTGCGCGGGTCGCCGCGGCCGGCGAGGGCGAGATCGTGGAGGTCGTCCTCGATCGGACGCCGCTCTACGCCGAGTCAGGCGGCCAGGAGTCCGACGCCGGGATCATCCTGTCGGACGGCAGCTCGGCCGAGGTCATCGATGTGCAGAAGGTCAACCGCAAACTGTGGGTGCACCAGGTGCGTGTGACGGCGGGGGAGTTGCGCGAGGGCGCCGCCGTCCTCGCCAAGGTAGACCCGGAGTGGCGGGTCGGGGCGCGGCAGGCCCATTCCGGGACGCACGTCATCCACGCTGCGCTGCGGCAGGTTCTCGGGCCGCGGGCGCTGCAGTCGGGCTCCTACAACAAGCCCGGCTACCTGCGGCTGGACTTCGCCTGGAACTCGGCCTTGTCGGATGCGACGCGCAGCGAGATCGAGGAGGTCGCGAACCTGGCCGTGCGCAAGGATCTGCCGGTCGCGGTCCGCTACACCTCGCTCCCGGAGGCCAAGGCGCAGGGTGCGATCGCGCTGTTCGGTGAGACGTATGACGAGACCGTGCGCATCGTCGAGATCGGTGGGCCGTGGTCCATCGAGCTGTGCGGCGGAACCCACGTCGAGCACTCCAGCCAGATCGGCCCGCTGTCGGTGATCGGGGAGAGCTCCGTCGGATCCGGGCTGCGACGCATCGAGGCCTATGTCGGCATGGACGCGATGCGGCAGTTGGCGACCGAGCGCGCCCTGCTGGCGCAGATCGCCGACCAGCTCAAGGTCCCGCCGGCGGAACTGCCACACCGAGTGGCGGACATCGTCGAGCGGCTACGCGCCGCCGAGAAGGAGCTCGAACGGCTGCATGCCGCATCCGTGCTCGCGACCGCCGCCACCCTCGTCGAGGGCGCGCAGACCGTGAACGGCGTGGCGTTGGTCGCCGAGACACTCGACGGCGGCCTGTCCGGTGCGGATCTCCGCGCTCTCGCGACCGACGTGCGCGGCCGGTTCGGCGCTCGCCCTGCCGTCGTCGCCCTGTTCGCGACGGGGGCCGGGCCGGCCGTGTCGTTCGCCGTCGCCTGCACACCGGCGGCCGTCGCAGCCGGCTTGGACGCGGGAGACCTGGTGAAGTCCTTCGCCTCCGCGGTCGATGGACGCGGTGGTGGCCGGTCGGATCTGGCGCAGGGCGGCGGTGCCGCGGCGTCGGGAGTCCCGGCGGCCGTCGCCGCGCTGACGGCCGTGGTGGCGGGGGCCAGTCCTCGGTGACGGTCGCCACCGGCAGCGACACGCCGCGACGAGGTGTGCGGTTGGGCGTCGACGTCGGTACCGTGCGTGTCGGGGTCGCGGTCAGTGACCCCGAGGGCATCCTGGCGACGCCGGTCGTGACATTGGCGCGCGACGAGGCGGCCGACCGGGATATCGATGAGCTGGTGGCCATGGTTGCCGACCGGGATGTGGTGGAGGTCGCGGTGGGCCTGCCGAAGATGCTGCGCGGTGCCGACGGTGTCGCCGCGCACGCGGCGCGGCGATACGCGACGGCCCTCGCCGCTCGGATCGCGCCGGTGCCGGTGGTTTTGGTGGACGAGCGCCTGACCAGCGTGCAGGCGAATCGGATCTTCGACGATCGCAAGGTGTCGACGAAGGCGCGGCGCGCTGTCGTCGACCAACTCGCCGCCGTCACGATCCTGCAGGTGCGACTGGACGCCCTGCGCAGCACGGGCCAGGCCCGTGGGTAGCCATCGACTCCCGGACGACGACGCAACCGATCGGCGACCGGACAACGACGTCGTGGACGTGTCTGACGACCACTCGGAGGCCGCCCATCACGACGGAGAGCCGATCGATCACTTCGGACTGTTCGATCACGGTCCGGATGACGCGGGTGCGAGCGCTGACCACGGTGGTGCGCACGGCGAACCGGCCGACGAAGTGGACCTCACACACCTGCGGGAGGTGCTCGCCGGTCGCCGGCAACCGGACACCGCCACCGCGCACGCACCTCGGGCGCGTCGCGAGACGCGTGCCGACCGTCGACCCGGGAAGCGGCCCCGGCGCCGCCATCGGGTCCGTTCCACGATCCTCGCGCTGCTCGTCATGGTCCTCATCGCCGGCGGGGCGGTGGCCGGCGTCATCTATTGGCGACACAGCACGGCCGCGCCGGTCGACTGGGCGGGCACCGGTCCGACCACGGTCGTGGTGCGCGTTCAGCCCGGCCAGGGCCTCACTGACGTGGCTCAGACCCTCGCGGGTGCGGGCGTCGTTGCCAGCGCTCAGTACTTCGTGACGGTCGCGTCGGATGACGGACGGCTCAGCGTTCTGCAGCCCGGCTACTACCGGGTGCACCAGCATTCCGCTGCCCAGGTGGTGGTGGGTGAACTCGCGGACAAGGGCAACCGGCTCGGCCAGATGCGGGTGATCCCTGGCCAGACGCTGGCCGACAGGACCGCCGTATCGCCCACCGGCGCGAAGTCCGTGAAGCCCGGCATTCTGTCCACCATCGCCGCCGCGTGCGTGCCGACCAACGGCCAGGGGTCCTGCTTCTCGGTGGACGACCTGTGGAAGGTCGAGGAGACGGCGGGCCCGAGTGACCTGAACGTCGTCGGGTGGGCGGTGGACGACGTCGCCAAGGCGCCGGACGCACGCCGACGCCTGGAGGGGCTGATCCTGCCCGGCGACTACACCATCGCCCCCGGTTCGACGGCGCAGCAGGCATTGGCGGCCGTCGTCAGCGCCTCTGCGGCGCAGTGGAACACCACCGGCATCATGGCTGCGGCGAAGGCACGGCACATGACTCCGTACGAGATGGTGACCATCGCATCGCTGGTACAGGCGGAAGGCGTCGGCCCGGACATGAGCAAGGTCGCGCGGGTGATCTACAACCGGCTGGCAGACGGCATGAAACTGCAGTTCGACTCGACGGTGAACTACGGCCTCGACCGCGCCCAGATCTCCACCAACGAGTCCGAACGGCTGGATGCCGCCAACCTCTACAGCACCTACGCTCACGCCGGGCTCACCCCCACGCCGATCGGGGCCCCGGGACCGCAGGCACTGGACGCGGCGGACGACCCGGCGACAGGAACCTGGCTGTACTTCGTCGCCGTGGATCTGGACGGCAACTCGTGCTTCTCCACCACGACAGCGCAGCACGAGGCCTGTATCGCCGAGGCCCGCAAGAACGGAGTCTTCGGGTAGATGTCGGGCGTCTGCGCTACCAACGCGACCACCAACGAGACCACCGGCCGAACCGCTGGAGGGGCCGTCGCGCGTGCCGCGGGCCGGGCTGCCGTACTGGGCTCCCCGATCGGCCATTCGCTGTCCCCGGTGCTGTACCGGGCCGGTTTCGCCGCCGCCGGGCTGAGCAGCTGGTCGTTCGATGCCATCGAGTGTGACGCCGCGCGGCTGCCGGGCCTCATCGCCGAACTGGGCGCCGAATGGGCCGGGCTCGCGGTGACCATGCCCGGCAAACAGGCCGCGGCCGAGTTCGCCACCGGCCGGTCGGCTCGCGTCGACGCGCTGGGCGTCGCGAACACGCTGATCCGTAGCGGCAACGGCTGGTGGGCGGAGAACACCGATGTGGACGGCGTGCGCGGCGCGCTGCACGCCGCGGGGGTGACGCCGTCCGGCCCGGTGCTCCTGATCGGCGGTGGCGGCACGGCGCGGGCGGTCGTGGCGGCGCTCGCCGAGATGGCATGGGACGGCCCGCTCGTCGTTGCCGGGCGGAGGCCCGCGAGCAGCGTCATCGTCGTTGATCTCGCGCGGCGATACGGGCTGCCGGTCCGCGCGATCGGCCTGTCCGTCGACGAGATCGCCGCCGCGGCAACGGAATCGGCGCTGGCAGTGGCGACGGTCCCGGCGGGCGCCGCCGACCACCTCGCGGGCGCCCTCGCACGGGTGCCGGCACTGTTCGACGTCATCTATCACCCGTGGCCCACGCCGCTTGCCGCGGCCGGCGCAGCAGGACGGATCACGGTCACCGGGCTGGACATGTTGCTGCACCAGGCCCTACGCCAGTTCGAGCTGGTGACCGGCGTGCGGGCACCGGCCGATGCGATGCGCGCGGCGCTGCGGAAAGCCGTCGAAACGGACCTCGCGCTGCCGGTGTGACGGGCGTTGCGGCCCCCGGCTGCTAGTACGCTTCACGCAGTGTGGCGGCCGGAGACCACGGCGCCGCCGACGGTGACAGCGGAGTGGAAGGGACCGGCGCGACGTGCATCTGAAGTCCCTCACACTCAAGGGCTTCAAGTCGTTCGCATCGTCGACGACACTGCGCTTCGAGCCTGGTATCACGGCCATCGTGGGCCCGAACGGATCCGGGAAGTCGAACGTCGTCGACGCCATGGCATGGGTGCTCGGCGAGCAGGGCGCGAAGGCGCTGCGCGGCGGAAAGATGGACGACGTCATCTTCGCGGGCACCGCCGGACGGCCGCCGCTGGGTCGCGCCGAGGTCACGCTGACGATCGACAACCGTGACGGCGCTTTGCCGATCGATTATGACGAAGTGTCCATCACCCGGCGCATGTTCCGCGACGGGGCCGGTGAGTACGAGATCAACGGCAAGGCGTGCCGGCTGCTCGACATCCAGGAACTGCTGTCGGACTCCGGCATCGGCCGTGAGATGCACGTGATCGTGAGCCAGGGGCATCTGGATTCGGTGCTTTCGGCCCGGCCGGAGGACCGGCGAGCGTTCATCGAGGAGGCCGCCGGCGTCCTGAAACATCGCAAGCGCAAGGAGAAGGCCCTCCGCAAGCTCGACGCGATGCAGGCGAACCTGACCCGGCTGACGGACCTCACCGCCGAACTGCGACGCCAGCTCGGCCCGCTGGGGCGGCAGGCCGAGGTTGCGCGCCGCGCGGCCGGTGTGCAAGCCGATCTGCGTGACGCCAAGCTGCGACTGCTGGCAGACGATGTCGCCGCGCTGCAGACCGACATCGCGGCGGATGCCGCGGCACAGCAGGCCGCCGAGCAGCATCGTGCCGCGGTGCAACGGGAACTCGAGCGGGCGACCGCGGCCGGAGAGGCAGCGGCCGCGGCCCTCGCTGCAGCAGCGCCTGAGCTGACTTCGGCGCAGAACGCACATTTCGCGCTCTCGGCCCTCGCCGAGCGATTCCGCGGCACGATCTCCCTGGCCGAGGAGCGTGCCCGCAATCTTGCGGTGCCGATCGCCGCCACCCACTCGGGACGCGATGCCGACGAGCTCGACGCCGAAGCCGAACGCGCCGCCGCGGACCAGGCCGAGAAGGACCGTGCCGTGGATTCGGCCCGCGCATCGCTGGCCGCCGCCGTGGCCGGGCGCACCGAACGGGAAACGGCGCTGGCAGCCGCGGAGGCGGAGCTGGTCGCGACCTCGCGCGCCCTGGCCGATCGGCGTGAGGGATTGGCCAGGCTTGCGGGGAAGGTCGGCAGCGCGCGGTCCCGGCTCGCCGCCGGTCAGGACGAGACGGAACGGCTCGCCATCGCTATCAGCGAGGCGGCTGACCGTGCCGCCCGGGCTCGCGCGGAGTTCGACGAGCTGCGCGGCTCCATCGGCGTCCTCGACTCCTCCGAGGTCGGACTCGACGAGATCCACGAAGCGGCCGCCGCCGCCGCGGCGGCGGCGCAGGCGCGGGTCGCCGAGTTGACCGAGGAGCAGCGCGACGCGAGTTCTCGGCAGAGCAGCCTGCGCGCGCGGGTGGAAGCCCTGTCACTCGGTCTTGATCGCCGCGACGCGGCGGGCGCATTGTTGTCCGCGGAACTACCGGGGCTGCTGGGTTCCGTGTCGACCGTGCTCGACGTAGCGGCCGGTGCGGAGGCGGCGATCGCTGCCGCGCTGGGCCCGGTCGCCGATGCGGTCGCGGCCGCGGACCTTCCCGGCGCCGCCGCGGCGATCGATCTGCTGAAGAGGACCGAGGCCGGCCGCGCCGGAGTGCTGGTGGGCGGCGCGCCGCCCGGCGAGCCCGCCGCGCGAGACAGGGTGCGAGATGGGGCGCCGCACGGCGCACGGTGGGCATTGGATCTGGTGCAGGCGCCCGAGGTGCTCCGTGGCGCCCTCACCAGGCTCTTGGCGGATGTGGTGGTCGTCGACGACATCGCCGCCGCCCGAGCGGTGGTCAGCGCGCGCCCCGAGCTGACCGCGGTGACCCTCGACGGCGACGTGATCAGCCCGATCTGGGCGTTCGGCGGCAGCCGCGGCAGACAGTCCGTCATCGAGATCCAGGCAGCCGTCGACGAGGCGGAGGGGGACCTCGCCACGGTCACGGCGCGTCTTGCCGAGATCGATGCGCACCTGGTGGGTGCCCGGGCGGAGGCACAGGCACGCGCCGACGAGGCCGAACGGTCGCTGGGTGCGCTGTACGAATCCGACGCGCGGATCGCGGCCGTGTCCGAGCAGCTCGCCGCGCTCGGCGGAGTCGCGAAGTCTGCGGAGGCGGAAACCGACCGGCTGACGGAACGGCGCCACGCCGCGGAAGCCGCCCAGGACGAGATCCGCGCCCAGGTGAGCGATCTGGAGGCACGACTCGCTGCGGCGGAATCCGAAGACGTGCCGAGTGATCCCGACCCGGCCCGGCGCGACGAACTCGCCGCGAGGCTGGCCGAGGACCGCCAGGCGGAGGTCGACGCACGTCTCGCGCTGCGCACGGCCGAGGAGCGCGCCCGGGCGACCGCCGGCACCGCCGACCGGCTCCGTCGAGCCGCGCAGGCCGAGCGGGAAGCGCGACGCAGCGCCGAGCAGGCGGCGATCCGCCGCGCCGCGGCCGCGCGACTGGCGGAGCGCGTCGTGGTCGTCGCCCGCGAGGTTTCCGAGCGGTTGACGGCGTCCGTGGCTGCCGCGGCGGCGGCGCGAGCAGCGGCGGAGACGCGCCGGACCGAAGCCGACGAAGCGGCCGCGAACGCGAGGCAGGCCCTGGCGACATTGCAGACACAGTGGGAATCGCTCACCGATTCGGTCCACGCGACCGACCTGCTCAGGGCCCAGCGCAAGCTCCGACTCGACCAGCTCATAGAGACCGCGTCGACGGACTACGCGATGAACCTCCCGGACCTGTTGGCCGAGTTCGGCCCGCACGTCCCGGTGCCGCCGTCGGCTGCCGAAATCGCCGAATACGAGGCGGCCAGGGACCGGGGCGAACCGGTGAGCGCACCGGTTGCGATGCCGTTCGATCGTGCGTCCACCGAACGGCGCGCCGGGCGGGCGCAACGCGACTTGGGCGCTCTAGGCAAGGTGAACCCGCTCGCGCTGGAGGAGTTCACCGCCATGGAGGAGCGGCACGCATTCCTGGCCACTCAACTCGAGGACCTACGCACCACCCGCAAGGACCTGCTCGCCGTCGTCGCCGAGGTCGACAACAAGATCCTCGAGCTTTTCACCGACGCCTATCACGATGTCGCGGCCGAGTTCCGGACCGTCTTCGCCGCGCTCTTCCCCGGCGGCGAGGGCGAACTGCACCTCACCGACCCGGAGGACATGCTGGCGACCGGGGTCGACGTGACCGCGCGCCCGCCCGGGAAGAAGGTCAAACGACTATCGCTACTGTCCGGCGGCGAGAGATCACTGGTCGCCGTCGCCATGCTGGTCGCCATCTTCCGTGCCCGCCCCAGCCCGTTCTACGTGCTCGACGAGGTCGAGGCCGCGCTGGACGAGGTGAACCTGGGCCGGCTCGTCGGCCTGCTGCACGAACTGCGGAATTCCTCACAGCTCCTCGTCATCACCCACCAGAAGTACACGATGGAGGCCGCCGACACGCTCTATGGCGTCTCGATGCAGGGCGACGGGATCAGCCAGGTCATCAGCCAACGCATCCGGGCAGGCGGCGAGGTCAGCGGGCCGCCCATCAGCTCTTCGAACGGTTCGGCAGGTCCGGTGCCGGCGGGGCATGCCGGGGCGTCCGTGTCTGCCGCGCAAGCGGAAACGTGATCAATACGACATCACATTGCGGGCCGCGCCGGTCCGTCGAGTTGCCGAACGCGCGGGCGCGGTCGATAGTTCTCTCGGGCGCGCACCGAGGATGGCCAGCGCCCGCCACCCGGCTGTGTCGCCGGAAGGGTGAGGGTCGATGATGAGACGGTCGAGGGGCCGCAGGATCATGGGCCGCCCGTCCCCGGTGCCGCGCCGTGCGGCCGCGAGACCTCAGACAGACCGACAGCAGTAGCCGACCGCGAACGGTTCGGCGCCGACCCGGCCGGTGGGCCGACAACGAGGGCGTGAAGTAGATGGTCCAAGCAAAGGCACCCTTCGGAGTGGATGCGCCGGGACGCGCCTCCGTCGGCAAGCGCACCCTGCGCACCGATCGGTGGTGGTACCAGCCGAACGCCACCGCGATCCTGCTCACCATCTGGGTCGCCTATGCGACGGTGCGGGTGTTCTGGCGCCAGTACTACTTCGCCGCCGAGTACGACTATCTGTCGCCGTTCACGTCGCCGTGCGTGTCGGCCAGCTGCGTCCCGGGCTCCAGCTCGCTCGGCGTCTGGTTCGGCACGTTCCCGGTGTTCCTGCCCTACGCGATCATCACGCTCGTCTTCCTGCTCGGCTTCCGCACCACGTGCTACTACTACCGCAAGGCGTACTACCGGGCCTTCGCACGCACGCCGGGCGCCTGCGCCGTACCGGAGCCGCACAAGCGGTACCACGGCGAGACGCGTTTCCCGCTGATCATCCAGAATGCGCACCGCTACTTCTTTTACGTAGCGGTCCTGATCTCGCTGGTCAACACCTATGACGTGATCCACTCGCTGTTCCACGGCATCGGCCTGGGCACCCTGATCATGGCCGCGAACGTGGTCCTGCTGTGGGCCTACACGCTGGGTTGCCACGCGTGCCGGCACGCCATCGGTGGCCAGCTGCGGCACTTCTCGAAGCATCCCATCCGGTACAAGCTGTGGAAGGGCGTCAGCAAGCTCACGAACAGGCACATGCAGTTCGCGTGGACAACGCTCGGCACCTTGATGTTCACCGACTGGTACGTCTGGATGCTGTCCGCGAAGGTGTTCGCGGACCCGTTCTACATCCACTTCTAGAGCCCGATCTCACCCACGCCGACGAAGGAATTGCGCCACGCCATGACATCTGCAACGACTCCTCCCGCTGCGCCGGCAGCGCCACCGATGGGGCAGCCGACGATCACACGGCATTCCTCCGACGTCCTGATCATCGGCGCCGGCGGTGCGGGACTGCGCGCGGCGATTGCCGCCCGTGAGGCCGGCAAGACCGTCACCATCGTGTGCAAGTCCCTGTTCGGCAAGGCGCACACGGTGATGGCCGAGGGCGGCATGGCGGCCGCCATGGGCAACGTGAACCCGCACGACAACTGGCAGGTGCACTTCCGCGACACGATGCGCGGCGGCAAGTTCATGTCGCACCCGCGGATGGCCGAGCTGCACGCCAAGGAATCGCCCATGCGGGTGTGGGAGCTGGAGACCTACGGCGCCCTGTTCGACCGCACGCCGGAGGGCAAGATCAGCCAGCGGAACTTCGGCGGCCACGAATACCCGCGGCTCGCTCACGTCGGCGACCGCACCGGCCTCGAACTCATCAGAACGCTGCAGCAGAAGGTGACCTCGCTGCAGCAGGACGACAAGAAGGCCACCGGCGACGCCGAGTCCGGCATCAAGGTGTTCGCCGAGACCACGATGATCCGGCTGCTGATGCGCGACGGTCGCGTCGGCGGCGCCTTCGGCTATCAGCGAGCGACCGGGGACTTCTTCTCCTTCACCGCGGCGGCCGTGATCATCGCGACCGGGGGGCTCGGCAAGACGTTCAAGGTGACGTCCAACTCGTGGGAGTCCACCGGCGATGGCTTGGCGCTGGCGCTGCGCGCTGGCGCCACGGCGATCAACATGGAGTTCGTCCAGTTCCACCCGACCGGCATGATGTGGCCGCCGTCGGTGCGCGGTGTGCTGGTCACCGAGTCGGTCCGCGGCGACGGCGGAGTGCTGCGCAACTCCGAGGGCAAGCGGTTCATGTTCAACTACGTGCCCGAGGTCTTCCGCGACCAGTACGCGACCACCGAGGAGGAGGGCGACCGCTGGTACACCGACCCGGACAACAACAAGCGGCCGCCGGAGCTGCTGCCGCGCGACGAGGTGGCCCGGGCGATCAACGCCGAGGTCAAGGCCGGCCGCGGCTCGCCGCACGGCGGGGTCTTCCTGGACATCGGCTCCCGGCGCAGTGAGGAGTTCATCCGACGGCGCCTGCCGTCGATGTATCACCAGTTCAAGCAGCTGGCCGATGTGGACATTACCAAGGAGCCGATGGAGGTCGGGCCGACCGGCCATTACGCCATGGGTGGCCTGGAGGTCGACCCGGACACGCAGGCCACCAATATCCCTGGCATGTTCTGCGCCGGTGAGGCGTCCGGCGGGCTGCACGGGTCGAACCGGCTCGGTGGAAACTCGCTGTCGGATCTCGCGGTCTTCGGCAAACGCGCCGGCGATGCCGCCGTCGCCTTCGTCGACGAGCACGGCCACCAGACGCCGAAATTCTCCGATGACGAACTGCAGGCCTATGCACACGAAGCGCTGGAGCCCTTCCGCCATGCCGGAGAATCCGGCTACGAGAACGCCTACGACATCCACCGTGCGCTGCAGGAGATGATGTTCTCGCTGGTTGGCATCATTCGCACCGAGGACGAGATGCGTGAGGCGCTCGCTGAGCTCGACAAACTCGACGAACGCGCCAAGAAGCTCAAGGCCGAGGGACCCATCGCGTTCAACCCGGGATGGCACCTGTGCTTCGACGTGGAAAACATGCTGCTCCTCGGCCGCTGCATCGCCAATGCAGCGCTGCTGCGCCAGGAGTCCCGAGGCGGCCACACCCGCAACGACTTCCCGACCATGGATCCCGAATGGCGCCGTACGCTGCTCGAATGTTCGCTCGACGGTGGCACCGTGAAGGTCGCCCGGATCCCCGGCCCGAAGGTCGCACCCGAACTCATGGCTCTGTTCGACCGGCACGAACTCGAGAAGTACTTCACCACCGAAGAGATCGACGAAGCCGAAGCGGCCAACCGGGCGGGCGGGGCGACTGCGGCGACGGGCGAAGGAGCGTAGGCGATGGGATATACCGCACATTTCAGAGTGTGGCGCGGCGACGCCAACGGGGGCGGCCTCGTCGACTACGAGGTCGAGGTGAACCCGGGCGAGGTCGTCCTCGACGTGATCCATCGCATCCAGGCCGAACAGGCCGGTGACCTCGCCGTGCGCTGGAACTGCAAGGCCGGCAAATGCGGCTCCTGTTCGATGGAGATCAACGGCTATCCGCGCTTGGCGTGCATGACGCGGATGAGCATCTACCGCCAGGACGAGATCATCAACGTGACCCCGATGCGCACCTTCCCGGTGATCAAGGATCTCGTCACCGATGTGTCCTTCAACTTCGAGAAGTTGCTCTCCATCCCGGCTTTCGCGCCGCCGCCCGGCCTTCAGCCCGGTGAGTACCGGATGCAGCAGGAGGATGTCGAACGGAGCCAGGAGTTCCGCAAGTGCATCGAGTGCTTCCTGTGCCAGGACGTGTGCCACGTGATCCGCGACCACGAGGAGAACAAGAAGCAGTTTGCCGGCCCGCGCATGTTCATCCGCCTCGCGGAGTTGGACATGCACCCGCTCGACGTGGCGGACCGTGAGATCGCCGCGCAGGAGGATTTCGGCCTCGGCTTCTGCAACATCACCAAGTGCTGCACGGAGGTCTGCCCGGAGGGCATCAAGATCACCGACAACGCCATCATCCCGATGAAGGAGCGCGTGGTCGACCGCAAGTACGACCCGCTGCCGTTCTGGCGGCGCCGCCGCCGCGTGGAGGAGCGCGCCACGCCGCAGTAACGCGCGCCGACCACGGCGCCGCCAGCGCCGTGGTCGGCGCGATACCGGCCTGCTGTACCGGCCCGGATCTGCCGGCGCCCCGGACGTGCGGACGGCCGTGTCAACCGGCGTCGGCGAGCCAGCTGGCGAGGACTGCGATCTCGGCGCGGGACGTGATGTTCCAGCGGTCCTTGATGGCACTCACGTGCTTCTCGACGGTAGTGGTACCGATGCCCAGTACCTCCGCTATCCGCCGGTTGGTGGACCCGTGCCGGATGAGCTCCGCCACGGCGCGTTGGCGACCCGTGAGCGTCGCGACAGTGCCGCTCATCGGCCTGCCCGCCGCGGAGTCGGTCAGGGCGGCGGCCACGCCGGCGCGCGTTCCAACGGCAAACGCGGCCAACACCCGGCTGACATGACGCCGCACAGTATGCGCAGACAGGAACAGCTCGCGAGCCAGCGAGGCATTGGATCGGCCCTGGGCGATGAGCAGCGCCACGTCACGCTCCCGGGGCGAAAGACCCTGCCAGCCGCTCGCGGCGATGGGGGGAAGGCGCCGTCCGACCTGGCGAAGCTCCCGCGCGGCGAAGCGGCGAATCGCGAAGTAGCCGCGCGCCTCCGACTCGGTCACCAGCACAGAGAGTTCGCGCTCGGCCGCCCCGCCGCGCCGATGTGCGATATGGGCACGGGCACGGAGGATCTCCGCTTCCGCCGCCTCGATCATCCGACCGTCGGCCCGTGCCAGCAACACGGCCCTGTCCGCCGACGCAAGGGCGCCGCCCGCATCGCCGAGGGTGATACTCATTCGGCAGCGTGCGCGCTGCACAGTGGGCTCGGCAATCCGGTGCCCCGCCAACACCTCAAGACGGGACAGCCAGGATCCGGCCGCGTCGAGGTCGCCCATCGAGATGGCGGCGGCGACCAGCGATTCGAGGCCGAACGCACGATCGATGATGCGTAGCCCGCCGAGATCGTCGTCACCACCGGCCAGCAGGATGAGCCGAGCGCCGCGCGTCTCCAGGCCGAGCGCTCGCGCCCCGTACGCGGCGAGCACGAAGCACCCCCGGGTGACCGCGTCGACCGGTACCGGGGCGGCCGACACCTGTTCGACGAGCTCGCGGGTCGCGGCGCGTCGGTCTGCGCTGCCGCGGGCCAGGGCCACGCAAGCGAGGGCGAAAAGTGATTCGGTCTCCCCCTCGGCCCCGCCGACCGCGGCATCTGCCCATCGCTCGGCCCCGGTGATATCCCCCTGGTAAACCGCGACCCGTGCGGCCAGCGCCCGGATGAAGGTGAGGAACGGGTGCCGCCCGCCGAACAGGGTATCGGGCGGGTCGCCCATGCGCGCCAGGAAGGCGGCTGCCGTCGTTACGCGCGCATTGGCGAGCGCCGACTCGGCGAGAAGGGCCGTGGTCGGGGCATACATCGCCGGCGAGATCGGCTCCTCGTCGGCGAGTGCCGCAGCAACGGGATCGGCGCCGGTACGCGGCTCGCGCAGCGTGGGATCGGACGCCGCAGGTGGCCACATGCCCAGGGCGAAGCCCGCCGCGGCTCGCGCCAGTGCTCGCGCGTCCGGATCGTCGGCCACCGTCATCGCGTGCGCTGCGGTCTGCGCGCCTGCGGCGAATTCGCCGTGCCAGCTCTGCAGCAGGCTCCTCAACGCGAGGGCGAACGGATCCGTCGCCAGGGGCCCGTCGGTGCGGGGGAGCGGGAGTGCCATACCGCTCATCAGATGCCGTAGCACCCGATCGAGATACTCCATGCGCCGCACCGGCCAAGGGTAGCGACGCCGCGTGATCGTGCGCCGCCGGAGTGACGTACACGCCGGAATACGACGAAACCTCCATAGCCGTGCCGGACAATCCGCCCTAGCGTGATGGTTCCCCCACCTCTGATAGGAGCGAAGGAAACGTGAGTGCCGAGAAGGTGAGGCGCGCGCTGGGCGCGCTCGGTGTTGTACTGCTCGCCGTAGCGGTGCTTGCGGCCTGCGCGTCGGGCGCCGTGTCCGATGGCGGATCCGGTGATGTGTCCGACGGTGCGCAGATGGTGTCGGGGGTGACCACGGATGCCGAAGGCGCGGTGGACGCCGGAACCTCAGCAGCCATAGGTGCGCTCACCGTGCTCGCCGGCACGGGTACGTACGCGATCGGCACCGAAGCGCCGCTGGGCAGTTACGAACTCAGCGGCAATCCCGACGCACTTCCGGCCGGATGTCGTTGGGCCATCGAAGACGCCGACGGACAGACCTTTGTGGCTGGTGACGGTACCTATGTCTTCCTCACCGAAGTCCCGGAGGCGGTCACCTTCGTCACGACCGGCTGCCCCGACTGGCACCGGTACGAGTAGTCGATGAACCCGAGCGAGGCAACCCGGCGGCGGAGACGCGCCCATCCGCGTGGAGAGGGGCGCTGTAGGTGGTCAGTGCGGTCTGCCTGTCGTCGGAGCGCTGTAGCGCTGACGGCCCTGTCACTCGCGTTGACCGTTGCGTGCGCCCCCCGATCGGTGTCCGGGTCCCTCGACCCCGGCGGGGTGTCCCGAGGAAGTCTGGCCGCCGCACCGGCTGAGCCCAGCACGCCGGTAGCAGCTGGTATACCGTCGCAAGCTCCGTCCGGTTCGGATGCGGTCGCGACGATGACGGTCACCGAGGCGCTGAGCGCCGCCGGCATCGACGTCACGCGTGACGACGTACCGCGCCCCGGGCGGGGGACGATCACGATCACGGCCGCCCAGGCAGCGGTGTGGGGCGCGGAGTGGAGCCGTCATGCCGGGGTGACCGGTCTGCAGCTGGAGCGGATGTATCCGACGGCACCTGACGCTGTCCCGTTGAGTGCACTCATCGGCGCCTGGGTGGCGGAATCTCACACGGCGGCCGCGAAAGCTGCGCGCACCCTGATGGACCCGCTGGCGGCCGGCGATCCGCAGTATTTCCGTTTTCCCACCGCCGTGCTCGCCATGTTCGTCCAGGACATCACCTCGACGGCGCCCGCCGATACCGACCAGCCTGCGGGCTTCCGGGCGCCGGGTTCTGGCGATCTCGACCCGTGCGGCATGCTCTCCGGTCTGTATGACGCCACCATCGGCAAGATCAGCTCCTGGTTCGCCACGACCGGCGCGGATTCGACCATCATCGAGATTGCCGGGGAGGCACTGTCCCTATTCGGAGAGTTCCTGGGCAAGGCGGTCTCCACCGCGCTTGCGCCGCTACTCGGCCCGATCAAGGCCGCGATCGGAGCGCTCGGGGTTGCGACCGCGGTTGCCGGGGCTTTGGCGCCCTGGACCGCCGAGATCACCGCCATGCCGTCGCAGGCGGCATTCGGTATCTTGCCGGCGCCGGGCGAAAAGGGCACGTTTACCGTTACCGTTACCACGCCGCTGCCGGATTGGCCGGTCGGGGTACGTTCCTGCGCGTCGCTGGTCGGCGTGGAGCTCCCGTCCGTCAGCCCGGCCGGCTCCGCGGTGGACTGGACGTTCTACGACGGTGCCGTTGCGGCAGAGCAGCGGCATGACGGCGTGCTGGCGGACGGCCCGGCGGCTGCCGCCTCGCTTGACTTCGTGACGGGGACGGAGACGGCCGAGGACGCGAAGGGCTCGCTGCTTGTCGACCCGGTGATGGTGGCCGTCGATGTGCAGCGCGACACCTCGGCACTGTCCGTGGTGCTGAACAAGCTGATCGGCTCCGCGCTGGACGCGTTGCCGGACGTCATCGTCGTGCTGCTCTCCGGGGTCGCGACCGATGCGCTCACCACACTGCTGACAGCATCCGGTGCCTCGGCCGTCAGCGATCCGGTCCCCGTCTCCCATCACCTGCCGCCACCGAGCGACCCGCCCGCCGCGCCCCCCGCCGGCCAGCCGCCCGCGGACACGCCGGCACCGCCTGCCGAGCAGTCGTGTGTAGGGGCCGACCTCGTATCGCAGCTCAACCCCATGGTTGGCAGCGACATGAACACGATCATGCCGGGGGCGGTCGACCTCTGGCTGGCACCCGATCACACCGGCTACTTCGACTTCACCGATTCGACGGACTTCGCCGCGGAAAACGTCACCGGGCACGTGACCGGCAGGATCACGTTCCACTGGACCGGGGGACCGACCACGTTCTCCACATCCGATGCGTCCGGCACGCTGACCGCCACGATCAAGACCATGGGCACCTCGAACACCATCGAGCTTCCGGCGGAGTCGATCGTTCAGACTGGTGAGACGATGCTGTGCGCCGGCGGCGACATCACCATCGAGCGCACCGGGTGGGTCTTCTACTGACGTCGCACGGCGCGTCATACTCATACACCGCCGTTGGGTGTGCCGAATCGGCGCCGCCGGTGCTACAGGTCGTAGTAGAGGGCGAATTCGTAGGGGTGCGGGCGCAGCCGGATGGGTTCGATCTCGTCGGTGCGCTTGAGCCGGATCCACATGTCGATGAGGTCCTGCGTGAAGACGCCGCCTTCGAGCAGGTAGCCGTGGTCTTCTTCGAGGCGCGTGATGACCTCGTCCAGTGAGGCCGGCGTCTGCGTCACGTCGGCGGCCTCGTCGGGCGGCAACTCGTAGAGGTCCTTGTCGATGGGCTCCGGCGGCTCGATGCGGTTGCGCACCCCGTCCAGGCCCGCCATGAGTTGCGCGGCGAACGCCAGATAGGGATTGGACGACGGGTCCGGGCAGCGGAACTCGATCCGCTTGGCCTTCGGGCTCGTGCCGGTGAGCGGGATGCGGATGCACGCCGAGCGGTTGCGCGACGAGTAGACCAGGTTGACCGGCGCCTCATAGCCAGGTACTAGCCGTCGGTAGGAGTTCACCGTCGGATTGGTGAAGGCCAGCAGGCTCGGCGCATGGTGCAGGATCCCGCCGATGTAGTGCCGCGCCATGTCCGACAGGCCGCCGTAACCGGTCTCGTCATAGAACAGTGGTGAGCCACCCGCCCAGAGCGACTGGTGGCAGTGCATCCCAGAACCGTTGTCCCCCAACAGGGGTTTCGGCATGAACGTCACCGATTTGCCCGCCGCCCAGGCCGTGTTCTTGACGACGTACTTGAAGAACATCAGATCGTCCGCGGCAGCGAGCAACGTGTCGAACCGGTAGTTGATCTCCGCCTGCCCGCCGGTGCCGACCTCATGGTGCGCCCGCTCCACCTGCAGGCCGGCGCCGACGAGATTCGCCACCATATCGTCCCGCAGATCGCCGTAATGGTCGTACGGGGCGACCGGGAAGTAGCCGCCCTTCGCGCGGACCTTGTAGCCCTTGTTGCCGCCCGGTTCCTCGCGGCCGGAGTTCCAGGCCCCGGATTCCGAGTCCACGCGATAGAACGTGCCGTTGACCGAGGACTCGTACCGCACGTCATCGAAGATGTAGAACTCCGCCTCGGCGCCGAAGTACACCGTGTCCGCGATCCCGCTGCCCGCCAGGTACTCCTCGGCCTTTCGCGCGACGGTGCGCGGGTCGCGGGTGTACGGCTGCAGCGTGAGGGGGTCGTGCACGAAGAAGTTCATGGTCACGGTGCGGCGCTTGCGGAACGGGTCGACGCGCGCGGTCGACATGTCCGGCAGCAGCAGCATGTCGGATTCGTGGATGCCCTGGAAGCCGCGCACCGACGAGCCGTCGAAGGCCATGCCCGCCGCGAGCGAATCCGCGTCGATCGTCGATGCGGGAACCGTGAGGTGCTGCATCACTCCCGGCAGATCGCAGAATCGGATGTCGAAGACCTCGACGTCGGTGTCCTTGATGAATGCGAGAAGGTCGTCCGTACTTGCGAACACGCGCGGGCCTTTCGAGGTTTCGGCGGTGGGGGAGCCCTGCTGACTGCGCTGTCCATTCTGCCGCCCACCACCGACAGCCACCGCACCGGGCAGCCGCCTGCCGCGGGCCGGTCGATAGGCTGGCCGGGTGGTGACGCTGGGCGACCGGACCTGGGCCGGGAAGAAGTTCGGTGCGTCCGCCGACGGCGTCGGCGCGGTCGCGTCGATGGGCCGTCGCGTCGCCGCATTCCTGATCGACATCGCGGCGTGCGCGCTGCTTGCGCTCGCGTTCACCTGGCCGGCGCCGCCGGGGAATCTCTCGCTGGCGATCTGGGCTGGTATGACGCTGTTCTCGGTCGCAGTCTTCGGCATGACCCCGGGCCAGTGGATGCTCGGAATCCGTGTCGCCTCGATCCACGGCGCGACAGTGCTCGGCGCGTGGGCGATTCCGCGGACCGCCCTGATATTCCTGCTGGTGCCGCCACTGCTCGGCGACGCGGACGGCCGCGGCCTGCACGACCGGCTGTGTCGCACCATCGTGCTGCGCGCGCGGTAGTAGGCGGCAGCTGCGGACGATCCCGCGGCGGCGGGTCTCCGGGGTTGGTTGTCGGGGTCGGCTGGCGGGGTTTACTGCCCAGGTTCGCTGTCAGAGTTGGCTGTCGGGGGTGCGTCGTACCCTGGCAGGCGTGGCATTCGCAACCGAACATCCCGTGCTCGCCGTCTCCGAGTTCCGCCCAGTCGGCGATATTCCGCGCACCGAGGGGCGCTTCGAGGTGGTCAGCGAATATCAGCCGTCCGGGGATCAGCCGCAGGCCATCGACGAGCTAGAGATGCGGGTTCGGCGCGGCGAGAAGGATGTCGTGCTGCTGGGCGCGACCGGCACCGGCAAGTCCGCGACCACCGCCTGGATGATCGAGCGACTGCAGCGCCCCACGCTGGTGATGGCGCCGAACAAGACGCTGGCCGCGCAGTTGGCCAACGAGCTGCGAGAACTTTTCCCGCACAACGCCGTCGAGTACTTCGTCTCCTATTACGACTACTACCAACCGGAGGCGTACGTCCCGCAGACGGACACCTACATCGAGAAGGATTCGTCCATCAACTCGGATGTGGAGCGGCTGCGGCACTCCGCCACCATGTCGCTGCTCTCTCGACGAGACGTCATCGTCGTGGCATCCGTGTCCTGCATCTACGGCCTCGGCACGCCGCAGTCCTACCTCGACCGGTCGCTGCCCGTGCGGGTGGGGATGACGCTGGACCGGGATCAGCTACTGCGGGCGCTGGTGGATGTGCAGTACTCGCGGAACGATATCGCCTTCACCCGCGGGGCGTTCCGGGTGCGCGGGGACACGGTGGAGATCATCCCCGCGTACGAGGAACTGGCCGTGCGCATCGAGTTCTTCGGCGACGAGGTCGAGTCGCTCTACTACCTGCACCCGCTGACGGGGGAGATCGTGCGGTCCGTGCCGGAGCTGCGGATCTTCCCGGCCACGCACTATATCGCCGGGCCGGAGCGCATGGAGCACGCGATCGCGGGCATCGAGGAGGAACTCGCCGAGCGGCTCGCGGAGTTCGAGCGGCAGGGCAAACTCCTGGAGGCGCAACGGCTTCGGATGCGCACCACCTACGACATCGAGATGATGCGGCAGATCGGGTTCTGCTCCGGGATCGAGAACTACTCGCGGCACATCGACGGGCGCGGACCCGGATCGGCACCGGCCACACTTATCGACTACTTCCCGGAGGACTTTCTGCTGGTGATCGACGAGTCGCATGTCACCGTGCCGCAGATCGGCGCGATGTACGAGGGCGACTCGTCGCGGAAGCGCACCCTGGTGGAGCACGGCTTCCGGCTGCCGTCGGCGCTCGACAACCGGCCGCTGCGCTGGGACGAGTTCGAGGCGCGGGTCGGGCAGACGGTGTACCTGTCCGCGACGCCGGGCGACTACGAGCTCGGCGAGTCCGGCGGGGAGTTCGTGGAGCAGGTGATCCGGCCGACCGGGCTGGTCGATCCGGAAGTCGTGGTGAAACCCACGACGGGCCAGATCGACGACCTGGTCAGCGAGATCCGCGAGCGGGTGGACCGCGACGAGCGGGTGCTGGTGACGACCCTGACGAAGAAGATGTCCGAGGACCTGACCGACTACCTGCTCGACCTGGGTGTGCGGGTGCGATATCTGCACTCCGACATCGACACGCTGCGGCGGGTCGAGCTGCTGCGCGAGCTGCGGCTAGGGGAGTACGACGTGCTGGTCGGTATCAACCTGCTGCGCGAGGGGCTGGACCTGCCCGAGGTCTCGCTCGTCGCCATCCTGGACGCGGACAAGGAGGGCTTCCTGCGGTCGGAGAAATCGCTGATCCAGACGATCGGTCGCGCGGCCCGCAACGTCAACGGCCAGGTGCACATGTACGCCGACAAGGTGACACCGGCGATGGAGCGCGCGATCTCGGAGACCAACCGGCGGCGTCAGAAGCAGATCGCGTACAACGAGGCGCATGGGCTCGAGCCGCAGCCGCTGCGCAAGAAGATCAACGACATCCTCGACCGGGTGTACGCGGAGGCGGACGACACCGACGCGTCCCTCGGCGCCGGGGCGCTGCCGCTCGGTGGATCCGCGCGGCGGATGTCGCGCGGCCGCGACGCCGCGGGGGAGCGTTCGGCGGGGATTTACGCCGGGCACAACACAGCCGGCATGGCCCGCGCCGAACTTGCCGACCTGGCGCAGCAGCTCACCGACCAGATGCTGGCGGCGGCACGCGAGCTGCAGTTCGAGCTGGCCGCGCGTCTACGCGACGAGATTGCCGAGCTCAAGCGGGAGATCCGCGACATGGACACCGCCGGCGTCGCGTAGGGCCGACCGGCGGGTGCCCGCGCGGCCGGCGGTCGACTCGGGCCGGCATATGCCGACGCCCATCGGCACCGGACACTGGCGGGCGACGTGGGTCCATAGATGCGAAGGCTCGCCGACACCCTACGCAACGGTTTCCGCCTGCCCGCGCCTGGTCACATCGGGTCGACCGCATAGCATTCGTCTCACGTTGAAAGGGGCGCACAGCCGATGGGAACGCCGCACCGGATGAACCGTGACGAGTTCTTCGGCCGGATCAGCCCGCTCGAACCCGCCGGGCTCCGATCGGTGCTCTGGACGCTCTATTGGCGCGGCGATGCCGCGATGCGCGAGCGGATCGAGACGGAACTCGCCGTGATCCGTCACGGAGCCGCGGCCCGTAAGGCGGCTGCGCCGGTGGTCGATCCGGGCCAGGTTCGGCTCAAGGTCCAGGATTTCGTGGAACTGGCACGTTCGGGCGCGTATTTCGCCGGGAGTCGTGCCGTGTCGCCGAAGGAACGGACGCGGTGGCGCTTCACCTTCAAGGCGCTCGCCGACGAGGTACAGCGCGCACTTCGCAGCCCCGAACCCGACGAGGCTTTCCCCGCGGCGGAACAATTGATCGAACTTGCGCGGGACATGAACGACACGTATTACTTCCGCTCCGAAGATCCGGTCGAGGCGGCCCGCTTCGTGGTTTCCGAGATGGCTGCGGTGCTCTGGACAGCAGTCCTTCGCCGCAGCGGATTCACCGAGTTCGCCGGTTCCGCGGCGCGGCAACTGATCCGGTGGGAATCTCGATACGGCTGGACGCGCTACGGGTCCGGCGCTGTCGCGACCAAGGAGGAGCTTCTTGCGGATGTGGTGTACGGCATACTGCCGAGCCCCGACGCGTGGAACAGCTTCGCCGACGCATATCTGCGCGCGTTGGACGGTATCAGCGCCGCGACAGCAGCACGAACCGGCCGGAAGGGGAATGGGGCGTCGCCGTCCGGCGAGGCCCCGGGCTCACGAGCCAGCCGGTTAGCGCGGTGGCATGCGATGGTGGTCGACCGGCTGATGGGCGGAGAACGCGAGGACCTCGTCGACAGGCTGCTGACGCACCCAGCGATCTCCGGCGTCGAAACCGATTTCGTCCGCGCTCAGTGGGAATCCCGGCGCGGCAATCTGGCAGCAGCCCAACGCACGATCCAAGCTTGCTTGCGGAAGGCGCCGCGGCAGGCCGAGTTCCTAGAGTTCGCTGTCACTATCGGCGCGGCGCCGGCGACGTAGCCCGGCGCCGGCTCTGGCTGCATGCGTCGCAGCGGATGCGGCGGGAAGGTCGGAACGCGTCAACGCGGCAAGACCTCGAACGGTCGGCCGTTCATTTGGCGCAGTACGTCGAAGTGACGGTGGTCCAGGGTGAGGATCGTCGGTGTCCGGAACCGGTGTGCGAGAACGACATTCGTGGCGTCGGTGAGCCCGATCTCCAGGTCGCGATAGCGTGTGACAACAGTGGTTGCCGTCGGCAGTTCGTCGGCTGTCAGCGACTCGATCGTCCACGAGCCGTCCGCCAGCGCCTCCAACATTTTGAGCTCTGCTGCGACGCCGTACCGGCTCAGTACCAGGTAGTCGAGTTCGGCTAGCACCATTTCGGAAACGACGAAGGGGCCGTCGGAGGCGTCGACCGCGGCGCAGACGGACTGGTGAGCTTCTTCGAGTCGATCGAGGAATGCGAGCAAGGCACTCGTATCGACGATCACCGCTCGCCGAACCCCTTCAAGTACTCGTCCACGTGCTCAGCGATCTGTTCGCCGCCGGAAAACACTCCACCGCGGGGTCGCGGGCGCTCACGGCTCACGGACTGATCGATCGCCTGGCGGATCACATCGGCCTCGGGGACCCCGCGCGTGCGCGCCTCCCGCTCGACGCGCTTCTTGAGCTCGTCGGGCAGGTACACCGTGGTCTTGATCATGCCATACATGCTACCTGCTGTGGCCTGTGACAGCGATGGAGCGGATGGTCGACGGAGGGGTTCAGCGCCGTGGCGTGAACCGCGTCATATTCGGTCGCCCCGGCGGGGGAGGCGTTCGTTTTCTCGGAGCCCGCGCGTCACAACTGCTGTCAGGCGCCGAGGGTCGCCGCGAGGGTGGCGCCGAGGTTCCAGCATGCCTCCCGGTCCGCGGCGGTGGGCGCGCCCATGACGATGACGGGTTCGGCGACCTGTTCCCAGCCGAGCGCCTTGGCGATGGCCGTGACGGCCCGCAGCGCGCCGGCGGTGTCTTGGTTACCGTGCAGCCATAGCCCGTACGGCAGGCCGGGTTTCGCGTCCAGCAGCGGGTAGTAGATGGTGTCGAAGTAGTGCTTGAGCGCGCCGGACATGTAACCGATGTTCGCCGGGGTGCCGAGGACGATGCCGTCGGCTGCCAGGGTTTCGGTGAGCGGCGCCGCCAATGCCGGCCGTACCACGAGGTCTACTCCGGAGACGCCCTGCTCCTGGGCGCCTTTCACGCCGGCCAGCACCGACTCGTGTAGCTCCCGCGTCGCGGGCGAGACCGTGTGGTGCACGATCAGCAGCGAGGGCATGGTTCGGGCCTCTTCCGGTCAGCTGGTGACGTCCTTGCGGCGGAACAGCAGGAACGCGGCGACGGTGAGCACGAAAGCGTAGGCGACTGACGAGAAGGTGCCGCGCGTCATGTCCGCCCAGTTGATCGGCTCCACCAGGGCGCCGGTCCAGGCGAACGAGTAGTGCGTCGGCAGGAAGCCGCGGAAGCCGCCGAGCGCCGTGATTTGGTCGAGGATCTGCGAGACGATCGACAGCAGGACCGCCGTGCCCACCGCGCCCAGCGGCACGTCCGTGGAGACCGTCATGAGCGTCGCGAGGCCGGCCACCCAGGCGAGCTGCACCGCGATATAGCCGATCACCAGCAGGATCCGCCACAGCGCCGAGCTGCCGGTGAACGTCTCGCCGGTCGGCGTGGTGAGCGGGTGCGCGCCGTACAGCACCAGGCCGATGCCCGCCGCGACGGCCGCGAGTACCACGATGCAGACCGCCGACAGGATCGCCGCGACGATGAGCTTCTGCCGCAGCAGCCGCATCCGCGGCACCGGCATCGCCAGCAGGTATTTCAGCGACGACCAGGACGCCTCGGACGCAATCGTGTCGCCGAAGTACAGCGAGATCACCACGATGAGCAGGAAACTCGCCGAGAAGAACATCGTCACCATGACGAAGTTCGCGGCCGAGGACCGTGCCAGATCGATGAACGACGACGTGGACGGCCCGGCGCTGCTGCTGCCCAACTGGAACGCGAGCGCGAGGATCGCCGGAAGCAGCACCATGAAGGCGAGGGTGAGTTGCGTCCGGCGCCGGCGTAGTTGCCGGGAGAGCTCCACGCGGATCGGTAGCGTCGCGGTCGGGCGGAATCCCGGCGCCGCGCCGCGCGGGGGTGTGGTGGACGCCGGCAGGGTGTCCATCGCCATCATCGCGGCGTCGGCCGATCGGTCGTGATACAGCGGGCTCATCGCGCGGCACCTCCGGATCCCGTGCCGGTTCCCGTCCCGTTCCGGGCGGCCTTCCGCGCCCCGCTCCCGGCCCGGGAAGCCGTCGCGCCGACAACCGGCGTCGCGCTGCCGACGAGTTCGAGGAACACGTCCTCCAGTCGATTCCGCGGCGCCGCGGAGGTGACGACCACCCCGGCGCCGAGCAGCCGCCCCAGCGCCTCCCCGAGCGGCACCCCGCCGAGGTCGACCGCCACGCCCGACCCGGACGGTTCCACCGCGCCGATCCCGTCGATCCCGCGCAGGCAGTCCATCGCGGCGTCGGGAGTCGGGGTGCCGATGGACATCTCGCCGGACGCCGCCACCATCTCCGCGACCGTGCCGGCGGCAATCGTGCGACCGCGGCTCATCACCACCACATGCGTGCACGTCTGCTCGACCTCGCTGAGCAGGTGGCTGGAGACGAGCACCGTCCGCCCGCTCGCCGCGTACCGGCGTAGCACCTCGCGCATCGCGTGGATCTGCGGCGGGTCCAGCCCATTGGTCGGCTCGTCGAGGATCAACAGGTCCGGCAGCCCCAACATCGCCTGCGCGATCGCCAGGCGCTGCCGCATGCCGTGCGAATACGTCTTCACCTTCCGCCGGACGGCCGCGCCGAGATCCGCGATCTCCAGCGCCTCGGCGAGGTGCGCATCGGCCGCGGGTCGACCGGTCGCCCGCCAGTACAGCTCCAGGTTCGCCATGCCCGGCAGATGCGGCAGGAACCCGGCCCCCTCCACGAAGCTGCCGATGCGGGACAGGATCGGCGCCCCCGGCCCGGCCGGTTCGCCGAAGATGCTGATCGACCCGGCCGACGGCATGATCAGCCCCATCACCATGCGCAGCGTCGTCGTCTTGCCGGCGCCGTTCGGGCCGAGCAGCCCCAGCACCTGCCCGCGTTCGACGCGCAGGCTCACGTCCTGCACCGCTGCGACGCCACCCGGGTACTGCTTCGCCAGGCCGTTGATGACGAGCGGTATCGGTCCTTCGTCGCCGGTGCCGTTCGCCGCCAGCGGCGCCCCGTTCGGGCTTATTTGCGTGGCGGGGCCGCGCTCGGGCGGCTGCGACACGACCGGAGGCGGTGATACCGCCGGAAGCCGGGGCGTTTCTGACGGGTCGGGGGCTTCCGGCGGCGCGGCAGTCCGGCGGCCGCGCGGCCTGATGCGCCCGACCGTGATCAGGCCGGCGGTGCCCACGAGCACCAGCACCGCCAGACCGATCGCGAGCCCCACCGGTTCGGCGTCGTCGCCCCCTGGCACGCGTGTGCCGCCCACCTCCGGCACGGTGAGGTTGCCGCCGGGGGCCAGCGAGACCCGGTACGCGGCAGGTGTTTTCGGACCGAAATAGCCCTGGTCGGTGGTGGCGACCCGGAGCATGAGCCGATTGCCGGACACCACTTGGAATGCGACCGCGGGCAGGTCCACCGTGACAAGTGCGGGGGTGCCGTTGGCCGGCAGGTCGTCCAGGCGGATCGGCGCGACCGCCCCGCCCGCCGGGGCACCGCCGAGAGCGGCGGCCGCGAAAGTGCTCACCGAGCCGGAAGTAGTGCCGGTCGCGGCGCTCGCCGATGCGGCCGTGCCCGGCGCAGTACCCGATGCCGTGCCGGCGGAGCCGGGAACACTCGCCAGCGACAGGTACAGCACGGACGAGGGCTTGTTCGCGCCGCCAGCCGCACCGGTCGATGGGCCGCTCGTGGCGTCAGTAGACCCGGAGCCCGCCGCCGGCAGCCGCTCGATCTGCAGCGTCACGGTCGCCGACCCGGTGACCACCAGGGGCGTTGTCATCGGCTGCGACACGAACTCCGCGGTCTGCCCGGGAACCACCGACAGAGCTGCCAGCGACGACGCGAGCGATCCGATCCCGGGCAGCGAGGTGAGCGCCGCGGGGACACCACCCGGCGGGTTCGCGATCACCTGCGGCCGGCCGTCGAGCGGCACGGTGACGTCCGGCGTGAGCGGTGGGTGCGCGATGCCCGCCAGGCCCGGGTATTGGGGCACTTGCAACGTGCGTAGCCGCGGTTGTCCGCGATCCGACACCGGGCCGGCCACCGAGTACCGGAACGTCTGCGACGGCGCCGGACCCGTACGGAACAGGTAGTGGTGCAACCAGTCGGTGATGCGGTTCTCGGTCGTCGTGTCCGGGGCGCCGCCGTTGTGCCCGCCCGGATACCAGCTCACCGCGACCGGGGTGCCGTTCGCGGCGATGGCGCGGGCGTTCGCGTCGGCCTGGTCCAGGCCGAACAGGGTGTCCTGCTCGCCCTGGACGAGCAGAGTCGGAGCCTTGATTGTCGAAACCACTTGGTCCGGGCTGGATTTCGCCAGCAGCGTGGCCATGGTCGGGGTGATCCGGCCGGTCTCCGCGACCTGTGTATAGGCCGCGCAGATGTCGGCCATCAGCCGACCGCAGCCGGCGGACGCCCCCGAGGTAGACCCCGCGGTAGGCCCGGCGGTTCCGTCCTTGGTGGGGGCGGGAACATCGTCATACCCGCTGTTGCCGACCGACGACGGGCCGGACGCGGGGGTGGTGAGCACCGAACTGATGAGTGCCGCCGCCCACGCCTGTTTGAAGACGCCGTCGGCCCCGCCCGGGATGAACGCCGGGGTGCCCGTACCGACCGGCGCGCTCGGCGATGGCGGGTTGCCACCGACCTTTACGACCGCCGTGTTGTTGGGGAACAGGGCCTGCTCGAGGTTGTTCCAGGTGGCGACGGCAGCGACGGCGTCGATGCGCGGATCGGTTCCGGCGAGCATCAGGGCGAGCGCGCCGCCGTAGGAGCCGCCGGTGACGCCGACGCGCGGGTCGCCCGGGCCGTCCTGGGTCACCTCGGACCGCTTCGCCAGCCAGTCGACCAGGGCGCGCGCGTCGGGCACCTCGTAGTCGAGCGAATCGAGGCCGACCTGCCCGGTGGACCGGCCGAAGCCGCGCGTGGAGTAGGTGAGGACGACGAAGCCGGCGCGGGCCAGGCGCTGGGCATCGGCGTCGACGGATAGCCGGGACCCACCGAAGCCGTGCGCCACGATCACCGCGGGGGCGGGAGTGGTGGCCGGGAGGTAGAGCCCCGCGTCGAGGGTGACGGTTCCCGTTAGACCAGTTCCTGCCGGGACGACGATCTTCTCGTCCTGGGCAGCGATCGTCGCCGGCCCCGACCGTGGCCAGGCCGCCACGACGACCGCGGCGACCACCAGCGCCGCGACTACGAGCGCGACCCATCGGCGCGTCCGCGTGCGAAGGAGGCGCCCGGCGATCACCCGTCCAGACTGCCAGATTGCCCACCCGGGACGTTGCCAGGCATCCCGTGGGCGCGACCCGTCTGCCGTGGTGGGACGGATTGTCCAACCGGTATGCGACACTAGAGGGGCGTGGAGGGGAGTATTCCCATCTCATAGCGGCGATGTCGTCAGCACGGTGAACCGATCGACGGTTCCCCGGCGTCGTCGGTCGGTGACGCCGCGGGACGGCGAGACCGGCGGAAGAGACCTCCGGCGATGCAGTGGTGCGTCGACCGGAGGAGACACCTGATGACGATCCCCGTGTGGGTCTGGCTCGTAGTGCTCGCGGGCATCGCCGCGATCTTCGTGGCCAGCCTCGTGATGGGGCGGACCGCCCACCAGATCACCGTCGGCGAAGCCGCCCGTTGGGTCGCCGGCTACGTCGCGCTCGCCGTGCTGTTCGGGCTCGGCGTGTGGCTATTCGCCGGAAGTCGGTATGCCGGCGAGTTTTTCGCGGGCTACGTCACCGAATATGCGCTCAGTGTCGACAATCTGTTCGTCTTCGCGATCATCCTGAGCGCGTTCCGCGTGCCGCGGGAACTGCAGGGCAAGGTCGTCTTGATCGGCATCGGCATCGCGCTGGTGTTGCGCGGCGGTCTGATCGCCGCCGGGGCAGCCCTCATCCATCACTTCTCCTGGGTGTTCTACCTGTTCGGCGTGTTCCTGCTGGTGACCGCGGTCAACCTCATGCGCTCCGCGCCCGGGCACGTGACGGACGAGCCGCGGTCCGTGCGCCTGCTGCGCAAGGTCCTGCCGATGTCCGAGGGATACGTGGGCGGGCAGTTCCTGGTGCGGCAGGAAGGGCGGCGGCTCGCGACGCCGTTGCTCGCCGTCGTGGTCGCGCTCGGCATCACCGACATCGTGTTCGCGCTCGATTCCATCCCCGCGATCTTCGGCCTCACGAAGGAATCGTTCCTCGTGTTCACGGCGAACGCGTTTGCGCTGCTCGGGCTGTCCGAGCTGTACTTCGTGCTCGGCGCGTTGCTGAATCGGCTGAAGTACCTGAACAAGGGGCTCGCGCTGATCCTGTTGTTCATCGGAGCCAAGCTGATCCTCGAGGCCATGGCGGAGAACTCGCTCCCGTTCTTGGCGGGTGGGCAGCCGATCGGCTGGGCGCCGGAGTTCAGTCCTGCGGTCTCTCTCGGCGTGGTGGGGGCCATCCTGCTAGTGACCGTCGTCGCCAGCATCGTCCCGGTCCGCGCTCCGCGGAAGGGCACATCCGGCGCATGACGAGCGCCGGTAGGCTTCCACGCTATGAAGCCCGCAGACCTGCGTCTCTTTCGCACCTACGGGCGACCTGCCCTCGGCGAGACGGGTGATGTGATCGCCGCTCTGTCCACGCCCGATGTCGATGGCGACTGCTACCGGGGCGCCCTGCAACTGCTCCGCGCCGGGGCGAGCACGGTGGACTTCACGCGCGGTCCGCTCGACTCGGCGCCGGTGTTGTCGCCGAACGGCTCCGTCGTCGTGTTCCTGCGTGCCGCAGCCGGCGCGCCCGCTCAGCCGTTCGCCATGCCGCGTCACGGCGGGGAGCCGTTTCAGCTGGTGGATCACCCGCTGGGCGTGTCATCTGTCACGTTCTCACCGGACGGGCGGTTCATTGCCTATCTGGCGGCAGTCCCGGAAGAGGGCCGGTACGGCGTTGCCGCTACTACCGGCGCAGCGGAACCGCAACGGCCCACGGTCGACTGCGGTGCGCCGAGCCACCACGATCACGGACCGGTCCCGGAGGCCGAACCCGCCCGGCGGATCAACCGGATGTCATACCGGACGGACGGCAAGGGCTTCGTCCTCGATCGACCGGAGCAGATCTTCGTCCTCGAGCTGGTCGACCAGTCCGGAGTCGCGGCTGTGGACTCGACGCCGCGAAGGATCACCGACGAAGCCGGGTCTATCGGACGACCGGCGTTCACCCCCGACGGCGCGGAGATCGTGTACACGCGTCCGGTCGCGATCGACTCGCAGCAGGCGGAGATCGTGGCCGTGCCGGTCGCCGGCGAGCCGGCGTCTGCCCGCGTCATCGCGGCCGCGCACGGTGACGCCACCGCGCCGATCGTCCACGACGGCTGGGTCTACTACGTCGGGGCTGCCTTCGACGAAAACGACTTCGCCGGTCGCACACCGGGTCTGTGGGCGGTTCCGCTCGCGGGCGGCGATCCGCACCGGCTGACCGACGCGGCGACGGTCCATGTCGATGCCGACGCCGGTGACCCCGTCGTAGTCGACGGCCTCGTCCTGGTCGCGGTGGACGACCGGGGCACGGTCGCCGTTCGGGCAGTGCCCGCGGACGGGCGAGACGTGCCGCTGCACGAGATGGCCGTGGTCTTGGGCGGGCCGCGCGTGGTGAAAGCGTTCACCGTGAACGGGCCGCGAATCGCCGCGGTGATCGCGGATGCGGCCAGCTGCGGGGACATCGTCATGGGCGACCTTGCGGACCTGAAGCGGGCGGCCGCCGCCGGCGACCCGTCGCCCGAAGTGCGGCTGAGCGACATCTCCGCGCCGCTGCGGGAAGCGGGCCTGGCGGAGGCCGTTGAAGTGACAGGGACCGCGCCCGACGGGTACCCCGTGCACGGATGGCTCGTCCTGCCGCCGGGCGGCGGCTTCACCGGCCCGCATCCGGTGCTGCTGTCCGTCCACGGTGGACCGCATTCCGCTTACACCCGAAGCGTTTCCGACGAAGCGCAGATGTATGCGACCAACGGATACGCGGTGGTGCTGCCCAACCCGCGCGGCTCGGCCGGATACGGCGAGGAGCACGGCCGGGCGATCGTCGGCCGGCTCGGCACGGTCGACGTGGACGATGTGCTGGCGCTGCTCGACGCGGCGCTCGCCCGCGACGATCTCGACGCAGGCCGGGTCGGCGTCATGGGCGGTTCCTACGGGGGCTTCATGACGAGCTGGCTGGCTTCGCACGCGCCGGGCCGGTTCGTCGCCGGCATCAGCGAGCGGGCCGTGAACGCGTGGGACTCGTTCGCCGGGTCCAGCGACATCGGCTTCTTCTTCGCGGACGCGTACGTCGGCTCGGACCCGGACCGGCAGCGTGAGCTCTCGCCGCTAGAACACGCCGATCGGATCGACATTCCGCTGCTCATCGTCCATTCCGAGCAGGACTGGCGCTGCCCGTTGGAACAGGCGCAGCGGATGTACGTCGCGCTCAAACTGCGCGGGCACGAGACGGAGATGCTGCTCTTCCCAGGGGAGGGCCACGAGCTCTCCCGCTCCGGCCGGCCGAAGCACCGGCAGCAGCGCTTCGAGGCGATCCTCGACTGGTGGGCGCGGTACCTGCCCGTCGCCTGACGGTCTTGCCGGTCCCTCCCGATGTGTCTGCACGTTACTGTTTGAGCGTGACGCGTTCGGCTGTCGATGGCCATGCGGGGGTGGGTTCAGCGCCGCCATCCCTGGTGGATGGCGCGCTGGAACATATTCGGGAACGAATCGTCTCGGGTGAGTTGCGCCCGGGGGCGCGCTTGAAGGAGCGGGATCTCGCCGTCGAGATCGGTATGTCGCGGGTACCGGTGCGGGAGGCGTTGCGGGCGTTGGCGACGGAAGGGTTCGTCACTCACGTGCCGCGCAGCGGCATGGTGGTGTCGGACATCGATTCGCACATCCTTGACCAGATCTTCGAAATTCGCGAGGCGCTGGAGCCTTACGTCTGTGAACTTGCGGTACGCAAGTCGACCGACCGTGAGGTCGAGGGATTGCTGGCGCTCGTGGCTGAGGGTCAGGCGGCGCTGGATAGGCAGAGCAAGGCGGAGTTCGATTCCGCTAACACGCGCTTCCACGATGCGCTTTCGGCGATGGCCCATAACGACGTCCTGATCGACATGCTGCGCCCGCTGAACAGCCGTCTGCACTGGCTCCTTCGCCAGAATGACCGTGACGTGCTGATGCAGACGGAGCACGCGGCCATCGCGGACGCGATCGCCGCGCGAGACGTGCGCCGCGCGCGCCGTGAGTCATCGGTACACGTGCGGACATCGAAGCGAGTCGCGCTCGCGCAGCTATTTCAAAGCACGCGTCCCTAGCTCGCCCCATCGGCAACAGGCGGAGATCCGTCGGACTGCACGAAAGACCTGCCGGGGCACTTCATTACGCCGTGCGACGCTGAACGCGTATCGCGCCTCAGGCTCCCGCCAACACGGGATCGATTCTCAGTGCACCGAACCTTGTTGGTATGCCAAAATAGCGGTACGGTATGCCATAGAAGCGCTTGACAGGTTCGCGAACGAGAAGGATCGATGCGCAAACCCCGGCAGTCACCGACGGAGTGGCCAACCATTGTGGCGACCGCTCAAGCTGAGGAGATCCTGGCTGCCCTGAGCCGGGGAATCGACCTTAATGCCACCGACACTGTGGGTCGCACAGCGATCCTGATCGCAGCGAAGGCGGGTCGACTGGACGTGGTGCGCGTCCTCGTAGACGCCGGTGCAGACCTCGACAGTCAGGACCAGGTGCGCCTCAACCCTCTCTTGTGGGGGTCGATCTCGGGGAATCTCGATCTGGTCAAGCTCATGGTGGAGGCGGGCGCCGATCTTGATCGACGCACGCGGTTCGACGGATCGGTGATCCACCCGCCCGCGGAAAAGGGCCACGTCGAGGTAGTCCGATACCTGGCTGAGCAGACCGACTGCAACGTTAACCACACCAACGTGTGCGGCTGGACTCCACTGCTCGAGGCGATCATCCTGCGTGACGGCGGCGATGCCCAGCAGGAGATAGTCCGACTGCTCTTGGCGGCTGGTGCCGACCCGACCATGGTGGACCAGTGGGGTGTCTCACCGCTGGAACACGCCGAGCAGAGGGACTTCGGCGCGATCGCCGGCATTCTCGCCGACGCGGTAGCGCGGGCGTAGGGATCCCGACCGGCGATGACGATGCTCGCGATCCGACGAGATCGGGAGAACCCGACATGGTCGATGCGAGCGATCTCAGCGGACTCGGAGCTGTTGCACCGTGGCGCGCAGAGTCTTGCGGGGCGCATCCACTCGGTCTTCGACAAGGCGGTCAACGTTCGCTCTATCGACGGATCGCTGTGGGCGATGGCGGCGAAAACCGCTCCGGACGCGCCCGCCACGATCCGCCTGGACGTCACGAGTCTTCATCGCTATGGCCTGTCGGCCGGCAAGCCGGTGGCCGTGAGTGACGAGACCGTCGTGATAGCAGCCTGTCTCACAGTCGACCTGGGTGCCGCAGCGCCGTGGGATCCGAGTCGCTCCCATGGGCCGCTCGATACGCACCGAGTTTCGGTCGCTGACGGAGCCCTTCGGCGCTACGGGATTCGCGTCGAAGGCCGGGCGGACCTGATCGGGGCTGCCACGTCGGCCCGGATCGCCTCGGCGGTCGCCGAGATCGGTCGAGCCGTTCGCCGGCAGGATGCGGCGAAGGTCCGGGCGGCGACGGCCAGCATCGTCGGACTGGGGGTCGGGCTGACGCCGTCGGGCGACGACGTGCTGACCGGACTCGTCTTCGCGGCTACCCAGCTGGGCGGCCCACTCGACATCGTTCCGGAAGCGGTCGGCGCTGTCGCGACAGACGGTGCGACACATGATCTGTCGCTCACCATGTTGCGTGCAGCATGCCGCGGACGCGCCGCGCAACCGCTGGCAGCGGTGCTGGCCGCACTCCGCGGGGTCGGCGACGTCACCGAGATCGTGCCGCTGATGGCCGATCTGATCGCGATCGGCCACACGTCGGGCACGGACCAGGCCGAAGGGCTGCTGGCCGCTGTGCACATGTTCATGGGAATGCGAGGAGCAGAATGCCAACCCGATCACTGATCAAGAAGAACAAGTACATCGATTCGGTATCGCTGATGGCGATCTCGACGAAGGCGGCCGCGCTCGACGGTGTCGTGAACGCGGTGGCGGCCATGGCTACTCCGATGAACAAGGACGTGTTAGCCAACCAAGGCCTGATAACCGACGACATCGCCGAAGCGACACCGGGAGACTTGATCCTCATCGTCGTCACGAGCGGCGACGAAGCGGGCGCCGACGCCGCGATGAACGGTCTGATCGCCCTGCTCGACCGCGAACCGACCGGCCAAGCCAGCGAAATCGTCCACCACACCATCGCCGCGGCCGCTGCGGCGCGACCCGATGCGAATATCGCCGTCATTTCCGTCAACGGTCAGTATGCGGCGCACGAGGCGGGGAAGGCGCTCGACGCCGGGTTGAACGTGATGTTGTTCTCGGACAACGTGCCGCTTGCCGACGAGATCGCCCTCAAACGCCGTGCACACGATGCCGGCCTCATGGTGATGGGACCGGACTGTGGCACAGCGATCATCGGCGGGGTATCGCTGTGCTTCGCGAACAAAGTGCGCCGCGGACGGATCGGAATCGTCGCTGCCTCGGGTACCGGCGCGCAGGAGATGTCCGTGCGCATCCACGACTTCGGCGCGGGCGTCTCGGAGCTGATCGGCACCGGCGGGCGGGACCTGTCGGCGGAGGTCGGCGCAATCATGATGCTCGACGGGATCGCCGCGCTGGACACCGACCCCGGTACCGACGTGATCGCCGTCATTTCCAAGCCCCCGGCCGTGGCCGTCGCCGAGAAGGTCCTCGACCGGCTCGCCGCATCTGAAAAGCCCGCTGTCGCTTGCTTCCTCGGCGCTGGGCCGGAGCTGATGAAGGCGGCCGAGGTTCGCGGCGTGCAACTCTTCAACCGCACAAAGCCGGCGGCCCTCGCTGCTGTCATCGCCGGCGGCGCACGGGAAGTCGAGCTGGACCTGCACGAGATCAATCGGCCGCTCATCGAGGAGGTTCGCGCGAAACTTACGCCGGAACAGCGATATATCCGCGGTCTTTTCTGCGGCGGCACCCTGTGCGATGAGACCATGTTCCTCGCGCTGGAGAAGTTCGGCGACGTGTATTCGAACATTCAAAAGGATCCGGCAAAGAGGTTGAAGGGATCCGATCCGTCGCGCGCACACACATTCTTGGACTTCGGCGAGGACGAGTTCACGAACGGCAAACCGCACCCGATGATCGACCCGTCGAACCGCATCGAACGGTTCAAGGCAGAGGCCGCCGATCCCGAGGTCGGTGTGATCGTCATGGACTTCGTGCTCGGCTATGGATCCAACCCGGATCCCGTCGGCGTGATGCTCCCGACCATCGTCGAAGCCAAGGACGCCGCCGCAAAGGCTGGCCGGCACCTGGAGGTCCTCGGTTATGTGCTCGGGACCGATCGCGACGAACAGGGTTTCGACGCACAGGTGAAGAAGCTCACCGACGCGGGTGTCACGTGGGCGTCGTCATCGACGAATACAGGGCTTCTTGCCCGCGAGTTCGTGAGCAAGGGAGAAAACGCATGAGCACCGTCGTGGACCTGTTCAGTCAGCCATTGTCAGCCATCAACGTCGGCGCCGAAATGTTCGCCGACGACATCAAGGCGCAGGGCGCCCCTGTTACGCACCTGGATTGGACACCGCCCGGCGGCGGTCGGCCCGACGTGATCGCCGTGCTGACCGCTCTGTCACGTTCGGACCTCGCAGTAAAGATCGCGGATGCGAACGCCGAGGCGGTCGAGCGGATCATCACCTCGCAGCCAGTGCTGGTCGGATACGCACCCGCCATCGACGTAGTGCCCGGCATGACGAGGAAGACGATCCTGCACGCAGGCCCGCCGATCGAGTTCAAGGACATGGCCGGCACCATGGTCGGCGCGGTGACCGGGGCGCTCGTCTTCGAGGGCCTGGCCGATAACGTCGACGAGGCCTACGATCTCGCGGCCTCCGGGGAGATCACCTTTTCTCCGTGCCACGAGCACCAAACCGTAGGCTCGATGGCCGGTGTGACCTCTGCATCGATGTTCATGCACGTCGTGGAAAACCGCCCCTACGGCAACTACGCCTACACGAACCTCTCTGAGCAACTCGCCAAGATTCTGCGCATGGGCGCGAACGACCAGAGCGTGATCGACCGCCTGAAGTGGATGCGGGACGTCTTCGGCCCGATCCTTCGTGACGCGATGGTCTCCGCGAAGGAGATCGACCTCCGCATGATGCTCGCGCAGGCGCTGCAAATGGGCGACGAGGCGCACAACCGCAACAATGCTGGCACCACGCTGCTGATCCAGGCGCTTGCCCCGCACATCCTCGACTCGGACTTCTCGACGAAGGACAAGCAGGATGTGTTCAATTTCGTCGCGTCCTCCGACTACTTCTCCGGGCCGACCTGGATGGCATGCGCGAAAGCCGCGGTCGACTCGGCGCACGATATCGACTACTCGACCGTGGTCACCACGATGTGCCGCAACGGAGTCGAATTCGGTATCCGAATCTCCGGGCTCGGCCAGAGCCGTTGGTTCACCGGGCCGGCGCAATACATCGAGGGGCCACTGTTCCCGGGGTTCACGAAAGAGGACCGCGGCCGCGACATCGGCGACTCGGCGATCACCGAGACCTATGGCATCGGCGGCTTCGCGATGGCTTGCGCACCAGCGATCGTGCCGCTCGTCGGCGGGACCGTGGAAGAGGCCATCGATTACTCCAGACAGATGCTGGAGATCACCACGACCACGAACCCGAACCTGACGATCCCCATCCTCGCCTTCCGTGGCACCGCTACAGGCATCGACATCCGCAAGGTCGAGGAAACCGGCATTCTGCCATTGATCAACACCGCAATCGCGCACAAGGACGCCGGCATCGGAATGATCGGCGCCGGGCTCACGCACCCGCCGATCGAGGCGTTTCACGCCGCCACCCTCGCCTTCGCCGCCAAGTACTGCTGAGCCGCGTCACAGCCGGCTGGGCCGATCGCGCCACCGAACACCACGAACAGGGGTAGCCATGAGAATCGTCGTTGCACTGGGCGGGAATGCGTTGTCGCGGCGGGGCGAGCCGATGACGGCCGACCTGCTGCGGGCGAACGTGCGCTCCGCCTGTCATAGCCTGGCCACGCTGGCGAGAGAGCACGAATTGGTCGTCACCCATGGAAACGGCCCACAGGTCGGCCTGCTGGCGCTGCAAAACCTCACCTACCAGGAGGTGGCGGCCTACCCGCTCGATATTCTCGGCGCCGAAACCCAAGGAATGATCGGGTACGTCGTGCAACAGGAGCTCAGCAACATCCTGCGCGGCGAGCGCAAGATCGCGAACCTGCTGACCACGACCGTCGTCGACGACCACGACCCGGCATTCGAGCACCCGACAAAGTTCATCGGCCCGCAATACAGCGCCGAGGACGTCGCCGAGGTTGCTGCCGACTACCGATGGACGATCGGCAAGGACGGCAACTACTTCCGTCGCGTAGTACCTTCCCCGCAACCGATCCGGATCATTCAAGCCGACGCGATCCGGCTGCTCCTCGACAACGGGTACCTCGTTGTCTGCGTCGGCGGCGGGGGTGTGCCCGTGAAGGCCGACTCGCAGGCCGGACGCCAATCGGGCGTCCAGGCCGTTATCGACAAGGATCTCGCCAGCGCGGCTCTCGCCGAGGAGATCGGCGCGGATACGTTGGTCATCCTCACCGACGCGGACTTCGTCAGCCAGGACTGGGGAACGCCACAGCAGCGCGACATCCTCACCGCCTCGGTCGACGGAATTCAACATCTGCCGTTCGCCGAAGGATCCATGAAACCGAAGGTCGACGCCGCCATTCGGGTTGCCAAAGCCGGCGGCCGGGCATTGATCGGCCCGCTGGACCGACTCGACGAACTGCTCGCCAGAAAGATCGGCACCGAGATCCGTGCCGACGTCGCCGACGGCATCGTCTACGCCTGACCCTTCTCATGCGGGGGCAATCCGGCGCATCGGCACCGGCCGCGAACCCAACCAAGCTCTCCTGATCCCGAAAGGCCTGCGATGGAAACAACCCAGTCCGACACCGGCAGCAAGCTGGAGTCGGAATTCGAGCACAGCCCGGTACCGCCGGAACACCGCAAATCCCTCATGACGGTCGCCGCTGTCTGGTTCGGCTTCCCGATGATCCTCACCAACGCCGTGCCCGGCGGCATCGTCGTCGCCATGCTCGGCTTCAAAGAAGGCTTCGCCGCGATCCTGCTGGCGAACCTGATCATGTTCGTTTTCGTTGGCCTGCTCAGCTATCGCGCCGGCCAGACCGGCAAGAACTTCGCCCTGCAAACCACTGAAACGTTCGGATCCGTGGGCTATATCGTCGCGTCCGGATTCCTGTCCACCGTCGTCGTCGGTTGGTTCGCGTTCAACACCGGCGCCACCGGGTCCGCCCTGCACAACTCATTCGGCTGGAACGAAGCCTTGGTCGCCGCCATCGCCGGCATCATCTTCATCGCCGCGACATTCCTTGGTATCAAGGCATTGTCCTGGACCGGAGCACTCGCCGCCCCACTATTCATCATCGCGGTGATCATCGCCGTCGCCATTGCAGCCGGACACCACGACTTCGGCGGCGTCACCGGCTACGCCGGCATCGCAGGCGGCACCATGACCTTCGGTGCCGCTGTCACCGCGATCATGGCCACGTTCCTCGATTCGGGCACCATGGCGGCCGATTTCACTCGCTGGTCCAAGAACGGAAAGCAAGGCGTGATAGCAACCGCCTCCGCCTTTCCGATCGCCAGCTTGATCGCGCAATTGTCCGGCGGGTTCCTGGTGGCCGCAGGTGCCATCGCGGACCCCGGCACCGCGGGCGGCGACTTCACCCCGATCCTCACCGGGCCGGGGAACATCGTCCTGGACATCTTCGTGGTCATCTTCGTCGTCGTGAACCTCGGCTCCGTCTGTACCCACTGCCTTTACAACGGGGCGCTCAGTTGGTCGCATATCGTGCGCTCCAAGATGCGCCTGCTCACGCTGATTCTCGGCGCGATCGGGCTCGCTGCAGCGATTGCCGGCGTGTGGAGCTTCTACGTCAATTGGCTCGCCCTGCTCGGCGTGATCGTTCCGCCGCTCGGTGCGGTCTTGATAGCCGATCAGGTCATCCTGCGCAGGCGGCTCGTCGGCCGGGTCGAACGCCGCGTCCGGCCGACCGCGTTCATCGGCTGGGGTGTCGGTGCGGTCGTTGGGCTCGTTGTCCACGAAACGCTGCCATCGCTCTCCGATGCGATCGTCGGCATGGTCGTCGGCCTCGTCGTCTACCTTGCGATCGAACTTGCCAGACGACCCGCGCACGTCGGCACCCGCGCCGACGCAGAGGAGGCGCACGCCGCCGTCGGAATTTGACCGAACCGTACCAGCGGCGCCCCCGGTGACCCGACCCGCCCCGGGGGCGCCGCCTTACCCTGCGCAACCCGATCCGGTCGGGTGGCGTTCCTGCCTCTTTCGAATCGGGCAGTCGAACCGCTGCCGGCGCGTGTCGCCGCACATATGACGACATCCCCGGGAGCAGGGCGCGCGAGTCTTGACGCCTCTCGTGAATGGTCCTATCGTCGGTCCAATGAACTTCAACTTGCCCCCCTCGACCAGGACGGGCGAAGAAGTTGCCGCGCTGCTGCGCCGCTTGATCCACAGCGGTGAGTTGCCGGAAGGCTCCAAGCTCCCGTCACAGCGCGAGCTTGCGGCACAACTAGGGGTGTCTCGCATGGCGGTGCGCGAGGCGCTCGCTGCGCTCGAAGCACTGAACTATGTGACGACGCAACGCGGGGCGCACGGCGGAACCTCGGTCTCAGCCCTCGGATCGAACCCGGAGCTGTGGGCGGGCCGGATGCGAGCGACCATCGGGGAGTGGGACGACTTGGCCGAGTTCCGCATCGCGGTGGAGTCTCGTGCCGCAAAGCTGGCCGCGGAACGCCGCACCGATGCGCAGATCGTGGCGATGCGTGCCGCCGTCACCGCGTTGCGGCAGGGCATTTCCCGTCAGGAGTTCCGAAAGCACGATTCGGCTTTTCACGCCGAGATCGCTGCCGCGTCAGGCAGTCCGCGGCTCCAGGAGTCGATTCGTGATGCGCGAGGCGAGCTTTTCGCTCCCACGGACAATTTGAACTACCTGCCGTCGGTGGTCGATATGCGGCGCGAGCACGCCGGGCTGCTGAAGGCGATCGAGGCCCGCGACGGTGCCCGGGCCGCGCGACTGATGGTCAGGCACATCGAACACAGTCGGGACGTGCTGCGCGAGATCCTGATACCTGGCCAGCCGATGACGGCCGAGGAACCCAGGCAGTGACGTGGGGGGGTACCGCGACGCTTGGCAGCCAACGCTGTTGACCACCGCTTTCAATCACCGAGCCGACGACCTGATCGGCACTAGCTGGAGGACATTCTTGTGAGGGACCATCAGGGCCGTACGGCCATCGTCACCGGTGCGGGATCCGGTATCGGCCGAGCGATCGCCACCCGCCTCGCCTCGGAAGGCGCCGCGATCGCGGTCCTGGACGTCAACGAGGCCGGTGCCGCCGAGACGATCGAGATGATCACCAGCGCGGGCGGGCGGGCCAGCTTCGTGTACTGCGACGTCGCCAACCGTGATGTCGTGCACGAGGCCGTATCGGCGGCGGTCGACATGCTTGGCTCGCTCACCTACCTCGTCAACAATGCCGGTGTCGTCACCATGTCGGGCCTGGCCGATGTCACCCAGCAGGAGTGGGATTTCGTCCTGGGCGTGAACCTGACCGGGCCGTTCCTGGTCACCCAGGCCGCAGCCCCGCACCTGAAGGCGGCCGGCGGCGGCGCTGTGGTCAATCTGTCCACCGTCGAGGCATCGGTGGTCGTAGCGAGCGGGCCGCATTGCCAACCGCATTACAACGCGTCCAAGGGTGGCATCCCGATGCTGACCAAGGCCCTCGCCGTGGAGCTCTCGGCTCAAGGCACCCGTGTCAACGCGATCGCCCCCGGGCCTATCAATACCCGATTCACGGGTGGCGACATCACTGGGCCGGAGGCGATGGAGTTCATGAAGACACGGCTGCTGATCCCGCGCGTCGGCGAACCTGCCGACATCGCCGCGGCGGCGTCATTCCTGCTCTCCGACGACGCCAGCTACATCACCGGCATCGAGCTTCCCGTCGACGGTGGGTGGTTGACCCGATGACGGCGCAGCTCACGCCGGACGAGCTTCATTCCGGCGGCTACGACACCGTCATCGTGACGGCGCCGGACATGTCCGGCCGATTGCTCGGCAAGCGGCTCACACCGCGCAAACTGCAGGAACTCGCCGAGCCCGGGATCGCCATCTCCACCTGCGTCTTCGGCTGGGACATCAACCAGGACATCGGCCTCGAAGTGCCGTACGCGGGGTGGCACACCGGCTGGCGGGACATCCTGATGCGCCCGGACATGGCCACCTTGCGACCGGCGGCATGGCTTGATCGCACCGCGGTCGTCATGGCCGATTTGTACGAGCCGGAGACCGGCGAGTTGGTCGCCGTCGCGCCGCGCACCATCCTGCGCCGCCAACTCGACGCGATGGCCGCCGCCGGTCGAACCGCTGCTGTGGGAACGGAACTCGAGTTCTTCCTGTATCGCGAGAACTACGACGCATTGCGCACCGGTGGCTACCACACCATGACGCCGTCCACCCTGATGCACGCCGACTACACCGTGCAGCAGGTCAACGGTTGGGAGCATTTCTTCCAGCCGCTGCGCGACGCGTTGGACCGCTCCGGCCTGGACGTCGAACTCAGCCAGGGGGAGTGGGGCCTCGGGCAGTGGGAGATCAACCTCACCTACGGCGACGCCATGGACATGGCCGACCGGCACGTCCTTTTCAAGCTCGCGGTGCGCGATTGCGCTGCCAGAGCGGGGATGTCGGCCACGTTCATGCCGAAACCGGTCGCCGATCAGGTCGGATCGTCCTGTCACATTCACCTGTCCATGACGGACACCGGCGGCTCACCGATCTTCTATGACGCCGCCGCAGACCATTTCGTGTCCAGGTCATTGCGTGGGGCCGTCGCCGGAATCCTGCAGCACGCACCGGCTTTCATGACGTTCTACGCGCCGACGATCAATTCCTATCGGCGCACGAACTCCGAGGAGTTCGCCGGCCACGGGGCCACCTGGGGGTACGACAACCGGACGGTGTCCTGTCGCATCCTCGGTGAACACCCGGGGTCGGTGCGCGCCGAGTGGCGAGTGCCCGGCGCGGACGTGAACCCGTACCTCGCCATCGCCGCCCTGCTCGCATCGGCCTCGGCCGGTATCGACGAGGGGCTCGAGCCACCCGGCATGCATGGCGGTGACGCTTACCGGCTGGATGCCGACCGCAGCGCCATCGAGCGCTTCCCGACGACACTCGACGAATCGGCCCGGCTCCTGTCGGCCAGCCCGTTCGCCCTGGACGCCCTCGGCGCCGATGTCGTCGAGCAGTACGTCCTCGCCGCCCTCTGGGAGGCCAAGGTCTACTCCCATGCGGTCACTGACTGGGAGAAGGCCCGCTACTTCGAGTTCATCTAGGTCCTTCGGCGGATCCGCGATCCGGATCCGCCGACCGCACTGCTCCACCGACAACTGCACCTGCCTCACAGAAATGGGAGAAGCGATCGTGAAATCGTGGATTCGAGTCGTGGCGGCCACCGCGGTGGCCGCCACCGCGCTCGCCGGTTGTTCCGGCGGATCATCCAAGTCCGACAGCAAGGTCGTCACGATCGGCGGTGCGCTCGGCTTGACCGGCGACGCCGCGATCGGCGACGTGCCGCTGCTGGCCGGCCTCAAGTACCAGATCGACAAGATCAACGCCGCCGGCGGGGTAGCGGGCTACACCTTCGACGTCCAGGCGAAGGACATGAAGAGCGATTCGGCCTCCGGTGGGACCGTCGCCCAGGAACTCGTCGACGCGGGTGCGGACATCCTGATCGGACCGGCCTTCCCCGGGATGGCGACCGGCGTCATCGAGGTTGCCGGTAGCTCCGGAGTTCCGGTGATCGCGGGTGCCTCTACGCAGCCCGAGTACACCGCCATCGGCGGGAACGCTTCGGTATTCCTGGCCGCGTTCGGTGACAACGTGCAGGCCGCCGGGGTCGCCGAATACCTGCTCAAGAACGGCAAGAAGACGGCCGTCACCGTGAGCAGCCCGGACATGACGTACACCTCGAACACGCCGAAGTTCTTCGCCGACACCTTCACCCACGGCGGCGGAAAGGTGCTCGGCGATGTCACCTTCTCTATCGGGCAGACGGACTTCTCGGCGCAGGTCACCAAGATCGCCGCGATGAATCCGCGCCCCGATGTCATCTACACGACGATGTTCCCGCCGGACACGCCGAGCTTCATCCGCGCGCTGCGCCGCGCCGGCGTCGAAACCCCGGTGGCCGGCGGCGACGGCTTCGACACCGCCGGTCTGCTCGAAGCAGGCGGTGATGCCCTGGTGGGCACTGTCTTCTCGACGCACGTCTTCCCGACCCCGGGCAGCGATTATGCGGCGTTCCTGGACGGGCCAGGAAAGTCCAACAAAGACATCAGCGACGGTCCCGCACTCGGTGCGCTCGGCGTGACGATCGCGCAGATCATCGCGGCCGCTGTCGAGAAGGCGGGCAGCAACGATGCGAAGGCGATCACGGACGCGCTCAAACAGCTCAAGGATGTGCCGACGATGACGGGTGCGGTGACCTACCAGGGCACCACCGGCATTCCGCTCAAGCCGGTGACCATCGGCGCCGTGGAGGGCGGCAAGTTCGTGTACAAGGACTCCTTCGTGCCGTCCTACATCCCGACCCCGTAATTCACCCCATGCTGTCGATCGAGGGTCTGACGGTCCGATACGGGCCGATCGTGGCGGTGCGCGATGTCTCTTGGAGCGTCGACCGCGGCGAGACGGTTGCCCTGCTCGGGCCGAACGGAGCCGGCAAGACCACCACGCTGTCGGCCGTAGCAGGTCTGCTGCGGCCGACAGCCGGTCGAATCGTGCTGGACGGCGTGGACATCACCGGATGGCCGGCCGAACGTGTCATCCGGCACGGCCTGGTGCTCACCCCCGAGGGACGACGCATCCACGCCGGCCTCACCGTCAGGGAGAACCTGGTGCTCGGCGCGAGCTTCCGGCGCGACCGACCGGGTGCTGCGGCGGATCTCGAGCGCATGCTGGAGCGATTTCCAATCCTCGGCGAACGCCGGGAGCAGGCCGCCGGCACGCTGTCCGGCGGCGAAGCCCAACAGCTCGCTATCGCCCGGTCGCTGATGGCAAGGCCACGCGTGCTACTGCTCGACGAGCCCACTCTAGGCCTGGCGCCGATGATGGTGGAGCTCGTCTTCGACGTGGTTCGCGACCTGAGTGCGACGGGGCTGACCATCGTCCTGGTCGATCAGAACGCGACACGCGCCATGGATGTCGCCGATCGGACGTATGTGATGCGCAGCGGTTCTGTCGTCGCGTCCGGCACCGCGGCCGAGATCGGTGGACCCGCCGGGCTCACCGATGCCTACCTCGGCGGCAGTGGCGCGGCGCATGGAACCGGAAGCGAGCGAATCGCATGATCGTGTTCTTGCAGCAGGCGCTCAACGCGCTCAGCCTCGGTGCCACGTACGCGCTGCTCGCCCTGGGCCTGGCGATCGTGTTCACGATCTTCGGTCTGACGAACTTCGCGCACGGCGAACTGATCACCATCTGCTGCTACGCCGCGCTCGGCAGCGCCGCCCTGGGGCTGCCCTGGGCGGTCGGCGCCGTCGCCGGAGTGGCGGCGTCGATCGTCGCAGCCCTCGTGATGGAACGGGTCGCCTTCCGGCCCGTGCGGAGTGCCAGCGAGACGACCAGCCTGCTCACGTCATTCGGTGTGAGCCTGATCATCCAGGCGCTCATCGTCATGCTGATCTCGGCCCGTTCGAAGACGGTGCCGCAGTGGGACTGGCTGATGGGGTCGTGGAGCGTCGGCGCCCTGGTGATGCCGCGCTACCAGATCGTCACGATCAGCGTGACCGCGATCGCCCTGTTGGTGGGGCTGTACGTGCTCAAGCGAACCGGTGCTGGCCTGGCGATGCGGGCCACCGCCGAGGATGCTGTGGGCGCGCGCCTGGTGGGCGTGCGGATCAACCGGGTGGTCGTTGCGGCGTTCGCCGCCTCCGGCCTACTGGCCGGGTTGGCCGGGCTGCTCACCATGGCCCGTACGGGCGGATCCATCAATCCGCACATGGGGTTGATGCCGATGCTGTCGGCGTTCGTCGCCGTGGTCGTGGGCGGCCTGGGCAGTCTCGGCGGCGCCGTCATCGGCGGTTTCGCGCTGGGCGCCGTCGAAGTGGCCCTGCGCGCCGCGTTGCCGGCCAGCGTCGTCGGGCTCACCCAGGGCTTCATCTTCGCCGCGATCGCGGCAGTACTCGTCCTGCGCCCGCAGGGACTGCTCGGCCGCATCAGGGGGGTGAAGGTATGAGGGTCCCCACCTGGTCGGCGGCCCTGCGCACCGGTGTCGGGCGCGCCGCCGTCTTGACCATCGCGATCGTCATCGTCGCGATGCTCGTCGTTGCGGCCCAGGGTGCGAGCGGCCAGCGGCTGGTGACAGTCGCCATGATCAACGTCGTCATCGTGGTCGGGATCGGGATCTTCACGGGGAACTCCGGTGTCATCTCCTTCGGGCACATCGGGTTCGCCGGCATGGGCGCCTATACCGTGGCGATCTTGTCCGCCACCCTGGCCTCGAAAGCGCGGCGCATTCCCAATGCGCCGTTCTCCCTCGCTACGGTGCAGCTGCACCCCGGTGTCGCCGTGCTGGTGGCGCTCGCCCTGGTTGCCGTGTTCGCCGCGGGACTGGGGCTCGCCATTCGCCGGCTCAGCGGCACGAGTGCCACTATGATCACCCTCGCGGTCCTGGTCGTCACCTATCAGGTGCTCAACGACTGGGTGTCCATGACGGGCGGCGCGGAGGCGTTCTACGGGATTCCGCGGGTCGTCACCACCTGGACCGCGGCCGCCGTCATGTTCGTCGCGCTGGCGGTGGCCGGCGCGTTCAAGGAGTCGCCCATCGGGCTGCAACTCCGGGCAGCCCGCGAGGACGAGCTGGCGGCCGCATCGATGGGCACCGACGTCCGGCGCGCGAGATTCGCAGGCTGGGTGCTCTCGGCCGTCGTCTCCGCCGCCGGCGGCGCTCTGCTGGGTCTGTACCTCGGCTCCATCACGCCGACCGATTTCTACCTTTCGCTCACGCTGACCACGATGGCGATGGTGTTCGTCGGCGGGGTGCGCGGGGTCACCGGGATCGTCGTCGGCGTCGTTATGGTGACGGTCGGCCGTGAGGTCTTCCGCTACCTCGGTGACGGGCCGACGATCGGCGGGTTGGACCTGCCCGCCATCCCGGGGCTCACCGACATCTTCCTGGGCCTCGTCATCACCCTGACGATGATCCTGCGGCCGAAGGGACTGCTCGACGACTGGGAGATCGATCGCCTGCTGCCGAAGCGCTGGCGGCGGCTCAGGCAGTCGAGCCTCGAGACTTCGGCATCCCGGCAAGCTGCCCCGGCACCCGGGCGGCGACCCGACGCGAACTCCGCCGACCGGGCGCCGGCGGTGCTCCGGGCGGTCGGCGCAGGGAAGCGGTTCGAGGGCATCGTTGCCGTCGACTCCGTCGACCTGGAGCTGCGCGCCGGGTCGATCGTCGGCCTGATCGGGCCGAACGGTTCGGGCAAGACGACGATGCTGAACATGCTGTCGGGCGTACTGGAACCGACAGCCGGGCGCCTCACACTGAGCGGCAAGCCCATCCCGGTCGGCGCGCACTTCGCAGCCCTGGACGGAATCGCGCGGACATTCCAGAACATCCGGCTGTTCGCCGATCTCACCGTGGCGGACAACATCGCGGTCGCAGGCATCGCCGCCCGCCAAGCCGGGCGGTCCGCAGACGTCCCGATGACGGATCTCATCGGCAGACTCGGCCTGGCGGACGTACTCGATCGGAAGGCCGGAACGCTGCCCTACGGTGCGCAGCGCCGGCTCGAGATCGCGCGCGCTGCGGCCCTTGCCCCCGATTTCATCTTCCTGGATGAACCGGTCGCCGGTATGAATGAGGTCGAATCGGCCGAGCTCGGCGACGTGGTGCGGGATCTGCCGTCCCTGGTGGGCTGCGGGGTCTTGGTCGTCGACCACGACCTGCCGTTCATCCTCGGATTGTGCGAGCGGATCGTCGTGATGGATAGCGGGCGACGCATTGCCGAAGGGGACCCGGAGACGATCCGCGCGGACCAGGCGGTGATCAGCGCGTACCTCGGAGCCAGCTGAGCAGCACAGCATCGATCGGGTGCGGATCATCAGCCGAGCGCCGCCTGAAGCAGAACGAACAGCCCGCCGTCGGCACCCGTCGGTTTCGACAACGGAACTGCGACAACAGAACTATGAGAACGACGAAAGGGACGACGTGACGGCAACTTTCACGGCGATTCAGCAGGACTTGATCGACGGGAACCTCGCCGAGCCCCAGGTGCGGCTCGATGCCGAACTCGCCGACGCGAACACCGGCGAGCATCTAGCTCACCAGCGGCAGACGGAGGCGGCCGACCTTGAGCGCGCGCTGGCTGCCGCGGATCGCGTGCATCGCAGCGGTAGCTGGCTGGACCTCGGCGCCGAGGGTCGCGCCGAGCGCATCGCCGCCTTCGCGGCGGCGTTGCGGCCGCTGGAGGAGGCCATCGCGCAGGCCGACGCCCGGCTCACCGGTGTACCGATCACCGTCACGCGGATGATGGCCGGATCGCTGGCCGACACCCTGGTCGCGCCGGTCGCGCGCGTCGCGTCCGGGGCGTGCACGCGCGATATGAGCGTCGACGGCCGGCCGGTATGGCTCGATCGGATCCCCAGAGGCCCGGCAGCCGTGCTCGTGCCCTGGAACGCGCCGCTCGGTGTCGCCACGACCAAGATCGCGCACGCCTTGGCGGTCGGTTGTCCCGTCATTCTGAAAGCTCCCGAATGGGCCCCGGCGAGCTGTTCACTGTTCGCGCAGGCCGCCGAGGCCGGCTTGCCGCCAGGGGTCTTCCAACTCGTGCACGGAGGCCCGGCGGTCGGTAGCGCATTGGTCGCCGATCCGCGCATCGCGGTGATCAGCTTCACCGGCGGTACCGCCACCGGTCGCGACATCGCGGCCAGCGCCGCGCCCAGGCTGGTGCCGGTGCATCTCGAACTGTCCGGGAACAACCCCGCCGTAGTACTGGACGATGCGGACCCGACAGCCGTTGCCGCACAACTGGTCCCGGGTGCCGTCAAATTGAACGGGCAGTGGTGCGAGGCCCCACGCCGGGTGTACGTCCCGAAAGCCTTGCATGACGATCTCGTCGCTGCGATGCTCGCCCGCATGCGTCAGGAGACCATGGGTTCCTCGCTCTCCGACACCACCACCTTCGGCCCGCTGTCGCACCGGGCCCACCTGAACAAGGTGCGCAGTCAGGTCGGCGCGCTGGTAGCCGCCGGCGCGACCGCGACAGCGGCCATGCCCGCCCCGGAGGACAACGGGTGCTTCTTCGCTCCCACCGTGGTGACCGGAGCCGAGCATGACGGCTCAGCGCAGGAGATCTTCGGGCCGGTCGTCATCGTCATACCCGTGGCCGACGATCGGACGGCCGTGGCCCTGGCGAACGATTCCCAGTACGGCCTCGCCGGATATGTTTTCGGCGCCAAGGAATCTCGCGCGCTGGAGGTCGGTCGCCGGTTGCGCGTGGGCGAGGTGAAGATCAACGGCACCAGTCTGCTGAACCTCGCGCCCGACGCCGAGCAGAGTTTCTTCGGCCTCAGCGGTGTCGGCGGCCACGGCAGCGAGGAATCGTTCCGGCTGTTCACCGGCGCCCGCATGACGGGCGTCGACGACCCGAGCTGGCCGATCTGATGTCCGCCCCGCTGATCGGCATCACCGGCGGCCGCACCTCCCTCGGGTCCCTCGCGGGCGCGCCCGCCGTGCTGCGTCACATGTCCATGGACACCGCGATTTCCGCGTACGCGGAACGAATCGCCGATGCAGGCGGGGTGCCTGTGCACCTCGTTCGGGCGGGAGCGGCCGAACGCGTTCTGGAAGCGATCGACGGGCTGGTGGTGGTCGGTGGCGGCGATGTGGACCCGCGGCGATACGGTTCCACCCCCGGGCCGATGTCCACGGATATCGACCCGGACCGCGACCAGCACGAGATCGACCTGATCACCGGCGCTCTCGCCCGTGGCGTACCGATCCTCGCCATCTGCCGTGGGTGCCAGGTGCTGAACGTCGCACTCGGTGGGACCCTGGTCCGCCACCTGCCCGCCGACGGCGGCCAGAGCCATTCCTTCCTCGGCTATCCGGCGCATCACCCGACTCATCGAGTCACGATTCGCGATGGCTCGCGGCTGCACAGCCTGCTCGGCGCAGAGACCTTCGTGAACAGCTTCCATCACCAGGCCGTCGACCGGCCCGGCGAGGGCGTGCTGGTCAGTGTATCCGCCGATGACGGCGTGACCGAGGGGATCGAAGTCGACGGCGCCGATGCGATCGGCGTCCAGTGGCACCCGGAGATGATGCACGACCGGCTCACCTTGTTCCAATGGCTCGTCGAACGCGCAGCGACACGCAAACCCGACTGAGCACGAATCGTGGGCACCGGGCACGGTTTGCGAAACCTGAACAGGCCTACGGCAGGGGGACGACTGCTCCATCGAACCGACGGGGCCGGCTACGGCGAAAGCTCGACGAGCATTTCCGCCGCATCGGCGGGGGTCACCGGTAGAGCGCTCCCCGCAATGACCTCATCCCAATCGCCGCTCGCATTCGTGCCGCCGACGGCGCGTCCGTCCGGAGACACGTACACGGTCCTGCCATGAACGATCGCTACGGCCCAGTCGCTGAATCCCGGGTGCGTCGCGGCCTCCGCCGCGTCGGCGTTCGGTAGGCGGCTTGTCGAGAGGCAGTCCGGGGAGTCAAATTCGGTGCCCGGCTCCGTTCCGGATGAGCAGAACACGACGATCTGCGACCTGTCCGCGGTCAGACGATCGGGCTGGGTGCGGGACACTGTCATCCCGAATTCTGCATGCGCGAACGTCAGGCCGGGCGGAAGTATCGTCGCCCCGGCGGGAACGGTGACCGTCGACGGCTTGTCGACGACCATCCCTGCTATGACGGCCGCCACGTCCTTGCGGTTCGAGCTGGCGCGGATCTTCGTGCCGTCGGGGAGCGCCCATGAAATCGATGTGGTCTGGCTCGGCGACCCCGATTCCGGATCCGTCCACGTGGTAGCCACGTGCCCCCCGACCGTGATCGTTCGCGCGCCGGTCGGTGGCGGCGGAACTTCGGGTCCGTAGTCGATGCTCCCGCCGACCCATTCGTCGGGCTTGGCAGCGTCTTGCGGGATAGGGACGTAGCCCGGAAGCCCCACCGAAACGAGCCCCGAGTGAGGTGATGCCGACCACCCCAGATCGGCGCGGCCGGTTGCCGGGGGGGTGAGCGCAAACGGCACCGACAGCTCGAATGGGCCGGCGACAGCAAGCACGCCCGACGCTTTGCCGAGTTCGGTCGGCCTGGTGGGCACGGCCGGCGCGGTGTCGGTCGTGGCCTGGGTCGGCGATGCGCCGGGCGACTCTGTGCTCGCCGTGCCCGTGGGCGTGGACAGCGACCCGGTACCTGCGGTCGGAGTACCAGCGTGCGTTGACACTGATGCCGGGCCTGACGCCGGGCCGGATGGATGGGTCGGATGCGGCACCAGAAGTCGCGTTCCGGCGGTGACGCCGCCGATCAGGACCACCACGGCGGCGGCTACCGCCATGATCACCCGGGCCTGGTGCCGGCGCGTCCTCCGCGCGAGCATCGCGTCGACGTCCGACCGGACGGCGGCCAGGTCGGGCGCATCGGCCGATTGCTCCGCGAGTTCCCCGTGCAGATCGCTGATATTCATCGAACAGCTCTCCGTTCGACGGCGGCTCGGTTCGCGGACGATGCGCCGGGTCGTGCGTCGGCACTTGCATCGGCTCCGCCGCTGCCGGCGACCTGGAGGGTTGCAATGCCGCGCGAGATGTACGAGCGGACCGTCACCTCGGCGCACCCCAGCTCCGCGGCGATGTCCCGGTCCGCGAGGCCGAGGTAGTAGCGCATCACGATGGCGGCCCGAACCTGGCGCGGTAGCGACGCAAGGAGGCTGCGAAGCTCGTCACGGTCGTCCACGTTCCCGGCGCGGTCCGGGCTCGCGGCCTCCGGTAGTTCGCCGGTAGGGGTGAGAACGACATGTCGCGTGGACCAGCGTCGCTTCTCCCCGAGGAAGGTGGTGGTCACGATACGGCGTACGTAGGCCGCCGGATGCTGCATGGCACCGATCTTGTGCCAGCGCAGGTGGGCCGTCACCAGGGCTTCCGCGAGGACGTCGTGCGCGTGCTGGCGGTCGCCGGTCAACGTCCGGGCGTACCTTGCCAGCGCCGGCAGTTCGGAGGCCGCGAACTCGTCGAACGTCATGCGGTCGGCCCTCCCGCCCCTCGCGCGCTCGATGAAACTCAGCAGAACTCAATGGAACTCGATGGAACCCGATAGAAACTGCCTCACGGCATCGCGACCGATCCCGGCTACTACATGTATGAATGCGCGCCGCCAGCTGATTGTTGTGCTTGTTGGGCGGCCAGGAGTTTGTCGCCGCCGCGCCCCATTGCGAGTGGCGGATCAGCGCTACACCTCGATGGTGATGTCCGCTCTGGCGGCGAGCGCGGCCAACCACTCCTGGTCGTGGGGCAGCGCGAAGTTCCGGCCGGCGGGATCGTCGGGCGCCGGGACGAGGTCGCGGGCGCTTGCCCGCCCCGGGCCTTCGAACAGCACCAGACAAGCGACACTGTTGTATTGGCGAGACATCCACTCGATGCCGGCCAGATCGGTGTCCGTGTGTATCGCCTGTGCCCATTCGATCGTTGCGGGGTACGTCTCGGCGGCGGTGTCGGTGAGGTCGGCCGCGTGCAGGCCCAGCTTGCGCAGCCCCGCGGAGTGGAATTGGCCGAGAGGCAGGTCGCGAACCGTGTGCAGCACGGTCAAGACGGTCGAGCGGTAGTAGGCGGCCGGGACCACCGAACCGGGAACCGCGTCGTGCAGCAGGGTCTCGAACACCGCCGCTTCGGGCGATGCCGCCGCGTAGAGAACCGGCACGATCGGCCGGCCGAAGAAGGCCCACCTCGTAGGGCCACCGATCCCGGGGTTGAACCGGTTTCCTGGATCGTCGATGCCGCCGTGGGATGTGCGATGCACCCGGTAGAGCACGCTGCCCTCCGGCAGCAGCGCGTGTAGGGGGCGGAGCGGACGGGGCGGAGAGGGAACGGTCACCCGACCGGCCCGGCCGCAGCCGCGGCTGCCGCACGACGCACGCGATCGAGTTCCGTATCGACAACGTCGAGCGGTGCCTGGCCGGACAGCCAACCCGTCGGCGCAGCGAGCCACAGGAGCACCGACTCTTCCGACCAGCCGGCGGCGAGCAACGGTTCGGTGATCTCGCGCAGCCAGGGCTTGGGGCTTCCCGTCCTCGTGAACTGGAATCCCGGAAAGACGTTTCGGCCGCCTCGGCGCACCGCGAGCAGCCCGTGCCGCCGCCGTTGATTGTGCACCCAGGTCCGCAGCGATGCGGGCGTGGCGCCGGCCATGCGCACCAGATCGTCTGCGCTGAGCAGGCCGTAACGCTTCTCGATATCCCGCCAGGCAGCCTCGAGCCGGCCGATCTGGGCCATGACACCCGGCCCCGGTGCTTGGTCCTGTCCGCCGATCTCGGCGCGCAGGCGGGCAATGGTCGCCCGTTCACCCAGGATCTCTTCCAACCAGCGGCGGGTCCGGGCGGAGTCCAATCCCGGCGGAATCTCCACCGTGACCGACGTACCCGTCATCGCACACCTCCCGCCACTTGCCGACGATACTCACAACAGTCTATGGAACGTCGTCGTAGTCGTCACCTGCGTACGGTCGCCACCGGCATACCGATGATGGGCCGCACCCGATGACGAGCCCGGCTCACCAGCCGCGGGCGCGCCATTCGGGGAGGTGGGGGCGCTCGGTGCCGAGGGTGGTGTCGTCGCCGTGGCCTGGATAGACCCAGGTGTCGTCGGGCAGCAGGCCGAAGACGCGAGCTTCGAGATCGTCCATGAGCGAGGTGAAATCCGTCGGTGACGTCGTTCGCCCCGGCCCGCCGGGGAAGAGGGAGTCCCCGGTAAACAGATGCGCCCCGCCCCCGGCCTCGCGGTAGAGCAGCGCGACGGAGCCGGGCGTGTGGCCGCGGAGCGCGATCACCTCCAGCACGCAATCGCCGAACGGCACCGTATCGCCATGCCGGAGCGGCACATCTACGGGCACGGGCAACCCCGCCGCATCCTCGGCACCGGCGAGGACCGGCGCACCGGTCGACGAGACGACCTCCGCGAGCGCCTGCCAGTGATCCGCATGCCGGTGGGTGGTCACGATGCTGGCGAGCGAGCGATGCCGCGGATCGCTACTCAGCAGCCCGATGATCCACTCCGCGTCGTTCGCGGCGTCGATGAGCAGCGACGAGCCGGTGCCCGCGCAGGTGAGCACGTAGGCGTTGTTATCCATCGGCCCGACGGAGAGCTTCGTGACGGTGATGTCGCCGAGCACGCGCACAGCCGGGTCGCCACCGGAATCGACGTGCCCGGTGTAGTCGGTGGTCTTGCTCATGTGCCAGACACTATCCGGCGACTCCGACGCGCGCTGCCAGACACGCCCGCAGATACTGGCTGACCTGCACGGATGCCCTTGGAACGAGCTGGTGAGAGCCAGAAAAAATCAGTGACGGGGCCAGCGGAATCGCCAGCCCCGTCACCGCGGGATAGCAGCCGTGTACGCCCTCACAGCCGCCTTACAGTCTGCCTCGCGCACTACCAGGTGACCGTCATGTGATTGCCAACATTGGTAATGCGTTAGTAATGCCACTGTAGCGACAACTCCCGGTCGCGACAACCTCCGCCACGCCGCGGGTCGGAAAATCACCCGGATGACGACTCGCCGCCCAGAGGAACATCACGTCCGGTTCGCGCCGACGCCCGAGCCGCATCGATCACACGGGCGGTCGCTACTGCATCCGAGGTAACGACGGGCGGGGGAGTGCCGTCCGTGATCGCCGACGCCACCGCCGGATAGAACGTGTCCCATCGGCCGCGCTCGAGAGGCAGGTCCACCGCGCCGCCGTCCGCCTCGAACAGCCGGGCGCTCCGCTCGTCATCGACGCCCCACGAGATACCCGGCATTGCCGGTGAGAGCCCTGCCTTGAGCTGCGCCTCCTGCCCGTCGAAACCCTCGATGCGCAGGCCAGCCCGCGACCCTTGCACCAGGAATCGCGGCCCGGGCGCGGGTGCCGCGAGGGACGCGACGAGAGTGCTGTGCGCGCCACCGTCGTGCGCCAGATCGAGTATGACGCTGTCCTCGGCGGCTGCGCCGTCGCGAACCGTGTCCAGCCAGGCATGGACGGTGCGCACCGGGCCGAGGAGCTGCAGCGCCTGGTCGACGAGGTGCGGTCCGAGGTCCAGCAGCAGGCCGCCGCCGGCCGAGACGTCCGACGACCAACCGGGTTTCACCGCGCGGCAGCGGTCCAGCCGGGACTCGAAGCGATGCACCGCACCGAGCCGGCCGGCGCGCGTCAGCGCCGTGACCGTGCGGAAATCGCCGTCCCAGCGACGGTTCTGGTACGGCACGAGCACGACGTGTGCGGCCTGCGCGGCCGCGCCCGCCGCGGTCGCCTCGGCGGCGGTGAGCGCGAACGGCTTGTCCACCACGACGTGCAACCCCAGGTCGATCGCGGCGAGCGCGAGCGGCACATGGGTCGCTGGGGGCGTGGAGATCGTCACCGCGGTGACGCCGAGCGCGGGCAGATCGGCGAGGCTTGACACACAGATCGCCCCCGGATGATCCCGGGCGACCGCGGCGCGCCGCTCCGGGTCCGTCGTGACGACCGCGCACAGATCGATTCCGCCCGCCGCGGCGATGAGCGGCGCATGGAAGGTTCGCCCGCCGGGCCCGTACCCGACGAGGCCCCAGCGGATCGGATCGGGGCGATGCGCGGACACATCGTCATACTCGCATCCCCGGCGGACGGGGACGCAACCTGCGCGGATTCGGGGCTGTCGGTGGGCACGCATAGCATGGGTCATCGTGAGCGATCAGCAGCTGATAGTGCGCGGTGCGCGTGAGCACAACCTGCGCAACGTCGACGTGACACTGCCGAGGAACTCCCTCATCGTGTTCACGGGGCTGTCCGGGTCGGGCAAGTCGTCGCTGGCGTTCGACACCATCTTCGCGGAGGGGCAGCGACGGTACGTGGAATCGCTGTCGTCATACGCGCGGCAGTTCCTGGGCCAGATGGACAAGCCCGATGTCGACTTCATCGAGGGCCTGTCGCCGGCAGTGTCCATCGACCAGAAGTCCACCTCGCGCAACCCGCGGTCGACGGTCGGCACGATCACCGAGATCTACGACTACCTGCGGCTGCTCTTCGCACGGATCGGCCACCCGCACTGCCCGGAATGCGGCGAGCCGATCGCCCGGCAGACCCCGCAGCAGATCGTGGACCGGGTGCGGCAGATGCCGGAGGGCACTCGCTTCCAGGTGCTCGCACCGGTGATCCGTGAGCGCAAGGGCGAGTACGTCGACCTCTTCGAATCCCTTCAGGCGCAAGGGTATTCGCGAGCTCGCGTCGACGGCGTGGTGCACACGCTGGCAGAGCCGCCGGTGCTGAAGAAGCAGGAGAAGCACTCCATCGAGGTGGTCGTGGATCGCCTCGTGAACAAGGCGTCCGCGCAGCAGCGGATCGCCGACTCGGTGGAGACGGCGTTGAAGCTGGCCGATGGGGTGGTGATCCTGGAGTTCGTCGACGTGGACGAGGCGGATCCGGCCCGGGAACGGCGCTTCTCGGAGCGGCTGGCCTGCCCCAACGATCACCAGCTGGCGCTCGACGAGCTGGAGCCGCGGTCGTTCTCGTTCAACTCGCCGTTCGGCGCCTGCCCGGAGTGCACCGGCCTCGGCATGCGCAAGGAGGTCGACCCGGACCTGATCGTGCCGGATGGGGAGCTGTCGCTGGCCGAAGGGGCGATCCACCCGTGGTCGCGGGGCACTACCTCGGACTACTTCGTGCGGATGCTAGACGGCCTGGCCGGGCAGATGGGCTTCTCCCTCGATACGCCGTGGGACAAGCTGCCCGCGAAGGTCCGCAAGGCCGTGCTGAACGGGACCGACGTGCAGGTGCACGTGAACTACCGCAACCGGTACGGCCGGCAGCGGTCCTACTACGCGGACTTCGAGGGCGTGATCCCGTTCATCGAGCGGCGGGCCGCGGAGACCGACTCGGAGTGGGCACGGGAACGCTACGAGGGCTACATGCGGGACGTGCCGTGCCCAGCCTGTCACGGGACGCGGCTCAAACCCGAGGTGCTCGCCGTGACGCTGGACCACCCGACCATGGGTCCGCTGAACATCGCGCAGGTCGCGGCGCTGTCCATCCGACAGGCGGCGGCCTACTTCCCGAAACTGCTGGTGTCTGAGCGCGAGTCGATGATCGCGGCCCGGGTGCTCAAGGAGGTCGACGCGCGGCTGGGCTTCATGCTGGACGTGGGCCTCGACTATCTCTCGCTGGATCGCGCGGCGGCGACGCTGTCCGGCGGCGAGGCGCAGCGGATCCGGCTGGCGACGCAGATCGGCTCCGGGTTGGTCGGCGTGCTGTACGTGCTGGACGAGCCGTCGATCGGCCTGCACCAGCGGGACAACCACCGGCTGATCCAGACCCTCACGCGGCTGCGGGATCTCGGCAACACGCTGATCGTGGTCGAGCACGACGAGGACACGATCCGCGCCGCGGACCATGTGGTCGACATCGGCCCGGGAGCCGGCGAGCACGGCGGGCGCGTGGTGGTGTCGGGCACCGTCGACGAGCTGGCCGCCTCGCCGGAGTCGGCGACCGGCGCGTTCATCTCCGGGCGCCGGTCGATCCCCGTCCCCGCGACGCGGCGGCCGGTGGACCCGAAGCGGATGCTCACCGTGGTCGGCGCCCGGGAACACAACCTGAAGAACATCGACGTCGCGTTCCCGCTCGGCTGTCTGGTGGCGGTAACCGGGGTGTCCGGATCCGGGAAGTCCACGCTGGTCAACGACATCCTGCACGCGGTGCTGGCGAACCGGTTGAACGGTGCCCGGATGGTGCCCGGCCGGCACACCAGGGTGACCGGGCTCGACTCGGTGGACAAGATGGTCGGTGTCGACCAGTCGCCGATCGGCCGGACGCCGCGCTCCAACCCAGCCACCTACACCGGCGTCTTCGACCACATCCGCAAACTGTTCGCATCCACCACCGAGGCGAAGGTGCGCGGCTACCAGCAGGGGCGATTCTCGTTCAATGTGAAGGGCGGGCGATGCGAGGCCTGCGCCGGGGACGGCACGCTGAAGATCGAGATGAACTTCCTGCCGGACATCTACGTGCCGTGTGAGGTGTGCAAGGGGGCGCGGTACAACCGCGAGACGCTGGAGGTGCGCTACAAGGGCAAGACGATCGCCGACGTGCTCGATACGCCGATCGAGGAGGCCGAGGAGTTCTTCCGGCCGATCGGCGCCATCCACCGGCACCTGAAGACGCTCGTCGACGTCGGCCTCGGTTATGTGCGGCTCGGGCAGCCCGCGCCGACGCTGTCCGGGGGAGAGGCGCAGCGCGTGAAGCTCGGCAGCGAGCTGCAGAAGCGCTCCACCGGATCGACCGTCTACATCCTGGATGAACCGACCACCGGCCTGCACTTCGCCGATGTCGAGAAGCTGCTCGGGGTGCTGAACGGGCTGGTCGACAAGGGCAACACGGTGATCGTGATCGAACACAACCTCGACGTGATCAAGTGCGCGGACTACATCATCGACATGGGCCCGGAGGGCGGTGCGGGCGGGGGCCGGGTGATCGCCACCGGGACCCCGGAAGCCGTTGCGCTGCACCCGGACTCGTTCACCGGGCAGTTCCTGGCGCCGATCCTCGCGGGGCGCGGGCACGTGCCCGGGCGGCAGCAGCCGGGGGACTTCAATGGAGCCGGAGCCGGCGACGCCGGCGCGAGCACGAATGGCGCCGTTCATGTCAATGGCTCTGTTCACCTGAACGGCGCGGCCCAGGCGGGGGAGGGCGCGACGCCCGACGGGCGGGAGGCCCAGGAGGCCGCGGCCGCCGCGGCGGAGCAGGATGCCGAGCGACGCAAGGCGATGGCGAAGGCGCGTCGGCGCGCGGCCAAGCTCCGGTAGCGCCGGAACCATCCGCAAGGCGCCGCGCCCGGCCTCACAGTGCCGCGAAGGTCCACCGATCCGCGACGAAGAGCACGCCGTCGGCCGGCCGACCGATCAGGATCGGGCCGCGCGCCGTGACGGCGTAGACCAACAGATCGTCGTCGCGCGTGGGCGCCAGGGCATCCGCTCTGGCATGGACCATGACGGCTTCGCCCGCGGAGAGCGGACCCGATTGCGCCCTCAGCGGCAGCACAATCTGCGCGTGCTTGCTGACTCGGCGCAGCATCGGTGGGCCCGAGTTCCGCCGCATCGGCCGTGCCTGCCCGCACACGGCCTTCACCCATCCCGGACCGCCGAGGTCGCCCGCCCAGGAGGAAGCACGCACGGCCGCCACGCCCCAGAGACGGGCTCGACGCAGCAACACGAGCCCCAGGCCACCGACAGCACCCACCACCACGACGCCGATCGCCATGCCCGGCCCGCCGGCGAGCCATGCCGGCCACACCCAGCCCGTCAGCGCGAACAGGGCGGTGACACACATCATCGTGAGGCCGGCGAACGTGGTCCGGGCCCGCACGCGGTTCAAAACACCGTCATCTCCGATGGCAGACGCGGGGGTGGGTGCGGACATGGTGCTGTGAGCCTACGGCGTGCGGGATGGAAGAATGGCATGTCGTGAAGACCTTCGACAGCCTGTTCGCGGAGCTCTCGGACCGCGCGGCCACCCGGCCGGCCGGGTCCGGCACCGTGGCGGCGTTGGACGCGGGCGTCCACGCGCAGGGCAAGAAGGTCTTGGAGGAGGCCGGCGAAGTCTGGCTCGCCGCTGAACACGAGGACGACGACGCGCTCGCTCTGGAACTGTCGCAGCTGATCTACCGCATGCAGGTCATCATGATCGGCCGCGGCATCGGCCTGGAGCAGGTCTACCGGCATCTGTAGGCGGCCGCGCGGAGCACCTCCCGCCGCGTCGGTCGCCGCCCCGGCGGGGTGTCGGCGCCACCGCGGCCGTGATCCCGTTCGTCGACGAGCATCCCGCGGTTGGCTGCGGCGAACGTCGTCATAGGCGAAACCTATGGCCAGCCGGGCCTTCACACCCCCAGAAGCCACCACCCGCAGAAATCACCACCCGCAGTGTCGTCAGCTAGCAAGCCATGAGCTACCAGGCCATCACCCACGAAGGACACACCATGTTGCGAGTCGCCGTTCCGAACAAGGGCACGTTGTCCGAGTCCGCCGCCGAGATGCTCCGGGAGGCGGGCTACCGAGGGCGGCATGACGGCCGGGACCTGACGGTCCTGGACTCGGCGAACGGGGTCGAGTTCTTCTTCCTGCGCCCCAGGGACATTGCGGTCTACGTCGGGTCCGGCGATCTCGACCTGGGCATCACCGGCCGGGACCTGACCATCGACTCGGAGGCGCCGGTGCGGGAGGTGCTCGGGCTCGGATTCGGCCAGTCCAGCTTCCGTTTCGCCGCGCCGGAGGGACGGGACTGGGCGGTGGCGGACCTGCAAGGGGTGCGCGTCGGCACCGCCTACGAGAACATCGTCACCGGCTACCTCCGCGAGCACGGCGTCACGGCGCAGGTCATCCGGCTCGACGGCGCGGTGGAGATCTCCGTGCAACTCGGTGTGGCCGACGCGATCGCCGACGTGGTCGGTTCCGGCCGCACTCTGCAACAGCACGCGCTGGTGCCGTTCGGTGCGGTGATCTGCGAGTCCGAGGCGATTGTGATCGCGCGCGGCAGCGACGCCGAGCTCAGCCCGGCCGCCGCGCAGGTGGTCGACCGGCTGAGGGGCGTCGTGTTCGCGCAGCAGTACCTGATGCTCGACTACAACTGCCCGCGGGCGCTGCTGCACGAGGCGAGTGCGATCACGCCGGGCTTGGAGTCGCCGACCGTGTCGCCGCTCGGCGACCCCGAGTGGGTCGCGGTCCGTGCGATGGTGCTGCGCGCGGAGGCGAATCCGGTGATGGACGCGCTCGCCGCCCTCGGCGCGAAGGCGATTCTGGCATCCGACATCCGGTCGTGCCGGCTGTAGCCGGATACAGCCCGCTCAGGTGGCGAACGGTGCCTCCGGCGGCGGGCGGACGGTGCCGATCGGCCGCAGCGTGAGGGTTTGCGCGGCGCGGCCGACCGGGCCCGAAACATCATGCAGCACCGACGATGTCAGCCCGATACCGTCCGCCCCGAAGGAGACGGTGGTGTCGAATCCCACCCACGGGCCGACCGGCCGGCGCACCAGGTGCACCGTCAGATCCGTGTTCGGGAAGAGCAACGTCGCCGGATCCGCGCGCACGGCGATCCCGTTCGCCGTATCGATGAGGCTGAAGTACTTCGCCAGGGTCGATGACGGCGCGCCATCGACGAGGTCCACGTCCGTGCGGATCCACACCCGGCCGCGTCCGGGTTTCCACCCCGGAAGAACGCGGAAATCCAGCGTGCGGATGAACCCGCCGCCCCAGATTCCGGTGCCGTGCCACGGGGCGCCGTGATCCGGCCCGGGAAGCACATCGACGAAGCTGCCCGCAATCTCGCTGGTGTCGGACGTGGCCAGCCGCCACGCCGTCGCGCGCACCACGACCCGGCCGCCGGCCGTCATCTCCGCTTCGACCAACTCGATGGTGCGGCCGGGCCGGATCACCGAGGCGCGGACCTCGACCTCGCCGGTGGGGATCACGCCGAGGATGTCGAACGCCACCCGGGAGACGAGCAGATCGTCCCGCGGCGCGCACTGTTCGATGGCGCGAACCAGCAGCCCCGACACCGGCGCCATGTGCTGGTGCTCCTGCGCCCAGGCCCCCTGCGCATGCACGGTGGACCGAAAGCGTCCGGCGCCCAGCGGCTCGTAGTACGCGCGGGGGGTGGGCACGGTGGAAGCGGCCGTCACACCCAGGACCCTAATCCGGTTGATGAGCCCCGGTGCGGCCGGGATGGCCTCAGTCGCCGGGACGCACCGGATCGGCCGGACGGACGACATCACCGGGACGCGCAGCATCGCTGGGGCTCACGGGGTACGGCGGGGGCGTGCCGCCGAACGCGGGGCACAGCGGCTGGAACGAGCACCAGTCGCACAATTTGCTGCGTCGTGGGGGAAAATCCCCGGACGCCGATGCGCGTTCGATGGCGCGCCACAGCGCGACCACGCTGCGTTCGAACGATTCCAGGCCGGCCGCATCCGGCGTGTATTCCAGCAGTCGTCCGTCGCCGAGGTACATGAGCCGCAGCCGCGCCGCGATCACGCCGCGTAGGCGATACAGCATGAGCGCATAGAACTTGAGCTGGAACAGTGCGTCGTCCGCGTACGCCGCGGGCGGCGCCTTCCCGGTCTTGTAGTCGACGATGCGGATCAGCCCGCCCGGACTCACGTCCAACCGGTCGACGAAACCACGCGTCGGTACACCGTCGGGCAGCGTCACCTCGAGGCGCAGCTCGCATGCGTCGGGCTCCAGGCGAGCCGGATCCTCCATCGAGAAGTACCGGCCAAGAAGCTCGCGGGCGGCACCGAACCAGGTGTCGAGGTCGATGGCCTCCGGCAGCGTCGCGAGATCCGGATCGCCCCGAACCAGATCCGTCCACAGCCGCGGGACGGCCGCGGCGGCTGTTGCCTCGGTGCGTTCCGCGGCGGCCCGGGAGAAGAGGTACTGCAGGACGGCGTGCACCAGCGTGCCGCGTGCGGCCGCCGCGGAGGGCGGCTCCGGGATTCGGTCGATGGTGCGATAGCGGAACTTGAGTGGGCAGGACTTGAAATCGTTCGCGCGAGACGGCGAGAGCGCCCGCGGGGCAGCCGGCCCCGCCGCCTGTCTCGCCTGGATCGGCTGTCCCGGCCCGGCCGTGTGCGCCGAGTCGTCGTCCGTCGCCACGGTGCGCGTTGTCGGCGTCATGTGTTCGTCCATCACGACCACCGTAGGAGTTAGTACCGACAGCGCGGGTCGCGGCGCGCCGCCCACTACCCTCGAGACGTGGCGGTCGGCGAACGTACCAAGCGGCGGCAGCGGCCGGCCGGTGTCGGCGCGGTGCGGCTGGCGCGCATCGCCGGCATCGACATCGTCGTCGCCCCGTCCTGGTTCCTATCAGTGGTGTTGATCGTCGCGCTCGCGACTCCCGTGGTGTTGCAACTGATCCCACGGATCACCTCGCTCGGTGCCGCGGTCGTGTCCGTCGCGTTGGCGGTGCTGCTGGCGCTGAGTGTCCTCGCGCACGAGCTCGGGCACTGCCTGGTGGCACGGGTGTTCGGCATCGGCGTCCGCGAGGTGCGGCTGTACCTGGTCGGGGGCGTGTCAGAGCTCGAGCGGTCCCCGGCGTCGGCCACCGAGGAGGCCCTGATCGCCGGCGCCGGGCCGGCCGTGTCCGCACTGTTGGCCGTGGGCTGCTGGCTGCTGATGGGCGTGACCGAAGTGCGGACCATCGGCTGGCTCATCCTGATCGAGTTGGCAGTTGCGAACGCCATCGTGGCCGTGTTCAACATCCTGCCGGCCCTGCCGCTCGACGGCGGCCGGGTGACCAGGGCCTTGATCTGGAAGGTCTCGCGGCGGCGGCGCGCCGGCACCATCGTCGGCGTCGCCGGCGGGTTCCTGGTGGCGGCGGCGCTCATCGTCTGGGCCGGCCTGTTCCTGAGATCCGGCACCCGTCCCGGCCTCCTGCAGGCCGCGATCGTGCTCGTGATGGCGGCGTTCGTCGCCGCGGGGGCGTGGGCGGAACGCCCGTCCACCGCGGCTCGGGGGTGGCCGTCGGGGATGCCGTTGTCCGCCGTGGCACGCCGCGTGGTCCCGATGGCCGTGACGGAGCCGCTGGCGGCGGCGCTCGCGCTCCCGGCCGATATCGTCGTCGTGGTGACGGCCTCCGACGGTCGTGCCGTCGGCGTCGTGGACCGGAGCCGCGTGGCGGCCCCCGCAGTGCCCGGCCCCGACACAGCGTCATGGGCGGCGGTGACCCCGCTGGAACCTGGGATGATCGTGTCGCCCCGCGAGGACCCGCGCGACGTCATTGAACGCGTCGCCGAAATGCAGCTGCCCTTCATCGCCTTGCTGGGGGAGGACGGGACCGTACGAGGCGTGGTGACGCGCGCCGATATCGACCGTGCGAGCGCCGGCCCGCACCGCCGGCGTCCAGATTGAGCGGCAGCGCCGTTGACAGGAAAGGGTCACTGATATGACGGAGGCCGGCGCCCGCCCCGATTCGGCGACGGTACCCGCGGGGGGTATGCGTCCGCTGGCCCCCGGCGAACGGGTGCAGCTCACCGATGCGAAGGGCCGGCACCACACCGTCGTCCTGGAGCAGGGTGGCACCTTCCACACGCACAAGGGCGCGCTAGCCCACGACGACCTGATCGGCCGGCCGGAGGGCATCGTCGTGCAGTCCGCGAACGGGACGCCTTACCTCGCGCTGCGTCCGCTGCTGACGGACTACGTGCTGTCGATGCCGCGCGGTGCGGCCGTGATCTATCCCAAGGACGCCGCACAGATCATCGCCTGGGGCGATATCTTTCCCGGCGCTCGGGTTCTCGAGGCGGGCGCGGGTTCCGGCGCGCTGACCTGCTCGTTGCTGCGCGCCGTGGGGCCGACCGGTTCGGTGATCTCCTACGAGATCCGGCCGGATCACGAGGTCTATGCCAGGCGGAACGTGGAGCAGTTCTTCGGTTCCGTGCCCGCGACCTGGGAGCTGCGATCCGGGGACGCCGCCGGTTTCGACGGGCTGGTCGACCGGATCGTGCTCGACATGCTCGAACCCTGGACCATGATCGAGATGGTCTCGCGCTGTCTGGTGCCGGGCGGCGTGCTGGTGGTCTACGTCGCCACCACGACGCAGCTGTCGCGGATCGCGGAGGAGCTGCGCGAGCACGGCGGCTTCACCGAGCCGGAGGGTTGGGAGACGCTGCAACGGCCGTGGCACCTGGTCGGCCTCGCCGTGCGGCCGGAACACCGGATGATCGCGCACACCGCATTCCTGCTCACGACGCGTCGGCTGGCCCCCGGAGTCCAGGCCCCGCGCCCGCACCGGCGTCCGACCGCAATGGGCGGATGACGACGCCGATGCGATGACGGCGCGCGGGCCGGCGTGATGACCCGAGCTGCGAGCCGCCCCCGAGTAGGGTGAGAGCAGGTTCGTGAGGGGGCATTCGGGTGAGACTAGGGGAGGATTCCAGGTGACCCACAGTGATTCCACGGTCGCCGGTGGCGGTCCACACCCACTTCGGCGGCAGCTCGACGAGGCGCAGGAGCGTATCAACGCGCTTGCGGAACGGAACGAGAAGCTCGTCATCACGCTCCGCGAGGCCCGCGCGCAACTGCTGGAACTCCGGGAGGAAGTGGACCGGCTGGCGCAGCCCCCCAGCGGCTACGGAGTGTTCCTGGCGGCAGGGCCGGACGGCACGGTCGAGGTGTACACCGGCGGGCGCCGCATGCGGCTCACCGTGTCGCCGACCGTGGAGGTCGGCGAGCTGCGCCGCGGCCAACAGCTCCGGCTCAACGAAGCGCTGACGGTTGTCGAGGCCACCGCATTCGACCGCACCGGGGAGGTCGCGTCGCTGCGCGAGTTGATCGGCGGCGACCGCGCGCTCGTGGTCGGGCACGCCGACGAGGAGCGGATCGTGCACCTCGCCGAACCGCTGCTCGAGTCGCCGCTCAAGCCCGGCGATTCCCTGCTCGTCGACACCAAGGTCGGCTACGCCTACGAGCGGATCCCCAAGGCCGAGGTGGAGGACCTCGTCCTGGAAGAGGTTCCGGACGTCTCCTACGCCGATATCGGCGGCCTGACCCGGCAGATCGAACAGATCCGCGACGCCGTGGAACTCCCGTTCCTGCACGCCGAACTGTTCGCGCAGTACAAGCTCCGCCCCCCGAAGGGCGTGCTGCTCTACGGGCCGCCAGGGTGCGGCAAGACGCTCATCGCGAAGGCGGTGGCGAACTCGCTGGCGAAGCAGGTCGCGGAGGCGCGGGGCGGCGAGAAGGTCACCAGCTACTTCCTGAACATCAAGGGCCCGGAGCTGCTGAACAAGTACGTCGGCGAAACGGAACGGACGATCCGGCTGATCTTCCAGCGGGCGCGGGAGAAGGCCTCGGAGGGGACCCCGGTGATCGTGTTCTTCGACGAGATGGACTCGGTCTTCCGCACCCGCGGTTCCGGGGTGTCCTCGGACGTGGAGACGACCATCGTGCCGCAATTGCTCAGCGAGATCGACGGTGTGGAGGGGTTGGAGAACGTCATCATAATCGGCGCCTCCAACCGTGAGGACATGATCGACCCGGCCATCCTGCGGCCGGGCCGGCTCGATGTGAAGATCAAGATCGAACGGCCGGACGCGGAGGCGGCGCGCGACATCTTCGCGAAGTACCTGACGGCTGACCTACCGCTCTCCGCGGACGATCTCGCCGAATTCGACGGCGACCGAGAGGCGACCGTCGCCGCGATGATCCAGCACACCGTGGAGCGCATGTACGTCGAGGACGACGACAACCGGTTCCTGGAGGTCACCTACGCCAACGGCGACAAGGAAGTGCTGTACTTCAAGGACTTCAACTCCGGCGCGATGATCCAGAACATCGTGGATCGCGCGAAGAAGTCGGCGATCAAGGCGCGCATCGAATCCGGCAGTGAGGGGCTGCAACTGGCGCACCTGCTGTCGGCGATCGCGGACGAGTTCACGGAGAACGAGGATCTGCCGAACACCACGAACCCCGACGACTGGGCGCGAATCTCCGGCAAGAAGGGCGAGCGCATCGTCTACATCCGGACGCTTGTCTCCGGCAAGCAGTCCGAGGGCTCCCGCGCCATCGACACCGCCTCCTCCACGGGCCAGTACCTGTAGCGCACGACGCCTGTTCGGCCCTGCGCCCCCGACCGCACGGTGGCGGACACCGAGACCGCTAGATTCGTCGGTGTGGAGATCGATGGAGCAGCATCTACCGACGGCGCAGCACCCGGCACGGACCATCGGAACGACCAACGTCCGGACACGCTCGGGCTGACGGCACGGCGCATCGTCGGCACCGAGGTCGAATACGGCATCTCCGTGCCGGGCGACCCGTCGGCGAACCCGGTCGTCACCTCCACGCAGGTGGTGTTGGCCTACGCCGCATCGGTCGCCGCGCCGCGCGCCCGGCGCGCCCGGTGGGACTACGAGGTCGAATCGCCGCTGCGCGACGCCCGCGGCTACGACCTGTCCAGCCTCTTCGGCCCCGCCGTGGAGCCCGATATCGACGACATCGGTTCGGCCAACGTCATCCTGTCCAACGGCGCGAGGCTGTACGTCGACCACGCGCACCCCGAGTTCTCCGCTCCGGAAGCCACCAATCCGACCGACGCCGTGATCTACGACAAGGCCGGTGAGCGCGTGATGGAGGAGGCCGCCCGCCTCGCCGGATCCGTCCCCGGCGCGAAGCAGCTGCACCTCTACAAGAACAATGTCGACGGGAAGGGCGCCTCGTACGGGACGCACGAGAACTATCTGTGCCTGCGCGAGACGCCGTTCGGTGTGCTGGTAGCCGGCCTCACGCCGTTCTTCGCGTCCCGGCAGGTGATCACCGGCGCCGGCCGGGTCGGTATCGGTCCGGCCGGGCAGACCGCCGGGTTCCAGCTCGGCCAGCGCTCGGACTACATCGAGGTCGAGGTGGGTCTGGAGACAACGCTCAAGCGCGGCATCATCAACACCCGCGACGAGCCGCACTCCGATCCCGGGAAATACCGCCGACTCCACGTGATCATCGGTGACGCGAACCTGGCGGAACTGGCCACCTATCTGAAGGTCGGCACGACGGCGCTGGTGCTGTCCATGATCGAACAGGGCTGGCCGCTGCCGTCGGTGGCGCTGGCGCAGCCCGTGGCGGCGGTGCACGCGATCTCGCACGATCCGTCGCTGGCGGCGGCGGTTCCGCTGGCCGACGGGCGCACCGCCCGCGGTCTGGACATCCAACGCGCCTACGCCGAGGCGGCCGCCGGTTTCGTCGCGGATCGGTACGGCGATGACGTTGATCGTGAAACATCGCTCGTCCTTCAGAGATGGCTCGACGTTCTGGACGCGCTGGAACGCGATCCGATGGAGCTGGCCGATCAACTCGATTGGCCGGCGAAACTCCGTCTGCTGGAAGGCTTCCGGACCCGGGACGGACTCGGCTGGGCGGCGCCGCGACTGGCGATGGTCGACCTGCAGTATTCCGACGTCCGACTCGACAAGGGCCTGTACAACCGGCTGGTGTCCCGCGGGTCGATGCGGCGCCTAGTCACCGAGGACGCCGTCCGGCGGGCGATGGTCGAACCCCCGGAGGACACGCGTGCGTATTTCCGGGGCCGGTGCGTGAAGGAGTACAGCGACCGGCTGGCGGCCGCGTCCTGGGACTCCGTCATATTCGATGTCGGCCGCGACTCGCTGGTCCGCATCCCTACGCTGGAACCGACGCGCGGAACCAAACGCAACGTCGGTGCGTTGATGGACGCGGTGCACGACGCCGCGGAACTCGTCGACGCGCTCACCCGGCCGTAGCCGCCTGGGTAGAGTCGACGGTGTCACGGCAGGTGCCACGGCAGGCGTCATGGTGCTGGATGACCGGATACCGCGCCGGCTGACGCGGTCAGCGCGGCGAGGTGTCCGCGCGCAGCGAGAGGAACTCGAATGTCACAGGAGCGGGTCACACGCCACGGCGGCGGCGATGACGACGACGCGGCGGCGGCCGAGCCGGCCGGTCAGGAGCGCAGGGAGAAGCTTGCCGCCGAGACCGACGATCTGCTCGATGAGATCGATGACGTCCTCGAATCGAATGCGGAGGACTTCGTCCGGGCGTACGTCCAGAAGGGCGGCCAGTGACCTTGGCCACTGACCAGCATTGGCCTGCGGCCGCGGTCCCGTCCGCGTACCTCACGCCAGGGATCGGATCGTTCGTCGAATTCCTCGCCAAGGCCGAACCGACGCTGCTCGCACGATCGACCGTTCCGGGGCGCGTGCCCGAACTGCCGCACGGCACCACGATCGTCGCGCTGACGTTCGCCGACGGCGTGGTGATGGCCGGTGATCGGCGCGCCACGATGGGCAACATGATCGCGCAACGCGACATCGAGAAGGTCTTCGTCGCGGACTCGCACTCGATGGTGGGGATCGCCGGGACGGCCGGGGTGGCACTGGAACTCGTCCGCCTCTTCCAACTGGAACTCGAACATTACGAGAAGATCGAGGGTACCCGACTGTCGTTGGCGGGCAAGGCGAATCGGATGGCGTCGATGATCCGCGGCAACCTCGCGGCCGCCATGCAGGGGCTGGCCGTGCTGCCGGTGTTCGCCGGGTACGACCTGGATCGCCGTGCCACGGACGGTGCCGGTCGGATCTTCTCCTACGACATCGCGGGCGGGCTGTACGAGGAGCACGCCTACCACGCCGTCGGGTCGGGGGCTGTCTTCGCGAAATCCGCGTTGAAGAAGCGTCACGACCCGGAGGCCGCCGCCGACGCAGCCGTGCGCGCGGCGATCGAGGCGCTGTATGACGCCGCGGACGAGGACACCGCCACCGGCGGGCCCGACCTGTCCCGCAAGATCTACCCGGTGGTGGTGGTCGCGACCGCGGACGGTGCGCTGCGCCAGCCGGACGACGCGATCGGTGCCGTGGCGCAGCAGGTCGTCGCCGATCGACGGGTGCGCCCCGGTGGGTGACGCATCGAGTATGACGATGTTCCTGACATTTACGAGATCGGCGGACGACGCACCCGCGAGGAGAGACCACCGGTGACAGCGCTATGACTATGCCGATCTACGCGTCGCCCGAGCAGTTCATGCGGGATCGCTCGGACTACGCGCGCAAGGGCATCGCCCGCGGGCGCAGCGTGGTGGTGACGACCTATGCCGGCGGCGTGCTCTTCGTCGCCGAGAACAACTGGCGGACCCTGCACAAGGTCAGCGAGATCTACGATCGCATCGGTTTCGCCGCCGTCGGCCGCTACAACGAGTTCGAGAATCTGCGGACGGCCGGAATCCGCCTGGCGGACGTGCGGGGGTATTCCTACGACCGGCGCGACGTCACCGGCCGGTGGCTCGCGAATGCGTTTGCGCAGACGCTGGGATCGATCTTCTCCGAGCACCAGAAACCGTTCGAGGTGGAGCTCTGTGTGGCCGAGGTCGGCACACGCCCGGGGAACGGCCACCCCACCGAGGCGGCACCGGGAACGCGGTCCCAGGCCACCGATCAGCTCTACCGCATCTCCTATGACGGATCGATCGTCGACGAGACCCGGTTCGTCGTGATGGGAGGGTCAACGGAGCCGGTGGCGGCCGCGCTCGAGGAGTCGTTCCGTTCGGGATGGTCGCTCGAATCCGCGTTGGCGGCGGCGGTCAAGGCGTTGGGCGCCGCCGGGGAGGGTGCACCGCGGGATCTGCGGGCAGACCAACTCGAGGTCGCGGTGCTGGACCGTGCGGCGACTGGGCGTACATTCCGGCGGCTGGACGACGTCGAGGTCGCAGCGGCGCTCGCGGGCGGTACCGCGCCAGCCGAGAACGTGACGTCGCCCGAGAATTCCGGATCAGCCGACAACGCCGAGTCGGACGAGCCAGGCGACGCATAGCTCCGGCCGCCGGGGTGCGGCTCGCTAGGCTGAGGGATATGCGGCGGCGGATCTTCGGGATCGAAACGGAATTCGGCATCACCTGTACGTTCCACGGCCAGCGGCGCCTCGGACCCGACGAAGTCGCCCGCTACCTCTTCCGTCGCGTCGTCTCCTGGGGACGATCCTCGAATGTGTTTCTGCGCAACGGTTCTCGCCTCTACCTGGATGTCGGTTCGCATCCGGAGTACGCCACCGCCGAATGCGACGACCTCCTCGAACTCGTCGCGCACGACAAGGCGGGCGAGCGGATCCTGCACGATCTGGTGGTCGATGCCGAGGCCCGGCTCGCCGACGAGGGGATCGGCGGGGACATCTACCTGTTCAAGAACAACACGGACTCCGCCGGAAACTCCTACGGATGCCACGAGAACTACCTGGTGCACCGGACCGGTGAGTTCTCGACCCTCGCCGAGGGACTGATCCCGTTCCTGGTGAGTCGGCAGTTGATCGTGGGGGCAGGGAAAATCGTCTCCACCGCGCACGGCTCGGCGGCGTATCACCTCTCGCAGCGCGCCGACCACATCTGGGAGGGCGTCTCCAGCGCCACCACCAGATCCCGGCCGATCATCAATACGCGCGATGAGCCGCATGCCGATGCGGAGAAGTACCGGCGGCTGCACGTCATCGTGGGCGACTCCAATATGAGCGAGGCCACGACGTTGCTCAAGGTCGGGTCGGCCGCGCTGGTGCTGGAGATGATCGAGGCGGGCGTGCCCGTGCGGGACTTCACCTTCGAGAACCCCATTCGCGCCATCCGGGAGATCTCCCAGGACCTCACCGGCCGCAAGACGGTCCGGCTCGCCGGGGGCGGGCACATCTCGGCGCTGGACGCGCAGCAGGACTATTACCAACGGGTTCGGGATTTCGTCGCCAGGCGCGGCAGCGACCCGGTCACCGACCACGTCCTCAATCTGTGGGAGCGGGTCTTGGTCGCCGTCGAGACCGGCGATATGTCCGGCGTCGACACCGAGATCGATTGGATCATCAAGAAGAAGCTGATCGACTCCTATGCCGCCAAGCACGGCCTGACGCTCGATCACCCGCGCATCGCGCAACTCGACCTGACATACCACGACGTACGGCCCGGACGCGGACTGTATTCGCTCCTCGCCGCGCGCGGGCAGATCGCGCGGGTCGTCACGGATGCGGATATCGAGGAAGCGGTCAATACGCCGCCGCAGAGCACGCGCGCCCGGTTGCGTGGAGCGTTCGTGGCCGCCGCACAGGACGCGGGCCGGGACTACACAGTCGACTGGGTCCATCTCAAGCTGAACGATCAGGCGCAACGCACGGTGCTGCTCAAGGATCCGTTCGAGGCCGTCGACGAGCGCGTCGACCGCCTCATTTCCGCGATGTGAGGCCGGAGGGAGGCTGGCCCGTCGCGACGTTTCCGTGAGCGACGCCGGAGGGAGGCTGGCCCGTCGCGACGGAGTCGCAGGGCCGCCGAGCGGAGCGCGGAGCGAACAATGCAACACCGCAGGGCCGCCGAGCGGAGCGCCGAACGAGCAATTCGGCACCGCGATGTGACGCGATGTGAGTAGTGACGCGCCTAGCGTGCGATATGGCACGCTTGGCGCGTGCCCACCTCTGTTCCCGTCTCGAAGGCGGAGCGGCTGCTGGACCTCGTCATCGCGCTGCTCAACTCCCGGTACTACCGCACCGCCGCGTGGATCCGAGATCACGTCGCCGGCTATCGCGACGCGCCGGGCGGGCCGGCGGGTGACGCGGCATTCGCCCGGATGTTCGAACGTGACAAACAAGAACTCCGCGACCTCGGCATCCCGATCGAGACCGACGCCGCCGGCGACGGGTATCGCATCCGCCCCGCCGATTTCGCCCTGCCGCCGCTGACGCTCACCCCCGCCGAGGCGGCTGCGCTCGCGGTCGCGTCCCGGTTGTGGGAGACGACGGTCCTTGCGGACGCCGGGTCCGCCGCGCTGCGGAAGGTCCGTGATGCCGCCGAATCGGCCACCGGAAGCGGTAACGCCGACAAAAGCGGCGCCGACGACCCGGACAGTCCGCTTCAACGGTTGCAGGCGCGGTTGCGCACCAGCGAACCGTCGTTCGGCGACCTCTACCAAGCGATTCGCGCTCGGCGCGGCGTGCGATTCGACTATCGCGGCGTGGCCGACACGCACAGCGAGCCGCGGTCCGTCGAGCCGTGGGGCATGGTGAACTACCGGGGCGTGTGGTACATGGTCGGTCACGACACCGACCGCAACGCGCCGCGCACCTTCCGGCTGTCCCGGATCAGCGGCGCCGTCACGGCCGTCGGACGGTCCGGTGCCGTCGCCGTTCCGCCCGGCATCGATCTCCGCCAGTTCGTCGCCGCGCACGCGGACAGTTCGCCGTCATCCGCCGCGCTCGTCCGAATCCGCGTCGGCACGGCTGCGGGCTTGCGTCGCGGCGCGCAGGTCCTGCATGCGGCCGGACCGGACGGGTATGACGGATATGACGAGGTTCGTATCCCGTGCGCGTCCCTCAGCGATACGGCCCGCCGGATCGCCGGGCACGGGGCGGACGTCCTGGTGATCGACCCGCCCGAGCTGCGCGAGGCCGTTCGCAGCCTGCTGACAGGGGCAGCGCGATGACCGCCGCGTCCGCGCGGCGCGGCGCGGAATCCGCCGTCGACCAGGTGTCCCGCATGTTGGCCCTCGTGCCGTACATCTCCCGGCGGCCGGGGGTGTCCATTTCGGAGTTGGCGCAGGAGTTCGGCGTCGGCGTCGATCAGATCACCGCCGATCTCAACCTGCTGATGGTCTGCGGGGAGCCCGGCTACTACCCGAACGAACTGATCGACGTGGTGCTCGACGAGGACGACGGCACGGTCTCGATCGCGTACGACGCCGGGATCGACCGCCCGGTGCGGCTGAGCCCCGATGAGGCCGTCACGTTGACCGTCGCGCTCCGCGCCCTCGCCGACCTACCGGACCTGGTCGACGCCGACGCCGTGCACTCGGCCCTGGCCAAGCTCGAATCCGCTGCGGGGCCAGTGCCTGCGATCGCCGTCGCCGCCGCCGATCCGACCCCCGCGCTGGGGACCGTGCGGAAAGCCGTGGAGAGTGGCCACCGGCTCTGGATGCGGTACTACACCGCGTCACGCGATGAGCTCACCGAACGGGAGGTCGACCCGATCCGGATCCTCGTCATCGACGGTCACGCCTATCTGGAGGGCTACTGCTACAGCGCACAGTCCATCCGCCGATTCCGCGTCGATCGGATCGACGAGGTGCGCATGCTCGACGTGCCCGCGCAACCACCGCTGTGGGTCGGTACCGACGTGCCGCTGGCCCTGTTCACGCCCGGGCGCGACGCCCCGCCCGTGACGTTGCACCTGGAACCGGCGGCCGCATGGGTCGCCGAGTACTACCTGATGGACGACATCGCGGAATCCGCCGACGATCCGGGCGCGTTGGACGTGCGCATGCGGGCGTCCGACGAGGAGTGGCTCATCCGGCTGGTGCTCTCGCTCGGGGCCGCGGCCACCGTCGTCGATCGCCCGGATCTGGCCGAGCAGGTGGCGATACGCGCCCGCGCCGCGCTGACGGCCTACGAGCACATGCCGTCGCCGGGCGGATCGATCGAGACGGCACCGGACGTCCCGCAATAACTGCGTAGGATCGGCGTACCGGGCGCGCCTCCGTGCCCGCATCGCCTTTGAGCATGAGTACGGCAGGGGAAACAATCGTGCCATCGCTGCGCCGACGCGGGGTTGCGCGGCCCGTAGACGGGTCGATGACCCTGATGGAGCACCTGTACGAGCTCCGTCATCGGATGTTTCTGGCCGTCCTTGCGATCTTCATCGGTTCGGCCCTCGGATTCATCTGGTTCTCGGTGGGGATTCCGGCATGGCACATCCGCCCGCTCGGCGAGATCCTCATCGAGCCCTACTGCGCCGTGCCGCCGACGCGGCGTGTCACGTTCAACGGCACCGGTACCTGCACCCTGCTGGCGACCACTCCGTTCTCGACGCTGCAGCTTCGCCTGACCGCCGCGGTGATGGCCGGTGCTGTGCTCAGCTGTCCGCTGTGGCTCTACCAGCTGTGGGCGTATGTCGGCCCGGCGCTATACAGCAAGGAGAAGAAGTTCGCGCTGAGCTTCACCGGGATTGGGGCGGCGCTCTTCGCCGGGGGCATGGTGCTCGCCTACCTGGTGATCCCGGAGGCGCTGAAGGTACTGCTCGGTTTCGGTGGTCAGTATGTCGACGCGGCGCTGGATCCGCAGGGGTACTACAAGTTCCTGATCGGCATGATGCTCATCTTCGGGGTGTCACTGGAACTGCCGTTACTGCTGGTGATGCTGAACTTCGCGGGCGTGGTCAAGGGCGCCAAGCTGGCCAAGGCGCGCCGTTACGCCTTCTTCGGACTGATCGTGTTCGCTGGGATCGCGGTGCCCGGCAACGATCCGGTGAGCATGAGCGTGTTGGCGGTCACGTTGTGTGTGCTCTACGAATGCGCCGTGCAGGTGTCCAAGGCGCACGACCGCAGGAAGCGGAAGGTGGCCGCGGCGTCCTACGCCGAGCTGCCGGACGACGTGGCGTCGTCGCTGGAGCCGGGCGGGCCGGATTCGGACGGTAGCCCGGCCGATGGACTGGGCACGGTCGAGCACATCGACGCACCCGCACCGGTGGACCAAGCGGAGCCGATCCCGGCGGCCGTGAATCCCGTCATATCCGTTGACGATGGTCGCGGCGACACGACACAGAGCGGCGACGGCTGGGCCGACGTGACCTGAGACCCGATGTGACACGCTGGGTGCGTGTCCGTCGCCGACTCGCCCCGCACACCGGCGGAGCGATACGCCGCCGCGGCTGCACGCGCCGCCTATCCGGGTATGACGCGGTTCGCGGCCACGCAACCGTTCGAACTCGACCCGTTTCAGATCGAGGCCTGCCAGGCGCTCGAACGCGGCGAGTGTGTGCTGGTGTGCGCACCGACTGGGGCCGGCAAGACCGTGGTCGGGGAGTTCGCTGTCGCCCGGGCACTGGCCGCCGGGGCCAAGTGCTTCTACACGACGCCGATCAAGGCGCTGTCCAACCAGAAGTACGGGGATCTGACCGCGGAGTACGGCAGCGACACGGTGGGGCTACTTACCGGTGACACGTCGATCAACTCGCACGCGCCCATCGTCGTGATGACGACCGAGGTGCTGCGGAACATGCTGCACGCCGGATCGCCCGATCTGGACGGGCTGGCTGCCGTGGTGCTGGACGAGATCCATTTCCTGGCCGACAAGTTCCGCGGTGCGGTCTGGGAAGAGGTGATTCTGCACCTGCCGGCGACCGTGCAGGTGGTGGGGCTGTCGGCGACGGTGTCGAACGCCGAGGAGTTCGGCGATTGGCTGCGAACCGTGCGAGGTCAGACGACCGTGGTGGTGGACGAGGTCCGCCCGGTGCCGTTGTGGCAGCACATGATGCTCGGGCGGCGCATCTTCGACCTCTACGCCGAGCGCACCGACGAGCCGGGCGGGGGCCCGATGCGTGACTCGCGGCGCCGCATCGACCCGGCGTTGCAGCGCGCGATCTCCGCCGCGGATTCGGCGGGGTCCCGCGCCGTGTCCCGGTCGGGGTCCCGCTCCGGGTTCGGCCCGCGCCAGCCGCGATCGGGGCTGCGGCCGGTGCCGGGTCGCGGGCGCGACACCGCCCGGTGGCGACCGGCCCCGCGCCCCGTCATGGTCGATCGGCTGGACGCTGCGGGTCTGCTTCCGGCGATCGTGTTCGTGTTCTCGCGAGCGGGATGCGATGGCGCTGTCGAGCAGTGCCTACGTGCGGGCATCCGGCTGACCGACGATCACGAGCGCGCCGCCATCGGCCTCATCGTGGACCGGCACACGGCAGGATTGCCGCCGGCGGATCTGGAGACGCTCGGCTACTGGTCGTGGCGTGCCGCACTGGAGCGCGGCATCGCCGCGCATCACGCGGGGTTGCTGCCGGCGTTCAAGGAGACCGTCGAGGAGCTCTTCGCCGAAGGCCTGGTGAAGGTCGTCTTCGCGACCGAGACCCTCGCGCTGGGCATCAACATGCCGGCGCGCACCGTGGTGCTGGAGCGACTCGTCAAGTACAACGGCGAAAGCCACGCCGAGGTCACCCCCGGGGAATACACGCAGCTCACGGGCCGTGCCGGGCGGCGGGGGATAGACATCGAGGGCCACGCGGTGGTCGTGTGGTCGCCGGAGGTCGACGTGCATGCGGTCGCCGGCCTGGCCGCGGCGCGCACCTTCCCGCTGCGCAGCTCGTTCCGGCCCACCTACAACATGACCGTGAACCTCATCGCCCGCCGCGGCCGGGCGGCGGCACGATCCCTGCTGGAACAGTCCTTCGCGCAGTTCCAGACGGGCCGCACCATCGTCGGCACGGCGCGGCAGGTACGCCTGGGGGACGAGCGCATCCATGAGCTGGAGGCGGCGCTGGCCTGCGAGCGCGGCGACGCCGCTGAATACGCGGACCTGGTCACCCGGTTGGCCGGCGCCGAGAAGGCTGCGGCGAGCAAGCGGTCGTCCCGCCGCTGGGAGACGATCCGGTCCGATCTCGCGACGCTGCGGCGTGGCGATGTGATCTACGTTCCGGCCGGCCGACGGGCCGGCCTGGCCGTCGTCCTGGACGCGCGTCCCGGCCCGGACGGCAGCGTGCGGCCGCTCGTGGCAACGGACCGTGCCTGGGCCGGCCGCCTGGCGGCAGCCGACTTCCGTGGCGCCATACCGGTTCTCGGCAGGCTGAGGTTGCGGAAGCACACCGAACATCGCGAGCCGTCGGTGCGGCGCGACCTGGCATCGGCGTTGGCGTCGTCCGGGATCCGCCCTCCTGCCCGCGACGCCCGGAGCCGCAGGGAGGCTGCCGGCGGCGCGGACGGCGGTTCGGACGGCAATGATGCCGACGCGGACCGGATCGAGGTGTTGCGGCGCGCCGTGCGGTCTCATCCGGTGCATTCCTGCCCGGATCGCGAGTGGCACCTGCAGACCGCCCGTGCGCGAACGGTTTTGGCGGCGCAGAACGAGGAACTTCGCGGCCAGGTCGAGCGGTCGCGGCAGTCGCTGGGCCGTTCGCTCGACCGGATCGCGGATCTGTTGACGTCCAGGGGCTACCTCGACGGCGATCGCGCGACCGGCGCGGGGCGAATCCTGCAGCGGGTGTGGTCGGAGAGCGACCTGGTGGCCACCGAGTGCGTTCGGCGAGGTGTGTGGGCGCAGCTGCCTGCCGGCGAACTGGCGGCGGCGGTCTCGACGCTCGTGTTCGAGTCGCGGCGTGATCTTCCGGCCGGCCGACGTGCCCTCGGTGGGCCGGTCGGCGATGCCGTGCAGTCCGTCGTGGATGTCTGGCAGGACGTGGTGGCGGACGAGGATCGGTTCGGCATCGATCGCAGCCGCGCCCCGGACCCCGGGTTCGCCACAGCGGTGTGCGTGTGGGCGGACGGTGGAACCCTGGCGGACGCGTTGGCGAGCGCGGCGATCGGCGGTGTGGATCTCTCGCCCGGGGACTTCGTGCGCTGGTGCCGCCAGACCGTCGATCTACTCGACCAGATCCGGATCGCTGCTCCCATCGCTGCCGCCCCACGCGCCGGTGACGCCATCGCCGCGATCCGCCGCGGTGTCGTGGCGCTCGGTGTTGACTGAGTTCGGCGTCGATTGAGTTCAGTGTCGACTGACCTCGCCGCGACGTCTCGAAGCGGCGGCCGACCGGCTACTGACATTTCGGCGTCCAGTCCCTACGCTGTGGCGATGGCGAGCCGCGCGGGCGCGTGCGTCCGCCTGTGGTTGGATCATGACGACCGGTCCCACGTCCGGGCGAGCACTCACAACACCGACGGAGGCATTGATGACGACGCCGAACGGCTCCGACGCCCCCAGCGACGAAGCCCCGCAGCCCGCGCAGCCGTGGCCCAGCTACCCGGCTCCGCAAGCGCCTGAGCAGGCCGCGGCCCCCGCATGGCAGGCGGCACCGGAGCCCGGACCGGAGCCGGCCGCGTCCGTATGGCAGGCGGCCCCCGCGCCCGAAGCCGCGGCCCAACCTGCACCCGCGCCGCCACCCGCGCAGACCGCGCCATCGGCGCACGCGGCTCCCTCCGCACCTGCGGCGCCACCGGCGTACGAGCAGCCCGGCCAGTACGGGCAGCAGCCGACCGGCTCCGCCCCACCGACGAACTACGCGCAACCGGCCGGGTTCGGCCAGCCGCCGACCTATGGCCAGCCCGCCGGCTACACCCAGCCCGGTTATGCGCAACCGCAGGGTTACGGTCAACCCACGGGAGGTCAATCCGCGGGATACAACCAGCCCGGATACGCGGCGCCGCCGGCCTACGGCCAGCAGCCCACGCAGAGCTTCGCGCAGCCGAACTACGGCCAGCAGACATCGACCCCTGCCCAGGGCGGATACGGCGCCGGGCCTACCACTTATGAGCAGCCTCCGGCATACGGACAGCCGAGCTCGTACGGGTGGTCCGACGCCCCGGCCGGCCAGCCGGCGTTCGGCCAGCAGACGGCGCTCGCTGAGCCTCCGACCGCCCCGAAGAAGTCGCATTCCGGCGCGATGGTCGGCGTGCTCCTGGCGGTGGTGGTGCTGGCCGCGGCCGCCGTCGTGCTGTTCTGGAAGCCAGGCTTCCTGAACACGACGGTGTTCGACAAGACGGCCCTTCAGCAGGGTGTGACGTCGATCCTGACCAACGCCGCGACCGACAACCCGTCCGGCTACGGCCTGTCGGACGTCGCCAACGTCACCTGCCCCTCCGGGGTGAAGGTGAAGGCGGGGGACACGTTCACCTGCACGCTCACCCAAGCCGGCGCTGACAAGTCGGTCACGGTCACCATCGTCGACGGCAGCGGCGCCTACAAGGTCGGAATCCCGCACTGACCTAGCGGTCGGGACTACCTATACGTCCCGGTCCGCGCCACGCCCCGGGCCCGGCTCCGGAGCTGGTTGCGGGCGTGTCGGTCGAGTACGTCGACCTGGGTCCGTGCTCAAGTACTACGGTCCTGCGTCGATAGCGGAGGCATGACTGCCCACGCTGCACTCGCGAGCGGGGACGCCTCCGGTCGCGTCAAGGCGCGTCGGGGGCTGCCTCGGGCCTCGCGGGCGGTGTTCGTCGATCTTGCGATGTGGATGGTCGGGCTGGGCGTCGTGGTCGGCGCCGTGTTTCCCCTCCTCACGGTGGTACTCGGCGTGCCGGTCGATGCTGCGCTGACCGTCCGGCTCTTCGTCGCCACGGTGTTCGCGGGACTGTTGGTGGGCGGGGTCAACTGGTGGTTGGCTCGGCGGGTGATCGGGCCACGGCTGCGCACGCTGAGTGGTGGCATGCAACAGGTCGCCGCCACGCTTCGCCACGCCAGTGAAACTGGCGACTGGTCGGGCTGCGACGACGGCACGTGCCTGCTGCCGGTGGATTCCGATGACGAGTTGGGCGACGGTGCCAGCGCGTTCAACGCATTAGTCGGCGCCCTCGCCGACTCGCACCGGGTCGAGTCGGCGATCCGCGATCTGTTTCAGACGCTGTCAAGTCACCTGGAGGTCGACCGGCTCGCCGCCGCCTCGCTCGACTGGGTTGCCGGGCAGGTTCACGCCTCGGCCGGCGCCTTCCTGGTGTGTCGCAATGATGAGCTCTGCAGAGCCGCAGCCTTCGGGGCGATCGATGACGCACCGCTGTGCGTCGCACCGGAGTTGCAGGCGATGCTACGAACCGAGGCCGCAGGCCGTGCCGCGGTCGCTGTGGCAGGTTCCGAGTCGGCCTGGGCGGTGCCGCTCACCTTTGCCGAGCAACCGCTCGGCGTGATCGTGCTCGCGGACACCTGTCCGGTGAGCCCGGAGGGTGAGCGCCTCCTGGATCTGTTCCGGCGTGCGGTCGCGGTCTCGCTGCATAACGCGCTGACATACGAACGCTCCCAACAGCTCGCGCAGTGGGACCCTCTCACGGGTTGCGCCAATCGCCGCTCCGGCATGGCGAACCTGGAGGAGGCGCTGGCGGCTCGAAGTCACGCCGAAGTGGGCGTGTTGATGATTGACCTCGACCATTTCAAGCGCGTGAACGACGCCTTCGGCCACCTCGTCGGCGACCAGGTGCTCAGTCACGCCGCCCGAACCATCGCCGGGTGCCTGCGCTCGACCGACACCCTCGTCCGCTACGGCGGCGAGGAATTCCTCGCCATCCTGCCCGGCGCACCCGCGCGCGACCTGATCGGCGCCGCCCGGCGCATCACGCTCGCCCTGGAGTGCTCGCCGATCACCATCGACCAGAACACCATCCGGGTGACCGTCAGCGTCGGCGCCGCCCTGCGCACCACTACCGACGGACAAGATGTCGAGGACCTCCTGCGTGAGGCCGATCGTGCGCTCTACGCGGCGAAATCCGGAGGGCGCAACCGCGCCGTTCTCGCCGTTCCCGAGCCGGCGCACCCCCGCCACAGCACGGCACCCGCATAGCGCTGCGCCCATACAAACCCCACGGCATCCCGCGGACGGATCACCCCGGCAGGTCGGCGAGCACTGCGAGCAGCCGTTCGATGGACCGACCGATGGAGTGCTCGTCCGCGAGTGCCGCCAGCCGGCCCGGATCGTGCGCCTCACGAGGAAGCCGGAACGAACCGGTCGGCGTGCTCGCCTCGATCGCCGCATCGCGCCGCACGTGCACCACGGGCGTCGCCGCGCGTAGATAGTCGACGGCTCCCCTAATACGGCCGCGCAGCGCGGGGGAGAACGACGACGGCTCCTGCTGCGCCGCCGCGATCACCGCCTCGATCGAGCCGTGGTCCGCCACCAGCCGCGCCGCCGTCTTCTCGCCGACCCCGGGCACCCCCGGCAGGCCATCCGACGGATCGCCACGCAGCGTCGCCATGACGGCGTAGCCCGGCCCGTCGACGCCGTAGCGCTCGTGCAGCAGACGCGTATCGATGACGGCGGCATTGCCCATGCCGCCACCCACGTAGCGCACCGTCACCGGCGTCGGCAGGTCACGCACCAGTTGGAACAGGTCGCGGTCGCCGGACACGATTTCGACGGGTTCCGTCCATTCCATCTCGGCGAGCGTGCCGATCACGTCGTCCGCCTCGCACTCCGGCGCGCCGGCCGTCGCGATCCCGACGGCGTCCAGCACGTCCAGGATCACCGGGACCTGCCAGGCGAGTTCGTCCGGAACCTCCTCTTCGCTCACCGATGGGGCCATGCGCTGGACCGCCGCATCCGACGCAGGTGCGCCGGCATCGGCCTCACCCGAGAACGTCGTCATAGGCGGTTCGCCCGCCACCCGATGCGCCTTGTAGCTCGGAACCAGGGCCACCCGCCACGCCGGCCGCCAATCGACATCGAGGCACGCCACCGCCCGGGCGGGGCACCCCTCCGCGATGACGCGCGCCAGCATGTCCACCGTTCCGCGGATCGCGTTCACCGGCCGGCCGCGCGGACCGACGATCGACGACGGCAGGGCGTAGAACGCGCGGAAGTACAGTCCGGCGAGGTCATAGAGTTGCAGCACAACCCGTGACGCTACCGAACCGGCGCCCGATACGCTGAGCGCTGTGTCTACCCTGCCAACGGCATCTGCCACGCCTCCCAGCGCCTTGACGTCCGCACCGAGCACCGCCGACCTCACCGATCGGTTCCGCCGCCTCGCCGCGCGGGCCGCTACCGCCGGCGCCGATGCGGTGCTGATCACTCCGGGCGCCGACATGCGCTATTTCCTGGGACATTCGGTCGCCTCGCACGAGCGTCTGACCTGCCTGGTGGTGCCGGCGGACGGCCCGGCGCACCTGCTGGTTCCCGCCCTGGAGCGGCTGGGCTGGGCCGGATCGCCCGTGGAGGCGCTGGGTCTTCCGCTCACCACCTGGGTCGATGGGCAGGACCCTTACACGGAACTCGCCGAACTGCTGCCGTCCGACGCGCGGGTACTCAGCGTCGACTACCACATGCCCGCGGTGCATGCGCTCGGCGCCCGAGGCGCGGTGCCCGGGAGCGAGTTGACCCTGGCCGGGGAGACCATCGCGGAGCTGCGAATGCGCAAGAGCCCAGCGGAGATCGCCGCGCTCCAGGCCGTGGGCGAGGCGATCGATCGCGTGCACCTGCGCATCGGCGAGTGGCTCCGGCCAGGCCGCACCGAATACGAGGTCGCCGCCGATATCACCGCGGCGATCCTTGCGGAGGGTCACGAGCGCGCGGACTTCGTGATCGTCGGCTCCGGCCCGAACGGAGCGAGCCCGCACCACGAGGCCTCCGATCGGCCGATCCGGGCCGGCGAGCCAGTGGTGATCGACATCGGCGGACCCGCGCCGGACGGCTACTTCTCCGATTGCACGCGGACGTATCTCACGGGCGGCGCTGACGCAGATCCGGAGGTGCGCGAGGTGTACGAGGTGGTGCGCGCGGCGCAGACAGCCGGTGTCGCGGCGGCCGTTGCGGGCGCCACCGCTGAGTCCGTCGATATGGCGTCCCGCACCGTCGTCGCCGACGCGGGATACGGCGACTACTTCATCACCCGCACCGGCCACGGCATCGGGCTCGAGGTGCACGAGCACCCGTACCTGGTCGCCGGCAATACGCAGGTGCTCGAACCGGGGATGGCCTTCTCGGTGGAACCGGGCATCTACCTGCCGGGGCGGTTCGGGGTGCGGATCGAGGACATCGTCGTGGTCACCGAGGACGGTCCGCTGCTGTGCAACAACGCTCCGACCGACCTGATCGTGGTCGGCTGAGACCAGGCCATGTTGGAACCCCTGGACGCCCGGATCGTCGCGGAACTCGCGCGTAACGGGCGGTGCAGCTTCACCGAGCTCGCCGAACGGGTGGGGCTGTCGGTGTCGGCCGCGCACCAGCGGGTCCGGCGACTGGAGCAGCGCGGCGTGATCCGCGGCTACGCGGCGCGCCTCGACGGGCCGCAGGTGGGGCTGCCGCTCACCGCGTTGATCTCGCTCACCCCGATCGACCCGGCCGCGCCGGACGACTACGCGCACCTGCTCGCCGAGCTGCCCGAGGTCGAGGACTGTTACTCGGTCGCCGGGGTCGAGTCGTACATCGTCAAGGTGCGGGTCGCCTCGCCCGCGGCACTGGAGACGCTGCTCGCAACGTTGCGCAGTTCCGTCAACGTCACCACTCGCACGACGGTGGTGCTGTCCACCCCGTTCGAGGGGCGGACCGTCGCGCCCGACCCGTCGGCGCCCCAGCCGCTGTGAATACAGTCGCCGTGAACCTAGCCGCCGCGGCGACCCCGGGCCACGTCCCGGCGGATCTCGAACTGCCCGCGTAAGGTCCGGTTCCGTCGCGGCCCCGCGTTGCGGCGAGTATGACGACTATGACGTTGTTCGTGTCATTGCCCGAGCTGTTCGGCCGCACGTTCGGCAGCCGTGCGTCTCGTGGAATGCGCGACGCGATAGACGATCTCGACGCACACCGCGCCGACGGCGCCGACCAGCAGCGACTGCCAGGCGAGGGCCGCGGGCAGTGAGAAGTCGAAGAACTTCCGCGCGAGCGGCACCGTGAACGCCCCGACCGTGATCACAATCAGGGCGGCGATCAGGGCGCCCTTCCACATCTTGAACGGCCGTGCCAGGACCACCAGGATCCAGAACGCGACGACCAGCAGCGCGACCGTGGCGGCGGTGGACGGCTGCGAGCAGGCCGGGTCCAACGCGCCGGTGTGGCCGATCGGGATCGCGCAGCGGGCCGCGCGCTCGCTCGGCGGCATGCCGTACGTGCCGTTCGCCCACAGGTAGGACACGATCACCGTGAAGCCCGCGACCGCGCCGGCCGGGACCGCGAACCGCAGCACGCGCGTCAAGAAGCCCGGCAGGTAGCGGCGGTGGTTCGGGCCGAGCGCCAGGAAGAACGCCGGGATCCCGATGGTGACACTGGACACCAGCGTCAGGTGCCGGGGCAGGAACGGGAATGGCAGGGCGGCGATCGCCGCGGACAGGATCGCCACCAGGCTCATCACGTTCTTGGCCAGGAACAGATTGGCGACGCGTTCCACGTTGCCGATCACCCGCCGGCCCTCCGCCAACACCGAGGGAAGGTGCGAGAACTTGCCGTCCAGCAGGACCAGTTGCGCGACGGCCTTGGTGGCCTGCGCCCCGTTGCCCATGGCGACGCCGATATCGGCGTCTTTCAGGGCGAGGGCGTCGTTCACGCCGTCGCCGGTCATCGCGGCGACGTGCCCCTCGGCCTTCAGCGCGTTCACCAGGGCACGTTTTTGCTCGGGGGAGACCCGGCCGAAAACCGTGGTCTTCACGGCGATCTCGCGAAGTTCCTCGGAGTCGCTGCCGAGGGTTCGGGCGTCGACGGCGTGGTCCACATCCAGGCCGACGCGACGGGCGATCGCGGCGACCGTGGTCGGATTGTCGCCGGAGATCACCTTGATGTCCACGCCTTGGCGGCGGAAGTAAGCCAGCGTCTCGGCGGCGTCCGGGCGCACCTGTTCGGTCAGCGTGACGAGTGCTGCCGGGTGCAGGCCCGCCGGCAGGTCTTGGCCGGACAGTTCCCCGTCGGCGCGGACGAGCAGCAGCACCCGACGGCCGGTCTCGGCCAGTTCGGTGACCCGCGCGCGCAGTGCGTCCGCCGCGGGCAGCAGCACGTCCGGCGCGCCGAGCACCCAGCTGCCACGCCCGTCGAAGGTGGCCGCGGACCACTTGCGGGCCGAATTGAAGGCGATGGTTGCCGTGCGCTGCCAGCCCGCGGGCGAGGGGATGCCGACAGCGATGGCCTTGAGTGTGCCGTTGGCGTTCGGATCGTCCGCCATGGCCCCGAGCGCCTCGCGCAGAACAGCGTCATACCCGTCGGTCCCGGCAGGTACGGAACCGTCACCGGGACGGTCACCGGGGCCGCTGCCGGCCGCGCCGACCGGCAGCACCTCTTCGAAGGCGATGTCTCCGACGGTGAGCGTGCCGGTCTTGTCCAGGCACACCACATCGACGCGGGCGAGCCCCTCGACAGCGGGCAGCTCCTGCACGAGCACCTGAGAGCGGGTGAGCTGCACCGCCGCCATCAGGAACGCGATCGAGGTGAGCAGCACCAGCCCCTCCGGCACCAGCCCGACCAGCCCGCCGGTGGAGCGGATCACCACCTGCTGCCAGCCCTGGTCACCGACCGCCCGGGCCTGCGAGAACAGTTGCAGCGGAAGGGCTATCACGATCACCCAGGTGATGTACTTGAGCAGCGTGTTGATCGACGACTGGATCTCCGAATGCGTCCGGGTGAACTTCCGCGCCTCCGCGGTGATCCGGTTCGCATACGAATCGGCCCCCACCGCCGACGCGAAGAACCGGCCCGACCCGGCCACTACGGTGGTCCCGGAGCGCACTTCGTCGCCGGCCGACTTCGCGATGGCATCCGACTCGCCGGTGAGATTCGACTCGTCCACCTCGAGTCCGGCGACCGAATCCAACACGCCGTCGGCGGGAACCTGATCGCCGGTGCGCAGCTCCACCAGATCGTCGAGGACGACGTCCGTCGTGGCGATCGTCACCGCCGCGCCGTCCCGCACCACGGTCGCGGTCGGCGCGTTGAGCAGCGCCAGCCGGTCCAGCTTCCGTTTCGCGAGGTATTCCTGCCCGATGCCGATCGCCGAGTTGATCACCAGCACCAGGCCGAAAAGGCCGTCCGCCCACGAGCGGGTGATCAGGATCAGCACGAACAGGCCGCCGAGGATCGCGTTGAACCGGGTGAACACGTTGGCCCGCACGATCTCCCACACCGACCGCGAGGTGCCCGTCACCGACGCGTTCACGTGGCCGGCGGAGACCCGTTCGGACACCTCCGTCGCCGTTAAACCGGTCGGCCGACGCGACGTGGCCGCGATGGCCGCGGGAGGATTCGAGGTCACCCGGATAGCTTCTCACGACGCGCCACGCCGCCGGTCGACGCGACTGTGACACGGAGAGGGAAGCGCTGATGCGAAGATCGTGCCTGTGCTCGCCGTCCTGCTGATCCCTGCCGTGGTCCTCGGTGCCGCGATCGGCTCGTTCCTGAACGTGGTGATCTACCGCGTGCCCGCGGGCGAGTCCGTGGTGCGGCCCGCGTCACACTGCCCCTCCTGCGGGCAGCCGATCCGGGCCCGCCACAACGTCCCGGTCGTTTCCTACCTGGCGTTGCGCGGGCGGTGCGCGGATTGCCGGACGCCGATCAGCATCCGGTACCCGCTCGTCGAAGCGGCGACCGCCGTGCTGTTCGGCGCCGTCGTCGCGTTCGCCTGGCACCGCGAGCTGCTGCCGATGCTGCCCGCGCTGCTGTACCTGGCGGCCATCGGGCTGGCGCTGGCGCTGATCGACATCGACGTGCACCGGCTGCCGGATGCGATCGTGCTGCCCGCCTACCCGGTGCTCGCGGCGCTGCTCGTCGGCGCGGCTTGGTGGTCCGGCGACTGGTGGGCGCTGGCGCGCGCGGCGATCGGCGGAGCGGCACTGTTCGGCTTCTACCTGCTGCTCGTGCTGGTGTACCCGGCGGGTATGGGGTGGGGCGATGTGAAGCTCGCCGGGGTGCTCGGCGGGGCGATGGCCTTCGTCGGGTGGTCGGCACTGGTGGTCGGCGCGTTTGCGGGCTTCCTGCTCGGCGGCATCGTCGCGGTCGGCATGATCGGCCTGCGCCGCGCGACGGGGAAGACGGCGTTGCCGTTCGGGCCGTTCATGATCCTCGGCACCGCGGTGGGGATCGCCGCCGGGGCACAGCTGACGGCGGGCTATGCGGGGCTGCTCGGTGTCTGACGCGCCGTACCGCGCCTCGCCTAGGCTTGCGGGCGTGGCCCTGCACCTCGACTCGACGCGCGAGCGGGGCGGGCTCGGTTCGGATGCCGCCCAGGATCCCAGTAACGGACGCAGCCAAGGACGCAGCGGCCCGGACTCGCCGGCTGATTCGCGGGAACGCCGCCGGCAGCTGCGGGAACAGCGGCAACAGACACGGCGGCAGCGCCGGCGCGAGCGGTGGCCCAGGCGCCTGAAGTCGCTTCGCGGGACCGGCGGACTGCGGATCCTCGTCGCCGCGGCCGGCGGGCTGCTGCTCTACGCCGGCTACGCGCCGTCGACGCTGTGGTGGGCGCCGATCTTTGGTTTCGCGCTGTTGGGCATCGCGGTGTACGGGCGAAGTGCCAAGGCGGCGGCTGGGCTCGGCTTCGCGTTCGGAGCCGTGCAGTTCTTCCCGATGCTGGAGTGGACCGGCATCTACGTGGGTAGCGTCCCGTGGCTGGCGTTGGCGACGGCGGAGGCGCTGCTGGTGATGCCCGCCGTGGCGCTGATGGGCCCGGCATCGCGCCGGCTCCCGTTATGGTCGATCTGGGCCGCGTGCGCCTGGGTGGCGGGGGAGGCCCTCCGGGAGGTGTTCCCGTTCGGTGGTTTCCCTTGGGGTGCCGTCGCTTTCACCCAACCGGACGGCCCGTTGCTGCCGCTCGCCGCGGTGGTCGGTGAGGTGGGACTCGCGTTCGCCGTCGCGCTCGCCGGTTTCGCACTCGGCGAGGTGCTGCGCCGGGTATGGGTCGGCGGCGCCGGGTGGTCCGGGCTCCGGGTCCGCGTCCGGTGGCGGCGCGCTGCCCGGAGCGACGTCTCGATCAACGGAGATGACGATGTTCGCCGCGCGCAGAGCGCGCGGACCGGCCTTGTCCGCCGACTGGTGGGCGTCGGCATGCCCCTCGTCCTGGTGCTGCTGCCGTTCGCCGGGGGTCTGGCCGCTCGCCCGGCCGTCCAGACCGGCGCCGGTGCGCCGACGGCGCCGATCGGCGTCATACAAGGAAACGTGCCCGAGCCCGGGCTCGAGTTCAACGCTCGCCGGCGGGCCGTGCTGGACATGCACGCCGCGGAGACCGCGCGGCTGGAGGCGGCGGTGCAGGCCGGCACGGTGCCGAAGCCGCGCCTGGTGCTCTGGCCGGAGAACTCGTCCGACATCGACCCGTACCGCAACCCCGACGCGGCCGCGGTGATCGACAAGGCCGCCAAGGAGGTCGGCGTGCCGCTGCTGGTCGGCGCGGTGGTGCAGAGCGACCAGCCGGACAAGGTCTACAACATGGGCATCGTGTGGAGCCCGGTCACCGGGCCCGGCGCCACGTACACGAAGCGGCATCCGGTGCCGTTCGCCGAGTACATCCCGTGGCGGCCGTTCTTCCGCTTCTTCTCGTCCAAGGTCGATCTGGTGCGCGCCGACTTCGTGCCGGGTGCCAAGCCGGGCAACCTCAGCTTGAACGGCGTGCCGATCGGTGACGTGATCTGCTTCGAGATCGTCGAGGAGGACCTGGTCCGCGACGTGGTGCACGGCGGTGCGCAGGTGATCGTGGTGCAGACGAACAACGCGACCTTCGGGTACACCAACGAGACGTATCAGCAGCAGGCGATGAGCCGGGTGCGGGCCGTCGAGTTCGGGCGCGAGGTGCTGATCGCGGCGACCAGCGGTGTCTCGGCGGTGATCCGGCCCGACGGCAGCGTGGCGGACTCCGTGCCGCTGTTCACGGCGGGGTTCATGGTGCCGGAGGTTCCGCTGCTCACCGCGACGACACCGGGTACCGTGCTGGGGGCGCCCGTGAAGTGGGCGCTGACCGCGATCTGCCCGCTGCTGCTGGCTGGTGCGTGGCTGCGGTCCCGTCGCCGGGGTGCGGCTGGTGCGCCCGCGGTGACGTCAACGGCGGCGCCCACTGAGGTGTCCACCGTGGCGCCCACGACGAAGAAGGAGCCGAGCGGTGCCTGAGGCCGACGCCCGCGGCGATGACGTGTTCGCCGACCTGCCGGCATCGGGGCGCGTGATCGTCATCGTCCCGACGTATAACGAGCGGGAGAATCTGCCGCTGATCATGGGCCGGCTGCTGACGAGCGTGCCGCTGGTCGATGTGCTGGTGGTGGACGACTCCTCGCCGGACGGCACCGGTGCCGTCGCGGACGATCTCGCGGCGGCGGATCCGCGGGTGCATGTGCTGCACCGGACCGCGAAGAACGGGCTCGGGGCGGCGTACCTGGCCGGCTTCGGCTGGGCGCTGGAGCGTGGGTACGACGCGATCGTCGAGATGGACGCGGACGGGTCGCACGCGCCCGAGCAGCTGCCCCGGCTACTGCATGCGATGGCGCACGCGGATCTGGTGATCGGGTCGCGGTACGTGCCCGGCGGCTCGGTGGTGAACTGGCCGGCGAGCCGGCAGGTGCTCTCGCGCGGCGCGAACCTGTACACGCGACTCGCGTTGGGATCGGGCGTGCGCGATATGACGGCCGGCTACCGTGCCTACCGCGCGGACGTGCTGCGGCGCCTACACCTCGAGGACGTGGCGTCGCAGGGCTACTGCTTCCAGGTCGACCTGGCCTGGCGCACGATCCGCGCAGGGCTGCGCGTCGCCGAGGTGCCGATCACATTCACCGAACGGCAGATCGGCTCGTCCAAGATGAGCGGTTCGATCATGACGGAAGCGTTCACCAGCATTGCGGTGTGGGCCGTTCGGCACCGCTGGGCGCAGTTGAGGGGCGCGGTGGACCGGTGCCGCTGACGGCAAATATCAGATGGCCGTGCGCCGCGACTTGATCTCGTCCAGGCGCTCCTTGAGGATTTCCTCGAGTTCGTCGACGGACCGGCGCTCCAGCAGCATGTCCCAATGCGTCCGCGGCGGTTTCGCGGGCTTGCCATCCGGCACCGAACCGTCGACCAGGGTCGACTCGAGGCCGTGCATGCGGCAATCCCACACGGTGGGGACCTCCGCGTCGTCGGCCATCGGTACCGCGAACTCGTGATCCCGCGGGCAGCGGTAGGTGGCGGTGCGCCGAGGCGCGAGGTCGTGGTTCCGGTCCGCCTCGTAGCTCGTCGCACCGAGTCGGCTGCCTCGCAGCACACGGTCTGCCATGCTCATTCCTCCTGGTCTCGTACGCCGCATCCGGCGCCGCGACTTCTCGTACCGTCTTAGTAACGTCGGCGGCCGAGCCGATGTTCCCGGCCCGGTGAACACACGAAAACGACGGGCTTCCGGCGTCGGCAACCCGCGGCCCTCCAGCGTACGCGGCCGTGGGCCGCCGTCGTGACGCGCGTTCGGCCGCTATGGCGATACCGCGGTGTTGATCGATCTGCGGTGTTGATAGAACCGCTATGACGCGCGAACTGCGGGTGCTTGACCGGTCGCCCGGCCGCGGGAATAGTCCCGGTACATGCCACCCGAATCGCGGGCCGAGGTGCAGGGCGCCGTGTCGCGCGGCCGCGCCGCGGCCACATCGGCCTTCTTCGCGCAGGGATTCGTCTTCGCCGTGGTGCTCACGCACCTCGGCGCCTTCAAGGAACGTTGGGGCATCGACGATCTCGCGATCACCGTCATCATGTTCGTGGTCGCGCTGCTGGCAGCCGTCGGGTCGGTGGTTGCCGGCTGGCTGGCCCCGCGATTCGGCAGCGCGGGCGCCTTGCGATTCGGGCTGGTGACGCTCGCACTCGGGGTCCTGGGTGCGGCACTGGCACCGTCGTTCGTCGTGTTCTGTGTGGCGCTCGGGGTCTACGGGCTCGCCTTGGGTTGCGTCGACGCGACCACCAATATGCAGGCCGTCGCGTGCGAGGCGATGCAGGGCAGATCCATCCTCACCTCGTTCCACGGTTCGTGGAGCGCCGGCGGGATCCTTGGCGCACTGGAGACCTCGGGCACCGGATCCGCCGGTTGGTCCCTTGCCGTGGCGCTGGCTCCGGTGGCGGTGGTGCCGCTGATCGCCGCGGCCACTCCGTTGCTGCCGGCGAGGCTGGGCCTACCGACGGGACCGACTGAGCTGCCGGTAGCGGGCGGCGCGGCTCGGGTCGTGGCGATTCCGTGGCGTCCGATGCTGGTGCTGGGCGCGGCGATCGTGCTGTTCTACGTCGCCGACTCCGCCACTCAGTCCTGGTCCACCATCTACCTGCACGACGTACTGCTCGCATCGGCCGGTGTGGCACCGCTCGGTTACGCCGCCTACCAGGCCACCAGCCTCGTCGCCCGACTCGCCGGCGACCACCTGGTGCGCCGCGTGGGCCCCGTCCGCGTCGTCCGCCTCGCGGCGACCGTCGGCGCGGTGGGCCTGCTCGCGGCCCTGCTCGCGCACACGCCGTGGGTCGCGATCGTCGGCTTCGCCGTGCTGGGCGTCGGGATCGCCGTAGTGGCGCCGCTGTCCTTCGCCGCGGCGGGGCAGCTGGCGTCGGTGGACGCGGACGGGAACCCGATCGCCGATCCCGTCGCGCGACGAGCCACGGCCGACGCCATCGTCGCGCGGGTCAACCAGTTCAATTACTTGGGCTTCGTCCTCGGCGGCGTGTTGACCGGGCTTGTCGCGTCCGGCTCGACGATGCGCGCCGGCTTCATCGTCCCGCTCGTTGGCGTCGCACTGATCCTGCCCATCGCCCGCGGGTTCGCCGTCCGGCGTGCACACCCGATCGCCGGCCAGGAGGTTTCCGCATGATTCCGGGGCATATCGCCGATCGGCTGCCCGCGCGATTCGTATTCGGGGCGGCGACAGCGGCCGCCCAGATCGAGGGCGGCGCCGCGGAGGGCGGCCGGACCAGCTCCATCTGGGATGCCTTCGCCGCCGTGCCGGGGAAGATCGCGGACGGCAGCACGCCGACTGTCGCGGTCGACCACTATCACCGTTGGCGCGAAGATGTGTCGCTGCTGGCGGATCTCGGTGTGGACGCCTACCGCCTCTCACTGTCCTGGTCGCGGCTCCTGCCGAGCGGCCGGGGCCCGTTGAACCCCTCGGGCGTCACCTTCTACTCGCGGCTGATCGATGCCCTGCTGGAACGGGATATCGCCCCCTGGGTCACGCTCTACCACTGGGACATGCCCGTGGAGATCATGATCGAGGGCGGCTGGCTCGACCGTGGCAGCGTCGACGCGTTCGAGGAGTACGTCGCGGCGGCCTGCGGCGCGTTCGGCGACCGGGTCGCCGCGTGGATGACGATCAACGAACCCGTGGTGCACACCGGATACGGCTACGCGCTCGGCATCGAGGCACCCGGACTCACGCTCTACGGCGCCGCGTTCCAGGCGGCGCACCACCAGCTGCTGGCGCACGGGCGGGCTGCGGCTGTGCTCCGCGAAACCGGCAGCCCTGTCGGCATTGTCAACAACCACACCCCGGTGCGCGCGGCCTCGGATCGGGACGAGGATCTGCTCGCCGCCGGCATGTACGACGTCTACCACAACGGCCAGTACGCCCAGCCGGTGCTTTCCGGCGGCTATCCGGATGCCCTACAGATGATCCCAGGCGCGGCCTGGGACTGCGTCCACGACGGCGATCTGGCGGCCATCGCCGCTCCGCTCGACTTCTACGGCGTCAACTACTACCAGCCGACCACGGTGGCCGCGGACCCGGCGAACCCGAACCTGCCCTTCGCGTTCGTCGAGCCGGCGGACGGGCCGGTGACGGACTTCGGCTGGCCGATCGACCCTGCCGCGCTCACCGAGTTCCTGGTCGGGCTGCGGGCCGCGTACCCGAACCTGCCGCCGGTCTACATCACCGAGAACGGCTGCGCCTATGACGATGTTCGCGATGCCGACGGGCGCCTCCTGGCGGACACGGCCCGGATCGACTACCTCGATGCGCATCTCGGTGCCGTCGCCGACGCGATCGACGCCGGCGTCGACGTGCGGGGCTACTTCCACTGGTCGCTGATGGACAACTGGGAGTGGGCCGAAGGTATGACCCGCCGGTTCGGCCTGGTGCGCATCGACCCGGAGACACTGGATCGCACGCCGCGCGCGTCGTTCGGGCATTATCGCGATCTCATCGCGGCGCACCGCTCGCGCGGTATCGACTGACGCAGCTGCGGATCTCATCGCTGTGCCCGTGGGGTTGGGCGTGTGGGGTGTGCCGTGGCGGGCGTGGTTCACCCAACCCGTGCAGGGGATGCGCGGCCGGTGCTTAGCCGCCTGCCGTGTTTTGGAGGATGCTGTGCCATTCGCGGACGCGGAGGGGCACGGTGGTTCTCGTGTCGACGGTGTCGGTGCCGG
>MKSW01000001.1 GCA_001897425.1 Actinobacteria bacterium 69-20 | reverse complement strand
TCGACCACTGGCTCCGACGACTTTCGTAACAGGCCCTAGTCGCCGAGCAACGCGTCGACGAAGGCCTCCGGCTCGAACGGCGCCAGGTCGTCCGGGCCTTCTCCGAGCCCGACCAGCTTCACCGGCACGCCGAGTTCTCGCTGCACGGCGATCACGATCCCGCCCTTCGCGGTGCCGTCGAGCTTCGTGAGCACGATGCCCGTCACGTCCACCACGTCCGCGAACACCTTGGCCTGCGCGAGCCCGTTCTGCCCGGTCGTGGCGTCGAGCACCAGCAGCACCTCGTCGACCGCGGCCTGCTTCTCGACCACGCGCTTGACCTTGCCCAACTCGTCCATCAGCCCGGTCTTGGTGTGCAGCCGGCCAGCGGTGTCGATCACCACGACATCCGCGCCGGCACCGACGCCCTTCTTCACGGCGTCGAAGGCGACGGCGGCCGGGTCGGCGCCCTCCGCGCCGCGCACGATCGCCGCACCCGCCCGCTGCGCCCAGGTGGCGAGCTGGTCGGCGGCAGCAGCCCGGAACGTGTCGGCCGCGCCGAGCACCACCGAATGCCCGTCGGCCACCAGCACCCGCGCCAGTTTGCCGGTCGTGGTGGTCTTCCCGGTGCCGTTGACGCCGACCACCAGCACCACGGCCGGCCGGTCGTCGTGGGCCAGTGCCCTGACCGATCGGTCCGCGTCCGTGCCGACGGTGTCGACGAGCACGGACTTCAACATCGCCCGGGCGGCCGCCGCGTCGGCGACACCGTCGGCCGCCACGCGTGTGCGGAGCGCCTCGGTGACCTCCAGTGCGGCCGTGGTACCGAGGTCGGCCATCAGTAGCGTGTCCTCGATGTCCTGCCACGAGTCCGCGTCGAGGTCGCCGGCGCCGAGCAGCCCGAGCAGCGACCGGCCGAAGACGGACTGCGAGCGCACCAGCCGACCGCGGAGCCGGGAGAGTCGGCCGGCGGTGGGCGCGATCTCCTCGGCCGCCGGTTCCGCCGGGGTCTTTTCAGCGGGTATGACAATGTTCTCCGGCCGGGCTTGGTCATCGGCCGGTGGGGCCACCTCGGGCACGGGTTTGACGGCGGTCGGTTCGGTCGGTTCGGTCGTGGTCGGCTCCGGCCGGGCCGCAGGCGGTGCCGTCGAGGGGTCCCGCTCCGCGGTGGCCGTGCCTCCGGCGGAGAACGAGATGGAGCCGCCGGCCCGGTAGCCCCCGCCGGCCGGGGGCCGGCGCTCCTCGCCGGTCGTCGGCGGCGCGATGGCCACCTTGCGGCGCCTGCCGAGGACGAGCCCGACAACGACGGCGAGCACGACGAGCACCGCGACAGCTATGACGATCCAGATCCAGGTGGGCACCCGGCCATCATCCCAGAACGGGATCGGCGGCTATGCCGCGAACGGCGTCATACCCGGTCGAACAGGACGTCGACCGCGTGCCGGGCGTGCCGGGTCGCACGCCGGTAGTCGTCGACGAACTCTCCCGGATCGGTGTCCGCCGGGTAGCCGCAGGCGCGCGCGATTCCAGCGAGAACCCTTCCGTGCGCGGGAATCTCGTCGCCGGGCTTGCCGGTGACGAGCATGATGGCATTGCGGGCCCGACTTGCCATGGTCCAGCCTTCGATGAGCGCGCGGCCGGCGTCGGCGTCGATGAGGCCGGCGTCGACCGCGGCGTGGATGGCCGGGATGGTGCCGGTGGTCTTCAGGGCGGGGATGCGGTGGGCGTGCTCGAGTTGCAGCAGTTGCACGGTCCACTCGACGTCGGCCAGGCCGCCGCGGCCGAGCTTCGTGTGCAGGGTGCGGTCGGCCCCGCGCGGGAGCCGTTCCGTATCCACCCGCGCCTTGATGCGGCGTATCTCCCGCACGTCGGCCGGGCTCAGGCCGCCGTCGGGGTAGCGGATCGGGTCGACGGCCCGCACGAACGCCTCCGCGAGATTGTCGGCAGTGTCGCCGGCCGGCTCGTCGGTTGTCGAACCGTCACGGCCGAGCAGCCGGGCTCGCAACAACGCTTGCCGCTCCCACGGGCGGACGTTGCGCTGCCAGTACTGCGCGTACGACTCGACGGTCCGCACCAGCGGCCCGCTGCGGCCCTCCGGACGCAGGTCCGCGTCGATGAGCAGGGCGGGGTCGGGGCTGGGCCGGCCGAGCAGGCGGGTGGTGATGTCGGCGATCGCAGTCCCGTCCACGAGCACCTTCGCGGGGTCTGCCCCGGGCCACGCCGGCGCGGCCACGAACAGTGCGTCGGCATCCGATGAGTAACCCATCTCGGCGCCGCCGAAGCGGCCCATGGCGATCACCGCCACACGTGCGGACGGCGGCTCGTCCGATGTTGCGGCCGCCTGCCGGTGGGCAGCCGCGAGCGCGGCCTGGACGGTCGCATCGGCGACGGAGGTGAGACCGGACGCCACCACGCCCGAGGGCACCAGCCCCAGCAGGTCGGCACAAGCCAGCCGCAGCATCTCGTGCCGCCGCGCGGATCTGGCCGCCGCCGCGGCCGCGACCGGGGTCCGCGCTCGCGCCGCGCGGGCGAGCAGCGCCGATGCGGCCATCTCCTCGGTGGCCTGCGACTCCGGGCCCGCCAGGTCCGCGTCCGCCGCCAGCAGGCGGAGCACCTCGGGCGCGCGCTGCAGCAGGTCCGCGACCAGGCGGGACGTTCCGAGGAGCGCCGCCAACCGCTCGGCGACGAGCCCCTCGTCGCGGAGCAGCCGCAGGTACCACGGCGTGTCGGCGAGGGCGTCCGACACGGTGCGGTAGCCGAGCAGGCCCATATCGGGGTCGGGAGCGTCCGCGAACATTCCCAGCAGCACCGGAAGCAGGGTGCGTTGGATCGCGGCGCGCCGGGACACCCCGTCGGTAAGCGCGGCAATGTGCCGCAGGGCGCCCCCGGGCGCGAGGAATCCAAGCGCACCGAGCCGGGCGGCTGCCTCGTCCGTGGTGAGCCGGAGCCCGTCCGCCGGGACCGCGGCGACGGCGGCGAGAAGGGGCCGGTAGAAAAGCTTCTCGTGCAAGCGGCGGACCACCGCGCCGTGCCGGGCGAGTTCCGCGGCGAGGTGCCGCGCGGCGCCGTCCACCCCCGGCCCGCCGGTCGCCGGCCCGCTTGTTCCTGAACCCCCGATCGCGAAGCCCGCCGTTCGGGCAAGCCACTCCAGATCGTCCTGGCCGGCCGGCAGGCTGTGCGTACGAAGCAGGTGTTGCAACTGCACGAGGTGCTCGACCCGCCGCTCGAACTCGTAGGCCCGCGCCAGTTCGGCACCGTCGACGCGGCCCACGTAACCCCCCGCCGTGAGCGTTTCCAGCGCCGTCAGGGTGTCCGGGCGGCGAAGGGTCTCGTCCGTTCGGCCGTGCACCATCTGCAGCAGTTGCACGGCGAACTCGACGTCTCGCAGGCCGCCGGCACCAAGCTTCAGTTCTCGATCGCGCTCGGGCATCGGCACGGCGTCACGGACGCGGCGGCGCATCGCCTGTACGTCCGCGACGAAATCGGCCCGCCCGGCAGCGGCCCACACCTCCGGCTGTGCCACGGCCAGAAACTCGTCGCCCAGGTCCTTGTCGCCGGCGGCGGGCCGCGCCTTGAGCAGCGCCTGGAACTCCCAGGTCTTCGCCCAGCGCTGGTAGTAGCCGCGGTAGCCGGCGATGGTTCGGACCAGCGGCCCGGCGCCGCCTTCGGGCCGCAGCGCGGCGTCGACGTCCCAGGCGACCTGGCGGCAGATGCTCATCAGTTCGGTCGCCCACCGGGTCGCCGTCCGTAGCGCCGTCGACTCGTCGGACGGGTCGGTGTCGGGGCTGGGGCCCACAGGCGCGGGGCTGCCGCCGGTGTTGTTCGTGTCGCCGGCGTTGGTCGCGTTGTCGGCATTGGCCACGTTGTCGGCGTTGCTGTCGGTGCCGTCTATGGTGTTGCCGTTGGCAGGCCGCGCGGACGCGACGAACAAGACGTCCACGTCAGAGACGTAGTTCAGCTCGCGCGCACCGCACTTACCCATGGCGACGACGGCGAACCGCACCGGCGCGCGGCTCGGATGCGCGTCCCGGGCGACGGCGAGCGCGGTCTCGAGCAGCGCATCGGCCAAGGCGGACAGAGCCTGCCCGACCTCGGCGACCGTGGGGCCTGGCCGGCCGAGTTCGATTGCCGGAGCCACATCGGCGGCCGCGATCACCGCGAGTCTGGTCCGATACGCGATGCGCAGGGGGGCGACCACCTGCCGGGCCGACAGCCGGGCGCCGGCCCGCCCCCGCGTTGCGGCGTCGAGCGCGCCCAGGCATCGCGCGTATGACGTCGCGTCCGCGAACGGCTCGTCCGCGGCGATCGCCTGCCATTCGCGTGGATGCGCGACGAGGTGTTCGCCGAGCGGTTCGCTCGCGCCGACCAGGCCGACGAGCCGGGCGCGGAAAGCGGCATCGGTGCGCAGGGTATCCAGGAAGTCGGCTGCCGGGTCGGCTAGCGCGGTGGTTCCCAGGTCGGCCGGGGCATCGGTCGACGCTTCGGCTGGCGCACTATCCACGCCATCTCCCGTACGCAGCGCGGTGACCATATCCGCGAGCCGGCGTACCGCGAGCTGTGGGCGGCCCGCGCGGCCGAGGGCGAAGAGTACCGCCTGCGGGTCGGAATCGGCGGCAGCCGCCGCGATCAACGCGTCCGAGGTCGGCCCATCCGCGACCAACCCCAGCACGCGGAGCCCTGCACGTACCGCGTCGGTATCCAGCAGGCCGAAGCGAGCCAGCGTACGGGCGCCGCGCGCCATCTCAGCCGCCGAGTTCGCTGGCCACGATCGGCAGGCGCGGCGCGTGCCGACCGGTCGGGGTCTGCGGAATCCCTTCCCGCACCAGATCCACGAAGCGATGCGCGACCACCTGCCAGGTCCCGGCCATCATCTCGTCGGCCTCGTCGAGCGCCGGACCGAATCTGGCCGCGGATCGCTCGCGGTCCTCGTCGCTGACCCCACGGGCGGGGTCGTCGAGCCAGCCGCGCACGTCGCCGGCGCCGGCCTCGACATGGAATTGCAGTCCCCAGGCGGTCGAACCCACCCGGAACGCCTCCACCGGATCCGCAACGGATGCGAGCAGCAGCACGGATCCGCCGGGCAGCGCCACGATCGAATCGCGGTGGAATTGCATCACATCCGGGGTGATCGGCACCGATCCGAGCAGCAGATCCTGCTCGGTGATATCCCGTTTGGCGGCGAGCGCGGCGCCCAGTCGATACCCGCTGCCGGCGCGCTCGACCCGGCCGCCGGCCGCAACAGCAAGGATCTGTGCCCCGAGCCCGATCACGAGAAGCGGTGTGGCATCGGCAATCACGCGCGAGACGAAGGCACGGACGGCGGCGAGCCACGGAGCGCGGTCGTCGTCATAGACGCCGTAGGCTCCGCCGAGGACGAGCACCGCGTCGTACCCGGCGGCGCTGTCGTTGGCACTGCTCGCGGGAACGCCTGGGGCGCCAGCGGCGGGAACGTCGCCGGCGGGAACGCCCACGGCGCCGCCGGCGGGATACCCGGGAACCGCGTCACCGGCATGCACGCGGCGCACCTCGACGGACGCGCCCGCGTCGGCCAACCACTGGCCCAACCGGAGCGGAGGGTTCGCCGGGTCGAGTTCGAGCGCGAGGATCCGAACCGGCCGATCGCCCGATCCAGCGACAGCGTTACCTGCGGCTGCACCGTCTGTGGCGCGACCCGCTGCGCCGCCCATCGCTCCGGCTGCCGCGCCGCCCTCGGAACTCGTCACCACAGCTGCACATCACCTTCGCCATGGCCTGTCGATCCGGTCGGCTCCACGATCGCCGCCCCCGGCGGCACAGCGACGATCGGTGCCGGTCGGTCGACGTCGATGACGACGGGTGCGTGGTCGGAGGCGCCCTTGCCCTTGCGCTCCTCGCGGTCAATATGTGCCCCGACGGTCGCGGCCTGCAACGCCGCCGAGCCCAGCAGGAAGTCGATCCGCATGCCCTCCTTCTTGGGGAACCGCAGTTGCTGGTAGTCCCAGAAGGTGTAGACGCCAGGCCCCGGCGCGTAAGGGCGCACCAAGTCCGCGAATCCGGCGTCGACCACGGCCTGGAACGCGTCACGCTCCGGTTGCGTGACGTGCGTCCGGCCCTCGAACGCGGCCATATCCCACACGTCGTCATCCTGCGGCGCGACGTTGAAATCACCGCACAACGCGATCAACGCAGTCGAGTCGGCGGCCAACCGGGCGGCGCCCATGTCGCGCAGGGCGGCAAGCCATTCCAGTTTGTAGGAGTAGTGCGGATGATCGATCTCGCGGCCGTTGGGGACGTACAGGCTCCACACCGTGACGTCGCCGCATCGCGCGCCGATCGCCCGCGCCTCGATGACGGGCGGGTCGCCGAACGGCGGGCAGCGCGGCAGGCCGATCTCGACTTCGGCAAGGCCGACCCGGGATACGATCGCGACACCGTTCCATTGCGAAATCCCGTGCCGCGCAACCTGATACCCAGCCTGGGTGAAGGGCTCGACCGGGAACTTCGCGTCGGTCGCCTTCGTTTCCTGGATCGCCAGCACATCGGTGCCGGTGCGCTCGAGCCAGGCGATCACCCGGTCGATCCGGGTACGCAGCGAGTTCACGTTCCAAGTGGCGATGCGCATCGTGCTCAGCCCAGTACCAGTCCGGCCGGCGGCGCCGTGACGAAGAACCGCAGCGACCACTCGGCTCGGCTCTCCCCGTCGATCCGGGCCCGCCACACCAACACGCGACCGGCAGGCAACGGCAGGCCGGCGTTGAAGTACAGCACCATTTGGGTGCGCGGCGGAAGCGCATGCCGCGGCACTACCACGCCGCGAAAGTTCGGCTCCTCCACCTGAAGCGTCTGCCCGAACCGCATCACTCCGCCGGTACCCGGCCCGCCCGGGCCGTCCAATTGCGCAGGCGTGCCGTCCGGATCCTCCAGCACCACCTCGAACGCGTATTGCTCGTTGATCACCGTCGGTTCGAAAGACATGGTGACAACGAGCGCGAACGCCGAGCTCACGCCCTTGCCGTGATCCCGGCCGACCACCTGGAGGCCGCCCCCGATCACCTGCAACTTGTTCAGCGGGTCGGTGACAGCGAAGTCGCTCATCATCAGGGTGACGGACGCGGCGTCGAAGACATCACTCATGGGGACTCATGGAGGCGCTCGACGAGACGTTCGGTGCGGCGCTCGGGAGGCCCGCCGGCGCGCAGCGCGTCCGGTGGGTGTGGCGAGGTGTCATGCCTCGATCCTGCCGCATCGCCGGCGGTGGCGCGGCGTCGGCCGGGCAAGGCGGCTCGAGTCCGTGTGGTTTCGAATAGCGTCATAGGCGGTCGGTTCTCATCGGAAATCGCGCGAGGGCAGCGCGCCGACTATGTCGATGGCGGCGATCCGAACGGCGAGCAGCGACAACGCGCCGCGATCCCGTTCGATGATTCCGCGCACCAGCAGCGACCGTGAGGTGCGGGCGACCCGTTGGTAGCGGTTCCACAGGCCGGGTTGGCAGATCACGTTGACCATGCCGGTTTCGTCCTCGAGGTTGATGAATGTCACGCCGCCCGCGGTGGAGGGGCGTTGCCGGTGGGTGACGATCCCGACGACCAGCGCCCGCGTCCCGGGCTCGATCTCGTACAGCCCGGCGACGGTAGCGACATCCATCGCGGTGAGCCGCTCGCGGGAGAACTCCGTCGGGTAGGTGTCCGGGGAGATGCCGGTGGCCCAGATGTCGGCGAGGGTCAGTTCGATATCGCTCATCCCCGGCAGGGTGGGTGCCGCACCGCCCATGACGCTGTTCGGGAACATGCCCGATCGAACCGCCGCTGCCGCTCCAGCCGCCCACAGCGCCCGGCGCCGCGCCGATCCGGGCGAGACGGGCTCACTGGGTCGGCCGGGCCGGCCGGAATGGCGGCGTTGGCCGGGTTCGCCGGGGCGACCGAGCCCGTCGAGCGCCCCGGCGGTAGCCAGCGCTTCCGCCTGGGTCGCGGAGATCTGGCGCTCCCCTGCTCTTTCCACCGCGGGAACGGATTGCACCGCGAGCATCACCTCGGTGATGTCGCGATACCCGCCGGGCGGGCGGGCCGCCACGATGGCATCGGCGAGATCGGTTCCTATGCCGCGGATCCCGGCGAGCCCCAGTCGCACGGCGGGCCCGCCGCCCGGCCCGGGTTCCAGTCCGGCCTGCGCTCCGGAGTGGTTGACGTGGGCGCGGCGGACGGTGACCCCGTGCCGGCGCGCGTCGGCGACCAGGGACTGCGGCGAGTAAAAGCCCATCGGCTGCGCCCGCAACAGACCGGCCAGGAATGCGGCCGGGTGATGCAGTTTCAGGTAGGCAGAGTGGAACACCAGCGAGGCGAAGCTGAGCGCATGGGATTCGGCGAAGCCGAAGTTCGCGAACGCCTGCAGTCGCTCGAAGATGGAATCGGCGAGGTCCCCGGTGATGCCGTTCTTCTCGCGCATGCCGTCGTATAGCGCCTGCTTCAGCTCCAGCATCTTTTCGACGGAGCGCTTCGACCCCATCGCCCGGCGCAACTGATCGGCCTGGCCGGCGTCGAACCCGGCGACATCGATCGCCAGTTCCATGAGCTGCTCCTGGAACAGCGGTATCCCCAGCGTCTTGTCCAGCGACCGCTTCATGGCCGGGTGTTCGACAAAGGAACCACGCCACATACCGGCCCGCACCGCATCGCGCCGGGCGAGATAGGGGTGCACCGATCCGCCCTGAATGGGGCCGGGGCGGATCAGCGCGATCTCAACGACGAGGTCGTAGAACCGCTCGGGTTTGAGCCTGGGCAGGGTGGCCATCTGCGCCCGGGATTCGACCTGGAACACGCCGATCGAATCGGCGCGCCGCAGCATCTCATAGACGGCGGGCTCTTCGAAATCCAATGCGGCAAGATCGATCTCGATGCCTTCATGCTCGCGGACGAGGTCAGTCGCCTCGTGCAGGGCGGAGAGCATGCCCAGGCCGAGCAGGTCGAACTTGACGAGCCCGATGGCGGCACAGTCGTCCTTGTCCCACTGCAGCACGGTGCGCCCGGGCATGCGAGCCCATTCCACCGGGCACACCTCGGCGACCGGCCGGTCGCAGATCACCATGCCGCCGGAATGGATCCCCAGGTGCCGCGGGAAGTTCTGGATCTGTTCCGCGAGCTCGACGACGTCGTCGGGGATGGGGATGTCCTGGTCGTGTTGCTCCCCGAGTTGCTTCCGGAGACTGTCCCACTGACCAAGCTGTTTGGAGTAGGCGTCCTGCTGGCCGGGCGAGTAGCCGAGCGCCTTGGCCATATCACGCACCGCCATCTTCGACCGGAAGGTCGCCACGTTCGCGACCTGGGCAGCCTTGTCCCGGCCGTATGTGTCGTAGACGTGCTGGATCACCTCCTCACGGCGTCGGGCCTCGATATCGACGTCGATGTCCGGCGCCCCCTCCCGCACCGGGGAGAGGAACCGCTCGAAGAGCAGCCCATACCTGACAGGGTCGATCGCGGTGATGCCGAGCGCGTAGCAGACCGCCGAGTTGGCCGCCGATCCGCGGCCCTGACACATGATGTTCGCACCGCGGCAGAACTGGACTATCTCGTAGACCACCAGGAAGTAGCCCGGGAAGCCCAGCCGCTCGATCATGCGCAGCTCCTTCTCAATCTGCGCGTACGCCTTCGGGTTTCGCTCCGGCGGCCCGTAACGGCGCAGAGCCCCGGCCATCGTCAACGCGCGCAGGTAGCTCGTTTCGGTTTCGCCGGGCGGAACGTCGTAGGGCGGCAGGTTCGGGGCGACCAGGTGCAGGTCGAACGCGCATTCCGCGCCGATCGCCGCCGCCGTGGCCACCGCCTGCGGGTAGCGGGTGAACAGCTGCGCCATCTCGGCGCCGGACCGCAGATGGGCCCCCGGGCCGGCGGGAAGGTAGCCGTCGGCGTCGTCGAGGCTCCGGCGCGCCCGGACGGCAGCCATGGCCGCGCCGAGCCGCGACTCCCGCGGGGTCGCGTAGTGCGCCGCCGTGGTCGCCACCACCGGCAGACCGAGTTCCGCGGCGAGGTGGGCGAGCGCATCGTTGTCGTCGTCATCGGTCGGGACCAGGTGCCGGGTCAGTTCGACGGCCACGTTGTCCGCGCCGAAACGGTCGACGAGGCGGCGGATCTCGCGTCTCGCCCCATCGATTCCGTCGCCCCGCCCGTCGCTGTGTTCCCCACCGTGCTCCCCCCGGTGCAGGGCGCGCCGCACTGCTCCCTTGCGACACCCGGTGAGGATCAACCAGTGTCCGCCGGCTGCATTCGCGAGCGCGTCGAGATCGTAGATAGGGCGGCCTTTCTCACCACCGGCCAGGTGCGCATCGGTGAGCTGCCGCGACAGCCGCCGGTAGCCTTCCTGGCCTCGAGCCAACACCAGCAGGTGCTCCCCGACCGGGTCGGGTTCGCCGAGCTGCGGAGCCGGCAGACCCAGCGAGAGTTCCGCCCCGTACAGGGTTTTCAGACCAGCATCCCGGGCGGCCTCGGCGAATTGGACCACGCCGTAGAAACCGTCATGGTCGGTGATGGCGAGCGCATCCAGGTGCAGCCGTAGCGCCTCGGAGACGAGCTGCTCCGGAGTCGACGCGCCGTCCAAGAAGCTGTAGGCCGAATGACAATGCAGCTCGGCATAGGGAACATGCACGGACGGCGGCATCTCCGGCACCATCACAGACGGCGCCGCGGTCGGCGGGTATGACGCTGTTCCGGGCGGCGGCCCGTCCGGCCCGCCAGGCTCGTCGGCGGGCCGTGCCTCGTCCGCCAGGACCGTCCGGATCCTCTCGTGCGACCAGCCGCCCGGCGGTGGTCTGCCCTCCATCACCCGGGAGAGCTGCTCCCAGGGAATCGGCGGATTGGAGAAGGGCATCAGACAGCACCCATCAGTCGTACACCGCCTCGAGAAGCCAACCGCGGTCGCCGAATTCGAGCAGCATCGGTGGGCCAGACTCGGGAATCACCTGCATCCGGGCAGTCCGCCAATGCGCAGCGGGGTCTGTGCCGGCCCACCAGCGCTCGTCCAGCAGCCAGGGCCCCGCCCACGACATCACCCGTCTGCCCTCGACGACGGCCGGCGGCTCGGTCAGCATGCCTCGTTCGGTGACGGCGACGCGGCACCCGGCCTCACCGCAGACGGAAACACTTCTCGGCATTCCCCGCCGGGCCGGAACGGCGTTCGCCCGTGCCGCCCCTGCGATTCGCGCGGGCGACGGCGACGGCAGCGCACCCGGCCAGGGCGCCGCGGGGTCCCGTTTCGCGGCGTTCTCCTCCCCCCATGCGACCACCGCGATGCGGTCGGCTGCCCCCCGCCCGCCGGTCAGCGCCATACCCAGCACCGCGTCCGGCCCCAGCAGGCCCTGCACGCGGGCGAAGGCCGACCTGGCCCGGTGCTCACGCACCCCGTCCGAGCCCCACAGTCCGTACTGGATCCGGCCGGCATCAACCGCCTCGATCGCCTCCAGTCGAAGTGCGGTGATCGCCCCGGCTCGCGGAGCGGCCCGGAGGCCAGGGCGGGGGCCGGCCCCGTCGGTCCCGCTGACCCCCGGGCCGGTCCCGTCGGTACGGCGGGCCAGCCCGGTCAACCATCCGTCGAGCTGCCAGCGCAGCCGGTCGGCGGTGGCCGCAGCGGTCAACGGGCGTGTGCACCGCCAGATGCGGCTCACCGTCTCGCCGTGTTCGGTGGTGGCGCTGATAGCAAGTCGGATACAGGCCAAACCCGCTGCGGCCAACCGGGTGTGGAACCTCTCCGCAAGTGCCCGGGCAACGAACGCCGCGGTATCCACCCGCTCCAGCGGCGGATCGCAGGTCTCGACTACCGCCACGTCGGTGTCGATATGACGACGCGACAGTCCCCGCTCGGCGAGACCCGATGCCAGCCGGTGCATGGCCACCCCGTCCCCGCCGAACCGGGTGGCGACCTTGTTCAGCGGCAGCGCAGCCAGGGCGCCGGCGGTAGTGATGCCGAGCCGCTGCAACAGGCCTGCCAATTCACCCCATGCCGGGAGGGCGATCGCCGGATCGCGCGCCAGCTCGGCGACCGGCAGCCCGGCGCAGAACGCTGCATCACCCCCGGGCGGCACGATCATCGACCGATGCGCAGCCAACACCGCCACCGACACCCCGCCGGCGATACCGATACGGCACTCGACATCCAGCGCCTCCACAGCGTCGACAAACCGTTCCGCAGCCGCGATCTCGGAACCGAAGTACCGGGCGGGCCCACGCACGCGGCAGGCAAGCAGGCCCGGGCGGAGGACCTCGATGCCGGGAACGAGCGCTTCCACAGCGGCGGCAACCGGCTCGAACATCCGCGCATCGCGATCGGCGTCGACGCGAAGCACGACCACCCCGGGACAACGGGACTGCACGTCCCGCCGGCGCATCCCGACACGGATCCCACCGGCCCGAGCCACCGCCGTGGCCACCTGCACCCGGCCGGCGGACAGCACCACAGCAGGCGCCGACCCAGGCCGACCCTCCTCTTGCAGAGCGGCAACCGCCGGCCAATCCGGACACCACAACACCAGGGTGCGGGACCGTTCCACCGATCCCGCCGATCCTGCCGACACCTCCGATGCCGCCGACACTGCCTCCGACATCAGGCCGCATCCCGACAAGCGCCGTTCCGGGCATGAGCCGGAGCGCTCTGCCACATCACCGTCCAGCCCTCCGGAACCCAGCTGTTCATGGCCCTCCCAGCATCATCGAACCTCTGTTCGGGATACTAGAACAAAGGCACGACAATGCCGTTTTACCGGCCCCTACGCGTTACCACTGTGACGACCGCGTACTCCTGCCCGAATTTCCCGCACCGAAAGGCCCGAAACATCGCAACACGGGGCGCCGGGCTCCCCGCCGAGCCGGAGCTCACCGGGACACCACTGCTCGGAACCTGGCCCGGGCCCGGAACCCCGTCATACCCGGAATCCCGGCGGCAAGCGAGTATGACGTCGTTCGCAGCCGCGCACCGTCTTGACACGGTGCCATGGTCGGCGGGTAGCAATGGGTGATGAGCGATGTCGACTCGATCGTGCGCTCGCTAATGCGAGACCACGGGACGACCTACTGCGAGCAGGCCGGGATCACCCTTCGGGACAAGCCGAGCCCGCTGTTCGACCTACTGGTGCTTGCCATCCTTCTCGCCAAGCCCATTTCCGCGGACATGGCGGTCGCGGCGAGCGTCGAGCTGCGGCGTATCGGCGTGCGGACGGCGCGCGGAACACTAGGCACCACCTGGCAACAACGCGTCGACGCACTGGGCCGCGCGCATTACCGGCGGTACGACGAGAGCACGGCGACCCGGCTGGAAGAAGCGGCGCAGCTCGTCCTGAGCCGATGGAAGGGCGACCTCCGTCGGCTCGCCGCCGAGGCCGGCGGCCGGCCGCAGGAGGCCGCCCGCCTGCTGACGGAGATCCCGGGAATCGGACCGGCCGGCGCCGACATCTTCCTGCGCGAGGCGCAACGCGTCTGGCCGTGGTTGATGCCGTACCTGGACCAGCGGGTCCTGGACGGCGCACGCCGCGCGGGTCTACCGGGATCGCGTAAGGAGCTGATCGAGGTGTTCCGGGGCCGAGATGCTGCGGCCCTCGGCGCCGCGCTCGTCCGCCTCACCACCCGCGGCGGACGCTGATTCCGCGTCGCTACCAAGGCGCACCGAACTCGACTCAGGCGGCGTCCGTTCCGGTGCCACGCAGCACGTAGTGGTCGTCACCGAAGACCGCTGCGATCTGCAGCTGCCCGCCAATGGCCTGCACGTAGCGGGCAATGACGTCGACGGTGGATACCTCGCCACGCTCGATCTGCGACACCCGGCCCTTGGTCACACCCATCCGCTCGGCAACCTCGGCCTGGGTCAGCCCAAGAGCACTGCGACGCTCGGCGAGCCGGTAGGCGTCGATGTATACCTGCTGGCGATGCCTGGCCTCGGCAACCATCTGCTCGCCGCCTAGCTCGGCGACCAGCTGCGGGCGAACGTCGCTCCACTTCGCGTTCCCGGCCATGCTCACCCCTCCTCACTTCGTCGTTCCTCGAGGTACTGCTCATACAGCCGCTCCGCCTCCAGGATCATGCGCCGATACCAGCCCTGCCAGTCCCCCGACTTATCCCCGCCAACCAGCAGGATCGCCGACCGCCACGGATCGAAGACGAACAGAATCCGGATCTCCGAACGGCCGCTCGACCCCGGCCGCAACTCCTTCATGTTGTGCACGCTCGTGCCCTTGAGGCGATCGACGAGCGGGCGACCCAAGTTCGGGCCCGCCTCAGCGAGCCGGTCTACCGCATCGACGATCAGCGCCTGGGAATCGTGGTCGACGGTCCGGAACCAGACGAGCCACTCGTCGGTGACCCGAACCTCCCACTCCTCCACACCTGAAGTTTAGCATATCCTCTACCAATATCGGTTGGCGTCAGGCAGGAACGAACACTGGGAGCGGGATCGGGCCCGCATGCCACGGCTCAACAACTCCACAAGACCAACGCACGCCGCGCGGGCCTACCGGGATCGCGTAAGGAGCTGGTCGAGGTGCTCCAGGGCCGAGATGCCGCGGCCCTCGGCGCCGCGCTCGTCCGCCTCACCACCCGCGGAGCCCACCCTCGATGGTTATACCCCCTAGACGTTGATAGTTGAGCCCGGCTAAACTACCCTGATGAAGGCGATGGCCTACCGGCTGGTCCGCACGGCGCTGGAGGCGCAGCACTGCACATGGAAACAAGGCAAGGGTGACCACGAGAAGTGGTATTGCCCCTGCGGCAAGCATCAGACCGTGATCACCCAAGCACGGATCGTTTCGCCAGGCGTCATTCGGAGCGTGATCGCCCAGCTTCCGTGCCTACCCGAGGGATGGTTGAAATGAGCACGTACAACGTCGCCGCCCGGCGGTGGGAACACGGCTGGGAGCTGCATGTCGGCGGCATCGGTGTCACCCAGAGCGCGACCCTTGTGGACGCCGAACAGACCGTGCGCAACTTTCTGGCGACTTGGTTCGACCGCGACGAGTGCACCGACGAGATCACCATCGTTCCGGAACTCGGCGGCCTTGAGGTCGAAGCGCGCCACGCCGCCGAGCACACGGCGCGAGCCGCCGAAGTACAGCGCGAAGCTGCCGCCGAAGCCCGCTCGGTGGCCCGCCGGCTTCGCAGCGCGGGGCTCTCCGTGGCCGACGCGGCCACCGTGCTCGGCGTCAGCAGGGGACGCGTCTCACAACTCACCAAGGCGTAGCGCGCTCGGTCGCGGGACCGGCCCGGCAAAGGAACGCCCCACCCGGCGATAGGCGATGTCCACCGGTCAGTGGTCACCGCTTGTCTCGTCCAGCAATGCCTCGACCTCGGCATCGGTGTACCTCGGTCCGCCAGGGTGGCTCGGCCACGGTGCCGGCGTCGATGACGGCGGGACGTATCGCCCCTCGCGCTCCCACCGCGCCAGCGGTGCATCCTGGTCACGGAACGCACTGACCCGCCAACGCCGCTTACCACGCTCGGTCACGACCACGTCATCGGCGCCCGAGACCTGGCCGAGCACCGCAGCCGTGTGCTGGTTGAGGTCGCGCTTGGTGACGGTCCGCATGGAGTCATTGTGCTACCAGTGTCAGACATATAGAGCGGACTCAGTGCAATCCCGAGCGAATCGCCTATGACGTGGTACGCAGCATCGCCGCGCCATGTATGGAAGTGGCGGGATCCCTACTGGCTCGCTGCGCTCACCAGCGGGGGATGCTGCGCCCATCACGTAGAGGCACGGTGGCGGGATCCCCTACTGCTCGGCTAACGCTTTCAATAGCGGATGCAGCACTCATCACATGGGTACAGGGAGGTGGCGGGATCCCCTACTGCTCGGCTGGCGCCTCGCAGCGGGGGCCCACTCGATTACAGCACCCGAATACGGCTGTAGGGCCAGGCGAAAAGCGTGCCTGGCCCTACAGCCGTAGTGGAGGTGGCGGGAATCGAACCCGCGTCCAACGGTGCTTGGTGAAGCCTTCTCCGGGTGCAGTTCGCTTCGCCTCTACTCGGCCCCGCCGATCATGCGAACAAGTCGGTGTGACAGGCCCAGCCACTGTGAGTGTCCCGACGAACCCCGTGGCCGGGATCGACGGTGATCCTCCTGATCGACGCCAGGGTCCGGGTCGGAGGAACCCCGGTCTGACGGACTTTCACACTCGCTCAGGCGGCGAGGGCGAAGTCAGTGCGCTGAGAATTGGCACTTGATTTTTTTGCGACCCATGGTTAACGAGATCATTGCCGCGTTCCTCGACCCGCTTCTCCTCACTCGACAGCCGCTGTCGAGACCAATCACCCCCGTGTCGTTGTTGTCTATCTGTACAACGCCGTCCATGGTACGGAACATTCCCCCGCCGCACCAGCCGGCCGTCGACATGGTTGGCAGACTACGTCTATGACCAAGTCGGCCCCGATCAGCGCCGGGGTGCGTCAGGCGAAGACGCACCTCTCCGAGTTGCTTCGGCTGGTCGAGGCCGGCCAGGAGGTCGAGATCACTCGCGGTGGCACGCCGGTAGCCCGACTGATCCCCAGCGGTCCGCAAGGTCAGCGCAGGCTCGGCACCGACGAGGGCGTGTTCACGGTGCCGGACGACTTCGACGATCCGCTGCCTGCCGACATCCTCGAAAACTTCTACGCGTGAGCCGCTACCCGCTCGACGCCCACGCCTGGCTCTGGGCCCAAGCGGACCGCATGCAACGATCGCGCACCACGGCTCTCGGGATCGAGCTCGCACACACCCTGCGCGTTGCCGACCTGCCCGATCACCACCGCGATCCGTTCGACCGCATGATCATCGCGCAGGCGCAGATTCTCGACATCCCGATCATCACCGCCGACGCCAGATTCAACGACTATGACGTCACGGTGATCGCCGCGTAAGCGGCGCGAACAGCGTCATACGCGGTTCGGCACACCCCGGGGCGGCCGCAGCGATTACTCCGCGCGCCCCTTGGCCCGCCGGCCGAGATACCGCGAAACCTCGCGCTCCGAGTCCCGTTTCGCGATCGCCTGCCGCTTGTCATAGAGCTTCTTGCCGCGGCCGAGCCCGAGTTCCACCTTCACCCGCCCGTCGACGAAGTACAGGGACAGCGGCACCATCGTGTAGCCGCCCTCGCGGATCTTCGCCCCCCACTTCTCGATCTGCGCCCGGTGCAGCAGGAGCTTGCGCGCACGCCGCGGGGCGTGGTTGGTCCAGGTGCCCTGCACGTACTCGGCGATGTGGACGTTGCGCAGCCACACTTCGTCATCGGAGATGGTGGCGAAGCCGTCGACCAGGTTCGCGTGCCGGTCACGCAGCGACTTGACCTCGGTGCCGGTGAGCGAGATCCCGGCCTCGAGCGTGTCCACGATCTCGTAATCGTGGCGCGCCTTGCGGTTCGAGACGATCGGTGTGCGGCCTGCTGTGCGACCGGGTTTCGCGGACTTGTTCGACATGGCAGGAGCCAGCGTAGCCGAGGGCCCCGACAGCGGGTATGACGCCGTTCGCGGCCGACGCCGGATGCTCCGCGGTTACAACCGCACGTACAGACGCAGCGTCGCATACGACGCGATCCCGGCGAGCCCGACGGCGATCCCGCCGAGCCAGGGCGAGACCCACACCAGCGCCGTGCCGTCGATCGGCGGCAGGATGCCAGCGTTCATGATCGTGCCGAGCGTCTTGTCGACGAACAGGTATTTCATCGCGACGAGCCCGCCGATCGCCAGGATCGCCCCGGCGACGGCGGCCACCACGGCCTCCAGGATGAACGGAATCTGCGTTCGCCATCGCGAGGCGCCGACGAGCCGCATGATCGATGTCTCGGTTCTTCGCGTGTACGCGGCGACTTGGACGGTGTTCGCGATCAGCAGGAACGCCGCGAGCGCCTGAACCAGTGCGACGATGATGGTCGCGTTCCGAATCCCGTTGAGCACGTTGAAGAGTCGGTCCAGGGTCTGCGACTGGTCGTTGACCGATTTGACGCCGGGGAAGTCCTGGTACCGCGCCTGGATCACCTTGTACTGCTGCGGGTCCTTGAGCTTGACGTGCCACGAGGAGTTGAGGTCGGACTGTTTGGCGATCTGTAGCATCTCCGGCTGCCCGGCGAACATCTGCTGGTACTGCTGCCACGCCGCCGACTGGCTCTGGTACGTCACGCGATCGACGTCGGAGTCCTTGTTCAACGCGTCCCCGAGCGCCTGGCAGGTCTTCGCCTGGCAGTTCGGGTCCTGCGACGAGACCTTCTCGTTGAGATAGATGGTGACCTCGACCTTGTCGCCGTAGATCTGGCGCATCTGGTCCGTCATGCGCGCGACGATCAGGCCGGCGCCGAGCAGGCACAGCGAGATCGCGGTCGTCAGGATCATGGCGATCGTCATGGTGACGTTCCGGCGCAAACCCCGCAGTACGTCGGCAAACATTCGTGAAGGCTCTTCTCGCAGGTCGGTGGGAGATGGTCGGCGCTATCGCTGGCGGTGTCGCTGCGTCGGGCTGCTAACGCCCGACGCCGTAGACTCCGCGAGCCTCGTCCCGGACCAGCTTGCCCAGGTGCAGTTCGATCACGCGGCGGCGCATCGCGTCGACGATCGTGTTGTCGTGGGTGGACATGAGCACCGTGGTACCCGTCCGGTTGATGCGCTCCAGCAGCAGCATGATCTCGCCCGAGGTGTCCGGATCGAGGTTCCCGGTGGGCTCATCGGCCAGCAGCAACAGCGGCCGGTTCGCGAACGCCCGCGCGATGGCGACCCGCTGCTGCTCGCCGCCGGAGAGTTCCCGCGGCATCCGATTCGCCTTACCGTCGAGGCCGACCAGTTCCAATACCTCCGGTACGACGCGACGGATGTGGGCCCGGGCCTTGCCCGTCACCTCCAGGGCGAATCCGACGTTCTGCGCCACGGTCTTGTTGTTCAGCAGCCGGAAATCCTGAAAGACGCAGCCCAGCCGCCGCCGGTGCCACGCCACCTTCGACCGGCGCAGTTTGCTCAGGTTCTTGCCGGCCACCTCGACGGTGCCGGAGGTCGCGATCTCCTCCCGGAGGAGCAGCCGCATGAAGGTGGTCTTGCCGGACCCGGACGGTCCTATGACGAACGCGAACTCGCCCTTCTCCACGTCCAGGTTGATGTCCGACAGTGCCGGCCTTGTCGATGCCTTGTACTGCTTGGAAACATGGGCCAGGTGAATCACAAGAGGTAACTGTACCGGCCGAGAGCGTTATCTCGGCGTTATTCGGGCCGGTGAGGCGGGTGGTGCCCCTCTCAATTCACCGTCGGTTCGCGGCGAGTTGGGCGCAGACGTCCGCATGTAATCGCCCATTGGTGGCCAGAGCGGACGTTGTGCCCGCGTCGATCGGCGAACCGTCGATCGTGGTGAACTCCCCCCCTGCGGATATGACGATGGGTCCGAGCGCAGCCAGATCCCACAGCGAGAGCTCCGGTTCGGCGGCCACGTCGACGGCGCCCTCCGCGACGAGCATGTACGAGAAGAAGTCGCCGTAGCCGCGGGTGCGCCAGCAGGCGCGGGCGAGCCGGTGCATCTGCTCGCCGCGGCCGGCGTCCTCCCACTCGCCGAGGTCGGAGAGCGACAGCGACGCGTGGCCGAGGTCGGCGACGCCGGAGACGTGACATTCCCGAGCCGGCCCTCCGGCGAAGACCATGTGCGCGCCGGTGCCCGATGCCCCCCACCAGCGCCGGGCGAGCGCCGGCGCGGACACGACGCCCAGGGTCGGCGTCCCGTCGACCAGCAGGGCGATGAGCGTGGCCCAGATCGGCACCCCGCGGACGAAGTTCTTGGTCCCGTCGATGGGATCGATCACCCATGCTCGCCCGGTCGCAGCGCGCTCGGCCGGCGGCGTGTCTCCCCCGAACTCCTCCCCCACCACGGCGTCGGCAGGTCGTCGAGTCTCCAGGACCTCCCGCAGCGCCCGCTCGACCGCGAGGTCCGCGTCCGAGACGGGAGTCATGTCCGGCTTGGTGTCGACGTGCAGGTCCGCCGCCTGGAAGCGGGGCAGGCTGATCGCATCGGCGGTGTCCGCCAGCGCGAGCGCGAGCGAAAGATCTTCTGCGGCGGCGAATGTCGTCATACCCGATGACCCTACCGCCCGCGCATCTGTGCATAACCCGGACGAGTCGGGCGCGGATGCGTTACCGTCTGCTATCCCGTCCGCAGCAGACCAGGGGAGCCGACGTTGCCGACCGCGACCCAGCACATCCACGACGAGGTTCGCGAGCTGGTGCGCCGGCGCGGCCTCGATCCGCTCAAGGATCCGCGCGGCACGCGGTTGTTGATCGACGAGGTGATCGGCCACTACGAGGAACGGGTGGCGACCTCGGCGCTGCCGCCGCTGCTCGACCGGGGCGACGCCGCCCGGTACGTATTCGACCAGGTCGCGGGCTTCGGGCAGTTGCAGCAGTTCTTGGACGATCCGGACGTCGAGGAGCTGTGGGTGAACGAACCCGGGCGGGTGTTCGTGGCCCGCGGCGGACGTTCCGAGCTCACCACGGTGGTGCTCGGCGCCGACGAGATCCGTGATCTGGTTGAGCGGATGCTCAAACCGTCCGGGCGTCGCCTCGACCTGTCCAGCCCCTTCGTCGACGCCTTGCTCCCGGACGGATCGCGGTTGCACGCCGTGATTCCCGACATCACACGTGAGCATCTGTCGCTGAACGTGCGCAAGTTCGTGGTCGCGGCGAATTCGCTCGATGATCTTGTCGCCCGCGCGACGCTGCCCGCCCGCGCCGCACGCTTCCTGGAGGCGTCCGTCGCCGCCGGCCTGAACATCATCGTTTCGGGCGGCACGCAGGCCGGGAAGACCACCATGCTCGGCACGCTGGTGAACTCCATCCCGCCGCAGGAAAGGGTGGTCACCTGCGAGGAGGTCTTCGAGCTGCGGCCGAACCTTCCGGACGTGGTCGCGATGCAGACGCGGCAGCCGAACCTGGAGGGGAACGGCGAGATCCGGTTGCGCCGGCTGGTGAAGGAAGCGCTGCGTATGCGGCCGTCGCGGATCATCGTGGGCGAGGTCCGGCAGGAGGAATCGCTCGACCTGCTGATCGCATTGAACTCCGGGCTACCAGGAATGTGCTCGGTACACGCGAACTCCGCGCGCGAGGCCGTTACCAAACTGTGCACGCTGCCGCTGCTGGCCGGTGAGAATGTGACGGCGCAGTTCGTCGTCCCGACCGTCGCGGCGTCGGTGGACCTGATCGTGCAGATGGGGCTGGAGGCCGACGGGACACGGCGCGTCCGCGAGATCGTGGCCGTGCCCGGACGGGTGGAGGGCGGCGTCGTCGAGACCGCCGACATCTTCACCACCAGCGACGGCGCGCTGCTGCGGGCGGAAGGATTCCCGCCGCACGCCGACCGGTTCGCCCGCTGCGGGCATCATTTGCCGGACCTGCTGGGCGACGCGCCCTGAGGTCGCGGGCGGCTCGACTCGGCGGTGCGACTCAGCTGTGGGACTCGCTCGAGCTGCGCAACCGCGTTACTCGGTTGCGCCGCGCGCGAGTGCCGCCTCCCGGATCCGGTAATGCCTGTTGCGCGCGCCCAACAGCAGTGCCGCGAGCGCCGCCGCTACCAACGAACCTGTGGCCACGCCGATCTGGACGTCCGCCGCGTGCGCGGCATCGCCGCCGAACGCCAGGTGCCCGATGAGCAGCGACACCGTGAATCCCACGCCGCCCAAGACGGCCAGACCCACAAGATCGGGCCACCCAAGCACGCGCAGCAGTGGCGACCGGACGAGCCGGGCGGTGACCACGGTCGCGGCGAAGATGCCGACGGCCTTGCCGACGACGAGCCCCGCGACGATGCCGATGGTGATGCGGTTCTCGAACGCCGAGCGAAGTCCGTCGAAGCCGCCGACCGTGACGCCCGCGGCGAAGAACGCAAACAACGGCACCGCGACGCCCGCGGATAACGGGCGAAGTGCCCGGTCGAGCCGATCGGCGATCGTAGGCGCCTGCCGGCGCGACGCGCCGCGAACAGCGTCATACTCGGCGGTTCCCGTGCTTCTCCCGTCGCCGTCACGCCCCTGATCGGCGCTTCCGTCGAGGGCGCGCCGACGTGGGGCACGCCGCGGCTTGCGCACCGGCACGGTGAACCCCATCAGCACGCCGGCGACGGTGGCATGCACGCCGGACCCGTGCATCGCGGCCCAGGCGACGAGCGCGAGGAGCGGTAACACAACCCACCCCGTCACCCCGGCGATACGACCACTGCGTCCACGAAGCTGCATCAACGTCCCGAATGCCGCGATCGCGATGAGCGCGACGCCGAGCAACGCCAGGTCCACGTGATCCGTGTAGAAGAGCGCGATGACGACGATGGCGAGCAGGTCGTCGACCACGGCCAACGTGAGCAGGAAGGTGCGTAGTGCCGACGGGAGGTGGCGCCCGACCACGGCGAGAACCGCGAGCGCGAAAGCGATGTCGGTGGCGGTCGGGATCGCCCAGCCGATGTGCGCACCCTGCTCACCGATCGTGACGACGATGTAGACGACGGCCGGCACCGCCATGCCGCCGACCGCCGCCGCCACCGGCACAGCGGCGCGCCGCGCGTCACGCAATTCGCCGACCACGAACTCCCTCTTGAGTTCCAGGCCGGCCAGGAAGAAGAAGAGCGCCAGCAGACCGTCCGCGGTCCATTCGCCGATGGACAGGTGCAGGCCGAGCGAGGCCGGCCCGATCTGCCAGTCGCGCGCTGCGGCGTAGGCACCGGCCAGCGGCGAGTTCGCCATGACCAGCGCGGCCACGGCGGCGATCACCAGCAGGGCGCCGCCGACAGTCTCGGTGCGCAGCAGCGCCGCGAGGTGCCGGCGTTCGCGGCGGCGTTCACGGCGTTCACCGCGGGGGCGTTTGCGGTAGGGACGGAGGCGCCGGAACTGCGACGCACGCCGAGGGGGCGTTGGCGCAACGGTATCGGTGGTGTGTGGCACAGGGCTCCGATCGCGGTACTGGCAGTAAGGGGCAGAACGCCGACCAGACTTCCCGGCACACCAGACATTCAGTGTATGACGCTGTTCGCGCCTGCGGCGTCGAGGTGCGTCACGACGGGATGGCCCCGCGACAACGTCGGTCCGACTCGTCGATTCCCTGTGGATAACCTCCGTTCCGTATCGCATGTGAGGCACATCGCATTAGGGTGCTTTTGCGAAGGTCGTCGTTCGAGTGGTGACCGGAGCGGCGACGCGGCCGTATGTCGATTCAGGAGGCTCAGCGGTGGGGGCAGTGGTCGGCTTGCTCGGCGGCACCGGGCTGCTGCTGATCTGGCAGGGCCTGACCGGTGCGCCACGGCCGAGAAATGCCGGGCGCCGCATGATCCGATTGCGCGAGACGCTGGCCCAAGCCGGGCTTCCGGGCGTCACGCCCGCCCGCATGATCGCGCTGCAGGGCGCGGTCGCGCTGGTCGTCGTGGCGGTCTCGTTCGTCTCCACCGGTTCGATATCCATCTCGATCGTGTTCGCGCTGTTCGCCGGATATTCGCCGTGGCTGCTCGTGCAGCGGATGCGCCGTCGCCGCCGCGCGGATCTGCGGGAGCTGTGGCCGGAGGTGGTCGACAACCTGACGTCCGGTGTCCGTGCCGGCTTGTCGCTTCCGGAGGCACTCGCCGCCATCGGCCAACGCGGGCCGGAGCCGCTGCGCGAGCCGTTCCGGGCCTTCGGGCGGGACTACCGGGCCACCGGCGCCTTCGACGAATCGCTGACCCGGCTGAAGGCAGCGCTGGCCGACCCGGTCGGCGACCGGATCTGCGAGTCGCTGCGCGTGGCACGTGAGGTCGGTGGGACCGATCTCGGCCGACTGCTGAGCACGCTCAGTGGCTTCCTCCGGGAAGATGCCCGAGTTCGGGCCGAGCTCCTTGCCCGACAGTCGTGGGCGATCAGCGCGGCGCGCATGGCAGTGGCAGCACCGTGGCTGGTCCTGCTGCTGCTCTCCACCCGCCGAGAGACCCTCGCGGCCTACGACAGTGCCGTCGGCACAGCGATTCTCGCGATAGGAGCGGTGCTGACCGTGGCCGCCTACCGGGTGATGCTGCGTATCGGCCGCCTACCGGAGGATCGGCGGGTCCTCCGATGACGGCGTTCTTGGGAGGCACGATCGGCTTGGCCGCGGGCGCGGGGCTGCTGCTGGCGATCCTCGCCGCTCCTCCGTTTCGGAAGCTGTCACTGTCCGAGCGCATCGCACCGTACCTGCGCGATGCGGCCACACCGTCGCGACTGCTGTCCCCGGGCGGCACCGTGCGCGAGTCGTTGCTCGGCCGGTTGACCGGGCCGTTGCTGGCCGACGCCGTCCGAATGCTCGACCGCGTCCTGGGCGGGCGTGCCTCGGTCCGCCGGCGACTCGCGGCGTTGCGATCTCCGATGTCCGTGGAGCAATTCCGCGCGGAGCAGGTGATGTGGGCCGGAGTCGGGAGCGGCGTCGGCCTCGGCGTCGTGCTCCTCGCAATCATCAGCGACCACCGGAGCCCCATCCTGCTGGTGATGATCGTGCTGCTGTGCGCGGTCGCGGGCATCGTCGCGCGCGACTGGTGGCTGACGCAGACGGTCTCCCGGCACAACGCCGAGATACTGGCCGAGTTCCCGGTGGTGGCCGAGATGCTCGCGCTCGCCGTCGCCGCGGGCGAGGGCCTGGCCGGTGCCATCGGGCGGGTGTGCCGCCTGACCCATGGTCATCTGGCCGACGGCCTGCGGGCGATCCTTGCCGATGCGCGGGCCGGCGCATCGCTGCAGCAGGCGCTGCTGGTGGCGCGAGACAACACACAGGTAGAGCCGCTGGCGCGGTTCCTCGACGGCATGGCCGTCGCCCTGGAGCGCGGCACGCCGTTGGCGGATGTGCTGCACGCGCAGGCGGCGGATGTTCGCGCGCTGAGCAAGCGGCAATTGCTGGAGGCCGGCGGAAGGAAGGAGATCCTCATGATGGTGCCTGTGGTATTCCTTGTGATGCCCGTCACTATCCTGTTCGCCTTCTTCCCCGGGATCATCGCGATCACGACCGTGGCGCGGTAGGTGTCCTCGCCATGGTTGAGCCGCCCGAACTCCGGAACCCCGACCTCCTGAAGCCCGAACGTCCCCCCGATCCCCACGAACGACCGCCCGACCCCCACGAAGGAGCCACCGATGATCTCGCGCAGCGCAACAAGGGCGTACTACATGTTCGAGGCGACGGTCTCGCAGCTGGCGACGTTGGCCGGCCCGGCGCGCCACCGGGGCACCCGCACGGATTCCGGCGACCGGGACCGCCGCGACCGGGACCGCGGCGACGTGCCGGGGTGGGTCATGGTCACGATGATGACGGCGATCGTGGTAATCGTGCTGCTCGGGGTATTCCAGGAGGCCGTCGTCAACGCGGTGAAGAACGCCTTCGATTCGATCAGCGGGCAGGGCGGCCAGCCGTAACCGACCGCGGATCCGCCGTCGCGGAATTCGCGATGGTGCTGGTCCTGCTGATGCTGTTGTTCCTGGCGATGGTCGGCGTCGGGCTGTGGCTCTACACCCAGTCGCTGCTGACCAGCGCCGCAGCCCAGGCGGCGCGGTTCGCGGCCAGCGCCGACGTCCAGGACACCACCGCCGCTTCCCGACGCGCCGCGGACATCATGGCGCAGACGATCGCGGGCCGGCTCGCCGATACCGTCCGATGCGATCCTCCGGAGTCTCCGGATCCCGTCATGATCGAGGTGCGTTGCACGATGGCGGCGCCGGCGATCGTTCCGCTGCTGGACGATGTCATGCCGACCATCGAGGTGACTGCCCACGCGCTGCGGGAGATTCCGTGACGAGGCAGGCCGCAACCCCGCGCCACCCGAACCATCGGCGCCGCGACGAGGGCCGCGCCGTCATCGAGGTCGTGTTCCTCGCCGTACTCCTGCTGATCCCGACCATGTACATCCTGATCGGCGTGCTGCGGCTGCAGGCCGCCACCCTCGCGGTCGCCCAGGCGGCGCGCGATGTGGGGCGGCTGATCGAGACGTCACCCGGCCTGCCGTCGCTCGACCAGGCGGCGGCGGTGGCGCGAGTGGCGCTGGCGGATCAACGCGTGCCGGGCGACGGGATGCGCATCGGGACGATCGATCCCGGCGGGGACTGCACCCGCGCCGGTGCGGCGCACTTCAGCAGACAGGCCGGCACGGACTACGACGTATGCGTGATCGCGGTCATCGACCTGCCCGGCGTGCCGACAGCCCTGACCGGTTCGCGCAACACCGTCACCGGCGTGTACACGGTGCACATCGACGAACTACGAGAAGGCCGCTGACGGGCCAGCCGACACACCGGTGCGATGCCGGCCGCGTCAGCTGTCCTCCGCGGCCGTCGCAGTCTCCGCCGCGGCCACGGGCTGCGCGTGGCGCCCCGCGCGCAGCCGGTGCGGCGCCATCGTCTGCTCGGGACGCGCGAAGAACAGCACCGCAACCAGGCCGATCAGCAAGATGGCGGCGGGCAGCAACAGGGACTCGCCCATGGCCCGCGCGAAGCCGGGCTGCACGAACGCCGGCAACGCCCCGGACGCGTCATAGGAGCTACCGGCCGCCGCACTTGCGCCGAACGCCGCCGCGAGCCGCGACTGCATCACCACCGCGATGCCCGCGCTGCCCAGCACGGCACCGACCTGCCGGGTTGTGTTGTAAACCCCGGATCCCGCACCGGCGGCGTGCATCGGCAGATTCCGGGTCGCGGTCGCGGAGATCGGCGACCACATGAACGCGTTCGCGACACCTATCAGCGCGATAGGCAGTTCCAGCTGCCAGATCGCCCGCCCCGGCGCCATGATCTGCCACAGCCACACGAGCGACGTGATCATGCAGGCTAGCCCAAAACCACCGAGATAGCGGGGATGCGTCCGGTCCACCAGATTCCCGACCGGTTTCGCCAACCCGCCCGTGATGATCGCCATCGGCACCATCAGCAAAGCCGACCGAACCGGGGACAGGCCCAGAACCTTCTGCGCGTACAACATCAGCGGGAACGACAGCGCCGTAATCGTGAAACCGACCGCCGCGATCCCGATGTTTGCCAGCGAGAAGTTGCGGTCCTTGAACAGTGGGAGCGGCACCAGCGGCTCGGCGGCGTTCTTCGCCTGCCACAGCACGAACGCGGCGAGCACCACGGCACCGGCGATGATCAGCGACCACACCGAGATCGGCCCCGCGATCGTCCCCCAGTGGTAGGTCTCGCCCTCCTGGATGCCGAAGACGAGCAGGAACATGCCGACCGCGGACAGGGCCACCCCGGTGACGTCGAACCGGTGCGAATGGATCTCCAGGTGCGGAACCAGTTTCATCGCGAGCCCCAGACCGACGATCCCCACCGGCACGTTGATGAAGAAGATCCACTGCCAGCCGAGCGAATCGATGAGCACCCCGCCGAGGATCGGCCCGACCAGCGTGGCGACGCCCGCGACCGCGCCCCACATCCCCATCGCGGTGCCGCGCCGGTTCGCCGGGAACGTCCGCGTGACCACCGTCATCGTCTGCGGCGTCATCATCGAGGCGCCGAGACCCTGGAACACCCGCGCCGTGACCAGCATCCCGATCGATCCGGACAGCCCGCACCATGCCGACGACGCGGTGAAGATCACCAGCCCGGTCTGGTAAAGCGCCTTGGGGCCGAAGCGGTCGCCGAGCCGGCCGGTGATGAGCAGCGGTACCGCGTACGCTAGCAGGTACGCGCTGGTCACCCACAAGACCTCGTTGATGCTCGCGTGCAGGCTCACCATCATGGTCGGGATCGCCACGGAGACGATCGTCGAATCGACCAGGATCATGAAGAAGCCCAGGCACAGGGCCCACAAGGCGGCCCACGCGCTGCGGGTGCCGTGCGCCTGAGCTGTCGTCGATTCCATCACCAGTCGATTCTTCTACAAGGCTCCGACATCCATCGTGCCGACCGGGTATGACGCTGTTCGCGACCTCGCCAGCACCGGACCACAGCGCCCGTTCGCGTAGGCTGGTCAGTTGTGAATCTCGACGACGCCGCCGCTCTCAAGGAACTGCAGATCACGATGGGCTCCATCGAGGCTGTCGTCGATGTCGACCGGTTGAAGGCCACCATCGCGGATCTCGCGCAGCAGGCCGCCGTCCCCGACCTGTGGAACGACCAGGAGAACGCCCAGGCGGTGACGAGCCAGCTCTCCCACGCCCAGGCGGACCTCGCGCGGGTCGAGGAACTGCGCCGCCGTCTCGACGACGTGGAGGTGCTCTTCGAGCTGGGCGAGGAGGACCCGGGCACGCTCGACGAGGCTCGCAGTGAGATGTCCTCGCTCGCACGCGATATCGAGGCCATGGAGGTTCGCACGCTGCTTTCCGGACCGTACGACGAACGCGAGGCGCTAGTCACGATCCGCTCGGAGGCGGGCGGCGTCGATGCCGCCGATTTCGCCGAGATGCTGATGCGCATGTATCTGCGCTGGGCGGAGCGGCACGGCTATCCGACCGAGGTGTACGACACGTCCTACGCCGAGGAAGCGGGGCTGAAGTCCGCGACGTTCCAGGTGAAGGCGCCGTTCGCGTACGGCACGCTCTCGGTCGAACAGGGCACGCACCGGCTGGTGCGCATCTCGCCGTTCGACAACCAGGGCCGGCGGCAGACCTCGTTCGCCGGCGTCGAGGTGGTGCCGGTCGTCGACCAGGCCGATCACGTCGACATCGACGAGAAGGAGCTGCGGATCGACGTGTACCGCTCATCAGGCCCCGGCGGGCAGGGCGTGAACACCACCGACTCGGCGGTGCGCATCACCCACCTACCCACCGGCATCGTCGTCTCCTGCCAGAACGAACGCTCCCAGCTGCAGAACCGCGCCTCCGCGATGACAGTGCTTCAGGCCAAACTGTTGGAGAAGCGCCGCCTGGACGAGCAGGCCGCGATCGATGCGCTCAAGGGCGACGGCGGCAACTCGTGGGGCAACCAGATGCGCTCCTACGTGCTGCACCCCTACCAGATGGTCAAGGACCTGCGCACCAACTACGAGGTCGGCAACCCCTCCGCCGTGTTCGACGGCGACCTCGACGGCTTCCTCGAAGCCGGCATCCGCTGGCGACGCTCCCAGGAGAACCGCGCGAACTAGCCGACGAGCTGGTGGTCCCGCGCGAACACGACGATCTGGACCCGGTCGCGCAGGTCCAGCTTGCGCAGGATCGCGCTCACGTGCGTCTTGACGGTCGATTCGCTGAGGAATACTCGGCTCGCGATCTCCGTGTTCGACAGCCCCTCGGCCGCCGCGGCGAACACCTCACGCTCCTTGTCGGTAAGCGTCGAATAGCTTTGCGGCACATCCGGTTTCGGCTGGAAGCGATGATCCAGCAGGTCAATGAGGTTCTCCGGCGAGAGAACTGCGTTGCCCTGATAGGTGGTGCGGATGGCGTCGGCAAGCTGCGCCGGGGTCACGTCCTTGAGCAGGAACCCGCTGGCCCCGCAGCGGATCGCCTCGGCGGCTCGATCATCCAGGTTGAAGGTGGTGAGCATGACGACCCGCACCGGTTTCTCCCGCGCGGCGACGCGATGCGGCTGGAAGATCTGCCGCGTCGCCTCAACCCCATCCATCTCCGGCATGCGGATGTCCATCAGCACGACGTCCGGCGCCAACTCGTCGACGAGGGTCACGGCGTCCAGGCCGTTCGCGGCGTCACCGACCACCCGCATCCCCGGCTGCGCATCCACGATCACGCGCACACCCTCGCGAAAGAGATCCTGATCGTCCACGAGCAGGACGGTGATCTCCGGTCCCGCTGGGTCGCCATCCGGGTATGACGTCATGGGCGCGATTCTCCGCCGTGCTCCTCCTGGATCCGGTCGGCCCCTCGCCCGCCGACGTCGCGAACGGGGACCCATGCGGTAGCGGTGAAGGTCGATCCGTCACCGGAGTCACGCCGCCGCACGTCGAGCCGACCGCCGACCGACGCGAGCCGTCGCCGCATTCCCTCGATTCCGGACCCTAGCCCGCCCGGCTCATCGTGATCCAGCGTCGATTCGGCGCGTTGCCCCGCCGTCTCGGCCACCGATTCGGTCGCGTTGACCACCTCGATGCGCAGCGAGTCCGCCAGTCCGTGCTCGTCCGGCCAGGCGAGCTCCACGTGCAGCCGCTCCGCCGGATCACCGTGTTTGAGCGCGTTCGTCAGCATCTCCTGCAGCACCCGGCAGGCGACCTCGTCGAGCTCTGGCGGGAGGGGGCGTGCTACACCAACGCGGGCGATATCCGTTTCACGGCCGTTCATTTCGGCCACGCTCGCGAGAATCGCCTCCAACCGCGCAGAGGTCCGTCGCGGCGAGCCCGGCGACAGGACCCCGCGGACGTCCTGGAGCGACAGTCGCGCCGAGGCGGCAATAGTGCGCATCGTCTCCTGCAGCGCCGCGACATCGTCATGGCCGCGGAACTGTGCCGACTCGGCCTGCGCAAGGATGACGGTGAGTGAGTGCCCGACCACGTCGTGCACATCGCGGGTCAGCCGGTTCTGTTCCTCGCGCAACCGAGCTATCTCGTGCGCCTGTGCCGTCAACTCCTGTGCCTGCGCGGCCAGTTCCTCGGCCTGCGCGGCCCGCTCCTGGGCGGTGATCGTCTGCTCGTGAGCCAACGCCGCCTCGGCCTCGGCGGACTCCTGCAACCGTCTCGCGCCCTGCGCACGGTCCACGAACCGCATCGTCAGGCCCAGCAGCCACGGGAGGACCAGCCCGGCGAAGGCGACCAGAGCAACGTCGGAACGGCCCCAGCCGCCGGACAGCACCTCGGCGAAACCGAAGCGGTAGAAGCGGTAGATGCCCATCATCCCGGCGAGCAACACGGCAACGGGAGCCGCCGGTATCGCGGCCGCGGCGGCGATCACCGTACCCAGACTCCCCCACCTCGCCGCGCAGAACATGACGGCCAGCAGCGGCACCTCCGCAACCGTGAGCGGAACGTCTCCGAAGATCTGCACCAACCCGGCAGCCCAAGCGGCGGCGAGTGCCACCGCGGGCATCATTCGCATCGTGGCGATCCCGCCACCGACGAGAAGCGCGAACAGCACGGCCGTCGCGGCTCCCGACGCCGACATCGACCCGCGGCTCAGATCGACGGCGGCGAAGAGCGCCGCCACCACGCCCGCACCGCCGTACACCCACCAACGCTGCTGCACCGTCACGCCACACCCGCCCGGTTCACGTGGAGTCGCCGGCCATCGCCGCCATCGCTCCATCGAAACATGTCCGCCGCGCCGTCATCGTCGAGCGGTCGAGGGCGTCCCGAGCCATCAGGTCCACCAGGTCCCGATACGAGATCCCCGCGGCGGCGAACATGCGTGGCACCTGCGAATGCTCGGTGAACCCCGGCATCGTGTTGACCTCGTTCAGGACGAGCCCGTGCGAGGTGAGGAAGAAATCCACGCGGACGACGCCGGAACAGCCCAGCGCATCGAACAGGGCGATCGCCGCCGATCGGAGACTCGCGCGCTGCGCCTCACCGAGCGGGGCCGGCACCACGAACCGGGCCGTGCCGTCATACTTGGTGGCCAGGTCGAAGACGCCGGCCTCGGTTGGCAGGATTTCCAAAGCCGGTGCGGTGTCACGAGATCCGTCGCGCATGCCGAGTACGGCGATATCGATTTCGCGACCGACGACGTACTCCTCCACCAGCACGCGCCGATCGAACGCGAATGCCCGCGACATGGCGGGCGCCAACTCGTCGGGCCGGCGGACCAGCGAGACGCCGTAACTGGAGCCCGCGGACGCCGGTTTGACGACAACGGGCAGTCCGGGTCCGGGCAGCGCGACGCTTCGCGGGCCGGGGACCGTGCCGCCGACGTCGCCCTGATCGTTTCGGTGCAGCAGCACGCTGCGTGCCGTCCGGATCCCGACGGACTCTGCGACCAGCTTCGTCAACCACTTGTCCATGCCGGCGGCACCCGCGGCGACGCCGGAGCCGACGAACGGAACGCCGGCAATGCGACAGAACGCGGCAATGGAACCATCCTCACCACGCCTACCGTGCAGCGCCGGGAAGACGAGATCGCACCGCCGGAGCTCGTCGATGGCCGCCCATGGGGACACCGTCTCGCCACTGAAACGCCATGTCGCATCCCGGGCAATCGTCATCGGGATGACGCGGTGACCGGCCTCTGCCAATGCCTGTCCGATCGCTGCCGCCGACGCCAGCGAGACGTCATGTTCGGGGCTCTGGCCACCGCCGATGACGGCGACGGTCAGCGTCCCGTGCCCGGCAGACCCGGCCTCTCGCGGCCCGCCGGCCGACACGCGGCCCGCATCGCCGTTGCGCACCGCCGACGCCCTGCCCGAGACCTGGTGCGTGCCGGTCATTCCGGTCTTCCTACCCGTCGAGCGATGCGCGGACCGAGCCCGGTGACGATCTCGTGTTCCAGGGTGTCGGCCCATCGGGCCCAGTCGGCGGTGGTCGGCGCATCGCCGCGCGCGCCCGTTCCGGTCCCGAAAACCGTGACAACGTCGCCGATCTCGGCCGTGCCGGCTGCCGTGTCCGACCCGAGGTCCACCACGGCGGAGTCCATCGAGATCCGGCCGACCAGCGGCCGCCGGACCCCCGCAACCAGGACCTCGGCGCGGCCGCTCGCGGCGCGTGGGAGACCGTCGGCATAACCGAGCGGGATCAGGCCGAGGCGGGTCGCGGCCGGCGTGGTCCAGGCGTGCCCGTAACCGACCCCCGTACCTTCGGCGACGGCGCGTACGGACACCAGCGGCGCGGCCAGCGTGAGGGCATGACGCAGGCGGGTCGTGCCCGACTCGTCGATACCGACCAGTCCGGCCCCGATACGGCACAGGGTGTGATGGCTGGCCAGGTCGGTGAGGGTCGCGGCCGTGGCGGCCAGGTGCCGGTCGGTGGGTGACAGGCCGGCGTCCCGCGCGACGCCGATAGCCCAGTCGAAGAGGCGCTTGCCGCGTTCGTTGGCCGGGTGGCCCGGTATCGCAGCGCATGGCAGATGGCCCATCACGCCGACAACGTCGACGGCGCCGTCGATCTCGGCGAGGCGGGCGGCACGGCACAGCTCCGGCCACGCGTCCGGGGCGGCCCCGTCGCGAGCCATTCCCGTGTCCAACTGCAGGTGGATTCTGGCCGGGGCCCGACCCGTGACCAGGGTGAGCCCGGTGTCGAAGGCGCGCGCTGCCTGGCTGATCGCCGTCAGATGCTCCACGCCGGGTACGGCAAGTTCGATCTGCGCCGCCATGGCCTGCGCCATATCGGCGTCTACCGGATTGAGCCAGCTCAGGACGCGCTGCGTGAAGCCGGCGCGGCGCAATTCCAAGGCCTCGGCGATGCTCGTCACGCCGAAGCGCGTCGCCCCGCCCGCGATGGCCGCCACCGCGACCGCCGTCATGCCGTGACCGAACCCGTCGGCCTTCACCACCGCCATCACCTCCGCGCGGGTGCGCGCCCTGATGGTTCGGACGTTCGCCGTCACCGCATCCAGGTCGATAGAGAGCATCGGCGCGGCGCGGCGGCCGTCATGCGCGGGAACGGCCGCATCGACGCGGGGGCCGGGCTGGTCGGTGCGCGCCGACGCTGTCGACGGCGCGCCGTCGGTCCGCGGCTGGCCGCGGTGGGCGAGACGGTCCGGCAACAACAAGGACATGCCTCGAGGATGGTCCAGGACGGGCCCTACGGCATCGGTCGCAAGTACCGTTCCGCGGTACTCCGGTGCCGAGGTTGCCGGCGACCGTCCCGAACAGGGAAGGTAAGCCGCTCGCCGCGGGAGCTAACCAACCGCCGGGTCCCGCGGGGTGGACCACAAGCTGGACATCGGTGCCGCAACAATGCGATCCGCCAGCGGGTAGAGCCGCGGCCCCGTGTGCAACACCACACCGCCGATGAAGGCGCTGCCCAACTGGTCACGCAGCCACTCGAGGTGGACGGCGTCGCGACGTCCAGGAGCGCCGGATGCCTTGACCTCGATGCCGAACACCTCGCCACCGCCGAATTCCAGCAGGATGTCGATCTCATGTCGCCCCTCCTGGGTACGCAGGTGGAAGAGCCCTGGCTGCGCCTCACTGACCGCAGCCTCGGCTCGAAGTTGCGCCATGACGAACGTGTCCAGCACACGGCCGAGAAGATCGCCATGTGCCCGAATCGATCTCGCCGTGACGCCCAGCACCGCGGCAAGCACGCCCGTGTCGACCACGTAGCGCTTCCGAAGCTGCACCAGTCGCTTGAGGCGATTCGTCCACCATGCCGGGACCTCCTCGATAGCGAAGAGATTGGTGAGCAACCGCCCGTAGCTCGACGCAGTCTCACGATTGATCCCGGCGCTCTCAAGGATGGCGCTATCCGCCACCACGCCGGCGCTGTTGGCGCAGATGGCCCGCAGATATCGGTCGAGCCGCACAGGGTCGCGGCCAGGGTCCGCCATATCGACATCGCGCCGCAGCAGTTGCTCCACGTACGCGGTGAGCCAGCGCCGCCGCATGGTTTCGGATGACGCAATGACAGCATCCGGGAAACCGCCACGGACTGCCCGCTGCAGATAGCCGTCCAAAGTGAGCGCGACCGTCGGTGCCGTCAGAGCATCGACACCAATAGCGCCAATGCGGTCAATGATGGAAGTCGCGGCGGCGTGCCCCTCGATCTCACGTTCGGTGAGCCCATACATGACGAGTCGCAGAGCACGCCCCGTCAGCGGCCAGCCCTGCGCCGTCATGTCCGTTCGCACGGAACCAGTGATCACGAACGCCCCCGGCCCGGGACGGTCGTCGACCACACGCTTCACAGCGCCCAGGACGGCTGGGGCCAGTTGCCACTCATCGATCAGCAGTGGTCTGGGCATGTCCAGCGCTCCGTCCGGATCGGCCCGCACCGCGACTGCTTCGGATTCGCGGTCCAGTCGGATCACGGACCGCGCATGACGCAGAGCGGTGGTGGTCTTGCCGCACGCACGCGGCCCGACCACGAGGACGGCGGGGAACTCGCCGAGCAGTGCGCTGAGCAGGCCGTCGCCCATCCGCTCGATATACGCCACACACGTACGGTAGCACTTCTACACAGACCTTAATGCGACTATTACGCAGGTTGCAGTAGCACTTTTACGCGCTTGTCACTCGGACTTTTACGCACAACCCTCGCCTGTCGGCGATACTCGGGCAGCAGGCGCGGTGCGACGGGCTGGGGCATCCCCCATCACTACGTCATGGTCGGTGCGGACCGGCGTCGAGGAAAGCCAGCACCGCCAGGACGCGGCGATTGGTGTCGTCCTGCGGGTGGAGGTTGAGCTTGCCGAAAATGGAGCCGATGTGCTTGCCGACTGCCTTCTCGGTGACGAACATGGCGGCGGCGATCGCGGCGTTGGACAGCCCCTCTGCCATGTAGCCGAGCACCTCGCTCTCGCGCGGGGTGAGCGAGGTGACCGGGGAGCTGTCCCGGTGCCGGACGAGCAATTGGCTGATCACCTCGGGATCCATGGCGGTGCCGCCCGTCGCGACGCGTCGGATCGCCTCGATGAACTGGGCGACATCCGAGACGCGATCCTTCAGCAGGTAGCCGATGCCGCCGCTGCCCTGGCTGAGCAGTTCACGCGCGTAGAGCTGCTCGACGTATTGACTCAACACCAAGATCGGCAGGCCGGGGATCTGCTCGCGGGCGGCGAGCGCGGCGCGCAGGCCCTCGTCGGTGAACGTCGGCGGCAGGCGCACGTCGACCACGGCGACATCGGGCCGATGGGTGGTCAGCGCGCGCAGCAGCGCCGGGCCGTTGTCGACGGCCTCGACGACCTGCATGCCGTGCGCCTGCAGCAACCGGATGAGCCCGTCGCGCAGCAGCGCGAGATCCTCCGCCAGTACGACGCGCACGTGTCGGCCTTCCCATCGCGGTCGGGACGCCGGGCGGCGTCACTGGAACGCTATCGGCCCGCCCCACCGCTCGCGCACGGTGCACCGATCGTGACGATGGTCGGGCCGCCGGCCGGGCTGGACACGGTCACCGTTCCGTCGAATGCGGCCATCCGCCGCTGGACACCGGCGAGTCCGCCGCCGGGAACCATCTGGGCACCACCGACGCCGTCGTCACCGACCATCGCGGTGAGCGTCGCCTGCTCGTGTCGCACCCAGACCCAACCGCCGCGCGCGCACGCGTGTTTCGCGGAGTTGGTGAGCGCCTCGGCGATCGCAAAGTACATGGCGGACTCGAGCGGGGCCGGTGGTCGATCCGGCAGCTGGACGTCGACCTCGACCGGGTGCGGCTGTGCCAAGGCGAGCGCCTGGACGGCACCGGCGAGGCCCCGATCGGCAAGCACCGGCGGGTGGATGCCGCGCACCAGCGATCGCAGCTCGGCGAGTGCGGCGCGGGAGGACTCGCGGGCGTCGGCGATGAGCGCGCGGGCAGCCTGTGGGTCGCGCGGCATGAGCTCTTCGGCCATGCCGAGGTTCATGCCGAGCGCGACGAGATGGGCCTGGGCGCCGTCGTGCAGGTCGCGTTCGATGCGGCGCAACTCGGCCGCGGAATGGTCGAGGGTTTCGGTGCGGGCCTCCTCCAGGGTGCCGATGCGCCGGTGCAGCGCGGCCTCACCGGTCGGCCCGATGATGGCCCGGGTCGCGGCGGCCCACAGCCGCAGCAGCAGCGGCGAGAGCCAGTAGCCGATCGGGAAGATGATGAAGGTTGCCAGCGCCGAGATCGACAGCGAGGCACCGAGTGTCACGGCGAAGAAGGCGTAGGCGACGTCGCGCCAGCGGGCCGGGTCGACCATAGCCGTGCGTAGCCGGACGAACAGGTTGCCGCTCGGCATCGGCAGGTAGTCGGCGGTGAACCGTTCGCCGAGGATGCGCCCGGCGACGGAGCGATAGGCGCGGGTGAGCAGCCGCAGGTATCCCACGGCGATGAGCCACAGCGGCAGCCCGATCCACACGATTGCGGAGCCCGCGCCGGCGAGCAGCAGCGCGACCGCCAGCGCGGTCGGGGCGATCAACAGCACGAGGACCCAGCACCACAGGAACTGCGTGGGCAGCCCCGGCGTGGGCGCAGGCGGGCTCGACACCATTGGCGGTGCTGTCGCGGCAGTAGGGGGACCGACGGCGGCGGCCGCGTCGATGGGAACGGTCATGCTCACCCGGTCATTGTGGACGATGCCTGCACCGCCGGCAGTGGGGCTAGACCCCGGATCGTGCCGGCGACCGGGGGACGCGGCGCGACCAGCAGGGCGCCGATCACGAGGACCACCACCAGCAGCACCAGCTGGACACGCTCCACCCCGCCGCTCACATCGTGGAGGGCCTGCAGCGCGGGCTGCCACTGCCGCGGTGCCGCGGTCCCCAGCCGGCCGGCGATCGCGAGCGCGCCGACGAGGGCGGACGCGGCCACCAGCCAGCGCATGGCCCGGGCGGCCGGCTCATGCAGTGACCGCGCGCAGATCCAGCCCGCCAACGGCACCGCAGCGAAGACCGCCGCGGCCGCGTAGCGATGGATGGACGCCGAGAGGCTCATCGCGGCCGTGCCGGGTGGATCCGTCGGGAAGAGCGCGACCAGCACGAGTGCAGCGCCCGCGACCCACACCAGCGCGGCGGGCAGGCGGCGGTGCGCGTGAGAGAGCGCCCGCGCCCATGACGTAGTGCTCGCGAGCAGACATCCGACGGCCACGGTGAACAACAGGACGCCGCCGGGCACGTAGAAGAGGTCGGACACCGTGCTGCGCATCGGATCCAGGCTGCCGAGCCCCATCAGCTGCAGCACCGCGAACGCCGCGGTGGCGGTGAGGGCCGGCCTGAGTGTGCAGATCGCCATGCCTCGACGCTGTCAGCGCCGGGGCTGCCGAACCATCCGGCTAACTCCCGAATGTTCCGGGACTGCCACCCCGGTTTCCGGTGGGGTTTCCCCCACCGGGAACTCGGTCCGCGCCTCAGTACGGCAAGTCCGATCTGCGCCGCCATGGCCTGCGTCATATCAGCGTCTACCGGATTGAGCCAGCTCAAGGCGGGCTGCGTGAAGCCGGTGCGGCGCGGCGACCGTCATGCGCGGGAACGGTCGCGTCGACGCGGCGGCCGGGCTGGTCGGTGCGCGCCGATGTTGTCGACGGCGCGCCGTCGGTCTCCGGCCGGCTGCGGTGGGCGAGACGGTCGGGCGGGGACGCTGAACAAGTGCAAGGTCGATGGCAATTCCGCAAGGTGGGCGCCAGAAAGTGCACGTTCGGCGGTCGCCGGGGCCGGCGGGTTAGGGAAGCTTTTCCAGGATGCGGCGTAGTGCTTTCGCGTCTTCTGCGCCCAAGTGCTTGGTCCATGTCTTCTCGATCGCCACAAAGATCCGCTGGACCTCGGCCTCCGCTGCTTCTCCGCGCTCGGTCAGCGCAAGGATGCGAGCCCGCTGATCCTGCGGGTCGGGAGCCGATGTGATGTAGCCGCGCTTCTCGAGTTGCGCGATCTGCAGGCTCACCGCCTGCTTGCTGACGCCACAGGAGCCGATGAACTGGCTTGCGCGCTGTGGCCCGCGGTAGAGGAAGCGCAGCACGTTGGCCGCGTGCGCGAGGGACAGATCCGCGAAGTCGGACGCGGCGATGCGCTCCTCGAATTCAGCGACGAAGAGCATCTCGGCGTGACGCAGCACCGAAGACAGTGGGCGCCTGCCCCGCACGTCCGGGGGCTTCTGCTCATCGACCACAGGTTCCACTCTACCTGTTGGTCAACCACTTGATAGTCAACCACTTGACTTCATAAGAACATCCGCGCATACTGTCAACAGGTTGACTATCAAGGTTCAACCGGCAGACCCTCCATCATCACGAGAGATTCGGAGCATCCATGACCACCACCTCACCAGTGCGGATCGGCGTGCACGATCAGGCCGGAACCGTGTCGAGACCGATGTCCGCGGTTTACCTCCTGGTCACCGTGCTCATCGTCGCCGCGTCGCTTCGAGCGGCGATCACCTCCGTCGGACCGGTGCTCAGTCTGATCAAAGCCGACACCCATCACAGTGCATCGTTGCTGGGCCTGCTGGGGGCGATCCCGCTTGCTTCGTTCGCGGTCGTCTCACCGCTGGTGCACATCCTTTCTCGACGGATAGGGACCGAGCGGACGGTCCTGCTCGCGCTGGTCGTGCTCACCGCCGCGACAGTGCTCCGGTCCCTGCCCGGTTGGGGCGGCTGGCTGTGGGTCGGGACAGCGATCATCGGCGCCGCGATCGCGGTCGGGAACGTGCTGCTTCCGATGATCGTGAAGCGCGACTTCCCGGATCGTGTCGCCGCCTACACCGGCGCCTACGTTGCGGTGCTCAGCGGGTTCGCCGCCCTCGCCTCCGGGATCGCCCTGCCCATCGGTGAGCAATTCGGCTGGCGGATCGCCGTCGGTGCCGGGGCGGTCATCTCGCTGATCGGCATCGTGGTCTGGGCGCCTCGCTTGCGACGCCACGTCGCCGCGTCGAGTTCCGTTTCAACACCCTCGGCCGGATCCATGTGGCGCTCCGCGGTCGCGTGGCAGGTCGCCTTGTTCTTCGGCGCGCAGATGGCGAACTTCTACCTGCTCATGACCTGGCTGCCGACCGTGGAGGTGCGCACCGGCCAAAGCGCGATCGCGGGAGGGTGGCACCTGTTCCTGGTGCAAGCGGCAGCCATCGTCTCCGGCCTGCTGATCCCCCTGGCGATGCGCGGACGCGCGGATCTACGAGCAGTGGCGACCTACGTCACCGTCACCATGATCGTGGCGATGGCCGGGTTCCTCGTTGTCCCCGCGCTGGTGCCCTTGTGGGCGATCCTCTCCGGTCTGAGCGCCGGAGCCGCGCTGGTGGTCGGATTGACGTTCATCGCCGCACGCGCGAGGAACCACTCCGACGCGGGCCGGCTGTCCGGGATGGCCCAGTCCGTAGGATACGCGTTGGCGATGCTGGGGCCGATCCTCGCGGGGTTCCTGTTGCAGCACACCAACGCCTGGCAGGCCCCCGTGTTGCTCGCACTGGTAGTGGCCGTGGTGCAGATGATCGTCGGGTGGTTCGCCGGCCGAGACCGGCACACCCACCCCGCGCACTAGATCCCGCCGGCACCGTCCATCACTGTTGAAAGAAGACCCCGCCATGACTCGTACCTCATCTCCCGCGACCCGCAGGCCGCCTTTCGACCCCGACCTCGTCTCCGCACTCGAGAACCTCACCGCGACCGAGCCGCGGGTGTCGGCGGAGACGCTGGCTCTCAAGCGTCGCCGCTACGCAGACGCTCAAGCGTCCGGGGCGGCCCTCGACCTCACCGCCGGCGGTGCCGTCACGGTGCACGAGCTCGACGTCCCGGGACCCGACGGCGCCCCGGACGTGCATTTGACAGTTCTTCGGCCGTCGGGTGGATCGCTGCCGCTGCCCGCGATCTACTACATGCACGGCGGCGGTATGGTGCTGGGCGACCGCTACGCGGGAATCGACACTCTCGTGCCTCATGCGGCCGATGGATCGGCCGTTGTCGTGTCCGTCGAGTACCGGCTCGCCCCCGAGTATCCCTATCCCACACAGGTCGACGACTGCTACGCGGGCCTGGTCTGGGTCGCACGGAATGCTCAGGAGCTCGGCGCCGACCCCGACCGGATCATCGTGATGGGCGTCAGTGCGGGAGCAGGGCTCGCCGCTGGAATCGCGCTCCTCGCGCGGGACCGAGGGTTCCCCGCCCTGACCCATCAGGTGCTGCTCCGGCCGATGCTGGACGACCGGATGCAGACGCACAGCAGCCAGATGCTCGACGGCGAGGGCGTCTGGGACCGGAACGAGAACGCATTCGGCTGGGCCGCGTACCTCGGAGGGCAGGGCGAAGCGTCGCCCTACGCCGCGCCGGCACGAGCTGCGGATCTCACCGGGCTGCCCCGGACGTATCTCGACACGGGTTCCGCCGACACCTTCCGGGACGAGACTCTCGAATACGCGGGCAGGCTGTCGGCACATGGCGTCAGCGTCGACCTTCACGTATGGGGCGGCGGCTTCCACGGATTCGAAAACCAGGTGCCTGATGCCGCCGTGTCCCGCATCGCCCGCGCGGTGCAGGACGAGTTCCTCAGACGCGCTCTCACTCGGACCGACGAGACGAAAGGCTGACCCGCTCGCAGGTGTTCCGGGACTGCCGCCCGAGTTCCCGGTGGGGGTGACTCCACCGGGAACTCGGTCCGCGCCTCAGTTCGGCAGGTAGGCGTTCGTGTAATAGGTGGACGGGTCCGCGACCTTATCGAGTTCGCCGACCGCGTGCAGCGCGCTGGTCAGGTCCGACCACTGCGACGCGCGCTGGGTGAGCAGCCCGTCCGGCCCGCTCATCACCGCGGCGGTCGACTCCCAGCCGGTCAGGTTGTACGTGTGGGACGAACCGTTGTCCGGATAGATCTTCTCGAAATCGTTGACGGCCTTTTCCGGATTGTCGATCGCCCACTGGGTGGCTTCCTTGATCGCGGCGAGGAAGGCCTTGGCGGTGTCGCCATTCGCGTCCAACCACTTCTGACCGGCCACATAAACCCAGATCGGCACATCGGGCGCGTCGAACTCTTTGGCGAGCATCACCGTGGGCTTCTTGCCGGTGGCCTCCTGCACCTGGGCGACCGCGAAGTTCGCGGTGTTCGTGGTGAGATCGAGCTTGTTCGCGAGCAGCGGCGCGACGTCGTCGCCCTGGAACGTGACCTGGTGCACGTCGTTTGCCGTGAGCCCGGCCGCCTTGAGCACGAACGGCATCATCGCCTGCGTCCAGTTGTCGGAGAAGACGCCGATGCTCTTGCCCTTGAGCTCCGTGAGGTTGATGGTCTCCCCCGGCCGGGCGATCAGGCCCCAGTTGTTCGACTGCGAGTAGTTGCCGATCGACACCACATCGGCGCCCTGCCCGCGGGTGATGACGACGTCCGCGGTGGTCGCGAATCCGATGTCGCCCTGGCCGGAGCCGAGCAGCTTCACGGTGGTGGAGTCGTCCGGCGGCAGGATGAGCTTCAGGTCGATCCCGTACTTGTCGAACATGCCCTCGGCCTTCGCGACTGCGAGCGGAACGGCCTCGAAGTCGACGCCGGACCAGTCGTAGACCAGCGAGACGGTGTGCTTAGTGACGGCGGCGGAGGTCTGCGTCTCGCTCGATGAGCTGCTCGATGGCCCGCCGGTTGTGCCGCTCGACGAACCGCACGCGCTCAGCGCCAGCCCGGCGACCGCCGTCACGATCACAGCGGCCGTGCGGGCGCTGCGCTGGAACCTGATCATTGTCATTCCTCCCGTTGTGACGCCCGGATACGGGCGCTCGGCTCCCGCCGTCCTATTGTCCCCGGTCCTGCTCGCCGGCGGTCTGCCGCCCGGTGCGGGCGCCGTCCGCGCGAGCGGGCGACATCCCGGAGCCGACAGCGCCGTCATATCCGTCGACGGCCCCGCGGAAACCGCGCCAGGCGGTAGTCCGGCGGGTCCACGGCGTCGAGATCGCTTCCACGGCCATCACTATCAGGAACGACAGCACGCCGATCGCGGTGAGCAGGAACGTGACGCCGTAGACCACATCGGTTTTGAACGAGGCGTTGACCTTGAGCAGTTGCGTGCCGAGCCCGGGGGTGAGCGTCCCCGTCCACTCCCCGATCACCGCGCCCGTGACGGCGTAGGTGGCGCCGATCTTCAGGCCGGAGAACAGCGGGCTGAGCGTCGCGGGAAGCCGGATCATCAGGAACTCGCGGACCCGCCGCGCCCCGGTCACCCGGGACAGCCGGACCAGGTCCGGATCGACGTGCGCGAGCCCGTCCAGCACGTTCACGGCGACCGGGAAGAATACGATCCACGCCACGATGATCAGCTTGGGCAGCATGCCGAAGCCGAACAGGATCACCAGCGGCGCCGCGATCGCCACGATCGGAACCGCTTGCGAGGTAATCAAAGTCGGGAAGATCAGCCGCTGCAGGAACTTCATCGCGGACATGATCACCGCCAGCACGAACCCGAGGGCCGCGCCGATCAAAAAACCGTAGACCGTCTCCAGCACGGTCTGCGCGGTCAGCGGTGCGAGGGTCGACCAGTTCATGCCGATCGCGCGGACCGCGGCCTGCGGCGTGGGTAGGACGAACGGTTTGAGGTCGAACACCCAGATGACGATGTTCCAGATGACGGCGATGATCGCGAGGCCGGCGATCGGGAGCGCGAGGAGGCCGAGGGCGCGAGCGACGCCACCGCGCCGCGGCCGTGCGGGGGACGTCGTCATCGGGCCGACCGCCCGGCTTCAGCGTGCCCCAATGCGGCCTGCACCTCACGTTTGATGTCGATGAACATCACCGTGGTCAACGTGTCGACGGTGCGCGGCCGCGGCAGGCCCACGGGCAGCTCGCGCGCGATGCGCCCCGGGCGCGCGGACATCACGATCACCCGGTCCGCCAGAAAGATCGCCTCGTCGACGTCGTGCGTCACGAACAGGATGGTCGCGTTCAGGTCCCGGCACACCGACAGCAGCCACATCTGCATGTCGAGCCTGGTCTGCGAGTCGAGGGCGCCGAACGGCTCGTCGAGCAGCAGCACGTCCTGGCCGAGCGCGAGCGTCCGCATGAAGGCGACCCGCTGCCGCATCCCGCCGGACAGCGCGTGCGGATAGTGGTTCAGGAACTGCCCGAGTCCGTACCGGGACGCGAGCCTTGCCGCCTCCGCGCGATCGTTCCGGGTGGCGCCGCGGGTGAGCGACGCGCCGAGCACGATATTGCCGATCACCGTCCGCCAGGGCAGCAGCAGATCCTTCTGCAGCATGTATCCCACGTGGCCGGTTTCGCCGGTGACGTCGACGCCGTCGATCGCGATGCCGCCGGTGGTGGGGCGTTGTAATCCCGAGATGACGTTGAAGAGCGTGGATTTGCCGCACCCGGACGGGCCGACGATGGACACGAACTCGCCGCGGTCGACGGTCAGCGACACGTCGTCCACCGCGAGAACGTCGCCGAAACGGCAGCTCACGCTCGACGCGGCGAGTTTCGGAACGTCCGTCACGCGATACCCGATCTCGTAGACGATGGTCGTCGGCAGCGGCCGGGGCAACCGGGCGGTGTCGCCGTCGCGTGCCCCGCGATCATGGTACAAACCGACCGCGTATGACGGGCGGCCGGGCTGTGACCGCCGCAGGGTCCGTGGCGCCGGCGAACCGTGTCGGGCCGGCGGGATCGAGGCTCCGCCCCGCCGGCAGCCTGTCCCAGCCGTTTGTCCCGGCAGCCTGTCCCGGCAGTGTGTCACTGCCCGCCGTCCTGCCGCCCTGCGGACCACAGCAGCATGCCCGCGTAACTTCGCCACGGCGCCCACAGCACACTGTGGCCGAGCAGGGCCGCCGTCTGCTCGGGAAGGCCGCACCCGGTGGCGCCCCGCCGGACGTCAGCATCGGCCGCCGCAAGGACGTCGTGGTCTCCGAGCGCACGCATGATGACGCCCTCGGCCGCCAGCGGGCTGAGCCCCGCGGCCCGGACCAGCAGCCCTTCGAGGTCGGTGCGACGCATGCCCCAATGGGCGGCGAGCGGGTCCGCGGCGAGTGCCTCGGCTAGGCGGACGACACCGTCGACCAGGCCGGCCGGGCCGCGCAACACGGCGCGTCCGTCGGTGGCGATGCGCTGCGGGGTCGGGAAGAGCAGCCCCCACGGCGTCGGGTCGCCGAGCGCATGGACCAGCCCGCCGAGCGTGGTGCGCGCCGACCGCGTCGGCACTTGCGCCTCGACGACACCGCGGATCAGGGCCTCGTCCAGGTTCACGACGCCGGGCACCCGCATGCCCGGATGCGCCGCGACCAGCGGCGACAGCAGCGGATCCTGGCCGAGTGCCTGGGAGACGCGGGCGGGGTCGGCATCGAGATCGAGCAGACGCCGCACCCGGAACAACAGCGGCGCCAGGTCGCGCGGGTCGAGGACGCTGAGCTTGACCATGATCCGCCCGCGGGCATCGACGTCGACGCGCAGGTGCCCGGCCGCGCGCGGCAGCCGAACCGTTCGGGCGTACCAGGTCTCGCCGAACTCCTCGACATCCGGAAGGGCGCTCTCGGCCAAGAACCGGAACAGCGCCGCACCGTCGAACGGCCGGCGGGCGGGGAGGGTGCAGCGCAGCACCAGCGGGCCTGCTTCCCGGATGGACGGTTCCGCCCGGCGACCACCGGAGCGGAGCGCGCCGGGCGTCGTCCCGTAGAAGCATTGGATCGTCGCATTGAACTGCCGGACGCTGGTGAACCCGGCCGCGGCGGCGACGTCCTGCATCGGGATCGTCGTCGATGCGAGCAGCAGCATCGCCAGGTGCGCCCGCAGCGTCCGGGCCACGTCGAGCGGCCCGCATCCGGCGGCCGACTCGACCGCGCGCAGCACATGCCGGGGGGTGACCCCGAGGCGCCGCGCCAGACCACCCACCCCCGTCCGGTCGATCTCGCCGTCCGCGATGAGCCGCAGCGCCCGGCTGCCCAACGCATCGCCCGACGCCCCTTCGGGCGCGGAATACGTCATATCCGGTCGGCATCGGGGGCACGGCTTCAGTCCGGCGGCGTACGCTGCGGCCGGCACGGGATAGAACGCCACCTGCGACGGCCGCGGCGTGCGCACTGAGCATCCCGGTCGGCAGAAGGTTTCGGACATCGGCATGCCCGTGACGAAGTAACCGTCATACCGGCCGTCGTGGTCCGAGGCGTGGCGGTAGTGCTCGGCGAACGCGCGGTCGTGCATAGCCACGCGATCCGCGTCGGTGAAGGCCCGCATCGTCCCAGCATCGCACATCGGCCAGCGATAGCAGGATTCGGACATCGCGCGCGTGACGACGCTTGATCGATTCGGTAGCGTCTGAGCCCTCAGCCCGAACCGAAAGGCCCACCATGCCCGAACTCGAACCACGCATCCAGAAGATCTACGACCAGGTCGTGCGCCGCAATATCAGCGAGCCGGAGTTCCACCAGGCCGCGCGCGAGGTGTTCGAATCGATCGGTCGGGTGATCGCCAAGAAGCCGGAGTACGCCGAGGCGTCGATCCTCGAGCGGCTGTGCGAGCCGGAGCGGCAGATCATCTTCCGGGTGCCGTGGGTGGACGACAAGGGCCGCGTGCGCATCAACCGCGGCTTCCGGGTCGAGTTCAACTCGGCGCTCGGCCCGTACAAGGGGGGCCTGCGGTTCCACCCGACCGTCACGCTCGGCACGGTGAAGTTCCTCGGCTTCGAGCAGATCTTCAAGAACGCCCTGACCGGCATGCCGATCGGCGGCGGCAAGGGCGGGTCCGACTTCGATCCGAAGGGCAAGTCGGACGGCGAGGTGATGCGCTTCTGTCAGTCGTTCATGACGGAGCTCTACCGGCACCTCGGCGAGTACACCGACGTTCCGGCGGGCGATATCGGTGTCGGCGGTCGCGAGATCGGTTACCTGTTCGGCCAGTACAAGCGGATCACCAACCGATACGAATCCGGCGTGCTCACCGGCAAGGGCCTGGGCATCGGCGGCTCGCTGGTGCGCACCGAGGCCACCGGCTACGGGCTCGTCTACTTCGCGCAGGAGATGCTGGCCACCCGCCGCGAGAGCTTCGCCGACAAGAAGGTTCTCGTCTCCGGATCCGGCAACGTCGCGCTGTACGCGATCAAGAAGGCGCAGGAGCTGGGCGCGGACGTCGTCGCATGCTCCGACTCCTCCGGCGTGGTGTACGACGCGGGCGGCCTCGACTTCGACCTGCTGCGCCACATCAAGGAGGACGAGCGCGGGCGGCTCGCGGACTACGCGGCGCGCCGCGGATCGGCGTCGGTCTACCGCGCCGGCGACAACCTGTGGACCATCGCTGCGGAGACCAAGATCGACATCGCGCTTCCGTGCGCCACGCAGAACGAGCTCAACGGCCATGACGCGAAGCTGCTGATCGAGAACGGCGTCATCGCCGTCGCGGAGGGCGCGAACATGCCGTCGACACCGGAGGCGGCGCACGCGTTCGACGAGGCCAAGGTGCTCTTCGGGCCGGGCAAGGCGGCCAACGCCGGCGGTGTCGCGACCTCGGCACTAGAGATGCAGCAGAACGCCTCGCGCGACTCGTGGAGCTTCGACTACACCGAGGACCGGCTGGCCGACATCATGCGCGGCATCCACGTGCGCTGCGCCGACACCTCGGAGCAGTACGGCGAACCCGGCAATTACGTGCTCGGCGCCAATATCTCCGGCTTCACCCAGGTCGCCAATGCCATGTTGGCGATGGGCCTGATCTGAATCGGTCTGATGACCACGCGGGCCGCGTCGCCGGGATTCCTCCGGTGCCGCGGCCCGCTTCGTTTCCGGGTGCGACGCTGCCCGGTATGTCGCCGCCGGGTATGACGCTGTTCTCGCCCGCGCCCTTCTGCCCATCCGCACGTCCTGAGGAGTCGTCATGGTTGCGCCCCTGTTGACCGCCGCCCTCCCCCAGGTGCTGCACGGCGCGGGACCCGCGGGACTCTCTGCCGCGGCCCGGATCACCGGTGCTGCAGCGGATGTCGCCGGCGCGGCGAGCGCCGCCAACCAGGTCGACACCCTGTGGTTGCTCGTCGCGACGGTGCTCGCGCTGCTCATGGCGCCCGGCGTCGCCCTCTTCTACGGCGGGCTGGTGCGCGCCACCGGCGTGATCAACATGATGCTGATGAGCTTCGGCGTCATGGCCCTGGTCGGCGTGCTGTGGGTGCTGTACGGGTACGGGATGGTGTTCGGTCCGGCCTGGATCCCGCACCTGGTGGGCAACCCGTTCGCGGACCTCGGGCTCGGCGGCATCGTCAACGGCACGGGCGCTGCGCCCATGCGCAGCCTCGCGTTCGCCGCGTTCCAGGCGACCTTCGCCATCGACGTGGTCGCGCTGATCTCGGGCGCGATCGCGGATCGTGCCCGGTTCGGGTCCTGGATGATCTTCGCCGGGCTGTGGGCCACGCTCGTCTACTTCCCCGTCGCGCACTGGATCTTCAACTCGACGGACGGCTGGGCCGCGCGCGCCGGGGTCAACGACTTCGCCGGCGGCATCGCCGTGCACATGAGTGCCGGCGCCGCGGCGCTGGCCCTGGCGCTGGTGCTCGGCAAGCGCCAGGGCTTCGGCAAGGAGATCGATACACCGCACAATGTGCCGTTGACGCTGCTCGGCGCGGGCCTGTTGTGGATCGGCTGGTTCGGCTTCAACGCCGGTTCCGCCGGGGCCGTGAATGACACCACCGTGCTCGCGTCGGTGAACACGCTGGTGGCGCCCGGCGCGGCCATGCTGGGCTGGTTGGCGGTGGAGAAGATGCGCCGGGGCAAGCCGACCTCGATCGGCGCGGCGTCCGGCCTGGTGGTCGGGCTGGTGGCGGCCGCGCCGTCGTGCAATGTGCTCACGCCGGGGTGGACGCTCGTCCTCGGCGCGCTGGCCGGGGTGGTGTGTGCGCTCATCGTCGACATGCGCTTCGTGCTCGGCTTCGACGATTCGCTGAACGTCGTGGGCATCCATCTGGTCGGCGGGCTGGTCGGCACGCTGTTCGTCGGGATCGCGGGCCGCGGGATGGGATTCGCCTACACCGGGTCGTGGCACCAGATGTCCGTACAGGCAAGTGTCGCCGTGGTCGTGATGGTGTATTCCTTCGGCGTCGCCTACCTGATCGCGGCCGGCATTCAGCGGCTGATCGGGTTCCGGGCGGCCGCCCACGAGGAGCGCGCCGGGGTCGATGCGACGTTGCACGGCGAGGCGGGTTACGCGATCAGCGCGCCCTGAGCAGAGCACTCGGCCACGAATCCTCGGCGACTCTCGCGGCGCTCCGACATCCGTTGCCGCGTCACCGATATCGCGACACTTTGTCGCATCGCGGGCGCCCAAAAATTCCTTCGCCACCCATGCAACCGCTAGGCGCATCGCGCGTCTGATCGGTGCGGTGATCACGCCGCACCGGAGCCTCGCGCCCGTCGCGCGATCCCGGGTACCGCGCCGAACGACCCGCGGCATCGCCGGGCGAGAGGGAGCCGACGTGAGGAACAGCGTCATACTCGCCGCGGCGGTTGCGGCGGTGATCGCAACTACGACCACGGCGGTGCTCGCCGGCTGCAGCCCCTCGCCGGTCGCGCATGTACACGCGGGCGGCGTCGGCGATCGCCCGGCCAGCGTGGGTCTCCCCACCGGGGCGAACCTCGGCACCGGCCCAAGAGAATCGGCCGGGCCGGTGGGCAAACGACCGGGGTCACCCGCGGTGTCGACCGGGCGATCAACGGGGGCAACGGCCGGGTCGGCGGCGGGAACCCGGCGCCCGGCTCGGCCACCGGCCGAGCCGGTGAAGTCGCTGCCCTGCGCGCGACCGTCGACCGATTGGAACGAGGTCGTCGCGTCGCGTCGGCCAGCGGTGGAAGGCTACACATCGATCGACAGTGCCGTGCCGGGAACGGATGTCGGCCTGTACATCTCGGCAACGGCAGCACGGTACCGGATCCAGGCCTACCGCATGGGTTACTACGGCCACGCTCAGGCATGCCTGGTCTGGACCTCCGCCTGGCAGGCCGGGCGGGTGCAACAGCGCGTCAAGGTCGTCGGGGCGACGAACACGCCGACCGCCCCATGGTCGAAGTCGATGACGATGGCGACCAAGGGCTGGGACCCGGGCGTGTACCTGCTGCGCATCGACGGCGGCAGCCGCACGGCGCGCACCTTCATGCCGCTGGTGATGCGGTCGCCATCGTTCGCCGGCCGCACCGTGCTCGTGATGCCGGACACCACCTGGCAGGCGTACAACTCGTGGGGCGGGTACTCGCTGTATGACGGGCCGCGCCATAGCTTCAAGAACCGATCCCGAGCGGTGCCCTTCGACCGGCCCTACGACGCGAGAACCGGTGCCGCGGACTTGATCCCGTACGAGCTCCCGTTCGTAGCACTCGCCGAGAAGATCGGCATCCCGCTCGGTTACGCGAGCGACGTCGACCTGCAGCGCTTCCCGACCGCATTCCTCCGCGCACACGCCATCATCTCGGTCGGGCACGACGAGTACTACTCCCCGACCATGCGCGAGACCCTCACCACGGCACGGGATCACGGCGTGAACCTGGCATTCTTCGGCGGGAACGACGTCTACCGCAAGATCCGCTTCGCGAACACGGCGAACGGCGCGGACCGGCTGGAGATCAACTACAAGGACGCCACCGACCCGATCAAGACGCCGTCGCTGGTGACGACGCAGTGGCGCGAGACCCCGTCGAACAATCCGGAGAGCTCCTTGACCGGCGCCGACTACCGCTGCGCGTCCAGCGTCTACTACCCCATGGTCGTCGCCGACCCCACGAACTGGCTGTTCACCGGCACCGGTGTGCAGGCCGGCACGAAACTGCCGGGGGTGGTGGGCCAGGAATTCGACGGGATCAATATCGCCCGGCCGGTGCCGCGCCCGCTCACCGTGCTCTTCCACAGCCCCGTCATCTGCACCCATCGGCCTACGTCCCAGGACAGCACGTACTACACGACGCCGTCCGGGGCCGGCGTGCTGGATATCGGCGCCTACTACTGGAACTGCGCGATCGCCCGCCGTTGCCCGGCGAAGATCGACGGTGCGACCAGCGACATCGTCACGCGGATCACGACCAACTTCCTGACCGCGGCCGCGGCCGGGCCGCTCGGCAAGAGGCACCCGGCCGTCGACAATGTGCGCACGTACTACCCGAGGCCACGCGTCGGCAATTAGCGGCCCAGGTTCGGCGGAGCCGGAATCGTGACTATTCGGTAAGTGCCCGGCGCATCATGCCGATGAGCGCGTGGACGGTTTCGCCGAGTTCGGCCTCGGCGAGGGGTTGTGTGATGAGCCAGGTGTCCATCGCCTGCGCCATGCCGAGGGCGACCGCGATAAGGAAGGCGGGTGGCAGGTCGGTGCGTATCGCCCCCAGCTGTTGTCCGACGACGACGGTCTGTACGAGCCATGGGAGTGTGGTTTGCTCGGCCTCGCGTTGTGCCTTGCGTAAGGCCGGGGATGCCGCGCCGGTGAGCCAGTCGCGCAGGAGCGCAGCGGTCTGGGGTGTGGCGATGAGGAGCCGCATCAACCGTAGATAGTGCCCCTCGAGGATGCGCCAAAAGTCGTCGACGTCGGAGGCGTCTGGAACAGGGATCGGGCCGTCCCGGAAGAGTCGTTCGACCTGTCTGCGGAGGACGTCGGCATAGAGGTCTTCCTTGCTGTCGAAGTAGTAATACATCGCTCCTTTGGAGATCCCGGCGGTGGCGATGATGCGGTTGATGGACGCGTCGGCGAACCCGTGGGCGGAGAACTCATCGAGTGCGGCGTCGAGGATAGCGTCGCGCTGTTCGGCTGATAGTTGCTGGAAGCGGGGGCGGGCCATGCAGACCATTCAATCGGTCGCCGGTGGCGGGAGGTGGATCGGATCGCGCAGGCTTCGTCCGACCGCGAGACGTGCGACGATCGGAATCCCCATGAGCCCGATGACGGTGTTGCGAAGCAGCAGTTGCCTGCGGTTTCGGGGAGCGAAGGCGGCGCCGAGCCTGATCGCTGCGTCCTGCTTCGCCCGCACGAGCAGCCCCAGCCGGCTCTGATACTGGTGGAAGGCGGCCGTGTAGTCGTTGCCGGCCTCGTGCAGCGCCGCTGCCAGAATGTATGCCTCGACCATCGCCAGAGCGGATCCCTGTCCGGCGAGGAGAGACGGACAGGCAGCTGCGTCGCCAACGAGCGCGACGCGGCCCTGTGACCAGGAGGGCATCCGGATCTGGCTGGCCCGGTCCATGTAGAACGTGCGTGCATGCGGAAGCTGGTCGAGGATGCGCGGGACCTCCCACCCGGCAGCGCGGACCCGTTCGCGCAGAATCGCCTGTTGCGCGGCAACGTCCTCAGGCGGCAACCGGCCATCGTGGCGGAACATGAAGCAGAACATGGTGGAACCGTCCCGGAGGGCCAGCCGCAACGCCTGCATGCCCACCTGGGTGCGGGTCACAGCGACGAGTTCGTCGCGTGGCTGGTAGCCGTCCAGATTGAACGCGGCGACAGTGATGCCGAGGTAACGTTCGAAGTCCGCTTCGGGCCCGAACGCGAGAGACCGCACCCGTGAGTGCAGGCCGTCCGCGCCGATGACGAGGTCGAACTCGCGTGCAGCGCCGCTCGCGAACCTGACAGCGGCGTGGTCCTCCGTCTCGGTGATCTCGTCGACTGTGTCACCGAAGATCGTCTCCACCTGGCCGTCGAGGGAGTCGTAGGTCGCCCGGGCGAGGTCCGATCGGGCGATGCTGACGAAACGTCCGGCGGCGGCCCCGTCGATCACGCGCAGCGGGTTCAGGTGCGCGATCCGTTTTCCGCTGTTCGAGACCTCCCGCATCTCACGCACGCGATAGCCGTCGGCCATGAGCCGTGGCACCAACCCCATCCGCTCTGCGACCTCGAAACCGGCACCCCAGAAGTCCACGAGGTAGCCACCCTCACGGAGCGCGGGTGCCCGCTCCACGAGCGTCGGCTCATGCCCGGACCGCAGCAGCCAGTACGCGAGCGTCGGACCGGCGATCCCCGCGCCGACTATCAGAATCTTCATATCCGCCTTCTTTCAGACCAGCGGTCGAACCATCGGTTTGATTGTATCGCTCCGCTCTCGTCAAGCGGTGGCGCGGACTCGCCGCCCGCTACGACAGACTCGCGACCAGCTGCCGCGCGGCCGGGCGGAGTCACCCGGCATGCCCCTATGCCTGCGGCGGTCAGGATGACGTGGGGGCGGGAACTTCGTCATCTCCGTGCGCGGACCCAGCCGAATCGTGGCTCGGCAACTCACGCAGGCGCCACAGACGCGCGCTCGCCACCGGCAGCACCGAGAGCAACCCCGCCGTCGACGCTATCCACAACGTGGCCAGCACCCCGACGTGACTGCCCAGGACGCCGCCGACGAAGGAGCCGATGGGGATGGTGCCCCAGACGATGAAGCGCGCGGAGGCGTTCATCCGGCCGAGCATGGTCGGCGGGCACAGCCGCTGCCGGAAGCTGACGGTGGCGATGTTGTAGGCGACAACCATGGCCATGAAGGCGATATAGCCGACGATGAGCGTCGGCACGGCGGGCAGCACGGAGGCGAGCGGGTAGACGAACGGCATCGGTGCGAAGACCGCGGCGGTGACGATGATCGTGGCGCCTTCCCCGAGCCAGCGGGTGAGCGGCGTGACGATGAGCGCCCCGCAGAACCCGCCGATGGCGCCGACAGCTTCGATCAGGCCGATGGTGACCGCCGACAGGTGTAACTCTCGCACCATGTACAGCATGGCGAGCGCACTTTCCGCGCTGCCGGTCAGGTTCCCGATGCCGGTGCAGGCGAGCAGACGGCGCAGCAGCGGGTGCCGGAGCACGAAGGCCAGGCCCTCGGTGATCTCGACGCGCAGCGGCCGGCGGGTCTCGCGCGCGGGCGGCGTCTCGCGAAACCGGATCCGCCAGAGCGCGGTGGCGGACGCCAGGTAGCCCACGCCGTTGACCGCGACCACGTCGGCGGCACCCAGGTACTTGATGGCAACGCCGCCGAGCGCGGGCCCTGCCGCCTGCGACACCGACTGGCTCGCTTGCAGTTTCGCGTTTCCCTCGACGACGTGGTGATGACCGACGAGGAACGGCAGGTACGACTGGTAGGAGACGTCGAAGAACACCGTCAGCACGCCGACCGCGGTGGCCACGACGGCGAGTTGCGCGAAGGTGAGCCAGCCCAGCCACCACGCCGCCGTGATCGAAAGGAGCAGGATCGCGCGGCCGAGGTCCGCCGAGAGCATGACGGTCCGCTTACGCCACCGGTCGACCAGCGCACCCGCCGGCAGGCCGATCAGCAGGAAGCCCAGGCCCTGCAGGGTGCCGAGCAGGCCCATCTGGAAGCTCGTGGCAGCGAGTACCGTGACGGCCAGATACGGCAGGGCGATCCCGCCGAACGAGGCGCCGAGTTGGCTCGCCGTATCACCGACCCAGAGTCGCAGAAAGTCCGGATGGTGCCACAGCGGCCCGGCGCCCAGTTTGTGCAGCGCGCGGCGCAGGATCCCCTGAGGGACGGCGGGTTCAGGCTCGCTGGTCTGCGCCATGATGTCGAGTGTGAAACAAGTGATTGGGAAATGTCAATCACTTGTTCCCCGGCGCGACGCAGGCCGCTATGGTGATCGATATGTCAACGGCGGCGCGCGATCCCGGTCCCGATGCGATGCCAGGCGTGGACACCGGTTCGGCCGATCAGGCCGGCCTCGGCACTGTCCTTGGTACAGGCCCTGCCGCCGGCACCGACCTCGCCACTGGCTTTGCTACCGGCCCCGAGCGGCGGCCGGCGACCGACGCCGAGCGGCGCGCGCTGGCCAGCGTGGTGCGGCTGCGCATCCTGCGGATGTGCCTGTACGAGCCACTCACCAACCGGCAGATCGCCGAGCGGCTGGAGATCAACCCGGCGACCACGCTGCACCATGTGCGCACCCTCGCCGACCAGGGCTTCCTGGCCGCCGGCGATCCACGCCGCGGCCGACGCGGATCACGCGAGATCCCGTACCGGGCGACCGGCAAGTCCTGGACCTTGGAGATGGGCAACCCGCCGGAGGCGGCCGGCGTCGGCGCGCACACCATGCTGCAGACCTTCCTCGCCGAGGTCGCCGATGTGCCCGCGTCCGCGGTCGACACCAGTCGGCTCGGCCTACAACTGTCGGTCGAACACGAGGCGGAACTCCGCTCGCGGCTGGCCGATCTGCTGGACGAGTTCGCCCGGCGACCGCACGACCCCGGCGGGCAGCGCTGGTCGATCTTCGTCGTCATCCACCCCGAGCCGTAGGTGTGATGTCCAGCGCGCCTTACCCGCTGGCTTCACGCGGTCCGACAGCACATCGACCCCCTTGGGCTCACCGTTCTGTACGCGCGCGGCACGGGACTCCGTCATACTCGAAAACTCTTCTGCCGCACCGCCTATGACGCACGTCGCGAGCACCTCCCCGACGTGGCACAATGATCGCTGCGCACACGAAGACCGTGATCGCGGACCATTGTCGATGGACCGGCGCCGCCGCTGAAAGGCGCCACATCATGAGTATGTCGGGAGTCCCGAATTCGCGCCCATGAGCGGCGCGAAGACCAAGCCGACCGAGTTGCGGAACCGCCGGCGCAGCGCCGGACACGGATGCTGGGACCAGCTGATCCTCGCTCCGCTGTGGGTTGCCTACGACGCGAACCTCGGCACCTTGCTGCGCACGTGCGACGCTGTCGGCGCCTGTCTCGCGGTCCCGCGCACCGACCACTACCGCCGCGCGCTCGAGGTGGGCGACACCCTGCGCGGCCGACGGCCGTGTCTGCATTGGGTCGCGCCCAGCAAGCCGGCATGGATCGCCGCGCAACGGGCGGCCGGCAAGCGCATCGTCGCCGTGGAGCTCGCCGACGGCGCGACGCCACTCAGGCGACTCGCGCCCGCGCGAACACCGACGGTCGTACTGCTCGGCCACGAGCACAACGGCGTGCCCGACGATGTCCTCGCACAGGTGGACGAGTGCGTCGAGATCCCCATGATCGGCTGGGGCGCCAGCCTCAACGTCGCGGTGGCCGGCAGCCTCGTCGCCTACCGGCTCGCCGGGCTGTCGTGACGTCTCCACGCGGCTGTCACAAGGCACCACAGGGCGACATGTCGCCCGCAGATGACATTACTGCGAATGTTACTTACAATTAACATATCGAGTGGTGTCGCCTGTGAGTAACAATGCGGGTAACGAAGGTGGGGCGGAACGTGACAGTCGCGTCCAACGCCGCAGACATCGGCGCGATGCTGCGCGAGGCGCGCCGCGTCAAAGGGCTGTCCCAGGCCGAACTCGCGGCGCTGGTGGGAGTGAGCCGCCAATGGGTCGCCGGCGCCGAAAAGGGCGCGCCAACCGCGCGGATGGGGCTCATGATCACCGCGCTGCGGTGCGTGGATCTGCTGGTCGACATCGTCCGGGACGATTCCGCGGCGCTCGTCGGCGCCGCCTTCGGCGACGACTGACGGCCGGGCGCAGATCAGAGCGCGTGATCCGAAGGAGCCAGGACGCGGGATCTGCACCGAAAGGAATCCGAGTACCGGCATACCGATGGCCGGAAGCCGGCGTGACCCGACGGCGACGATCAGCCCACCCGGATGCCCTCGTCGGCGAGAAACTGTCGGGCACGCCCGATCTGGCGATCATCGGCGAACACGTGCCACTGCTCGTCGAGGCCCTTGTCCCGCACCAGGTCACGAAACCGTCGGAACGCGCCTGCGCCTTCGATCGCCCTCTCCAGCCGCTCGCGCAGGGACGTGTCGCGCTGCCGCTCGGCGAAGGCGGCCATGTCCTGCCAGCCGTCCCGCGAGCCGGTTCGATCGAAGGGCAACCAGCGGTCCGGGTCGGCGTCCACGTCGATCGCCAGATCGTCGCCGACCACCCCAGCGTCCGTCGCGGCCTCCCCATACAACTCCCCGGTCTGCAGGTCGATGTATCCGCCGGTCGATGCGCCCGGGTCGCCCTCCCGCTCGACGCCCAGCATTTCCAGATCGACCGGCACCACCCGACCGGGCAGCGGTTCACGGCGCAGCCGGGCGAGCAGGTCTTCGGCGAGAACCTGGTCACCATCGTCGGCGCGGATCATCAGCCGGTTGATCACGCTCAACACCACCGCCTCGGCATGATCGGACCCGTGCTGCAGGACCATCGGAATCCCCGCGGCGACCTGCTGCAGGGCGTCATCGATGGAGCGGCCGGTGATCGCGGCGAGGAACGCGGCGACGTCACCGTGGGCGATGGCCGCGCGTACCGCGGACAGGTCGAGGTCGGGTGCGGCCTGCGCCCCCGGCCAGTCGTGGGTAAGCATCGGATGCGGCCGCGCCGGGCGCTTCGGCGCACGACTCTCCCCGTCGTCATCGGCCCACCGCCGGCCGTATTGGTCGGGCAGGTTGCCCCAGCCCCAGTACGGCAGCGGTACCTCGGGCACGATCCCCAGTTCCGCCGCGGGATCGATCTTCTCCGGGCCGACCACGCAGCGATGCTGCCAATTGTCGCCGAGGTCGAACGTGAACAGGAACTCGTCGCCCGGCCGCAGCGTGCGGACAACCGTGGTGTGCGCCATGTCCATTGTCGCGGCAACCGGCCCGAGAGGGGATTCGGCCAGGCTCGCCGCGGTGTCCTCGTCCGTCACGACGCGACCGTCCGCGAGGGTGAACACCGACAGGTGCGACCGGTCCCATCGGGCGAAGGCATCGTTGATCGCCTCCGCCAAATCCTGGAACGTGTGCCGCGGACCGACCGCGAAGATCCGACCGGGCCACGGCCACAATTCCTCGCCGCGACCGCCGAGCAGTTCCACCGTCACGGACAACCAGGTGCGCGCCATCGCCCGATGATGCCATCTGCATGGAGGCCCGAACCTGCCGGAGCCCGCGGCGAGACATAGTGCCTACCACGGCCTGGGGCTCGTTTTTCGAGTATGACGATGTTCTCGTGTCCCGCCCGTTCCTGACAGCCCGGGCACGTGCTCCGGTCGCGGACGTATCATGCTGGGCACGCTGGAGATAAGGGAGGGAGGTGCGTGACCAGTGTCCGAAACCGAATGTGCGCCTCCCGGTACAAACTGACCGAGTGAATTCAGCGGGGCGCCGACAGTGGAAGGTGCCCCCATGCCAGAGAGCAATACCCCACCGCCCGGTCACGTGCCGGCCTCCGGCGACGCTACTTCTTCAGCGTCTTCGGATTCGCTGATCACTCAGCTCCGTCGTGCGTTCGACGCGGTCGACATGCTCGTCACGAACATTCGTCCCGACCAGTGGTCGATGCCGACGCCGTGCACGGACTGGACCGTGCGGCGGCTCGTGGATCACCTGGTAGGCATGAACCTCGTGTTCACGGCACTGCTGAAGGACCAGCCACCTCCGCAGCGCCGCGAGCTCAGTTCCAACGCCGAAAACCGTGACAGCGACCGGGATGGTGATCGCGACGGCGATCCGGTCGGCGCCTTTCGCACCTCAGCGGCCGCCCTGCTCGCGGCCTTCGCGGCGCCCGGCGTGCTCGACCGGGTCTACCGCGGCCCGCTCGGCTCCGCGACCGGGGCGGATCGGTTGCAGATCCGGCTGTACGACCTGCTCGCGCACGGTTGGGATCTCGCGCATGCGACAGGCAAACCGGTAGACCTGCCCGACGACCTTGCCGAGCCATCCCTGAGCTTCGCCCGCACGCAACTGAGCGAAGAAGCACGACCCGGGAGATTCGCTCCCGCTCAGCCCGCGAACGAGCATGCGCCAGCCATCGACCGGCTCGCCGCCTTCCTCGGCCGCCCCGTTCCACCGGTCCCGTGACAGCCCAGCCGGCCGCGAACGCCGTCATCGGCGATTCGGGGGCCGAGCCGACGCACAACCGCAGCCCACGCCGCAGGCGATGTGTCGGAAAGTCGCAGCACCCGCGGTGTTTAGTCTTGCTATGCCCGCACCGCCGCCCAGGCGTCGCCGGCGACGATGAGGTGATCGAGGAAGCGCAGCCCGCAGTCGGCCGCCGCCTTGCGGAGTTCCGCGGTCACGGCGCGGTCGCGGTCGGTCGGCCGGGTCGTCCCGCCCGGGTGCTGGTGGGCGACCGCGAAGGCCGCACCGCTGGCCTCGACCACGCGTTGCAGGATCTCGGCGACGGGCACCACGGCATGTCCGTCGCAGTTCGCGGACACCGGGAGCATGGTCGTGAGCCGGAGCCGACGATCGAGCACAATCACCAGTACGGCGTTCTCGTCGCAGGCGCGAAGCTCTGGCAGGGCGACGGCCGCCAACTCCGATCGCGTCGAGATACGTGGCGCGCCAGCGGGTTTGGCGGCGCGCCGGGCGAGTTCCGCGGCTGCTTGGATTCGGCAGGCGCCGACCGGGCCAACGCCGGGGAGCGCCGTCAGACCCGCGGTGGGGGTCGCGAGCAGGCCGGCGGCACCGCCCGTTGCCTGCAGCACATCCGCAGCGACATCGATGACGTTCCGGCCGACGCGGCCGGTTCCGAGCAGGACGGCGACCAGCTCCGCATCGGTGAGCGGTGCCGCGCCGAAGCGGAACAATCGCTCCCGCGGCCGCTGATCGGTGGGCACGTCGGCCATACGGGCACTGGGGGTCGTCATTCGGCCGACGGTAGGGCGTGATGCAGCCGCGGGCGGGTCGCAGACAACAGGTGTGGATGGCCGACCGCGCTGTGGATAACTCGCCGGACGGCTTGCCGCTCAATTCACCGCAGGAAAGCCATCACTGCGGCAGCGTGAGCCGCAGGATCCGATCGTCACCGGGGCGCACCGTCCCGCGACCGTCCGTGTTGGAGGTGGTGAGCCACAGGCTGCCGTCCGGAGCGACCGTCACTGTCCGTAACCGTCCGTAGGCACCGGCCAATTGCGCGATCGGCGTGGTCTTCCCCGCCGGGCCGGACAGTGGGATCAGCCACAGCCGCTCGCCGCGCAGCGCCGCCATCGCGGCCGTCTCGCCCAGCACCGCGAGGCCGCTCGGCGACGCCTCCGACGTGGGCCAATACTTGTACGGCGCAACGTATCTCGGATCGTCCGACGGGCCTTCGACCTCCGGCCACCCGTAGTTGCCGCCAGGCCGAATGAGGTTCAGCTCGTCATACGCGTTCGCGCCGAATTCGCTCGCCCATAGGCGTCCATTCGCGTCGAACGCGAGCCCCTGCACGTTGCGGTGCCCGTAGCTGTAGACCAGCGGCGCGTCGGCGAACGGGTGTCCGGGCACGGGTGCACCGTCCGCGGTGATGTGCAGGATCTTGCCGCCGAGCGAACCGAGATCCTGCGCGCGGGACGACACGGTCCCGTCGCCGGTGCCGACGAACAGCGTGCCATCGGGCGCCGCGAGGAGGCGCCCACCGTCGTGAAACTGCGCGGCTGGGATGCCGGTGAGGATATCGCGCTGCCCGACGATCCGCGTCGCGCCCGCGTCGAGAGTGATTGCCGCGACGCGGTTATCGTGTTGCGACGTGTAGTAAACGTAGACGGTGTGGTCGGCCCGGAAGGTCGGCGAGACGGCCAGTCCGAGCAGCCCGCCCTCGCCGCCAGGCACCACCCCGGCGACGGCGCCGACCGTGCGCACCTCGTGGCCGGCGGCGGCGATCGCCTTCAGCTTCGCCGTGTCACGCTCGGTCACCAGGGCGGTGCCGTCGGGCAGGAAACCGAGGCCCCACGGCGTGGTCAGCCCGGTCGCGATCGTTCCGGCGACCGTGACGGCGGGCAGTGCCGTCGCGCGCGTCGACGCCGCCGTCTCACCTGTCGATGTGGAAAGTACCGCCGATGACGTTGTTCCCGTGGTGGTGCCGGTCCCGGGCGCATTGCCTCCCGAGCCACTGCAGGCCGACGCCAGCACCGCCGCTATCGCCAGCAGGACGGCGAGGGGCGCCGAGGTTCGCGTCCGGGCAGTGGGTCGGCGGTCCATGCCCGCCAGTCTCCCCAATTTTCCGTCGAGCGGTGCGAAATGCAGTGTTTCGTGACCGGTTTGTCCGCAATTTCGCACCGTTCAGCGGAGCTGGCAGGTGCACGGCGGGGCTGGCCGGTCACCGTTTGGCGACGGCCCAGCGCAGACGCCAGGCGCCGAGGGCGAGGAAGAGCGCGGCGAGTATGACGCAGATCCCGGTCATGGCCCACCGCAGCGGCCACAGCTTCGAGCCGGGCAGCCTGTCGTCGTAGCTGGCGGCGATTCCGTCGCTGCGCATGCAATCGAGCATCGAGCGGTTGGACGCGTTGACGTATTCGACCGAGTCTTGGTAGCCCGGCGCCGGTTGTGCCGCAACAGCGCCTGATCCGCTGGTGATCACGGCCGTCCCTCCGTCATTACTTGCCGGCTTCACGCCGACCGCGATGGCGGCAGCGTTCCCGGCCTTGTCCGCCTTCTCCCAGCAGGCCTGCCACTGCGAGCTGGACGGTGAGATCTTCCGGCCATTCACGTCGAGGTAACCGCCACCGACCCACAGGACGTTACGGTCGACGACGGTGGAACTCACCGTGTCGGTCGCCGCGTCGGACCGCTGCTTGTCAAGCTCGGCCTGCGTGACCGGCCGATAGATATCCGCGAGCGGGGTCACCGTGCGCTGCGCCGGCAGCACATCCGGCTGCACGATCGCCACACCCGCCAGGATTGCGCCGGACGCGAGCATGCCGACCACCAAGGTCGCCACAACGTTCCGGGCATACATGCCGACCGCGATCGCGAACCCGAAGGCCATGAGGCTGGTCGCTGCGGGGACGATGCCGCGCGCGAAGAAGTTCGGCGCGTTCAACCCGTGATAAGCGGTGTCTTCGACGGCCTGGTCCGTCCACTCCATGAGGTAGCCGAGCGCCAGTAGCCCGCCGACCAGCGGCACCACCATCACGGTGATCTTCGCGAGGAACCACCGGGCTCGTCCAACCGACTGGGTAAGAGCGAGAACCTGTGTACCGTGGCCGAACTCGCGCGTGAAGATCGGTCCAGCGGCGAACACGCCCAGCACGACAGGCCCAGCGATCATGGCCGTGTGCGCCAGCGAGGACCGGGTCGAGAACCCGTAGTTCCACCAGACCTGCCTGCCTTCCGCGTCCACACAGCCCATCCCGGAATTGTTACCAGCGGATCCGAACAGCGGACATCCGAACTCGTGATACACGGCGATGATCCGCGATCGCAGGATCACCAGCGCCGCCGCGCCCGCCGCCATCACGGCGAGCAGCACCGCGATCTGCAGCCGGTGCTGGCGCCAGGCGACCCACCACATGCCATGTGGCGCAGCACCTTTCCACGCAGATGCCCCAGAGGATGAGGGAACTGCGGGCGCTGTCATCGATCGATGCTGCCCTTCCGTCATGGCCGAACTCCTTCTCGTCTTCGAAAGATCACCAGTTCAGTGGGATTCGGATCGCTGAGCGGCACAAAATCCACCCAACAAGTGATCTTCCGGTGGGATCAGCGTTTGGCGACGGCCCAGCGCAGGCGGCCCGCGCCGATGGTGCTGAAGGCGACGGCGAGCGCCAGCAGGATGCCGCCGATCGCCCAGCGCAGCGGCCACAGCTTCGAGCCGGGCAACTGATCGGTGTAGCTCGCGACGATCCCGTAGCCGCGCATGCAGTCAAGCTGTGCGCGGGCGGAGGCGTTGATGTATTCGACCGAGTCTTGGTAGCCCGGCTCGGACTGCGCCGGGACGGCGCCTGACCCACCGACGATCACGGCAGTCCCGCCGTCATTACTGGTCGGTTTCACACCGGCCGCAATAGCGGCGGCGTTCCCGGCCTTGTCCGCCTTCTCGAAACAAGCGGCCGACTGCGTGTTCGACATCGTGACCTTCCGCCCGCTGGCGTCGAGGTAGCCGCCACCGAGCCACCGCATGTCGCGGTCGAGGTTCGCGTCGGGACTCTCCCCGTTCCCGGACCGCTGGGCATCGAGTTCGGCCTGCGTCATCGGCCGATACATGTCAGCGATCGGAGTCACCGTACGATGCGGCGGCAGCACATCGGGTTGCACGATCGCCACACCCAACAGGATCGCGCCGGACGCGAGCATGCCGACCACCAGCGTCGTCACAACGTTCCGGACGTACATGCCGACCGCGATCGCGAACCCGAAACCCATGAGCCCGGTGGCGGCCGGAACCATGCCGCGCGCGAAGAAGTTCGACTCGTTCAGCGCTTCATAGGCGGTGACGTCGACGACTCTGTCCGTCCACTCCATGAGGAAACCGAGCGCCAGCAGTCCGCCGACCAGCGGCACCACCATGACGGTGATCTTCGCAAGGAACCATCGGATTCGCCCGATCGACTGGGTGAGCGCGAGAACCTGTGTGCCGTGCGAGAACTCCCGCGTGAAGATCGGTGCGGCTGCAAACACGCCCAGCACGAGGGGTCCCCCGATCATGGCAAAGTGCGCGAGCTGCGACCAGGTGGAAAAGTAATTCCACCACACCTGGACGCCCTCCGAGTCCACACAGTCAAACCGAGAACCATTCACAGAGGTTCCGAAGCGCGCGCATCCGAATTCGCGATACACGGCGATGATCCGCGATCGCAGGATGATGAGCGCCGCCGCGCTCACCGCCATCACGGCGAGCAGCACCGCGATCTGAAGTCGGTGCTGGCGCCAAGCGACCCACCACATGCCATGTGACGCAGCACCTTTCCACTCCGGCCTGCTCACGAAATCACGCGGGGACACACGTGCTGCGTGGTGCGTTGGACTCGTCATGGCCGTGATCCCTCCCCCGAGCGGTGCGAAATGCCGCATCCCCTGCCCGATTTGTCCGCCATTTCGCATCGCTCGGCGCGGGGGCTCATGGCTTCGCCTTGCCCGCGCGGAGGTGGGCAAGGACGACGTCGTCCAGCGACGGATCGGAGGCCGTCCAGCCCTCCGGAAGCGGGCCTACCGGTCGATCGACCAGCAGGGTGGTCTGCCGCGCGGCATGTTGTTCCTCGACGATGCAGCCCTCCGGCAGGAAGCCGAGGTCGCCCGAGGAGGTGCCAGGCCCCACGAGAACCCGGTGCGTGGCAAGGATCTCGTCGATCGCGCCGGACAGCGTGATCCGTCCACCGCCCCCGACGGCCGTGCCCATCACCAACACGTCCTCGCACAGATCGACCACCTCACCCAGGATGTGCGAGGACATGAGCACCGTCATGCCCGTATCGGCGACCTCCGTCATCAACGTCTGCTGAACCTCCAAGCGCGCCAACGGATCCAGATCCGCCAGCGGCTCGTCCAGCAGCAGGACCGAGGGCCGCCTGGCGAGCACCAGCGCCAGCGCGAGCCGCGTGCGCTGCCCGCCGGAGAGCGTCCGCACCCGCTGCGAGCGGTCCAGCCCGGCGGCGTCGACCAGCTCATCGGCGTGCGCCTGATCCCAGCGCGCGTTCAAATGCCGTGCTATCTCCAACATGTCGCGCACCCGGTACTGCCGGTAGAGCGGCTTGTCCTGCGCCAAGTAGCCGAGATCCGGATGCGAGGGTGACGCCGTCACCGCCGCTCCCTGCACCTCGATCCGGCCCTCGGTGGACGCGTGCAGCCCGGCGACCGCGGACATCAGCGTCGACTTGCCGGCGCCGTTCGGGCCGATCAGCGCCGTCACGGCGTGCGGCCTCAGGTCGAAGGTGCAGCCGCGCAGCACCCACTTCTTCCCGTAGCGCTGGCCCACCTGATCCACCCGCAGCGGGACGGTATCGATTAGCGACTGCGTCATACTCGTTCCTCCCTAAATGTCCGATCGAGCTGTGCTTTCACGAGGGCTTCCACGGCGGGGCGGTCCAGGCCGGCGTCACGCGCGTCGACCAGCCACGCGCGCAGCGATCCGGCCAACGGAGAGGCCGACTCATCCACCACCCGTTCCGGCACGGCGATGACGAAAGTTCCTGCGCCGGCCCGTGTTTCGACCACGCCCTGAACATCGAGCTGTCGATAGGCCTTGAGCACCGTGTTCGGGTTGATGCCGGTGGCGGCGACCACCTCCCGGGCGGTGGGCAACTGGTCGCCGACGTGCAACCTGCCCAACAGCACGGCGTCCCGCACCTGATGCACGATCTGCGCGTAGGCGGCGGTGCCGCTGCGTCGCTCGATCCGGAACTCGATCACGCAAAGCACTATATAAGTAGTGAATTAATCTACACAAGCGTTTTGCTCGGCGAGTCCGGCCGCTCCTGGACCAGGCAGCGCCGCGCCGTAGTGTGGGCAACATGCACCGGATCCTCACGACCGCGGTGGCGGGCGCGGTGTTGCTGGTGCTCAGTGGGTGCGGGAGCGGCAGGGCGGCACACTCCACGGGCACCGGATCCGCCACACACTCGGTGGGCGTCAGCGCCGGCACTGGAACGACAGTCCCGATGGGCAGCGGGGCGGATATCGGCCCAACCGACACCGCCAGCCCCGCACCCTCCACCGCGAGCGACACGACCAGCTCTCAGAGTTTCTCGGCCAGCTCACAGAGCTCGTCGGTCGCCCCGCCGGCCCGTACCACAGAGGGCGCCACGTCGAGCCGCAGCGTGCTGCCCGAGATCGCGCACATCGTCGTCATCGTCGAGGAGAACCGTTCTGCCGACGACATTCTCGGCAATCCGGCCGCGCCTTACATCAACTCGCTGGCCCAGTCGGGCGCAACGCTGACCAACTCCTACGCGATCACCCATCCCAGTGAGCCGAACTACGTCGCCCTGTTCTCCGGATCCACACAGGGCCTGGCTACCGACGCCTGCCCACTTCGTTTCGACGGGGCGAACCTCGCCGCGCAACTGGCGTCCGCCGGAAAGGACTTCCGCGGTTACTCCGAGGGGCTCCCCCAGGTCGGGTTCACCGGTTGCACGGCCGGGGCCTACGCCCGAAAGCACGCGCCCTGGACCAACTTTGCGAATGTTCCGGATACCGTGAACCAGCCCTTCACCGCCTTCCCGTCCGATTACACGCAACTGCCGGCCGTGTCGTTCGTGATCCCGAATCTCGACCACGACATGCACAACGGCACGATCGCCGAGGGCGATGCCTGGCTGCGTACGCACCTGGGCGATTACGTCGATTGGGCGACAACGCACGACAGCCTGCTGGTGCTCACCTGGGACGAGGATGACGGCGGCCACGGCAATCGCATCCCGACCATCATCGTCGGCGCCCACGTCCAGCCGGGCAGCTACGGAGAGTACGTGAATCACTACCGACTTCTGCGCACCTTGGACGAGTTGGAAGGCCTGCCGCCGACCGGCGACGCGGCGTCGGCAACACCGATCACCGACATCTGGGCGGGCTGAGTTGGGGCGCCGGACAGGGATCCCCGCGGACGAACGTCGCGGCCGTCATCTCCGTGTCGTAACGCCCGTCATCTCCGTCGCGACGTCTCCCTCGGCGCGCAACCACGGCCTCCCCGCCGGCGGACCTGAGATTCCTGAGAGAGCCTCCGGCCGGGCGCTCGTAGCCTGGGTACCGGACCCGTGATGCCCCGCAGCGCTTTCGAGGCAGCGCTTCCGAGGCAGCGCTTCCGAGATGAGGGAGACCATGGCCGGTAACCCCGATCCGTCGAACGCGATCGACAATCCCGGAGGGACGCCGGCCCAACACCTTGACCACCCCCCGGATCAGCGGCCCAGTCGCCGAACGGTTCTAGGAGCGCTAGGCCTGGGGACCGTGGGGGGCCTCGTCGCCGGGGCTGCCGCCGGTGCCGGGATCGCCGCGCGCGGCTCGGCCGCCACGGGGACGACGACGGGCACGACTTTGGGCGCGGCCGACAACGTCCCGTCGGCCCAGAGGGTCACCGTCGCAAGCTGGCGGGCCACCAGGGGGCAGCATTACTTCATCGCGCACCGCGGCTCCGGCGACGTGTACCCCGAGCATTCGCTCGACGCCTACCGCGCCGCGTTGGGGGCGGGCGCCCAGTGCCTGGAAATCAGCGTGGTGGCGACGTCGGACGGCCAACTCATCTGCCAGCACGACCTCACCTACGATCGGACGACGACCGCCACAGGGCCTGCCGCCGCCCAACCCTCGACCATCCTCCGATCCGTCGCGCTCCGCGCTCCCCAGTTGGGTCCGGCCTGGGGAGAGAATCCGCTCCCGCGGATTGCGTTGCTCGCAGACGCTCTCGATCTGGTTCGCAACCGGGCAGTGGTGTGCCTGGAGGCCAAGGACGACAACGCATATCCAGCGACCATCGCAATGGCGGAACGGCTCGGCATGCGAGATTCGTTGATTATCAAGGCATTTCACGCCAGCCATCGCATTGCCGAGGCGAAGAAGGCCGGGTATCCGGTGTTCGCCTATTTCGGTGTGCCGACCGACATCACGGCGCCGAATGTGGCGTCCACGGCATCGCCCCTGCACCCGGATTCCGACTATCTGGTGATTCCGGCGTACGACAGCACCACGCCCGACGGGTATCTGGCTGCGGAGGCGCTGCGACGGTGCCTGGACACCAGGATCCCGGTCTGGGTCTACCCGGTCCATCGACGCGCCGATGCCGTTCACTTCTTCTCCCAAGGGGTCGCGGGCGTGGTCACCTCGAGTTACCCCTACGTCACGAGTTCGGCGCCGTCTGCCACCGCCGACTCCTGGAAATATCGAGCCATCGCCCCCGGCGAAATGAGCCTGGATCCGGCATCCGCGACGTGGGCACCCACCTGGCAGGACTCGGACCAGCTCGCCCTGGCCGCACGCGGCGGCCAGCACTTCATGACCCTGGGCCAACTCTCGCCGATCAGCGCGGCGCAGGGAAGCTACTCGATCACGTTCGACGCCGCCTTCCAGGCGACGCCCACCGACAGCTCCGCGAACATCACCCTGGCGTTCGGGCACACCGACGACCGCTACTACGAGCACCAACTAGGCGCCAGCACCGGCTATCACGCCATCCAGCGCGCCGACGGCCGGCTCGAACTCTACGCACACATCGCGGGCCGCACCGCCGGCGTCCCGCTCGGCAACACCCAACAGTTGGCCGCACCACAGGCGGGCGAGTGGATGTCTTTCCGTCTCGATGTCACGCCTACGTCGCTCGCCTGGTCGCGCGACGTCGGCGGCTCCTGGACGACGATCTCCGCGACCGATCGGCGCATCCGCGGCGGGTATGTCCACATCGGCCGCAGCTCGCACGACGGCACGGCAGCATTCCGCCGCCTCACGATCACCGCGGCCTGACGACTGCTCCGGATCGGTATCGGGTATGACGCTATTCGCGGCGAAGCCGGCGAGCGAATCCGACCCCGCCGGGCACGTCTCGACGGGTTCCGGCAGGGTGAAGCCATGCGGTTCTTCACCTCGGACACCCATTTCGGGCACCAGAACATCATCCGCTACTGCGCCCGGCCGTATGACGATGTCGACCGCATGAACGACGACCTGGTGGAGCGTGCGTCGAATCTGCTCGCCGACGGCGACATGCTGTGGCACCTCGGCGATGTCGCGCTCGGACCGCTCACTGAGACACTCCCGCATCTGGGCCGGATCCCCGCGGCTGTGACGCTCGTGGCCGGCAACCACGACCGCTGCCACCCGTGCAACGGCGCGCGCGGCGAGCGGTTCATCGAGGTGTACCGGGAGCGGTGCCGGCTGAGCGACCTGATCCTGACCAACACCACGCTGACGCTCTCCACCGGCACCACGGTCAACGTCTCGCATTTCCCCTACGCCGACACGACTCTCGACGGGCACGAGGACCGGCACGGGGAGGTGATCCACGACCGCTTCGCCCCGTGGCGGCCGGCCGACGACGGCTCCTGGCTACTGTGCGGGCACGTGCACGGCAGCTGGCGCCAAAGCGGCCGGATGATCAACGTCGGTGTGGACGCGTGGGGCGGCACCCCGGTCTCCGAGGACGCGATCGCCGAGCTGATCGCCGCGGGCGAACGCGACCTCCCGGCGCTGCCGTGGACCTGACCGCTCCATGTCCCGGCTTTTCGGCCGGGCCATGTGGTGGCGCAAGCCCGCTGATCGTGGCGTCCGCCTTCGACGTGGTCTGCCCAGTCGTCAGCGTCGTCGGCAATGCCCTGTTGCCGGCCATGCAGCTGCCCATCACCACCGCCGCCGACATGGCGACGGCTACGTCATGGGCGGTGGCGCACCCAGGCCCGCATCGCGGGCGTGAGCGACGGCGGCGGCGCGGGTCGCGACGCCGAGCTTGGTGAAGACCGTCGAGACGTTGTTGCGTACGGTCTTTTCGCTGAGCACGAGGCGCGCAGCGATCTCGGCATTGGACAAACCCGCGGACATCAGCGTCAGGATGTCTTGTTCGCGGGCCGACAGGTGGGGAAACGCCGGATGCGGCGCGGATTGATGCCGAGCGAAGTAGCGGTCCATGCGGGCGGCGATGGGCGCGTCGAGAATGGCCCGTCCGGACGCGACGATACGCAGCGACTCCACGATGTCGTGGCCGGTGGCGCCCTTGAGGATGTAGCCACGCGCCCCCGCACGCAGGGCGGCGAAAACGAGGCCATCGTCGTCGCTCATGGTCAGGGCCAGCACGGCTGCGGCGGATCCGTCATGCAAGATGCGGCGGGTCGCCTCCACGCCGTCGATCCCAGGCATGCGCAGGTCCATGAGCACGATGTCGGGGCGTGTAGTGGCCGCCAGTTCAATGGCCTCGGCACCGCTGGCCGCCTCCCCCACCACCTCGAATCCGTCGGTGTCTGCGATCAGCCCACGCAGTCCGTCGCGGAACAAGGGATGGTCGTCGGCGAGCAGCACGCGCACCGACGGGGTGCTCATGTCAGCCCCCACTCCGCACGCACCAGCGTGCCGTGGGGGTGGCAGGGCAGCAGGTCCAGGGCGCCGCCGAGTTCCGCTGCTCGTTCGCGCATCGACCGGATGCCGACGCCGGGGCGGTAACCGATGACAAGGCCGGGGCCGTCGTCGCTGACCTCCAGGGCGAGCCGTTCGGCGGCGTGTAGCCGAACCCAGAATCGGCCGGGCCTGGCGTGTGTTGCGGCATTCTTCATGGCTTCCAGGGCGATGAGGTAGACACCGGTCTCGAGTGTGTCCGGCAGCTCCGGCAGCACGCCGGTCTCGACCGAGGCGGCACCGAGCCGAGTGGCCTGCTCGCGCAGTGCCCCATCGAGTCCGAGCGAGTCCAACTGCGGCGGCCGAAGGGCATAGACGATGCGGCGGACCTCCTCGACGGCGCCCCGGCCGACGTGGTGCAGGGTGGCGAGCTCCGCGCGCGCTCGGTCCGGGTCGGCCAGGTGTCGCTGGATCCCTTCGACCCCCAGCACAATGCCGGCCAGGGTCGGTCCGAGCCCGTCGTGCAGGTCGCGGCGAATCCGCTCTCGCTCGGCGCTGCGCGCGCTGACCAGCAGTCGACGCGAGTCCTGTAGCGCTCGTTCCAGCCGCCGCGCGTGGACCGCGGCCGCGAGGTGGGGAACCAGTCCCTGGAGGGTGCGCCGGTCAGCGGGATGCACTGCACCGTCGATAGCTAGCGTTCCGACCGGCCGTCCATCGAACAACAGGGGTAGTCGCTCCCCGGTGACGGGTTCGTCATTGTCGACCAGATTGTCGACCAGCCGCACTCGCACCGCGAGCGCATCACCGATGGTGCGCAACGCGTGCTCCACGGTGTCCTGCTCCGAGGCCTGTTCGGCGAGACGCCCGCCCAGCAACGCGAGGGTTTCGCCGGGATCCGTGCGGCGGCCGTAAACCAGCAGGTTCGTCATGGCCCGCAGCTGCCCGTGCAACGGCAGCACGAGCAATACCGCGAGCGCGGCGCTGACGGCCGAGTCGGCCCAACCGGAGAGCACTGCACCGAGTGTCGCAGCGGTAGCGCTCGCGACCGCCACGGCGATCGCCGACACCGCCAGATACGGCAACACAGCGGCAACCGTCGCCCGCAGGCCGAGCAGCCGAAAGCGGACGATCCCGATCCACGCGCAGATGCCGAATACCACTCCGGTCTGTTCCGCGGCCACCCCGAACCACGGCGGCAGGGCTCCCGTCGCGGCGATCACCGCGCAGCCGACGAAGGCGGAGGCGTTCACCCATGCGGCGATCTCCAGCAGCACCAGCGCACTGCGCTGCCCCCCCCGCGAGGCGCGGCGACGTCGGCAGCCGACGTCCACCGCGACCAGTGGGGAGAGGATGACGGTCAACAACAGGCCCGCGAGGAGCACGATGCTCCCGTCGCTGTTCCCATCACCACCGAGCGGCCCGCTGACGCTGCCGGCACCCAGCAGGACGAGCGCGACGACGGAGACGATCAACAGCAGTCGCGCGGTTGGCCCCCGGCGACGGTACGGGAACAGCAGCACGCCTATGGTGAACAGCGCAAACACGGCGACGGCGGCGATCGAGCCGAGGATCAGCTGACCGAAACCACCATCCGAACGCTGATCCAGCGCCAGCACGGACTCGCCGACCGATCCTGCCAGCAACACCCACGCCGCCGGGCTACGGGCATCGTGCTGCGCCAATAGCAGGCCGAGCACACCGATCCCGAGGTACAGCACCGCGGTACCGACCCGCACCCAGGTGCCCACCGAAGCACCGCTCGCTGCGGCGATCACCGCAGCGGCGCCCGCGGTCACCATGGCAGTGACGAGAAGCGCTCGAGCACCCCACGGCGCAGTCCCGCGCACGCCCATATCCGCCGTCCGTTCCGTCCGCCGAAGACACCGGTGTTCGGCGCGCCCGATGCCTGGTGCGCCTCATGCTATTGGCGTCTTGCCAGCAGCGCCGCACCCACGGCAAGTTCGAGGGCCGCCGCTACCACCGGAACGAAGAAGAACGTCGCCAGCATCACCACCGTGAGCAGCGCACCGAGAACACCGATGATCAGGCCACCGCGGCGCAGCACTCCCGCGCGCCGTAAGGCGAAGGCCAGCAGCGTCACCGCGACCAGCAGCAGGGTCCAGGCCACGCCGTTGACGATCGCGCTTGCCGGAGACTTCGCCACCAGCGCCTCGGCCAGGGCACTGGGGCGGTCCGGGTCGGCGACGAGGGTCACGAACGTGCCGAGACCAGAAGCCATCCCAGCGATCCCGCCGACGGTCGCAGCGACCAGCGCTAAGCGCGCGAGGAGGTTGTGCCTGGCGGGGCCAGCGACAGATCGCGACAGACCAACCAGGGCGAGCGCCATGACCACGGACGCCACCGTGGCGATCACCGTGAACGCCCAGATCGCCGCACCGCCAGCCCGGTAGTAGGCGATGGACTCGGCCGGTGTCATCTCCGCCGGCTCCGCGCCCAGCGCACCGTAGAGCAACACGAAGCATACGACCCACATCGGAAACCCGACGAGGGCGAGGAACGCCCATCGGCGGACGGAACCTCGGGGTAGAGCGCGGTCACTGGGAAGGGAGTCGGTCGGTACGGCGGTGGTCATGGCACGAAGCTCCGATCGGTCGACGATGGCGGTCACAACGCCTGCATCGTCTGCCCTTTGAATGTCCCGGTCCCAGGGTCACGGGTCCCGGGAAGCGGGAAGATTCCACCATGCAAAGGCCCCCGATCGGGCTGCTGCGCCTGATCAGGAGCCTTATCGCGGTAGCGGGGAGAGGGCTTGAACCTGACCGCGAACGGACGGCAGCTTGTGTGGTTGGTCCCCCTCGTCGGCTTACGTGAGATGCGCGAGGCTGCGGCGCTGAGTCGCACGGTTGTGTCGCGACCGGTTGGGTTCGTCGTGGCGACCAGCCTCGTCCGATCGCCGGCGCAGGCAACGAGGCTGCCACAATGCGCAGGTCGCGAAGGTTCTGGCGCGCTCGATAAGGAAACCGCTGCCGATTAGAACAGCCCGAGCTGCGGAAGAATCTGCCCGGCTGCGTCAATGATCTCGCGGGCAGACTCAATCGCCTCATAGGCCTCATCGGCGGTGGCATCGTCATACGGCTGCTGCGGATATTCGAGTTCGTTGCGCCGACGCCGCAACGCCCCGAATGGCCGGACGCCCGGCCCGAACTAGGCACGGACAGCCTGCTCCACCGCGTAGTGGCCGCCGTCCGTCGTCGGACGCAGCCCCTGCTGGACGAGCAGCGCGGTCAGCGCCTGGCGGGCGGCGTCATAGGCGAGGACGAAAGCCGAATCGGTATCCCCCGTAACGGCAAGGCGAGCGGTGTTGAGCGTCTTGACGGCCTTGTCCAGCAAGCGCCGTCCATTCGCGGCATCGCCGGTGAGTTGTTGCAATCGCCCATCATGCAGCAGGGCCTCGATGTCTGCTTCGCCCCGCGGCCATCGCGCCATCAGACGTTCACGCCTTCGTCCACGTCACGAAGCGAGAAATGCGGGGAGCCTTTGATCTGTGTGACGAGCGTATCGGACGGTGCCGCCCACTGGCGCACATTGCGTAGCACGGGATTGACCTCCACCCCGAGTCGGCCGTGGACACGGTCCGCGGCGTCATAAACGTCGGACCGGTCGAGCCCGTCGCCCACCACCAACACGTCGATGTCATGAGGCGGCGGACCATCCTCGCCGGCGTACCGCGCGGCCCACGAGCCGAATATGACGATGTCCTCGGCATGCAGGCTCGCGAACTCTTCGGCAACGACGACACGCGGGCCGAAGACGACCTCCAACAGCCGGGTCAGTGAAGGGGCTGCCGGATGGGCCATGTTCGCCCGCAGCATCCGATTGCGGCCAATGCTTCGGCTCCGCAACAACCCCGCCTCCTCCAGGCGATCTACTTCGCGGTGCAGCGTCGAGGGACCGACCGCGAGCCGCTTCGCAAGATCGCTCAAGCCGAATTCCTCGTCGGGATGCAGCAGCAACCATGTCAGCAGTTCGGCTTGGTACCGCGACCGGAAGATCGGCAGCAACGAGGGGCCCTTACTTCGCATAACGCGAATATATATTCGACTGATACGAAGCTCAACAACTCACTGCGCGACCTTTCCCCGTCTTCGGCGTCGCCCATGTCCGCTACGTCATCGAGAACTGCGACGCAGAACCGCCGCGACTCAACGGCGGCAACATCGGCCTGCAGTGGATGGGAGCCGACGAACGTGGTGACGTTCTAGAGATCATGGGACTCGAACTCACCGACGCGCAAGGCGAGCAGTTCCTGCTCATCACGCACGTCATGCCACACCGGTAACGACGAGAAGGGAGCAAATAGTGAAGGCCAAGCGGTACACCGTGACCGGCGTTGGACCTGACGTCGATCTGGCGGTGGAAGACATCCGACTCGCTGACGGCACCCGCCTCACCAATGAAGTCGCAGACAGCCTGGCCGCCGAGATCCGATCCAAGGTCGGTCGGCCCTCCCTGGGCCGAGTCGGCACCCGATCCCCGTCGATCGCATTCCGGCTCCCGGCCGACCTTCGCGACAAAGCCGAAGACCTCGCTGCCCGAGAGGGCAAATCGTTGTCCGCCCTCGCCCGTGAGGCTCTCGAATCACGACTGAAGGCGAGCTGACGGACGCGGCGAGCCCGACCCGGCGCCTATCGAGCCTGGTGCGAGCCTCGTACGTGACACGAACAACGGATTAGCTGCACTTGCAATCGGTGGCGTTACGGTGACGCCGGCCGTCGCGACCGCGATCCGGCCCCATGCGAAAGGCCCCTGATCGGGCTGTTTCGCCTGATCAGGGGCCTTTCGGTGGTAGCGGGGAGAGGATTTGAACCTCTGACCTCTGGGATCAGAGTAGGAATGTTCTAAGTTTCCGCGCGATCTGCGATTTGAAAGCGTCTGACCTTGTCAGATGCTGCTTCCGAAGATCATGTTAGACCGCCTCGATGAGCTGAAATCACGCCGAATCACGTTGAATTCCTGTCATATTCCTGTCACGGAAGCGGTGGCGACCAATGTTCGAACACCGCGAATTCCTGTCACGCCTTCGGCCAAACGGGTTCGAATACGACCCCTTCGTGCGCGTCACACCGATCGGGCGCGGAGGGACTCCTCGGGTGGTGCTCACGCGCCGGGGTTTGGCCGAAGAATCAGCGGCCGGATGCCGGACGGACCCATTGCCACGGCCCACGGCCCAGGCCCGCGCTTGATGATCTCGCGCTTGAGGCGCTCCTCGTGGCGCAGGAAGATCTCCAGCTGCTGCTGCGGCCCGAGATCCTGTTTCGCGCCAATCCACACGGAACGAACACCGTGTTCGTGGTAGGCACGCAGCTCGGCGGGGCGCGTCCTGATGTGGCGTTCGCGGCTGATGACAATGAGCCCGCGTGCGCCGACGATGGGAAGCCAGTCCAGATCATCAGTACCACGCGGGACATCAGGTAGTCGCTCATGCCCCGGGTAGACGATGTCGTCACGCCCGAGACGCTCAAGAAGCTTTCCAAGACCGAGGGCGTTCTCGTCGGTGAAGTACACCGGTGCGGCCCCCGCTGCCATCAGGCGGCGCGCTCGCTACCCGCGATCAACTCGAACCTGAGTGCGGCGTCGACCTGTTCGGGTGTCAAGTCATAAAGGTCGGAAAGCTCGTCACGGCTGGTGCCAGCACGGTAGTCCTCGGCAAGCGCTTCGGTCCGCACATTTCGAATCGCCGGCTGGCCGAAGGCCTTCCGTGGATCCATCAGCACCTCTGGCGTACGCCCATCCGGTCGAAGAACGGCAACGACGCCGTCCGCGTCGTACTCAACCGCAGAGTGGAACCGTTCGGCAGGATCTGTAAGTACCAGTTGACCGCTGCGGACCACCACCAGCTGCAGTTGGCGCTCCAACCCGACTCGCTCTTGCACGACGCGAACCAACTCCTTGCCCTCGACATCGAGAAAGGGCCGGGCGTGCGCCAACGGATACGGGCCAAACTCCTTGCGCAGCAACACGATCGCTGGGCGCAAGCGTTGAACCGGGACATCACGGCTTCGGAACTCGGCCAGCATTCGCGCCTCGACCATCTCGCCCCAGGTCACCGAATCGGAGCCAGTCTGCTCTTCGCGAAGCACAGGCTCGTAGAACCTCGACGCGCGAGAGTATCCCTCCAACCACCGCTTAGCTGTGCCGGAGCGCAAGCCGACGAGGCGGTCTACATCCGCATAGGAGTAGATCGCGCGGTCGAGCATCGAGGCGGCCATGCCACCAATCTTGACACGAGCGCGGCGAATCTCCGCTGAGGTGGGTGCCAATTTCTAGCCGCCTGACCGGATCACCTTCTGGCGCGGGTAGCCAAGTTGCGCGAACGCGTGGAACCCAGCGTCAACGCTGACCACGAGATCGCGCCGTTCACAGCCAACTCTCCGGCGGGGCTGCTGACAACCGCCGTGCCGCCACTCGGTGTAGTCGGCCCGGTCGGTGATGCCGGCCGCCGAGACCGTGTCCGCCTGGGCGGCTGGGATGTCCACGGTGGTCACCGCATCGCCGTGCGGATCGGCCAGGGACAGGGTGACGTTGCGGTCCGGGGTGATGGACGCGGACAGGTCGGCCCCGATGGCTTCGGCGTACCGGGTGGTGGTGCCGGCCGGCCCGCTGGTGTCGAACCAGGCCGGATCATCCGAATCGTCGTGTACCGGCGCGTGACCGCGGTAGTGCCAGCTGCGTCGGTGGTGGTTTGCACCGAACGGCGCTCGGCTGATACGAATCCAGACTCGTCAATCGCGTAGCGCTCCATTAGCCGGTGCTGTCTATAATTTCGACCCGCAGCTTTGGGGTGAGCATTCGGCCGGCGGCATTGTGCACCTACAACACAACCGGTTCCCCTGACGCTAATCCAGTGAGGCACTTGGTATGTCTGTCAAACTTCACTGTCGCCAGCGTCGCTATCGGTTGCTCTTTCCTGATCGCGATTCTTCCCTCGACGTACGATCACCGCTCCAACCACCAGTCCAGCAATGCCGATGGCTAGCCCGGGCCCCCAGATCTTCCACGAAATATCGTCGCCGAGGATTAGGTATGAGGAGAGTGTCGCAATACCGAGCGACGCAATCATCATTGCTTCTAGGTATTTTCCCTTATCTCGTTTCTTCACAGGTGATATCTTGGCCTCCACGATTTCCCGGCCCTCTGGCGGCTCGCCTTGTGCATCATTCTCCCGACGGCTCCATCGGCGCGCAACGATTGCCAGAACTCCAATTCCCGCCAACGCAATGCCAGTACCTGGTCCCCACACCTGAAACGGCGTTTCTCCCGCCAAGCCAATGGAAACAAATACCAGCGCGATGAAGCCAAGAATCGCTGCGGACGCATCGAGCAGTTTATCGACTACTCGATGTTTCATCGCCTGTGTTCCCACGGGTTCCTACTGATCATCGCCCTTGCCCCACTATACCCGGGCCTCGCCGCCGCCTGCCCTCTCAACTTTGCCCATGCAAGACCCCCAAGGCCGCGCCCGCATGCGCCCTTCGTGAACCCAGCCAGGCCGCCGCCGAATGCATCGCTCGTTGCGTAACTTAGAACATCGCGACCGGTCGTGCGGTGACCGAGCACGCGATCGGCGACCGGGTGCGCCGAACACGAAAGAGCTGGACATGCCGAAGTCACCTTGTTCCAGATTCGCCCTTCCGTTGAAACCTCATCATGATTCGACGGATCAATCCGTTCGGCTCGTTGACCGGCCTAAAGAAGACGTGGGGATCAGCGATGATCCACCTGTTACGCGGCAGGTTCGGCGATACCGCGGGAGGATTAATATCGCCGTTAAGGACAGCCTGGGCAATCTGAAGATACTCGTCCCATTCGTAGAGCAAACTTTCCAGATCATCCGCAGCAGTATCCGCACGCCAGGTGTCATCCACGACGAGCCACAAATGCGCTTCGAACTGGTGGCCAAGCACGATTCGAGGTTTTCCGCCTCGAACACTCAGCGAAAACTCGTATCTGGCGTCATGCACGACAGACCCGACCTCAAAGTCCAAACGGTCGGCCCAATCCGCAAGGCGTGTGTTCAGTGCCTCAGCAATGCTGATTATCATCAGTTACTTGGGTCCCCACAGGTGTCGATACGTTCCGCAGCGCCACGCCGCCATCGGCGGCGATGGGCGCGGACAGATCGGTCCCGATACTTTGCGTGAACCCGCTCGCGACCGGTGCCTTCGCACCTTTGTCCCGCACGCCAGGACCGCCATCTCAGCGGGTCTCACCGAGCACACGAATGAGTTTCAAGCACTTTGACATGATCTCAAGCTCGCGATTGTCCATCAGTAGCTCACGCCACTCACCGGTGTCCGTCTCGACGCGAAAATGAGCCTTCCTAAACCCATTCCGCGAGCAATCCAAGAGTTCCATATGCGCACCAGGTACGATCCGAAACGACCGCAGTGCGCTCATCGGGTAAGCCACACCGGCCACGAATTCCTGTTGAGAGACTGGTCCCGACAGCCACCAGGTCTCGCCGTCTGGCAGCACATCGCCGCAGGAGATCGCGATAGAGTGGCGCCGACAGTGGCGTACCACAGTACCGCCGGGTCCTTCAGTCTCTCCTCCACCCATGCCGAAGCCGACTAATAAATATATGAAGAATCTTCCTACAAGTGCCATTAGTGAAGGTTTACAATAAGCAAGTTCGGCCTGCTTCTTGAACATCGCAGGATCCCCTAGCGCCATTGTTTCTGTCGAAGCTGCCAGGCCGCGTGGCCGGCATATCCGGGGGCAGTTACTATATATCTGAAAGCCTTGGGCACGACGTTCTTTTGACTTCCACGAGGAAAGCCCGCAGCCATGCCACCTCTGGCAGCTTTGAGTGCCTGTCCGATCCCCACAGCGCCAATCGTATAGATAAGGTCGGCCGCGTTTGCGCGAACGTTCTTGTAGCCTTGCTGTTGCGACCGGACAGCCCAGGCAGCCCCCTGAGCGACTGCGCAAGCGACCGCAGCTGATGCAATGCATACCCCGAACGCTGCGACGGTCACAATGGTTCCGCGGTTGTTCCATGCCCATTTGGCGCTGATGGTGGCGGCGTGGCGGGCTGCAGTATCTCGTCGAGTCTGCCCTCCGCCGGGCCGGCGTCAACGACCGCCGCCCGGTCGGCGCGTTGGTTCACGCCATGCGTCACACGTTCGCGCCTAGCCGAAGACGGCGCCACGGCCAGCGCCATCATGGCGCTCCTCGGCCACGCCTCGCTGGCCAGCAGCCAGGTGTACATCGACGCCACCACCATCGAACGACGCGAGGCGGCCGCCGCGAACCGAACCTACCGCGCCCTCGACCGGGTTGTCATCGAAGACCCCTCCGGCAGCGGACCTTCCGCGCCGCTCCCCCACACACCCAGCACAACCCTGGAAACGAACTCGACTTGACGATGTCGAATACCGGGTTCACGACCGCATGTTCGAACCCGATTGCCCGATGCGGCTGTGCGTGAACTGCCTTTGCCACGAGCGCACCGCCACGGCCAACGTGTGAGACTCACGTGAAGAAAGCCCAGCCTCGACACCAAGCCAGCGGCTACTCCGCTGCTCCGTCTGAACGCCACGATGCGGGAACGAGTTCAAGACATTTCGAAACGACTTCCAATTCGGTGTTGCCCAGCCGGAACTTCCGTATAGACCCGTCGGACAGTTGAATCTCCACCAGCGCCTTCCTGAATCCATGACGCGAGCAGTCCAATATTCTGATTTCAGCGCCGCGCAGAATGGTTGCCACCGGCTTAGGGTTCAATGTGTCAATTTTCTGTAGTCTGCAAGAATCAGCAGACAAGATCGCCGTGAGGCGAATCGGCGGTTGAACACCCCAGTCCTTAAATCCGCCGATTACTTCGTTTCCTTCGTGGCGCGCGCGCCATATTATTGATCGCACTGGCAACTCACTGGGCGGCGGAGTCAAGGACGCAACCGCGTAAGCAACACTGCGCCCTAATAGGGCAATTATCAAGGGCTTGCAGTAGGTCATACCTTCCATACGGTCAGTCAAATTTGCCCCCTTTCACTAGCGCCAGGCCTTCTTTCGAGCGGCGTAAGCCCAAGCTCCGACAGATCCGGGCGATGTAATGACCGCCGCTCGCACGCCCACCCGAATCCGGCCCAGCACAAGTCGTTGAGATCGTACATGTTGATGGGGTTTTGGGGGTAGGTGTTGACGGTGGTGTTGCCGCCAGGTACCGGGTCGAGCGGGGTGAACTGTCCGGTGACGGGGTTGCGGAGGGGCGCGCTCATCAGGGTGAGTCCGGCGCGAGGCGCTGATTGACGCCCAGTCGCCGGTAGCCGGCGGAGCCTCTGCCGGCGGTGGCGCGACGAAATGGAGAAATGCATTTAAGTACGCGGATGGTAATGCAAAAGGGAGCCGGCAGTTCCTCAACGAGGAAGTCAAATGCGGCCTACAAAGTCACGGGTAGACGGCTTCTCTAGGTCGTAATGAGCTCTTGCTCCCAGTGAGCCAAGGTGCCGTGAAATACCCGAGAGGAAACTATTTCCTTCCCTAAGAGATCAAACGAGAGGTAGACATGACGCCGAAGCAGCCCGCGAACAATTTGAACGCGCGCCTTCTTCTCGCGCAGATTCTTTAATACTTGTATCACCTCCGTATCAGTTAATTCTTCAAAACGAAAATCATCCAGGAAAATTTGCTGAGAATTGACCCGAGGCGCAACCGTGATGTACACGGACCAGCCCCCTCCATCGACCTCGAGGTCCGTGAGGTCATTGTTAAATTGAACCGGTCGCAACTCCACGATAAGGTCTGGGACTTCCCGACGCAGAGTATCAGCAAGCTCTCCAGCTCTGTTCACTTGCCGCCTCGATATGGTCCATAAGCTAGATCGACGTGATGTTGCGACTTTTTAAAACTGATTCGGAAAACTGTCCGAGCCGACTTGGATCCGTCGGCCTTATATACCCTCATACCACTCCAACCGACCTGGATACGAGATCCACGGTTGAATAATCCCGAAACCTTGGCTCCTGATCGAACATCTCCAAACAGTCGGCTGGTGGCACCGATACCTTTTGCCCGGAACGCCCACGCTCCAATTCGAGCAGCAACCTCCGTCCCGCGTACAGCCCACGCCGCAACGCCAACGACCGGCACGAACGATACCGCTGTCAGTGCGATGTCTACTTTGTGGTTCCAGGCCCATTTCCCAGCTGTCTTTGCCGCGCTGCCGACAGCTTTGGCTGCCGTCTTGAGCCAGCTCCACCACATGCCGTTGAGGTCGAACTGGTTGATGGGGTCTTGGGGGTAGACGTAGAGGGTGGTGTTGCCACCAGGTACCGGGTCGAGCGAGGTGAATTGTCCGGTGGCGGGGTTGTAGAGGCGCACGCCCATCAGGGTGAACCCGGCGGTAGCGTCCGTCGCAGAGCGCTCCTTGGCTCCGAGCCACCCGTATCCGGCGACACCTGCCACGGCCCCGACCGCGGCGGGGCTGCTGGAGGTGGCGGCCGCGCCGTATTCGGTGTAGTCGGCCCAGCCGTCGATCCCGGCCGCCGGGGTCGTGTCGGCCTGCGCGGCGGGGATATCCACCGTGGTCACCACGTCACCGTGCGCATCCGGCAGGGACAAGGAGACGGTGCCGTCGGCGGCGATGGCGGCGGACAGGTCCCCGCCTATGCCGGGCGTGTACTGGGTGGTGGATGTTCCGGCCGGTCCGGCCTGCTCGATCCACGCCGGGCTGTCCGTGTCATCGGTGTATCGGCGGGTCGTGGTGGTCGTGCCCGTGGCGTCGGTGGTGGTCTGCACCGACCGGCGCCCCGCCGCGTCCAGCGTGAACGTTGTCGACGTGCCGCCCTGCGTCACGGCCTGCGGTAGATCGTCATCGAAGTACGCCAGCGTGACCGCACCGCCAGCCGGGTTCGGCGCATCCGCCGCCGGGATCGTGGTCTGCCGCCCGAAGGGGTCATACACGTAGCTACCCACACCGCCGGCCCCCGTGGTGGGCCGGTCCGCCGTGTCGTATCCGCCCGCCGTGGTGGTGACGGTGGTGCCGGTGGCGGCGCAGTCGGCCTCGGACCGGTTGGTGGTGGTCCGGCTGGTGCGGCGCCCGTTCTTGTCGAACACGTACGTTCTGGTGGTGCACGACACGGTCGGTCCGCCAGTGACGGATGCGGCCGCGGCGTCCTGCGCGAAGGTCAGCCGGCCGGCGTAGTCGTACTGGTACTCCCGCTGGTAGCTGGTGGCCTGCCCGGCGGCCCATTCGGTGACGTCGTCGATGCTGACCACGCCGTCGCCGTTGTCGTAGGCGGCGCCCTGACCGGACTCCTCGAACCGCACCCGGCCGGCACCGTCGTTCGTCAGCGTCCAGGCGAGCCAGGGCTGGTCCTCAATCGGGGTGCCGGGCACGTAGCTGATCTCGTGAGTCACCGGGTCCTCGATCGCCGTGACCGGGGTGACCTGCCCCAAATATTGCAGGCCGACCAACTGTCCACCCTCATCGAAGCTCGCCACCCGGGTGATCCGCCCGGGCAGGGTTTGCCGGGACAGGTTGCCGTCCGCGTCGTACTGCGCCCCGTACGTCAGCGACCCGGCGGTGCCGCCGCGGGTGACGGTCATCGAGGTGACCAGGCCGCGCCGCTCACCTGCGCCACCAGAATCCGTGCCGTCGTAGCCGTAGCTGGTGCTGCCTTTCGCGTCGGTGACGGATTGGACCCGGCCGGCCGCGTCGTGGAGGTCTTCGCCCTCGATCTGCCAGCCGATCCAGCCCCGGACAGTGCCGATCTGGTCGTATCCGGTTTCGGTGCTGTATTCGACGACGGCATCGAACTGACGCAGGACGTCGACACTGCCGTCGAACGGGCGTCGAATGTCGACAGAGGTCTCGATGCGCGCGGGATCGATGGAGTCGTCCATGAACCCGAGTCTGCCCCTTGCCTCCGACCGTCTCAACGGAACGGGAGGTAGGCGATCTGGTTGTTCCACTCCTCGGCGTCGCTGGCGACCGCGATTGCTGCGATCTCGTCGATGGCTTGCGCGATGGACAGGCTTGAACGTAAGGGGATGACGCCGGGCATCGGCAGCCCGGCGGCGAGTCGCTCGCCCGCGAACCTCGGGATTGTCTTGAGATCGTGGCTGATCAGGATGCGGCCCTCGTCGGCCCTCCACTGCAGGATCTCAGGATCACTAACAGTACGGAGCCCAACATCCTGCACCCGGAGGACGTCGATGTCGTCGACTCGGCGACGCAATCCCAGGACGAGATCGGAGTCGATGTTCTCGTCGGCCAGGAACCGCGGGCTCACGTCCCCAACCGGTCCAGCAGCTTGGCGCGCAGTCCATGGCGGAGCGGGTACTCGGCCTCGATCTGTTCTTGGATCTCGGCGCCGTCGCGTTCCTGCTCGGCGAGGTAAGCCTCGACCTCGGCGCGATGGCGCAGGTAGTAGGTGAAGATCGCGTACACGTCGCCCAGAGACACAGTCTCGTACGAGTCATGGACAGCCTCCGGGGTCTTACCCCGCTTGAAGGCGGCTACCAGGACGTCAAGCGGGATGCGGGTACCGGGCACCATGAGCCGGCCAGCCTGGTCTCGGACCAGCGGCACGGGCTCGGGCTCAATCACTGCAGCAGTCAGCGCAGCACACCTCCTCGTTCTCCTAGGGTACCGGCGCGCCCGTCGCGCAGCGCTGTTTTCCAGGTCGTCCTGCCGAGCGGAATGATGGCGGCGCCGGCCGTCGCGACCGCGATCTGGCCCCATGCGAAAGGCCCCTGATCGGGCTGTTTCGCCTGATCAGGGGCCTTCCGGTGGTAGCGGGGAGAGGATTTGAACCTCTGACCTCTGGGTTATGAGCCCAGCGAGCTACCGAGCTGCTCCACCCCGCGTCGACTCTGCCAGTGTAGCAGGCTTCGCGGGGCGGCGGTGCCGGCCGTAAGCGGCGCCGGGCAGTGATCGGCGGCGGCAGCCGCGAACAGCGTCATACCCGATCGATAGCGCGCCCGATGGAACGCGGCGGCTAGAACCGCATGGACACGGCGAGCCGGCCGGCGCCGTACGCCGGGATATCGATCACCAGATCAATGCGATGCCCGAGCGCGTACAGCAGTTGGATCGCGTCGGCCGGTGCGGTATTGATCGGCCGGTAGGTCCGCTCCAGCCGCAGGTGCCGATTGCCCGGGATGTGAAAGACCGTGGCCAGCACGTTGCTGACCTCGTTCAGATTCTCCAGCAGGTTCTCCGGCAGATACTGATCCGCGATGGCAGCCCTCGCGCCGCGCGCCGGCACCAGTGCGACCGCTGAGCCGACGTGGGCCGCGGCCGGCAGGTCCCAGCCCGCCACCGCGCCCAACGCACGCGAATCGTCGATGTACAGCGCAAGCGCGCCACCGATGGCGTCCGCGGGCGCGAGCGCATCCGCCGGGAACACAGCGACCTCGCGGCCGAGAAGCCCGTCAAGAACGTCCTTGATCAGCTTGGTGGGCGGAAGGTTGGTCATCGATGAGGTTCTCCGTAACTGTCGAGTTACCGACAGTTACCGACTTTAGGCGACGAACTCACCTAGGACGTCACGGAAGATCTCGGCGGTGAACGGTTTCGCGATCAAGAACGCCGCGCCCGCGGATGCCGCCTCGGCCCGCATGGCGTCCGATCCTTCGGAGGTGACGAAACCGAACAGCACCGTCGACCCGGCCGCGCGGATGGCCCGGAGCGACTCGATACCCGTCATCTCCGGCATGTTCCAATCCGACAGCACCAGGTCCGGTTCCTCGGCCATGACGACGTTGAACGCCTGCCGGCCATCGGCGGCCTCGACGACATCGGAGACATCGAAGCCCGCCTGGCGGAGCGTCCGCACCACGATCCGCCGCATCACCGTCGAGTCATCGGCGACGAGCACTCGCATGGTCCTACCGTCCCTTCACATGGTCCGCCGTCCGCTCGCCGCGGCACCGCTCCCACACCGACACGTCGACCGGTTGCCCGTTCCACAGGGCATGGACGGTCACCACTTCGCGGGCGTCCGGGTAGATCAGCGCCGACGCATCGAGCACCACCTGGGGCAGGGAAAGCGTGGCCGGGAGACCGACCATGCCCTTGACACCCCCACCGACCATATTCGCGATCTCGCCGAGGGCGTCGGCGACCTCCGCGGTCGACACGTCGTCGTCGGCTGCCCGGAACAGGTTCGCGGCGATCTTTCGCGCGCAGTCCTGTCCGGCGACGATCGTCAGATGCCCGGCCCACTCACCGCTGATCGACACGGACGCGACCATCGCCGGGCCGGCCGCGCCTTCGTCCCGGTCGCCGTCCGAACTGCCCGCGCGCTCGCCGGGCGACGCGACGCCGGGCGTCGCGACGATGGCACCGTCGATGAACGACGACCACACCTCACCGACGATCTCGCCGAGCTCCACCGGAGTCGGCAATACCGGGCCGATCCTCTCCGCCACCAGCCCTGCCATGTGTCCTGCCATGGGTCACACTCCTGCCGTCACGCGTTCGGGGTCCAGCAAACCCAAAAGTTCCAGCTTCTCCGCCACCGCATCCGGGGTGAACGGCTTGATGAGGTACTCGTGCGCCCCGGCCGCGAGTGCGCGCACCACTTTGCTCTGGTCGCTCTCGGTGCTGACCATCATCAGGGTCACGTCGTCGTACCGGGGGTCGCTGCGGACAGCCTGGATGAACTCCAGACCGTCCATCTCCGGCATGATCCAGTCGATGAGCGCGACGTCGAAGCGGTGGTCCGCCGCGTCCATCTTGTCGAGGGCATCGCGGCCGTGTTCGGCGAGCGTCGCCTCGAATCCCAGGCTCGTGACGATGCGCTTCAAGATCATGCGCATGGCCGACGAATCGTCGATCACAATGGCGTGCATGTGTCAGATCCTTCCGCTCAGCTGCAACGACGGACCGGATGGCGGGGTGGACGAGGGCCGTGCGGACGGAACCGACGGCGACCGTGCGGACGGAACCGACGGTCGCCCGGAAGCCTGCCCGGTAGGCGGCCGAGATGCCGAACCGAACGCCGAACCAGATACCGGCCGATAGGCAGACATATCGCCCATCCGGACCAGCTCGAACCCGTCATCGATCCCTCGAGCCGTCTCGGCGGTCCCGAGGACGAGCCAGCCGCCCGGGGCCATGACCTGGCGCACGCGCCGCAGGGTCGTCTGCTTCGTCGGCGTATCGAAATAAATCAACACGTTGCGCAAGAACACCACATCGAACGCCGGCAGCCCGGGCGGGAACGGCGCCGCGAGGTTCAGCTCGCGGAACTGGATGTTGCGCTGCAGCTCCGGGCTCACCTGCCAACCGGTGCCGGCCCGCTGGAAGTACTGCACCAGGTAGCGGGCCGGCAGCCCACGGTTGACCTCCATCTGCGTGTACCGCCCCTGCCGCGCCCGTTCCAGCACCCCGCGCGCGATGTCGGTGCCGATGATCTCGAAACGGCGAGCCGGTCCGAGCTCCTCGATCAGCAGCATCGCCAGGCTGTACGCCTCCTGGCCGGTCGATGCCGCCGCGGACCAGATCCGGAGCGGCCGATGCGCCATGCGGTCGGCCAGCAGCCGCGGCAACATGTCGCGCCGGAACGACGCGAACACCGTCGCGTCCCGGAACCAGGACGTCTCGTTCGTGGTGAGCGCCTCCACGATCGCGCGCCGCTCGGCAAGGCTGGTCGGTCGCTGGGCCGCCCGGATATACGCGTCGACGCCAGCCAGGCCGGCGGCCCGGGCCAGCGGCAGCAGGCGCGCCTCGACCAGGTACTCCTTGCCGGGTGGCAGCACGATCGCCGACTCCCGCCGCACCAGGTCGCTGACCCAGGTGAATTCGGACGGACCGACCCCCATCACGCTACCCCCGCCGCGGGACGGCTGGCCGGCCGCGCCGCCCGGAACCGCTCGGCGAGAAACGGCCCGACCCGCTCCAGCCCGATGATCACGTCGGCGAGCCCCGCTTCCGCGACGGCGCCCGGCATCCCCCATACGACGGAACTCGCCTGGTCCTGGGCCACGATGAGCGACCCGTCCGCCGCCATCCGGGCACACCCCGCCCGGCCGTCGTGTCCCATCCCGGTGAGGATCACCCCGATCGCGCTGCCCGGATACACCGTCGCGACGGACCGGAACAGCACGTCGACGGACGGGCGTGAGTAGTTCTCCGGCTCCCCGTCGTGCAGGCAGGTGACGACGGCCGTGCCTCGGCGCCGTATCTCGAGGTGCCGGCCGCCGGGGGCGAGGTACATTACGCCCGGCGCGAGCTGCTGACCGTCCTCCGCTTCGACCACGTCGACCGGGCCGATCCGGGACAGCCGCTGCGCGAGCGTGGCGGTGAAAACCGGCGGCATGTGCTGCACCGCGACGATGGGCAGCGTGGGGCGCTGCGTGATCGATCCGAGCACCCGAGCCAATGCGTCCGGGCCGCCGGTCGACGATCCGATCGCGACGATCTGCGTAGGACGCGCGCTCGTCGTCCGCTTTTCCCGCGGGGATGACGAGTATGACGCTGTTCGCGGCGCCGGCGCCGTGAGCGGCGGCTGCTGCTCACGGGCGAAGGGCCGCGGCCGAGTGGTGAGCGCACGGATCCGCGGGACCAGCTGATCGCGCAGATCGGTCAACGAGTCGTCCAGACTGGCCGAGTGGGCGGGCTTCGTGACGTAGTCACGCGCACCGGCGGCGAGCGCGTCGAGCGTGATCGCGGCGCCCCGGTGCGTGAGCGTCGAGACCATGAGGACCGGCAAACGCGGGAAACGGCGGTGTATCTCGCGCATGGCCGTGAGTCCGTCCATCACCGGCATCTCGATGTCGAGCGTCAGCAGATCGGGGCTCAGCTCGGCGATCTTGGCGATGGCCTGCTCACCGTCATGCGCCAGGCCGACGACACGGATGTCGGGCGTGTCGTTCAGCACACCGGACACCAACCGGCGGACCAGCGCGGAGTCGTCCGCTACCACTACGGAGATCATCGAGCGGGTGTCCTTGGGTTCGCGAGCATGGGCAGCGGTCAGGCAGCGAGTGATGTGACCTTGCCCGTCCTATCGGCCGATAGGCGGGCAAGTTCATCGATCGGCGAACCGGTGCCGCCGCCGGTCATCGAGTCAGGTCGCTACCGCGGCATCGACGTCGAGACTGAGCAGCAGTTGGCCATCGAGCTTGTACGCTCCGGACACCAGCTCGCGGACGGCTCCGACGAGGGTGTCGGGCGGCGGCTCGAACTGGTCGTCGGTGACGTCGACCACCCCGCCGATCCGGTCGACCAGCAGCGCCACCGACTCCCCGCCGGCGAACACCACGACGAGCATCGATTCGGCGGACCGGCGACCGGTCGGGACCAGGCGCGGATGGAGGTCGATCGTGGTCACCACCTGCCCGCGCAGATTGATCAGCCCGGCGACCGTGGGCGGCGCCAGCGGTACCCGCGTGATGCTCTGCTCGCGGAGCACCTCGCGCACCCGTGTCACCTCGATGCCGTAGAGCGACGATCCGAGCCAGAACGTCGCGTACTGCTTGCCGGTCGCCGTCATCGGGTCATCCCCACCAGGTCGCCGTGCCCTTCGGTCGCCGGATCGCTGACGCCGAACGGCGCGTCGTCGGCTCCGGCGCGGGCCCGCGGAACGGCCCCGGCCGCGGCTGGTACGCCAGCCGTGGCTTGGGCGCGCACGGCTGAGAAGAACGCCGGATCGGCGGCGGCGATGGCCCGTTCGACATCCAGCAGCCCGACAACCCGACCGTGCACCACGACGGATCCGACGAAGCCGCGGTCGTCGACCTCGCTGCGATCAGCCGTCTGGTGTTCGACGATGTCGATGATGTCGCCCATGACGATCGCGACACTGTGACCGGCCTGCGAATACACGGCGACCGGCAGTTCGGCGGGCGAGCGCTCCGAGAAGATGCCGAGATGACGATCCAAACGGACGAGCGGAATGATCGTGCCGCGGTACTGCACCACCTCGCGCGTCCCGACGGTTTCTACGTCCCGGGCGGAGATCATCTCCAGGCGGGTGATCATGGACATGGGGATCGCCACCTGGCTGCCGTCGCCCACGCCGGCAATGAGCAGCCGTTCCGTCTCGGCCCCAGCAGCGGACTCAGCATCGGCCCCAGCAGCGGCCGCAGCATCGTTCCCAGCGGAGGTGGAGCGCTGCGCGGCACGCTCCGCCGCATCGGCACGCAGCACCCGTCGGGCGATGTTCTGCACATCGAGGATCAGCGCGACCGTACCGTCTCCGAGGATCGTCGCGCCGGAATAGACGCCGATGCTCTTCAACCGCGGGCTCAGCGCCTTGACGACGATCTCCTCGGTGTTCAGGACCCGGTCGACCAGCAGCCCGAACCGGCGGCTGCCCGCCTGGAGGACGACGATCACCTGGCTCGCCTCGCTCTCAGGCGCACCGAAAGTGTCGGCGCCGGAAAGGATGTCGGAGAGTGCAACGAGCGGGAGCAGGGCACCACGGAGCCGGTAGACCGGCGCCCCGCCCACGGTCTCGATCTGCGATGCGGGCTGCACGGCATCCAGCGCGACCAGCTCCAGCAGGCTCGCCTGGGCGACGGCGTAGCGACCCGTCCCGCACTCGACCGTCAGCGCGGGAACGATCGCGAGGGTGAGCGGCACGCGCATCCGGCAGACGGTGCCCTCGCCGACGGTCGACTCGAGTTCAATGGCGCCACCGATCGCTGCCAGGTTGGTCTTGACGACGTCCATGCCGACGCCACGGCCGGACACGTTCGTCACTTGCACGGCGGTGGAGAACCCGGGCTCGAAGACGAGTTGCAGGATCTCGGCGACGGAATGGTGCGCGAGCTCGGCGGGTGTGCGCAGGCCCCGCTCGATCGCGGTGGCCGCAATCTTCACCGGATCGATGCCCGCACCGTCGTCGGCGACCTCGATCACGACGTGCCCGCTGTTGTGGTAGGCGCGAAGACTCAGCGTGCCCTCCCGCGATTTGCCGGCCGCCTCCCTCGCCTCGGGTGCCTCGATCCCGTGGTCGATGCAGTTGCGGACCAGGTGGGTCAGCGGGTCCTTGATCGCCTCGAGGAGCGCGCGGTCGAGCTCGGTGTCCTGCCCCGACATCGTGAGCCGCACCTGGCGACCGCATTGTGCGCCGAGATCCCGCACCATCCGGGGCAGTTTCGACCAGATGTGGTCGATGGGCTGCATCCGGGTCCTCATGATGCTCTCTTGGATGTCGGCGGTGATCACGTTGAGCCGCTGCGCAGCCCGGGAGAGCGCCGGGTCGGCCAGCTCTCCGACACCACGCAGCAGCTGGTTACGAGTGAGCACCAGTTCGCCGGCGAGCTGCATCAGCGCGTCGAGCAGGTCGACGTCGACTCGCAGCGAGCTTTTGGCCGCCGACCGTGTGGGCCCCGCTGATGTCGACGCAGCCGGTTTCGACGGCGCAGCAGCTGGTTTCGACGATGCCATGGCCGGCGCCAGGGCAGGTTTCGGCGGCGCCGCCGGTTCCGGCAATTCGGCGGATGACGACTCCTGGGTGGGCACGGGTTCTACGGACGAGGCCCCGGGACGAACAGCGTCATCCTCGCTTCCCACCCCGGTCGAACCGGCGGGAACCTCCGTGGCGGGCGGCTCCGGCACCCGGTCGGCCGCCACCTGCGCCTGGATCTGTTCCATGACGGCGTCGATCTCGACATCGCCCTCGGCGCCGGTCGCTTCGATGGACGTCAGCAATGCCCGGACAACGTCCACCAGGGCCAGCAGCGCGTCGGCGGTGGCGGTCGTCATCTGCTGCTGACCGTCACGCAGCCGGACGAGCAGCGACTCGCCGGTGTGGGTCACCTTCTCGAGTCGGCCGAAGGCCAGGAAACCGCTGGTGCCCTTGATGGTGTGGATGGTGCGGAATGCGCTGGCGAGCCGCTCGCGTGAGTCCGGCGTGGCCTCCAGGGCCAAGAGATCCTGGTCGAGTTGGTCCAGGTTCTCCGAGCTCTCGACCAGGAACTCCTGGACGATCTCGTCCATGTCGTCCATGAGGTCTCCTTGCGCACAGCGGACACCTCAAGGATCGGCACGGCTGATGCTTTGATGAGCTGCGCTCCGGTCAGCCTCCGGACGATGTGGTGCCCGATCCGCCCGTTGTCGATCCCGCCGCGGTGGTCGCCGTCGGGCCGGCTACCTCGAGATAGGTCTGCACTGCGGCATACAGTTTTTCGGTCGCCGAACCGATAGCGGCGAGGTCGCCGGACTGCTTGGCCGTGCTCAGTTCCTGCTCGGCCTGCCGCATCGCCGCCAGGGCCTGGGCCGCGTCGGGCAGCGGGCCCCCGCTCGTCGATGTCGGTCCGGTGCTGCCGCTGACGCTCGGCGGCGTGCTGACCACACCTGATTTGGTGGACGGCGGCGAACTCGACGACGTGGTGGACGAGGTGCCGCCCGATGCCCCGTTGACCGCGGACAGATCCGCGGGAGAGGCATTGTCCAGCGCCGCTGCAAGGGATGGCCCCATACCGACCTGGCCGTTGTACCACACCAGCACCTGGCCGAGCTGCGGGTAGGAGTTCGCCGAAACTCCTTGCAGATACAGGGGTTCCACGAAGAGCAGACCCTTGTCTGTGGGCAGCGTCAGCAGGTTCCCGGTCAGGATCTGCGACCGGCTCGCGGTAGTTCGCGTCGTGATGTAGTTGGCGATGTTCGTGTTCGAGTTGAACAGCTGCTGGATCAGCACCGGTCCCGGCGTCTGTGTATCGACCGGCAACTGCTGCACGGTGATCTTGCCGTAGTTGTCCGGGTCGCCGTTCGCCGTGATGTACGCCGAGATGTACTCACGTTGGAACCACGTCATAGCGGTCGTCAGCATGAACTGCGGCTTAGTCGTCCCCGGCATCGCGATCTCGAGGTAGTACGGCGGCTGGGCGGCCGTCACATTGCTCTCGGTCGGATCGTTGGGCACCTTCCAGAAGTTGGACCCCTGGTAGAACTCGGTGGGGTTCGAGACGTAGTACTTGCCGATCAGACCGCGCTGCACCTCGAACAGGTCCTCCGGGTAACGGAAGTGCGCACGAAGGTCCGGCGTGATCGCGCTCTCCGGCTTGATGAGCCCGGGGAACACGCCTTCCCACGCCTTGAGCACGGGATCGTTGTCCTGCACCTGGTACAGGCTGACGGTCCCGTCATACGCGTCGACCACGGCCTTGACGGAGTTTCGGATGTACGAGACCTGTGTGTTTGTCTGGAGTGTCGCGTTGGCGCCGGTCTGCTGCGAGTTGGTGGTCGCTTCGGAGAGCGTCACGGTCTGCGCATACGGGAAATTCTGCGCCGTGGTGTAGGCGTCGACGATCCACACGATCCTGCCGTCCACGACGGCGGGATAGGGGCGGGTGTCCACCGTCAGGAACGGAGCCGCCTTCTCCACGCGCACCCGCGGGTCACGGTTGTACAGGATCTTCGAGTCGGAGTTGATCTCGGACGAGAACAGGAAGTTCGCCTCACCGTACTGGGTGGCGAAGATCAGCCGGTTGATGAAACTGCCGACGGGCACACCGCCGGTGCCCTGGTAGGTGTACTGGGTGGTGTCTGTGTCGTACTCGCGCGGCGAGGCCCCGTCCGGGGCGCCGACGATGGCGTAGTCCGGCGCCAACGCACCGAAGTAGATCCGCGGCTGGGACACCGGGATCCCACCCTTCGGATTCGCCACATCGGAGACCTCGAACACCGGATATCCGTCGACGAGTTGATTGGCGGGCGCGGCCACGAACCCGTCACCGTGCGTGTAGACGAGGTGCTGGTTGATCCAGCCCTGCTGGCCCTCCTGGAAGTTCGCGACATCGATCTCGCGCGCCGCGACGATGTAGTCCTGCTCCTTGCCGTTCGTCTGATACCGGTCGACCGATAGCTGACCCGCGAAGCCGTAGAAGTTCCGGAGCTGCTCCCGCTGCGTGAACGTGTCGGAGAGCAGGTTCGGGTCCAGTAGCCGGGCATTGTTGACAGTGCCGGGCTCCTCGGCCGCCAGTTGCGCGGGATTGACGCCCTTCTTGTCGGCGGTGTAGTTGACGAACTGCACCTTGTCGGTACCGATCCCGTACGCCTGCCGCGTCGCGGCGATGTTCCGCTCGATGTAGGGGACCTCGCGGGTGATGGCGCTCGGCTCCACCACAACCTTCTGCAGGATCAGCGGCCAGATCCCGCCGACCACCGCGCTGGACAGGACCAGCAGGATGAGCGCGATCACCGGCAGCTTGATCGACTTCAATATCCCGCCGACGATGAACCCGATGGCGCAGATCGCGGCGATGCACATCAGGATGATCTTGGCAGCGAGCACGGCGTGCACGTCCGTGTAGGACGCTCCGGTGAAGATCCCGCTCCGGTTGGAGAACAGCAGGTCGTACCGATCGAACCAGTACTGCACCGCCTTGATCAGCACGAACACGCCGACCAGCAGCGAGAGCTGCAGGGCGGCCTGCGAGGTGACCTTCCGGTGTTTGCCCGCCGAGAGCCGGATACCGCCGAAGACGTATTGCGTCACGAGAACGCTGATGAAGGCCAGCACCGTCGCCGTGAACAGCCAGGAGATGATCATCTGGATCATCGGCAGCCGGAACATGTAGAACCCGACATCGTGCCCGAACTCCGGGTCGGTGATGCCGAAGTTCCCGCCGTGCATCCACAGCTGCACCGTCTGCCAGGATCCCTGCGCCGACGCACCGCAGATCAGCCCCACCACCACGGCGATCCCGATCGCGAAGAGCTTCGGCCGCGCCGTCACGATCACCCGATACGGCGCGAGCGGATCGATCTCGTTGCTGGGCAGGAAGACCGGACGGCTGCGATATGCCATCAGCAGCGAGAGCCAGATCACCAGCCCGATGCCGACGCCCGCGATGAAGAAGAGCACCACCCGCGTGCCCAACTGCGTGGTGAAGACGCCGGTCTGCTTGATCTCGCGGAACCACGCGTAGTCGACATAGATGCCGACGAACTGGTACCACAGCACCACCACCACGATCAGCGCGACGATCGCGATCAGCACGCGCTTCGCTCGCGGTGAAAGTACGGGCATGCCAGCTGGCGACGGCGTGGCCACGGGGGCGCTCCTTCGGAGGCTCGGGCGGCAGTGCCGCCGGGAGGCCGCAAGCGTGGCTCGCAACCGGACGAGGTCACGCGGGCGATCGGACCGACCCCCGCGTCAGCTCAACTCTAGCCAGCGCCGGAAAGTTCCCGTGCTCACGGCCGAGGCATCGAGCGCGGCACGATCCGGATGCGCGCGTGCGGCGCCGCCCGACGCGCGTGGCAGGATCGTGAGCCGTGAGCCAGTCCCCCGCCGCCGATCCGCTCGGCGCGGCATTACGTGCCGCGGTCGCGGAGGCCGAGCAGTTCGTCGACGCAGCCGGCTGGAACACTCCCCGGCAGCTGTTCGCGCTCGTGCGCACGGACGAGCTATTGGCGCACGAGCCCGGGCTCATCGGCCAGATCGGCCCCGGCGACGACGATGGGGACGGGACTGGCGGGGCTGGCGTGACACCGCCCGAATACACCAGCATCGAGCAGGGCCAGCTTCCGGGCGAGACGGTCGCCGACGCGCTGGCGACGATCGCCTGGCCGGACGAGATCGCCGGGTGCATCCTGGTTCTCGAAATCATGGTCGATTCGGGCGACGCACTCGCCGAGGGCCGCATGGCTGTCGGCGTGATGCGCGATCGGGCGGGCGGCGCGTGCGCACTTCGCTGGCGGCACGCCCCGCATGGACCGGTGACCTACAGTCCGGACCTCGCGCCGGACCTCATTACCGCGCTGCACGCGACGTTCGAGCCGTAGCGGCCGGGCACGGCGACGGCAGGGCGGCGGCGCGGAATGCCTCGTCCGCCGGGAAGTATCGAGTATGACGCTGTTCGGCGGCAAGCGCGGTTGCTCCGATCCGAGCTGCTCAGCACCCCGGCGGTGTGCCGCCGCGCGCGATCGTCTTGACCGCCGCCAGGGCGTCGTCGAGCGTGGAGACCTTGACCAGCGTGAGCCCGTCCGGCACGGCCGTGAGCGCCTCCGCGCAGTTGTCCGCGGGCACCAGCATGTACTGCGCCCCGGCGGCGCGCGCGGTCGCTTCCTTGAACGTGATTCCCCCGATCGCACCGACGGTGCCGTCCAGTTCGATCGTTCCGGTGCCGGCGATGAACTTGCCGCCGGTGAGGTCTCCATCCGTGAGCCGGTCGATGATGCCGAGCGTGAACATGAGCCCCGCGGACGGCCCGCCGATGTCCTCCAGCGAGATGTGAATGGTGAACGGTGCGACCGGTCGTTCCGCGACCCCGACACCGAGGAAGCCCTGCGGCCCGACGCTCGAATTGGCGCCCAGCGCCACGGATATCGTCATAGGCGATCCGTCGCGGTCGACGGTCACCGCCACCTTCTGTCGGGGGTGGGTGGTAGCCATGATCGACTTCAATGACGCATAGTCCGTCACCGGGTGCCCGTCGACGGCGGTGATGCGGTCCTGCGGTTTGAGCAGATTCCAGCTGGGCGAACCCTTCTCGATGCTTCCGACGTAGACGATGTTGGGGTATCCGAGGTACCGCAGCGCCTCGATCTCCGCGGTCGACTGCGAATCGCGGAACATCTGCACGTTCTCCTCGGTGACCTGCTCCGCACTCTTGCCCGGCGGGTAGTACTCGTCGCGGGGCGCGAACTGGAACCTCCCGGACGCCCACATGGTGGCCGCCTCGATCAGCGGAATCTGGTCGACGATGCGAATGGTCAGCATGTTGAGATGGCCGCTCGGCTGCTCGGATGCCGCCGCCGGTATGTCCTTGCCGGTGAAGGTGATCACCTCGCGGCCCTGACCGGAGGCGATCGTGTTGTACGTCGACCCGGTGCCGAGGGCGACGAACGGGATCGGAACCGCGCTGGCGAGCACCAGCAGGATCGCACCGATGCCACCACCGACCATGAGCGTCCGCGCGCGGCGCGACGGCCGTCTGCGCGGGGAAACCCGCGGCGCTTCTTCCGGCCCTGCGGCGGCATCCTGCTCCGCGCGCGGTGCCGGCTCCGCGGTGTCGTCTGGCCGCGCGGCATCCGGCTCGGCATACTGCTCTGCGGTATCCGGCTGCGGATCAAGCGGGGAATCGTGCGCGTCGGCCACGTCCGCAGAGCCTACGGGGCGATCATGTGGCAGTGTCGTGCCGGTCGTGCCGGGCGTGCGGGAGGCACCGCCGGTCCGGACTTCTGCCGGCCGCGCCACGCGGCGTGCCACCGCCCCGGCCGGAATGTCAGTACCGTGAATGCCATGAGCAACCAGCCGTTCGGATTCTCCATTCCCGGCGACGACGACCCAGCCGGTGCCCACGATCCGGCGACCGGCCCGAGCTCCTTCGATCTGAGCCAACTGGGGTCGATGCTCTCGCAGCTCGGGCAGATGATGTCGCAGGCGGGCGCGAAAGGCCAGACGGGGCCGGTGAACTACGACCTGGCCCGGCAGATGGCGATGTCCCAGGTTCCCGCATCGCACCCGGTCGCCTCCGTCGATCTGGGCGCGGTCCGCGATGCGATGGCGCTGGCCGAGGTGTGGCTCGACGGTGTGACGGCGTTCCCCATCGGGGCGACGACGGTGACCGCCTGGACGCCGCGCGAATGGATCGACAAGACCATGCCGGTGTGGGAACGGTTGGCCTCGCCGATCGCCGAACGTGTCTCGCAGGCGTGGGTCGAGGGGTTGCCCGACGAGGCGCGCGCCCAAGCCGGGCCGCTGCTGGCGATGATGGGGTCGATGGGCGGCATGGCGTTCGGCAGCCAGCTGGGACAGGGGCTGGCGCAGCTCGCCGTCGAGGTGCTCACGAGCACGGATATCGGCCTGCCGCTGGGGCCCGAGGGGACGGCCGCGCTGCTGCCCCGCGCCATGGCGGAGCTCAGCGCCAGCCTCGATGTCCCGGAGGACCAGGTCCGCCTCTACCTCGCCGCTCGCGAGGCCGCGCACCACCGCTTGTTCCGCCACGTGCCGTGGCTCAGCGACCGGATCGTGGAGCTGATTTCGGCCTATGCCGGCGCGATCACGGTGGACTTCTCCGCCATGGAGGAGCTCGCATCCTCCATCGATCTGTCGAATCCGGCGTCGGTCGAATCCGCGCTCAGCAAGGGCATGTTCGAGCCGAGCGCCACCGTCGGCCAGCAGCGGGCGTTAACCACGTTGGAGACGCTGCTCGCCCTGGTAGAGGGCTGGGTGGACGCGGTCGTCGCGGATGCGGTGGGCGCACGACTGCCGGGTGCCGATGCCCTGCACGAGACGATGCGTCGGCGACGGGCGACCGGCGGCCCGGCGGAACAGACGTTCGCCACGCTGATCGGACTGCAGTTGCGCCCACGGCGGCTGCGCGCGGCCGCCGACCTGTGGCGCGGCCTGAAGGCGTCCCGCGGGATCAACGGCCGGGACGCGCTCTGGGCACACCCCGACCTGTTACCGGCGACGGCCGACCTCGACGACCCGGCCGCATTCATCGCTCGCGACCGGGAGTTCGCGGAGTTGCTCGCGGACGCGGGCGACTGGGGCGACGGCACGTCGGTGGACGACAAGGACGGTGTCGGCTCAGACGCTGGCGGCCCCGCCGGCACGGATGACGCTGACTCGGACGCGGACGGCCCCCAGGACGCGGACGGCGCTGGCTCGGATGCGGGCGGCACCGCGGGCTGAGCCGGCGTCCGCCGCCCGGATGCCGCTGGCGCGCGACTCCTCCGCCGCTCCGCTGCCGCTATTCCGCGCTCGACCGCTGCCAGATGTTGATGCCGGACTCCACCGCGTGCTTGTCGATGGCGGCCAGTTCACTCTCGCTGAACGCCAGATTGTCGACGGCCGCGACGTTCGCCTCCAGCTGCGCCACCGATGACGCGCCGATCAATACCGACGTCATCCGCTGATCGCGCAGCGCCCACGCGAGAGCCATCTGCGCGAGGCTCTGACCCCGGGCGGCCGCCAGGTCGTTGAGGGCGCGAACATGGGCGAGCGCATCCTCGGTGAGCAGGTGCGGGTCGAGGGACCGGCCCTTGGACGCCCGCGACCCCTCCGGAATCCCGTGCAGATAACGGTCCGTGAGCATGCCCTGGGCGAGCGGCGAGAACGCGATGCATCCCACGCCCAGCTCACCGAGCGTGTCCAACAGGCCGTCCTCGATCCAGCGGTTGAGCATGGAGTACGACGGCTGGTGGATCAGCAGCGGGGTGCCCATGTCCGCGAGGATCTGCGCCGCCCGCCGGGTGCGCTCCGGCGAATATGACGAGATTCCCGCGTACAGCGCCTTCCCGGACTGCACGGCCGTGTGCAATGCGCCCATGGTCTCTTCGAGCGGCGTGTCCGGATCCGCGCGGTGTGAATAGAAGATGTCCACGTAGTCCAGGCCCATCCTCGCCAACGACTGGTCGAGCGAGGCGAGCATGTACTTCCGCGAACCCCACTCGCCGTAGGGGCCCGGCCACATGTCGTAGCCCGCCTTGGTCGAGATCACCAGCTCGTCGCGGTACGGCCGGAAATCATCCCGCATATGACGCCCGAAGTTCGTCTCGGCGCTGCCGTACGGCGGACCGTAGTTGTTCGCCAGGTCGAAATGTGTCACGCCCAGGTCGAAGGCGCGGCGCAGTATCGCCCGCTGCCGATCCAGCGGCACATCGTCGCCGAAGTTGTGCCACAACCCCAAGCTCACGGCCGGCAACTTCAAGCCGCTCACGCCCACCCGTCGGTAGACGTGGTTCTCATAGCGTGCGGCGTCTGCGGAAAAAGTCATGCCGATAGTCTTGCATCCGGCCCCGACAACCCGGCCCGGCGGTGACCGTCCGGCGCCGGCGCGACACCACGAACGTCGCGCCACGCACAGATGCGGCCCGCAGCCGCCTGCGGCGAGTACGGTTATCCCCGACTCCGGGTCGCGGGCCCGGCCACAATCGGCTCGTCAGCACGTGGCGAGCTCAGTCGGAAGGGGTACCCATGGCGGAGACCTACAACGGTTACTGCGTGAAGTGCAAGGAAAAGCGCGACTTCGAGGGCGAGGTCGCCGAGACCAACGGTCGCAGGATGGCCAAGGGCATCTGCCCGGTGTGCGGCACGAAGATGAATCGCATCCTCGGCAAGGCCTGACCCCACGGTCACTCGGACGGCCGGCATGCCCCAGGTGGGCCTGCCGGCCGTTTCTGTTCACCCACGCCCGGGGTGCGCGAGCCCACGATGCGCCCTCGCGGCCGGCGCGGTGAACTACCGCGTTTGTGGATAACTCGCACCACCTCCCGCCAGACCTGCGACGCTGGAGGCCGGCACCGTGCACTGCGCCCGCCGGGCGGCAAGTGACGCGGTCGGCATCACACCAGGACGCGGGATGAGACCACCACTCGGCAGCGCTGTCGACTGCGCCGTCGGCAGTGTTTTCGACAACGCTGCCGACAATGCCGTCGACTTTGCCGCCTGCTACGCGCTCGCACCGGGCGTCGCTGTCGTCCGGCGCAACGCGACGACGCTGCAGATCGGCACCGACCCGCCGCGCCGATTCCTGCTCGCCGACGCACCGCAGTGTGCACGCAAGGTGCTGACCGCGCTCGACGGCACGGCGCCGCTGGGCGAGGTGGTGACGGCTGCCGGCGGCCTCGTCGAGCAGTGGCGCCCGGTCTTCGAGGAACTCCTGATCGAGGGATTGCTGGTCCCCGCGGCCGAACTCGAGCTGCCCGCACCGCACCTGCACGCCGAACGCCTGTCGCTCATCCACCGGCACGGGGTCAGCGAGGCGAACCGGATCCTCGCCGCCCGGGCCGACGCCATCGTCGTGGTCGAGGGCGACGGACCGCTCGCCGAGACGATCGCGGATCTGCTGGCCGGCGCGGGTGTCGGTGACGTACACCATCAGCGCGCGGTCGGAGCCTCTGCTGCCATGCCTGACGGGAAGCGGGCCGCACCCCGGCCGGAGCTGCCGCGGCAGTATTCGCGACGTAGTTCCCAGCGCGGGTCACAGCAGTGCCGGCAGGGGTGTCCGCTGCCACGCAACAGTGCGGTCCGGCCGTATCCCCCGGCGCCGCAGACGCACCCGACCGCGGTCGTCTTCGCGGACACAGGCATACCGAACCCCGGGCGCGCCGCGGAGCTCGTCCTCTCCCTCGTTCCGCATCTCGCCGCGTTTGCGAGCCCCGCCGGAATCGTCATCGGCCCGTTCGTTCTGCCGGGGCGCACGGCATGTCTCAACTGCGTGGATCGACACCGCGCGGATGCCGATCCGGACTTGTCACGAGCCGCCGAAGCCGCCCATTCGCCCGCGCGAACCGCCGGCCACTTGGCGACGCTGACCGCGGCCGCTACCGCAGCGGAGCAGGTGCTCGATCTGATCGACGGGGTCCATCCGCCGCAGACGGTGGGCGCGACCGTGGAGCGCCCGGCGGGCGGCTTCTACCCACGCCGCCGGCCCTGGCCGGTGCATCCCGATTGCCGCTGCACCCGGGTACTGAGGGACCCATGATCCCGGATGGAAAACCCGGCCGAGCACCGCCCACCAGGCGCCCGCGAACCCGTCCGGGACCGCGTGCGTGCCCCGAGCACCAGCGGTCTGCCAGACTGAACGGCGTGTCGGAAATCCCGGAAGGCCCGCTGGTGCGAACGGCTCGGCTGGCCGGCCTTCCGCTGTCGGCCGCCGGTCGCCTGACGCTGGGCTGGGGGCAACGGCTGATCGGCCGGGATCGCGACGAGGTCGTCGCCGAGATGCAGCGCCGCACCGCGGAACAGTTGTTCGAGGTGCTGGGCACGCTCAAGGGCGGCGCCATGAAGTTCGGCCAGGCGCTCAGCGTGTACGAGGCCGCGATCCCCGACGAGTTCGCCGCGCCGTACCGTGCAGCGCTCACCAAACTGCAGAATGCCGCGCCGCCGATGCCGTCGACGACGGTGCACCGCATCATGGCCGCGCAACTCGGCACCGGCTGGCGCTCGCACTTCACCTCGTTCGATGACGAGGCGACGGCCGCCGCGAGTATCGGCCAGGTGCATCGCGGTGTGTGGCGTGACGGCCGGGCCGTCGCCGTGAAGATCCAGTACCCCGGCGCCGCCGGTGCGCTCCGCGCCGACATGGATCAACTGTCCCGGATGGCACCGTTGCTCGGCCCGTTGATCCCCGGTGTCGAAGTGCGGCCGCTCGTCGCCGAACTTCGCGAGCGCGTGATGGAGGAGCTGGATTACGCCCTGGAGGCGGACCATCAGCGGGCGTTCGCCGCTGCCTTCGCCGGCGACCCGGACTTCCTGGTCCCACGGATCGTCGCGAGCGCGCCGAAGGTGCTGGTGTCGGAATGGGTCGACGGCACCGGGTTGGCCGCCATCATCGACCACGGCAGCCAGCAACAGCGGGATCGCGCTGCGACTCTCTTGACCGAGCTGCATTTCTCGGCCCCGCAACGAGTCCAGCTGCTGCACGCCGACCCGCACCCCGGTAACTACCAGTTGACGGCGGACGGGAAACTCGCGGTTGTCGACTTCGGTTCCGTCGCGCGGCTGCCCGACGGCACACCGCCCATTATCGGCCGAGTGTCGCGACACGCGATCGGCGGCGACGCGGCCGCCGTCCTGGCAGAGCTGCGCTCGGCGGGATTCATCACGGACCGGTTCGAGCCCGATCCCGAGGTGCTGCTCAATTACGTGGCGCCGTTCACGGAACCGTTGCGGCACGAGACTTTTCACTTCAATCGGACGTGGATGCAGCACCAGGCCGCGAAAATGGCGGACCTGTCGACCGCGGAGTCGAAACTCGCCCGCCACCTGAACCTGCCGCCGTCGTTCCTGATGATCCATCGCGTCACGTTCGGGTCCCTCGGGGTGCTGTGCCAGCTCGACGCCACGGCGCCGTTCCGGGGCATCGTCGAGCGGTGGCTGCCCGGCTTCCGCGAACCCTGACGCCGCGAGGCCGCTACCACCAGGCCTGGTCGAGGCGCGCCTCCACGGACCTGAGGTTCTCGCGGACGCAGTCCACGCACACCCACACGGTGCCCCGGTCGGGGTCGACCTCGCTCATCCATCCCGCGGGCGGCGACATCGGCGCGCTTTCCGTCATGACACTGCCCGTCGATGCACTGCTGCTCGATTCACTGCCCGTCGACTCACTTCCTGCCGGGTCACCAACTGCCGGGGCGTTGCGGCCGCACACGGAACAGGTGATGGGGCGCGGTCCGGATGTCATGCCTTCACTATGCCGCGACGCGACCGCTGAGCGGGGCCACAGCGGGGCCACCGTGGCGACGGCGTGGCGAGAGCATGGCGAGAGCATGGTGACGGGCACCAGCCGGATCAGTCCTCGCCCCCCGAACGCGTCCCCTCGGCGGTGTGGCCCGCCACGATCGCGATCACCTCACTGCCGTAGGTGTCCAGCTTGCTCCGGCCGATCCCCGGAATGGCCAGCAGCGCGGCACCGTCGCTGGGGCGGCGCTCGGCGATCGCCATCAGCGTCGCGTCGGAGAACACGACGAACGCCGGCACCGACGCGTCGGCCGCCCGGCCCTTGCGCCACGCCTTGAGCTCCGCGACGAGCCCGGGATCGGCCGTCGACGGGCAGTTCTGGCAGCGGCCCGCCTTGATTTCGGCGGCGGTGGTCAGCGGTCCGCCGCATCCCGCGCAGCGCCCCGGCCGCCGATTCTGCCGGCGCGTACCGGGGACACCGGATGACGGCACGAGCCCGGTCAGGAACCGGCTCCGACTCCGGACGCGTCGCCCGCCCTCCTGACGCGCCAACGCCCACGACAGCATCAGCCGGCTACGGGCGCGGGTGATCCCGACATAGAAGAGGCGCCGTTCCTCCTCGATCGCCTCCGGAGTGTCCGCATGCTGGATCGGGAGCGTGCCGTCGGTCAATCCGACCAGGAACACGGCGTCCCATTCGAGTCCTTTGGCGGCGTGCAGCGAGGCGAGGGTGACCCCGTCCACGGACGGCGCGTGCTGGGACTGCGCCCGCTGAGCGAGCTCCGCCACGAACGTCGTCATGGTCGCTGAGGCGTCGACGGCGGATAGTTCTTCGGCGACGGATACGAGCGCGGCCAGCGCGTCCCACCGGTCCCGTAGCGCGCCGGGCGGCGGAGGTGTCGGGGTGAGGCCGACCAGACCCAGGACCGCGCGTACCTGTGGCACGAGCCCGGTCTCTCCGCCGAGCGCAGCGGCATCCGGTGCCCCGGACTCCCCGGCGCCACCATCCGACCCGCCGGCGGCCGATGCGCGAGCAGCCTCGGCGCGGGCCGCCTTGTTCAGCTCGGCCAGCGCGGCCCGGACGTCGGCACGCGTGAAGAACCGCTCGCCGCCCCGCACCACGTACGGCACGCCTTCCGCCGCCAGCGCCTGCTCGTACCCCTCCGACTGCGCGTTGATGCGGTAGAGCACCGCGATCGATGACGCGCTCATGCCGCCCGCGATCAGCTCCTTGGCGCGGCGTGCGACCGCTGCCGCTTCCGCTGGCTCGTCCGGATGTTCCTCGAAGGTGGCGTCCGGCCCGTCGGGCCGCGCGGCCTTCAGCGTCAACCGCTTCGTCGCGGTGGCGCCGGACGCACCGGCGATGACGCGGTTCGCGAGGGTGACCACCTGCGGGGTCGATCGATAATCGCGTTCCAATCGCAGCACCGTGGCGTGCGGATACCGTCGTTCGAAGTCCAAGAGGTATCGGGGCGAGGCGCCGGCGAACGAGTAGATCGTCTGGTTCGCATCGCCGACCACGGTGACCTGGTCCCGGCCACCCAGCCACGCGTCCAAGGTTCGCTGCTGCAGCGGGGTCACGTCCTGGTATTCGTCGACGACGAAGCACCGATACCGGGCGCGGAAGGTGCGCGCCGCATCCTCGTCGTTCTCCAGGATCGCGCAGATGTGCAGGAGGAGGTCGTCGAAGTCGAGTTGACGCGCATCGGTCTTCGCCGACTCGTAGGCGCTGTACGCCCTGGCGACGGTCTGCGCGTCGACGGGCGTCGCGCGCTGCAGCGCCCCGACCGCCCGCAGATAGTCGTCGGGTGCGATGAGACACGCCTTGGCCCACTCGATCTCGCTCGCCAGGTCCCGCAGGGTGGGGGTGTCGGTGCCCGCACCTACCCGTTTGGCCACGGCTGCGACCAACCGCATCTTGTGCTCGATGACGGGCCACATCTCTCCGCCGACCACCCGCGGCCAGAAGAACGCCAACTGCCGCAGCGCGGCGGAGTGGAACGTCCGCGCCTGGACCGTGCCGGCGCCGAGCGACCGCAGCCGGGTGCGCATCTCACCCGCCGCACGGGTGGTGAACGTGACCGCCAGGATCTCGTCTCCGCCGTGGTGCCCGGCGGCGATCAGGTGGCCGATGCGATGGGTGATGGTCCGCGTCTTTCCGGTACCGGCTCCGGCCAGCACGCACACCGGCCCGGCGGGCGCGAGGACCGCGGCCCGCTGACCCTCGTCCAGCGCCGCGTAGAGATCCGCCGTCATCACCGATTCACCACCCGCATGGAATCATGCGGATCCGACACCGTGGTCCTCGCGAACGCCGCGGACCGCCGCGCGCGGAGCGGCGCACGTCGGGTCGGTCATCCGGCCTTCACGAAACCCTCCACCATGCGCCGTGCGATCGACACCGGCCCGGGCAGGGTGATCCCCGCGACGGGTCCGGCCGCAGGCTTGGACTCGTCGAGGAGCAGCCGCAGTTCGGCGCGCGAGAACCAGCGCGCATCCTCGATCTCACCGGGTCGCGGGCGCAGGTCCGCGCCGCGCGGGGCACGGGCCGCGAACGCGATCATGAGCGATCGCGGGAACGGCCACGGCTGGCTGCCCAGGTACTGCACGTCGCGGACCGGAAGACCGACCTCCTCACCGATCTCGCGCAGCACGGTGGCCTCCAGCGACTCGCCGGCCTCCGCGAATCCGGCCAGCACGGAGAAGCGCCCCGGCGCCCAGCTCGGCTGACGGGCCATGACCATGCGATCGCCGCCGTCGTGCACGAGGACGATGACGGCAGGATCGGTCCGCGGGAACTCCTGGTGGCCCTCGGGGCATGTCCGCGTATGCCCGCTGATGTCCGGCACCGTCGGGCGACCGCACCGGGAACAGAATCCGGCCGCGTCGTGCCAGGCGAGCAATGCGACCGCCGTCGTGGCGAGCGCGGCCTCGTCACCGGCGAGCAGCGGGCCGATCGCGCGAATGGTGTCCGCGTCCGCTCGTTCGCCGCCGGCCGGCGGCCCGGCATTCGGCCCGCTGTCCGGCCACTGGTACGGCACTGCCCAGTGGTCGACGCCGTCGAGCCTGCCGAGCAGCACAGCGCCGGGCGGCGGCGCGGCGCCCCATCGGGCGGTGCCCTCGAACACCAACCGCAAGCCGTCCGGCTCCGCCGCCGTCGGCAGATGCCCGCCCGGCGACACGAGCAGGACCTTCGCGTTTCGCCAGGACCTGGCGAGGCGATCCGGTGATCGCAGATCCTCGCTGCGGTCCACGAAGGCCCGCGAGAGCGCCGGTGCATCGATGGAGAACATCGTCATACCCGTTTCAGACCCGGCAGCGACGCGAGCGACGGCTCAGCAGGCGGCGCCGTCCTCCGCATGCGTTTAAAGGTCACCAACGCCGCCGTCACCGCCCGTCGAGTGCCACGCCGTCGAGGCGGGCCAGGGCCGCCCCGGTCGCGTCGAGGTCCCCGACCACGATTCCCGTCATGGTCGCCGGCGCGAAGAGCCGCTCGGCGGCCCGCGCGACATCGGCGGTGGTCACCCGCAGCAGCCGTCGCTGATGGTTCGCGAGCCAGGAGGCGTCCAGGCCGAACCCTGACAACGAGGCCAGCATCGAGGCGTAGCCCGATTGGGTGGCCAAGGAGCTTGCGAGTGACCCGATCGCGTAGTTCCGCGCCGCATCCACCTCGGCGTCGGTCGGCGAACCGACCGCGATCCGCCCCAACTCGTAACGGGTCTCGACGAGCGCGGCCGCGGCCACGTCGGGCGCGGTGTCGTACCCGACGGTGACGGCCGCGAGCCCGGGCCAGAACTCGATCGAGGAGTGCGCGTGGTACGTGAAACCCTTGTCCTCGCGCAGGTTCTCGACGAGCCGCGACGAGAAGTAGCCGCCGAACACGATGTTCGCGAGCTGCGCCGCGGCATAGCCGGGATCCGTACGCAGCACCCCGGGCGTGGTCAGACGGGTCTGGGATTGCACGGCTCCCGCGCGGTGGTAGGCGGTGACCGCGCCGCCGGCGACCGGGGGCGGCGGCGAGAGCGGCGTGGCCGTAGCCCCGGCGGTCCACCCGTCGAATGCCTGCGCCGCGGCGTCGAGCGCATGACGCGGGCGAAGATCGCCGACCAGGATCAGGGTCGATCCGCGGGCGAGGACCGACCGCCGGTGCAGGCCGCGGACGGAGGCGGCGGTGCAGGCGGCGACCAGATCCACATTCGGCATCTCCCACGCCGCAGGGTGTTCACCGAATCTCCTGCGCTGCAGGTGCTCTCGCGCGATCGCCGCCGGCTGCGCGGCGGCGATCGTCAGATGCTCGATGAGCCGGTCCCGTTCGCGCGCGATATCGCGGCTGCGGTAGGCGGCGCCGGTGACGGTATCGGCGACGATGTCGAGCAGCACGCCCAAGCCGGGGGCCAGCACGGAGCCGGACAACATCAGCCGTTGCGGCGTGACGTGCGTGCTGAGGTGCCCGCCGACCATCGCCAGCTCGGCGTCGACGGCCTCGCGGTCGCGTCGGCTCGTTCCGAGCAGGATCGTCTCGGCGAGAAGTTCGGCCCGGGCGGCGTGTTCGCGTGTCTTTCCGCCGAACGGGATGCGGAGCCGAAGCTCCACCATCGGTGAGCTCGGGCGCCGAACCGAGACCACCGTCAACCCGGACGCTGTGGTCGCCTGGACGCTCGATGGAGACCGCCTGGCGGGAGTCGGAGCCAAGTCCGGCAACGGGCGCGGACCGGCGGCGGTGCGCGAGATCTCCTCGGCGGTGCGCAGGTGCGGGGTGCGTCGTGGGCGGCGCGCCATCATCGCTCGTTTCCTGGGATCACGCGGAGCACCGCGCACCGCTGCGGGTCGAGAGATGCCGCGGCAGCGGCGATGTCGGCAGCGTCCAGCGATCCGACGATCGCCGGCAGCTCCCCGAGGAGATCCGCGCGACCGTGTAAGAGTTCGAACAGGCCGAGGTTCCTGGTACGAGCCATGACCGAATCGCATTCCGCGAAAAGGTTCGCGCAGAACCGCGCCTGTGCGCTTCGGATCCGGTCCGCGTCGGCGCCGTCATCCGCGAACCGGCCGATGATCTCGGTCGCCGCGTCGACGACGTCCTGGGAGGCGACACCGGACGGGTGTACGGCGCCGAGCACGAAGACGTCGGGGTCACGGCTGTCCAGCGGACCCATCAGGCCGGGGCCTGCCCAGGCCGATGTGGCGAGGGCGCGACGGTTGACGAGTTCACTCTGTATCGGCGACGACTCACCGTCCGCGAGGATGCCCCCGAGCAGCACGTGGGCCAGGTATCCGGTGAGGTCGGCCACCGGGTCCGGGATCCGCCAACCCACCGCCACCGCCGGCGTGGGCGCCAGTGGATCGTGGTGGTCGGCGGCGCGTCGGGCGGTCGGCTCCGGCTCGTAGAAGTCCGGCCGGATCGGGGCCGGGCGTGCGGCGATGTCTCCGAAATGCCGCTCGACAAGGCGGGCGGCATTGTCCACATCGATATCGCCGCACACCGTCAGCACGATGTTCGCCGGGCAGTAGTAGCGCTCGAAGAAGTCGGCGCAATCCTCCACGGTCGCGGCACGCAGGTCGGCGAAGTCGCCATATCCGTTGTGCGAGTTGGCGAACGTGTCGAACAGCACGGGTGGCAGGTGGATCCACGGAAACCCGCCGTAAGGCCGGCCGAGGACGTTGAGCCGGATCTCCTCGGACACCACGTCGACCTGATTCGCAAGGTTTCCGGCTGTGAGCGCCGGCGCCCGGAGACGATCCGCCTCCAGGAACAAGCCGCGCTCGAGCGCGCCGGCGGGCAGCAACTCGTGATACTCGGTGTAATCGAAATGTGTCGACCCGTTGAACGTGCCGCCCGACGACTGCACCACCCGGAAGTGCTCCAATTTGGCGAGCGACTCGCTGCCCTGGAACATCAGGTGCTCGAACAGGTGCGCAAAGCCGGTCCGGCCGGGCGGCTCGGAGCGGAAACCGACGTCGACGTGCACGGCGATGCCCACGACCCCGCTGCCCGCCTCCGGCGCCAGCACCACCCGGAGACCGTTGGCCAAGGTAGTGCGGACCGCCGGATAGTCGGCTCGCGGGATTCGCGGCATTCCCGGGCGGCGGGTGGCGGTGGTCACCAGCCCAGCCTATCCAGGGTCCGGACACGACCCACGCCACCGGGGGGCGCGGCCGTAACGCTTACGGCTGCGACTCAGCGGGCGAGTGCGACTCGACGGGCGGCTGCGATTGAGCCTGCGGCTGTTCGGCCCAGGCGGGCGGCTGCGATTCGACGGGCGGCCGTTCGGCCCGTGTGGCCGCGACCCGCGCCCGAAGCTCGGCGACGGTCACCGACCGGTCCGCGTCGCTGCCGGCCGGTCGACGCCGCCGGACCAGCAGCAGGCCCACCAGCACGATCGAACCGAGCCCGGCGCACAGCACCGCGATCGGCAATACCTTGGCCGCCACCGAGTCTCGCCCCGCCGTGGACGTTCCGGCGAGGCGAACCCGGCCCGGGTGCCCCGCCAAATATTCGACGGTCAGGTTCTCGCCCGCCGTGAACCCGCATCCGTCGAGGGTCGCGGTGGGCGCACCGCTCAGGTCGGAGAGTCGCACGGTCGTGATCTCGCGGCCATCGCACGGGGCCGACGCCGTCACCACCGCCGACGCGCGAACCGGGTTCGCATCGATCGGGTCGACCGCCGATCGCAACGTCCACCACCAGACGCCCAGGCCCACGGTGGCGCCGATCAGCACCACGAGCGCGAGAACCAGCGCGGAACGCGACACGGCACGCCGCCCGAGCCCGGCTCGGTGGGAAGCGTCGTGCCTGACCATGGCAGCCTCAGGCCCGCCGTCTCATGCCGCGCTCATGCCATGGCCGCGCGACCGACGGCCGCCAATTCACGCCACAACAAAGCCACCGCTTCGGCGCCCTTGAGCAGCAGGTCCACCGGCGCCCGCTCGTCGGGGGCATGGATCTGATCGTCATCGGTCATCACGCCGACGAAGATCATCGGCGCACCGATCGCGGCCGCGATTTCCGCCTCCGGGCCGGACCCGCCCTCGCGGGTGATGAGCACCGTGTCGGTATCGAACGCCGCGCCCAGCGCCCGCCGCGCCGCGTCCATCGCCGGGTGGTCCGCGGCGACGACCAGCGGCCGCACACCCTGCCCTTCCCAGGTCATCGTGGCCGTGACGCCGTTCGTCGCGTGCGCAGCGACGAACTCGTCGACGCGACGCATCACCGCGGCCGGGTCCTGCCGGCCGACAAGCCGGAACGACAGCTTCGCATACGCATCCGTCGGCACGATCGTCTTGCCGCCGGGCCCCGTATAGCCGCCCCAGATCCCGTTGATCTCGGCGGTGGGCCGCATGCCCAGCCGCTCCAGGGTGGAATAGCCCGCCTCGCCGACGGCCGCGGTCGACCGCGCGGGCCCGGTGACCCACCCGTGCTCGTCGAACGGCAGGGCGGCGATCAGGGCTCGTTCTTCGTCCGTGGGCTCGTCGACCCCGTCATAGAAGCCGGGGATCGCGATATGCCGATCCTGATCGTGCATCGCGGCGAGAATGCGGGCGAGTTCGGTAATCGGATTGGGCACCGCGCCGCCGAAGCTCCCGGAGTGCAGGTCGACATCCGGTCCGTGGACGTGCAACTCGCCGCCCACCAGTCCGCGCATGCCGGTCACCAGGCTCGGCGTGGCGGCATCGAAGATCCTGGTATCGGAGATGACGACGACGTCGGCTTCCAGCCGACCGGCGAGATCGCTCAGCAGCGCCGAAATATGCGGCGATCCGGATTCTTCCTCGCCCTCCACCACGAAAGTCAGGTCCACCGCTGGGCTGCGCCGCCCGGTAGCGGCGAGGTGCGCCGCCAGGCCGAGCAGGTGGATCGCCACATTGCCTTTGTCGTCGCTGGACCCGCGTCCGTGCAGCAATCCGTCGACCACGTGCGCCTCGAAGGGCGGGTAGGTCCAGCCGTCTGCGAGCGCTGCCGGCTGAACATCGTGATGCCCGTAGACCACCACGCGCACCGCATCGGCGTCCCCGGACGGCCAGTGCGCGTAGACGGCCGGCAGATACGGGCCGCCGCCGAGCACCTCGACGGTCGGGAATCCGGCTCCGCGCAAGGCATCCGCCAGGTATCGGGCGCTCGCCGCGACATCATCGTGATGCGCGGGATCGGCTGATACGGAAGGGATCTCGACCCACCGACACAGGTCTGTCAGCCATGGCTCGGCGCCCCGGGCAACCGCTTGCCGCTCGAACGTCGTCATACCCGAGAATCTACGCGAGCGGTCCGGCCGTTGTCGGTACCCGGTGGCAGCATGGCGCCATGTTCTGGCCGACAGTTCCGTTGACCGCCGACCGGCGGTCAACGCGTAGCGGTGACCTTGTGTAGTCCGGTCGGCGAGTCCGGGTCCATGCCGAGCGCGATGGCCGTATGGATCGCCAGCTGCTGGCCGCGTACTACCAGCGGAATTGTCGCCAGGGCCTCGCCGACGGAGTCGGCGGCCGGCAGCCCGACGGCGCTCGCCTCGCCGTCGAGCCCGGCGACGAGGTCGGGCGTCCCGACCCCAATCACCGGAGACCCCAAAGCGGCTGCCCGGCCGACGGTTTCGATGACGTCCGCGAGCACCGGCCCCGGCACGCCATAGGCGACGACCGGCACGTCGGCGCCGGCCACCGTCAACGGCCCGTGCAGGAAGTCCGCGCTCGAGTAGCCGTCGTGCACGCGCCGCGAGGTCTCCTTCGATTTCAATGCCGCCTCCATTGCCGCGGCATAGGTCAGCCCGCGCGCCAGGTGGATCGCGCTGCGATGCTGTCGCAGCACCTCGACCGCCCGCAGCGCCGCATCGGTATCGGCGAGCACGTCCCGCACGGAGCCGGCCAGCGCCGCCCACGCGGTGTCGCCGCCCGTGTAGTCGGCGATGCCGGCGCCGACCGCCTCGGCGAGCAGCGTCACGAGCGCGAGCTGACCGGTCACCGTCTTCGTGGCCGGAACCGCGAGTTCCTTGCTGGTGCCCACGGACAACGTCACGGCGGAGACGTCGGCCAACGGCGAATCGTCGTCGTTCGTGACCGCGACCACCGAGGCACCCTGGTCCCGCATCGCCGTCGCGACGGAGACGATCTCCGGGGTTCGCCCGGATTGAGACAACGCGACTACCAGGTAGCCGTCGGTGTCCAGCCGCGCGTGGTATCGGGTGATGATGCTTGGCGCGGCCATGCTGACCGGAAGCCCGGTCGCCAGCTCGAGCAGGTAGCGCGCGTGGATCGCCACGTTGTCGCTCGACCCGCGGGCCACCAGGCAGATCCCGCGCAGCTTCTCGGGCAGGGCCGCGCGGATGCGGCCGTGCATGTCGTCGCGCCGCGCCACGATGGCGGCCAGCACGTCGGGCTGTTCCCCCATCTCCGACAACACCTGCTGGCCCGCCATACCGTCCTCCTATGTTCAATCGTGCTCATACCTTACATGAAATGAGCATGATTGCGCATTCGCTATCGCACGTCGAACCCCAGCTTGCGCAGCTGCTTCGGGTCCCGCTGCCAATCCTTCGCGACCGTCACGTGCAGATCGAGGTACACCCGACCGCCGAGCAGATGTTCGATCTCACCGCGGGCTCGTCGGCCGACCTCCTTGAGGCGGGATGCCCGCCGGCCGAGCACGATCGGCTTCTGCGAGTCGCGCTCCACGAAGATCGTGACGAACACATCGGTGAGATCGTCCCGTCCGGCGCGCGGCGCCATCTCGGTGACGACCGCGGCGAGCGAATGCGGCAACTCGTCACGGACACCGTCGAGCGCGGCCTCGCGCACCAGCTCGGCGATCCGCGTCTCGATCGGCTCGTCGGTCAGCTCGCCGTCGGGGTACAGCACCGGCCCGGCCGGCAGGTGCGCCACGATCAGATCGGTGAGCAGGTCGACCTGATCGCCGGCGGTCGCCGAGACCGGCACGATCTCCGCGAAGTCGCGAAGCGTGGACAGCCCCGCGAGCTGCTGCGCCACCCGCTCCCGCGACACGAGATCCGTCTTCGTGACGATGCCGATCACCGGCACGGCACCCACGCGCGCCGTCACATCCGCGACGATCCGCCGGTCCCCCGGCCCGATGTCCTGATCGGCGGGGATGCACAGGCCCACTACGTCGACATCCGACCACACGCTCCGCACCAGGTCGTCGAGTCGCTCGCCGAGCAGGGTGCGCGGCTTGTGTAGGCCAGGCGTGTCGACGATCACGAGTTGCGCATCGGGCCGGGTGACGATGCCGCGCACCGCCCGGCGCGTCGTCTGCGGTTTCGGCGAGGTGATCGCGATCTTGCTGCCGACCATGGCATTGAGCAGGGTCGACTTGCCGACATTGGGCCTTCCGACGAAACAGGCGAAACCGCTGCGATGCGGGCTCACGATCTCCCCCGGCCGTCGGCATCGACCGTCGCGGCCCGGTCCGCCTCGACCCCGCCACCGGGTATGACGCTGTCCGGCATCTGCGATGCGCCGGCCGCATCCGCCCGGGCCGGGGTCCCGGGGCCGTCCTCGCCGGATTCGCCGGCTCCGCTGGGCTCACCGGGCTCGCCCACCTCGGCGTCCGGGTCCACCAGCCACGCTCGCACCGCCATGACGCGGTGCCGCCCCCGCCGGTCCACGCCGCCCTCGGCGAGAAGGCGCAGCCCGTCGATCCGCGCCTCCGCACCCGGCAGCACCACCCGACCCAACAGTTGCGCGACGAGTCCGCCGACGGTCTCGACGTCGTCGGCAGGGAGCTCGATATCGAACAGCTCGCCGAGGTCTTCGACGGGCAGCCGGGCCGACACGCGCACCGACCCGTCGGGCAGGCGCTCGATGGGGTCGGGGGTATCGACGTCATACTCGTCGGTGATCTCGCCGACGATCTCCTCGACGATGTCCTCCATGGTCACGATGCCGGCGAGTCCGCCGTACTCGTCGACCACCATGGCGACATGGGTGCGGTCGCGCTGCATGTCGCGCAGCAGCTGATCGACGTTCTTCGATTCCGGGACGAACACGGCCGGGCGCATGAGTTCGGTGACCTGCGGCCCGCGATCATCGGGCGCCAGCGAGAGCAGCCGGGCGATCAGATCTTTCACGTAGACCACGCCGAGCACGTCGTCGGCGTCCTCGCCGATGACCGGGATCCGGGAGAAGCCCGAGCGGTCGGCCAGGTGAACCGCCTGGCGGAGCGTCTTGGACGCCTCGATCCACACCACCTCGGTGCGCGGCACCATGACCTCGCGCACGATGGTGTCGCCGAGATCGAAGACGGATTGCAGCATCTCGCGTTCCGACTCGTGCACGACGCCGCGATCACCGGCGAGGTCGACCATCTCGCGCAGTTCCACATCCGACGAGAACGGGCCCCCCGGGAGTCCGCGCCCGGGAGTCAGCGCGTTCCCGACGACGATCAGCAGCTGCGCGACGGGCGCCAGGACACGGCCCAGCGCCCGCGTCGGCCCGGCCAGCGCCAGCCCCACCGGGTACGCATGCTGCCGGCCCAGCGTGCGCGGAAGCACCCCGATCGCGACGTAGCTCACGACGAGCATGACGACCGCCACCACCGCCGCGACCGCGAAGTGGAAGCCCCACGTCCCGAAGGCCACAGCGGACACCGTCACCGTCGCCGTCATCTCGGCGGCAAGCCGCAGCATGAGCAGCAGGTTGATGTAGCGGGCACGATCCGCCGTGATTGCGGCGAGAGACGCTGCGCCGCGCCGGTTCTCGCGCTGCAGCTCCTCGACGCGGGCGGCCGAGACGGTGCTGACGGCGGCGTCCGCGGCGGCCAGTGCGCCGGCGATCGGAACGAGTACCGCCGCGAGGACAAGCAGCGAGATGTCGATCGTGGTCACGGCGAACCTCAGGGTGCGGTGCTCGGGCGCGGGCCGTCGTCCGTCGACGGGGGCGCCGGTGCGGCACCGTCTCCGGCGACCAGTCCGACGGTGCCCAGCACGGCGCTGTCCGCCGCGTGCCCGCGCTCATCGTGATCGTGACGCGCTCGCTCCTCGCGCCACGCGTCGAGCAGTTCGTTCTGTAGCCGGAACATGGCACGTTCCTCGGCCGGTTCGGCGTGGTCATAGCCGAGCAGATGCAGCACCCCGTGCACCGTGAGCAGGTGCAACTCGTCGTCCAGAGAATGCCCGGCGCCGACGGCCTGCTCCGCCGCCACATCGGGGCAGAGCACCACATCGCCCAGCAGCGCCGGCCCGGGGCCGGATTCGTCCGGTCGGCGGGCCGTGTCGAGTTCGTCCATGGGAAAGCTCATGACGTCGGTCGGTCCCGGCTCGTCCATCCACTTGACGTGCAGTTCCGTCATGGTCGGCACGTCGACGAGCAGGATCGACAGTTCGGCGAGGGCGTTGATCCCCATGTGGCTCAGCGCGTAGCGGGCGACGGACCCGAGTGCCACCTCGTCGACGCCGACACCCGACTCGTTCGCCACCTCGATGGTCATCGCGGCCCGCCGCGCCCGCGCGACTCCCGATACCCGGCATCGCGTCGATCGGCCCCGCGGTAGCCCCTGCCGTGGCGGTCACCGCCCTCGGCGCGTTCGTCCGCCGCGACGACGGCATCCCACCGCTCGTACGCATCGACGATCTCGCTGACGAGCCGGTGCCGCACGACGTCGGCCGACGTGAGATACAGGAACACCACATCGTCGATATCGGCGAGGATGTCGCTGACCACCTTCAGCCCGGACCGCTGCCCGCCCGGCAGGTCGATCTGGGTCACGTCGCCGGTGACGACGACCTTCGACCCGAATCCGAGCCGGGTCAGGAACATCTTCATCTGCTCGGGCGTGGTGTTCTGCGCCTCGTCGAGAATGATGAACGCGTCGTTCAGGGTTCTTCCCCGCATGTACGCCAGCGGGGCGACCTCGATGGTTCCGGCCGCCATCAGCCGCGGGATCGACTCCGGGTCGATCATGTCGTGCAGCGCGTCGTACAACGGCCGCAGGTACGGGTCGATCTTGTCGTTGAGCGTTCCCGGCAGGAAGCCCAACCGCTCGCCCGCCTCGACGGCCGGCCTCGTGAGAATGATCCGGTTGACCTTCTTCGTCTGCAGCGCCTGCACGGCCTTGGCCATCGCCAGGTACGTCTTGCCGGTGCCGGCCGGGCCGATACCGAAGACCACGGTGGCCTCGTCGATCGCGTCGACATAGCGCTTCTGGTTCACCGATTTCGGCCGGATCGCCCGCCCGCGCCGGGAGATGATGTTCAGCCCCAGCACCTCGGACGGCGCCGGCACCCCACCGTCCGCGTCCACCGGCGGCTGCTCCAGAATGCCGACCGTGCGCCGCACGGCATCGGGCGTGATCACCGATCCGGTTTCCTGCAGCGCCAACAGTTCTCGTACCGCGCGTTCGGCGAACGCGATGTCGCGGGCGGACCCGCGCAGGGTGATCCGGTTGCCGCGCACGTGGATGTCGGCCGGCAGCGCCTCTTCGAGGGCCCGCAATACCACATCCCGCGCGCCGAGAAGCCCCGGAATCGTGTGGTCGTCGGCGACGATCACCGTCGATTCCGCGTTGTCGTCCGTGTGCGCGAAGTTCCCACCCGTCTCGTCGATATCGGCAGCCTTATGACTGCGTCCGTGTGACGCAGCCGCGTTGGTTTCCGGCACCTGGTGTGCTGCCTCAATCCTGCCCTACCGAGGGCGTCGATACCGATCGAATCTCCGCCGTCGTCCGGCGTCGTGGTGGCCTGTGTCCTGGACCGATTCTACCGGGTCGGCCCGCTCCGGAGGAGGCATGTGCGCCGGCCGGCCGGCGTTCCGCGATCCTCAGCCCGGTGGCCAGGTGAACGAACGGCCGCCGAGCAGGTGCAGGTGCGCATGGAAGACGGTCTGCTGAGCACCTGCCCCGGTGTTGGCCACCAATCGATAGCCGGGCTCGCCGATGCCCTCCGCGCGAGCAACGCTGTCGGCCATGGTGAACAGCGACCCGGCGAGCGTCGGGTCTGCCGCCGCGGTCGCCGCCACGTTCGGCTGATGGTCGACGGGGACTATCAAGATGTGCGTCGGCGCCTGGGGGTCGATGTCCCGGAATGCGACGGCGGTGTCGGTCCGCGCGACGATATCGGCCGGAATGACGCCGGCCACGATCTTGCAGAACAGACAATCAGGGTCGCTGCTAGCCATGCCCTTACCGTAACGGTCGGCACCGACAGCGGGCACCGGGCCGACCGGGTATGACGCTGTCCATGTCCACCGCCCTGTCAGCACGCCGAGCGCACCGAGCGCGACCGCGGCCGCCGTGGACGTTCGGAGCACCTCGGGCCCGAGCCGCACCGCGCGCGCCCCGGCACCTTCCAACCTGGCGATCTCCTCGTCGGCAAGGCCGCCCTCCGGCCCGATGATCACGAGCAGCCTGCCCGCCCGGGGCAACGGCGACGACGCCAGCGGTACCGACCCTTCCTCGTGCAGGATCAGCGCGGCGTCGGCCCGTCCGACCTCCGACACGACATCGGCTGTCGTGGCCAGGGTCCCGACCCGCGGGACGGTGTGCCGACGGGATTGTTTCGCCGCCTCGCGCGCCGTCCTACGCCATTTCTCCGTTCCCCGCTGCGCCTTGTCCGCGGAGCCGTCCCATCGGGCCACCGACCGCGCCGCCTGCCAGGGGATGATCTCGTCGGCGCCGGCCTCGGTGGCGAGCTCCACGGCGAGGTCGGAGCGTTCCCCCTTGGGCAGTGCCTGCACGATCACGACCTGCAACGCCGGCGGTTCGTCCGTCACCGCCTGGCCGACGGTGAGTGACAGGCCGCGACCGCGATTCGCGATGACGGTCGCCGGTGCCCACGTGCCCGAGCCGTCCGCGATGACGAGCGTCTCACCCGGCCGCATCCGTTTCACCGCGGCGGCATGACGCCCCTCGTCGCCGTCGAGTTCGAAGGCGCCACTCGGCGGCACGGCGGCCACGAAGAACACCGGGTCGGTCATCGAGGCATCAACGGGATCTCATCGGGATCTCATCGGAGTGAGGACGCCGGCCTAGCGGGTGGAGAACGAGCCGCGGAGCTTTCCGAACAGCCCACTGTGGCCGCGAGCCGCGAGCTCCGGCTGCTCCTCGCCGCGCAGCGCCGCGAGCTTCCGCAGCAGGTCCGCCTGCTCCGCATCGACCTTCGTCGGCGTGGCGACCTCGATGTGGACGAACAGGCTGCCGCGTGAGGTCCCGCGCAGCTGCGGCATCCCCTGCCCGCGCAGGTTGATCACCGTGCCCGATTGGGTGCCCGGCTGGATATCGAGATCCTCGACACCTTCGAGAACCTCGAGGGAGAGGGACGCGCCGAGCGCCGCAGCCGTCATGGGAACGTGCACGGTGCAATGCAGGTCGATGCCGTCGCGGGTGAACCGGTCGTGCGGCAGCTCGCGCACCTCGACGTACAGGTCGCCCGGTGAACCGCCGCCCGGGCCTACCTCGCCCTGACCGGCCAGCCGCACGCGGATCCCGTCGCCGACGCCCGCGGGGATATTCGCCCGCACCGTTCGCCGTGTCCGCACGCGCCCGTCACCGTTGCACTGCCGGCACGGATCGGTGATCACCGTGCCGAACCCGCGGCACACGCGGCACGGTCGGGTCGTGATGACCTGACCGAGCAGCGAGCGCTGGACCTGTTGCGTCTCGCCGGCACCACGGCAGGCCTCGCACGTGGTCGGCGTGACCCCTTCCGCGCAGCCGGATCCGTGACACACGGTGCACAGCGTCGCGGTGTCCACGGTCAAATCCTTCGCGACACCCGCCGCGCATTCCTCGAGCGTCAACTCGACAGGGATCAGTGCGTCCTGGCCCTGCTGGACACGGGACCGCGGCCCGCGCGAACGCCCGCCGCCGACACCACCACCGCCGCCGAAGAAGGCGTCCATGATGTCCGACAGGCCCATACCGCCGAACGGGTCGCCCATCGCGCCGCCGGGGCCCCCTGCGGATCCGTTCGACAGCGGATCGCCACCGAGGTCGACGACCTGCCGTTTCGCAGGGTCGGACAACACCTCATAGGCCGCCGTCACCTCCTTAAACCGCTCGCGTGCCGACGGGTCGGGATTGACGTCCGGGTGCAACTGACGGGCCAGTCGGCGATAGGCGCGTTTGATCTCGTCGTTCGACGCGTCCCTCGCCACACCCAACAGGCCGTAATAGTCGCGTGCCACTCTCTGCACCAGTCATACCTTCCCGCGGGATCCACCCGCACCGGCAGTCACCACGCCCGTGGGCAGCGTTCCGGGTACCGCACTCCCGAGCAACCACCCTCCGGCTCAATCTTCGGCGCCGAATCCTCGGGGCGCTCCGCATCGACCCGCCTCAACGACCGCCCACGATCTCACCGACATACTTTGCAACGGCCCGGACCGTCGCCATCGTTCCCGGGTAGTCCATGCGCGTCGGACCGACCACTGCCAATCCACCCATCAGCACCTCGCCGGAGCCGTACCCGGCCGACACGAGCGCCGAGCTGGCGAGGTTGGCGTCAGCATTCTCCTCGCCGATCGAGACGCGGAGCACATCGGGCTCGTCGAGCGCCGCAAGAAGCTTGAGCAGGGTGACCTGCTCGTCCAACGCGTCCAGCACACCACGCAGGGTGGCGGGCTGGTCGGCCCACGCGCCGGTGATGTTCCCGGTCCCCGACAGCACGAGGCGTTCCTCGGGGTGATCGATCAGGGCATCGCGCAGCACCGCGGCCACACCACGCGTCAGATCCCGGTCGTCCGGCGCGGCCTCGTCGGCCACCGTGGCCAGCGCAATGGCCGCATCACTCGACGATCGGCCCGCGATCATGGATCCGAGCAATGCCCGCAACCGGCCGACCGCATCGTCGTCCACGTCGGTCGCGGTCTCCACCAGGCGCTGTTCGACACGGCCCGCGTCGGTAATGACGACGAGCATCAACCGCCGCGTTCCAACGGCGAGAACCTCGATGTGCCGGACGGCGGAGCGGGACAGCAGCGGGTACTGGACAACCGCCACCTGCCGGGTGAGCTGCGCGAGCAGCCGCACCGAGCGACGCAGCACGTCCTCGAGATCCACCCCCTCGGACAGGAACTGTTCGATCGCACGCCGTTCGCCCACCGACAGCGGTTTGACCTGGCTGAGTCGGTCCACGAACAACCGATAACCCTTGTCGGTGGGAATCCGCCCCGCGGAGGTATGCGGCTGAACGATGTACCCCTCCTGTTCCAGGACGGCCATATCGTTGCGGATCGTCGCGGACGACACCGCGAGGTTGTGACGGTCGACCAACGACTTCGATCCGACGGGCTCCTGCGTCGCCACGTAGTCGGCGACGATGGCCCGGAGCACGGCGAACCGCCGGTCGTCCGCAGCCATCACCGCACCTCCGCCCTGCCCTCTGCCACCCGGCCGCCGCACCGCTGATGTCACAGCGCGCATGGGCATTAGCACTCGTCACACACCTGTGCCAAGTCTAGTGGCAGGTCGCGAACCGCTCGCTCTACCAGCGCCGAGCGGTGCGAAAAGCGCCAGCCCGCGCCCGATTTGCCCGCAATTTCGCACCACTCGACGGCAGGGCCGAACCCGACGTCAGTCGATGAGCCGCAGAGCGATGCCGTCGGCGAGCAGGCGGCCGCGCTGGGCGACGGTGCCGGCGACGCGCGGCGTTTGGACCAGCAGACGGTCCGGCTGCGGTTGATCTCGGCCATCGCCAGCGGGGGCTGGACTGGTCCGCGGGATCGGCTACTGCACCGGCGTGACGATCTGCGTCCCCTATCGCAGGTGGTCGAGAGCGTGAGCGACGCCCCGTTCGGTGTCAGTCATGTCAATGATCTGGTGCGGACCGTCACGCTCGTCGTCCCAGCGCACATATTCCATGGCCAGAACGTCGTCCCAGGTCGGCACGAATTGCCCGACAAGATCGGGCCGACGCTCACCCACGCGGCGGCGATGCTCGACCTCGTCCGGGATGACCGTTTCGAGGAAACGGAGAAGCCCAATCTGCGCAAGGTCGTGCCACCCTGCGCGTGCCTCCGGTATCGGATTGACGGCGTCGACGACGACAGGTACGCCCAGCGCCAACGTGCCGGCGGCAATCTCGTGGGCCACGGCGTAGCCCACGACGCCGACCGGATGACGGGCCAAACCGCATCGGACTACAGCGGTCTCGATCGCATCGATCCGTAGATACGCAGCATGCAACGCGCTCGCCAGCCGGCGCGCCAGGGTCGTCTTTCCCGTACCGGGCCGACCGGCAAGTACCACCAGCAAAGGCAGGTCTGTGGTCACCGCATCAACATACGGGCGGGCACACCTGCGACCGGTCGCCGACCTTCCGGCACGTACCGCGTTTCGTCACGATCTTTGAATCGAATATGACGACCTTCCCGGCCGCGCCGTGGCCGACGGCCCATCTCGGTGTCAGCGTGGACAGGCGGTCGCTCGTCGACGGTGCAATGCATGACGATCGAGGTATCATTGCAGTATGACAATCGCGATGACAGTCCGATTGGATGATGAAACCGCTCGGCAACTGGGCGAACTCGCCGAGCGCTACCCGAGCCGATCTGCCGCTGTGCAAAGCGCCATCCGCCAGGCGTGGGAACAGCTGCAGACCGACAAACTCGACACGGGCTACGCCGCTGCCATGGCAGAGAATCCGAGCTATCCGTACGAATCGGACGAGGAGAAGACCGTATTGCGGGCCCGTCGCCGGTCACGCGACGCGAGCGACGCACTCGAATGAGCACAACCCCCCAGCGGGGCCAGGTCTTCCGATGCGACCTCGGCTACGGGCCGAAGCCTTGGTTGGTGGTCTCCAATAACTCGCGTAATCGGGTGCTCTCCGACATCGTTGCCATCCGGCTCACCACCACGGCCCGCGAACTGCCGACGTGGGTCAAGCTCATGCCAGCAGACCCGCTGGTCGGATACGCGAATGCCGATTGCATCGAGCAGTTGGGGAAGGAGGAACTGGGCGAATATCTCGGCGCGCTCTCGCCGGCGTCGATGCGCAAGATTGATCGGGCACTCGCCGTCGCCCTCGCTCTGGGATGGCCACTGGCATAACGGTTCCCGCGGTCGCGCCGCCGCTCCCGCGCAAGCACGCCGAGCGGTGCGAAATGCACCGATTCGTGTCTGTTTTGCCCGCAATTTCGCACCGCTCGGCGGAGAATCAGTCGATGAGCCGCAGGGCGATGCCGTCGGCGAGCAGCCGGCCGCGCCGGGTGACGACGGCCCGGCCGGTGGCCAGCGCGCCGGGATCCAGGAGGCCGTCGGCGGCTTCGGCCTGGGCCTGGGTCCGGCCGCGGTCGGAGAGCAGGCGGGTGTCGAGCCCGGATGCGAGGCGTAGCTCGAGCAGGATGCATTCCTCGAGACGGGTTGCGGCGTCCAGGATCTCGCGGCCCTGCCCCGGGGAGTGCCCCGCCGCGAGTGCCGCCGCATAGGCGGCCGGATGCTTCCGGTTCCACCAGCGGACCCCGCCCACATGCGAGTGCGCGCCCGGCCCGATCCCCCACCAGTCGCCACCGGTCCAATAGGCGAGGTTGTGCCGGCAGCGAGCCGCATCGGTCGCCGCCCAGTTGGACACCTCGTACCAGGACAGGCCCGCCGCGGAGGCGACGTCATCCGCGATCAGATATCGCTTCGCGAGAACATCGTCATCGGGGGCGACGAGTTCCCCCTTCGCGACCCGGCGGGCCAGCCGGGTGCCCGGTTCGACGATAAGCGAGTACGCCGAGATATGGTCCACGCCAGCGGATATCGCTGCGTCGAGGGAAGCGCGGAAGTCGTCGTCGCTCTCCCCCGGCGTCCCGTAGATCAGGTCCAGGCTCACGTGCTCGAAGCCAGCATCCTGCGCCCAACGCGCCGCCGCCAATGCGCGCCCCGGGGTGTGCCGACGATCCAGCACCTGCAGCACGTGCGGCGCGATCGACTGCATGCCGATGGACACGCGCGTATAGCCGCCCGCACGGATCGCGGCGAGCAGGTCCGGATCGAGGGACTCCGGGTTGGCCTCGGTGGTCACCTCGGCGCCGGGCGCGAGCCCGATCGCGTCGTCCACCGCGCGCAGCAGGGTGACGAGCTTCCGCCCACCGAGCAGCGACGGAGTGCCGCCGCCCACGAAGACCGTCCCGACCGTCCTGCGCGCGCCGGAAGCCGCGAGAACCGTTGCGGCCAGGTTGATCTCGGCGAGCGCGGCATCCAGCCAACTCTCCGGGGATGACGATGTGCCCAACTCGCCAGCCGTGTACGTGTTGAAGTCGCAGTACCCGCAACGAGTGGTGCAGAACGGGACGTGGATGTAGAGGGACAGGCTCCGGTCGGCCATGTGTTGATACGCCTGGTCGGGCAGTGAACCGTCCGCGGGCACGGGATCGCCGTCGGGAAGCGCAGAGGGCATGCCCCATTCTCGCCCGCGAGCCGACCGCACATCGCCCAGGCCGATCGATCTGTCGCTCATCGTCCGCGCCGCGCGGGCTCGGCGGGGCAGGGCGGCCGGAAACTTCGGCGGCATCGCCGCGAACTACGTCATAGGCGGTCGGTAAGGTGCGACAGGCGGGACGCACCGATACACCCACACCGTGCGACACTGCCCGGACGGAACCGGCGAACGACGCGGAGGGGCCATGGACGAGGCAGCGGTGGTGCAATACGAGCTGGCCGGCGGGGTCGCGACGATCACGATGGACTCCCCGCGCAACCGCAACGCGTTGTCCAAGCCGATGCGCGCGCAACTGTCGGCCGCGCTCCGACGAGCGGGCGACGATGACGACGTTCGGACGGTGGTCCTGACGCACACCGGCACCGTGTTCTGCGCCGGGATGGACCTGAAGGAGACCGCCGTCGCGAAACCGGGCGAGGAGGGGGTGCGCGAGCTGCCGGCGATCCTGCGGCTGATCGCGCATTGTCCGAAGCCGGTCGTCGCGCGGCTGGCCGGCCCGGCGCGCGCGGGCGGAGTCGGGATCATGGCCGCGTGCGATATCGCGGTGGCCGTCGATTCGGCGACATTCGCGTTCACCGAGGTGCGGATCGGGCTGATCCCGGCGGTGATCTCGATCCCGGTGTTGGCGCGGCTGAACCCGGTCGCGGCGCGCGAGCTCATGCTCACCGGCGAAGTGTTCGATGCCGCCCGCGCCCGCGAGATCGGTTTGGTCAATGCGGTTGTCGCGCCGGACGAGCTCGACGCGGTGGTGGAGCGCTTCCTCGATGCGCTGCTGGCCGGCGGGCCGGGAGCACTGGCCGGCACCAAGGAGCTGCTCAGCGGCTCACTGGACGACTCGGTCGCGAGATACGAAGCGCTGCTGGAACCCTCGGCCCGGCAGTTCGACACGCCGGAAGCCCGCGAGGGCGCCCGCGCGTTCGCCGAGAAGCGCCCGCCGGCCTGGCGGGCCGATATCACCGCGTGACGGCCAGCATCTTTCTCAGCACCCGCTGAACCTCGGCCCATTCTTCGGGAGTCAGGGAGATCTCCGGTGCCGGCCGGCGGAGGCGCTGGGCCGACACGGTGCGGACCTGCTCGGTGATAACCCAGCCCCGTCCACCCGAAACCTGGACACGATGCAGCCAGCCCGGCCGTTCGACCGAAGTAAGCGGCAGCACCGTCACCAGCGCTCCCGCCGTCAGCCGCAGGTGGAATTCCGACGAAACGACGACGGCCGGTCGGTCCTTGCCCTGTTCGTGGCCCCGAACGGGATCGAAGTCACAGAACCATACCGAGCCCGGCTGAACCGGCGGTCGCCTCATTCGCCCTGCCACGCATCAACCGGCGCCGCGTCCGCCGCCGCCAGCCCCTCGGCCTCGGCGAGGTATTCGGCCCAGCCCTGCTGATCCTCGGTGCGAAACCGGGCCATGGCTACGAGCGCCGCATTTTCCCAATGCTCATCGAGCAGCCGCTCGATAGCCTCGTTGACGCTCACGCCGCCGAATTCCATGCGCGCGAGGCGCTGCACCCGCTCGCGCGTCTCATCGCTCACTCGCAACATGACTCAGACGATACCATCGCGTTAACACGTATGTATACGTTCGCGATAGCACTCAAGCAACCGTCCCGGTCGCCGGCCCTCGTCGCGAACAGCGTCATCGACGTCACGGGCGGCGCGACGGATACCGGCGGCGTCAACGGAACAGGGCGACGAGGATGCCGATCGCGATCAACGCGGCGAGCGCGATCGTCATCCAGCGGCGGACGACGACGGGAAGCGGGCGGCTCACCTCGCTAGCCCGGCCGGGTCGCTCACGGTGCCGAATTGTTCGCTCCGCGCTCCGCTCGTCGCCACTGCGACTCCGTCGCGACGCGGCAGCCTCCCTCCGCCCTCGCTCACGGAACCGTCGCGACGGGCCTGCCTCCCTACGGTCGCGCTCACGGCTGCCAGCCTAGCCGCGGGCTCAAGCGGACCGCGTATGACGTAGTTCCGGGGCCGGGGCGGCGCTGCTGTCGGCGCCGGCCCGGCGTGACTGGCGAGGGCGCGCGCTACGGTGCAGCCATGCGTGCGATCTTTGCGGCCGGCCCGAACCCCGACGACCCGCTGTCCATGGTGCGGGTCGGCGAGCGGCCGGAGCCGGAGGTGTCCGGAGGCTGGGTGCGGGTGGCCGTGCGGGCCGCGTCGATCAACCGGCACGATCTGTGGACGCTACGCGGCGTGGGGATCCGTGCCGAAGAGTTCCCGATGATCCTCGGCTGCGACGGCGCCGGGGTGACCGAGGACGGGCGCGAGGTGGTGATCTACCCCGTCATCGCGGATCCGGCCGCGGTGGGCGCCGCCGGGGACGAAACCCTCGATCCCGGCCGGCGGCTGCTCACGGAGGGCGGGCATCAAGGGTGCATGGCCGAGTACGTGGCGGTGCCCGCGCGGAATGCGGTGCCGAAGCCGGCCGGGATGTCGTTCGCACAAGCTGCGACGCTGGGTACGACGTATCTGACGGCGTATCGGATGCTGTTCACGCGCTCCGGTCTGGCGCCCGGGTCGACGGTGCTGGTGCAGGGCGCAACGGGCGGGGTGGCGACCGCGCTCATCCAACTCGGCGCCGCCGCTGGCATGCGGGTATGGGCGACCGCCCGCACCGAGGCTGGACGTGCGCGCGCCGAAACCCTGGGCGCCGCAGCGACTTTCGAGGCCAGTGCGCGGTTGCCGGAGCGGGTGGACGGGGTCTTCGAATCGGTAGGCGCCGCGACGTGGGCGCATTCCATGAAAGTGGTGCGACCGGGCGGAGTGGTGGTGTGCTGCGGGGCCACCACCGGCGCCGACCCGTCCGCAGATCTGCAGCGACTATTCTTCCGGCAGATCTCGGTGGTGGGCTCGACCATGGGCACGCTCGACGAGATGCAACGGCTGATCGCGTTCTGCGATGCTGCCGGCGTGGTTCCCATGGTGGACAAGGCGTTTCCGCTGGCGGAGGGGGCAGCGGCGCTCGAAGAGGTGGAGCACGGGTCCGCCGGCAAGGTGGTGGTGACGGTATAGCGCGGCGACGGTGCCGTCGGTGGACCGGGCGAGAGCGCGAGGCCGCCCGACAGCGGTACAGCGGGATGACGAGGTAACGAGATACAGAGACGGGGATTCGCATGGGCATGCTCATGGGGCTCAAAGGCACAGGCGCTTACCGGATCGAACCGGCGACCGCGCAGCGCTGGGATGACGTCGTATCCGTGATGGGCACCCGCGGCGACCCGACAACCTGTTGGTGCCAGTTCTTCCACCTGCGCGGGCGGGCATGGGACACGGCGTCCCGGGCCGACAAGCGCGGCGCGCTGGAGCAGCAGGTCTGCGGCGGTGAACCCCCACCCGGATTGCTCGCTTACGACGATGACGGTGTGGTCGGCTGGTGCCAGATCGGACCGAAGGACTCGTTCGCCCGACTCGCCGCGACGATGGTATCCCGGCCGCCGGCCGATGCACTCGACCCGGATCGGCTGTGGGCCGTTACCTGTTTCGTGGTGCCGGTGGCACAGCGCGGGCGCGGCGTCGCATCGGCGCTGCTGATCGGCGCGGCCGATTTGGCGCCGGGTGGCTCGAAGGCTATCCGGTGATCACTGGCGGGGCGCGAAGGTCATCAGCCGATCTGTACCACGGCACTATGACGATGTTCGCCCGCGCGGGATTCAGCGAAGTACGCCGGCCGACCGGGAGGCGAGCCGTGATGCGACTGTCATTGGGCTGAGCGGAAAGTCGGGTGCGGTGCAGGCCCTGGGCCAGGGAGCATCGCAGTTCTGTCGGGCGCGATCCACCGGTGTCCGGGCCTGCGCCTGCCCTGCGCCCAGTCTGGTGACGGTGCACGATGGGGACCATGACTGACGACGCGACACGCGCGCTGCGCGACATCTTCATCGACCAGTTCGGCCGCATCCGCGAGCTGGTACAGGACCTGACGGCGGGGCTAACGGATGCGGTCGGCACCTACCGGCCGGATCCCGATGCGAACACCATCGATTGGCTGATCTGGCACCTGTCGCGCGTCCAGGACGATCATGTCGCCGGCATCGCGGGCACCGAGCAGGCATGGACGGCCAAGGGCTGGCACGACCGGTTCGGCCTGCCCTTCCCGGTTGCGGCACACGGCTACGGTCACTCCAGCAGCGAGGTGGCCGCGGTGCGCGTTCCCGCGGACCTGCTCGACGGATACCACGCAGATGTCCATGCAGCGAGCCTCGCGTACGTGAACTCCCTGACCGTGAACGAACTGTCCCGCGTCGTGGACACGCGGTGGGACCCGCCGGTGACGGCGTCCGTGCGCCTGGTCAGCCTCATCGGCGACTGCCTGCAACACGCGGGCCAAGCCGCCTATGTCCGCGGGCTCGCGAAGCGCGCCGGGGTCGGTTGACCGGCCACCGACCGAGCACGACCCGGTCTTCACTCGGCTACGCCTGCTCCGCGCCGGCCCAGCCCCGGAACGACGTCATCTGCGTCGCCGATGTGCCGAGACCGAGCCGCTACAGATCGAGCACGAGGCGCAGGCCCCGATCAAGTTCGGCGGACTCCAACGGCGGCACCGTCGCGATAGCACGATCGAGCAGTGCCCGGTCGATGGTCAGCAGTTGCGTCACGTTGATCACGGACGGTCTGGGCAGCAACCCGTCCGGGAGCAGCACATTGCCCGGCGCCGCGGCCAACCCCACATTGGACGTCACGGCGGCGACCACGACGGTGGATAGCCGCGACGCGTTGAACCGGTCGGACGAGATAACCACCGCCGGGCGTCGGTATCCGGGCCCCGAGCCGACCGGGTCGGCGAAGTCGACCCACCAGATCTCGCCGCGAGCTACCACTCCCACCGCCCGGCATCGATGAGCCGGCGTGCCGCGGCAGCACCGTCGACGGGGTCCTGCACCGCTGCCAACTCATCGAGCCGAGCGGTCACCGGATCGGTGCCCTGGCGGGCGAGGAAGTCTGCCAGGGCACGTGCGTACAGCGCCGATCGGTTCAGCCCCAAGCGCGCCGCCGCGTCGTCGGCTTCTTCGAAGAGCTCGTCCGGCAGGGACACGGCAACCTTCATGTCGTCAAGTATAACCGGTATGACGAAGTGCTCACGCGGCTTCGCGTTGCGCGCGTTCGGTCGAAAGGGGCGCTGTCGGGGGTGTGCCCTAGCGTGACGCTCATGGGCCTTGGAGACGATCAACAGCAGGTGGCCGACCGGGTGATCGGCGCACTGGCGGGGGCCGGCGCGCGGTTGCGGGAGGATCAACTTGCCGCGGTCGAGGGGCTGCTGGAGCCGGGCGCGCAGGTGCTGGTGGTGCAGGCGACGGGGTGGGGCAAATCGGCGGTGTACTGGGTGGCGACCGCACTGCGCCGAGCGGCCGGTGCCGGACCGACACTGGTTGTCTCGCCGCTGCTCTCACTGATGCGCGACCAGGTCGCGGCGGCCGGGCGGGCCGGGCTCCGCGCCGCGACGCTGAACTCGTCGAACTTCGATGAATGGAGCGCCATCGAGGCGGAGCTGCGCGCGGGCCGAGTGGACGTCCTGCTGGTGTCCCCGGAGCGGCTGGCCAACCCGAGCTTCGGGCGGCGCGTCATGACGGCGCTGGCCGGGTCGCTGGGACTGCTAGTGATCGACGAGGCGCACGCCGTGTCCGACTGGGGGCACGACTTCCGGCCCGACTACCGCCGCGTCGCCGATGCGCTGCGCACGCTCGCTCCCGATACCCCCGTGCTGGCGACGACGGCGACGGCAAACGCTCGGGTGACCGGCGACGTGGCGGCGCAACTCGGCGAGCAGACCCTCGTGCTGCGCGGGCCGCTGGCCAGGTCCAGCCTGCACCTGGCCGTGATCGACGGGCTCTCGCCGCTGGAGCGGTTCGCGTGGGTGGTCGAGAACCTGCCGACACTGCCGGGGTCGGGAATCGTCTATGCCCTGACGGTGGCCGATGCCGAGCGGCTGGCGGCGGCGATCACGACGCACCACGCCGGGGCGGTGCGGGTAGCCGCCTATACCGGACAGCTGGACGCGGATGAGCGGGAGCGACTGGAAGACGCCCTGCGCGGCAACGAGATCAAGGCGCTCGTCGCCACCTCCGCGCTCGGAATGGGTTACGACAAGCCGGATCTCGGGTTCTGCGTGCATGTCGGGGCACCCCCGTCGCCGGTGTCCTACTACCAGCAGGTCGGCCGGGCCGGGCGCGGCATCGACCATGCCTCGGTGGTGCTGCTCAGTTCCACGGCGGGCGAGGGCGTCTGGGGTTACTTCGCGACTGCCTCGATCCCGCGGCAGGAGCAGGTGGAGCGGCTGCTCGCCGTGTCGCCCGGGCCGGACGACCTCGACGGGGTGGCTGCCAGCGTCGTCGCCCTGGAAGCCGAGTCGGGGCTGCGACGCACCCGGGTGGAGCTGATGCTGAAACAACTCGCCGTGGACGGCGTCACCGAGCGGACCGAGGGCGGCTGGCGGCGGACCGGCGCCCCATGGACCTACGACGCCGCGCACTACGACGGCATCATCGCCGTTCGTGAGCGAGAAGCGGCGATCATGCGGGACTACGCGCACGGCCGGCGATGTCTGATGCAGCTGCTTCAGGAGTCGCTGGACGACCCAACAGCCGCGCCGTGTGAGCGGTGCAACGTGTGCACCGGTTCACTGCCGGACGGCCTGCCGACGCGTCCCGATCCGACGGTGACGCGCGCCGTGGCGACGCTGCTCCGCGGCGAACAGCACCTCATCGAGCCGCGAAAGATGTGGCCCGGCGGGGAGTTCGGTGCCCGGGGCCGAATCCCCGTCGATGAACAGCCGGAGATCGGCCGGGCGCTGATCTACGCGGACGCGCCCGAATGGCGGGAGCTGGTGCGGCAGGTGTTCGGCGGGCTGGACGGTCCGCCACCGACCGAACTCGTCGACGCGATGATCGGGTTGCTCGCGGCGTGGAAGCACGACTGGCCGACGCGACCGGACGTGGTCGTCGGCATGCCGGCTGCGGGCTTTCCCCAGCTGGTCGGCGGACTTGTCGACGCGGTGGCCACCGCTGGACGGATGGCAACGGCGAACCTCACGGTGTCGGGCGTGGCCGATGCGGATCTGACATCCCCCGCCGAGGCGGCGTTCTGGGCACGCAGCATCGGCGTGCCCGATCCGGCCGCGGTCGCGGGCCGGGCGGTGCTGCTCGTGGTGGACGCCACCTCGTCGCTGTGGCCGATCACCATCGCGGCTTCCAAGCTGCGCTCCGAAGGCGCCGCAGCGGTCCTCCCCCTGGTGATCCACCGCCGGCCGTGACGGGCGGCCGCCGGCCTACTTCTTGGGTTCCTTGCCGGTGGGGGCGTCGGTGGCGAGCGCGGCGATGAAGGCCTCCTGGGGCACCTCGACCCGGCCGACCATCTTCATGCGCTTCTTGCCCTCCTTTTGCTTCTCCAAGAGCTTCCGCTTGCGTGTGATGTCGCCGCCGTAGCACTTCGCCAACACGTCCTTGCGCAGCGCCCGGATGTTCTCGCGCGCAATGATTCTCGACCCGACCGCGGCCTGGATCGGCACTTCGAACTGCTGCCGCGGGATCAGCTCGCGCAGTTTCGTGGCCATCGCGGTGCCATAGGCATAGGCGGCGTCGCGGTGCACGATCGCGGAGAACGCATCGACCGTCTCGCCCTGCAACAGGATGTCGACCTTCACCAGATCCGCGACCTGCGTTCCGATCTCCTCGTAGTCGAGCGAGGCGTACCCGCGCGTGCGGGACTTCAGCGCGTCGAAGAAGTCGAAGATGATCTCGGCGAGCGGCATCTCGTACCGAAGCTCGACCCGCGACTCGGAGAGGTAGTCCATCCCCTTCATCGCGCCACGACGAGTCTGGCACAGGTCCATGATCGGGCCCACGTAATCGTTCGGGGTGAGGATCGTGCATCGCACCATCGGCTCGCGCACCTCGGCGATCTTGCCGCCGGGCCAGTCCGACGGGTTCGTGACGATCTGCTCGGTGCGATCCTCCATCGTCACCCGATAGACCACGTTCGGCGCCGTGGAGATCAGTTCGAGGCCGAACTCGCGCTCCAATCGATCGCGGGTGATCTCGAGGTGCAACAGTCCGAGGAATCCGCACCGGAATCCAAAGCCGAGCGCCGTGGACGTCTCCGGTTCGTAGTGCAACGCCGCGTCGTTGAGTTGCAGCTTGTCCAGCGCGTCGCGCAACAGCGGGTAGTCCGAGCCGTCGATGGGATACAGCCCGGAGTAGACCATCGGCCGCGGCTCGTGAAACCCGGCCAGCGCCTGCGATGCCGGTTTCGCGGCGGATGTGACGGTGTCCCCCACCTTGGACTGTCGGACGTCTTTCACCCCTGTGATGAGGTACCCGACCTCGCCCACGCCGAGGCCCTTGGTCGCGATCGGGTCGGGCGAGATGATTCCGACCTCGAGCAGTTCGTGTGTCGCTTTGGTGGACATCATCTGGATGCGCTCGCGGGGTGTGATCTTCCCGTCGACGACCCGGATGTAGGTGATCACGCCGCGGTAGATGTCGTAGACGGAATCGAAGATCATGGCACGCGCGGGTGCGTCGGGGTCGCCGACCGGGGCGGGTACCTCGGCCACCACCCGGTCGAGCAATTCCCGCACACCCTGGCCGGTCTTCCCGGAGACGCGCAGGATGTCCTCCGGGGAGCCGCCGAGGATGTGCGCGATCTCGTCCGCGTAGCGTTCCGGCTGCGCGGCGGGCAGGTCGATCTTGTTGAGCACCGGGATGATCGCGAGGTCGTGTTCCAACGCCAGATACAGGTTGGCGAGGGTCTGCGCTTCGATGCCCTGCGCGGCATCGACCAGCAACACGGCACCCTCGCAGGCGGCGAGCGAGCGCGACACCTCATAGGTGAAATCGACGTGTCCCGGGGTGTCGATGAGGTGCAGCACGTAGTCCGTCGTCACATCTCCTGCGTCACCGACGCCCGTGACCGACCACGGTAGGCGCACGTTCTGCGACTTGATCGTGATGCCTCGCTCGCGTTCGATGTCCATCCGATCGAGGTACTGCGCCCGCATGGACCTGGCGTCGACCACGCCGGTAAGCTGCAACATCCGGTCCGCCAGCGTCGACTTGCCGTGGTCGATGTGCGCGATGATGCAGAAGTTGCGGATCCGCTCCGGCGGGGTGAACGTCGTCCGGTGTTTGATCGACGGCTGCGAGGCGGCGGGAACCGGCGCCGCGCTTGACGCATCTGAGCTCACGAGGTGCGGTATCTCCAGTCGTACGTGGGTTTCGTCAGGTGACCGGTCGAGCGGTGCGCCGTCTATCGTCCCACGTTCCGACCGCGCTGCCGGCCCGACGGCGTCTGCCTCACCGATGGTGATCGGGCGGGAACACCGTCATAGTCGTTCCGGTGAGGCGCGGCCGAGCGGTTCGCGCAGGCGGACGCACCCTGGTAGGCTGACCTGTCGGTGTGCGCGTGGCGCGAAAACAAGACCCGAGCACGGACCGAGTACGACCCAGACGAACGACATTCCCGACGACACAAAGGCAATCCGGCGTGGCCAACATCAAGTCCCAGATCAAGCGCATCAAGACCAACGAGAAGGCGCGGCAGCGCAACAAGTCGGTCCGGTCCGCGCTGAAAACGTCGGTGCGGCGCTTCCGCACGGCCGCTGACGCCGGAGACAAGGAAACCGCCCTCACCGCCCTCCAGACCGCGTCACGCGATCTGGACAAGGCCGTCAGCAAGGGTGTGATCCACGCCAATCAGGCCGCCAACCGCAAGTCGGCATTGGCGCAGCGGGCGAACTCGCTGTAGTTCTGCGCAGTAGCACGGTCGGCACGCGCTGCGCCGGCCGACTCCGTTTGTCACGAATTTTCGAGAGCAGCCGGTCGGGATCCCGACCGGCTGCTCTTGCGTCTGTGCGATTCCGGGCGCCTAGCGCGGGATCCGACGCGCTCGGGAGATTCCGAGCACGGCACGTTCGAGGGCATAGCCGACGTCGGCCGCCCCGCCCTTGACCTCGGCGTTCAGCTCGGCCGCGATGCCCATGGCCGCGGCGAGGCCCGCAGGCGACCATGCGCGGGCCGGTCCGCGCGCCTTGTCGATCTTCCACGGCGGCATGCCCAGCTGCGCGGCGAGCAGGGCGGAACTGCCACCGGCCGCGCCGGCGACCTTGGCTACCGTGCGGACGCCGCCGGCGAGTGCGTCGGCGATCCGGACCGGCGGCTCGCCGACGATGAGCGCCCACCGGAGCGCCTCCAGGGCCGCGGCCGTGTTCCCTGCGATCACCAGGTCCGCCACCGCGAACCCCGAGGCCTCGGCCCGGCCCCGGTGGTATCTGTGCACTGCGGACTCGTCGACCATGCCACCGGTATCGGCGACTAGCTGGCTCGCGGCCGACGCGAGTTCCGCGAGATCGTTGCCCACCGCGTCGATGAGCGCGGCGACCGCCGTGGGCGTCGTCGTTCCGCCGGCCGCCCGGATCTCGCCGCGGACGAACTCGATGCGGTCCGCCGGTCGCGTGATGGGCGCACAGAGTACGACCGCCGCGCCGGATCGCGTCAGGCCGTCGATGAGGGGCTTGTTCCGGGCAGCGCCGCTGTGGTGCACCACCAGCGTGACGCCCTCCACCGGCGCCGCCGCATACGCCAACACCGCATCGGCGGCGTCCTTGGCCGCGTCCTGCGCACCGCGCAGCAGCACCACCCGCGGTTCCGCGAACAGGCTCGGCGCCACCAGATCGGCGAACTCACCGACCGTCAGCCCGGCGCAGGCCGCCTCGCGCCGTTCGGTCTCCGGATCCGCCTTGCGCGCGGCTGCGGTGATCCGGTGCACGGCGCGGTCGACCAGGAGCTGCTCGTCGCCGCGGAGCAGAACGAGCGTCGGCACGGTCTCCGATGTGGGCACGGGACCATCGTGCCAGCCGGGTCGGACACATCGTCGCGGGGCGGTCACCGGGGCGGTCACCGAACGGTCACCAGCCGGAAACCCCGGCGACGACGCGCCCCCGCACGCCGACCAGGCTGGCACCGCGCGATACGGTGCCGACGCCGGCCTCCGTCTCGCAAACCTGGACGTCGCCGTCGACGTCCGTCCGCAGGATCGTCGTCACACCGGCATCCCGATCGATCTGTAACGCGGCGTCCGACGGATGGCCGTAGTCGTTGCCGGCCCCCACCCCGATGACGGCCACCTGCGGATCCACCGCTTCGACGAACTCGGGCAACAACTTCGACGAGCCATGATGCGGTTGCTTCAGCACTTCGGCACGCAGGTCGACATGCGCGGCCAGTAGCGCGCCCTGAGCCTCGCGCTCGATGTCGCCGGTCAACAGCATGCGCACGCCCCGGTGGGTTGCGCGAAAGACGACCGAGTCGTTGTTGGGATCGGATGCCGTGCCGTAGAACTCGTCGGACGGTCCAAGCACGTCGATCGAAAGCTCACCGATCCGCAGGGCCTGCCCGGGGACCATCGGGAAGACCGGGGCGCCCTTCGCGTCGGCGGCAGCCGCTATCGCCGCGAGCCCCGACGATGACGACCGGTCCGGGCCGAGGCCGATCCGGCCGACCGTGCGCCCGCGGATCGCGCCAGCGAGCCCATCGACGTGGTCCACGTGCAGGTGGGTGATCACGAGCAGCGCGATCGAGGTGACTCCCAGTCGTCGCAGGCATCCGTCGATCGCATCGGGGTCGGGGCCGGTGTCCACCACCACCGCGCTGCCCTCGACCCCGGTGGAAAGAACGATCGCGTCACCCTGCCCCACCTCGCAGACCGTCATCAACCAGCCGTCGACCGGCCAGCCGATGGCAACGACCCGAGCCGGGATCACGATGACGGCCGCACCGAGGGCCGCCGCCAGAACAGCGGCCCGCAGCCGGCGGTGACGCGTCAGTTCGAGCGCGACGACGATCAGCCCGGCCAGCACCAGTACACCGGCCGGGCTGGCGGGCCAGGGCACCGTGGCGGACGGCCACCGGGCGAGGCGATGCGCGGTGCCGGTGATCCAACCGAGGAGCGGCCCGTCGATGCGCGCGATCGTCGCCCCGGCCTGCGGCCACCATGGCCCGGCGATGAGACAGGCCAGTCCGAGTAAGAGCGCCGGTGCGACCACCGGCGCCACCGCGATATTGGCGGGAATGGCGACGAGCGACACGCTTCCGCTGATGGAGGCGATGACGGGCATGGTCGCGATATGCGCCGCGACCGGCAGCGCCAGCAGGGTGGCCCAGCCAGGTGGCATGCCGCGCCGTTGCAGGGCCCGCGTCCACGGCGGTGCCAGCAGCACCAACGCCGCCGTGGCCTGCACGGACAGCGCGAATCCGACCGATACCGCCAGTGTCGGGTCGATGAGGAGGAGCGTGAACACGGCAGCGGACAGCGCCGGCAGGGCGGCGCGGGGCCGTCCGAGCACGGCAGCGGCGACAGCGATCATTCCCATGACGACCGACCGCAGCACGGACGGCTCGGGGCCGACCAGGACGACCATGGCGGCCAAGGCACCGGCCGCCATGATCGACGACACGCGCGGACCGAATCGTCGCAGCAGCACGAACACGGCACCGCTGACCACAGCCATGTGCGTGCCGGAGACCGCGACCAGGTGCGTCAGCCCCGCCGTCTTGGCATCGCCGGACAAGGCCGGACCGATGCCCCGCGTGTCGCCGACGACCAGCCCGCGAAGCAGCCCGCCACGGTCCGGATCCAGCGCGCCGGCCGACCGTGCGAGAGCAGCCCGCGCGCTACCCGCCCATGCACCCCACCAGGGCACGCCCGCGATGAGGAGCGGATCGCCGTGCGGCCTGATCGTCACCCCAGGCAGCGCCCCGAATGCGTCGGGAGCTGCCGTGCCGCTCGTTCGGATCGTCTGTGCTGTCACCAGGGATGCCCACGCGGGCCCGTCACTGAAGATCGTCACGGCGGCTCCTGATCGCACGGTGCGCCCGCGGACCGTGACGTCGACGGCGCGGGCGGCGATGCGCCATCGCCCCTCGGCGGCGCGAGCCCCGTCAGCCAGCCCAGGCCGGTTCGTGCCGTCCACCGCCGCGCCCACCGCGTCCGCGCCCGGACCGGCGGCGGAGAACCTCGTTCGCACCGCCACCGGGTCACCCGTCACGACGACATCGACCGTGACCCAGTCCCCCACCCCGGCGGCGACCACGATCGGGTCATGGGCCGCCGCCTGCATGCGCACGGCGGCAAGAATCGTTGCGGCGGACAGGCAGGCCAGGACGGCGATCAGGCCGGCAACCCTCCGGCCGCCTACTCTCGCGGCGACCCCGCAGCCGGCGGCGACGACGACGCCTGCACCCGCGACCCACCACGCCGCTGCGGTCGCCCACAGCCCAACGAGACATCCCGCCCACACGGCGAGCGCCGGCAGAACGAGTCGCAGGTCGATCGGTGGCGGGGCTTCCGGCTCGGTCCACCGGCGGCGCACGGGCACCGTGACTCACAACGTCACGTGCGGCGCAATGCGGGCGAACGTCGCGGGTCCGATCCCGGGAACCTCCTGCAACTGTTTCAGATCGGTGAACCGGCCGTGTTGCGAGCGGTATTCGATGATCGCGCCGGCCGTCACCGGCCCTACCCCTGAGAGCTGTTGCAGGGCCTGCGAATCCGCGGTGTTGATGTTGATCAGCGCGGCGTCCGGGCCGGCGCCGTGTCCGCCGGCCGTCGAGTCGGGACCGGCCACGACGGTCTCCGCATCGACGCTGCTGCCGTTCGGCCCCGCGACCACCACGGACGCTCCGTCGGTGACGTGCGCCGCGAGATTGATGCCGGTGAGTTCCGCGGAGTCCAGGACACCGCCGGCCGCCGCGATGGCATCGGCGACGCGCGCATCGGCGGGCACGGTGACGAGTCCGGGGTTCCGCACGCGCCCGGTCACGGACACCAGGATCGGATCGTGCGGTCGCGTCGGCGCGGTGGAAGCCGCGGTCGTGGCCGCGCCGGACGGGTCGCCGGTTCCCGGTGTGCCGCCGGTGGCCGAAGAACCTGTCGCGGCACCGCCGGGTCGGGATCCGCTGATCGTCGGTTCGACACCGAATGTCCCTACCGCTGACGGATCGGCCGATGACGCGGCACCGAGCACCGGCGTGGGCTCGGGCCTGCTCCACCACACCCCCACGGCGGCGACCACGGCGGCCAACGCAGCAATGACGGACAGCAGTGCCGCGCCGCGGCGGCCCGGAGTGATCCGGGCGTCCCGCATCGAATCCGGCACCCACTTCTCCGCGAGCGCCCCCCACGGCCCCGATCCCACCATCCGCGCCGCCCAGGCACGCCCCCCTGGTTCACCCACGGTCTCCGCGTCCGTTCCGGCCGCGCGCTCCGGCGTCGCCGGCGTGGCTATACGCGGTTCAGCAGCGTCGTCATCCTCCGCGGACCACACATCGTCGTCTGCGCACTGCGGGCCAGCGGCGTCTATCGAGGGTTCCCCCGCCAACGCATCGAACAGCGGCGGCGGGCCGGCCGAAGGGACATCCGGTCCGGGAACCCACCCCGAGTGCGACCCGGCGCCGGACCCCCCGGCACCGTGCGACCGCAGTGCCATGACGCGGTCCCGGGCGACCAGGCTGACGGCCCGGCCACGAGCAGGCATAGCGTCTGAAGATCGGCGAAACATGCGAGCACGCTAGCGATCCCGCCCACATGCGAACGGAGCCCGAGCGACGATGGGGATGGAAATCGGACAGGTGGACAACCCTGCCACGTCAAGCAGCACCGCCCGACAGCATCGCCGGACGCCACCCTCAGCCGGCACCGTCAATCGTCGGCGATCTCCTCGTCGACGGGGGGCACAATGCCTGCGAGCCCGCCGTTGTAGGTGTGCAGCCGCCAGCGCCCGACCACCCGGTGCAGCACCACCCAGTGGCAGTTGCTGACGCCGACGAGGTCTCCCCAACAGTCATCGGGCAGCCCCAGCAGACGCCCGGTGAGCCCCACGATGAGTCCGCCGTGCGTCACCAGCAGGGCGGTGCGGCAGGAACCGGCGTCCAGTTCGTCCACCACACTCTGCGCGCGAGCCGCCACCTCGACCCGGGACTCACCGCCGGGCGGAGCGATCCGGGCGTCGCTGTGCCGCCAGCGTTCCCACTCATCCGGCCATCGCGTTTGGACCTCGTCCCGGCTCAGGCCCTCCCACTCGCCGAGCGAGGTCTCGCGCAGCCGGCGGTCGGTGCGAACCGACAAGCCGGTCACCCGCCCGATCACGTCCGCCGTGGCATGCGCGCGCTGTAGGTCGGAGGAAACGATGACGTCCGGTTCAAGCGCCCCGACGGACGCGGCAGCGGCCTTCGCCTGCGCGAGACCCACCTCGCTGAGCGGAATGTCGCGATGCCCCTGCATGCGCAAGGCGAGGTTCCAGTCGGTCTCGCCGTGCCGCATCGCGATGACGTGGTCCAGTGCCATGGGTCACGTCCTCAAGCCCTCGTCACCGTCGGCACAGTCTCGGCCCCCGACTCAAGCCCCGACTCGGCCACCGGCAAGGCGTCATCGACGAACGGGATGGTGGGGCAATCACCCCACAGCCGCTCCAGGGCGTAGAAGACGCGCTCTTCCGCGTGCTGCACGTGCACCACGACATCGCCGAAGTCGAGCAGCACCCAGCGACCGTCCCGCTCGCCCTCTCGGCGGAGCGCCTTGACCCCGCGGTGCGCCAACTGTTCCGTCACCTCGTCGATGATCGCGCCGACCTGCCGCTCGTTGGCTGCGGTGACCACCACGAAGCAGTCGGTCAACGGAAGCCGGTCCGACACGTCGATGATCACCACGTCGGTGCCGTGCTTGTCGGACGCCGCCTGCGCCGCGATAAGCGCTGCCGCGCGGGCGGATTCGGTTGCTGTCACTTAGGCGCCCTCCTGGCCGGGAACATCGGGAACGTACAGTCGGTGTTTGCTGATGTATTGCACGACGCCGTCGGGTACCAGGTACCAGACCGGTTCACCGCGCCGCACCCGCTCCCGGCAGTCGGTTGACGAGATCGCAAGCGCCGGAACCTCTATCAGCGTGACCGATCCGCCCGGGAGATCCGGGTCGGACAGCTGGTAGCCGGGCCGCGTGACGCCGATCAGGCGCGCCAGGGTCGACAGCTCGTCGGCGTCCTTCCAACTCATGATCGCGGCTAGCGCGTCGGCGCCGGTGATGAAGTACAACTCGTCGCCCGGGAACTGCGCCCTCAGTTCGCGCAGGGTGTCCACGGTATAGGTCGGCCCCTCCCGGTCGAGGTCGACCCTGGACACGGTGAACCGCGGATTCGAGGCCGTCGCGATCACCGTCATCAGGTAACGGTGTTCCGCCGTGCTCACCCCGCCGGAATGTTTCTGCCACGGCTGGCCAGTCGGCACGAAGATCACCGTGTCGAGTGAGAATCGCGATGCCACTTCGGATGCCGCGACCAAATGGCCGTGATGGATCGGATCGAACGTACCGCCCATGACGCCGATCCGTCGCCGGACCCCGGGCAAGACGGACGGGCGCGAGCGGCCCGTGTCGGTCTCGGTCCCGTTCACGCGACGGGCCTTACCTGGCCGGTCCCCGTGACGATGTACTTGGTCGACGTCAACTCCGGCAGACCCATCGGCCCCCGCGCATGCAGCTTCTGCGTCGAGATGCCGATCTCCGCACCGAATCCGAACTCGCCGCCATCGGTGAACGCCGTCGACGCGTTCACCATCACCGCCGCCGCGTCGACACGGCCGGTGAACTCCCGGGCCGCCGCGAGATCGCCGGTGACGATGGCCTCCGTATGTCCGGTGCCGTGCCTTTTGACGTGCCCGATCGCCTCGTCGAGCCCGTCTACCACGGCCGCCGCAATATCCAGCGCCAGGTATTCGGTATCGAAATCCTCGTCGGTCGCCGGCACTGTCGACCCCGGCCCCGCCAACTCCGCGAATCGCGGCTCGGCGTGGATCGTCACGCCCTGTGCCGCCAGCGCAGCCGTGGCGAGCGGCACGAACTCACGCGCAATGTCCTTGTGCACCAACAGGTTCTCGGCGGCGTTACAGACCGACGGCCGCCGCGTCTTGGAGTTGAGCAGGATGTCCAGCGCCATCGGGATGTCGGCCGACGCGTCGACGTACACGTGGCAGTTGCCGACCCCCGTCTCGATCACCGGCACCGTGGATCCCTCGACGACGGCGCGGATCAGCCCGGCCCCGCCGCGCGGGATGATCACGTCGACCAGCCCGCGCGCCGTCATCAGATGCGTCACCGAACTGCGATCCGTGCCGGGAACCAGCACGATCGCATCCGCCGGCAACCCGGCCGAGGCCGCCGCCTCCCGCAGCACATCGACGATGACGCTGTTCGAGGCATAGGCCGATCCGGAACCCCGCAGCAGCACGGCGTTTCCCGCCTTGAGCGCGATCCCGGCGGCGTCCGCGGTCACGTTCGGCCGCGCCTCGTAGATGATCGCCACCACCCCGAGCGGCACACGCACCTGGCGCAGTTCCAGGCCGTTCGGCAGCACGGATCCCCGCGCCACGGTGCCGATCGGGTCGGGCAGATCGGCTAGGTGCTCCAAGCCGTCCGCCATCGCCTCGATCCGCGCGTCGGAGAGCGCGAGCCGATCGATGAGCGCCTCGGCGGTCCCTGTCGCCCGCGCGGCCGCCACGTCCGCTCCGTTGGACGCGAGGATCTCGGCGGACCGGGAGCGCAGCGCGGTCGCCATGGCCTTGAGCGCCGCGTCCTTCACGGCCGAAGAGGCAGCCGCCATCGCATCGCAAGCCGATCGGGCACGACTCGCCGCGGCCAGCACATCCGCCCGCGTCACCGCACCGGCACCGCCCGGAACGTAGTCATATCCGTTGCCGCGCTCGGCCGTCCGGAGTTCACTCACCGCATCCACCTCTTCAGCCTGCCATGGGCGGCCGTCACGCCGGAGCCTTGCCGCGCCGCGCCGGGTGACGCACGACCACCAGATCGTCCGCATGGACCACCTCACGGCGCTGCTCCATCGGCAGGTCCGCCAGGTGCCTGCCGATGATCGCCGGGAGTTCGGCCGCATCGTGGCCCACGATGCCGCGCGCGACCACGGCACCCTCGGGACCGAGCAGGTCGACGACGTCGCCGGACTCGAAATCGCCGCGGACAGCGGTGATACCCGCCGGAAGCAGCGACTTGCGGCGTGCGGTCACGGCCGCAACGGCGCCGGCGTCCAGCGCGAGCGCCCCGGACGACGACGCCGCATGCCGCAGCCAGAACAGACGCGCACTGGTGCGCCGCAGGGCGGGCGCGAACACCGTGCCGATCTGCGGGCCGGGCTGCAGACCGTTCTGTGGGCCAGGCCCGCCGGCCAGTGCCGTCGTCGCCTGTGCGGCGTCGGCGAGCAGCACCGGAATTCCCGCGCCCGTCGCGATCATCGCGGCGGTGACCTTCGACACCATGCCCCCGGTCCCGAGCTCGCTGCCGCTGTCCATGGCGATCCCGGTCAGCTGTGCCGGGTCGGTGATCTCCGCGATCGCGGTGGAGTCCGGCAGGCGCGGGTCGCCGGTGTAGAGAGCGTCCACGTCGGACAGCAACACCAGTGCGTCGGCCCCGACGAGATGCGCGACAAGCGCTGCGAGACGGTCGTTGTCGCCGAACCGGATCTCGGTGGTCGCCACCGTGTCGTTCTCGTTGACCACCGGCACCACCCCGAAATGCAGCAGCCGCGCGAACGTGCGCTGCGCATTGCGGTAGTGCGCCCGCCGCACCACGTCGTCGGTGGTGAGCAGCACCTGGCCGACCTTGAGCCCGTGCCGCGAGAACGAGTCGGCGTACCGGGCCGCGAGTTGCTGCTGGCCGACCGAGGCCGCGGCCTGCTGGGTGGGCAGGTCCCGCGGCCGGCGCCGCAGGCCGAGCGGGGCCAGCCCGGCGGCGATGGCTCCGGAGGACACGAGTACCACGTTGCTGCCGGTCTCCGCGCGGGCGGCGAGCGCGTCGACGAGCGCGTCGAGCCGGGCGGCGTCCAGCCCGCCGGCCGCGGTGGTAAGCGATGACGATCCCACCTTGACGACGATGGTGCGGGCCGCCCCGATCGCGACGCGGGTGTCCACCTGTGGCCGGCCATCGGGTATGACGGCGTTCACGTGTTCACCGGCGGGCACTCCGGCCGCGCGGCGCACCGTCCGGGCCGTCGACCTCCGCCGGCAGCCCGCGCCGGATGCGATGCAGCACCTTGCGTTCGGCGGCCGGGACGCGGTCCGTGGTCTCCAGCCGCGCATCCGTGCCGCGTCCGGACGGGACCTCGAGATCGCCCGCGGCAGTCGCCGGTTCCCAGTCAAACGTCACGTCCCCGATGGTCACGGCGGCGCCGGGTTCGGCACCGAGCGCGGCAAGCCGGTCCTCGACGCCGAGCCGCGCCAGCCGATCGCCGAGGTAGCCGACGGCCTCGTCGTTGGTGAAATCGGTCTGCCGGATCCATCGCTCAGGCTTGCTGCCATGCACAACAAAGCCGCCCGGTATCTCCGGATCCACCTCGACAGTGAACTGCTCGGAGTCGACGGCGGCGGGCCGGATCACCATGCGCGGCGGCGCACCCACCGGCCGCGTACGCCGGTCCGTCTCGACGGCTTCCGCCATGGCGTAGGCGAGTTCATCCAGGCCCTCGTGGGTGGCGGTAGACACCAGGAAGACCCGGTGGCCGGCCGCCCGCAGGTCGCCCGCGACGAACTCGGCAAGCTCCCGCGCCTCAGGCACGTCGATCTTGTTCAGCGCGACCAGTCGCGGCTTGTCGGCGAGATCCGTTGCCAGTGACGGGGTGTAGCGGGCGAGTTCGGTTTCCACCGCCGCGATGTCGCTCGCCGGGTCGCGGCCGGGCTCGGCGGTGGCGCAGTCGACCACGTGCACCAGCACGGCGCACCGCTCGATGTGCCGCAGGAACTCCAGCCCGAGCCCGCGGCCCTCGCTGGCGCCCGGGATCAGTCCGGGCACGTCCGCGACGGTGAACACGACGGACCCTGCGGTCACCACGCCGAGGTTCGGCTCCAGCGTGGTGAACGGGTAGTCCGCGATCTTCGGCTTGGCGGCCGACAGCACCGACACGAGCGAGGACTTGCCGGCCGACGGGAAGCCGATGAGGCCCACGTCGGCGACGCTCTTCAACTCGAGGACGATATCGAGCGCCTCGCCCTGCTCGCCGAGCAAGGCGAAGCCCGGGGCCTTGCGGGCCTTCGAGGCGAGTGCGGCATTGCCCAACCCGCCCCGCCCGCCGCGGGCCGCGACGAAGCTTGCCCCGACGCCGACGAGATCCGCGAGCAGTTCACCGTTCTCGTTCAGGACGACCGTGCCGTCCGGCACGCCGATGTGCAGGTCGCCGCCGGCTGCCCCGTGCCTGTTGTCCCCCATGCCGGGGCGCCCGTTGGCCGCGCGGATGTTGGGGCGGTAGTGGAAGTCGAGCAGGGGGTGCACGCCAGGGTCCACCTCGAGAACCACGTCACCGCCGTTGCCACCGTTGCCACCATCCGGGCCGCCGAGCGGTTTGAACTTCTCCCGGCGCACCGAGGCGCAACCGTTGCCGCCGTCGCCGGCCTGGACGTGCAGCGTCGCACGGTCGACGAAACGGGCCATCGCCGTGCTCCTCTCCGCCCAGGCGCCCTCGAGGGGCAATCAGCCGATCAATACAAGCCAATCAATGCAGCGAGGGACGGCCCGGTGAGCGGGCCGTCCCTCGTGGAAACTACGTAGGCGTCGGGTCAGGCCTGTGCTGCGACGGCCGGCACGGGCAACACGGACGGCTCAGTCACGATGTTCACGGTCTTGCGCCCGCGACGCGTGCCGAACTCGACGGCGCCCGGAACGAGCGCGAACAGTGTGTCGTCCTTGCCGCGGCCGACGCCGTCACCGGGGTGGAACTTGGTGCCGCGCTGGCGGACCAGGATCTCGCCGGCGCTCACCTGCTGTCCGCCGAAGCGCTTGACGCCGAGGCGCTGCGCGTTCGAGTCGCGGCCGTTGCGCGAGCTGGACGCTCCCTTTTTATGTGCCATCTCTGTGAGCCTCTTCTCTGCGCTGACGTCAGCGAGCCGCGATGCCGGTGACTTTGACGTGGGTCAGCGGCTGACGGTGCCCCTGCCGCTTGTGGTACCCGGTCTTGTTCTTGAACTTGTGGATGACGATCTTCTCGCCCTTGCCGTGCCCCACGATCTCGCCGGAGACGGACACCGCCGCGAGCTTGTCAGCGTCGGCGGTTACCGTCTCGCCGTCGACCACCAGCACCGCTGGAAAATCGACCGCGGTCCCGGCCTCACCCTCGAGCTTCTCGACCGTGATGACGTCACCCTCGACGACCTTGTACTGCTTGCCGCCGGTCCTGACGATCGCGTACATCGCTATCCTGCCTGTTCGATTCCTGCCTGATGTCCTGCACAGTGGTCACGCGGCCGCTGCGGGACCCGGCCGGGCCGCAGCGCACATGCGCACCACAAAACGCGCCGCACGCACCGCGACCGACATCCCAGCATACGCGACGCGTCGCCACGCGAGCAAACCGACCGGGCGCCGAGCACCGTGCGGAAGGTCACCCGCTCGTGCGCCGCGTCCGCTGCGGGCAACGCGAGCCCTGCCGTCGCCGGCGCGGCTCAGCCTGCAGGCGTCGGCAGCACGATGTCGACCACGGCCGCTGCTGTCGCCGGCGCGCCTGCCGGCCGCCCGGCCGCGCGCCGGCGGCGCACCGGCTTCTTCGACGCGGCATCTTCCATGGGCGCAGTCTCGACGAGCACAGCAGTAACGGGCACGGTCTCGACGGGAACGGTCGTGGGCACGGCGGTATCGGACGCAGCGGTCTCCGGCATCGCAGGCTCAGGCACGGCTCCCTCGGGCGTGGCGGTCGCGTCGAGGTCCGACCCCGAGAACATCGTCATCTGCGCTGCATGATCAGCCACACGATGAGCCGCATGACCCGCGCCACCGTGCACCAGATCGTGCACCGCACCGTCCTCGGTGCGGAACGAGACCGGCGGCCGGGGACCGCGCGGATCGGGCTTGGCGTCCGCGGTCACTCGTTCCACGACGAGCGGCTCGAACCGCGCAGCGGTGTCCCGATCGTCCTGCTGGTTTCCGCGCTTGCGGCCTCTGCGCGCCGTGCGGCCGGTGCCGATCTCGGCGTCGGAGTCCGCATCGCTGATATCCGACGGAGTGTCGTGCAGCACGATGCCGCGTCCGTTGCAGGTGGCGCACGGCTCCGAGAATGCTTCTACCAGGCCGAGACCCATGCGTTTGCGGGTCATCTGCACCAGGCCGAGCGACGTGACCTCGGCCACCTGGTGACGGGTGCGGTCGCGGCCCAGACACTCGGTGAGCCGGCGCAGGACCAGCTCCCGGTTCGATTCGAGCACCATGTCGATGAAGTCGACCACGATGATCCCGCCGATGTCCCGCAGCCGGAGCTGCCGGACGATCTCCTCGGCGGCCTCCAGGTTGTTGCGGGTGACGGTCTCCTCGAGATTGCCGCCCGATCCGGTGAACTTGCCGGTGTTGACGTCGATCACCGTCATTGCCTCGGTTCGGTCGATGACCAATGATCCACCGGAGGGCAGCCGCACTTTGCGTTCCAGGGCCTTGGCGATCTGCTCGTCGATCCGGAACTCGGCGAAGACGTCCTTGTCGCCGACATACCGGCTCACTCGATCGGCGAGCTCCGGCGCGACGGCAAGGACGTACTCGGACAGCGATGCCCACGCATCGTCCCCGTCGACCAGCAGCCGGTGGATATCCGAGTTGAACAGGTCACGAATGACCTTGATGAGCGTGTCCGGTTCGGCGTAGAGCTGCGCGGGGGCGGACGAATTCGACGCCTTCGCCGCCTTGGTTGCCTTCTCGGCGGCCGCGGAGATCTCCGCCCATTGCGCCTGCAGCCGCGCGACATCGGCGGTGAGATCGTCCTCGCCGACCCCTTCCGCCGCGGTGCGAATGATGACCCCGGCCTCCGCGGGCACGATCTTGTCCAGGATCTTCTTCAGCCGCTTGCGTTCGGTGTCGGGCAGCTTGCGGGAGATGCCGGTCGCACCACCGCCGGGCACGAAGACGAGGAACCGGCCGGGCAGTGAGATCTGCGTGGTGAGTCGCGCGCCCTTGTGCCCGATCGGGTCCTTGGACACCTGCACCAGCACGGTGTCGCCACTGGACAGGGCGGTCTCGATGCGCCGCTCCTTGCCCTCCAGACCGGCGATGTCCCAGTTCACCTCGCCGGCGTACAGCACGGCGTTGCGACCCTTGCCGATGTCGACGAACGCGGCCTCCATGGACGGCAGCACGTTCTGCACCCGCCCCAGATAGACGTTGCCGATCATCGAGGCGCTGCCGCTGCGGGACACGAAGTGTTCGACGAGGACACCGTCCTCCAGCAGCGCGACCTGCGCAAGGTCGCCGCGCTGCCGCACGGCCATGACGCGGTCCACCGACTCGCGCCGGGCGAGGAACTCCGCCTCCGACAGGATCTGCGGCCTGCGGCGGGAGTCGCGGCTGTCCCGGCGGCGTTGCCGCTTCGCCTCGAGCCGGGTCGAGCCGCGGACGCCCTGCACGGCGCCGGCGGTCGACACGTCCGTCGAGCTGCGGCGAGCCGGCTCATCCTCATCGAGGGCGCCCTCGGCTCCGCCTGCCGATCCCGACCGGCGGCGGCGCCGACGGCGACGGCGACGGGAGCTCGAACCTTCGTCCTCGCCGTCCTCCGCTTCGGCGTCGACATCCGCCTCGGAGACTGTGTCTTCCCGGTCTTCGTGGTCTGCGTCGTGACCGCCCGCCGGCTCCCGGCGCGCGCCCCGCGCGCGGCGGCGGCCGGTTGCCACGGGGGGCTCGGCAAGCTCGGCCGCGTCGACCCCGTCCGCCGCAGCGGCTGATTCGGCGGCCGGCTCGACGGCCGGTTCGGTGCCGTCGGCGTGAGCTTCGCTCGGTCCGGGCAGGGACGCGTCGACGACGCCGTCGCTGCCGCCCCGACCGCTGCGACGACCCCGCCCGCCGCGACGACGCCGGCGGCCGTGGGCGGACTCGCCGTCGCCGCCCCCATCGTGCCGATCCTGCTGTCCGGTCGCTTCGTGTTGCTGTACCTCGCCCGCTGACGGCGACACCACATCGGCCGGCGCGCCGGAGCCTGCTGCGGATCGGCCGCGGCTCCTCCGAGCGGCGCCCTGCCGCCCCGGCGCCGTGCCGTCCGGGGACTCGGCCGCGCGTGCGTGATCCGCGGCCGGCTCGGCTGCCGTGGCAGGCTTGGCGGCCCGCCCTTTCCGCGCCGCGGGCGCGTTGTTCGCCGGAATCTCCGCCGAACGCGCGGGTTGGTCGCCTGCACCCTTGGCTGTGGCGGCCCGATCGCGCTGCGTACCTGCGGACCGGTCACCCTTCGTCGCGGCCCTCGCGGGTTTGTCCGGTTGGGCGGCCTGATCGGCCCTCTTGCCAGCCCTGCTCGGCTGATCCGCACGGCGCCGATTGCCCGCATTTCCGGCCGCGCCGACGGCACCGGCGGCACCACCCAGAAGCGAGGTCAGCAGGGCCTCGGCGACATCGCGATCGATCGACGACGATGCCGACCCGACCGGCACACCGGCGGCGGCCAGCGCGTCGATCGCCTGCTTAGAGCTGAGCCCGGCGCGCCGAGCGAGATCGTGGACGCGGACCCGCGGCGGCAGGTCGGCGAGGGCTTCGGTCAGCGCGGGAGCGGGACCGCCGGTGGAACCGAGAGTGGTGGTTGACGGCATCGTGATACGGGTCCTTTCCCGCCTACCCCCGGGCGCGCATCGGCGCGTCCGCACAGGGGTCCTCATCGGCGGAAATCATGTCCTCCGCATCCGAATCGAACCGGGCCAATCAGGCACCGGACCGAATCGAACGCAGCGGGAAGTCAGCGTGGGGCCGATCCCGCGCGAACCTTGATCGCGCCGGGACTCACTCGGCCTGCGGCTCTCACCCGCTGGCACCAGCAGACGGCGCCTCTCACGCGCCGGAATCCCACGCGACCGGCCGCGGCCGGATCGGGCACGGGCCGCTTTTTGCAACGCCGTGCCCTGTCAGTATCCCACACCGCCTGCCTCGGCGCGCCCAACCGGCCCGCCGGCTCACGTCAGCAGCAGCTTTTCCAGGCGGCGCGACGTCACCGACACGCCCACCACGGCCACGGCCAGGAAGTACGCCACGTGCCCGACCATCGACCAATCCACCGCCCCGAGCGTCAGTGCCCGGACCATCTCGATGCCGTGGTACAGCGGCATCGCCTCGACCACGAACTGCGCCGCCCGCGGGTACACCGACAGCGGGAAGAACGTCGTCGACAGCAGGAACATCGGTAGCAGCGACATGGTGACCCAGTCGAGGTGCTGGAACGTCTTCAGGAACGTGCAGACCGCCATGCCGATCGCCGCGAAGCCCAACGCGATCAGCACCGCCGCCGGAACCGCCAGGATCGCCCACGGCGAGTGCACCAGACCCATGGCCAGCATGACGATCTCGAAGGTCACCGCGTACGTCGCGCCCCGCCCGAGCGCCCAGCCGATCTCGCCCAGCGCCACGTCGACGGGCCCGAGCGAGGTGGCGAGCATGGCGTCATAGGTTTTCGCGTAGCGCAGCTTGAAGAACACGTTGGTCGTCGAGTCGAACACGGCCCCGTTCATCGCCGAGGTCGCGAGCAGCCCGGGTGCGATGAACGCCGCATACGCCACCGGCCCCGTCGGCCCCTCCACCGTGCCGATCAGCGACCCCATCCCGGCGCCCATCGCCAGCAGGTAGAACAGCGGCTCGAAGAACCCGGAGATCAGTGTCCACTTGATGGTCCGCGTGGTGAGCAGGGATCGCTCCAGCATCACCCGGGAGCGGCCCGCGTACATCCGCACCGGGATGATCCGCCCGACCAGTCCGCCACCGGGGCGTGAAACCGCCGAGTATGACGATGTTCTCGCCGATTCGGGTGTAGGAATCCCGCGCCCCGCGGGCGCGGCTTCCCCCGCGGCGCCCGACGCAGCGAACTGCGTCATATCCGGTTCTCGGCTCATGACGCGAGCCGCGATCGAAAACGATGGCGCGCCACCACGAACCCAGCGGCGAACAGGGCCAGCAGCACCGCGAGGTGCAGGGCGACCCGCCACACCGGCAGGCCGCCCAGCGCCGCGTCCCTGGCCAGCTCGTTCCCGTGCCAGAGCGGCGAGAGCCACGCGAGCGGCCGGACCACCCAGGGCAGTTGCTCGATGGGGAAGAACGATGCGGAGAACAGCGTCGCCGGAATGATCCCGAACCGCATGACGAGGTTGAAGACGACCGCCGCGTCGTCCTCGATGGTCGCGGACAGCGCCAGGATCCATACGCCGACCGCCATCGCGGAGAGCACCGCGATCGGGATCATCAGCAACCCGGCCGGCCCGCCGGCCACACCGAACACGAGCAGCACCAGGTAGTAGAGCACCGCGGAAAGCGTGAGCCGGGTGGAGATGAACATCACGTGCGCGTCCGCGGCAATCTCCGGCGCGATGGGGGTCGCGGTGATCCCCCAGAGCGTCCGCCGCCACTTGATCCGACCGAACGTCGCGAAGGAGCACTCCGAAAACGCGATCTGCAGGGCGGCGGCGCACAGCAGCGCCGGGGCGATGTACTGCACGTACGTGGCGCCGCCGAGCGCGGCGGCTCCGTTCCTGTTGACCAGCGTGCCCATGCCGAGGCCCAGCGCGAGCAGGTACAAGGCGGGGCCGCCGACCGCCTCCACCAGGCCGGACACGAAATACGGCCGCCACTGCCGCATCAGGTACTCCCACGCGCGCACCCGGTACGTCCAGCCCGGTACCGGCCGCACCGTGCTAGCCGCGCTAGTCGTGCCAGTCGCGCTAGGGTGTGTCTCCTAATAGGCGTGCCCAGACGATGCAGGCTGACAGGATGACCGCTGC